>NZ_SOZE01000003.1 GCF_004519315.1 Mucilaginibacter psychrotolerans
TCGAAAAAACCGACATCCAGAGAGCCAACAAAGTAAGGTCAACAAAGGGCTTGCTTGTACATGTCTTTGGCAAAATTGCCGCTGCCTTTATTTACCTAATATTTAACTCTTGATTCGCATTTGTAGGAAGTGTCTTTAAAAGGATAGATAATTTGATTGCCATAAATGGTTGTATCCATTTTTCCGGTCATCATCATTTGTCTAGTATTAACATCTATTTGTTTAGACCTGTTGACCACAGGGGCAGACGCATCTGGCCTTATGGCTCTATGTTTCATCCACTCCCCCAACGCACTTTTATAAAAGTATTCCACTTTTTGCTTATTTCCATTTATGTAAGCCCGGAATTTTGTACCGTCGTGCTTAAATACAGTTAGGTATGATGCGTAAGTAAGGGCGGTGGAACGGTCTTTGAGGGCAATGCTGTCTATGTCTTTATAAAAGGCGTAATCCACTTTTGTTTTTTGCCTTTCGTCTTGCGCTACCCAATAACCGGCTACACGTTTATCGCTGAAAAAACTACCTCCTTGCTTAACGCTGTACCACAAGGTAGCACCTTGCGCATCAAACTGGATAATGTTTTCGTCCTTATCCAGCAAGCCGAGTTTGCGGATGTATTGTAAGTCTTTTTCGGACAAATCCTTGCCGCGTTTCGCACCTGTGTTGCAAGCTGTAAATAGCACAGCCATTATGGGGAGCCATACAAAACAGTTTATGCTATTGATGGAGCTGCGTTTCATCCCACAATCGTAATACAATCTTCCGCTATCAGCGCCTCTCCACGGTAACGCCTGATCAGCTGTGCGGTGGCTACAACGTCCTTTTGGCAATAGGTGCAAATGCGGGGGAGGTCGTCTTCTACCCAATAAACATGGCCCACCTGGCTACCGTCGATATCGTCTTTGGGGGTGGGGATATCGAAGATGGCGGTAAGCAGGCTTAACGAGGTGTAATTTTTATAATCGCCGAATTTCCAAAGCTCCATGGTATCCAAATGGTTTATTTCCCATGGCTTTTTCCCGGCTATCTGCAAATGCGGCGGGAAGGGAACGCCATTAATCAGCATGCGGCGGCAGATGTAGGGGAAATCGAATTCCTTACCGTTATGTGCGCAAAGTATAATGCTTGGCGGCTGGCTGCTCAACATCTTGCTGAAATCCATCAGCAGTTCTTTTTCCTCGTGCCCGGCGAAAGATTTTACGCGCAGCCCCGCCTTTTTCCCGTTCAGGAAAATCCCAACGGAAATGCAGATGATCTTACCGAATTCGGCCCAGATACCGGCACGGTCGTAAAATTCATCCGGCGTAGCTTCTTTTCTTTGGTACTGCGTTTTCGCGTCCCATAGTTCCCGGAAATGTTCGGGCACTTCGGCATAGGTAGGGTATTGCGGCACGGTTTCAATATCCAGAACCATCAGGTTACCCAGGTCGTATTGTTCAAGCATCGTTTTTATTAAAGAATTAGCATCTAAAAATAGATGATGGTGATTTCATTTTAACAATATTCTTCCATTTATATCGCAAAAAAGTGTTCCACAACATTCATTCAAGAAGCGCTACGACAAATTGTGTCGTACTAATTTGCATTAAATATCTGATTATTAATATCATGTGTTGTCTTTTATTTTTTTTGACGGCTTATAAGGCAATTTAAGTGGAACACTTAGAGTTTAGTTGAGTTAACCTGAATAGCATTAATTAAGGACAATTTTCACAGACCTGAAAAATCTAAAAATTCGAGGAATTCGATTCAATTAGTGCTATTAGCGTCATGTAAATCGTCTTATTTTTTATTCTTATCCAGCACTTCAAAGTAAGCACTTAACGTATTGCCCGATGCATCCACCAATGTCAATTTGTGCTTCCCTGCCGACGGGTTCAGCGCCACCTGGTGGAAAGCGGTTGTTTCGCCCGCGTACTTATCATCCAGGTGCCAGAATATTTTGATGCCCGGCTGCCGGTGCGCGGCATTGAATACAACGCGGCCGCGTTTGCCATCGGCCTCCAGCGGTACATATATCTTAGCGTTTTCTTTAGGGTAAATCAATTCCATCGGGTTGCCATAATCGGCATCGCCACACCCTGGCTTAAAAGGCGGCAGCACATGATACTGGTAGTTTTTGGCCTTGTAATAATATTCGATAGATGGTGGCAGTACGAACCAGCTTTTGTTGACGATGGATTCCGGCAATTCGCAATTGCCGGTAACCTGATATTTTTCGTCGGGCGATAGATGCACCAGCCTATGCCATGGGCAGGCTGGTGCCTTGAGGCCTGTTTTGGGTACCAATTGCTCCTCTGTATCGTTGCAGTACTGCCCGGCGCGGTAACCGCTTTGCTTGCATATGCTGATCTTTACCATCTCGCCCGTGGGCATGGCAAACCAATCGCGCGTGGCTGGTAGCAGGCGGAATATCTCGAACAGGGCAGGGGCAGCGGTATTGATGCCCGTTAGCCCAGGACGCCCCTCGCCGTCGGTATTGCCCACCCAAACGCCCACTACATATTTGGGCGTTATACCGATAGCCCAACCATCGCGGAAACCAAAGCTGGTACCCGTTTTCCATGCGATTCGCTGTGTAGAGCTAAACTGCTGCCAGAGCATTTCTTCGCCTGGGCGCATCACCTCTTCCATGGCCTGTAGCGTATAGTACAGCGAACCGGCATCCAGCAAGCCGTTTTTCTCCAGCATGGGCTCTTCTTTACCAGGCAATTTATAAACAGGCGGGTTATAATCAGTAGCATCGTATTTGCCGCCATATTTATGGTAATGGTTTACCACGCGGGCCATACCGGCATACATGCCCGCAAGTTCCCAAAGGGTGTTTTCGCCGCCGCCTAATATTAGCGAAAGGCCGTAGTGGTCGGCAGGCTGCTTCAGCGTAGTAACGCCGGCTTTTTTGAGCATATCGTAAAAACGTTCGTACTTATATTGTTGCAGCATCTTCACAGCAGGCACATTAAGCGAACGCGATAGGGCATTTGCAGCAGGTACCGCACCATCATAACTCAGGTCGAAATTCTCGGGATGGTAGCCGGATATTTGGGTAGGCACATCGGGTATCAGGCTGTTGGGCAGTATGAGGCCATCGTGCAACATGGAGGCATACAGCAGGGGCTTAAGCGTGCTGCCGGGACTACGCGGCGCGTTGATGACATCCACATCGCTCTCCATTTCGGGGGCGTCGCGGTGAGCTATATTGCCCGCGTAGGCCAGCGTTGCGCCCGTCTCCACATCCAAAACAATGGCGGCAATATTATTGATATCGTTCCCTTTTAAAGCCTGATGGTGCTGCTCAATAATGCCGGCTACCTGCTGCTGCAGGTTTGTTTTAATGGTGGTAGTGATGCGGGTAAGTGCCTGTGGGCGGTTGCGCGAATCTGCCTTGAAGCGTTGCAGCAGGTGAGGGGCCAGCTGCGGCAGGGCTACAGGCTTATCCGGCACGGGCTCAAACTCGGCAAGTTTGGCGGTCGTGCTGTCTATGATGCCCTGCTTGTAGAGCCTGTTCAGCAACAGGTTGCGTTTCTTTAACAGGGTAAGCCTATTTTTGCCGGGATGTACTAAAGACGGGGAATTGGGCAATACGGCCAACGCGGCCATCTCGCCCCAGGAGAGTTTATCCGGCCCGCGACCGAAATACCGCCAGGAGGCAGCATCCAGCCCGATAACGTTACTGCCAAATGGTGCATTGCTGGCATACATGGCCAGTATTTCGTTTTTGCTGTAGCCAAGCTCAAGCCGTAGGGCCATGAATATCTCGCCTATTTTATTGAGAACAGTCCGTTTGTGCCGTGTGGCCAGGCGCATCACCTGCATGGTGAGTGTACTGCCCCCACTGGTAACCCTGCCGGTGCGGATATTTTGGCGAATGGCACGACTAAACGCCAATGCATCAAAGCCGGGGTGATGCAGGAAACGCTTATCTTCAAAGGCGATGATGCACTGCTTGAATTTTTCGGGAACGCTATCGTTATAGGGGAAGCGCCACTGCCCATCCGCGGCAATGGATGCACCAAGCAGTTGGCCGGCATCATCATCAATTACGTAGGAGGTAGGGGAGTTGAAGAGCGGACTAGGCAGGCAAAGCGCAAACCAGATGGCTAAAGCCAGTAAAATGGCCGTTATAATAATTACTTTTGGCTTTTTGAATTGATGTTTGACGTACTGTACAGAGAATTGCATTAAAAGCCGGGCGTTTAAAATCCAGCCTGAAAATAGCTAAATTATCGATAACAAAATGGCGGCATGCTATTTAATTAAACGCTACCCTAATTCAAATTGGCAGATATATTTAAATTTAAGCAGTTCGACGTAGATCAGGCCGGCTGCGCCATGAAGGTAAACACCGATGGCGTTTTGCTCGGGGCATTAGCTGCTGCAAATGAGCCAAAAACCATATTGGATATCGGTACCGGCACGGGAGTTATTGCCCTCATGCTGGCGCAGCGATATAACGATGCAAGGGTAGATGCTGTGGAGATAGATACCGTTGCCGCACAAACTGCCAGCGCGAATTTTAAGGCAGCCAAATTTGCCCATCGGTTGAGTTTGTTTGCTTCGGGATTTGAAGCGTATTTCGAAAGCTATCCTGTTGTTTTGTACGACCTTATCATAAGCAACCCGCCCTTCTTTTTAAACTCGCTAATGTCGCCCGGAGCTAAAAAGAATCTGGCACGGCATACCGATGATGCTTTTTTTGAAAGACTGATAAAATGCGTGGCTACACATCTCAGTCCGGATGGTGTATGTGCCTTGATATTGCCATTGGAAACGGCTGACCTGGTGAAGTTGCTATTGCCGGAAAATGATTTACAAGTACAAAGCACCCTCAGCATCAAATCCTTCTCCGAATCCGTACCACACCGCAAATTGCTTACCATTGGCAGACACAGGCAAATAGCGGTGGAAGACGAATACGTTATTTATGATGCGCCGAAGGTATATTCGGAGGAATATCAAAACGCCTTGAGGGGTTTTTTGACGATATTTGTCTGAATCAGAATTTTCAGAATTTTAGAATGAACATGATTTGAAGACGAAATATTACGCTATTTATCTGCTACATTATTATTATTATTCTGAAAATTCTGATTCAGATATTCTACAACTCGTAGCTCACACCCTTCTCCGGTATCGTTACCTTATAGCCCTCCGGCTCCAATGCATCGGCTAATGCCTGCATACTCACTTGTTCGCCATGCACCAAAAACACGCCTTTTAGGTGGTCAACGTCCTGCTGCATAATGTTATTCAGCAAATCTTCGTGGTCGCCGTGGGCGCTTAGTACGTCTGTTTTTTTGATGGTGGCGTAAACGGCCAGGTCGCGGTCTTTAATATGAACGATAGGGTCGCCACGTAGCAGGCGGTAGCCTAAAGTGCCTTTGGCACAGTAGCCTATGAACAGGATGGTGCAGTAGTAATTTTGGATGTTATAGAACAGGTGGTCCTGTATACGGCCCCCCTCCAGCATGCCCGCCGAAGAAATGATGATGCAGGGTTCGTAGTAATTAGATACCTGCCGGCTGTCTTTCAGTGTTTCCACATAGGTAAGGTTATCGAAATCGAACTCATCGCCCAGGCGGTTGTAGAATTCCTGTGCCTCGGGGTTTACCTGGCTATGGTGCTTTCGAAATATCTCCGTAGCGCGTGATGCCATAGGACTATCCACGAAGATGGCCACCGGCGGCAACAATCCGCTGCTGAAAATCTTGTTCAATGCAAAAACCAGCGACTGCGTACGCCCGATACTGAATGCCGGGATAATGAGCCGTCCCTGTTCTTTGATACACACCTTATCGATAGTTTCTACCAGTGTTTCTTCTACCGATTTATCCTTGGTATGCATGCGCCCGCCATAGGTGGCTTCGCTTACAATGTAATCGACTTGTGGCAATGGTTCGGGGTCGTTTAACACCGGGTAGTTTTTGCGGCCGATATCGCCGGTAAAGGCAATGGACTTCTCCACGCCATCTTCAGTCACCCTAAAAACGGCAGCTGCAGCACCTAACAGATGCCCCGCGGGTATAAAGGTAAGCTCTATTTCCCCGTTGATGCGAAACGGACGGTTATAGCCAATGGTTACAAAGCGCTCCACCGTATCCATCACATGTTTTTGCAGGTACAACGGCTGCGGGCCGCTGCTGCCATGTTTGTGCCGCTTGCGGTTACGACGGCCCTTATCGGCCTTGCTAAGGAATATGTTTACGGAGTCTATCAACAGCAGTTCGGTGAGGTCGGCAGTGGGGGGTGTGCATAATATCTGCCCGCTGAAACCCATACGCACCAGTGTAGGCAAATTGCCCGAGTGATCGATATGCGCGTGGGTGAGTACCACTACATCTATTTTTTCCGGATCGAAGCCGAAGTCTTCGTTCACCTGTATATTATGATCCTTCTCGTAATCCAGTCCGCAATCAATCAGTATCTTATATTGGCCAACCTGCAATAAATGCATGCTGCCGGTTACCTGCCGGGCCGCCCCGTGTATAATTAGTTTCATTTTTCTTTTAGTCAATAGACCATGAACCATTGTCCATAGCCGGAATTCGAATTTTTGTATGGCAATCGACCGTAGATTCTCGTTTATCGCGGTTCCCAAATTTTCTGCTATGGACTATCGACCATAGACTATGGACTCCTTCTACTGCACTTCGTATTGCAACTGGCTTAGGTATCTGTAAAGGCCCTGTTCATTGGCTACCAACTCCTGGTGGGTGCCGCTTTCGATGATATGCCCTTTCTCCAACACGATGATCTTATCCGCTTCGCGGATGGTGGAGAGGCGGTGGGCAATGATGATAGACGTGCGGCCTTTCATCAGTTCTTCCAAAGCTTCCTGCACCAAACGCTCCGATTCGGAGTCTAATGAAGAGGTTGCCTCATCGAGGATCAATATAGCAGGATTTTTTAACAATGCACGTGCAATGGCTATCCTTTGGCGCTGCCCCCCCGATAGTTTTACGCCGCGTTCGCCAACAACCGTTTCATATGCCTCGGGGAAGGAAGTGATGAACTGATCGGCATTGGCGCGTTTGGCGGCCTGTATAATTTCCTCATTGCTGGCGTTCAGCTTGCCGTAAGCGATATTTTCCATAATGGTACCACCGAACAGCAATACATCCTGCGGCACAATAGCCACCTGGTTGCGTATATCGGTCAAAGCAAATTCATCAGCCGGGCGGCCATCAAACAATATGGTGCCGCTTTGCGGATGGTAGAACTGCAATATCAATGCCGCCATGGTAGATTTACCCGAACCGCTCGGCCCTACAATAGCCACTTTTTGGCCTGCCGCCGCGTCGAACGAGATACTATCCAAAACGGTAAGCTCGGACCGGGAGGGGTAGGCGAATTGTACGTTGGAGAAGGAGAGATTGCCCTGTATTTTTTCTTTGATGGCATTATTGTTATTGATGATAGAGATATCTTCCCCCTTTTCGGCTAATATTTCTAAAACGCGTTCGCTCGCCCCCACTGCCTTTTGTAAATTGGCATACAAATCAGGGAAACTGCCCATTGCCGCACCAGCAAAAATAGAGTACAAGATAAAAGTTGTAAGCTGACCTACATCCATTTTATGTTCACTTACCAATATCGAGCCGTACCATATTACCCCTACGAACATTCCGAAAAGGCAGAACACTATAAATGATGCGAAAATCCCTCTGAATTTTGCACCCCTTACTGCAATTTGAACAACTTCCCTTAGATTTTTATCATAACGGCCAGCTTCAAAGGCTTCGTTCACAAAAGCTTTTACGTTAGCAATTCCTTGTAAAGTTTCTTCAACTATTGTATTTGATTCTGCCAATTTATCTTGTGCCATCCTGGATAGATTACGGATATATTTACCAAATATCACCGCGAAGGCCACCATAAATGGTAGTATAGCCAACACTGCAAAAGTTAGTTTGATAGACACTACCGCAAGTAAAACAACGCTTCCAACCATTAATACTGACTGCCTGATTATTTCGGCAAAGGTTGTGGTTAAGGTATCCTGTATTTGCGATAAATCGGCCGAAATACGACTATTAAGTTCTCCAACGCGCCTATTGGCAAAGAAATTCATTGGCAACGTAATCATTTTAAAATAGGTGTCTCGCCTTATATCAGCGAGAGATCGCTCTGCTACCTGTACAAACCATACAACTCTAAAGAATGAAACAACAGCCTGCGTAAACAACAAGCAAAAACCAGCAATGCCTATCGCATTTAAACTTTTTGGCAAAAAATTATATTTAAAAGTTCCGTGTGCCGCATCAATAAGGGCACCAAGAATTGCAGGAAATGCAAGTGCCACCAAGCTGGAAATAAAAAGGAAAAACATCCCGGCTATAAATTTTGCCCTGTAAGGTTTTATATAGCTAAGCAGTTTGCCCACATTTTGCAAGCTTTGCTTGTTTATCTTCGCTTTAGGTAATTCAGCTTCAGCTTTGCTGCCACTATTTAATTGTCCTCTTGCCATGTATCAGTTTATGATTATCAACCTGCAAAACTAAGGGTTTATTAATGATAAAAAGTGAGCAAGGTCAAAATTGACGCAACTGTGAGGAGTGGGGTAGTTTTATTTCACGCAAAGGCGCGGAGGCGCAAAGAAAAAGAGGCTTTGGATGCTAATTAATTTTATGAAATTGCTTCTTCGTTATAAATCAATGGGAGCTGATTGCTATACATATAAACTGAACCCCGAAAAATTGCGGGGCAATTTGACCATTGCCTTAACAGACATTAGAAAATCCCCACCCTTTTATCGACATTTGGGGGCTTTGCAGGAAGAAGTTAATAATAGTGAGCACTATAAAGGAGATTACTACGATGATTTTCGTCAATCCTTGGACTTATCTACGATACTTAATGCGTTGGCCGATATTGAAAATTTAGGAACATCAGCTTATTTAGGTATCATTTTAAATTGGATATGGATTGTAGAAGACTTGGGTTGCTTAAGTGAAGATGAATTTGTTGCGAAGTTATCATACTATGGTTTCGAACTGATATTCTATCTGCATGAAAAAGACGTATGTTGGGTGTATATGAATCAAATCGACTCTTACGCCTACTTTAACAATGTAGAAGAGCCTAAAACCTATGATGGAGAATATTCTTTACTGACAAACAAATTCCACAGGAATTACTTACAGTATTTGCTGGCGGTATTGAGAAAAGTATATTTGGATGAGAAGTATCCATATTCCCCAAAGCGACATTATGGTGACGGCAATAGTTTTATAAGAAATTATAAGGGGCTCGATAAATACGAAACCGCAGCAGAGATGGCATTGTCAGAAATAAGAGAAGAGAATATTACTGAAGACCTCGTTGAAGCAACGGAACTCCATTACAGACGAAGCCCCACTGCCAGCCATTATTACGTAGCCGAATATTTATTCTCTGATATAGTAGAACTACAAAACAAATTGGAGGATTATGACGGCAAAATATTTATTCACTACAGCTTTTGAAATCTGCTCTTTGCGCCTTTGCGTGAAAATAACTTTTACCTAAACTCAATAATCACGCTATCCCCAACATTCAAACCCAACAATCCGCTGGCGTTACCTTTGTTTATCGCAATCTCCAGGTGGTCGCTGATGCCGAAGAGGCAAAGCTTTTCGCCTTCGGGTACTTCGTTATAATGCCAGCTGAGGTGGGTAATGGTTTCGTTGCGCTTGAAGGACAAAACGAAACGGCGCCCTTGCTGCACGCGGTTGAAGAATTCCTTGGTGATGTTGGTAATTACGTTCTGGAACGAATCGATATAGATCACCACACCGCGTATCAAATTATTGTCGATAACCGGGTGCAGGTTGGTTTTGTTTTCCACATCGCTTACCGGCAAACCAATTTCGGCCAGTTGGCCGCCTTTTGCAAGGTGGCAGGCAGCTTTTACAAAGATATCCGCAAGTGGGAAATGCAGGAATTTAAGGTCCTGCATAATGTTGATCTCTACAATCTCTTGTGGCTCAGCATCAAACATCAAAGAAAAGATGCCGTTATCGGCCCCCACAAAAAAGTGGTTCTTATAGCGCACAGCCAGGTACCGGGTGGCGTTGTTGTAAACGGTATCGATACCAATGAGGTGCACCGTGTTATCGGGGAAATAGTAGAAGCTGTTTTTGAGGATAAATGCCGCCTGTTGCACGTTGAAAGCCGACACATTGTTGGTAATATCTACAATGTTTACTGTTGGCAACAACTTTAAAATACTACCTTTAAGGGCAGCCTGATAAATATCTTTATCGCCCAGATCGGTAGTTAAAGTTATAATCGCCATTAATTTTATAAATATTTATTGCTAATCTTGTGTGAGCATTTAAAGGTGCAAATATTCAATTTTTAATTCATAAAAATCTGCCATCGAAAAAATCAATTAGTATTGAACGAGCTAAAACTATCTATTGAACATGTAAACCCCGCTGTTTTGTGGGGCCCGAATAACGATCATTTCGAGATACTCAAGAAGCAATATCCTAAGCTTAAAATAGTTGCGCGCGGCAGCGATGTAAAGGTTTTGGGCGATGAAGCCGAACTGGCACTGTTCCAGGATAAGTTTGACCGGCTGGTGCAGCACCTGGAGAAATACGAAAGCCTTAACACAATTGATGTGGAGCGCATTTTGGGTGCTAAGCCTAAACCCGCATCATCAACCGGCGAGCCTGCTGCAGCAGATAAATTTGCCAGCGGCGAGGTATTGGTTTTTGGTCCGAATGGTGTAATGGTACGTGCCCGCACTACCAATCAGCACCGCATGGTTGATGGTATCGGCAAGAACGATATCCTTTTTGCTATCGGCCCCGCAGGCACCGGCAAAACCTATACCGCGGTTGCCCTGGCTGTACGTGCGCTCAAAAACAAAGAGATAAAACGCATTATCCTAACACGTCCGGCTGTAGAGGCAGGAGAGAACCTTGGCTTTTTGCCGGGTGATCTGAAAGAAAAAATCGACCCGTACCTGCGCCCGCTTTACGATGCGCTGGACGATATGATACCCGCCGAAAAGCTGAAACTTTACCTGGAGAACCGCACCATAGAGATTGCCCCGCTGGCATTTATGCGTGGTCGTACACTGGATAACTGCTTCGTGATATTGGATGAGGCGCAGAACGCTACCGATATGCAGCTAAAGATGTTCCTGACCCGTATGGGGCCATCGGCCAAATTCATCGTAACCGGCGACGTAACGCAGATAGATTTGCCCAAAAAACAGCAATCGGGCCTGTACACTGCCCTGCGCATCCTTACCGACATCAAGGGTATCGACATCGTTTACCTGAGCGGAGAGGACGTAGTAAGGCACAAACTGGTACGCAGGATACTGGAAGCTTACGGGGATATACAATAACATAGAGGCAAGAAGTCAAGAATCAAGAGACAAGAAATTAATCGTTCCTGTGTCTTGATTTTCGACTCGAACAATCTTAAATATAGATAAGAAACCAGGAACCAAGAGATAAGATGTTTTTGTCTTGATTCTTGACTCTCACAATCTTGATTCTAACAATGGACGCTATAAAAGAAACACATTTCAATTTCGAAGGGCAAACCGCCTTTTATAAAGGCAAGGTGCGCGATGTATATACCATTGCCGATAAATACCTGGCCATGGTTGTTACCGACAGGATTTCAGCATTCGACGTAGTATTGCCCGAGCCCATCCCATATAAAGGGCAGGTGCTTAATCAAATCGCTGCCAAATTTTTAAAGGCTACTGCCGATATTGTGCCCAATTGGGTAGTAAGCGTACCCGACCCCAGCGTTACCATTGGCCGCATATGCGAGCCTTTTAAGGTAGAGATGGTGATACGCGGCTATTTGGCCGGCCATGCCGCGCGTGAATACGCCTTGGGCAAACGACAGGTATGCGGTGTAAGCTTGCCTGAGGGCCTTAAGGAAAACGACATCCTGCCCGAGCCTATCATCACCCCGACCACCAAAGCATCAGTAGGGCACGATGAGGACATCTCGCGAGAAGATATTTTGGCACGCGGTATCGTTAGCGAAGCCGATTACGTTCAACTGGAGAATTACACTCGTCAACTTTTTGCCCGCGGTACCGAGATTGCGGCAGGGCAGGGGCTTATATTGGTCGATACCAAGTACGAGTTTGGCAAAATAGGCGATACCATTTACCTGATAGACGAAATACACACGCCCGATTCATCGCGCTATTTTTATAGTGATGGCTACCACGAACGCCAGGCCAACAACGAGCCGCAAAAACAACTCTCCAAAGAATTTGTGCGCAGGTGGCTGATAGAGAACGGCTTCCAGGGTAAAGATGGACAGGTAGTGCCCGAAATGACCCGCGAGATAGTACTATCCATCTCTGAAAGGTATATCGAACTGTATCAGCAGATTACCGGCGAAGCATTCGAAAAGCCGGGCGATGAGGATGTTTTGCAAAGGGTAGAACGGCACATTAATACCGCGCTGGCCGGGCTGTAATTTTTTTAATTAAACATAAATAAATTATATCTTAGCTTTTTAAATATCCCAAAATGAAATATACGGTTGATAAGCACGAGAAATATATCCTTATTAAGCTTAACGAATCAAAACTTAACTCGCTGATTACGCCGCAGCTTAAATCAGAACTGATAATGATCAATACTGAGGGTCAGCGTAATATTGTGCTGGATCTATCGCAGGTAAAATTTGCCGATTCATCGGGCTTAAGTAGCTTATTGGTTGGCCACCGCCTGTGCAAAAATGCAAACGGCTCTTTCATTTTGGCGGGTCTTAACGATGCTGTTGCCCGTTTGGTCACCATTTCGCAACTAGATAACGTACTTTCTGTAGTGCCTACCTGCGAGGAAGCTATTGACCTTATTTTTATGGAAGAGATAGAGAAGGAATTGAAAAGAGAAATCAGGTAATTTTTTGGCCCACCCGGTATGAAATTCGAAGTAACAATACTGGGCAGCAGCTCTGCAACTCCCATATTTAACCGTAACCCCACGGCGCAGGTACTTAATATCAATGAGAAGTTGTACCTGGTTGATTGCGCCGAAGGTACGCAGCAGCAGATGCTGCGTTTCGACGTAAAGGCCAGCAGGATTGATTATATTTTTATCAGTCACCTGCATGGTGATCATTACCTCGGGCTGGTGGGTCTGTTATCGTCCATGCATCTCAATGGCCGCAAAAAGCCTGTAAAGCTTTTTTGCCCGCCCGCACTTAAAGAAATTATCGATCTGCAGCTTAAGTACTCGGAGACCACGTTACACTACCCGCTGGAATACGTTTTTACAAGCGACGAGAAACCGATGGTAATACTGGATAACCAGGATGTTACCGTGGAAACCATACCGTTGGATCACCGCATCACTACCACGGGCTTCCTGTTCAGGCAGAAGAAACGGCAGCGTAAGCTCATTAAAGAGAAAGTGGAGGAGCTTGGTATACCGGTACCTTATTACACTTCGTTAAAAAAAGGCCGCGATTACGAGGCGCCGGATGGGACCATCTACAAAAACGATACGCTCACTATAGATTCTGATGCGCCCAAATCATACGCCTATTGCTCAGATACACTGTATAACCCCAGGTATTTTGCGCAGATAGCTTATTCTGATTTGCTATACCATGAGGCTACCTTTTTGAATGATATGCTGGATAGGGCCGCTATAACCCACCATACAACCGCGCTACAGGCGGCAGAAGTAGCATTGAAAACGAATGCAGGCAAATTAATTATCGGGCATTTTTCGGCACGTTACAAAACCCTTAACGAACTGCTGGACGAAGCCCAAAGCGTGTTCCCCAATACCGAGCTGGCCATAGAGGGGAAAACATTCGTTATTTCGGAGTAAGGCTGGTGTGCCGTGGATAGTGAGTAGATAATGGCGATTAGAGAATGGGAAATGTTTGTTGCGAATGGTTATCTCCAACCCTTTTAACCTTTTCAACCTTTCTAACTTTATTCAACTTCTCTCAACCTCCTCAAGGATGCGCGGCTACCCATACTTCACCGTCCTCAAAAAACTCTTTTTTCCAGATGGGGACCGTCTGCTTAAGTGTATCTATAATGTAGCGGCAGGCCTCGAAAGCGGCATCGCGATGCGCTGCAGATACGGCAATAATTACAGGTACTTCACCCACTTGCAATACGCCGATACGGTGATGCACCAGTACTTTCTGTACCGGCCATAGTTCAAGCGTTTGTTGAATAATTTTATTTATCTCGCTGATTGCCATAGGTATATAGGCTTCGAATTCCAGCTTCAATACAGGCCTTCCTTTGGTAGCATTGCGAACGGTGCCTATAAAAACATCGATCCCGCCGGATTGCGGCGACATTACCCAATCGATACAGGCGCCGACGTCCAGAGGCTCGGAGAGGATTTTTACTTGCGTATCCATAGTTATCCTCCGCTTACTGGTGGTATTATGGCTATTTCGTCTCTTTCCGTCAGCGGTAGGGTGTCTTGCGCGTATTCGTTATTTACGGCAACCATATAACTGGCCAGCTGCTTCAGGCGGGGATAGGTCTGCTCTAGCCGGGCTTTCAAATCGCCCGCGCTGGAATCGTCGGACAGGTCCACATTTAGTGTACTCGCACCAAAGATATCTTTAGCTATGCCGAATGCCAGTATCTCTATTTTTATCACCTTACAAATATGCGATTATCCGACCTTATTCAATCACAATCTATCGAACAGAATATTTATTTCCCGCCCCGGTATGCAGCCAGTAAATCATTAACCAATATACCGTTAATTGTCATACCACGCGTTTCACAATCGCTGATCGCTACGTTGCTTAAGTCACAATTGCTGATGGTGCTGCCGTTGAGGTCGCTGTCCTCAAACCTTAAGGGGCGTTGTTTCGCAGTAGGGTCATAATAGGGGTGGTCTTTGGGGGGCATGCCTATGTTGTGTATGAATGCCCCGCCTAATTGTGCTCCCTCTATCTCCAGATCGCTCAGGTTGGCGTTGGTTATTTTCACTCCTGTTGCCGATACATCTTCCATCATTAGGTTATTAAGGCAAGCCATCCTGATGGTAGAGCCACTTAGATTTGCTTCTTCTACGTTAAGTTTTTTTGCGTCGTTTATAATATCCAGGGTTTGCATTTTACTGTTGTTTTAACACAAATATCTGCAATATACAGTATTGTGTAAGGTGCGGTTGCGACAATAGACAGGCGTTTTGCGCCCTGCCCTTATTCGCCCCAAGCAGTTATTATCAGGCTGCGTTGCCCGCCATGGTTACGGTGCTCGCATAAGTAGATTCCCTGCCAGGTACCTAGAGCCAGCCGCCCGTTGCGGATGGGTATAGTTACCGAACAGCCCAGCATGGATGCTTTAAGATGGGCGGGCATATCGTCGCTGCCTTCGTCGTCGTGCCGGTAATCGGGGTCGTCCTCGGGTACGGCCTTGTTGAAATACATCTCAAAATCCTGCCGAACGGTTGGGTCGGCGTTTTCGTTGATACTCAGCGATGCCGAAGTATGCTGAATAAACACCTGGCATATTCCGGTTTTGAATTCGGCAAGTTGCGGCATGGCATTAACTACTTCGGATGTAATGATATGGAAGCCCCGGCGATACGGCCTCAGGTGCAGACTTTGCTGATATATTTTCATCTTAAATTAACACTGCTTCTTAAAACAAGTTCATGGCAGGCAATATCAGCAAAAAAACAAAAAATAGCTTGCTTGCCGAGGCAGTATATATTACATTTGTAATGTATATATAATCTATAGATATTATATACATTACAAATTATCTATTGAGACCCAAAATATTTAGTGCTATTATACTGATCTTATAAAAGCCAAGCCCGTTGCGGAAGCGCGGGCTTTTACATTTACAAAAAAACAGCCGGTCAAAATCACTAAAATCATTATTATTAAGGCACCCCGAGAGAGATGCCCTTTCGCCTATCACTTAACAAATAGGAGGTAAGCATTGCCTATCTGGAATGGATAGCTCACACCAATTGAATAAGTGTTAGAAATGTAATAGCTGTATTGCCGCGGCGTGGTAATGCCCAATCCGCCGCTGTACTACAGATTGATAAATACCTTTGGCCGCCAAAACCGTAGCTCCTGCGAAATCTGCATGTAGTACTTGCCCATGTTACCCCGCTGGCCTGCGAAATCGGCTTGCAGTTTGAGCAGGAAGGAGCCGGGCCTAATTACGCTTTTACCCGTATCCGGCGTTTTAAAGTACTCGAAATACAGGGGAGGGTATTTTTTTCGTTACGGCGGAGACCAGCGTGTGGCGTGCGTCCTAATGCAATTGCAACTGCCGGGCTGCGGTAAAAACAGGCAAATGCAGAAAAATTAAGATACGTAAAGATTTCTTCTTCACGTATTGTTAATGAATACGATATTGCATGAAACAAAACTAGCGGATCGCAACTATTTTGTGCGGTAACTAAGCGGAAATCTAAGGGAATTGTATATTTGCTGCCACCAATTGTGATATGGAAGAACCTGAATTAGCTGTGTTTTCGCTGTTATACCGCGAGGCGCATTCCCGATGCTTTGGCGTTTCGCTTGACCAACCCCTTACAGAAACCGAGGGTAAGCTCTTTCAGCAGCAACTGCTGGATTGTACCGGCCTCATCGTCGGATGGCGCACGCTGAAGAATTATTCCATTTTCGTGTTAAATAAAAAGGAAAAAGAAAACCCCTCCGTTGCATCGCTGGATACGCTTGCCCGCTATGTGCTGAAGGCACCCTACACCAATGAAATTGACCGTAAGAAAACCGAAGCTCACCACCCATACTGGTTTTTATATCGCGAGAAACATTTGGCTAAGGCCATATCCCCCATTATTAAACCACGCAATCTGGGGTGGATAAGGCCGGTATTAGCAGCATTAGTACTTTTATTGGCCGGATACACCTGGTATGAGCGCAATACCCTCGTAACCTTTACCGAAAATTTTGAGGACCTGGGCGAGAATGCCCTGCTGAACCGCAATTGGCAAGTGATTAATAAGGACGAAAGGTATTGGGCCCGGCGGATCGATTCCCCAAAGGCACTCACTCTTTTTACCCTACCAGGTGATAATTGGACCGATAGCACTGCAAAACCGTTGATAAAGAACCTGCTGATACGGCCTTTGCCGCTTGGTTGTTTTGTTGCCGAGTTGCAGATAGAAGATTTTATCCCGGGTGGCGAATGGCAACAGGCTGGTTTATTGTTACTGAACGATACTACGCTCAATAGCCCCAGTATGCGTATTTCCCTGGCTTTTAACGATTTTTTTGGTGGTTTTACAAAACCTGCCGAAATTTTGGTGCAAGCCATAGCAACCCCCGGTAACGATGGTAAGCCCGAAGAGTTTGTGCATAGCACCGTGTTGACAGTGGATAGCGTTACCCGAACACCCGGTGTATTGAACAACTTAAGGAAAACCGCCATCCGGATAGAAAGACATGGCAACAATTATCGCCTGCTTTACGCCGGCGGGGCAGCGGCTAACGCAGCCTTTAAAGAGCTCGCGGTGAAAGAGCTGGGGATAGAGCCACGCTATATTGCTATTTTTGCACTGAAGGGGCGGGTGGATAAAGCGCCTGTTGTGGCAGTGAAGGTTAAAAAGTTCACGATGGAGGGCATCGCCTGCAATTAGGTGCTTAATTTATAGCCCCTAGCACAAACCCGGAGTTTTTGTAACCCTACGTAAAACTCCCCCCTCAAAATTAATGGGTCGCCATTTTAACCTTTACAAACCACTGACCCAATAAATTACACCGCTTGGTTGAATAAATTTATTTTTGCGATAGATATATTGCATGGCTGAAAAATCACTCGTACGCCGCCTGGGCCTGGCGCAGGCAACAGCCATCAACATGACGGATATGGTAGGTATAGGGCCCTTTATTACCCTGCCTATGGTTATCGCCACCATGAACGGCCCTTGGTTTTTATACGCCTGGCTAGCGGGTTCGCTGCTCTCGTTTGTTGATGCCATGGTTTGGAGCGAACTTGGCGCCGCTTTCCCAATGGCAGGCGGATCTTACAACTTTCTTAAAGAAACTTACGGTAAAACCAAGCTGGGCAAATTGATGAGCTTTTTGTTCGTCTGGCAAACCATGATACAGGCGCCGCTGGTTATAGCCTCGGCCGCCATAGGCTTCGCGGAATACTTTTCTTACCTGTTGCCGTTATCTGCTATTCAAAGTAAATTGATGAGCGGAGGGGTGGTGATATGCATCGTAATACTGCTTTACCGTAAAATAGAAGCCATTGGCAAAATAAGCGTAGTTCTTTGGGTAGGGGTGCTGGTTACGATGTTGTGGATAATCTTCGGCGGCGTGGTGCATGGTAATTTCCTGCATCCTATAGCGCACATAAACGATGGTATCAACCTTAATTATGGTTTCGTGGCGGCAATTGGCTTTGCCAGCGTAAAAAGCGTTTACAGTTACCTGGGCTATTATAATGTTTGCCATCTGGGCGGCGAAATTGTCAACCCAACCCGCAACATACCGCGAAGCATGTTTTTATCCATAGCCGGTATTGCCGTTTTATACATGCTGATGAATGTAAGTGTAGTAAGCGTTATACCCTGGCAACAGGCGATGGGCAGCAAGTTTGTTGTAAGCGATTTTATGCAATTACTAATGGGTACTACCGCTGCCAAAGTGGTTACCTGTCTCATATTGTTAGTGGCTTTCTCTTCGGTATTTTCGGCTACGCTGGGTTATAGCCGAATTCCTTATGCCGCCGCCGCCGATGGCGCGTTTTTTAAAGTATTCGCTAAATTGCATCCCACCAAAAACTTCCCCTATGTATCGTTGCTCGTGCTGGGTGGTATAGCGTTCCTGTTCAGCTTGCAGCTGAAACTGGTAGATGTAATACACGCCATACTGGCTATGCGTATCCTCACGCAATTCATCGCGCAAGCCGTTGGGCTGTTGCTATTGCGAAAGGCCCGTAAAACGCAGCAATTTCCTTATAAGATGCCCTTGTTCCCGCTGCCCGTTTACCTTGCCATAGTCATATGGTTAGGCATATTGGTATCAACCGGCCTCCACATGGTACTGGGCGGCCTGGTAGCCATTGCCACCGGTACTATGGCGTATTTCATAAAGGCTAAAGTGAATAAGGAATGGCCGTTTGAACAGGCTGCATCACAACCTGGTTAGGCAGTTTTTAACTTCTATACAGTTTATACGTATTTTTAGCTGTAGATAATACTATCCCTATGGAAAATGAAGATAAACTTAACAGGATCGTTGAATCGCGCATGAAATTGAAAGCGAGGTTTGAGGAGAAAATGAAGCTTACACCTTCTGTTGCAGACGATGCACCAAAAGGCTCAGGCAAACTCAACCGGCATGGCATGCCCAGCATCCCCATAGGGCAAACAGCAACCATAAAATGGCCGGTGCTTGACCTTGGGTACCAGCCTAATATACCTTTGGATCGATGGCGATTAACTATCGATGGCGCGGTAGATAACCCCGTTCGTTTAAGCTGGAAAGAGCTGATGGAGCTACCCCAAACTAAAGATACCTCAGATTTTCACTGTGTTACCACCTGGAGCAAACTGGATATGCATTGGAAAGGCATTAGCTTGCTGGACATTGCCGCATTGGTACACCCCAAAGATACCGCTACCCATATCATGTGTTATGGCTATGATACGTACACCACCAATATATCTCTGGAAGAGGCACTTAAGCCCGATGTATTGCTGGTGCATACATTTGAAGGGCAGCCTTTGCCGATTGAGCATGGTGGCCCCCTGCGCATGATAACACCGCAACTGTATGCATGGAAAGGCTCGAAATGGATAAAGCGAATCGAATTCCTGACCGAGGATAAACCGGTTTTTTGGGAGGACAGAGGCTATTCAAATACCGCATACCCCTGGCGTAACGACAGATACAGCGAATGATAAAGGTTACGGCAAAACAACCGCATTAAAAAGCCCGGCGCTTTCGCAAACCGGGCTCCCGACCAAAATAAACCTGTATAAACCTTTAGTCTTTAATAAATTCAACCATCTCTAAATCTGATAGTTCCGAATCTGCAAACAGGCGCGACTGTATTAGAAACCTATTCCCTGTGGGTATCTCTATGGAGAAACTGGAGCCTCTGCCTTTGGTGATAGTTACCATTAGTTGGGTGTGCTGCCAATATTCAAACTGGTCCTTACTCATCCAAAATTCGCAACCATCAATCTCGCCCAATTTCACGTCGGCAGCGCCAAGTTTAAAGTCGCCTTTTTCGAAACACATGGGCGATGAACCATCGCAACAGCCACCGCTCTGGTGAAACATCAACTCGCCAAAGCGATTTTTCAGGTCGGCAATGAGCACGGAGGCTTCGGGCGATACCAATACTCTTTTAATCATGTTGCGTTTTTCAGATAAACTAATAGTTAGTACCGGGCTTAAAATTACCGTAGAAAACCGTTAAAAATCTTTAAAAAATCGGTGCTTTTCTTTGGTTTTCGTAAAAAGGCGTAGAGTCGCTCATTTTAAAAAAATCCGAGCTTGTTTTTGTTATAAGAGATGAGCATATTTTTGGTTTGGCGATAATGATCCAGCATCATTTTATGGTTTTCGCGACCGAAGCCGGATTTTTTGTAACCACCAAATGGCGCATGGGCAGGGTAGGCGTGGTAGTTGTTCACCCACACCCGCCCGGCCTGTATCGCGCGAGGTACCTGGTAAATTTCGTGTGCGTCGCGGGTCCACACGCCGGCACCTAAACCGTACATGGTATCGTTGGCAATGGCAATGGCTTCTTCGGTAGTTTTAAAAGTGGTAACGCAGGCAACCGGCCCAAATATCTCCTCCTGGAAAATGCGCATTTTGTTATGGCCCTTGAACAGGGTAGGCTGTATATAGTATCCTCCGCTCAATTCGCCGTCAAGGTTTTTTACCTCGCCACCGCAAAGTACTTCGGCACCTTCTTCTTTACCTATTTTGAGGTACGATTGTATTTTCTCGTACTGATCGTTACTGGCCTGGGCACCCATCATGGTGCTGTCATCTAAGGGGTCGCCCATTTTGATGGCGTTGGTGCGTTCGATTACCCTCGACATGAATTTATCGTAGATATTTTCGTGCACCAAAATCCTCGAGGGGCAGGTACAAACTTCGCCCTGGTTCAAGGCGAATAATACGGCACCTTCTATGGCTTTATCAAAAAACTCATCGTCTTTATCGGCAACCGATTCCAGGAAGATGTTGGGCGATTTACCGCCCAGCTCCATGGTAACGGGGATAAGGTTTTCTGATGCATACTGCATAATTAAACGGCCGGTAGTGGTTTCGCCGGTAAAGGATACTTTGGCAATGCGCGGCGATTGCGCCAACGGTTTACCCGCTTCCGGACCGAAGCCGGTAACGATGTTGAGCACGCCTGCAGGCAGGATGTCTTTGATCAAATCCATCAAAATCATAATAGATGTTGGGGTTTGCTCAGCCGGTTTTACCACGCAGCAGTTGCCGGCGGCAAGGGCAGGGGCAATTTTCCAGGTGGCCATCAGCAGCGGGAAGTTCCAGGGGATGATCTGCCCCACTACGCCAAGCGGTTCACTAAGAACAATGGATACGGTAAACTCATCGTGTTCAGATATGCCACCTTCTTCCGCACGGATAACGCCTGCAAAGTAGCGAAAATGGTCTATCACCAGCGGCAGATCTGCGTTTTTGGTTTCGCGGATGGCTTTGCCATTGTCAATAGCTTCTACCACGGCCAGGTAATCTAAATTGGCTTCTATTACATCGGCAACCTTGTTTAATATTGATGCGCGGTAGGCGGCAGATGTTTTTCCCCAGGTTTTGAAAGCCTCGTGCGCGGCATCTAAGGCCAGCTCGATATCCTCTTTGGTAGAGCGGGCAGCTTGTGTAAACACCTTGCCATCTATAGGCGACACATTATCGAAATATTCGCCTTTGACGGGCGGCACGAATTTACCGCCAATAAAATTGTCGTACTTATCCTTAAAGGATGGTTTAGCATTTGTGCTCATAAAATGTTTTTTGTTTTAATTGGTAGGGCTAAGGTATGCGGGCAAAGCCTTGGGCATTTGCACGATGCTATCAATTGATAGCACAATGATGTCAAAATATTTTTAGTGGTTGCACGTATGTTTAAATAGCCTTACTTTTAATTACCAATTTATAAGCTAATGCCCAACAGGAATTTGCTGTCTCCGCTGAGCCTGTCTAACGGAAAAGAACTGCATACGCTGGTAGAAAACCGCAAGGCCTATACCATGAACCATTGCGAACTGAATGTTTTTGAAACCTTTCAGCGCAGCGAACTTGTGCCTTTAACTTTTAGCGACCTGGTGATTACCAGCATGCTGCGGGGTAAAAAGGTGATGCATTTATTTGACAAGCCCGGTTTTGACTACCTGCCCGGCGAAACGGTAATTGTACCGCCCAACATCACCATGACCATCGATTTCCCTGAGGCATCTGCCAGCCAGCCATCGCAATGCACGGCCCTGGCCATCAATCAGCAGGAGATATTGGATACGCTTGATTTTTTAAACCAGAACTACCCCCGCGAGGATAGCCGCGCCTGGCAGCTCAATTACAATCAGTTCCACTTCTTCAATAATTACGAGCTGGCGCAGCTCATCAACAAGCTCATCCGCATCAGTACCGGCGATGCGCTAACCAAAGATGTGCTGGCCAACCTCACGCTCAAAGAACTCCTCATCCGCATTATGCAGATGCAGAATTTTCACGAGGTGAAGGATAGCGCCCACGAACTTGCTGCCGGCAACCGCTTTGCCTACGTGCTGGAGTACATCAAAAATAACCTGACCAGCAAGCTCAGCATAGATGCCCTATGCCGCATGGCCTTTATGAGCAAAGCGAGTTTTTTCCGCGCCTTTAAGCACGAAATGGGTATATCACCGGTAGATTATATCATTAAAGAGCGCCTGCAATTTGCCAAACAGCTGATGAATAATCCATACAACAGCATCTCAGAAGCCTGTTTTAAAGCAGGTTTTAATAACCTCAATTATTTTAGCCGTGCTTTCCATAAAGTGGAGGGGATAACACCGAGCCAATATAAGTTGAGGGTGAAGCTAACGGCGTTGAATTAATTCTCCCCATTGTCATTATAAGCGAAGCGTGGCAACCATCGGTACGCAGGTCCAACAAGCAGAGCGGCTCTGCTTGCCGATGATTATTAATGTATTTTATTGTTTTTAAGATAATGTGGTCAAAAATAGTTGGTGAAACCTCTGTATCTGTATTGATTATCAATCAAATGTATCAAGCCAATTGAAAGCGATTTCAATTGGCTTTTTTAAGATAAGTTTTCTTAGCCATTGAAAGGAATAGCCACAAACAATATGACCGATATCTCTCAGTAAGCGTGTTTTTTTTGTTTATTAAAGAATCTATAGGAATTTATGTGAAAGCAGCACCAACTATTTTTGACCACATTACCGTTTTTAAAGGAATTAATGAGCTCCCTTCGGTCGGTTGGCCACGTCGCCCCAGCTCTTAGGCCACCGCTGCGACTCGCAAGGACGATGGGGTTATGGCCGCACCGGTAATCACCCACTTATACTCAATACTTCAACACCCCAGCAAAAAACTTCGCGGCCAAATCCCCAACCTGCTGATGGATGGCCTTGCGGTCTACTGTTGCGTCATCATTGAAATAAATCCCGCCGGTAGGCTTCATTTCTGCCGAGCCTTCATTGAGGAATACATAGTGGCCGGTTTTGCCTGGGATGATGAGGAGCTTGCTTTTAGGCATCAATTTATGGTAAGTTTTTGCGTTGGTCTTTACCGGGGCGATGCTGTCACTTTGTGCACCTACGATGTACATAGGTGCGGTTACGCGTTTCAGTTGCTGTTTGCTGATAAAACCCTGGCCCACTGCGGGGCAAATGGCGAAGAAGGCTTTGATACGCTTATCCATTAAATCTGGACTGTTACGGAATGATGCTGCCACCGCCTTTTCGTCTATCTGCTCGGCCAGGTTAGGAAACTCGGGCAGGGTTATCTCTTTCTTGCCCTCCGGCGTATTGGTGAATTTGTCGAGCGCGTTGAGATCTAGCTTGCCGCCGGCAAGGGCAATAACCGTATAACCGCCTATAGAAAAACCCGCCGCGCCGATTCGGTCGGCATCTATTACGCTGCCGAAATCTTTATCATTCAATAAGCCCGTCAGCACGAAGATGATATCCTGTGGCCGCTGCCATGGGGTTACAAAGTTGATGGCTATCTTGTTATCGTAGGTATTGCCCCAATGGTCTACCGATGCTACGATAAAGCCTTTTTGCACCAGGGCATCGGCGAGCCACTCCAGCGTAATGCGGCCGCCACCTGTGCCGTGCGACAGCATGATGAGCGGGTGCTTGCCCCGCGGGAGTTTGGCATCGCGGATAGTAGAGATATGTACAAAAGGGTAGTGGGGGATAACGAAAGGTTCGCGACTATCATCGGTAGGGTACCATACCTCGGTAACCAGCGGGCGTTGCCGGGTGGTATCATTATACCTGATGGTGCGCTGGCCAATTTTTATTTGCGCAGTTACGACCAGGGGTAACAGAACTGTTACAATGGCAATGACTTGTTTAAACAAGGCTGGATGTTTCATAAAGCAAAGCAAGCGATAAGCATCCGGATCAAATTTGACAAATGTCAAATAATTAACTTTTTTTCGATTTCAGTCGGCTTAGGGTTTCCTGCGAAATGCCCAGGTAATCGGCAATGATTCTATTTGGTAACCTTTGGATAAGCGCGGGGCTGGTTTCCATCAGCTGCTTGTAGCGCTGCGTGGCGTCCATGGTAATCAGGCTCTCGATGCGTTTGATAGACGCGATATAATCCCGCTCCAGGTTAATGCGGTAAACACGCTCCCAACCGGGTACCTCATCCAGCAGGGCTTTAAAATCTTTATGGTTGATGTAGAGCACTTCGGTTGGTTCAATGCTTTGGATATAAGCCACCGAGGGCTCCTGCAAGGTAAAGCTGGGGAACGCCGTGCCGAAACGCCCTTCTGTCACCAAAAAACGGGTAGACTCTTTACCGTTCAAATCCATCATATAAATGCGCAGGCAACCTGAATTAACAAAATAGATGTACGGACAAACCTCACCGACCGAAAGCAGCAACTCGTTCCGCCCGGTTTTCTTCAATCTGAATTTTTGGCAAAACGCATCCAGCGTGGCTTCATCAGCAGCCATATTGCGGGCAAGAAATTGTTTCAGCTGGGTGTACATGTGTTACTGCCGGGCTCCTCCTTCTGTCGTTTTATTTGCCTTTAGGAAATTCTTATTATAAATTTTTATTGCCTTTAGGTAGTTTTTCTTTTCAATTGCCTTTAAAGCATCATCATCGCCTGCTACCATAGCGGTTACATTTTCGGCACTAAGTTTAACAATGGGGCCATCGCCTTTTTGGATGGCAACTACGGTTACATGCGAAAAATCGCCACCCTCGCGTGCGCTCAAAAAGGAGAATACATTGATTCTTGCGCCCCCAATTACTTTAAACATCCAGCAGCTGTCTTTTGCTATACCGTTTGCCGTGTAGGTTAATTTATTAAAAGGTACTATACCATCTCTGGAAATACTGATGGTTTCCCCGGGGTAAATGCGTTGCTTGCGCAGCGAATCTTTTTTGGGTAGTTTTTTGTCCTCAAACAGCAGGTAGTTTTGGTGGCGTATCGTATCCAGATAAATCTTTGAGTAAACCTCTTTTGTGGTACTATCTTTCAACCTTACCTTAAAGTCGTATTTAAAGTTATCGGGGATGTAATCGTAATACCTGCCCATCATTGCCATGTTCATCTGCATCTGAATTTGCATCTGCGTTTGCAAGTATTGGTTTGCGAACATACGGTTCAGGTCTGCCCGAAAGGCTGGTGGTTGCGCTTTTAAGCTGATAGTCAACAGGATAAATACCGCTAGTAAGGTTAGGCTTTGGTGAGTTTTCATCAATTATTCTTTTGCCTAAATATAATTATACCGGCAAATAATCAATGCAGGTAAACACAATTTATCAGTACGACATATAACGCGGGGTAGGTGCCCTTCTTTAGCAAGTGGACGGAATAGGCTTATGCCGATTTTTGGGGGCTTCGTTGGGTTCGGTGCAAGGAAAGCACTTTAGCTGTTCAATGGCTCTTAATTCGTGCAATTCGAATAAATTAGCAAAAATTCGTGTCAATAAAAAAGCACCACCTTACGGCAGTGCTTTTACTTATGTTAGAAAGAAAACTATTGCTTAGGTGGTGTAGCCCAGTATCTTCAATACCTGCTTGCTGTTTTGCTCCTCGCCGAAAACCTCGAAGTTGAAGGTTTCGTCGCGGTTGCGGCGAATGATCACATGCTTGGGCGATGGCAACAGGCAATGGTGTATGCCGCCGTAGCCGCTCAGTACTTCCTGATAGGCGCCGGTGTTAAAGAAGCCCAGGTATTGCACCTTACGGGTCTTCGGCATAAATACACTGTTCATATGCGCTTCCTGGTTGTAGTAGTCCTGCCCGTCGCAAGTGATACCGCCGAGGTTTACACGTTCGTACTCGCTATCCCAGTTGTTAACCGGCAACAGGATGTACTTTTGGTTCAATGCCCAAACATCGGGCAGGTTGGTAATAAAGCTGCCATCCAGCATCAGCCAGCGTTCGCGGTCGTTCTGCTGCTTGCGGCCCAATACTTTATATAAAATGCCCGAAGCTTCTGCCACGGTGTACTTGCCAAATTCGGTAATGATATCCGGCTCCATGGTATCGTGCTCGGCACAGATCTCTTTTATACGGCTCACGATCTCATTGATCATGTACTCGTAATCGAAATCGAACACCAGCGAATCTTTGAAAGGCATACCGCCGCCAATATCCAGCGTATCCAAAGCAGGGTTTACCTTTTTAAATTTGCAATACAGCGTAACGTATTTCTCCAGCTCGTTCCAGTAGTATGGGGTATCAGATATGCCCGAGTTGATGAAAAAGTGCAGCAGTTTTACCTGGAAGTTGGGGTTATCCTCAATTTTGTTGTGATAAAAATCAATCACATCCTCCATACGCACACCCAGGCGCGAGGTGTAGAACTGCGAATCGGGCTGCTCCTCGGCAGCTATGCGGATGCCCAGGTTGCAGGGGGTGGCTATGTCAATCTCGTCATCGTACAGGTTGAACTCTTCTTTATTATCCAGCACTGGGATAATATTGGTGAAGCCATCGTGCAACATATCTATGATGTACTGCTTGTACTGGAAGGTTTTGAAGCCGTTGCAAATCACGGTTACGTCCTTATTTAGCGCGCCTTTTTTCTCCAGCGCATCTATCATTGGCATATCAAAGGCCGATGAGGTCTCCAGGTGGATCCCGTTCTTCAGCGCTTCTTCTACAATGTGCTTAAAGTGTGAGCTTTTGGTGCAATAGCAATATTTATAGCTGCCGCGGTAATCATTTTTAATGATTGCCTGCTGGAAAAGTAGTTTGGCCTGCTGTATCTTTTTAGTGATCATGGGCAAATAAGTGAAGCGTAGGGGGGTGCCATACGTTTCAATCATCTCCATTAAATTAAGGTCTTGAAAGTAAAGTTCGTCCTCTATGATCTCGAAACCATCCTGAGGGAACCCAACGCTTAAGTCAAGAAATTCCTGGTAACTCTGCATCTATTAAAATTTTGGCAAAAATGTAATTTTAAAACGGATTTTTTTCGAAAATGTTAGGGTATTTTATGGGTGGATTGTAATTTGTTTGTGTAGGTTAAGATAAGGTTAGGGATTTGTTTAGTAAAAGTATCGAAGCGTACGGGGGGTGATATTTTGTTGTCGGAGGAATGGTATCGGCGCTTATTCAAAACCGCTTATTGATCGGCTGTTTTTAATTCATCTTTTGGCCTGCAAATCCATAAGATGGGAATTAACAGAATGGTGGCTACAGGAAGTATACGGACGTATAACAGCACTTCAAAGGCATACCCTGATATAACATCCCGGCCAATAAGTGGCGAAAAATTCACGCCTATCACGAAAATGACTATCCATAAAGGGATACTCACTTTTTGTTTAATCATATTCCAATTGATCATAACGTAATACGACAAATACACCAATGCAGGGATAATATAAACAAATGCATATTGCTGTTGGTGAGGGTATAATAACGGCACGGCAATGAAAATATAACTCATTTCCCAAAATTGGCGAATGGTGCTTTTTACAGCCTTAAAAGGAAAAGTTCTCAAAAACGCAAAAGTTAGCAGGACAAAAAATAGCCTTACCACATTTAAAATTAACGAAACCTGATGGAATGGAAGATTTACGAAGTTTCTCTTAAAGGTTAACACTCCCGTGGTATCCATTAAGTAAACAGGTATCAGCGCAACCAGGCTATTGGGCCCATCTTCTGCTTCAATGGTCCATTCTTTATTTCCCGGATTAATGAGGGTAAACCAGTTGTGTATTAAATCTAAATTTCGTTGCCACCCTAAATACAACGCGGGTAAAAAAAGAAAAACCAAATAAAATACGCAGCATGAAACCGCTGCTTTTACCTTATTGCGATATAATAAATAAAATACAAAGGCTAAAGGCAATAGTTTTATGTTGATGGCTAGGGCAAGTAATGCTGAGCCAAGGATATACCGATCGCGCCTGATCAATTGAATACTTTCTAACGTAGCCCATAATATAAAAATAGTCATTTGAACATAACCAATATCAACTAAGATAAAACGAAGGGACAGGAACAAGGATATGATGAACCATAGCTGCATCTGTTTTTTAGAAAGTTGTGACGTATCAAAATAAACGATAACCAGTATCCAAATCCGATAAAGTAAAAAGTAGGAGAACCCAATCCATAAAAGTTGAGAAATGATGATAGGAAGGCCCGAAAACGGCGCTAATAATAATGCACACAACGGGCTATAGTAGTATTGGAGATCTTGTGCAAAAGGTGGCGTATAAATGTTTTTGCCTTGAATTATTTTACTGCCGGCATCTACAAATACCTCAAAATCATGCGCGTTACGTGCACTTGTATATGCATAGAAAATAGCGGCGACAATCAGGGCAATTTTAAAGTATCTATTAATAACCATAGCATTATTTTAACGGCGAGGATAAATTTTTATGAGCATAACTATAGCCGTGTTTCATATTAGTTAAGTCCATCAATGCCAAAACGGAATTTTCCTTTCGGCGTGCTTTGTGCGAAGCTGTTTACGCCGATGAACAATAATGCAACGGTAAACGCCGCAGCCAGAAGTTTTTGTGCTGATTTCAGAATATTGATAATTCGTTTTGATTTTAGCTGAAACGAAAATATTTTCCTATGAATATTTGTGGGGTGGATATTTAACAAAGTTTAACAAAGGGCCTTGCCCTTGTTAACGCCATATTTCTCCAGCAGTTTTTCGAAAATCATGGCTACCAGCATAGATAAAAAGATGACCTACATCAGGGTTTCGCTAGTGCTAAGCGAACCAGCATAAAATAGAATCGGCGCATTTCGTTCTACTTACATAAAAATTTGTAAATTCTAGAGCCTGGTGTGCTGTGAAAAAACTGGATATTTAGGAAACGTTTGTCCAATAACGGCATTGCCAATCGTCATTGGGTTTTTAAACATAAAACTAAAAGCATCATGAAAGATTTCCTTCTTGTTTACCGGAGCAACTTTTCGCCCGTACCAACCTCATCTCCCGAAGAAATGCAGGCAATGACCAAAAAATGGATGGACTGGATAGGCAGCGTAGCCGCCCAAAACAAACTGACAGACCGCGGCAACCGCCTCAATGCCGAAGCGCGGGTAGTAAAACCCGGCCATGTGGTGACCGATGGCCCCTATATGGAAATAAAGGAAGCCATTGCGGGTTACTCTATCATCAAAACCGAAACCATTGAAGAGGCTACAGAAATTGCCAAAGGCTGCCCCATTTTTTTGGTGGGAGGCAGCGTAGAGGTACGTGAGATTGGCGTGATCATGGTATCGTAATCGTCTGAACCGGGATTTGTCTGAATCAGAATCACAGAATTTCAAAATTGCAGGATGCAGATAGTAACGGCCTTACGATTAATTTTCTCCCAAGTGCCTTTATTTATATTCTGTTAATTCTAAAATTCTGTAAATTCTGATTCTAATATTACCTATGCAACAACAAGAACTCATACCACACCTGTTCCGCACCGAGTACCGCAAAATAACGGCGGTATTGTGCAAGCTTTTCGGCATAGATAAGATAGAGGTAGCTGAAGATATTGCCAGCGACACCTTCCTGCACGCCTCAGAACTGTGGGGCCTGCGCGGCCTGCCCGAAAACCCGGTAGCCTGGCTGTACACGGTGGCCAAAAACAAAGCCAAAGATCGCCTTAAGCGCGATACGCTTTATCATAACAAAATCGTGCAGCAAATGCAGCTTTCAACATCGGAATTGCAGGAGCCCGATATTGACCTGTCCGACCAGAATATCAAAGATAGCCAGCTGCAGATGATGTTTGCCATTTGCCATCCTGCCATACCGCCCGAGGCGCAGATAGGCCTCTCGCTGCGCATACTTTGCGGCTTTGGCATAGATGAAATAGCAGCGGCCTTCCTAAGCAACAAAGAAACCATCAACAAAAGGCTCCACAGGGCCAAAGAGAAACTGCGCGAACTAAACATAAAAATCGAACTGCCCGGCGAAACCGAGATAAACCAGCGACTGGATACCGTTCTGGCTACACTTTACCTGCTTTTTAATGAGGGATACTATTCGCAGGCCCGCGACATAACCATGCGGAAGGATGTATCATTGGAAGCCATCCGACTCACCCACTTACTCACCGGCGACAGGGCAACCAACAAGCCCCCAGTACACGCCCTCCTGGCACTTATGAGCTTCCACGCCTCGCGGTTTGAAGCGCGACTAGGCCAAAATGGCGAAACGGTGCTCTATGACGACCAGGACGAGAACCTTTGGGATACCGACCTGGTAAAGCAAGGAAAATATTTTATGCAGTTGAGCTGGGAGGGAGGTACCATCAGTAAATACCATCTGGAGGCTGGCATAGCCTACTGGCACACCATCAAAGCCGATAGTGTCGAAAAATGGGAAAGCATATTGCAGTTTTATAATCAGTTACTGATTATTCAGTACTCACCCATGGCGGCACTCAACCGCACCTATGCGCTAGCCAAAGCCAACGGTAAACAGGAAGCTATAGCAGAAGCCGAGAAACTGGGCCTAAGCGGCAACCATTTGTATCACTCGCTGCTGGGCGAATTGTATATAGATGTGGATAATAGCAAAGCGGTGGAGCATCTAAACATTGCGCTGAAGTTAGCAAAATCGAAAGCGGATAGAGAAGTGATGGAGAGGAAGATTGCAGGGATAAAAACATAGGCCGATATTTTGGCTTTTCGTAAAATGCGATTATCTGTAGATAAATGGGGTTTACAATGTCAATTAATCGATTTTTTGGATACGTTACTGCAACCATTGTAATTTTTAGCTAAAAGTACTATCTTGCAGCGATTACAAGGCGCCCCCCTTATCTTATCGATTGATCGTATGCTTTTCAATTCCCTAGGCTTCGCGCTGTTTTTGCCCATAGTTTTTGTACTTTATTGGTTTGTTACCAATAAAAACCTCAAGGCGCAAAATTTACTGCTGCTTGCCGCAAGCTATTTCTTTTATTCCTGCTGGGATTACCGCTTCCTGTTCTTGCTTATTTTCTCCACTTTCCTTGATTTTTACACAGGGCAGCGCATTTACCGCGCGGTAAAGCCCGCCAGTAAGAAATTTTGGCTCTACCTAAGCGTAGGGGTAAACCTGGGGCTTTTGGGCGTGTTTAAATACTACAACTTTTTTGTAGATAGCCTTGCCCACAGCTTGTCGGCAGTAGGCGTAACGGCATCATTCAATACATTGGATGTGATATTGCCGGTAGGTATCTCATTCTATACGTTCCACGGGCTTTCTTACGTTTTCGATATACATAACGGGCGCACCAAGCCTACCGATAACTTTGTAGATTACTCTGTGTTCGTGAGCTTTTTCCCGTTGCTGGTGGCGGGCCCCATAGAGCGGGCAACCCACCTGCTGCCGCAAATAGAAAAACCGCGCCGGTTCAGTTACCAGCAGGCGGTAAACGGCATGCGACAAATATTATGGGGGTACTTCAAGAAAGTGGCCATTGCCGATAACTGTGCCGAATACGCCAATATGATATTCAACAATTCGGGCCATTACCCGGGTAGTGTGCTGCTGCTGGGTGCTGTTTTGTTCAGCATACAAATATACTGCGATTTCTCTGGCTATTCAGATATTGCCCTGGGCGTAGCCAGACTGTTCGGTATCGAGCTTTTGCGCAACTTTGCTTTCCCATTCTTCTCGCGCGATATTGCCGAATTTTGGCGCCGATGGCATATCTCATTATCGTCGTGGTTTAAAGATTACCTGTACATACCCTTGGGCGGCAGCAAAGTAAACACCTGGAAAAGGGTGCGCAACACGATTATCATTTTCGTAATGAGTGGCCTGTGGCATGGCGCCGCCTGGACCTATATCATCTGGGGGGCCTTAAATGCGCTTTATATCATTCCATCCATATTAATCAAAAGCAATCGCAATCACCTGGATACAGTTGCACAGGGGCGTTTGCTGCCAAGCCTTAGCGATACCTTTAAAATGCTGGTCACTTTTATGCTTACTACGCTTGCGCTGGCCGTTTTCCGTTCGGCGGATATGGCGCATGCTTTCAGCTTCATTGGCGGCATTTTCACCAAATCGTTTTTCGTAATCCCAACGGGCGAGATGCTAATGGGTGCTTCGGTGAACATTTTAGCCCTACTGGTGGTAGTTACCCTATTTATGGTTGCCGAGTGGCTTGGTCGCGAGAGCTTGTTTGCCATAGAGCATACCGGCGAAAAATGGCCGAGGCCCTTACGCTGGGCGTTTTATCTTACTATAGTGTTATCAACCCTGTATCTTACGGGCATACCGCAGCAATTTGTTTATTTTCAGTTTTGATATGAAGAAGTTTATCCTGAATATAATCGTTTTTATAGTGCTGCTTACCTTGCTGGTATTCGGCATGAACAGGAATTATTTCCCGGCTAAGGCCACGGGCAATGACGGGTACATAGGTGCCATTGTAGATAAGCATGCTTACGCCGATAAAACCAAATCGCCCCGCATTATTTTCTGTGGCGGGTCTAGCATCGCCTTCGGTATCGATAGCAAGATGATAGAGCAGGCCACCGGCTTACCTGTAGTAAACATGGGAATTAACGGTAGCCTCGGTCTCGATTTTATATTAAACCAGGCGCGCTACGTTGCCAGGCCGAATGATATCGTAATCGTATCCGTTGAATACAACTTATCTGAAGAGGGGAGTTATAAATTTAAGCAAGAGGCCGCACGTATATACCCGCCTGCGAGCAACTTTTTCAAACATACTATCAGTCAGCGCATCAACGATTTTTTTGTTTCAGATTTCCAGCATAACTTCTTTATCACGTTCTCGCATTTAACCAACCGTAAGTTGCGCGAATTCCCCAAGAACGTAGTTTACTCGCGTAGTTCGTTTAACGAGAATGGCGATGTGGTGCGCAATTTCGATCCGCACCCCTCGCACGATTTCCTGCAAAAATTTGAGCTTAACCATATACCTAACCCTGATATTGCCCCGCTTAACAGCTTCAAGTCCTTTGCCGACGAACGCAAAATAAAGGTTTATTTCTTGTTCCCTTCGCTGGATGAGCTTGCCTATAAGCCAAAGAAACATGTGGTTAGCATTATAGCAAACGAATATAACGAAGGGATGCATATCCCGAGGCTGAATAAGCCAGAAGATTCAGTTTTCCCGGATAGTCTTTTTTACGACACCGAATACCACCTCGTACCCGCCGGTAAAAAGATACGTACCCAAAAGATACTGGATTTGCTAAAGGAAAAAGGTATCGTAAAGGTAAAGTAAACAGGTACTTGTTTTCACTTTTAAACAGGCGCTTTCCATACGATAACAAATTGCAGTATTTGGCGGCTGGTATCATTTTTTTTTTGAAATTAGCGGTCTATCGCTTAACGCCAACATGACCGTCGAACTCAAAAATTATATCAGCAGCTATGCTACCTTTCCAGAGGCCGAACTGAGCGATATTGTAAGCCGGTTTAAGGAGCGCAAGGTTGCCAAGAATGATTTCCTGCTGCGCGAAGGCACTGTTTGCCAGGACTTGGTGTTTGTGCAGGAGGGGTGCCTGCGCTTATATTATGTAGACGATGATGTAGAGATATCCGTATGGTTTGCTTTCCCCGATTCTTCGGCCATTGATATCTACAGTTTCATCAGCGATAAACCATCTAACTATTTCTTGCAGGCTATTGAAGATAGTACCATCTGGTACCTGCCCAAGGCGGAGCTGGAAACATTATATACGCAATTCCCCACCATGCAGGAAATGATGCGCAAGTTTTGGGAGGATGCTGTGCTTAACCTTATCGACCGCTTTACCGCCCTGCAGCGCGATAGTGCCGAGAAACGCTACCTCGATTTAATGGCCAAGCCGCCGTACCTGCAAAAGATACCACAAAAATACCTGGCATCGTTCATTGGCGTTACGCCAACGTCGTTAAGCCGTATAAGGAAGGGGATACGCTAAGCTGCTGCGCTTTCTTGCTTCGGATTAACTGAACGAATAGGCACGGGTTATCTAATTAGTAATTGAAATCCAATCCACCAATTTATGCGCTATAGTGCGCAATCTTTTGCATAAAATATTATCTTTAATGCAATAAATAATCCACCTTCTAAAACATGCATTTCTTTCTCTTTTTCGCAGCGTTTTTATTGATAACGCGTGTACGTAAAGTAATCAAATTTACACCGCTAAAAGCCAAGTGGATCATGATGATCAATTTGGCCAGTGTATTTATTTGGGTGTTGTTTGTCATAGTGGCCGATAAGATTGATTCGCCTTATAATTTGCTCGTTGGAGATGCCGTGCTGCTTGGCTTAATGATCTATTTAACCCGGGAAGAAGATTTTAAAATGATGCGCTCTTATATAGAAGCGCATTACCCTTTGGTGATAGTGGCCTTTTTAGAGGGTGTTATTGAGCTCTTTTCGCCAACGTTTGCAGATAACCACGATTCGGCTTTCACCATCATATTGCTGCTCGCATTCTCCTGGATCTTTGCGCGCTGGGCAAGTTCAAAGAAACAGGAAGAAGAGTTTAGGGCAATAAACCAGCAAAATATTATTTTAGATAAACTTGTTGCCGAGCGTACCGCCGAACTAACCAAACAAAAAGACGAACTACAGGAAGCCGTGAAGCTACTGCAAACCACCCAACAACAACTGATACAATCAGAGAAATTGGCCTCCCTGGGCGAACTAACTGCCGGCATAGCGCACGAGATACAGAACCCGCTCAACTTTGTGAATAACTTTAGCGAGGTAAGCATGGAACTGATAGACGAAATGGGAGAGGAACTGGCCAAAGGCGATACCGAAGAAGCCATGGCCATCGCTAATGACATCAAACAAAACCTGGAAAAGATACGCCACCACGGCAAACGCGCAGATGGTATCGTAAAAGGAATGCTACAACATAGCCGCGCCAGCAGCGACGTGCAGGAACCTACCAACCTCAACAATCTGGCCGATGAGTACCTGCGCCTAGCCTACCATGGCTTGCGCGCAAAGGACAAAAGTTTCAATGCAGAGTTAGTAACGCACTTCGATACAAGCCTACCTTTGATCAAGGTTGTTCCGCAGGATGTGGGCCGGGTGTTGCTGAATATGTTCAATAACGCGTTTTACGCCGTACAGCAAAAACAAAAAGCCGGCGCAGCAGGCTTTAAACCAACCGTTGAGGTAAGTACCGAAACAAAAGACGGTGAGATTGAAATAAGGGTAAAGGATAACGGTATCGGTATTCCGGATGAAATAAAAGACAAAATATTGCAACCTTTCTTCACCACAAAACCAACCGGCGAAGGTACCGGGCTTGGCCTGTCGTTAAGTTATGATATCATTGTGAAAGCGCATGGAGGGCAAATAGATATCGAATCGCTTGAGGGAGAGTGCACCACCTTTATCATCAGATTGCCGCTTTAAATACTTGCTTTACATATGAGAAAACCTTACCTGTTGTGCCTGCTTTTTATTTTTTATGGTTTGGGTATACGTGCGCAAACTAACTTGCCCGAGGTTTATTTGATTAAAACGGATACTGCCCATTTTACCAGTAATGATGTGCAATACTACCGTATGCTTGCAGACTCTTCTGCCAAACTTACTTTCGAACAGGTGAGGGCAATGAAGTTTCAGCCCGTTAAAAAGGAAGGCTACGTTATAAGCGATTTTCGCATCAATGTTTACTGGCGCACGTTCGTCTTAAAGAATACGTTAAACAAAACCTTAAGTATTGCCGTCCCCGCATCGGTATCCCGTATGGATGTTTACGCCGTAGATAGTGCAGGAGCAGTTATTCATAAAATAATAGGTGATGCTGTGCCCTGGTCGCAGCGCTCTGGTCTGAAGCGTTTCGACCAGGCCGTCTTTACCTTGCAACCGGGTGCAAAACTTGCCATTTACACACGGTATTTTATAGACTTTAGATTTGACAAACATATTTCAGACGCACCTGCATTTAAGGTACTAAAAAATGAGCAACAGGATGCGGTAGATTTTTATGAAGAACGGCTAAAGGAAGTAAGCATCTTATCTTTTTTGTGTGGTATAATGATCATTGCCGCGTTGGTAAACCTGTTTTTTTATACGGTAAGCCGCGAAAAACTTTACTTGTATTTTGCCCTGTTCGGCTTTTTTTACGTGCTGCTGGCCGGCAATATGCCTATTTACGATATCTTTTTGAAAGAAATACCGGTGCTTATTCGGTATAATACGTTGCCTGCATTGTTTTGCGGCTTTTTCTTATGGCGGTTTCTCTCGGTATTTTACGATGCGCCCTCCCTTTATCCGCGATGGTATAAATTCAGTAATTACCTCAGCTATGGTATTTTTGGTGCGGCTATACCGGTGTTAACCAACTGGACAGTAGGGAACGTTGGGCTTTCTATACTAATAGCCAGCATATCTGCATTGTTTCTGATAAACTCATTCATCATATTATCGTTCAGCCTGTTTAAAAGCCGGCAGGAGAAGGTGTTTAAGCTTATAACCGCACTGCCTTTCCTGTTCATCGGCATTGTATATATCGTTGCAGATGTAGTGTACCGGATAGCCTCTACTAAAAGCGGCTTTGTCATGTTTTTGTATACACATGGCGGCGATATCACCCTGTTTTTCTTTTACTGGCTGGTGGTGATATTTCTTTGGAAGATGATACAACGCTTCCAAACCCTGCAAAAGCAGGTGTTGCAGGAAGCTTTGGAACGCGAAGTTCAGGCCCGCGAGCACGAGGCCGAGCGGCTGGAACTCATTGCCTCGCAGAAAGTTGAATTGGAGCAGCAGGTAACAGAACGTACAGCCGAATTGCACCAGTCGTTAACAGATTTGAAGCAAACCCAAACCCAACTCATCCAATCCGAAAAAATGGCCTCGCTGGGCGAACTAACGGCCGGCATAGCCCATGAGATACAAAACCCGCTTAACTTCGTCAACAACTTTTCTGAAGTGAGCATAGAACTGCTGGAAGAATTGGTGGAAGAAGTAGAGGCTGGGAACATTGATGATGTAAAAGACATAGCGGGCGATCTTACCCAAAATCTGCAAAAAATAAACCATCACGGCAAGCGTGCCGATGGCATCGTAAAAGGCATGCTGCAGCATAGCCGTGCTACAGGCGGCGCAAAAGAACTTGCTGATATGAATAAACTGGCAGACGAGTACTTGCGCCTGGCCTACCACGGACTAAGAGCGAGGGATAAAACTTTCAACGCCGAATTGATAACGGATTTTGATCAAAACCTGCCCCTGGTAAATGTTGTGCCGCAGGATATTGGCAGGGTGTTGCTTAACCTGTTCACCAACGCTTTCTACGCCGTGCAACAAAAGCAAAAAACTGCCGGCCCGGATTATAAGCCAACAATCACGACAAAAACTTTTACTCCACCTTTAGGTGGCTGGGGGGCCATCGTCCGCGATAACGGTATCGGTATACCGGATAATATAAAAGATAAAATACTGCAACCTTTCTTCACCACCAAGCCAACCGGCGAAGGCACGGGACTGGGGTTGTCGCTCAGTTACGATATCATTGTGAAAGCACATGGCGGCAAAATTGAGATAGAAAGTAAAGAGGGGGAGTACACGGAATTTACAATTTCCATCCCGGCTACAACTTAAAAGAGGTATATTTACACAGCTTATGAAAATATTGGTAGTAGACGATGAGGCGGACGTTCAGCCGCTTTTTTTACAACGTTTCCGTAAAGAGATAAAAAACAACGAAATAGAATTCAACTTTGCCCAGTCGGGCGAGGAGGCATTGAATTACCTGCATCAGAAGCAGTCTGAAGTGGTGCTTATTCTTAGTGATATCAATATGCCAGGTATGAGTGGCATTGAATTGCTGGGCCACATCCGCGAGGATTTTCACAGTCCGCCACCGCCGGTGGTAATGATGATAACGGCCTATGGCGACGAAGAGAACCACCGCCAGGCGATGGAAAAAGGTGCTAACGACTTTTTAACCAAACCGTTGGATTTTAACCTGTTAAAAGAAAAACTAAAAACCTATACCGAGTAATAATGGCCAAAATATTAGTAGTTGACGATGAGGCAGACCTGGAACTACTGGTAAAACAAAAGTTCAGGAAAAAGATAAGGGAGAATATCTATGAATTTGTATTCGCGCAAAACGGCGAAGAGGCCCTGGAAAGAGTAAAGGAGCATCCCGATCTGGATATTATCCTCAGCGATATCAATATGCCCGTAATGGATGGGCTTACCCTGCTAAGCCGTTTGCCCGAGGCAAACCCAATGGTAAAGGCGGTAGTGGTATCGGCCTATGGCGATATGCAAAATATACGTGTGGCCATGAACCGCGGTGCCTTCGATTTTGTAACTAAGCCGGTAGATTTTGAAGACCTGGACCTTACGATGGAAAAAACCATTCTCCATGTGAAACAACTGCAGGAAACCATCAAGGCCATCAAAGAGAACAACATCCTGAAGATGTATGTGGATGAGAACGTACTCAACTTCATGACGCATAAGGAGTTTGAAAGCAGCCTGCTAAAGAACGAAACCATCGATGCCACCATTATGTTTGTGGATGTGTGTGGCTTTACCGCCATTACAGAGAATGTACCGGCTAATACTGTGGTAACGCTCATCAATAACCTGTTCGATCATATTGTAAAAGAAATAGTAGCCCAGGGCGGCCACGTAGATAAATTTATGGGCGATGCCGTAATGGCTGTTTTTCGTGGTAATTACCATTTGGATAGGGCCATTGATGCCGCGCTTGCCGCCCGCGCCCATATTGCCGGCATGGCTGCTGTGCACGCAGGCGATAAAGAATACCGGCCACAGATTGCCATTGGCATCAATTCGGGCGAGGTGATATCGGGCAATATCGGCTCGGCTTCGTTAAAGCGACTGGATTATACCGTTATAGGCGATGCCGTAAATTTGGCGCAGCGCCTGCAATCGGCTGCAAAAGCGGGCCAGATCATCATCTCCGAAGAAACTTTCCATAAAGCCAAGGAATCGTTCAGCTGCGAAAAAATAGGCGAAGTAAACCTCAAGAACAAAGCCAAAGCGGTTACCATTTACGAAGTATTGGAATAGGGGTTAAAGAGTACCCAATAATGAATTACTGAATTTTGGAATCATAGATACCCAAAATTCAGTAATATTATCCTGCGGATTTGTGGGATAACGTGCCGCTTATCTCCACTACATCTTCCGTTGCGCTTTCTCCCAAACCGAACTTTGTTTTTTGGTGAAATAGCGGATGATGCCCGCCAAAACCGCATAGTTCATTACGCAGAAGTAATAGGGAACAAACAGTGCCTTTACACGGATATGGCGTTTCTCCATCATAAAACCAAGGAATGCCAGCAAGTAGAAAAATACCTGCCCCGCAAATAAAAGCTGGTATATGAAGCCTTGCCCGGCAAAGGCGAGGGCAAAGTTGGTAATAAGGGCCAGTATCAAAAAGAAGGGTGTCACCGTCCACCTCAATACGCGATGGCTCACGTACTGAAACGATAGCAGAGGATATTTTAAAGAGAATAGGAGAGGCTTCAACCTTAGTATAGATTGCATGCCACCTGCGGCTATACGTATTTTGCGTTTCAGTTCCTCGGCAACGTTTTCAGATGCGGTTTCCAGCGCGTAGGCCTCCGGTTCGTAAATAATGCGGTAACCTTTGGCGGCTATCAGCATCGATATCATAAAATCATCTAAAACGGTATCGGGCGGCACATCCTGGTACAGGCTGCGCCTTACACTGAATAATTCACCCGCAGCACCCACCACCGAGTACAGTTCCGAATCCCACTTTTTCAGGGCCGATTCGTATTTCCAGTAAAAGCCTTCACCTGCAGCGCTGGCGTCGGCATTAGCGTCAATCTGCACGCGTTTTTCGCCGGCAACGCTGCCCACGGTCGGGTCTGCATAGTGCCGGCATATCTTTCTGATGGCTTCGGAGTTCAAAAAGGTATTGGCATCGGTAAAAACCACCGCTTCGGTATCCACATATTCCATGGCGCGATGCACAGCGGCAATTTTACCGGCGCGTTCGGGCCGATGCAAAAGTTGTATCTGTGGGTACTGGCTTATGATTTCGGCAGTACGGTCAGATGAACCGTCCGTAACGAAAACAAGCTTCAGTTTACCTGCGGGATAATTCAGCGCCAGACTGTTTTCAATCTTTTGGCTAATGAAATGCTCCTCGTTATAAGCTGCAACCACCAGGGTACAATACGGAAGTAGTTCGTCGGCGGTGTCGGTTGGTGTTTTACGGCCTTTTACCGCTCGTTTTATCTTGATGATGATAAACAGCAGTATACCATACCCAACAAAGGTGTAGAAGGCAATGAAAATACTGAGCCAGAATGCAATTTTCATGAAACTTTATTGATAGTGTAGCCTAATTCGGTACTGGTTTTTTTGTGCGTGATGTTCCACCACACCGCGCGGAAAAGTATGCCGATGAAATTATATCGCTTATCTTTTATATAGGTGATGATATTGCGTGGTACCACCATCAGCACGAAATAAATATAGAATACAAACGCCTTAAAAGCAGGTGCGTTATGGCGGATGAAAAGGATGCGGTTACGGTTCATAAAGTATTCTTTAAAAGGGCTGTTTTTACCCACCGTCATCGATTCCTTGTGATAAATTACCGCGCCGCCGTGCACCCAGGCCTGGTAGCCCGATTTGTTGATGCGCTCTCCCCAATCTACCTCTTCGTAATAAATGAAGAAGTTATCGGCCATCAATCCGGCTTTTTCGCAGGTTTCGCGTTTTACCATCATAGCGCCGCCATGGCAGTAACCGGTTTGGCCTAAAAAATTATCATATTGGCCGGTGTCTTTTTCACCTTTACCAATGGCCTGGTTACGGCAGGTATAATAATCTACCTGGGTAAAACCCATGTACTGGATCAGGCTCCGGTCGAAATCGTAAACCAGCTTGGGGGATATAATGCCTACTTCGGGGTGCGTATCCAGTACGTCTACCAGTTTCTGCACCAGGCCGGGCGAAAATTCGGTATCATTGTTCACCAAAAAATAATAATCGCCGGTTGCCGGTTTTATGCCGATATTATTGCCGCCGGAGAAACCCAAATTGGCTTCTGAGCGTATAAATTTAACGTTGGGGTATTTGGGTGCCCATTTGGGCACGGGGTTTACAGTGCTGCCGTTATCCACCACTATTACCTCTAAGTTTTCGTAGGTGTTGGTTTCGGCGATAGAATCTAACAGCTCTTCTGTTATCTTATCCTGGTTGAAATTGATGGTAACTACGGAAACCCTTTTCATGCAATTGTTTTGTTGTGTGTTTTACGCTATAATATTAGCAAAAGTTAGGCATTTTATAAGGAAAATTCACTTTGGACGATAAACAACTCACAAACGATACGGACCTGCTTGATGCCAAGGCAGAGGAATTGATGCTTTTGCTGCGCAAAGGCGGGATGGATGCCGACCGTATGAAGGCCATACAGCAAAAAGTAATCAATGCTTTCGATGCCGCATCGCTGCCCAAAAAGATAGAGGCTTTTAAGGAAATAGATACCAACCAGGACAGGCTGCAACTGCTCAATAGTTTCGAATACCTGCTATCGCAGCATCAGTTGGATAGCAATGTTACCAAAAAGTTCATCACCCGCGAGCGTTTAAAAAAAATGGTCGTCGTAATCATCGGCGTTATCATGATAACCTTAGGCATGGCCATGATTATTATGCCCGCGCCGCCTTATTTCGAAATGTTCACGGTATTCTACTTTAACCCAAACGATGGCGTAACCATAATGGATATCATATCTTTGCTTATTGTATTTACAGGCATATATTTGTTCCTCAGCACGGTTATTAAAAAGCCGGGCGCTTAAACCTAACAGATGCCTGTATCCAAAAAAATATTATTGGTTGATGATAACCCTTTGGTGCTGGAGATGATGGGCCGCGCGCTGAGCAAAGAGGGCTTCGAGTGTATGAAGGCAGCATCTGCGCAGCAGGCAATACAGTTGCTGCAACAGCAGTTACCGGATATCATCCTGTCTGATTACCATATGCCGGATGTGGATGGTTTCCTGTTTCGCCAGCAACTATTGGCCCACACAGCATATAAAGACATTCCATTCATGTTCCTTACCAGCGAGGTAGATAACCAGCTAATGCTGCAAGGTATAAATCTGGATGCTGTAGATTATATACTGAAAGATACGCCGGTGGCCGTGGTGGTGAGCAAGATAAATAACTTTTTGAACACCGTGCGCGAGCAGCATGAACGTACGCTTAAAGAACTGAGCAAGGCTGCCATGTCGCTTAACTTGCATTCGGTACCCAAGACCTTACCGATGATGAAGGGTTTTGAAGCGGATTTCTGGCATAAGCCTTTCCAGAATTATCCGGGCGGAGATTTTATAGATTTTATAGCGATAGATAGTCGGTACACCTTCATTGTGTTGGGTGATGTGATGGGTAAGAAGTGGGGAGCCTGGTATTTCTCGTTCGGTTTTTTGAGCTATATACGTGCAGCGGTGCGCATTTGCATTGCCGAGGGAAACTTCTCTACCAGGAGCATCCTGCAAAAAATAAACTCCGTAGTGTACCACGACCCGGTGGTAAGCGATGTGCTTTCGAGCTTATCGCTGGTTTTGCTGGATAATGAAGAGAGAACGCTGAAATACTCCGGCGCGGGAGATTTGCCATTGCTTTATTATAACGCTAAGGACAAGCAAGTATCGCAAGTGCGTTCGGCCGGGATGTTGCTGGGGCTGATGCCCGACGGCGATTTCGATGAGATAGCAATAACGCCCGGTATTGGCGACCAGCTTTTTATTTTTACCGATGGCCTGATAGATACCGAAACGCCCAGTGGCAAAAAGACGGATTATGCAGCTTTCGAGGCGGCGGTATCGCCCTATTTGGGGATGCCTTTTGACGAATTCAAGAAAAGCACGTTCCTGGCCGATAAAGCAAATAACCAGGTTGATGATTGCAGCTTAATATTTTTACAAAAAACAGCAGGATGATATTAAAGACCCAATTGCACGCAGATGCCGTAACAGCACGCGTAGAAATTAAAGAAGCCAACCTAACGGTAGCCGATACTTTTAAGGCAGAGCTGCTTGCCCTAATAGATGGCGGTGCCAAATACGTAGTGGTAGATTTGGAAAAGGTAGTTTATGTAGACAGCTCTTTTTTGGGCGCGTTGGTATCGGCGCTTAAACACGCGATTACCAACAAAGCCGAGATTGTCGTATGCGGACTAAACAAAGATGTACTGGGGCTTTTTCAACTGATACGGCTGGATAAGGCGTTTAAAATATATGCAACCGCGGCTGAAGCACTGCAAAACCATTAACATGCCAGTAGTGGAAACATCCAAATTTGTTTTCGGCAACAAGGCGGAACAGCTTTATCCGCTAACCATGGAGATACTGGGCCACATCGAAAATGAGGTAGCCATAGACGAGGAAACTGCGCAAAAGGCCAGGATGGTGCTGATAGAACTGCTGACCAATGCCATTAAACACGGCGGTGCAGCCGAGTGCACATTAGAAGTAATTGCCGCAGAAGACAAAGTTATCATCAAAAAAAGCGATATTGGGGAAGCATTGGTTATAAGAAGTGAGGGCGCACTTTATCAATGGCCTTTGCCGGGTGTACATCAGGGCGGGCGCAGTATCACCATTTATGGCGATGGTATTTGCAACCTGAAAGGCAGCCTGGCAAACAGCCGCCGCGTTAGGTTTTTTATAGAAGAAAACATAAAACCGAATGCCGGGGAGATACGCAACCTGCCCGAGCATTTTGGCCTGATGATCATAACCCGGGCATGCCAGGCATTTGAATATGAATTTGATATAGCAACCTGCACTAATAATTTTACGGCCACGCTTGCGGTTGGTCTGCAAACAAAAAAACACACTGTTTAATGGGCGATACAGCACCTCAGGCATCCAAAAAAGCATATGTCTACTTCGCCAATTTGGATGGGCTGAGGGCTATAGCCGCACTGATGGTGGTGCTATCGCATATACAACTCCATAAGGGCTTGCAAGGCCTACAAAATACCGATTGGGTGGATTTTAAGAACCTGGGCAAGGTGGGGGTAACGCTTTTCTTTACACTGAGCGGTTTCCTCATCAGCTATTTATTATTGGAAGAAAGGCGTGGTTTTGGCAACGTATCTTTCAAGCATTTTTATATACGGCGCGTGTTGCGTATATGGCCGCTGTATTTCCTGGTCATTATCATCGGGTTTTTCATTTACCCTGCACAGGGTTCGCCAAAGGCCCTTTTGCTGAGTATTTTCCTGTTGCCGAACCTGGCGTTCTGCCTTAAATTACTGCCTTATATATTCGACCCTATATGGTCTATTGGCGTAGAGGAGCAGTTTTACCTTTTCCATCCCCACATTTTCCGGCGGAAGAAAACGGAGCATATCCTTTATACCTTGCTGGGGATTTTAGTGGTGCTGGTGGCGATCAATTTGGTAGTGCGGCACTATCGCTTGCACAGCGATTTCATGGGCGAACTGAACCAGTTTCTTTACTTTACCCGCTTTGATAATATGATGGTTGGTGCCATTGTGGCGGTATTGTACTACAACACCAAACATCAAAGTTTTTCATTTGCCTTGCAGCATTGGTTCAACCTGCTGTTCAATAGATATTTGCAGATAGCTTTGCTGCTAAGTTTAGCAGTGTTCATCTACTTTTTCCTCAAGCGAGAAATAGGGCAGGGCGATTTGTTGATAGCGCTTTTAGCTGCCCTGCTGATGGTAGGCTTATGCGAGCCGGATAGCAGCAAGCTTATCCTCGGCAACAAATACATGGTGTATTTTGGCAAAATCTCCTACGGTATTTATCTACTACACAAATATCCCTTGTTCCTGATGCTGTATATTGTAAAAAATTACCTGCCAACTGCAAGTCTCTTGTGGCAAAACATCGTCATCTATACCGGCACGTTTGTTCTGGTGATTGCGCTCGCATCTATTTCTTACTACGGTTTCGAGCGGTACTTTTTGCGGATAAAGTCGCGCTTTCAAAAAGTGACGCAAAGCAAACCGGCCATTCAAAACTGAGCGATCATAAATTCTTCGGCATCTTTCCGGTAAATTTCCTGCTTTTTCATACTTTTAAATTACGAATGCAAAAACGTATGTCAATAAGCTTCTGGGCCAGAAATCGTTCCGTTATCCTCCACGGCGTGTCGCTTGCGGCCTTGCTGCTGTTAATGAAATGGCTGGAGTGGCAGTTTATTATCCTCGATCACGCCTTTGAAATTTACGCCGGTATCGTGGCTTTTATTTTTACCGGCCTGGGTATTTGGCTGGCCCTCAAACTGAGCAAACCTAAAGTGATCACGATAGAAAAACAGGTTATCATCAATACCAGAGAATTCGTGTTCGATGAAAATGCCTTAGCCAAAACAGGCATGAGCCGCCGCGAGCTGGAGGTACTTGAACTGATGGCCGAAGGCCTAAGCAACCAGCAGATTGCCGAAAAGCTTTTTGTATCGCTCAATACCATCAAAACGCATTCATCTAAAGTATTTGAGAAACTGGAAGTGGAAAGGCGCACGCAAGCCATAGAAAAAGCCAAACGGCTTAGCCTGATACACTAAAATTGGGATAGTACTTTGGTATGAAAACAGGCACCTTTGCCAAAATCACCCTAAAGTATGAGGGGAAAGACAAGCCGAACATACACCTTTGAACCATAAACTTTAAAACATAAAACACATGAAAAAGAACGTATGGGTATTTGGATTGATAAGCGGCTTGTTGATATCCGTTTTTATGACAGGCAGTATGGCTTACTGTTACCAGCCGGGGCACTCGGGCGGCAGCATGGTAGTGGGCTATTCGGCCATGCTGTTGGCTTTCTCGCTGATATTTGTAGCCGTAAAGAACCAGCGGGATAAGTACGATGGCGGCGTTATCAGCTTTGGTAAAGCATTCAAAATTGGTCTGCTCATCAGCCTCATCTGCTCTACCATGTATGTAATTGCATGGGCAGTAGAATACCATTTTTACATGCCCGATTTTATGGACAGGTTTACCGCTAAAGAAATACAAGCACTACGTGCCAGCCACGCCAGTGCTGCCGTAATTGCCGAAAAAACCGAATATTATAAGGACATTGCTGTATCCTACAATAACCCGTTCATATTTGCGGGGTACACTTACATGGAGATTTTCCCTGTGGGGCTTATCGTTTCGGCCATTACCGCATTGATTTTGAAAAGGAAAACAAACACAGATACTTTGGCATCAGCATAATTATACTTTATGAAAATTACCTTAACCAGTATTTTAGTAGACGACCAGGAGAAGGCCCTGCAATTCTACACCGAAAAATTAGGCTTCATCAAAAAGCAAGACATCCCGATGGGGAAATTCCGGTGGTTGTCTGTTGTATCGCCCGAGGCACCCGAAGGCGTGGAGCTGGTTTTAGAGCCCGACGAAAACCCGGCTTCCAAAACTTTTAAAGCCGCGCTCTTGGCGCAGGGGATACCTTATACCATGTTTAATGTTAGCGATATGAAAAGCGAGTACGAGCGCTTAAAGTCGCTGGGCGTTGAGTTTAAAACGCATCCCGATTTTGATGCACCTTTCATTATCGCTTCGTTTTACGACACCTGCGGTAATTTGATACAGATATATCAGATGCCGGGGTAGGGTTTTCTATTTAACCGCAAGCACTCAAAGTATCTGTGTATTAGTAAATACAAAGGCCGCAAAGTTATATCTCTGCGGCCTATGTGCCTTCACTGCTAATGCTGTGGTTAAATTAACAATGAGCAAATGTCTATTTATGCTTGGTAAATATCCTGAAGATATCGTTGCCGAAGGCGAATACCATTAAAGATATCAGCAATACGAACCCAACGATCTGCGCACGTTCTAAAAATTTATCGCTTAGTGGTTTACCTTTTATCATCTCTATGAGTAGAAACACCGTATGCCCACCATCCAAACCCGGTATAGGCAACAGGTTGGTTAGCGCCAATACCATCGAGAGGAAGCCTACTAGTGTCCAGAAGCGGATCCAATCAATAGTGCTGCCAAACATCTGCGCTATGCGTATTGGGCTCGATACTGCTTTAGTGGCTTTAACCTGTCCCGAGAATATTTTCTTGATTCCCTTTGCATTACTTGCGAACATATCCCATGCCTTTGCGGCGCCAATTGGCAATGAGGCAAAAAAACTATATTTGGTAGTAACCAGGTTACCCAATACTTCCTTTTTGGGGCGGTAAAAACCAATCCGCCCGGTACTGTCAACTTTGGCGGTTAAGGCAACGGTGGTGTCGCTCCTCTTTACCGAAAGCTGTACCTGCTTATTTTTGTTCGCTTGCAATAATGCCTGGAACTCATCAAAGAACTGTACGTTTTTGCCGTTTACAGCTACAATGCTATCGCCCTTTTGTAATCCCGCCTTTTTCGAATCGCCAAAAACAGAATCTACGCTGAACTTGCTACGTGGCGCACGGCTGATGAAATCTTCAATACCATCGTCAGATAAATCGTTCAGAATTGTGGAAGGCACTTTGATATCGAGATGCTCGCTGCCACGTTCAACGTTCAATACAGTATTATCCAGCAACACTTTAGAGTTGCTTAAGTCGTCGAAACGCTCTACCGTTTTGCCGTTTATGGTCGGGATTTTATCACCCGCCCGCAAACCTATTTTCTGGCCAATAACGCCCGGCACTATACCATATCTGGCATTGGCATTGGGTGTATAGGTCTCGCCATATTTTACCACCAACATCCAGAAAATAAATATACCCACGAAAATGTTTACGATAATACCGCCAAGCATTACGATGAGGCGTTGCCAGGCCGGTTTTGAGCGGAACTCGTGAGGCTGCGGCGGACCAGCCAATTGGTCGGTATCCATCGATTCATCAATCATCCCCGCTATTTTTACGTAACCGCCAAGTGGCAGCCAACCTATACCGTATTCAACGCCCTTATAGTTAAATTTAAACAGGCTAAAATTCCATGCATCAAAGAACAGGTAAAACTTCTCAACTCTTATCCCGAAAGCGCGGGCCGCTATAAAATGCCCAAATTCGTGCAGTATCACTAAAATCGAAAGACCAAGTATTAATTGGCCCACCATAATCAATATATCCATTCGTTGTTATTTCTCGTTAAAATCGTATGCCTTTAACGGCATTTGCATGATTAAATTTTGCGCAAATATGCGTGTTTCTTTATCGGTATTCAAATAGTCGGCAAGTGTGGGTTGTGCTACATACGCTATCCTGGCCATGCAGGTTTCTATGATATCGCTCATGGCCAAAAATCCGACTTCGTTTTTTAGGAAAGCCGCTACCGCTACCTCATTGGCCGCATTCACAATGCAGGGCATGTTCCCCTTGCGGTTCAGCGCCTCGTAGGCCATCTTCAGGTTACGAAAGGTGTCCATATCCGCTTTCTCAAACGTAAGATTGGGGTAGTTCACAAAGTCGAACCGCTTGAAATTGTTTTTGACGCGGTTTGGGTAGGAGAGGGCGTACTGTATGGGTAGTTTCATATCGGGCAGGCCCATCTGCGCTTTTATGGAGCCATCTTCGAATTGCACCAGCGAGTGGACGATAGATTGCGGGTGTACGATAACGTCAATCTGCTCCGCCTCTAAGCCAAACAACCATTTGGCTTCTATAACTTCTAGCCCTTTGTTCATTAAAGATGCCGAATCGATGGTGATTTTGGCGCCCATTACCCAATTGGGGTGTTTAAGGGCATGTTCACGGGTAACCCCCGCCAAAAACTCGGTTGTTTTACCACGGAAGGGCCCCCCGGATGCGGTAAGGATAATCTTCTCTATCGGGTTGTTCTCTTCACCCACCAGGCATTGGAATATAGCCGAGTGTTCGCTATCAACCGGTAATATCTTTACATTATGTTCTTTCGCCAGTTCGGTAATGAGTTCGCCGGCTACTACCAGCGTTTCTTTGTTGGCCAGGGCGATATCTTTGCCGGCCTTTATGGCATTGATTGTAGGCTCCAGCCCGGCAAAACCAACCATAGCCGTAAGTACGATATCGATATCCTGATGGGTAACCATATCTTTTATGGCCTCGTATCCGCCCAAAACCTTAATAGGCAAATGAGACAGCGCGGCCTTTACCTCCGCGTATTTCTCTTCGTTGCAAATGATGACGTATTCCGGTACGAACGCTATGGCTTGCTGTATCAGCAAATAGGAATTGGTAAATCCTGTTATCATAAAAGCACGGAAAAGACCGGGGTTATCTTTAATAACGTCCAGCGTTTGCGTGCCTATGCTACCGGTAGAGCCAAGTATGGCAATGTTTTTAATTGGAGTACTCAATAATTGTTATTTAGCTACCCGTTGTAATGACGGGTGGTTTTATTCCTTTATATATGAAACTAACTCATCCGCTATCTTCCTGTCGTTTGATAGCCTTGGTACCTTGTTTTGCCCGCCAAGCTTTCCCTGGCTGCGCATGTAGTTTATAAAGGTATCTTTTTTTAGCTTATTGACGATCAATGGCTGCAAAATGTTACCCTCAATAAGGTCGAAATAGTAAATATTTTTCTTCTGCAGGGCGGCGTCAACTTTCAAAGCAAAAGCACTTATATCCTTAGGTTCGTTTCCAAATTCTATAAACCATTCATGGTAAGGTAGTTCGCCAGCTTTTGGCGTTACCTGGGGTGCAACGGTAAACTCTATCACGTCTACGCCTTCGGCTGCCGCTACGCTCATTAGCGCTTGCTCCACCTCTTCGCCTATCACATGTTCGCCAAAGGCGGATATATAATGTTTAATGCGGCCCGTCACCACAATTTTGTACGGGTTCTTCGATACGAATTTGATGGTATCGCCCAAACTATAGCCCCAAAGCCCGGCGCTTGTATTCAAGATAAGGGCGTAGTTACGCTCCAGTTCCACATCTTTAAGGTTGATGCGGGTTGGGTTATCGTTAAAGTACTCGTCGCTAGGGATAAACTCGTAGAAAATACCGGCATCCACCATCAGCAGCAGGCCTTTTTCGCGCTGCAAATCCTGGAAAGCGATGAAACCCTCCGATGCCGGGTAAGTTTCGATAGAATCTATTTTATCACCAATCACTTCTTCCATACGGGCGCGATAGGGTTCGTAATTTACGCCCCCGTGTACGAATAGCTTAAAATTAGGGAAGATGTCTTTCACCTTTTTGCCGCCTGATGCTACCGAAAGTCGGTCGAAGTACATTTGGCACCATGGCGGTATGCCCGATATCAGGCGCATATCCTCGTTCAAAGTTTCTTTTACAATAGCATCAACTTTTTGCTCCCAGTCTTCTATACAATTGGTTTCGTAAGAGGGCATGCGGTTCTTTTGCAAATATTGCGGTACGTGGTGCGCCACTATGCCCGATAAACGTCCTACGGCGATCCCTTCCTTTTCGCTTAGCACCGGGCTTCCCTGCAGGAAAATCATTTTGCCATCTACAAAACCGGCTTTGCCTGTCTCGTGGATGTAGCTGAGCAATGCATTGCGTGCTGCCTTGATATGCTGCGGCATGCTTTCTTTGGAGATGGGGATATATTTTACGCCGGATGTGGTGCCCGAAGTTTTGGCCAGGTAAGCCGGTTTGCCGGGCCACAGCACATCTGCTTCACCATGTGTTACGCGTTCTATGTAGGGCCGCAGGTCCTCGTAATCGCGTATGGGAACCTGCTTCTTAAAATCTTCGTAATTATCTATCGCAGAGAACCAATGATCTTTACCAAAGGCGGTGTCTTTAGCGGCGTGTATTAAGTCGGTAAAGGTTTTCTGTTGAAGCGCCAGCGCATTTTGACGGATATTGTTCAGCTGCCGGTTTACAAAAAAGGCATATGCCTTACTCAATACTGCTTTCAGGCACATAATTAATTGGTTTCGGCAATATCATCGTCAATATCCTGATGACTATAAACCAATTTTCGGTAGGTCATGGCCAGAATAATATTTACGATAGGAATTATCAGAACAAAACCTACGATGGTGAAAGAAGCGATAACGATAAGTGCCTCTACTACAACAAACAACATGAAATATTTAATGATATTCCCCTTGATAAGCTTAAAGCTTTGTGATATAGATTCGAAAGGCCCCGATTGGTCGTCCACTATAAAGCAGGTGCATAAAGGAAAGTAAAAAAGCAGGAAAAACTGCGATACATAACCCACCGCTATACCCAAAACATATTGAAAAAGGCTTTCGTCCATTTTCTCAATCATCTTGCTCAGGAAAACGGTAAGCGCACTCATGGTAAGTAGCAAGGTAAGGTAGCTGGCCACCATTTTAACGGTTGGAATTATTTCGCTTATATTTATCTCATGGTAGGCATTATCCATTAACTTAAATATCAACTTATTGAATGCCAGAAAATTGTAACTGATGATGATGAGCAATATAAATACCCCGGAAACACCTATCAAAGAATCATCGCGAAAAACGTAAACCGCAAACCCGAAGATGCCCATCACCAGCAAAGATATTATGGAATAAACAACGATGGTTGCCAGGTTTTTTACCAGGAAATCCCAAGCGGATTTCAGGGTCTCGGCAACTGAAAATGGATGGTACATACTACGTTCTTAAAATCTTTTTAACACAACCCGCTTCCAATAATCCTGTATAAATCCTAACCCGTAGGCAGTCAGTTGCGTGAAGGCAGCAATAATGCTCAAAAATGCGATTTTTGGTGATTTGTTTTGCCACAAGGCATGAAAAAATATCAACAAAATAATAAGCGCTACTATAACATTACACAAAATAGCTATAAACCAGCCTGATAAATTTGCTATAATCGTGAATAATAAACCCAGCGTAAATATCGCCGGGAAGAAGTGCACGGCCTTTAGCTGATCGGGAAAAAACTTGTACACGTTTATCCTTGCACGGCCAAAAAAGTGCAGCTGCTTATAAAATTTCAGAAAGCTTGTGCGTCTTTTATGATATACGATAGCTTCGGGGATGAGGCCTATTTTATAGCCTAACGAATGGATGCGAATGCTGTATTCGATATCTTCGCCCAGGCGGGTGATGATAAAACCGCCTGCGCTTTCCCACACCTTACGCGATATGCCCATATTGAAGCTGCGCGGATGAAACTGCCCGATGCCTTTTTTATTGCCACGAATGCCGCCGGTGGTGAAAGGGGAGGTCATGCTGTAGCTAATGGCTTTTTGAATGGGCGTGAACGAATCGTGCGCACCATCGGGCCCGCCGTAAGCGTCAAGCCAATTAGTCTCCAGCGAATCGTTGACGATTTGCAGGTAATCTACTGGTATCAAACAGTCCGAATCAAATACGATAAAGTAATCGCCCTTAGCCCGCTCGAAGCCGTAGTTGCGGGTAAAGCCCTGGCCCTCATTGGGTTTTTCGAAGTATCGAATATCCAACATACCGGCGTATTTCTCTACTATTTCCCCCGCTTTTTGGGTTGATCCATCCTCAATAACCAGTACCTCAAACGCCTTATAAGTTTGCAGGGTAAGCGTACCGAGCAATTCGTCGATCTCCTGCGGGCGGTTATATAAAGGGATGATAATGGAAAAAAACATATGTTAGATGTGCAGATATGCGGATGTGCAAATATGCAGATGGATATAAATTACTCTGATGAATTAATTTTTGTATTAAACGTGACGGTCATTTGCACATCTGCACATTTACACTGTATCCTCAATTTGATACTTGTTGCGTTCCGGCGCGTTGCGGGATACCAGTTCGGCAACGAAACCTGTTAAAAACAGTTGCGAGCCCAATATAATGGCCACAATTGCTATATAAAACAAAGGGTTATCGGTAATGTCGCGATAGTGAAGTCCGTGTGCAATAAGATAAAGTTTTTCGCTGCTTATCCATATTGCCATAATAAAGCCCGTCAAAAAACTAATCGTGCCCATCATCCCGAAAAAATGCATCGGTCGCTTACCAAATTTGCCTACAAAGAATATTGATAACAAATCCAGGAAACCGTTAACAAAGCGGCTCATACCGAATTTGGTTTTGCCGTATTTACGTGCACGGTGCTCCACTACCTGCTCCCCAATTTTGGTGAACCCAGCCCATTTGGCCAGCACTGGTATGTAACGGTGCATTTCGCCGTACACTTCTATATTTTTTATCACCGCCTTGCGGTAGGCTTTAAGCCCGCAATTAAAATCGTGCAGGTTATCAATCCCGCTCATTTTGCGCGTGGCCGCGTTGAAAAGCTTGGTGGGGATGGTTTTGCTCAAAGGGTCGTACCGTTTGGCTTTCCAGCCCGATACCAGATCGTATTTATCTTCGGTAATGCGGCGGTAAAGGCCGGGAATTTCGTCCGGGCTATCCTGCAAATCGGCATCCATGGTTATAACCACATCGCCTTTTGTAGCTTCGAAGCCGGTATTCAGTGCGGCCGATTTACCGTAATTGCGCCTGAATTTAATGCCACGGATATGCGGATTGCCCTCCTTTAGCTTCAAAATCATCTCCCACGACCCATCCTTGCTGCCGTCGTCAACTAAAATTATCTCGTACGAATAGCGGTTCTCGGCCATCACCTTACTTATCCATGAGGTAAGCTCGGGCAACGATTCTACTTCATCATACAACGGTACTACAACTGATATATCCATTTATTTGGAAAAGAAAAAAGCGGTTATGCCTGTTGGTGGCATGACTGCATTAGTGCAAAAATATAAAAAATAGGCATGGATTTAACGCCATGTTTATATAATAACGTGCCCGTTTGTTAAAAAACAATATATTAGCCTTTAAATCATACTGCTTAAAAATGAAAAGTTATCAAAAGGCCCTCGGCCTGCTCCTGATGCTTTGCGCTATAGGCGCAAAAGCGCAAAACACCGATAAACCTGCACCTAAGTACGATCAGCACAAGGTGTTTAGCCCTTTGTTTTACCCGGATAGGAGCACCCTCTTCCGTTCAGCCTCTGGCGCACCAGGCGCAAAATATTGGCAAAACCGCGCCGATTATAAGATCGACGTAACCCTCGACACCCTAAAACACCGCCTCACGGGCAGTGTAACCATTACTTATACCAATAACAGCCCCGATGCCCTTAACTTTTTATGGCTGCAAGCAGATCAGAATATCTACCGCGAAGATTCGCGCGGGCAGGCTACATCGGTTGTTGGCGGTGGGCGTTTTGCCAATACCGGCTTTACCAAAGGCTATGAAATAAAAGCGGTAACGCTTAGCAGCAGCAATAAAAGCGAGAAAGCCAATTACATCGTAAACGATACCCGTATGCAGATACGCCTTAAAGATACCCTTAGGGCAAACGGCGCCAAACTACAGATAAAAATTGATTATGCCTACGATATATCCGAGTACGGTACCGACCGCACAGGCCGCCTGAAAACCCCGCAGGGATGGATATATGATATTGCGCAATGGTACCCCCGCATGGAGGTTTACGACGATATCAGCGGCTGGAACACCATCCCTTACTTAGGCTCATCGGAGTTTTACCTGGAGTACGGCAACTTCGATTATACCATTACTGCGCCGGCCAGCCTGGTGCTGGTGGGTTCGGGCGAGTTGATTAACCCAACGGAGGTGCTTACCCCAACGGCTTTAAAACGCCTTGCGCAGGCAAAAGCCAGCGATAAAACGGTAATGATAAAAGATTCGGCCGAAGTTTTGGCTGGCAATGCCTATGTTAAAAAGCCATCGCTCACCTGGCATTTCTTTTGCAAAAACTCACGCGACGTGGCCTGGGCAGCATCCAAGGCTTTTGTGTGGGATGCTGCGCGCATCAACCTGTCTAATGGCAAAAAAGCACTGGCGCAATCGGTTTACCCTATTGCCAGCGGTGGCGTAGGCGCTTATGGCCGCTCTACCGAATATGTTAAGGCATCTATAGAACTGTATTCAGGCAAATGGTTTGAGTACACTTACCCGGTGGCTACCAACGTAGGCGGCCCGGTAAGTGGCATGGAGTACCCCGGCATTGTATTTTGTAGCCACGAAAGCCAGGGCGGCGGTCTTTGGGATGTTACCAACCACGAGTTTGGCCACAATTGGTTCCCTATGATCGTAGGCTCTAACGAGCGCAAGTACGCCTGGATGGACGAAGGCTTTAATACCTTTATCAATAAGGTGGATACCAAGGTATTCAACAAAGGTGAGTACTACACTAAAGACGATGTGCAGGGTGGCGCATCTTACATATTCAGCGATAATGCCGATGCCATCATGAACACGCCTGATGTGATACAGGGCGATTACCTGGGCAACGCTGCCTACGAGAAACCAGCACAAGGGCTAATGATACTGCGCGAACAGATACTGGGCGAAGAACGCTTCGATTATGCATTTAAAACCTATATCAAACGTTGGGCTTTTAAACACCCTACGCCATGGGATTTCTTCCACAGCATGGATAACGCAGCAGGAGAGGACCTTAGCTGGTTTTGGAACGAGTGGTTTCTGCAAACCTGGAAGCTCGACCAGGCTGTAAAAGAAATAAACTATACCGATAACGATGCTGCGAAAGGCTCTTTGATAACCATAGAGAACCTGGGCGAAATGGCGCTGCCGGTAACTGCTTTCATTATGGAAGAGAACGGCAAAAGCGGAACAGTAAAGCTACCAGCCGAAATTTGGCAGCGCGGTGGCACGTGGACATTCCCATACAAATCCACCTCGAAGATTTCGTACGTTATTCTTGACCCCGACCACGAACTGCCTGACGTGAATCCTGATAATAATGCACTGAGCGGCAAACTGGTTGCCAATGGTGTTACGGCAAAAGATGTTATCAATGCTTATATCAGCGCGGTTGGCGGAGAAGGCAAACTGAAGGACATTACCGACCTTACCGTTAAAGCCGACGGTGTGTTCCAGGGGGTGGATATCAAGATGACTGCTAAATACAAGGGGGCAGATAAGTTCAACCTGAATATCATTGCGCCGGCATATAACAACTTCGTGTTATCTAATATCGTTATCAACGGCGATAGTGTAAAGCTGAAACAATTCAATAACCCAGCGGTGGTAAGTAAGGAAGAAAATCCGAAGATCCGCAACCGCTACCGCATATTCCCGGAGCTGGATTACGATAAAACAGGTTATAAACTTGAACTGGCACCCGTAATGCAGGTGGTTGATGGGCAACTAACCTACCTTATTACGGTAACTAACCCCGAAGGCGTACGTGCAAGGCAATATTACGACCCAAAAACCGGCTTTAAAATCAAACGCGTTAATGATGGGGCGGGCAGCAGCCCATCGGTGTACAGTAATTACCAAACCATTGTAACCGGCGTAAAAATACCATATACCGAAAAAACCGCTATTGGTGGTGTAGCCACCGAATTTAAAGTAACCGGCGCTACGGTAAACAGCGGCTTGACAAGCGACGATTTTAAATAGGCAATAGTCTTTTATGAAATGCAAACGGCCCCGGCAATGCTTAGGGGCCGTTTTTTTTATACGCGTTTTATGAATTAGTATACATTTGCTATATTTAATTCATGTAACCATTGCCCTTATCGAATGATAAAAACTTTACCTATACTGCTATTTAGTTGCCTGCTGAGTTTAGCTGCGATAGCTCAAAAATCGAAAAAAGATGCTGTGCGGCACGATTCAACAGCTTACTATATGCGTAACCAATATGATATGGCTCTGAACCAAGCCACTGCAGAATTTCTGCGACTTATAATTAAAGTTGATTCGGGTATGTACGAAATACAGGATTACTACCCCGACGGAACGCTTCGTTTGCTGGCAAAATCATACAGTGGTGAAAGGAATTTTGAGCCTGGTGCCAACGGAGTATATACTGAATATTACAAGAGTGGCCGAAAAAAGTTAGTAAAACAATACATAAAAGGTAAGCAGGTGGGTAACGACAGCGCTTATTACGCTAACGGAAAACTTTACAGAGTAATAAGCTATGATAGTGGTGAAGCATTCCTGAAAACCTGCCTCGATTCAACAGGTAAATTGCTTGCGGATAATGGAAACGGTAGCTGGGTAAACATGAACCCATTTGATGATTTGGAAACATTTACCGGTGCTGTTGTTAACGGAAAAGAAGACGGTATTTGGATACAAAGATTTGCAGGCGACACAGCCACCTATAAAATTCAGAATAAAAATGGAATGCGCTTGCCCAACGAGCAATTGCATGTTCGGCAGATATTTCAGGCAGTTGAACAACAGCCCAGTTTTGGCGGCGGCGATTCTGCGTTTGGTCAATTCCTAAGCTACACCTTAAGATACCCCGATTACGCACGCGAACATAAAATAACGGGCCGTGTAATTTTAACTTTTGTGGTAGAGGCTAATGGCCACTTAACGGACATTAAGGTCTTGCGTTCGCCAGACGAAAGTTTGAGTAAAGAAGCGCTTCGTGTAATGAAGTTATCGCCTGCGTGGCGGCCAGGGATTCAAAACGGCAGGCCCGTACGTGTTCAGTTTTCTGTACCCATAGCATTTGCCTTATCCAATGACTAAGAGAGCTTTTATTAACTTGTTTTTTTGCCTTTGCCTTTGCATAGGCATGGCAGCGCAGGCTCAAAAACGGGATACCGCGGCGTATTATATGTACAATAATGGCAAGATGGCCGAAAGCAAGGAGGCAGCCGATTTTGTAAGGATTTTATTACCGCCTGATAGTACGGTTGATAAAGGCCTCATTACCGTGAATGATGTATTTAAAGATGGCAGACGCAAAGCTATGGCCCATACTTATATCAACTCGCCATATATAGAGAATGGCTTGCAGGGCCCATATATCGAATACTTTCATAACGGCCACCGCAAGTACATCCGCACCTATGATAACGGCAACCTTACCGGCGAATGCCTCAGCTATTTCCCTAACGGTAAGTTATATTCGGTAATAGATTATACCGCCAATGGCCCAATCCTTAAACAATGTTCCGACTCTACCGGCAAGGTGCTGACAGAAGAGGGTAATGGTACCTGGATAAAAACCAGTGCCGATTTCGAATATGTAGCACAAGGGCCTGTTAAAAATGGGCACGAGGATGGAGAATGGATGGGCACTATAAACGATGGGAAAACCGAAAAAGCAGTTTATCAAAATGTCAAGCTGATATCAGGCCCAGATTTTGATATGTCCATGCCCGATGTGTACACATCTGTAGATGTGCAGCCGCAGTTCCCGGGGGAGAGGGAGGCTTCGCACGTTACTTAGCGCGCGTTATTCGTTACCCTGTTGCGGCTTTTAATGCCAAGGTGCAAGGGCGCATTATCATTACTTTTGTGGTAGAAAAAGACGGCACTCTAAGCAATATAAAAGTGCTGCGCGGCATCGGTAGCAGTTGCGACGAAGAAGCCATCCGGGCCATAAAGGCATGCCCACCATGGTTGCCGGGCATGCAAAAAGGAAAGCCGGTACGTGTGCAATATTCGGTGCCCATAGCGTTTAGCCTTGGGAAATAATCGAAATTAGATCCAAAGGTTTTACCTAAGCCAACCCTAACAACTTGCTCGTACGCGCTCGCGTTGCGTCGGCCAATGCTTCGTCGTTAGTAAGTGATTGCCCGTAGGAGGGTATCATCTGCTTCAGCTTGGCCTGCCACTCGGGGGTTTTTAATTTGTCTTTAAAGCAACGCTCTATCAGTTCTATCATAATAGGTACAGATGTTGATGCACCCGGTGAAGCACCCAGCAGGGCAGATATGCTGCCATCTGCCGCAGTAACTACCTCGGTGCCAAATTGGAGCACGCCTGTATTTTTAGCATCTTTTTTGATCACCTGCACGCGTTGACCGGCAACCTCCAATTCCCAATCCTTAGCATCGGCCTCGGGGAAGTATTCTTTAAGAGCGTTTAGTCGGTCGGTTGGTGATTGCAGCACCTGGCCTATAAGATATTTGGTGAGATCCCAGTTGTCGCGGCCCACGGCAAGCAGTGGTAATAAGTTATTGAGTTTTATAGAACCGAACAAATCCAACAGCGAGCCTTTCTTGAGGAAGCGTGTAGAGAAACCTGCGTAAGGACCAAAAAGCAAGGCTTTTTTGCCCCCGATCATACGGGTATCCAAATGCGGTACGCTCATAGGCGGCGCGCCTACCGATGCCTTGCCATAAACCTTGGAATTATGCTTTGCCACTACGGCCGGGTTATTACATACCAGCCATTGCCCGCTTACGGGGAAGCCGCCGAAGCCCTTGCTCTCGGCAATGCCCGATTTTTGCAGCAGGGGTAAAGCACCGCCACCCGCACCTACGAATACGAATTTGGCGTTCAGCCTGCGCTTTTGTCCGCTGGCTTTATCGGTAACTTTAAGGCGCCAGGTGTTATCCTTATCGCGTTTGATATCGTCTACGTCGTGATTCAGGGCCAGACTTACGTTAGGCTGCTGCTCCAGCCAACTAAATAAAGTGCAGGTAAGTGCACCGAAATTTACATCTGTACCTATATCCATATAAGTGCCTGCAATTTTTTGTCCGGCATCGCGGCCTTCAATCACCAACGGCATCCATTTTTTTAGTTCCGCGTGGTTTTCGGAGTATAGCATATCCTTAAAAAAATGATGCTTCGCCATGGCATCGAAACGTTTCTTTAGATAATCTACATTATCGGCACCCCAAACAAAGCTGATATGCGGTGTTTTACTGATAAAATCCTGGGGTTTACCAACGAATTTCTTATCTACCAGGTGAGCCCAAAATTCTTTCGTTATCTCAAATTGCTCGGCAATCTGCACGGCTTTCTCGGCAGATACGCTACCGTCTTTCTTCTGCGGTGTGTAATTGAGCTCACAAAAGGCAGAATGACCTGTGCCCGCATTGTTCATGGCATCAGAACTTTCGGCAGCAATGGTATCCAGCCTTTCGAAAATTTCTATCGACAAATCGGGCTGCAGTTCTTTCAGCATTACCCCAAGTGTAGCGCTCATAATACCTGCGCCAATCAAAACTACATCAACCGTTGAATCTGAAACTGTATTGCCCTTGCTCATTGTTAGTATTGAATGTGTTAAAGATACACTCAATTATTTATTTGAAAGATGAAAATTTATGCCTGTAGATGACGAAAAAGCCAAACCACTTGCCAGGGTGAGCGGCAATAGTGCGTGTTACGGTGAATTCGCCATAAATCAGGCAATTTTAGTAAATTTTGCCCAAAAAACTGTCATAAAAAGGTTTAAACAGCTATTTTAAAATTTAGTTTGTTAGGCTTGTATTGGCCTTGTTCCACACAAAAGGGTTTGCCACTTGTATAATGTACTATAATCATACCCAACCATGGCCAGGAACATATTCATATTATCCGTATTTGCTATAGCGCTTGTTGCCGCATGCAACAACAATACCAGTAAACCCAAGCCGGTATCTAATACGCTAAGCAAAACTGCAATTACGCTCAACGGTAAGAAAGACAGTGTGATAAACAACCCTGATAAAAACTACGGCAATGCTACTATTGCCGAGCCCTGTGTAAAGTGCCTCATTACTGCTGTAAAAGCAGATGAAAATTACAAAAAGGTTGTAAAGACCGAAAAAGACATCAAATTCGTTGTAAACTATGTAAAAAACCTGCAAATTGGGGGTGAGGACATAAACCAAGCAAAGGCAACTAATGCTTTACGGGTAGATGTAATAGACAAAATACCGGCCCAGCACCGGGTGGCTACTTATATTTACGATAATAGCGTGGCAAAACTCTATTTGTTGGCTAAAAACACGCCCATCGAACTAAAAACAGATACCATTTTGCTGAAAAAGATTAGAAATGGTTGCTACTGGGGAGTTGTTTCGGGTAAATAGCCACCCTTTGCAGGTAGGCAGCAATTAATTTTAATTATGCGCGCATAGTAAATTATTGCGCGTTCTTTTGTTTTATATCAATTACTTATCTATTACCATAGAATTGATAGTTATTTAATTGATTTATGAATTTATAAAGCCATTTATTGTAAATTTTTATAATTTTTATAAAAAACGCTATGATATTTGTAAAAATGAATTAAATTCGCATTGTAGAACATAGTGAAAGCTCAACGAGAACTATAATTTAAACTTAAAATTACAAAATTCATTAAAAATGGCAACAAAACTTGAGTACATCTGGCTGGATGGGTACAAACCGACACAAAGCTTACGTAGCAAAACTAAAATTGTTAAATCTTTCAGCGGTAAAGTTGAAGATTTGGATAACTGGAGCTTTGACGGTTCATCAACCGAGCAGGCACCAGGTGGTTCATCTGATTGCGTTTTAAAACCTGTATTTACATGCCCTGATCCGCAACGTAAAGATGCGTACCTGGTAATGTGCGAAGTATTGGATTCAAAAGGCGTTGCTCATGAATCTAATGGCCGTGCACTTATCCAGGATGATGACAACGATTTTTGGTTTGGCTTTGAGCAGGAGTACTTCCTTTGGGATCCTGCAACCAATAAACCACTTGGTTTCCCGGCAGGTGGCTACCCAGGTCCACAGGGTCCTTACTATTGCTCGGTAGGTGCTAACAATGCTTTCGGTCGCGACATTGTAGAAGAGCACTTAGATGCTTGTTTAGATGCGGGCTTAAACGTTGAAGGTATCAACGCTGAGGTTGCTGCCGGTCAGTGGGAGTTCCAGATATTTGCAAAAGGCGCTAAAGAAGCCGGCGATCAAATTTGGGTTGCCCGTTATTTACTAGAGCGTATCGGCGAAAAGTTCGGCGTATCAATCAACTACCATTGCAAACCATTGGGTACTTTAGACTGGAACGGTTCTGGTATGCACGCCAACTTCTCTAACACAACTTTACGTACTGCAAACAGCAAAGAAACTTTTACCGCTATTTGCGAGGCATTCCGCCCTGCGGTTGCTGAGTGCGTTGCTGTATATGGTGCTGATAACCACTTGCGTTTAACCGGCAAACACGAAACTGCTTCTATTACCGATTTCAGCTACGGTGTTTCTGACCGCGGTGCTTCTATCCGTATCCCACTTTACACAGTTGATCACGATTGGAGCGGTTACCTGGAAGATCGTCGCCCTAACTCGGCTGCAGATCCATACAAAGTTGCTGCTGTAATCATCAAAACTGTTAAATCAGCAAAATTATAATACCCCTTTTTATTAACTGATCTTATATCCCCCGCTTAACTACCGGGGGATTTTTTTTGCCCTATATATTCCAGATAATTGCCCGAGGTAATCTCCGGTGATCCCTCAACGGGTAAGTTATATACATACACCCAAGCATTCTTATCGCCATCATTTGTAACGATAGGGCAATTTATCCGCTGGTATAAATTGGGTTGATCTTCAAGCGGCCCAACTCCTTCGTAAGCATCAAGTACCTGCAATACATCGTCGGTATCTACACTATAAATGTTGCCATGAATAAAATAACCCGCGGCGTCGAACATCAAGCCGGGATATTCGCCAATATCGTACAGCCGCCCTTTTATTTTGCCTGCACTCAAAAAAGCGCAGTGTTTTTTAAGATAAATGCCAAATTCGTTATCCTTTTGCAATAAAGTGCCGTAAACAAACAACAGATGGGTTGGCATGTTTAAAGGTAGCAAAATTGCCTTGTTTGGTTTGCGCAAAATAATACGAATGCGGATTGGTTTATCGTATTATCTTTGCAACCCCTAATACTGTAGGCGGCTGCTATGCAACATCCGTCATATTATATTTATCTTGCTTAAATTGCCATTTTATACTAAGCCATCATGAACCAGGAACAGGTAACAACCTACATCAAAGAAAACAATATAACCAAAATCAAATTCGCTTTTGCCGATGTCGACGGTGTTTTGCGCGGCAAGGTTATCAGCGTAAAGAAATTCCTCGATGGCCTAAAAACCGGCTATGGCTTTTGCGATGTGGTTTTCGGCTGGGATAGTAACGATACCTGCTACGATAATGTTGAGCTTACCGGCTGGCACACCGGTTATCCCGATAAACTTTGTTATATAGACCTGGGTACTTTGCGCAACATTCCCTGGCAGGATAATATCCCATTCTTTTTGGCCGATTATAGCGGCCCGCACGGAAACACAGTACCGGCCGACCCGCGCAGTTTGCTCAAAAATATCGTTGCCGACTGCAAAGCGATGGGTTACCATGCCGAGTTCGCTCAGGAGTTTGAGTGGTTCAACTTTAAAGAAACGCCGCAAAGTCTGCAAAATAAAGGCTTCGCCAATATGGAGGCCTTAACGCCGGGCATGTTTGGTTATTCTATACTCCGCACCTCGCAAAACGGCGATTTTTATTATGACCTGTTTAACCTGCTTACTCAATTTAACATCCCCATAGAAGGTTTACATACCGAAACCGGCCCCGGCGTTTACGAAGCTGCCATTGAGCATTGCGAAGCCTTGCAGGCAGCGGATAAGGCCGTACTATTTAAGACAGCAGTGAAAGAAATTGCCAGCAAGCATGGCATTACCGCCACCTTTATGGCCAAATGGAACCAAAACCTACCCGGCTGTAGTGGGCACATCCACCAAAGCCTCTGGAGCGACGACCAGAGTGAAAACCTGTTTTACGATGGCACCGATCAGCATAAGATGAGCGAACTGCATAAGCAATACCTTGCCGGTCAGCTCTATTGCATGCCGCACCTGCTGCCTATGTATGCGCCCACCATCAACAGTTATAAACGCCTTGTAGAAGGGGCGTGGGCACCAACCACTATTACCTGGGGAGTAGATAATCGCACCACCGCACTCCGTGTTATCAATACCTCAGTTGGCTATACCCGACTCGAGACCCGCATCCCGGGCTCAGATACCAATCCTTACCTGGCCATAGCCGCCGCCCTGGCATCAGGTATTTACGGCATCAAAAACAAATTGAAGCTGGATATCGCCCCAACCGTGGGCAATGGCTACCAGGATAAAAGCAACGGCAGCCTGCATACCAACCTGTTCGATTCAGCTACAGCCATGCAAAACTCCCCCATAGCCAAAGAACTCTTCGGTGCCGGTTTTGTGGAACACTTCACCCAAACCCGCTTCTGGGAGCATAGGCAGTATGCCAAGAGTGTTAGTGATTGGGAGTTGAAGAGGTATTTCGAAATAATTTAGTTTTTTAACCACAGAGTGCGCGGAGGATTCGCAGAGTAACACAGAGATTTGTATGTCGGATAACGAGTTGACAGGTAAGATTATTGGAGCTGCGATGGAAGTGCATAGTGCATTAGGGCCTGGCTTGCTGGAAAGCGCTTACAAGGAATGCCTCTTTTATAAGCTATTCAAAATGGGATTAATGGTGGAAAAAGAAAAGCCTATGCCGTTAATATTTGAAGAGGTTAAATTAGAATGTGGTTACCGGCTCGACCTTTTGGTTGAAAATAAAATTGTCATCGAAACAAAATGTGTAGAACAACTGAATGATATACATTTAGCACAAACGCTAACTTATTTAAAGCTTGGTAATTATCAATTAGGCCTACTAATAAATTTCAAAGTAATTAAACTGAAAGATGGTATTAAACGCATTATTAATAGCCCTCCTTCTCCAATTGACAGGTCTCTGTGAAACTCTGCGGAACCTCCGCGCCCTCTGTGGTTAAAAAAACCACAACAGAAAAATTTTGTTACTAAAATCGTAAAAATGCATAACTATGCAAACCAATTATAACCACAAGTGGACTTTTCTATCATTATAAAAAAAGCGTGGGAGGGCTATGACGCCTCCAAAACCATCAAAAGCGTTGAAGATATCAGCGCCATGGTGTCAACCAATCATGTTTTCCGTGTTACTTTCGATGACGAGGATATCATCATCGCCAAATTATCGTTATTCGGTAAATTCGAACATTTTAAAGAAGATCACCGTATCATCCATGCGCTGAGCAACAACTTGTTATATCCTTTCGAGAATTTGCTTGCGAAGTCGCTACTGAAGAACAACCGCGTTTACATATACCACTATAAGCACGGTAAAGAAGATGCCTGGGTGGTGTTTTACAACCCAACGCGCATCCAGAACAGGTTGCCCAAGCGGCTGGATGATAACCTGATCAAAAAGCTTGGTCAGCAATTAGGTAAATTCCACAAAGCATGCTGTAGGGTAAAGAACGTTTTGCCAAAATCATCAAAAACACTGCGCACGGATATCTATTCGCTGCAACAGCAACTGGAGACTAACGAACGCGATTTCGGTTCGGCTATGCAGGTAGATTTCTTGAAATATCATTGCGATTTGTTCCTGCGCAACCGATCTAAATACAACATGCACTCGTTCGATATTATCCCGGTTTTTATCGACTGGAACATCGGAAACTTTTCCGTCGCGCCTAATTATGACCTATATTCACGCTGGGATTACGACTGGTTCAGGATGAGCTACCGCGTGCTGGATTTTTATTTCTTCAGCAGGGTGGTATCTGATGTTGGCGACCGCACGGTATTCAGCTACGTGATAGGGCCAATGATGGAAGACAGATTTATCACGTTTTTAAAAGAGTACCACAAAGTTTATCCGCTAACAGCCGACGAGATTAGGTTTATGAAAGAAGCTTACCGCTTTTTCATCCTCAATTACGTGATAAAAGACGGTAAACACTTTTTTAATGAGCAATACGCGAAAAAACTACAGTCTGAAGCTTTTGATGTTTACCTGCCGTCGGTAGACCGCGATTTTGATGCAGAAAAAATAATTGAAGCGCTGAAGCTGGGTTGAGAAAGGTTAAAGAAGTTAGAAAAGTTAAAAGGGTTAGAAAAGTTAAAAATATTAACTAAGGTTACAGGCATTTTAAAATAATCAGTGTAATGCAACCTTTTTAACTTCTCTAACCTTTCTAACTTTAATCAACCTTCCCCAACTCCTCTCAATTCTTCTCCAATACCTATCAACTGTTACTTGGTGCTACCGATTTTCAGAACTTTCTTTTAACATTTACAACCGATTATAATGAGGCTAATAGAGGATTTCCGGGAGATAATAGATAATTACGAGGTGGTTTTTTTCGATGCGTTTGGTGTGCTCAAAAACTATGGTGGCCTGGTGCCGGGTATAGAGCGCACGTTTGAATACCTGGAAGAAAGCGGCAAGGAGTATTATATTGTTACCAACGATGCTTCGCGCAGTCCGGCCCAATTGGCCGAATCGTATCATAAGAAAGGGTTGCACGCCATTACTTCGGATAGGATCATTTCATCAGGAATGCTTACTAAAGAGTTCCTCGACCTGAAAGTTGATGAAGGTATTGTAGCGTATTTAGGTACCGATGATTCGGCGCATTATATCGAAAGCGAAGGCCTGCACACCCTGCCCGTGAGCCAGATAACGGCAGAGAACTTTGATAAAGTGAACGCATTGGTGTTTTTGGATGATGAGGGCTTTGACTGGTGCAATGATTTAAACAAAACCGTAAATCTGCTGCGAAGGCGCACCATACCCGCCATCGTAGCCAATACCGATTTTGCCTACCCGGTAAACGTAAACGAAATTGCAGTTGCCATAGGCGGTATTGCAGCTATGGTGGAGACGATAGTAGGCAAGAAATTCATCCGTTTCGGCAAGCCCGATTCGCAGATGTTTATGTTCGCTTATGATTTGATACGTGAGTACCGCCCCATCAGCAAAAAAGAAATTGTGATGGTAGGCGACACCCTACAGACGGATATTTTAGGCGGAAACAAATTTGGGCTGGATACAGTTTTGGTATTATCGGGCAATACGCTGCCTGCCGATGCACAAACCCGCATGACCTCCACGGGCATAGTACCCACCTACATTTGCGATTCGGCTGTGATAAGATAGTATGAGAACAACCTGGATAAAATTACTTTTTGCATTGTTTTTTGCCTTAACGGCGAGGCAGACTATGTTTGCCCAAAGCCAGCCGTCCGGTACTTTTACTAATCCCTTGCTGCCCTCGGGTGCCGACCCATGGGTAATTTACCAGGACGGATATTACTATTACACCAATTCTACCCAAAACAGTTTGGTGATATGGAAAACCAAAAATCTGGGCGAAATGGCAAAAGCCGAAAAAAAAACTGTTTGGGTACCCGAGCCCAACACGCCTTACTCAAAAGAGCTTTGGGCACCCGAACTCCATTACCTAAACCATAAGTGGTACCTTTATTACGCCGCCGACGATTGCAACAACAACCATCACCGGCTATATGTATTGGAAAATTCTTCGCCAGACCCTTTGCAAGGCACATGGGTATTTAAAGGTAAGCTTAACGACGACAGCGACAAATGGGCCATTGACGGCTCGGTATTCGAACATAAGGGGAAATTGTATTTGATTTGGGCCGGCTGGGAAGGCGACGAAAACGGCCAGCAGGATATTTACATTGCAAAGTTAAAGAACCCTTACACGGTAGAAGGCAAACGGGTTAAGATATCAAGCCCGCTTTACGATTGGGAAAAGAACGGCGACCTGCACGATGCCGCGAACCCTCCACATGTAAACGTGAACGAAGGTCCCGAGATATTGGCGCATGGCAAAAAACTGTTCCTGATATATTCGGCAAGCGGTTGTTGGACTGATTTTTACGCCCTAGGCATGCTGACGGCATCTGCCGATGCTGATTTGCTCGACTCGGAATCCTGGGCGAAATCGGCACAGCCCGTGTTCAAAAAATCGGAAGCAAACGGCGTTTATGCACCCGGGCATAATTCGTTCTTTAAATCACCCGATGGTAAGGAGGATTGGATCATCTACCACGCTAACGCTATGCCGGGGCAGGGTTGTGGTAGCTTTCGTTCGCCACGCATGCAGAAATTCAGCTGGAATGCAGATGGTACGCCAAACTTCGGTATACCCCAACGTACCGGAATACCGATGGCCGTGCCATCGCAAAGAAAATAAACCGACCAATTTTTATAAAAATTATGCAAAACACCTTAAAAAAACCGATTTTGGCACTGGCAATTGCTGGCAGCGCTATCTTAGCCGCCTGTAACCAATCTGCCCCTAAAAGCAATACTATGGCCGACACCACATCTACCGCCCTCGCAGTCAAATTACCCGAAGCTTCCGCATTCGAAAGAACGATAGACGGGAAGAAAACCGAATTATTTGTACTCAAGAATAAAAAAGGCGCAGAAGCCGCGCTTACCAACTACGGCGCGCATTTAATAAGTCTGCTGGTACCTGATAAAGACGGTAAACTAACCGATGTGGTTTTAGGTTTCGATGATCTGGAGGGATTTCAACGCGCCGCTTCAGCGTACTATGGTGCCATTATTGGCCGCTATGGTAACCGCCTGGCAAAAGGCACATTCACGCTGGATGGCAAGGAATACAAATTGTTTACCAACAATGGGCCAAACACTTTACATGGCGGCAAAAAAGGTTTCGATGCCATGGTATGGGATGCCAAACAGATAGACAGCGCGACGGTTGAGTTTACTTACCTTTCTAAGGACATGGAAGAAGGCTTCCCCGGTAACCTTAATGTGAAAGTAATTTATACCCTTACTGATGATAACGCCCTGAAGATAAGCTACGAGGCTACTACAGATAAAGCAACCCCGGTAAACCTTACCAACCACGCCTATTTTAATCTGAACGGGCAGGGTAGCGGCATTGCGCTGAACCATTTGGTGCAGATAGATGCTGATAACTACACCCCGGTAGATAGCACGCTGATACCAACCGGGAAAATAGAGCCTGTTAAAGGTACACCGTTCGATTTTACAACGGCAACCGCAATTGGCGAAAGGATAGAGCAGGACAATATCCAACTGAAAGATGGCAAAGGTTACGATCATAACTACGTGCTGAACAAGCACGACATCAGCACGCCAATCGCAACGGTTGTTGGCGACAAAAGCGGCATCAAGATGGAGGTGTTTACAGAAGAGCCCGGCATGCAGTTTTACACCGGCAATTTTATGAATGGCAGCAACAGCCTGAAAGGTGGTACACCCGACGCGCACCGCACAGCCTTTGCCATGGAAACCCAACACTTCCCCGATTCGCCCAACGAGCCAAGCTTTCCCACTACCGTGTTGAAACCTGGTGCGGTTTACAAAACCCAAACTATCTATAAGTTCTCTGTAAAATAAAATAAGCAGGAATTTAATAGACACGAATTTTCACCGATTTGGGCGAATGCCACGAATTTTTAGAAGCATAATTGCTGATAGAAACTCGTGGCATTCTTGTTATTGAAATTCGTAGAATTCGTGTCATTAATTTCATTCGTATCAGCGCGATTCATGTTCTTTATTATATTTGTGCCCTACCTCCCAAACTATTGCCTTGGTACTACTGTTAAATTTTAATACCATCAATACTTGCTACTAGATAATCACGGAAGAAGAATTAGTTACCTGCGCCTGGCAGTAACCGATAAGTGCAACCTGCGTTGCTTTTATTGCATGCCCGAGGAAGGCCTTGAATGGCTTAGCCGCGCCGAACTGATGACCTATGAAGAAATGCTGCGCGCCTGCGAATTGCTGGTAAAGATGGGCATCGATAAGATACGCATCACGGGCGGAGAGCCATTCGTGCGTAAGGATATCATGCAGCTACTTACAGCACTCTCTAAACTCACCGGACTAAAAGAACTCAGCATAACCACAAACGGCGTGCTGACCGCTCAACACGTTCCGGCTTTAAAAGCCATAGGTGTGCGTTCGGTAAACCTTAGCCTGGATACATTAGATGCCGGCCGTTTTTTCGCCATCACCCGCCGCGATGAATTTGCGGCCGTAATGCAAACTTTAGATGAATTGCTAAAGCACGATATAGAAGTGAAGATAAACACCGTGGTAATGGCCGGCCGCAACACACAGGATATCATCCCGCTGGTGCAACTAACCAAAGAGCTACCGGTAAGTGTCCGCTTTATCGAAGAAATGCCTTTCAACGGCGACGGTCACGACTATAGCGGGGTGCTGTGGGATTATGTGCGGATATTTGATGAGATACGCAACGTTTATCCCGATATCCAGAAAGCGCCAGACCCATTATACGCCACAGCCTCTAATTACCACGTCCCCGGTCATAAAGGCGGCATTGGCATTATCGCAGCTTATTCGCGTACTTTTTGCGGCACCTGCAACCGCGTAAGGATAACGCCACAGGGTACTTTAAAAAATTGCCTATACGACGATGGCGTGTTGAATATCAAAGACTTAATGCGCGATGGTAAAAGTAATACTACCATCGTAGGTGCCTTATACACAGCCTTTAATCATCGTGAGAAAGACGGCTGGGTTGCCGAACAAAAACGAAAGGATAACCCCGATTTCCATGAATCAATGGCAACCATTGGCGGCTAAAAAACAAGCAGATGACCACAGTACAACAGGCAGAAAAATTCGTACTGGCGCAAACCCAAGATTACGGTACCGAAACGGTTCCTTTTGAGCTGGCGCTTGGAAGAGTATTAGCCGTCGATTTAAAAGCCGACCGGGATTTGCCGCCATTTAACCGTGCTACCATGGATGGCATCGCCATTAATCATCAGGCTGTAGAAGAGGGTATGAATAACTTCCATATCAAAGCTACCCAGGCTGCCGGCGATGAACCTATCAGTATAGAAGACAAGGGCCTTTGCATCGAAATAATGACCGGCGCGGCTCTGCATGCCTCGGTAGACACGGTTATACCTTATGAATGTCTTGAGATACGCAACGGGCAGGCCACTATTACAGTAGATACCGTAAAAAAAGGACAGAACGTCCACCTCAAGGGCCGTGATAAACAAGAGGGGGACGTAGTTGCTGCCGCAGGCCAAAAAGTTACGCCGGCAATTATCAGCCTGGCTGCTTCGGTAGGTGCGGCACATTTGCAGGCAAAAAAACTCCCGCGGGTAATGATTATTTCCTCTGGCGATGAGCTGGTTGATGTTGCCGATACGCCAACACCATACCAAATACGCCGCTCCAATAACTATACCGTAAAAGCGGTATTGACCAAGCATGCCATACATGCGGATATTTTGCATATCCCCGATGACCCTGCAATAACCCGGAAACAGTTGGCGCACAGCATCCAAAATTACGACGTGATATTGCTGAGCGGCGGCGTAAGCATGGGCAAGTTCGATTATGTGCCGAAAGCCCTGGACGAATTGCAGGTTGAGAAGCTATTCCACAAGGTATCACAACGCCCGGGCAAGCCTTTTTGGTTCGGCAGGCATCAAAGCGGCGTACTGGTATTTGCTTTCCCGGGCAACCCTGTAGCCACATTTATGTGCCTGCACCGGTACTTCCTGCTGTGGCTAAACGCAACGCTGGGTTTACTGCCCACGCCGCCGGTTTATGCAGCGCTGGCTCGGGATTTTAACTTTACACCGCCATTGCAATACTTTTTACAGGTAACGCTTAACTTTAACCAAAACGCACAGCTGATAGCCACGCCGGTTGAGGGCAATGGCTCGGGTGATTTTGCTAACTTAGCCGATACAGATGCCTTTATTGAACTGCCTCTGGAACATAGCGAATTTAAGACGGGAGAAATTTTTCGTGTTTGGAAATTTTAATCGGCACCAAAAAATAATCGGTGAAATCGTTTAAATCGGTGGAATAAAAAAATAATCGGTGAAATCAATAAAATCATTTTAATCGGTGTTAAAACATAATCGGTGGAATCAAAAATAACTCATTTAGATAAGCAGGGTAATCCAACCATGGTTGATGTATCGGCAAAGCAGGTTACGCACCGCACAGCTACTGCCCAAAGCATCGTGGCGCTGCCGCCGGAAGTATTGCAGCTTTTAGCCGATGGCGAATTGCAGTCTAAAAAAGGAGCGGTGTTCCAAACGGCTATTATTGCAGGCATTATGGCCGCCAAAAAAACCGGCGATCTGATACCGCTTTGCCATCCGCTTGGAATGGATAACTGCATGATTAACATCAGTTTAAACGAGGAAGATGAAGTAGTTATCAACTGCACAGCCAGCATCACCGCAAAAACGGGTATCGAGATGGAGGCGCTAGTCGGCGCATCCGTAGCGGCTTTAACCGTGTACGATATGTGCAAGGCCTTAAGCCACGATATTGTGATTAAGGAAACTAAACTCATATCAAAAACAGGAGGTAAGCGTGATTTTAAAAGAACATAAAAAGCATACGGCCATTACCCGCCCGGCAATGGGTAATTTTGCGCGAAACGAATGGGCTATAGTAGGCGGGCCGTGTACCGTGATAAAAGTGGTGGCCGACACCATAATCGAAGCCCTCTCGCCAAAATATCAGTGTGCCTATGCAGATACTTCGCACGATGATATACAGCTGCAAGGCCGACTAACCGTTGGCGCGGCATTAGAATTTACCGACCAGATAAATTTCAGTCAGCTGAATTACAAAGAGCATTTAACGCTATTTACGCAGCGCCAACTGTTTGCGCAAATGGATATGGTGCTGGTAAACGGCAACCATCAGCAGGCAAAGGCGCAGGTAGTGATAATAGATGCTAACAAAAAAGCATCCTTACAGAAAAGAGCGGCACAGCTAACCAATATCCAAATGATACTGCTGGCTGATAATGCCGACGAGATATTCGACTTTGTGAAAGAAGTTGCGCCTAACTGGAGCGAGTTGCCCACGTTCAGGATAAACAGCGATAAGGAGCAGATCATCAGGTTTTTCCAGAACAAATTACAGCAAGCTAAGCCAGTGTTGAATGGCTTGGTACTGGCCGGCGGGAAAAGCGAACGCATGGGCGTTGACAAGGGTACAATGAACTGGCATGGTAAAGAACAACGCTATTACATGGCCGATATGCTGAAAGGCTTCAGCCAGGAGGTTTTTATCTCCTGCCGCGATGAGCAGCAGCAAAACAAAATTGCAGGAGCGTATTCAACTTTGACAGATACCTTCACGGGACTTGGGCCTTATGGTGCAATACTCTCGGCATTCCGGCACAATCCGGATACGGCCTGGCTGGTAATAGCCTGCGATATGCCGCTTATCGACGATACTGTTTTGAAGCATTTAATTGATAACCGCAGTACGCAGCATCTGGCCACAGCTTATTACAGCGATGCTACGGGCTTTCCCGAGCCATTAATAACTATTTGGGAGCCAAAAGCATATCCAGCTTTACTTCAATTCTTGTCGCAAGGATATTCCTGCCCCCGCAAGGTGCTGATCAATTCAGACATCCACTTATTGCGTGTGCCTGATGCTGCGGTTCTCAGCAATGTAAACACGCCAGAGGAAATGGACAGGGCGAAACGCATCATACACAACCAATTTGCCAAAACCGATGAACCCTGATCTGCAACGATACAGCTGCCAGATAGCGCTGCCCGGTTTCGGCGAAGCAGCTCAACAGCGGCTGCAACAAGCAAAAGTGCTCATTATCGGCGCAGGTGGTTTGGGTTGCCCGGTTGGGCAATATTTGGCTGCGGCAGGCATAGGGACGCTAGGCATTGCGGATTATGATACTATATCAACGGGCAACCTACACCGGCAGATATTGTATGATGCAGAAGACGTGGGCAAGCAAAAGGCCCTCATCGCCTGCGAACGCCTCCTGAGGCAAAATCCGGGGTTAACAATAGTGCCGCATACCGATAAAATTACTTCACTAAACATTGTGCAAGTGATTAAAAATTATGACTTTATAGTAGATTGCACAGATAACTTCGACACGCGTTTCCTCATCAACGATGCTTGCGTACTGGGCTGCAAACCGCTGGTTTACGGCGCTATTTACCAGTATGAAGGCCAGGTAGCTGTTTGGAATATGCCCAATGCAGATGGCACCCGCAGCCCCAACTATCGCGACCTATATCCCCAGGTTGATGCCACCCAGATACCCAATTGCTCGGTAGGTGGCGTTATTCCAACTTTAGCGGGGATCATTGGCAGCATGCAGGCCAACGAGGTAATTAAGGTCATCACCCAAACGGAAGAACCGCTCATAGGCAAAGTGCTTGTTTTTGATGCATTAAGCATGCAGAGCCGCATCATCAAAATAGGAGTTACCACCAAAACGGACATCAGGGTATTACAGCAAACCATTGAGCCATCAACCTTTACTGCTGCTGAGTTGCAAAAACAACTAAAAAATAACGAGATACAACTGATAGATGTACGAACGCTTCAGGAACGCGACTTATATGATATAGGCGGCGATCATATCCCGCTTGATGAGTTGCAAGATGAAATACACGTGCTACAGACAGGTAAAACAGTAGTATTTTATTGTGCCACGGGCAAACGCAGCGCCGAAGCCGTGAAGCTGGTAAACAAACTAAAACCGGATATCAATGCCGTATCGCTCCAAGGAGGCCTATCCAACTGGGCGGAAATAGGAGAGTAGGTTTCCCGAAATACTCAAACTCAAAACTATTCTCCACTCACTAACAACCACTCTCCAAGTCCCTAATTCCCCTTCTTTCCGAAAACAGAAAAGTGTACGTACCTGCTTGGGTGCGCTTTCAAATCAATCATCAGATTATCCAGGTTTTTGGAAGCATTATTAAGGTTATCGTACAGTTTCGTATCGTTCATCAACAATCCGAGTGATCCTTGCGTACTGTTAACCTTAGCCAATACCGATTGCAGGTCGGCTACTGCCTTGTTAGCGTTATCCATAGTTTGCTTAATGTTGGATTCTGCAAGGTCGCTACTGAATTTTTTGAAGTTGCTTGCTATACCATCCAAATGCACTGTACTCGCTTTCAAATTTCCCGATGTAGCTTCGGCATTGGCCATGATGGCATCTATATGGCCGCTTTGCGCGCCTACCAGTGCATCAATCTTTTTGGTTGTAGCTTCCAGCGTTTCTAAAGAATTAGCAATGCTGGCAAAGCTGCGGTCTACGTTTTTTTGAAAATCTGGGTTCAGGATATGATTGATGGCCCCCATAGCCGAATCAACCTTAGTAATCAATACTTCGGCTTTGCGTTGTATAGGCTGCAGGCTCTCGGCCAGGCTGCCCTGTATGTCAGCACGCAGCGTATCGCCGCTTTGGGCCAACACGGTATGATTGCCCAGCTCGAAAACAATAGCCTTACCGCCAAGCAAATCGGTGCTTTCCAGCCTTGCAAGGGTATTGTCGGGCACATCATACTCGCTGTTTATTTTAAATTCTACGGTGGTACGGCCGTCTTTATCAGAGAACTGCATCTTTGATACGCGCCCTATCTGGAAACCGTTTACCAATACGGGTTTGGATACGGTTAAGCCCTCCACACTGCGGTAAACGGCATAAAATTTATTCGAGCCAGAGAAAACATCGTTCCCTTTTAGAAAGCTATAGCAAAGTATTAATATAGTGATAGATACCGCCGTAAGGGCGCCAATTTTTGTTTCGTTAGATATTTTCAAGGTAGATAGTGTTTTTTAGTTTGTTATCGTTAGTTCCATTTGGTTCTTGTAATTTTTAATGGCGCGAACTATCGAATCTACTATTTCGTTTTGTCCGTCTTCAGAATTCAGGTACTGTTCTTCTTCAATATTATTGATGTAACCGGTTTCTATCAACACCGATGGCATAGCGCTATGGCAAAGTAAGTATAGACCTTGCTCGCGTAAGCCTTCGGTGCGCCTTCCGTCATTCTGAACAAATTCATCGTTGATAAAGTTTGCGATACTTACACTTTGCTTACGGAATTTCCGCTTATACTCGTTAGTAAGGATAATAACGGTAGGATCGTCGGGGTCCAGCGCTTCACTGTTAAGCTCGGCATCGTCTTCTACCTGGTTGTTTTGTATAGCTTTCTCCTCTTCGCGCGAGCGGTGCAAACCATATATCAGCAACAGCACGCCCTTGCCAGATCTGTTTGCCACCCTAACGCTGCGATAGACGGGTTTTTTCTTTTTGGTGCCTATGCGCTCGCGTACCACGCGGTCGGCCAGGGAGTTGCAATGCAGCGAGATAAATAATTGTCCCTTATTTTCATTGGCTATTTGCGCCCGCCTTTCCCACGATACGTCATCGGGCGTGCTGCGGGTTAAAACCGCTTTTACTTCAGCCAATTCTTTTTCTATCGCCTTTTGCAATTTAAGCGCAATAGCAAGCGTTACATTTCTTTCCGAAGAAAAAGTACCATCGGCACCACGCGAATAATGCCCGGCAGGTGCGCCATCAGCCTTAACGCCATGGCCTGCATCTATGATAATGGTTTTTAGCTTGAAACTAGTGGCGATAGTATCTTTTTTTATGGAAGCCGCCGACTTTAATGAAAACAACGATAAGCATAATAATAAAAGCCCTAAGCCGGGAATCAATTTTTTGAACCTGTTCAATATTTTATTTTTCATTATGTTTGAACGCTGTTAACTGTACCTGCAAAAATACTATTCATAATCTATTTTGAAATTAGTTGCCCCTTTTTTTCTGTTTGCACTTATGGTAATAGTGAGCTTTGCTGCTAAGGCAAGCAACGCTTACGGCAAAACACTTGCTAAAGATACCATTATTAAACTTGATTCTGTACGCGATCGCAAGCTGTTGAAGCTAAAAAAACCTGCCGCGAACGCTAAAAATAACAATGCCGTGGCACAACGCGATACCACGGTGAAAGGGTCGGGGCTTAAATCCATCATCAAGGCGACAGCCGAAGATTCGTCTTACACCGATAGGAAGAACAAGCTTTCGTACCTGTGGGGGAGGGCTAAAGTGGTTTACGAAGATTTTGAACTGGATGCCGATTACATTCGTATCGACGAAAAAAACCACCTGATATTTGCCCGTGGCCGTATCGACCCAAAAAGGCGCTATGGCGAGGGGAGGCCCATCTCCAAATCTAAAGACGAGAAGCCGGTAGAATCAGATTCGCTGCTGTTTAACTACGATACCAAAAAAGGCAAGATATGGAACCCCGCCACCGAGCAGGATGGCAATTTCATATCCGGTGGGCAGGCAAAAGTGCTTCCGTACGATGAGGTCGCTTATCGCAATGTAATTTTCAGCACCTGTTCGCTGCCTTTCCCTGATACGCATTTCGGTATCGTAATCACAAAGGGCATCGGGCAAAAAAAGCGAATTATATCGGGCCCTGCTTATCTGGAGGTTGAGGGTGTACCCTTGCCCTTTGCTATCCCATTCGGCTTTTTCCCAAAACCAAATACCCGTTCCTCGGGCGTAATATTGCCCACCTTTGGCGAAGACCAGAAACTGGGTTTCTACCTGCGCAACCTGGGCTATTATGTAGGCATCAATGATAATATCGATGTAACTTTTATGGGTTCGCTGTATTCTAAAGGTTCGTATGAATTGAGTGCCAATTCGCGCTATCTTAAAAGATACAAGTACGGCGGCAACGTAACGTTAAGCTACGGCTCGCACAATTACGGGCTGGTAGGCGATCCTCCGCGTAAGGATTTTAATATTACCTGGTCGCACTCGCAAGACCCTAACGCAAATCCTGGTACTACGTTCAGTGCTTCTGTAAACGCCGGTACATCTAGCTTTTACCAAAACAGCCCGGGGCAAAAGAACTACAACCTGCAATCGCTTACCCAAAACAACCTGCGATCAAGTATCAACTACGGCCGCACCTGGGCCGGTACGCCTTTCAACTTAAACGTAAGTTTGGGCCACTCACAAGATCTTACGAAAAAAACGGTGACCTTGGAGCTGCCCACATTTAGCTTCAACATGTCTACCATCAGTCCGTTCGATCCGGCTGATCGCGTGGGCGAACAAAAATGGTACCAGAAGATAAACGTAGGTTACAGCCTGGTAGGTACCAACAAACTAAACAGCATACCAGAATCTGAACTATTTACTAAAAACACACTAACTAAAAAGCTGCAGAACGGTATGATGCATACCGTACCGATTTCTTTGAACCTCAATGTGCTTAAATATTTTCAGTTTAACACCGGCGGTACCTATACCGAACGCTGGAATTTCCAAACTATTCGAAAAAGGTTCGATAGGGGGAGTATCAGTGGGCAGTTGCTGCCTATTACAGATACCGTTGCCGGCTTTGCACGCTCCGGCGAATACAATTTAAACGCAGGCGTATCTACCAAAGTTTATAGCACAATTTACTTTAAAAAAGGCAGCTTAACAGCCATACGTACTACCACCACGCCGCAGATAAGCTTCAGCTACCGGCCCGATTTTGGCGACCCAAGCTATGGCTACTACCGTACTGCGGTAAGTGCCGCCAGTGTGCCTTATCCTTACACTTCGCAGCAGTATTCCATCTTTGAACAGTCGGCTTACCCGGGGCCATCAGCAGGCAAGCAGGCTGGTATCGGTTTCTCGCTCGATAATACTATCGAAGCTAAGTTGAAACCCAAAAGTACCGATACATCGGGCGTGCCGCGTAAAATACCCATCTTGCAGGGACTTTCTCTTTCAACGTTCTACAACTTCGCGGCAGATTCATTAAAACTGTCTAACATCAGTTTATCCGGCCATACCTCCATCCTCAATCAAAAGGTCAACATCAACTTCAGCGGTAACTTCGATCCTTACTTAACCCTTATCCGCGATTCGATCTCAAACGGGGAGGTACGCAATTATGTACGCCGTGTTAACCGCTTAAGCTTCAGCGAAGGTAAGTTCCCGCTGCTGCAAAATTTCAGCCTGTCAATGAGTGCCAGCCTCAACCCGGCTACCTTTCATCCCAAACCACAGCAGAACGTAAACGGCACCCTCGCCGCCATGACGCCCGACCAATCGCAACGCCTCGCCTTGATCAACAGCGATCCGGGTGCTTATATCGATTTTAACGTTCCCTGGAACCTATCTATCAATTACAGTTTTAGCTACCAGAATAATATTATCAGCAGCAGCTCCAGCAATACGGTTATGCTCAGTGGCGACGTGAGCATCACCCGTAATTGGAAGATACAGTACAACACCAACTACGATTTAAAAGCGAGGCAGCTAAGCAGCGCGACCTCGTTTGCTATATATCGCGACTTGCATTGCTGGGATCTATCCATACAATGGCTGCCTTTTGGCTTTTATAAATCGTACAACGTAACGCTTAAAGTAAAAGCCTCTATTTTGCAGGATCTGAAGCTGAGCAAGCGTAACGATTATACCAACAACCAATCATTTAACTAAGATGCTGGCAGAAATAATAACCATTGGCGACGAGATACTGATAGGGCAAATTGTTGACACCAACTCGGCATGGATGGCCGAAAAGCTGAACCAGGCGGGCATTAGGATAAAGCAGATCTCATCCGTATCAGACGATAGTGAGCATATCCTGGCTGCGCTTGCCGAAGCAGCCACCCGCGCCGATATTATCCTGATAACCGGCGGGCTGGGGCCAACCAAAGACGATATTACCAAGAAAACCCTGGCCGACTACTTCAACGTGGGGATGGTATTGAACTATGCTGCCCTGGAAAACGTAAGTAACATCTTCAAAAAATATAACCGCCCCCTGCTGGAAGTAAACCGCCGGCAGGCTGAAGTACCTGCCAATTGCGAGGTAATACAAAATAAGAATGGTACGGCACCAGGTATGTGGTTTGAAGTGGACGGCAAGATATATGTTTCGATGCCGGGTGTGCCCTTCGAGATGAAGTACATGGTAGAGGAAGAGGTCATACCCAAACTGCAAGCTAAGTTTAAGCTACCGGTTATTATTCACAAAACCATTCTAACCGCAGGCGAGGGCGAATCTTTCCTGGCAGAGAAGATTGCTGATATAGAGGATTCTTTACCCGCGCATATTAAATTGGCTTACTTACCTAAGCTTGGGCAGGTGCGCCTGCGCTTAAGTGCCGATGGCGACGATGCAGCACTACTACAAACCGAAGTGGATAGTTATGCCGCTAAAATTATCGAGCGCGTAAAACATGCCGTGGTTGCCGAAGAAGATATCCCGCTGGAAAAAGCCGTACTAAATTTTATGGCACAACATGGGCTCACCTTATCCGTAGCAGAAAGCTGCACCGGAGGCTTTATCTCGCATCTGATTACCCAGCACGCCGGATCATCGCAGGTGTTTTTAGGCGGAGTGGTATCATACTCAAATCAATTAAAAGAAAGCGTGCTTGGGGTACAATCGGAAACGCTGCAACTATATGGTGCTGTGAGTGGCGAAACCGTAAAAGAGATGGTTGAAGGCGCGGTACGCAACTTTAAATCAGACTACGCAGTGGCCGTAACAGGCATTGCCGGGCCGGATGGCGGGAGCAACGAAAAACCTGTAGGTACCGTATGGATTGCGGCGGCAAATGCAAATAAAACCGTAACAAAGAAATTCACATTTGGTAATAAACGCCTCCAAAACATCGAAAGGAGTGCCGTATGGGCGTTTTTTATGTTGATTAATTTACTTAAAGAAGTAGAAAAATGATCGGCAAAATCAATAAATTTGTGCAAACCAAACTATATATTGTATGGCCAAATACCAGCTGTTACTGCCTAAGATGGGGGAGAGCGTTGCGGAAGCAACGGTAATTAAATGGACTAAAAACCCGGGAGATTACATCGAGATTGACGAGGCCGTGATGGAAATAGCCACCGACAAAGTAGATTCTGAAGTTCCTTCGCCTGTTTCGGGCAAATTAATAGAACAACTTTACAAAGAAAACGACGTAGTACAGGTAGGTTCTGTAATTGCAGTTATAGAAACCGAGCCCGAAAAGGTGGAAGCACCAGCTCCGCCGCCTGCACCCATTGTAGAAAATATACCGCCGCCTGCGCCTGTTGCGCAAGCACCAGAAGCTGGGCCTGTTCCACCCGTGCCCGCAGCGGTTATAGTGCCTGTTCAGGATATCCCGGGCATTAGCCAGTTGCAGCAACGCCAAGCTGCGGCGGGCAGTGTAAAATTCGATAATCGTTTTTATTCGCCTCTGGTAAAAAGCATTGCAGTACAGGAAGCCATTGGTAACGACGAGCTGGACCACATACCCGGTACAGGTATAGATGGCCGTTTAACCAAGGATGACCTACTGGATTATATCAAAAACAGGCCGAAGTATGAAGCACCGGTACATACTGTACACACCGAACCGATAATACCCCAGGAGCCGTCTATTACCTATACGGCAGCTATCCCTGCGCCATATACGCCGCCACCTGCACCGGTTGTAGAACCAGTACAGGCACCAGAGCAAGAACCTGAAACATCGGTAGCTCCGCAAACAGAAACACCTGCTCCTAAGCCACAACCCGAACCGGTTGCTGCAGAAGCAACAAAAGCAACGCCAGAAACACCTAAAGCTGCACCGAAACCGGCTGTATCAGTATCCGGCGGTGACGAAATTATAGAAATGGACCGTATGCGCAGGCTTATTGCCGACCATATGGTTTACAGTAAGCATACTTCGCCGCATGTAACTTCATTTGTGGAAGCCGATGTTACCGAACTGGTAAACTGGCGCGAACAAGTAAAAGGACCATTCGAGAAACGCGAAGGACAGAAACTTACCTTTACACCGATATTCATTGAGGCGGTTATCAAAGCCATCATCGCGCTGCCGATGATCAACGTATCGGTAGTGGGTACGCAGATCATCAAAAAGAAGAATATCAACATTAGCATGGCTACTGCTTTGCCAAATGGCAACCTCATCGTACCGGTTATTAAACGTGCCGACGAATTGAGCCTGCTGGGTATAGCCAAATCTGTAAACGATCTGGCTCACCGTGCACGCATAGGCAAATTACTGCCCGATGACGTGAAGGATGGAACTTTCACCATCACCAACGTAGGTTCGTTTGGCAACGTGATGGGTACGCCAATCATTAACCAGCCGCAGGTAGCTATATTGGCCGTTGGCGCCATCAAAAAGAAACCGGCCGTTGTTGAAACTCCGCAGGGAGATGCCATTGCCATAAGGCACATGATGTTCCTGTCGTTATCTTACGACCATAGGGTAGTTGATGGCGCATTGGGAGGAACGTTTGTACGTAAGGTGGCCGACTACCTTGAAAACTGGGATATAAGCCGTACTATATAGTTAATTAAATGTGATTTCTACAAAACACAAAAGGCCCTTACGGGCCTTCTGTGTTTTGTGCCAGAGAATCTACTAAAAACTCCGGCGGCATCAAGATTTTGCCGGGGCTAAACTGACCCCCGTTAGCTGATCGGCAAAGGCTACGAATGCCTTGTTATCAGATATACGTTGTTGGTTGTCGATTAGTTTTTGGAGATTTATTTTTCCGATAACAAATTTATAGCTGCCCGAGTAATAACGTTCCTGTATATACTCAAAGCCTAAGGCTTCAACCAGCGCTTCATCCTCGTAACGCAGATAAATATTCAACTCAATATTATTGGTAAACTGCAGGTCTTTAATTTCTTTGGCTTTTTTATATTCGTAGCCATAATCATAACGCAGGGCCGCAATATCTGATAAAACTGCCGAGCCGGTTGGGTGGCCGCCTGCGCCTTTTCCAAAGAAAAATTGCTGGTCGGCAAAGGCTGCCTGCACGGTTACACCGTTGTATTCGTACTCCACGTTATATAAAAACTCGGTTTCGTTCACAAATTTCGGCAGCACAAACATCGCCACATTGCGGGCATCCAGTTCTTTGGCCACGGGTACCAGCTTTATCTTAAGTTGTTTTTCGCGGGCGTATTGCAAATCTTTGGCACTCAGGTTTTGTATACCTATGTTCAGCACTTCAGCCGGATCCACTATAACGCCATAAGCATGCGCAGCGGCAATAACCAGCTTGAATTTAGCATCGTAGCCGCCAACGTCCATCGTTGGGTCTGTTTCGGCGAAGCCCAGGTCTTGCGCCTGCTTCAATGCCGTGTCATAATCCAGGTTCTCTAAAAAGCCTTTGGATAGGATATAGTTGCTCGATCCGTTGAATATACCGCTGATAGAATGCAGTAATTCGTTATCGTAATACTCCTCCAGGTTGCGTATGATGGGGATGCTACCGCAAACAGCACCCTCGTACAATAGCGACGTGCCATGCTTTTCCTGCAGCGCAATCAGTTCGTGCAGGTGGGTGGCAATCATTTTTTTGCTGGCTGATACCACATTTTTACCCGAAGCCAAAGCGCGCGATACAATTTCGAATGCGGCTTCGGTATCGTTTATCAGCTCTACGATAGTATTTATCTCAGGGTTGTTTAGTATCTCGTCTCTATCCGTAGTGAACAGTTCCCCTGGCAGGCTGCGTTGCTTGCCGGGATTCTTGATGGCTATTTTCTTTATTTCGAGGTTAAGGTTCTTGGTACGGATGATGTCATATAGTCCCTGGCCCACCACTCCGAAACCGAAGAGGCCAATATTTAGTTTCTTACTCATTAAGCGATTTTTTGCAGTTCTATTATTTTTCCTTTAACATCCGTCTTAAAAAAGGACGTGATTATTTTAGTCAAGTCTTGTGTTTCTATTAAAAAGCCGTCGTGTCCGTAAAAGGAATCCAACTCTGCGAAGGCCGATTTTGGGATATGTCTGAACAGGTATTGCTGCTCCTCAATAGGGAACAATACATCAGATTTGATGCCGATAACCAACGTACGGGCTTTGATCAGGCTCAGGGCTTTATCTACCCCGCCACGTCCACGGCCTACGTTGTGCGAATCCATCACTTTGGTTAAGTACCAGTAGCTATAGGCATTGAACCTGTTTACCAGTTTCTGGCCCTGGTAAGCCTGGTAACTAGATGCCCTGAAGTTATCGGTATGGGCGTTATCTTCCTCCTGTTGGGTAATATCGTAAGTTTTATACCCACGGTAAGATAAAAGCGCTATGCTGCGTGCAGCTAGCAGCCCCTTACTGCCACCATCGGGAGCGTTGGCGTAGAAGGTACGGTCGGCCCTGATGGCCAGCCGTTGCGATTCGTTGAAGGCAATGCCCCATGGTGAGTGGCGTGCGTTGGTAGCAATAAGGATAAGGTTTTTGATGCGCGCCGGTTCGGTAATGCTCCACTCCAAAGCCTGCTGGCCGCCTAAGGAGCCGCCTAGTAACAACTCTATGTGTTCTATTTCGAGGTGGTCGGCCAATAGCTTGTGCGCCTTAACCATATCACGGATGGTAATTTCGGGAAATGCCAGGTAATAAGGCAGACCGGTGTTAGGGTTAATGCTTAACGGATTGGAAGTGCCGTAAGGTGAGCAGATAATATTGGCGCAGATAACAAAATGCTCATCGGGGTTAAAATAATCATGCTCACCGAAGAGGCCTTTCCACCAATCGAAAACATCAGAATTTGCGGTAAGTGCATGGCATACCCAAACTACATTATCGCGGTTTTTATTAAGGGTGCCGTAGGTATTGTAACCTATTTGCAGGTCCCTTATTTTACTGCCGCTCTCCAGTTCGAATACACCAGTGTAGGTAAAACTTTCTAAACTCATCTCTGTACTTTTTGTTGCTTCGGGAGCGGTTGTTAACCAACCACTCCCCGGCAACACCACTAAAAAAACTAAAAAAGAAAAACTTAAGCCAGCTCCAGCGCTGCTACTTTAGCAAATGCCTGTTCAAAGTCGGCTTTAATATCATCAATATGTTCAATGCCAACGGCAACGCGCAGCAGGGCTGGGGTAACACCGGCAGAAAGCTGCTCGGCATCGCTCAATTGCTGGTGCGTAGTTGCTGATGGTTGTATAATCAGCGTTTTGGCATCGCCCACGTTGGCCAGGTGGCTTACCAGTTTAAGGTTGTCAATCACTGCCGAGGCCAGCTCCTTGTCGCCCTTAAGCTCAAAAGATAGCACCGCGCCGAAACCATTCTTGAGGTATTTTTTGGCAAGTGTGTGCTGCGGCGACGATTCCAGACCAGGATAGTTAACTTTGGCAACCTGCGGCTGGGCCTCCAACCATTTAGCCAGTTCCAGTGCATTATCAACATGGCGCTGTACGCGCAGGGAAAGTGTTTCTAAGCCCTGTATATTTAACCACGAATTGAACGGCGATTGGGATGGACCGAAATCGCGCAACCCCTCCACGCGGGCGCGGATAATGAACTGGATATTGCCGAACGGCCCGTTAACACCGAATACATCGGCAAAAACCAAACCATGGTAACCTTCGGATGGCTCGGTAAATTGCGGGTATTTGCCATTGCCCCAGTTATAGTTGCCGCCATCTATAATAGCGCCGCCAATGCTGGTACCATGACCATTTATCCATTTGGTGGTTGATTCTACCACTACGTGCGCGCCATGTTGCAAGGGGCGGAACAGATAGCCGCCTGCTGCGAAGGTGTTATCTACGATGAGCGGCAACTCGTGCTTATTGGCCAGTGCCGCTAATTTTTCGAAATCGGGGATGTTAAAACCGGGGTTACCGATAGTCTCTACATAAATGGCTTTGGTTTTATCGTCGATAAGCGGCTCTATGCTTTCTGCCGTATCGTCGGCAGCAAAACGGGCATCTATACCTAAACGTTTAAAAGCCACTTTGAACTGATTGTAGGTGCCGCCATACAGGTACGGAGAAGTAACGAAGTTATCACCTGCCTGCAGGATATTATTCAAGGCAATAAACTGTGCCGCCTGGCCAGATGCTGTCGCCAGAGCTGCTACGCCACCCTCTAAAGCTGCGATGCGCTTTTCAAACACATCGGTAGTGGGGTTCATCAATCGGGTGTATATATTGCCAAATTCCTTTAAGGCAAACAGGTTTGCACCATGCTCGGCACTATTGAAAACGTATGAAGTAGTTTGGTACAAGGGTACTGCACGTGCGCCTGTGGTAGGGTCGGCCTCCTGGCCTGCATGCAGTTGTAAGGTTTCGAATTTTAAGTTTGACATAATCTGTAGATTTTAAAGAGTTTGGTATGAAAAATATTTAATTACGACAGGATAAGCATATCCTTTAAGGTATCACGCGTGCTTCCGGTAAATAAAAGGGGGAACGTGTTACGGATTTAGCAGCAGCAACACATGCAAATACCGCCAATAATTTGGTTGTATGCAGAAGATGGTCCCGATTGGGATTGCTGGATGTTTTGCTGAGCTACGTAAATTGTACTTTTCATGATTAAAAATTTATATCCCCCGGTATTCTTTTTCCGGGACAGGAATTGGCACCTTCTCCTATTTGGAGGGTTGCCAGCGGGTTTTCGAGCCTGATCTCTCGCCGCTTCTTTATAAACCAAAATCCTTTTGAGGGGAATTGATTAAGGTATCTCTACCGATTAACGTGGGCAAATATAGGGGAATGCCGTTTTAATATGCAAATTATATTTTAATTTTAATTTTATAAAATGTCGAAAGCGTCAAAGGTGATGTTTAAAGAATAACTTCAACATCAATTAAAAACTGGCGACTATGGATAAACGAGATAATCTATTAAACAAAATTAAGGCATGCGGCTTCCCCGAAAAAGAAGTATTTGTGAGTGTGGCAGAGTTTTTTGATGGAAACGATGACGATGGTTCAATTGGCTGTAATATTTTCCCTGATCCGCCATCGCTCAACGAATTCCGGGATACCCTTGAAACAATAACCAAAGACAGCAGGACTGATATTATTTATGTAAGAATAGCTGATATAGAAGATGGTGACTGGTTTTATACCGACACAGTATACATAGCAGGCGATTATACACTTGAAGAAATTGAGGAGAAATTTGCACCATTAAAGCCCGATGAAGTTTACAAAGGGTTGATATATAGCAAGCCATCAAATATCCCGTCTTTGAAAGATGGAAGTATCGGATATAGTGTTTGGTGGGATTGACATAAGACTGGGTATATCAATTTTAATGACTGACAATTGTATTGGTCTAAATAATTGGTAATAAATAAATTACATTGATTATTTAAATAACAGGAATGTTCCGGAGTGTTCCATGAAAAACCGTAAAACGCTGATAATCAAAATTAAGTGAAAATAAAGTGTTCCGCACCCAAAGTGGAACACCCTTACCCCAACGCCTGCTCCATATCCGCAATCAAATCATCTATATGCTCTAACCCCACGGATACGCGCAATAAATTAAACGGCGTTTTGGTATCCGGCCCTTCTACCGATGCGCGATGTTCTATCAGGCTTTCTACGCCGCCGAGGCTGGTGGCACGGGTGAATAATTTCAGGGCGTTGATTACGCGCTTTGCCTCTGCCTCGCCATCTTTAAGCAAAAAGGAGAGTACCGCGCCGAAGCCGGTCATCTGCGCTTTAGCTACCGCATATTGCGGGTGCGATTGCAAACCAGGGTATAACACTTTCTCTACTTTATCATGATTGTCCAGGTATTCGGCCAGCAACTGCGCATTTTTCACATGCCCGCGAACGCGGTAAGGCAGCGTTTTTATGCTGCGGGTGAGGTAATAGCAGTCCATAGGAGAGGGCACTGCACCGCCCATGGTTTGCACACTACGTATCTTTTCCCACCATTCGTCTTTCTTGGCGGTAACAAGCGCGCCACCCATCAAATCGCTATGACCGCCAAAGTATTTGGTACTGGAGTGCATCACCATATCGGCACCCAAAGCCAGTGGCTGCTGGCACAGCGGCGTAGCGAAGGTATTATCGCACACAACTTTTATAGCGTATGCTGCCGCTATTGCAACAACTGCCTTAATATCCGTAACCTTTAAAAGCGGGTTGGAGGGCGTCTCCAGCCAGATAACTTTGGTATTAGGTTTAATATGTGCCTTTAGCACCTCGCTATCGTTCACGTCGACAAAATCGAACTCCAGAATGCCGGCAAACAATTGCTTCAACTGGTTACGCAGGCCATGGTACATATCATCTGGTGCGATGATATGGCTACCCGGCTGCAGCGACTGGAAAACCGACATGCCCGCTGCATTTCCCGATGAAAACGCGGCGGCGTCTTCGCCACCCTCCAATCTCGCCAGTACTTTTTCTAATGATACACGGTTGGGGTTGGATGACCGGCTGTAGATGTGTCCGCCGGGATAGCCGCCATCCTCTCCGCGCTCGAACGTGGTGGCCATTACGATGGGCTGCACAACAGCTTTTGACGATTCATCGGTATGGTTGCCTGCGTGTATAGCTATGGTTTCTATTTTCATGGTTTGCGTGGAGCTGTTTGGCTCAAAATAAAAGGAAATTTTCGGTATTTACTGTAGCATATTTAAAATCACCTGCGTAATGTTTTTAAAATGAAGCTAATGAGGTACCTATCCTTTATCCTTTTTATCGTAGCCATCGGCTTATCTGCCTGCAAAAAAGAGACCGTAGACCCGCAATACGAGAATAGCTACTCCGCATATTTATCATTCAAAAAATCGTCTAACAATTCATATAGTTACGTAACTTACAACGGCTCTTGGACGGGCAGCTACGCCGAATCTAAAATCACCATACAGAACGGCAAGCTGGTTGCCCGTGATTTTTTCTTTATACGCCCAACGGTGGTGCCTAATGCGCCAGACACGCTGGCGAAATGGGCAGAAAGCGGCAGCACACTCAATACCCATACTGATGGCTTTGAGGGACTCACGCTGGATCAGGTGTACGCCAAGGCAAAAAACGAATGGCTAAACGTGGATAAAAATGAAAACGATATTGTTTTCAACACTGATAATAACGGCCTTATCTCCCTGGCGGGTTACTCACGGAAAGGTTGCCTGGACGATTGCCTCAACGGCATATACGTAAGGGATATTAAGGTTTACGTAAAAGAAATAAAATAGTATTCTTAGCTAAAGGCTCATCTTGTAAACCCAGCGTCATTTTAGATGTTTGAACACCCGTAGCTAAATACTGCGCTTATAAAATTGCTGTATTTTACTACCTTTGTTTAAACTATTCCTCTAAAAATGGAAGTATCAGAAAATTTCAGGATACTGCTAAATAACCCGCAGCTTTTACCCGAACTTAAGGCTATAGCCCAAAAAGTACTTGATAACCAGCGAATCACTTTTGATGAAGGCGTGCTGCTATACGAGAAAGCCGAACTTGGCTACCTGGGCATACTCGCCAACTACATACGCGAACAGAAACACGGCGACAAAACCTATTTTAACCGTAATTTCCACATCGAGCCCACCAACCTTTGTGTGTACGATTGTAAATTCTGCTCTTACTCGCGCCTGCTGAAACAGCGCAGCGAGGGCTGGGAGTACACGATGGACGAAATGATGGATATCGTATGCAAATACGATGGTCAGCCCGTTACCGAGGTGCATATTGTAGGTGGGGTACTGCCGCAGTACGACGTTGCTTTTTACAGCGAACTATTCACGCGTATAAAACAGCACCGGCCCGAATTGCACGTGAAGGCACTTACCCCTGTAGAATACCATTATATCTTCAAGAAAGCTAAGATAGATTACGCAACCGGCATGCAGCTGATGAAGGATGCGGGACTGGAGTCCATACCTGGCGGTGGTGCAGAGATTTTCCATCCTGAAGTGCGCGACCTCATTGCCAAAGACAAGTGTACCGGCGACCAATGGCTGGCCATACACGAGGAATGGCACAAAATTGGCATGCGCTCCAACGCTACCATGCTTTACGGCCACATAGAAAAATACTGGCACAGGGTAGATCATATGGAACGCCTGCGCCAATTGCAGGATCGTACGGGGGGCTTCCAAACCTTTATCCCGTTGAAATTCCGCAATCAGGACAACCAGATGAGCAACGTGCCCGAGACTACCGTTGTGGAAGATTTGCGCAACTACGCTATCTCACGCATCTACCTGGATAACTTCGACCATATAAAGGCATACTGGGCCATGATAAGCCGCACCACAGCGCAGCTATCCCTCAATTTTGGGGTAGATGATATCGATGGCACGCTGGACGATACTACAAAGATATACAGCATGGCAGGCGCCGAAGAACAACACCCGGCCATGAGCACCAAACAACTGGTAGATTTGATAAAACACGCCGGTCGGTATCCGATAGAGCGCGATACATTGTATAACGTGGTAACGGATTATAATGATTATCAGTTTGAGGAAACCGAAAAGCCGAAATACTACAAACTGCCGGTGATAAATTAGGGTCATTGAGTCATTGGGTAATTGAGTCATTGTTTTAGTGGCTCAACAACCGATGACTTAATAACCCAATGCCCCAATAACTCAATGAATAAAACACTATACATCGTACGCCACGGCCAAACCGACCTGAACAAGGCGGGCATTATACAGGGCCGGGGTAAGGATACCGACCTCAATGAGGAAGGCCGCCTGCAGGCACGTCAGTTTTTTGCAGCCTATGGCGATGTGCCTTTCGATAAAATATACGTATCGGCCCTAAAGCGTACGCAACAAAGCGTGCAGCCTTTTATAGATACCGGCTTGCCCTTTGAGAAACTCTCGGGTTTGGATGAGTTGGCCTGGGGCATACACGAAGGCCAAGCGGCTTCGCCGGAGCTGAAGGCCGAGTTCCTGCACGTAATGCGCGACTGGGTTGCCGGCAATCTTGATGTGAAATTTGAAGGTGGCGAAAGCCCTAACGAAGTAAAATTGCGTCAGCTGGAGGCCATGGACGTAATCATGAGCCACCCCGAAGAAAAAACCGTATTGATATGCATGCATGGTCGTGCTATGCGCCTGTTACTTTGCCTCCTTACCGAAAAGCCGTTAACAGAAATGGACACTTTTCCGCACCAAAACCTGGTGCTTTATAAATTGATTTATGATGGCAGCAAATTCGAAATCGTAGATTTCAATAACGCCGCGCATCTAAAAACTACAGAACATTTAAGTGAATAAGATCAGGATCTCCGCCGTTAGTTATACGAATACCAAGCCCTTTTTATACGGATTACAGCACTCTGCCATCATCAACGATATCGATTTAAGCTTGAATATGCCAGCAGACTGCGCCCAGAAACTGATAGATGATAAGGCCGACATTGGGCTGATACCCGTAGCTGCTACCTTAAGCCTGCCACAATGGGAAATTATTTCTGCTTATTGTATTGGTGCCGTTGGCGCGGTAAACTCCGTGTTCATTTTCAGCAATTGCGATATTAAAGATGTTAGAACCATCCAATTGGATCCGCAATCGCGCAGCTCTAACAACCTCGCCCGCGTGTTGCTTAAAAACTTTTGGCAGATAGCGCCGGAATTGGTGACAAACGCCGAAGATTACGGAACCTCAGCTGACACCTATACCGCGTTTGTGCAAATTGGCGACCGCACCTTCGGCAAAGCCGATAAATACCCCTTTGTTTACGATTTATCCGCAGAGTGGCAAAAATTCACCGGCCTTCCTTTCGTATTCGCAGCGTGGATAGCCAACAAGCCCATTCCCGAAGATTTTATCAAGGACTTTAACAACGCCTTGCGTCACGGCTTGGCGCATCGTACAGAATTGCTGAAAGAATTACCCCACCGTGCCGACTTCGACCTGGAAGACTACCTGATGCACCGCCTCGATTTTGACCTAACGGAGGATAAAAAGAAAGCGCTTTATTTGTTTTTGGATTATATAAAAGCTTTGTAAAGTGTTGCGAAGCGGAAGCACACACGTTCGATACGATCATTTCAGCTATCCAAGGGTGATAGAAGTAGTTTGCTCATCCTGCACAAAATCAGCTTTGTTGATTCATTCTGAAGCTCCCGTTACTGTTGAACATTTCCTTGATATTGATTATAGTTCTAGAATTTGGGAATTTAATTGCATCCACTGCCTTAAACGTATGACGGTGCTTTGGGAAGAAACAAAAAAATTCAGCTTAACAAATAAAGTAGAAATTGGGAACGAGGTTGTTTGGGCGTGGAATAAAAACCATTTAGCGTTTATCGTTTCGGTTTTAAAGAAAGAAGAGATCACAAACCACGCCTGGGCTAACTTCCGAACCTATATCAACAAAAGCTGGCTCACCAAAATACATAACAATTCTGTCATAAATAAATTGGAGGCTTTGCTGAAGAATACTTAATTCATATTTCACCAAACCATATTTGATGTATTTTTATTATTCCTACTGAATACATCACCATGAAAACACCACAAAAACTAAAAAACCAATCCGCTATCGTGACCGGTGCCGATAGTGGCATTGGCAAAGCCGTAGCCATTGCATTGGCAGAAGCAGGCGCAAAAGTACTCATCAACTATGCACATAACCAGGATGCTGCCGATGAGGTGGTTAATACGATTAAAGATGCCGGTGGCAAAGCATTCGCCTACCAATGCGATGTAAGCAAAGAAAATGAAGTAAAAGCCATGTTTGCCGCAGCGATAAAAAAATACGGCACCGTAGATATATTGGTGAACAATGCCGGCCTGCAAAAGGATGCGAAGTTTGTGGATATGACTTTGGAGCAATGGAACACTGTTATCAATATCAACCTTACGGGGCAGTTCCTCTGCTCGCGCGAGGCTGCGAAGGAATTCATCAAAAGGGGAGTGGTGGAGAAACGGAGCGTGGCGGCAGGTAAGATCATCTGCATGAGCAGTGTACACGAGATTATCCCCTGGGCCGGTCATGTAAATTATGCGGCTAGCAAGGGCGGTATTAGTATGTTTATGAAAAGTATTGCGCAGGAATTGGCACCGCATAGGATAAGGGTGGCAGGTATTGCGCCGGGTGCCATTCAAACGCCAATAAACAAGCCAGCCTGGGAAACGCCGGAGGCTATGGATAAACTTTTGGAGCTGATACCTTATAATAGGATAGGGCAGCCCGCAGATGTAGGAAAATTAGCCGCCTGGCTGGCATCAGATGATTCAGATTACATCACAGGCACCACCATTTTTGTAGACGGTGGCATGTCCCTGTACCCGGGCTTTGCCGATAATGGCTGATTTTTAGCTTTAAAACGCTGTTTTTGTCAAATAAATGTCACAAACACATGTATTTTCCTATCTAAAAAACACTTAGTGTACTTTTTACAATAAGTATACTGCGTTTTTATTGAGATAATGTCAATTATACACTAAGTATACGCCCTGTTTTTGAAATTTTTATATTTTTGATCTGTATATTATCGAATTATCATAAAAAATGCCTATTATTTGGAATATATTCAACAGTAGTGTACTTTTGTTATGTAAATAAGAAATAAAACAATTAAAAAATATAAAATTTAAAAGCCATGAAAAAGATATTTGTAACCCTTGCCATCGCTGCTAGCTTGTTCACCACTAACATATATGCTGCTACCAGCGCAATCAAAACTGATGACGGTACCGAAAACGTAACTTACGCTGCCATCTCAAGGTTCAACAACGATTACGCCCGTGCTGAGAACGTAAGCTGGAAAGTAAGCACTACTTTCCAAAAAGTAACTTTCACTTTAGATGATGTTAAAATGTCAGCTTTCTACAACCTGCGCGGCGAGTTGATCGGCGTAACCCAAAACGTTCAATTTAAAGCATTGCCAGACCGCGCTAAAAAGGAAATCGCTGTTAAATACGAAGGCTACTTCGCTAAAGAAGTGATCAAATTAGAAACCGGCGACGATAGCAGCTTCGATAACACCGTTTACTTCGTAGACCTTTCTAAAGATGATAAAGAAGTATTGGTACGTGTAACTCCAGGTGCCGGTGTTTACTTCTTCAAAACCATAAAATAATTACAGGCCCCCTATATCGCCTACAGAACAATAGCCGCCCAATTTGGGTGGCTATTGTTGTTTTAACCAAACTTTTACGTTTTTTTAACTTGCTTAAATAATTTTATTTGGTTATTAATAATTTTATATATTTGAAAAGATAGTTGTACATTCTATAATTGATTATTAAGCTTTGTTTATAACCAGTTGAATTACTTACTGATCGCTAACCAAATTTTAATTCGATTATACTAATATTATGAAAACTGGAAAAGTAAAATGGTTTAACACCCAGAAAGGCTACGGCTTTATTGTCACCGAAGAGGGGAAGGACCTTTTCGTACATTTTAAGGATGTACAAGGCGGCGTTAACGCCATAAAGGACAACGACAACGTTGAGTACGAAGTTGAAGACGGCCGTAAAGGCCTGCAAGCAGTGAATGTAAAGAAAGTGTAAGCAACGCCTCTGAGAAGATATACCAACCTCTGCCATAAACGCGGGGGTTTTTTTGTGCAAAAAATTAGGCAACAATCTGCGCTTTATCTACATTAGCCAACCATTTTAAAACCATTAATTAATAATGACTGCCGCCGCACCCGCAAAACTTACCAAAAACGCCATTATACTGGTGCTTGTTGCCTCGCTTGGTTACTTTGTTGATATATATGACCTGTTGGTATTTTCCATCGTACGCAAAGACAGCCTGCACGATCTTGGCGTTGCCAGTGCCGATATGCTTAGCAAAGGGCAATTCATCATCAATGTGCAGATGTTTGGCTTATTGCTGGGCGGTTTGCTTTGGGGTATCATAGGCGATAAGCTGGGGCGTATTAAAGTACTTTTCGGCTCAATTTTGCTGTACTCTATAGCCAATTTTGCAAATGCTTACGCTTACGACGTAAATTCCTATGCGCTTATCCGTTTTATTGCCGGTATTGGCCTGGCAGGGGAGCTGGGGGCTGGTATAACCCTTGTATCAGAAACACTGAGCAAAGAAAAACGCGGCTATGGTACCATGATTGTTGCGGTTATTGGCTTGTTTGGTGCTGCAGCAGCCTACGCGGTTGCAAAATATGGCTGGCAAACAGCCTACAAAGTAGGTGGTGGTTTGGGCATAGTATTGCTATTGCTCCGGTTGGGTACCTTCGAATCGGGTATGTTTAAAAGCGTGCAGGAAAGTAAAGTATCAAAAGGTAATTTCTTCATCCTTTTTACCGATTTTAAACGTTTTAAAAAATATTTGTATTGCATATTGATCGGGGCTCCTCTATGGTACGTAGTAGGCGTATTGGTAACCTTCTCTCCTGAATTCGGTGTAGCCTTAAAATCTAAAGAAGTATTAAGTGCCGGCGAAGGTGTGCTTTACACCTACATTGGTATTGCCATAGGCGATATATTTGCAGGTTTGTTGGCGCAGATTACGCGCTCGCGCAAGCTTACCATGATGGTCTTCCTGTTGCTGTCGCTGGTGAGCGCTTTTGTTTACCTTCGTTCAGAAGGCATTACACACGATAGATTTGTTTGGATCTGCTTCTTTATGGGCTGCACGGTTGGCTACTGGGCAACATTCGTTACCATTGCAGCCGAGCAATTCGGCACCAACATCCGTGCTACGGTTACTACTACAGTGCCCAATTTCGTCCGTGGCTCGCTGATTCCTATTACTATGGCATTCAACGCCTTCAAGTCCTCCTATGGTATGATAACAGCCGGATATATCATGATGGCTATCTTAACCGTTATTGCCTTATTTTCTTTAAGCCAGTTACAGGAAACCTTTGGCAAAGATTTAAATTATATCGAAGAAGAAGCAGGAATCAGTTAGTGGGTGATAACGGTGATTGGTGATACTATCATCACGTCGCTTTAAACAAGCATTCACTAATCAACATAATCAACCATTCACTACATTTGTGCCGATGATTAGTAAAGAACAAATAGCTGCCGGTTACCGCGAGATACAGGACGAGATTTGTGCGGCCCTGGAAGCAACCGATGGGCAGGCCAAATTTGAGGAAGAGGTTTGGGAACGCGATGGCGGCGGCGGCGGCCGTACCCGGATAATCCAAAACGGCAATATATTCGAAAAGGGGGGCGTTAATTTCTCTGCCGTGCATGGCAAACTGCCTCATACCATGAAAAAGGCTCTTAATGTGGAGCAGGAGGATTTCTTCGCCACAGGCGTATCCATCGTGATACATCCTAACCATCCGCTGGTACCCATCATCCACATGAATATCCGGTACTTCGAGATGCCTACTAATACCGGCGAAACACCAGTGCACTGGTTCGGCGGCGGCATAGATCTTACCCCACATTATGTGGTAGATGAGGATGCGCGTTTCTTCCACCAGCAAATTAAAGACGTGTGCGACCACTTCAGCGATGAATTTTACCACCGCTTTAAAACCTGGGCCGATGATTACTTCTTCATCAAACACCGCGACGAAACACGCGGCATCGGCGGTATCTTTTACGATAGGCTCACTGCCAACGAAGAGATGAACTGGGAGATGATATTTGAGTTCTCCAAAGTACTTGGTCGCTCATTTATCCCAACTTACACCGAACTGGTGAACCGTAACCGCTACAAAGAATTTACACCCGAGCAACAGCAATGGCAATACCAGCGCCGCAGCCGATATACCGAATTCAACCTGGTGTACGATGCCGGTACACGCTTCGGGCTGGAAACAAACGGTCGTATCGAATCGATACTGATGAGCCTGCCGCCAACTGCTAAATGGGTATATGATTACCACGCACAACCGGGCAGCGAAGAAGAAAGGACATTATCTTTACTTAAAAAGGGAATAAATTGGGTATAGATGTTCCAACACTACGGATCAATTGCCTGGTATTGCTCCTGTACTCGGTGTTAATGTACTCCGCATTATTGTTTTCCAAGGATAAGGGAATCGTATTTGACCTTTTGCTGGCTTCGTGCCTTATGTTTGGTGTTTTTTGCATTGCGATGATTGTTCGGGCATACAAAGCTTATCTCGATGACGCTTTTTCGGCAAGAAACTCCTACGCAATTTTGATATCTCTTTCTTTGATACTTTTGTTTATGTCCTTTCGTTCAATGCTTCTTACTATACAATGTTAACGTTAAGAAAATTTGCTTTTCTGATTTGCCCACTCGGATTGCTCGGAGCGTCTGCTGTCAACTCACTGGAAGGCACCTATGAATACGCAGGTGGCATCTACAACAACAAAGCCGAAGCAGCCTCAAAAGAATACAAACTGCAACGCCGCTATAACGATGCGGAATACGAAGCCACGTTTATTGAACCCGGGCAGGATACCATCGTGTACGAACAGGGCAAATATGCTTTACCCAATGATAGCACCTGCCTGGAAATACAAACTTATAGCCGCGAACCATCCAAAACGCTCAACAAAACCATGTTTTATAAGTACCGCATCAGTCACGATACGCTCACCTTCAGGGGCACTCTGCCTAATGGCACCACGGTGCAGGAATACTGGAAAAAAGTAAGCCGCTAAACTTCGATCATAACTGGTTTTTTACCCTTAAAACGTACAAAAAAAGGGGCGAATGTTAGTAAAAAATTGCCTCGTTGCCATATAAATTCTTAACTTCGCAGGTCGTATAAAAAAACCAATTTTACGTACAGATACTGATTATATTTTCCACTAAGAAAAACAAATGGCCGAAGAGACAGAAAACGATAATCCGCACCAAGAAGACAGAATAATTTCGATAAATATTGATGAAGAAATGCGATCTGCCTACATTGATTATTCAATGTCGGTAATCGTATCAAGGGCCCTGCCCGATGTGCGCGATGGTTTAAAACCGGTACATAGGCGCGTATTGTATGGTATGTTAGATCTGGGTTTATACAATAATAAGCCCTATAAAAAATCGGCCCGCATAGTGGGCGAGGTGCTGGGTAAATACCACCCGCATGGTGATACATCTGTGTACGATGCCATGGTGCGTATGGCACAGGACTGGAGCCTGCGATACCCGTTTGTAGAGGGGCAAGGCAACTACGGTTCTATAGACGGTGACCAGCCTGCAGCAATGCGTTATACCGAGGCACGCTTAGAGAAGATTGCCGAAGAGATGCTGGCCGATATCAACAAAGACACCATCGATTTCCAGCTAAACTTTGACGATTCGTTGCATGAACCAACCGTATTGCCTGCAAAATTCCCAAACCTTTTGGTGAACGGCGCAAGCGGTATTGCGGTAGGTATGGCCACCAACATGGCCCCGCACAACCTATCCGAAATTGTTGATGCTACCATAGCGCTGATAGATAACCGCAGCATTGAAATATCGGAACTAATGTCCTATGTTAAAGGTCCCGATTTCCCTACAGGTGGTATCATCTACGGCTTCGAAGGACCCCGCCAGGCGCTGGAAACAGGCCGTGGCCGTGTGGTTATTCGCGCACGTGCGGAGATAGAAACCTATAATGGCGAACGCGAACGTATCATCGTTAGCGAAGTGCCTTACCAGGTAAACAAAGCGCTCATGATTGAGCGCACCGCCGAACTGGTAAACGAGAAGAAAATTGAAGGCATCACCGCTATTCGCGACGAAAGTAACCGCGAAGGCATACGGGTGGTGTACGAGATAAAACGCGATGCCAATGCGGCTATCGTGCTCAACAATCTTTACAAATACACCGCGTTGCAAACATCGTTCAGCGTAAATAATATCGCGCTGGTACATGGCAGGCCGATGATGCTGAATCTGAAGGACCTGATCCATCATTTTGTGGAGCACAGGCACGAGGTAGTTATCCGCCGCACCAAGTACGAACTGGCCGAAGCTGAGAAACGCGCACATATTTTAGAAGGCTTATTAATAGCGCTCGATCATATCGAGGAAGTTATCCGCCTGATACGTGCCTCATCCACGCCCGATGAAGCCCGCGAAGGTTTGATGGCCAACTTTGCTTTAAGTGATATACAGGCACGCGCCATTTTGGACATGACCTTGAGGCGTTTAACCGGCCTGGAGCGTGATAAGATAAAAGATGAGTACGATGCCTTAATGAAGACTATCGACTATTTGAAATCTATCCTGGCTGATGAAGGTTTGCGTATGCAGATCATCAAAGACGAACTTTTAGATATCAAAGCCAAATACGGCGACGAGCGCAAAACCGAAATGGTACACTCGTCGGCAGAAATGCAGACCGAAGACTTCATCGAAGATGAGGATGTGGTAATCACCATTTCGCGCGAAGGCTATATCAAACGTACTTCACTTACCGAGTACCGCAGGCAGGGCAGGGGTGGTAAAGGCAGCATAGGCAGTAACAGCCGCGATGCCGACTTTATTGAGCACCTGTTCATTGCATCTAACCACAACTACATGCTGTTCTTTACCGAGAGCGGCCAGTGTTTCTGGTTACGTGTATTCGAAATACCAGAAGGTACGCGTACCTCTAAAGGCCGCGCCATCCAGAATATCATCAACATCCCTAAGGAAGAGAAAATCAAGGCTTACATCAAGCTTAAAACACTCAAGGATAAAGACTACCTGGAGAACAACTTCATTATCATGTGTACCAAAAAAGGTGTTATCAAAAAAACATCTTTAGAGGCATACTCTCGACCGCGTGCAAATGGCATCAACGCCATCAACATCAACGAAGGCGACTCACTTTTAGAGGCAACTTTGACCACCGGCAGCAGCGAAATTGTTATGGCGTTGCAATCGGGCCGTGCCATCCGCTTTAACGAATCTACAGTTAGGCCGATGGGTCGTACAGCTACAGGTGTACGCGGTATCAGCTTAGACAGCGATAACGACGAAGTAGTTGGTATGATAGCCATCGACGATAAAGAAACTACCGTATTAGTAGTATCTGAAAGAGGCTACGGCAAACGTACCGATATCGACGATTACCGTGTAACCAACCGTGGCGGCAAGGGTGTAAAAACCCTTAACGTTACCGAAAAAACGGGGAAACTTGTTGCCATAAAAGGTGTTACTGATAAAGAAGATCTGATGATCATCAATAAGTCGGGTGTAGTTATCCGCATCGCTATTGGCGAACTGCGTACCATGGGGCGCGCAACGCAAGGGGTGAAGCTGATTACGCTTAAAGGCAACGATGAGATTGCTTCGGTAGCAAAAGTAGATCACGATGAGGACGAGGAACTGGATAATTCGGCTATAGTTGCTGAAGCTGGTGCCGATGCCGTTCCATCAACTGATGCACCGGCTACTGAAACTACAAGCACTGAACCAACTGACAATACCGATGCAGCAGGAGAGGAGCCTGAGGCAGACGACAAAACAGAATAATACTTATGCAGCATAACCGTAGGCTTATATTACTGGTTTTAGGGTTGTTTACTACATCTTTAGCTTTTGGGCAATCAGAAGCATTAAAGGCAGTGGTAAACAACCTTGCTTTTTACAAGCAAAAAAACGACCTGACTTATTTAGCCAGAGCCAAAAAATCGGCAGATAGCCTGGTTGTCACCCGCTCAGATTCGAGTGACCTGGAAAAGAATATGTATCGCCTTATCGTTAACGCGAGCATATTAAATACCGATTCGCTAAATAAGCTTAACCAGCCCGAACCATTCCTTGATCAGACCGCAGCCTTATTCGATAAGCTATCAGCAAAACAGAAAGCCTTTAAATTTGTGCCCGAGCTTGATTACGCCAGGAGGTGCCTGGCCGATGCCTATATACGTCGCGGTTTCCAGGCCGGCAACAATAACGATTTCGTAAAGGCATCAGCAGCTTTCCAACAAGCGAAGGCATATGCGCCGGCATTCAGGCCTGTAAATACCTACATAGCCTACGCCAACGGTAAGCAGGGCAACCTTGCAGAAGCTGCAAAAAATTACAGCAACCTTATCAATGCCGATAGCAGCCGTGTAGAGTATATAGCGATTGCATCGTCTATCTACAAATCCATGGGCGATACGGCAAAGGCTATACAAGTGCTGAAAAAAGGCCGCAGGCAACAGCCGGGAGATAAGCAACTACTACAAGACGAAGCGAACATCTACAACAACAAAAAAGACTATAAATCGTTAGAACCTCTGTTGGGCGCTTTGATAGACAATAACCCCAATAGTGCCGATATCGCATTCGTGGCAGCAAACTGCTACGATCAATTAAATCAGTACGATAAAGCAGAATCTTTATATCTTAGGGCCATAGAATTGAACGGTTCGGCTTATGAGCCGGTTTTTAACCTGGGCTTGTTGTACTTCAAAAAAAGTACAGAAGGAAACAACGCCGACGATAAGAATATCACCAGTGCTATCTTATGGCTCGAGAAAGCCAACGAAATGGCACCACGAGATAAGAACAGTTTAACCCTTTTGCAATTGGCCTACAAAAAAACCGGCAACGATACCCAACTGGGGAGGGTAACCAATCAATTACAGCAAGTAAAGTAACCAACTAAACTTGGATTGTAGCGCATTTATCTGCTGCTATCCAGCAACTTAAATACAAAAACTATTTAAAATGAAAATTAAATTTTTGATAGCGGGCCTACTGGGCCTTATTTCGGTAACTGCGTTTGCCCAAAAAGGCGATGTAAATAACGCACAAAGCGAGTTTGATAAGTTTCAGCTCATTAAACAAGGTACCCTTGCAACAACTGCCCTTGCTAATGCGCAGGCATCTATAGACAAAGCCATCGCCAACCCTAAAACAGCAACCTGGCCGCAAGCTTATGCCTTGAAAGGTGCCATCTATGCCAACCTGGCCGTTCAGGAAAAAACTCCGGCTACCGCCACAACTTTGTTTGGTAATGCCGAAGAGGCCCTGAAGAAAGCTAAGGAACTGGATACGAAGAATGAATATGCTAAAATCATAAGCGAAGGCAGCCTGGCATTAGCCCAATACCAGCTAACTGCAGGCGTTAATGCCTATCAGGCTGCGCAATATGACGTGGCTTACAAGGCTTTTGATTACTATCGCAGCATATTGCCCGAAGATACTACTGCTATTTATTACACTGGCCTTGCCGCGTACAACTCAAAAAATTACCCTGCAGCCATTACCAACTATAGCAAACTGGTTACTACCAAATACTCGCAGGGGGAGCGCATATATGATGAGTTATCAGGCATGTACCTGGTTAGCAAAGATACTACAGGTGCGTTGAAAGCTATTTCAGAAGGGCTTGTTAAATACCCAAATAGCGCTACATTGCGCAAAAAGGAGATAGAGATAGCCCTGCAAAGCGGAAAATCTCAGCAGGTGTTGGATAAGATTAATGCTGCTATCGCCAACGACCCTAAAAACAAAGATTTGTATTATTACGCTGGCTTAGTATATTCACAATCAGGCGATGTGGCTTATGGCAAAGTTAAAGGTACCAAAGATGCCGCCGGAAAAACTGCTCTAAAAGCAAAAGCAACCGAAGACTATGGTAAGGCGGGAGAAATGTACAAAAAAGCGTTGGAGATAGATCCGAATTATTTTGAAGCCAACCTTAACCTGGGCTACATTTTATTGACACCTGCAATCGACTCATTTAACACGGCAAACAACTTGCCGGGTACCGCAGCAGCGCAAAAACAATATGATGCGCTAATGGCTAAAGCAAGCACGCAATTTGATGCTGCCAAGCCTTTCCTGCAAAAGGCCGTAGATTTGAAGCCAAACTCTCGCGATGCTTTAGCAAACCTGATCACTTACTACCGTGGTAAAAAAGACCAGGCTAACGTAGACAAGTATTCAAAAATAATGGATGCTATTAAAGAGTAATTTGTTATAAAGTCATATAGATAGCCATCTCGGAAGGGGTGGCTTTTTTGCGTTATAGGGAATTGGTAATGCAGAATTTAAAATATACTATTTAACATAATATTAATTATTGGAAATTATTATGATAGGAGAAGGTAGGAATGTGGATTAGTTCTTTTATGTCAGTAAAGCACCATATTGTAACGATTATTAGAATATCATCGGGCTAATTCTCTGCACTTGATTCATTAAAACATTACCATTATGGATTTAAAATTAAAAGACAAAATCGCCTTGGTTACCGGGTCAACGGCAGGCATTGGTTACGCCATAGCAAAATTATTTGCTGCCGAAGGTGCACAGGTAATTGTAAACGGTCGTAGTGACGACCGCGTAAAGGCAACGATAGCCAAATTAATTAAGGAAACCGGCAACACCAACATCACAGGCATAGCAGCAGATTTTGCTGAAGTAAAGCAGGTTGATAACTTAATAAACCAATTGCCCGAGGTTGATATCCTGGTAAATAACGTAGGTATCTTCGACCCGAAAGCATTTAAGGATATCCCGGACGAAGAATGGTTCAAATTCTTCGAAGTGAACGTGCTGAGCGGCGTGCGTTTGTCCAGAGCTTATTTCGATAAAATGCTGGCGAAAAATTGGGGGCGAATTATCTTTATATCCAGCGAATCGGGCGTGCAAATCCCGGCAGAGATGATACATTACGGAATGACCAAAACAGCCCAAATCTCGGTAGCACGCGGCCTGGCCGAGCTTACCGTAAACACCGGTGTAACCGTAAACACGGTATTGCCCGGCCCAACTGCATCCGAGGGCGCAAGCGAATTTATTAAAGCTGTGGCCCGCGAGCAAGGTTATACCGATGCAGAAATGGAGAAAGAATTCTTTACCAATATGCGCGGCACATCGCTGCTTAAGCGTTTTATCACTACCGAAGAAATTGCCAATATGGTGGCTTATATAGCCAGCCCATTGTCCGCGGCAACCAATGGCGCAACGTTACGGGTTGATGGCGGTGTAATCAAAACAGCTTTTTAAAGCGTAAGCTAAATAAATTAAAAACGCCCGGACAGCATTTGCCGGGCGTCTTTTATGTTTACCGCTAAGCTTATTGCGGCGTACGTTTGGTAGTGTCAGATCTACCGGTATCACTTTTCATCGTGGTATCGCTTGTCGGTGTGCTCATGGTAGCAGATGTATCTGATTTGGTTCCCGTGGTGTCCGAACCACTGGTTTCTTTGGCAGAACTGCAACCCGTTGCAATTGCGCCTATCATCGTCGCGACTAACGCGAAACTTAAGATTTGCTTTTTCATAATAGATTTCATTTTTGTATGTTAAACTAAAAGTTTGTTGTACGATATAACCGTTTACCCGACAAGTTGTTTTATTGAAATTTCTTAGAAAGAAATTAAAGATATATTTAAAGCAATAAAATTCTTGGCGCACGCCGCTCTATTGCCCGATATTTTTCTGATATTTAACGCAGATGTTGCTATCAGAAAATACATTAAAATGGGTAATGCGCTTCTACCCTCCCCTCCTTTTTCAGCGGATATGGGTCATCGGTATCGATAAAGGCTTCACTGGCGTGCGGGTGAAAATCGCCAAAAGCCTGCTTAATAAAAACTATAATGGATCTATCTTCGGTGGGACGATATTTGCTGCCGCCGACCCGTTTTACCCCGTGCTATTCCATCAAATATTGAACAGGGATGGCAAAAAACGTTTGGCAATATGGTCTAAATCATCTAAAATTGATTTCCTGAAACCGGGACTTACCAATTTGTTTTTCGAAATAAAATTAAGCGAAGCAGATATTGCGGAAGCTTTTGAAACGTTGATGGTTACGGGAAAATTCGAAAAGGTTTTCCCGGTGGAGATATTTAACAAAGCCGGCGAGGTTTGCGCCACGCTAATGAACGAAGTTTACATACGCGACCTTGACCTGCCTAAAACCCTGATATAGTTATGCCTGTTTTTATGAACGATACCGCTTTCCTACAAAAGGGATACGAAATTTCGACAGATAAAGAAAAGCTTGATTTTGATGCGATATATGGTTATCTTAACACATCGTATTGGGCAAAAGGGATGCCCGTAGAAAAGCTTAAGACCGCACTGGAAAACTCGATGTGCTTTGGGTTGTACCACTATGGCGCGCAGGTTGGCCTGGCGCGTGTGATAACGGATAAGGCCACGTTTGCTTACCTCTGCGACGTTTATGTGCTGGAGGCACACCGCAGCATAGGTTTATCTAAATGGATGGTACAAACGCTGTTGGCGCACCCCGAATTGCAAGGCCTGCGCAGGTGGAGCCTGGCCACGGCTGACGCACAAGGTCTTTACAGCCAGTTTGGCTTTTCGCGGATAAACAACCCCGAAAACTGGATGCAGATACATACGCCTTACAAAGCGGATTAATATACCGGGACATGAATTTAAAACGACAGATTTTTGAGGGGGAAGGCGTATCGCTCGATTTTAAGAAAACCATCACCAGTTGCGAAAAGATTGCTAAAACCATGGTATCCTTCGCAAATAATGTGGGCGGCAGGCTGCTCATCGGAGTGCTGGATGATGGTACCATCAAGGGCGTAAAAGCCGAAGATGAAGAACGCTACATGATAACCAAAGCGGCTCATTTTTATAGCCGACCGGCCCTTGAGCCGATATTTGAAGAGATTTACTGGGACGATAAGCTGGTATTGGTGGTAGATATCCCTGAAAGTAAAGATAAGCCGCACTACGCCCTCGCCGAAGACGGCAAATGGTGGGTGTACATCCGCGTGAAGGATAAAAGCGTGCTGGCGAGTAAAATAGTAGTAGAGGTGCTGAAGCAATCATCCAGCAATGAAGGCGTGCTGCTGGAATATACCTCCAAAGAAAAAGCCCTGCTGGAGCACCTGGATAAAACCGAACGCATCAATGTAAAGCAATTTTGCGAATTGCTCAATATAGGCCGCCGACGCGCGCAGCGCATATTGGTAAGCTTGGTGCTCACAGGCGTTATACGCGTTCACACTACGGAAAAGGAAGAGTTTTATACAGCGAGTTAACTCTTCAGCGTCATTCTGAACTTGTTTCAGAACCCCATCATAAAAGTTATCACGATGCTAATGTACCCTGCATGATGCGGCCCGCCGCGTGGGGTGCCGAAACAAGTTCCATGACGGTTGAGGGATATTATCCCATGCCAACTTCTCGCTAATTTTAGCACTCGGCATCAATAAACTCATTACTTTTGCAGCCCATTAGTAATGAAAACTACCTACCTCAAATACAAACACTACTATAAAGACAGCCTAAGGCTGGCAATACCCGTGGTTATATCACAGTTGGGCCATACGCTGGTGCAGGTTTCGGATTCTGTTATCGTTGGGCATTTTGCCGGCACTACCGCTTTGGCAGCTGTATCGTTGGTGAGCAGCCTATTTTTGGTTCCCTTGGTGATAGGCATCGGCATTAGTTATGGCGTTACCCCGCTTATTGCGCAAAACAATGGCCGCGGCGACTATAAGGAATGCAGCAAACTCCTCTCCAATAGTTTATTGTTAAATATAATTGCTGCCGTCGTTTTATTTGCCGCAATTTATTTCGGCGTTTTGGCCTTTATAGATAAGCTGCACCAATCGCCCGAGGTGGTTGCGCAGGCTAAACCATTCCTGTTCTTGCTGAGCCTCTCCCTAATCCCCCTCATGGTTTTCAGCACCTTTAAGCAATTTGCCGAAGGGCTTGGTTTCACCAAACAGGCCATGATGGTTTCTATTTGGGGTAACGTGCTCAATATTTGCCTGGGTATTACCTTCGTTAAAGGTTTGTTTGGCATCCCTCCTATGGGCATCCGGGGCGTTGGCTTTAGCACGCTTATAGATCGATCGGTTATGGCGATTGTAATGGCTTTTTATGTACTTCGCTCCCCAATCTTCCGCAAATACCTGCACGACTTTACCGTTCGGAACGTGGATCGCATACGCGGCCTACAGATACTAAAAATAGGCGCACCAGTAGCATTACAGTATACCTTCGAGGTGAGCGCCTTTGGCGCTGCGGCTATATTAATTGGCATGATTGGCCCCATACCGCAGGCGGCGCACCAGGTAGCTATCAGTTTGGCGGCGATTACGTATATGATGGCCAGCGGCATATCATCAGCGGCGGCTATCCGGTCGGGTAATTATTTCGGCTCAGGCGATCATCATAACCTACGGCTTTCAGCCATCTCCAACTACCACATCGTTATCGTGTTTATGAGTTGCACAGCCATCATATTTACGCTGTTCAACCATGTGTTACCGTACATTTATACTACAGATAGAAGTGTTATAGCCATTGCAGAACAGCTACTTATCGTTGCTGCCTTCTTCCAGTTGTTTGATGGTACGCAGGTAGTTGGTCTGGGCGTGCTCCGCGGCATAGGCGATGTAAATATCCCCACTGTTATTACCTTCGTATCGTATTGGGTTATTGGCCTGCCTATTGGTTATCTGTTGGGCATACACCTTGGCCTGGGCGTTACCGGGGTTTGGTACGGGCTGGTTTGCGGTTTGATGTCGGCCTCGGTGATGCTGTTCCTGCGTTTCCAGGTCATCAGCAAGCGGAACAAGCTTACCGTGGTGATAGACTAGCAATACAATTCATCCGCTACCCTAAACGTATTGCAATGTGCATCCACGATATCCTTAATATCAGGCGAGTAACCACCGCCCATGCTCACCTGCACCGGGATACCACGATCTTTGCATTCGGTTAATACAATGCGGTCGCGCGCTTTGCATCCGGCTTTGCTTAATGCAAGCTTGCCTAATTTATCAGATCCCAAAACATCTACGCCTGAGAGGTAGAAAATAAAATCTGGTCGCTGCTGCGCTATTAAGCCCGGTATGGTATCTTTCAGGATGGCGAGGTATTCCTCGTCGCCTATCCCGTCATCTAACCCAATATCTAAATCGGAGCGTTCTTTTCGGAAAGGGAAATTTTTCTCACCATGCATCGAAAATGTAAATACACGCGGCTCATTTTGAAATATTTGCGCGGTGCCATTGCCCTGGTGTACGTCTAAATCAACGATTAAGATAGATTTGCATAAACCACTGGATAGTAAATAATTAGCAGCTATAGCCTGATCGTTCAACATGCAAAAACCTTCTCCCCAATTGCTGCCGGCATGGTGCGTTCCCCCCGCTACGTTAAAGGCAATACCATGCTCAATGGCATAATGGCATCCGTCGATAGTTCCCTGGGCTATTCGCAACTCACGCTCAACCAGTTGGGCACTCAACGGAAAACCGATGCGGCGTTGCTCTTTAGGCGGAAGGCTTAGATCCCGAAGCTGTTCCCAATACGCCTTATCGTGGGTAAGCAATAAGGTTGGCTCATCCAAAATAGCTGGCACGAAGAGGTCCTCCTCGCCTATCAGGCCCTCATGCAAAAGCTGCGCGGGTATCAACTCGTACTTCAGCATAGGGAACCTATGCCCGGGCGGCAAAGGGTGCGCGTATAAAGCACTATAAGCTATCCTGAGCATGGTGTGTTTAGGCGAATATTTCGCCTACATGTTTATCGATGTTTTCGCAGATGCTGTCTATCGGCAGGTCGTTGGCATCGAAACCGAAGGGGTCTTCTATTTCTTCGGCGATGAGCTCGATACTGGCGAATACGAAGAGGATAAACCCGATGATAGGCATGATGAAGTACTTGAGGTCGAAGGCCCAGGCGAATGGCAGCGTCATGATATAGGTAAAGATGAACTTTTTGATGAATACGCTGTAAGAGAACGGTATTGGTGTTTTCTTGATACGTTCGCAGGCCCCACAATTGTCTGTAAATGAGGTGATTTCGGCGGTTATACTTATCAATTGCTCCGGGTTTATTTGCCCGGCTTTGTTTAGCCGGTAAACTTCGGCAATGATGGCGGATGCTACCTGGTTGGGTACATGTTTTTTGGGGTCGATACGAATATGGCTTTGCTCTTCGGCCCTGTACATATCGCGGAGGTGGTCGCGCAGACTGCGCGAGTAGAACGGTATAGCAAACCTGAAAAACGCAAACTCATCTTCATTAACCAGGTGCCTTAGCTTAATGGCCAGGTTGCGGCTGTTGTTCACCATGCTGCCCCAGATTTTTCGGCCCTCCCACCAGCGGTCGTAAGCAGAGTTGATGCGGAAAGCCAGCAACAACGAAAATACAAAACCGATGGTTTGATGAATGTAGATAACCTTGTGCAGGATGTTGGTTTCGGGCAGGTGCCAAAAATCTATCAGTAAAAAGGTAACCGCGCCGGCATAAAGGCTCACGCAAACCATCAATGGAAAAAGCTCGCGCAGCGTATCGGCCCTGCTAAAACGGAATATGAGCGAAAACCATTGCTTGGGGTTGTAGTATATCATCTGGTATTATTTAATAGCTGTGAGGGCTTCAAAAAGGCGCTCTGCAGCGAGGTGTACATCGGTAAAAGTGTTATAAAGCGGCACGGGGCTCAGTCGTATCACGTCGGGTTCGCGCCAATCGCCTATCACGCCATTATCTGCAAGGTAATTGAAAGTGGCCTTGGCATGGCTGGTACATACAACCGAAAGCTGGCAGCCGCGTTCGTTTTTATTTTTAGGGGTGATGATGCGATACGCTTCATAGCCCACCCTTTGGTTAATATCGTGTATTAAGAATTCGAGATATCCCGTAAGTGCCTCACTTTTAGCGCGGAGCATTTGCAGTCCGCCTGCCTGCTCAAATATATCCAGCGAGGCTTTGTGCAGGGCCAACAGTAAAATGGGCGCGGTGCTCACATTCCAGCCCTCTGCACCCACTTCGGGCTGAAAGCCGGGGGCCATCAGGAAGCGTTTATCCAGCCGGTAGCCCCACCAGCCGGCAAAGCGGTTGAGTGTGGCATCTGTATGATGCTTTTCGTGCACAAATGCCCCGCTGATGCCACCCGGACCGGAGTTCATGTATTTGTACGAACACCAGCTCGCAAAATCGGCACCCCATTGGTGCAATTGCAGCGGCACGTTGCCTGCGGCATGCGCCAGATCGAACCCGGCATAGGCACCTGCCTGATGTGCGGCTTTGGTAATGGCGTCGACATCGAAAAACTGGCCCGTGTAGTAATTGATCCCGCTGAACATCACCAACGCCAGCTCATCGGCGTTAGCTTCAATCTGTTTAAGGATGTCTTCGGTACGCAAAGTAAGCTCTCCCTCGCGCGGCGCAACTTCTATAACGGCATCCTCCTGCTTGAAGCCATGAAACTTTACCTGGCTTTCTATGGCGTACTGATCTGAGGGGAAAGCACCTGCTTCCATCAAGATCTTATATCGTTTGGTTGTTGGTTTATAGAAACTTACCAGCAATAGGTGAAGATTTACGGTAAGCGAATTCATCACGGTAACCTCCGCAGCATTCGCGCCCAAAATGCCTGCAAGTGTGGGGATGAGTTGCTTATGATAGCTTAGCCATGGGTCGTTGCCCATAAACCAGCCCTCAACAGCGTTGTCTTCCCAGGCATTGAGCTGTGTTTGGATATACTGCTTAGCCGCCCGTGGTTGCAGCCCTAATGAGTTACCGCAGAGATACACCGCATCGGCACCATGATGTCTGGGGATGAGGAACTGTTGACGAAACTTCCTCAATTCGTCTTTTTCGTCGAGCTGCGCGGCATACGCCTGTGTGTTCTGGTAAATCATCATCCAATAATAATGAAAAGATAAACACGAATTAAACCAATTGACCTTATTACAAGAAATAAAGCCGAATTTTCCCGGAGACGAAGCGATATACACCTATAACCGCAATCTCTCAAAAAGGCGATACGGGTCGACTGCATCTATGAAAGTGTTTCGCTTAGCGAGTGAAACACCCTAAAAATCTTTTTTCTTTACAAGTTATTGATTATCAATTTATTAATTTTTTTAGACAAAAAACGGTGAAACAACTTTTTAGTTTATATAAACTACATAAATAACTTTTTTTGTGATATTTATGAAAAAATTAGAAAATGAGTGAAACACTTTTTCGGGAAGAATTGAAACACTTTTGAAACACTAATTCTTGATGAGTTTGCTACAAAATGATAGCAAGTACTTGCGAACAGCCACCAAACCTAAATCAATAATTTGCTTGATATGCCTTAAAACACCTACATTCGAAAAAAACAGAATAAGCTATGGCTCCTGCAATATTGCTCACATTTATCATAGGTTACTTTTTGGTGTTGCTGGTGATATCGCATTTCACCTCCAAAAATGCTTCCAGCAACGATGCCTTTTTTGTGGCCAACCGCAACTCCAAATGGTATCTGGTAGCCTTCGGGATGATTGGCACCGCCCTTAGCGGTGTGACGTTCATCTCTGTGCCCGGCAAGGTAGGCGCCGCCAGCGGCGACCAGTTTGCTTATTTCCAGTTCGTGCTGGGCAATGCAGTGGGCTTCATCATCATCGCTACGGTGTTGCTGCCCCTTTACTATCGCATGAAGCTCACCTCTATTTACAGCTATATCGAAAGCGCGCTGGGCATCTGGAGCTATAAAACTGCTGCGGGGATTTTCCTCCTTAGCCGTACTATCGGCTCGTCGTTCCGGCTATACCTGGTGGTTATAGTGCTCCAAAAATTCATCTTCGACAGCTATAACATTCCATTCGCGGTTACTGTGCTCATATCCCTGCTACTCATCTGGAGCTATACCTTTAAAGGCGGATTAAAAACCATCATCATTACCGATAGTCTGCAGACTTTCTTCCTGGTTTCCTCTGTTTTTCTGTCGATTTTCTTTATCTGCCGCAGCCTGAATTACAACTTATTCGAAGCCGTTGAAGCCATCAAAAACAGTAGCTACTCCAAAATATTCTTCCTTACCGATTTTGTGGGTAGCAAGTTCCACCTTACCAAGCAATTTCTGGGCGGCGTGTTTATCACCATCGGCATGACGGGCCTTGATCAGGACCTGATGCAGAAGAACCTCAGCCTTAAAAACATCAAAGAGGCGCAAAAGAATATGTTCAGCTTTACGGCTGTGTTCGTGGTGATCAATATTTTCTTTTTGAGCGTTGGCGCATTGCTCTATATCTATGCGGCTAAATACGGCATTACCGTAGAAAAAACCGATTACCTCTACCCCACCATTGCACTTAAATACCTGGGCATAATACCCGGAATGGTTTTTATGCTGGGCCTCACCGCGGCAACCTTCGCCACAACAGACTCGGCCCTTACGGCGCTTACCACCTCCTTTTGCGTAGATTTTCTGAACTTCAACAAAAAAGCCGACGTGAACAGCAAAAAGAACATAGCCGCCCGCCATTGGGTACACATCGCCTTTTCGGGTTTGATGTTCCTAACTATCATCATCTTCAACGCTATCAACAACGATGCCGTGGTCGGCGCGATATTCAAGGTGGCATCCTATACTTACGGGCCATTGCTTGGCTTGTATTCTTTCGGTTTATTTGTAAGCAGCCGGCAGGTGAAAGATAAGCTGGTGCCTTTTATTTGTTTGGTATCCCCGGCCATTTGCTTCTTCCTGAGTACCGAGAGCAAAGAACTATTGGGCGGTTACGTTTTCGATAATGAACTCATCATCGTGAACGGGTTGATTACCTTCCTGGGGCTGTGGCTGACTTCGAGCCGGAAGGCTGTATCGCCTTCGGCTCAGCTTGCCGAAGTTTAAGCAATCAAAACTAATGCGCCTGTGTATTGTACTATCAAAACCATTTGCTAACTTTCGAACTTTCCAAAATTTTGGAGGGCAAGTTTGATTGTTAATAAATGCTGCTTTCCGTATTAAATTATAGTTATGACAAGTGAGGATAAAATAAGACAAGCATTCGAGAACAAGAACTGGCAGGAAATAAAGGTTACCGATTCCTGGCAGATATTCAAGATCATGGCCGAATTCGTAGATGGCTTTGAAAAATTGGCCAAAATAGGCCCTTGCGTATCCATCTTCGGATCGGCACGTACAAAAAACGACAACAAATTCTACAAATTGGCCGAAGATACTGCCCGCCTGCTTACCGAGCGTGGCTACGGCGTAATATCCGGCGGCGGCCCCGGCATTATGGAGGCAGCCAACAAAGGCGCTTATGAAGCCGGTGGTAAATCGGTAGGCTTGAATATAGAACTGCCCTTTGAGCAGTTCCACAACCGCTACATCGACAGGGACAAGATTCTGGAGTTCGACTACTTCTTTATCCGCAAGGTGATGTTCATGAAATATTCGCAGGGTTTCATCATACTGCCCGGCGGCTTTGGCACTATGGACGAATCGTTCGAGGCCATTACGCTGATACAAACCGGCAAGATAGCCCGCTTCCCTATCGTTTTTGTGGGCAAGGACTACTGGGGCGGCCTGTTCAAGTGGGTGGAAGAGCGCATGCTGGCCGAAGAGCACAACATCAGCGCCGACGACCTTAACCTGTACCGCGTGGTAGATACCGCCGAAGAAGCCGCCGAGCATATCTTCAGGTTCTACGATAAGTATGTGCTGAAACCGAACTTTTAAAATAGGTTTCGTGGCTATTTTACCACAAAGGGCACAAAGAAAAAAACACAAAGAGCACAAAGATTTAAAAAAATAAGCGCGCATAGCTTTGTGCCCTTTGCGCAAACCAATATGCAATTCTTTGTGTTCTTTGTGGTAAAATCAGCGTTAATTAGTTCGTCCTCAATTTGTGAAATTCGAATTAATTCGTGCAATTCGTGTTAATTTCACATCTTTACGGTATGGACGCTTCAGCCCAAACCAAGAAACCTGCAGCCTTAGGCTTTATTTTTGTTACGCTGCTTATCGATATCACCGGTTTTGGTATCATTATACCGGTATTCCCCAAACTGATCGAACACCTTATCCATGGCGATTTAAGTGCGGCTGCCCGATGGAGCGGCTGGTTGTTGTTTGCATACTCGGTGATGCAATTCTTGTTTGCACCTGTGTTGGGTAACCTCAGCGATAAATACGGTCGCAGGCCAATATTGCTCGGCTCGTTGCTGGGTTTTGCTATCGATTATTTCTTCCTCGCCTTTGCGCCGAATATCTGGTTGCTGTTTGTGGGCCGCATAATCGCCGGCATCACCGGCGCTAGCTTTACAACCGCCTCGGCTTATATCGCAGATGTTAGTCCGCCAGAAAAGCGCGCACAAAACTTCGGTATTATTGGCGCAGCCTTCGGCCTTGGTTTTATCATAGGCCCTGTATTGGGCGGCGTATTGGGGCAATACAGTACTAAACTACCTTTCCTCACTGCAGGTACGCTGGCATTGATCAATGCCGCTTACGGTTATTTCGTGCTTCCCGAGTCGTTGGATAAAGCTAACCGCCGCCCTTTTGAATGGGGCAGGGCTAATCCTGTTGGCTCGTTGATGCAACTTAAAAAGTACCCATCAGTTAGCGGTCTTATCGCGTCGCTCATACTCATATACCTTGCGGCACATGCTGTACAAAGCACCTGGACTTTTTTCACCATGCAACGTTTCCATTGGACAGAGTCAATCGTTGGCTATTCGCTCGGGCTGGTGGGCGTATTGTCGGGGCTGGTGCAGGGTTTACTTATCCGTGTAACCATTCCCAAATTGGGCCAAAAGAAAAGTATTATTTACGGTTTACTCCTGTACACTTTGGGGTTGTTCCTTTTTGCCTTCGCAAGCCAAAGTTGGATGATGTTCGCCATTTTGGCGATATACTGCCTTGGTGGTATAGCCGGGCCTGCTTTACAAGGACTCATCAGCGGACAAATACCATCAAATGAACAGGGCGAATTACAAGGTGGTTTAACCAGCTTGATGAGCGTAACCTCAATAGTAGGCCCGCTGATGATGACTAATTTATTCTCATTTTTCACAAGCAAAAGTGCACCTATCCATTTCCCTGGGGCAGCATTTTTTGCAGGCGGCGTGCTCATGTTTTTAAGCACCATGCTGGCTGTTTTAAGCTTTAGAAGAGCCCGTGAAAGCAAAAATACCGCACCAATTGACGTTGCGGCCCATTAATTATCATATGCTGATAAAACTTTTCGCAATTTATCTGTTTTAAGCAATACACACATGGCAGATATACAGGAGAAGCCGAACAAAGGGCGCGGCGCATTAGGGTTCATCTTTGTTACCGTACTTATTGATACCATGGGCTTGGGTATCATCATCCCCATACTCCCAACCTTGCTCGAAAATTTAGGTCATGTAGGCGTGAGTATGGCCAGCCAATACAGTGGTTGGCTTACGTTTACGTATGCTACCATGCAGTTTGTATGTGCGCCCATCCTTGGCAATCTGAGCGACCGTTACGGTCGCCGCCCGGTATTATTATTCAGCCTCCTCGGTTTCGGGATAGATTACCTTTTTATGGGCTTTGCACCTACCATCTTCTGGCTGTTTATCGGGCGTTTTATTGCCGGGGTAGCGGGTGCAAGCACAACCACGGCAACAGCCTACATATCAGATGTAAGTACCGGCGATAAACGCGCGGCGAACTTCGGCTTAATAGGTGCGGCTACCGGCCTGGGTTTTATTTTGGGGATAGGGCTCGGCGGGTTTTTAGGCGGTATATTTATCAGGCTACCATTTTTTGTTGCAGCGGGGCTTGCATTTATCAATGCCATATATGGCTTCTTCGTTCTGCCCGAGTCGCTCGACGTTAACAACCGCCGCCAGTTCCAAATTAAACGCGCTAACCCGATTGGTTCCTTGTTAAGCCTCAAGAATCATTCGATGGCTGTAAGTACTTTAATAACCGCCTATACCATTGTGTACATAGGCCAAAAGGCAGTAGAAAGCGTACTTCCGTTTTATGTAGTAGAAAAATTTAAGTGGACGGAAACCAGCATCGGCGCACTCGGGATTTTCTTAGGCTTGCTTATTGTTGGCGTACAGGGCGGGCTGGTAAGATGGACGATACCAAAATTCGGACTGAGAAAAAATATATTGGCCGGCATTGCCTGCTATGGAATAGGGTTGATACTCATCTCTTTTAATAATACTCCATGGCTGATGTACGCATTCATGATACCCTATTGTATAGGTGGCATAGGTGGCACGGCTATGCAAGGCTTTATATCAGAACACGTTTCGCCAAAAGAACAGGGAGAACTACAGGGCGCATTAACAAGTTTAGTTAGTCTGACTACCATTATAGGCCCGCTGATGATGACCAGCATCTTCCATCATTTCACCACCAACGAATCCAAGGTTTATTTTCCGGGAGCGCCGTTTTTGTTGGGTGCTATCATGATGGGATTGGCCATCATTTTAACCATCAGGAGTTTCAAGAAGAAAGACCCCAAGCTACTAGCGCAGAAAGCTATCATTCCAACCCGCTAACGCCGCCGGAGATAACGAATTTCATAATGTCGCCTGCGCTCTTATCGATAGGCTTCACTTTTTCGGCAGAAACGATAACGACCTGACCGGCGAAAGAATAAGACCAGGGGAAATAAACTGCAACTTCGCCCGGCAAGCCTATTGAAGCCATGTCCTTCTGTACCAGGAAACCAATTTTTTTGAGGCCGAACTCGTTCACTTCCACTAAAACCGGTTCATTGAACTTCTTTTCCTCCCCTACAAATGCCTCTGTAAGATCTTTGATAGACGAGTAAAGGAATTTGAATATGGGCAAGCGGTTGAGCCAGCGCCGGAACCAGTTCTTTATCGGGTCGGTTATAACATTGGTAACTAATATGCCCGCTACCAGAATGATAACCAATACGTTGAGGATACCCAAACCAGGAATATAGATGGGTTTGCCGGCTTTATCTACCCAAAGTTCCCCACTAAGGTTTAGTAAGTTATCTACTTTAGATACGGCCCAAAAAACCAGAAAAAATGCCGCGCCCAAAGGCACAACGATCAATAAACCTTTAACGAAATAGTTTAACAGGGCGCTGAATAACCTTTTCATGCGGCAAATATAAGCTATTCGTAAAAGTACACCCGTTTTACCCGTTGTGAAATATTTGTTAAAATTTCATAGGGGATGGTACCTATTTGGTTGGCAAGTTGCTCTATGCGCTGCTGCTCGTCAAAAATGATTACTTCGTCGCCCTCGCGCACATCACCTGCAACCTCGCTGATATCAAGCATGCACATATCCATAGACACGTTGCCAACGGTGGGCACCAGTACACCGTTCACCAGCATACGCCCAACCCCATTGCCAAATGCCCGCAGGTAGCCATCGGCGTAGCCAATACGCACAGTTGCAATCATTCCGTCTTTTTTAAGGCTGCCATTGCGATTATAGCCGATAGTGTCATTAGCCGGCACTTTCTTCACCTGCGATACCGTGGTTTTAAGCGTAGCTACGGGTCTTAGCCCGGCATCATCTGCAGGCACGGCGGCATCAACACCGTAGAGGCCAATGCCCAGGCGCACCATGTCGTACTGCGCGGTTGGCCAGCGGGTAATGCCCGATGTATTGCTGATGTGCTTCATTGCCATGTACCCTATCGCCTCTTCAATTTGTTTGTAGGCTTTCTCAAAAATGCTGATCTGCTTCAGGGTAAACAAATCGTGCTGCTCATTGTCACTGGCTGCCAGGTGCGAGAATATAGATTTTACTTTTACGTACTTGTTTACCTCCAGCAAGTCGCAAAGAGTTTCCACCTCGTAATCCTCAAAACCCAGGCGATGCATGCCGGTGTCTATTTTGATATGGATTGGGTAGTTTACAATGTCGTTCTCCTGCGCGTACTTTATGAAATCGTCCAGTAAAGTAAAACTGTATATTTCGGGTTCCAGTTTGTAAGCGGTGAGTTTATCATAGGCCAGCGGTTCGGGGTTAAGCACTACGATGGGTAGCGAGATACCGCCCTCCCGCAAGGCTATCCCTTCGTCGGTATAAGCTACGGCCAGGTAATCTACCTTATTGTATTGCAGCATATTGGCCACCTCGAAAGTACCGCTACCGTACGAAAATGCTTTTACCATGGCCATTACTTTTACGCCGGGCTTTAGCTTGGCTTTATAATAATTCAAGTTCCCCAATAAAGTATTCAGGTTTATCTCCAGCACAGTTTCGTGCGCCTTTTGGCCCAGCGCACGGCTTATCCGCTCGAACTCGAAACTGCGCGAGCCTTTTATCAGGATGGTTTCCTCGCGAAAATGGAGGCTCCCTAAATCATGGAGCAATGCAGCGGTATCAGCATAAAAATGCGTTTCGTACATGTTAAAGTACTTTTTGTATGCTATAATGTCCGTCCCTACACCAATAAAACGCTCTATCCTTTTATCTTTTATCAACTGGGCCACCTGTTTATACAGGTCGTCTTTTTGCAGGCCCGATTGGTAGATATCCGAAAGGATAACCGTTTTTTTATAATGCTGGTTTTGCTGCCCCAGGAAATTCAAAGCAATCTCCAGCGACTGGATATCCGAGTTGTACGAATCGTCGATAATGGAGCAATCGTTCAGGCCCTGTTTTAGTTCTAACCGCATACTAACGGCATTAAGGCGTTCTATGCGGTCGTCGGCATCGGCGGGACTATAGCCCATGGCCAACATGGTAGCCCAGCAGGTGATAGCGTTTTCTATCGAGGCCTCATCTCTGAAAGGTATCAGGCATTCTATTTCCTTTCCTTTGAAGGTGGCTCGCAGGTAGTACTTGCCGGCAATCGTTGTCTCACTAAAAACATACAAATCGGCCTGTCGGAATTTACGGCTCCATGTGAAACGCTCTGGCGCTTTCAGCTCGTTTTGGTAATCGAGTAGTACTTCGTAATTGTATATCAGCAGGCTACAGCTTTTAAATAACTGAAGCTTTTCCTTAAGCTTTTCGGCAGGCGATGCAAAGCCTTCATCATGCGCGGTGCCCATATGTGTCAATATACCTACGGATGGCTTAATTATGGCCTCCAGGCGTTCCATTTCGCCGGTGGTAGATATGCCCGCCTCAAAAATGCCGAGGTTGTGCGACTCGCTTATCTGCCATACTGAAAGCGGCACGCCTATTTGCGAGTTGTAGCTTTTGGGATTCCGCACGATATTTTTCTCGGGGCAAAGTAATTGGTATAGCCATTCCTTTACGATGGTTTTGCCATTGCTGCCCGTAATACCTATTACCGGTAAATCGAATTCGTTACGATGATGCGCAGCCAGCTTTTGCAAAGCTTCAAGGGCATTATCTACAAGCAGGAAACTAGCATCGGGCATCACTACATCTTGTTGCTGCTGCACTACAAAATTGCGCACGCCGGCGGTGTAGGCGTCCGCAACGAACTCGTGGCCGTTGCGCCTGTCGCTCAGGGCAAAAAACAGCGACGACGAAGGATTGGTGATGCGTCGGCTGTCTGTAAGCAAAACGCTGACGTGGTTATCCTCAACTACTTCGCCCGCTGCCCCGATGATTGCCTTAATCTGGCTGATAGCATAACTATTTTGCATGGTACGAATTTGCTTATATTTCTATGAATAGAAGAATTTTAACGAATTTTGGTTTTGATGGATGCCCCAAAAAAAGCAAAGATAACCGACGAAACCGCAGGCCTGAAAAAGGCCGAGCATTATTGCGCTTACCAGGAACGCTCGCAGCAGGAAGTGCGCGATAAACTGTACGAATGGGGGCTTTATACCACTGCGGTAGAAAACATCATTGGCCGGTTAATAGAAGAGAATTACCTGAACGAGGAGCGTTTTGCGCATGCCTACACGCGTGGCAAATTCAACCAGAAAGGCTGGGGCCGTATCAAAATAAAACAAGGGCTCAAGCAAAAGAATGTATCGCCTGTACTTATTAAAAAGGCCTTGCAAGGCATCAACCTTAATGATTATATGGATACGCTTACCCGCCTGTTGGAAAAGAAAGCAGGTACTGTTGCTGAGCCAAACGCCCAAAAAAAGCTCTATAAATTGCAACAGTATGCCTTTAGTCGCGGTTTTGAAACTGAGCTTGCGGCAGAGGTTTTGAAAAACAGCGAGTTATGAAAAACTTTCAAAAAAGTTGAATTTTTCCTTGCAGAACGTGCAATTCTGTCTATATTTGCACTCCCGCAAACGAGATAGGCAGCGACGAAAAATCAAAGCTTAGTTTAAAGGAAAAATACCAATGCGAAAGTAGCTCAGTTGGTAGAGCACGACCTTGCCAAGGTCGGGGTCGCGAGTTCGAATCTCGTCTTTCGCTCAAATCCCTTCCCGCCCGAAGGGATTTATTGTTAGGAAGTTTGTACGGATACAACCGGCAAAAAGCCTGCTCAGATGGTGGAACTGGTAGACACGCAGGACTTAAAATCCTGTTCCCGTAAACGGAGTGCGGGTTCGATTCCCGCTCTGAGTACAAAAGACTGATACAAGCCCGTATCGGTTTTTTTGTTAAAAATGAATACCAACGCGAAAGTAGCTCAGTTGGTAGAGCACGACCTTGCCAAGGTCGGGGTCGCGAGTTCGAATCTCGTCTTTCGCTCTAAAATCCCTCCCCTAACCTGGGCGGGATTTTTTGTTTAGGTACCACCCAAACTCGGATCAGTCTGAACTACTATCCCGCTGTATCTGAGAAAAATGCCCTTAAACAGGAAAACGGAAGCCTACTCTTGCGAATTGACTTCCGTTTCCTAACCCTCGTTTGGCCGTGGCCGTCCGTGGGCACCAAGTTTTGTGTAAATTTAACCGACCCGCTCTCCTCTTTGTTAATTGCTAACGCTGATGTATCAATATTCCTGCGAATGCTGATGACTCAAATGTTGGCACCTGATGCTGACTTGTCAGTCTCCTTGCGGAGGCCTCTCATTCAATGCCGCCTGTAGCGCTGATCTATCCATTATTCCTTGCGGAATTCCGGTTAGGGCATACTTGCGGACCTTTGAACTCGCCATCCTCCCGAGGGGAAGTCGACGCTGTCGTTATCCGTGCAACGTTGATGTATCTTTATCCCTAGAGAACCAAGATTTACCATTGTTTGCTAACGCTGATTGCTTCGGGACCATTACCTCGTTTACCGTTCTCCGTAAAGTGTGGCAAAACCCGTAATACCCCTTTTTAATCACTTCCGAAGCAGTGTTGCTTTCGCTTCTTTCTTCTTCATGTGACCCAGGCACTTCCCTAATCTTTAGCTCCCCCGAAGGTTCGCCCGATTTAGTTTCTGTAATCCTGTAAGGCTGTCAAAGTACGTCGTTCTTGATATTTACAATATCGGCAGTTTAAGGTATATCTGTCAAGCTTTTTGCAATATTTTTTTGTTTTTCTTACCAACAGCTTATTAACATAAATTGAAAGGTTATTAACACTTACGCAATATTGATAATGAATTGATTAAGTAGTTAGCTCACATACAGGACTTTTGGCATTATCAACATCTAAGTACCACAATTCGCATTTCCGATGGTTTGTCACTTATCTGGAAAACGCATGAAAATGGGAAATTTAAATTTTTTCGGTTAAATGCTTCCAATATCTTTTGGGAATATGGCGCACGTGGAGGCGCGTATTTTTGCGCGAAGCGATGTTTACGCTGTGGAAATAGCATTTCCACAGTTGCTGGTAAATACCCTCTTCCTCACTGAAAGCGGCAATTACGTTGCCCGGCATGTTAGCGTCGGCAAAATCCATTTCGATGAATTGCGTATCGTGCAGGTCGTAATATAGCCCATATTTGCGTTTAATATCATAGATAATCCATTTCTGATCGGCATAACGGCTTTTAAAGTGTCGGATGAGCAGGGGGAGCACGTTAAAATCGGGTTCCACAGCTGCGTAGTACGTGCCATCGCCCAGTTGCTGAAAGCGAACGAAGGCCTCCATCCTATGCTTCTCGCGCCGCATCATGCGCACCAGTTCCGATACACGCACTACGTATTTGTTACCGTAATCTTCTTCTATATTAACGGCGGAATCGAAAACATGGCGGATATAACCCAGTAGGTTATGGTCCTCCCCTGCTATACCGGCCAGATGAGCAGTATACAAACGCTGTATCCCCATCGGCGATAAGCGTTCCCTCAAGCCTTTCAATACCCTTGAAGCACGCTTTTCATCGGTAATAACTGAAATTACATCCTCAAAAAAAGCGCTGCTATAGCAATTGCCAGCGTGCAATTTTACGCCTTGTAATTTGAAGGCATAAACTTCAAATGCAGCACATAGCAGTCCCTCAAACGTACCATCGTAAATCAGCGCGGTAGCGGTCATGCTCAAAACAGGTTTAATTGGTTTTGTGCATGCTTAAGATACTTGCTTTGCGAAGTGGCCAATATAAACTGCTTGATGTTTTCGCCTGTAAGATCGCGCCGCTCAAACTGGTTGCTGTCGCAGGTGATAAAATACTTTGCACGGTTTAGGCTAACACCCATCTTCTTCAGATGCTCCCAATTAAGTTTACCGAACTTACGACCACTGGTTATTTTTTGTGCCGATTGCACCCCGATGCCCGGCACCCGGAGGATTATTTGCAAATCGGCTTTGTTAATATCCACCGGAAAAGCCTGCATGTTGCGTATGGCCCAGGCCAGTTTCGGGTCGATATCCAGATCGAGGTGAGGCTGGGCGTTATTGACGATCTCGTTTACCTGAAAGCCATAAAAGCGCATCAGCCAATCGGCCTGATAAAGGCGGTTCTCGCGAACCATTGGCACTGCGGTACCCAGGGCAGGCAACAGCTTATCAGCCAGTACCGGCACATAGCCAGAATAATAAACGCGCTTCAGCTTAAATTGCTTATAAAAGTAGTTGGCTGAATGCAGCACCTCGTTGTCATCCTCGGGCGTGGCGCCGATAATCATTTGCGTGCTTTGCCCTGCGGGTGCAAAATGCGGCGCTTTTTTAAATAGCTTCTTTTCTTCGGTATGTTTAATGATGGCATTCTTTAAATACCCCATAGGTTTGATCATGTCCTGCTGGTTTTTATCTGGGGCCAGCAATTTAAGTCCCGCTTCGGTTGGCAGTTCCAGATTTACGCTGAGGCGGTCGGCATACAGGCCGGCCTCGTTCATGATTTCATCGCTGGCACCGGGGATAGATTTCAGGTGGATATACCCATTGAAATTATGTTCGGTACGCAATTTTTTAGCCACGCGCACCAACCGCTCCATCGTATAATCGGCGTCCTTAAAAATACCCGAACTTAGGAACAGACCTTCAATATAATTCCTGCGGTAAAAGTTGATGGTGAGGTCTACCACCTCCTGCACGGTAAAGGCGGCACGTTTGATATCATTGTTTTTGCGCGATACACAATAAGCGCAATCGAAAATGCAGTGATTGGTGAGCAATATCTTCAATAGCGATACGCACCGCCCGTCTTCGGTGTACGAATGGCAGATGCCGTTGCTAGCGTTACCCAGGCCTTTATTCTCGTTTTTGCGCTTGCTGCCGCTGCTGGCGCATGATACATCGTACTTGGCTGCATCAGCTAAAATATTCAACTTCTCCGTTATCCTCTCCTCATTCATATCAGTCAAAAATACTAATATAATTAGCATTAATTTAAGGATAAAGGGATTAATTCTTAAATTATTTAGGAATATGGCGTACAGCAGAAGCATAATAATCTGCTGTTATTTCAATTTTCAAGCTGCTTTTTAGTAGTTTAAATATAAAAACCGTTGGCCTGCAATCACTTCGCCACCCGATTTTTCAGCTTCACCTATTTTGGTTGAACGATGAAAGGTAATTCAGCTCAAATTAGCATCAACAAACAAAAAACATCCGATATGAAAAAAATCCTCTTGAGCCTGGCGATAACTATTTCGGCCATAGTAGCCCAGGCGCAAACCCCCATCGTGGTAAGGCATCCGCGCCAACGCGTAGTAGTGTTAACACGCCCTGCCGTCGCAAGGCCGGTATTAGTAACCAGGCCTTTGATAGTGCGACCGGTGCGCAGACGGGTCGTAATCGTTCACTAACGCAATATCATCAAAATCCCAAAAACACAACATAAGCATCATGAAAACAAATCAAATTACCGCATTCGGCAGCCGTGCTGCTAAACTATTCTCTATAACGGCGCTTAGCATCGCCATGGCTTTATCTTCCTGCAAAAAAGACAGTACCGCCGGCAATGCCGTTACTGAAGACGAGGCCGCCGAAGTTATGGTACAAGCAGTTGACCCTGCCAGCGGCGGCCTTGCCCTGCAAACTACAGCGGCCACAACCATTGCACTAACCAACAGCAGCAGCGCAAAATGCGGCGTAGCAAAGGATAGCACCATCACCGGCACAGGCAGCACGGCAACACGCACTTACAGCTACAACCTTAGCTGGCATCGCCTCCTTACCTGCGGCGTAGGTAGCATCCCCTCAAAACTCGATTTTACTTTTACGGGAGGCAGCACTTACTCGGGCCCCAGGATGTCGTCTGACGACAACTCAACCGGCGCATTTACCGTAACCGGGCTTGAACTTGGCAGCAGCGAATACGTGGTAAACCAAACCTACACACGCAAAGGCACGCAGCAATCAAAAGTGCGCAAAAACCGCAGCTTTAGCAGCACCGTAAACATCATTACTACTGATGTAAAAGTAAGCAAGGCTACCCAACAGATTACATCAGGTACCGGCACGGTTAAGGTAACCGGTACAGCCTCAACCGGCGAAACCTTTAGCTATAGCGCTACCATTACCTTCTTGGGAAGCAAAAAGGCCAATATTGTGTTCGCAAGCGGCACTACTTACGCCGTTAGCTGGTAAAATATTAAATTGCACCTATGAAAAATACGAAAACAAAGGCAGGATACGGAGTGACCCTTATCCTGCTGTTTTTAACCATACTGTCCTCTGCCCCTGTATGGGCCCAGCAAATGGATGCTGCAGCCATCAAAAAATCGACCCCGAAGCAACGGGCCGACTGGCAAACCAACATGATGAAAAAGGACTTGAAACTTACCGATGCGCAGTACCGGCAGGTTAGTCAGCTTAATCTGGAGTACGCTAAAAAAATGCAGCCACTTTTCAATTCAGACGATAGTCGGCTAAGCAAAGGCATGAAGGCCCGCTCTATTATGCAAGAGAAAGATGCCAAACTAAAAGCTGTCTTAAGTACCGGGCAGTACGATGCCTACCAGCAAATAGTGAAAAATAAAATGGCCGCCGTAAAAAAAGCCATTATGGGCAATTGAGCAACCACCCTGTGATGACAATTGACAAAAGGTTCAAACAAAAAACAACCATGAAAAAATACTTCATTTTCGTCGCGGCCCTGCTCCTTTTAGCAGGCAGCGCAAATGCGCAGCAAAACTTTGATAAGCTGGATGCCTGGCTAAATGATAACACCCCCGCCATGGGTGGCCGCAGCGTGCTGGTGGTTTATAAAGATGGCAAAGTAGTTTATAATAAGGCCGTAAACGATTTATCGCGCAGGCAAAAGATGGTAAATAAATTCATTGCCCGCAAGCAAAACAAAACCGCCAACCTGGATGATTATGATGCCAATACCAAAATACCCATTGCCAGCTGCAGCAAATGGCTCAGTGCGGCACTAGTGATGACTTTTGTGGACGAGGGCAAAATAAAACTTACCGATACCGTTGGCAAATACCTGCCGGTACTTTCGCAGCATGGCAAGGGCAATATTACTGTGAGCCAGTGCCTGTCGCATACTACGGGTATCAAAGCACCATCGTTGAAAGAAAGCCTGCAAGAGATGCGCAACGTTAACACTATGGACGATGCCATTGCCGATATTGCCGCCTTACAAATGGAAGGTAAACCCGGCACCGTGTTCCATTACAGTAACGCCGGTTTGCAGATTGCCGGCGCCATCATCGAGAAAATAAGCGGGAAGGATTTCCACACACTTTTTGCCGAGCGAATTGCAGGCCCGCTGGAAATGAAGAGTAGCGATTTCGGCACCAGCAAGGTTGCCCTGCCCGCCGGAGGTGCAAACAGTAGCGCCAATGATTATACCAACTTTTTGGCGATGATACTGAACAAAGGTGTTTATAAAGGCAAACGCATCCTGAGCGAAGCGAGCATTGCCGAGATGCAGATAAACCGTGTAACCTCGGCGGTAACAATAGGTTACTCACCCGCCGAAGCAGGCAGCATGGGCTATGGTTACGGCGAATGGGTAATGGGGCCAAACGTAGTAAGCAGCCCAGGCCTTTTTGGCAGTTTCCCGATGGTGGATAATAAGGGGCATTATACGGCCTTTTTGCTATGCTATTATATCAAGAACGATGGCCGCGGCGAAAGGTATAAAGCGTTGGTAGGCTTATTGGAGGAAGCCTTGAAGTAAAGCTGATATTGCTATGTTTACTCCATGCTGAAAAAAGGCGAACACATTGAAGGCACGCCAGCCGAACTACAGGCACAGCTTGACCAGGAGCCCGAAGCCAATTCATTTTTCGAAGCCTTGTCAAAATCATATAAACAAAGCTACAGCGATTTGGTAGTTTCGGCCAGGCACGGAGAAACCCGCAAAGTGCGGGCCTGCAAAGCCATGATAATGCTTCGCGACTAGCGAAAAGCGCTAAAAACTTAGCATGTTTGCATTGCAGCAGCAAAATGAAGAAACCACTCCTGAAAGAATTATGGCTTGTACTATTTTTTGCACTGGCAATCAGTTGTAAAAAGGATACCGTTGCCAATTTCAGTTATGATAAATACTACGTAGTATCCCCCGATATACAAAACTGCCAGGCCGGTAGTCTTAACAAAAGCAGCAAACAGGCCGCGTTGGCCAGGGTAAACTATATCCGTGGCCTGCATAAGCTACCGCCAGTTAGTTATAATACCGCTGGCGACGAACTGGTGCAGCAGTCGGCTCTTATCAACGCGGCAAATGCTGTGCTCGACCATTCGCCCGATGCAAGCTTTGCATGTTATACGTCAAATGGCGCAATTGGAAGTGGTAACAGTAATCTGGGTATTAGCTTAAGCACCCAGGTTAGAGATTTTAGCGACGACAAAAATGTGGACCGCTGGCTTACCGAAGAATATAGCCAGACTATCGGTCACCGCCGGTGGCTGTTGGATCCTTTTCTGAAATATGTGGCCTATGGCCGGGTAGACGGCAAACCCAAGAAATCCAACTATGGTTTTGTGTCGGCGGCATCACTTAAAGTAATCAACGATGAGGTGGCCGATATTCGATATTTAAACGTGGAATATGTTGGCTACCCATACGCAGATTACCCTACGGCACTTTTCCTTAAAAATGGCTATTTAAGTTTTTCGGCTCTTTACGATAGGCTTAATGAATGGAACAACTCTTATATAAAATATAACACCGCAGTTATTGAAGTAACAACTGACAACGGACAGCAATTGCGGGTTTCTTCCATCAGCTACGATAACGACAGTGAAGGCTTACCTAACTCCATCCAATGGAAAACAGAGGGACTGAAAGACAACATCAATTACAACGTGAACATTAAAAATATACAGGCAGATGGCCAAACCCTAAGCTACAAGTACAGCTTTAAGCTGGTTAAGTAGGACTTGGGAATGTGCAGATTTTAGATTACAGATTTGCATATACCGGCTTACAACAGGTTTCCGTCGTTAATTATTTGCAACTCTGAAATCTATAATCTGCACATCCGCCCTTACTCACTTATCAAACTCACGTAACTTACCGCTGGCAGTTTGAATTTGAATGCGCCGTCTTTTAATTCCAAGGCGTGCGCTTCTTTCAGGTTGGTTTTGCGGTTGGTTTTGCGCTTGGTAATGAAATACCGTAGTTTGGTTACTTTAGCTGGCAGGCCAATAAGGCTTACCTGGCGCGTACTGCCGTTGTTTACCAGATGTATTGTATAAATGCCCTTGCTATTATCCCCCAGTGCCGCAGCAGATATCCCCGGTCGGCTTACGCTGACAGGCATGGACTGCAAACCTGCGGGCGTATTGGCCAACTGTTTTAAATTCCAAAAACGCTGGCCAGGATGCAATGGCTCCTTGTTACCGAAGATTCCGCCACCTATCAATGGCGAGTAATCAGCCGTTAACTGCCATTGCAGTATCGATTCGGGCTGGCAAATCGCCAGCAGGCGCACGTATAAGTTAATTTCTTCCAGCGCGTAGGTTTGTTCCTGAAAAATATCGGGGTAGTTCCATGCAGCGGCATCAATGCTACCCTCGCCAACGATAAGCGGCAAGTTGGTTTTGGTGGCGGCATCGGCCCATTTACCCAAAGTCTCGTTATCCCATCCTCGCCACGAGTGAAAAGAAATGGCGCCAATGTACGGACGAGTAGCCGGGTCGGCAATGGCGGGGTAAATAAAACTATACGTGTTTGCGTCGGAGTTATCGCCCAGCAACAGCTTGGTCTGCAGGCCTTTGGAAGCCATGTAGGCGCCCAATCCTTTTATAAAATCGCGATGCTCCTCGCCCGTAAGGCGTATGTTTATGCCCAGATCTGATTCGTTGAACGAGAATAGCTTGTACTCGAACCCATATTTGGCCTTTACGTACAGGATATAATCGGTGATGGACTTGTAGATGGCTTGATCGCGGCTATGGTCTAGTGGGTTACCCCATATGCCGTCTGGGCCGGGCCTGAGCTTTGGCGGACCCACGATAGCCCAATTTGGTGCCGACCAAGCCGATAGGATTACCGGCACGCCCATGCTGTCTAACCGCTGTGCCATCTGCATAGATTTCAAAACAAAGGGGTTCAGTTTACCATCATTAGCGGCAGCAATAGGGTCTGCATCCTTATCGGGTTGCCAAAAGCGCCAGGGCATCTCTACCCGGCCCCAAGCCACGCGAAGATTTTGTAAGCTATAGTCAATAACCTGCGGGTCGGTTTTAGGGTTTTGCAGTCGGAAGTTGCCGCCAAGTCCCGCAAATTCCCGCCCGGGCTGCGCGGTATTTACGGCAAGCTCAACGGGCAGATTATCGATATCGCCGCTTACTTTTATGCTGAAAGTTTTTTCAATGATATCGCCTCTGCCTACGGCATTTAATGCCAGCGGAAGGTACAACTGTAGGTTACCAAGCGAATCTTTACGCACTAAAATCAACTCCGCCGAATCGAAGCTTAGCTTAAGCTTGCGGGTTGCCGCCCCAAACTCCACGGATTTTACCCGTTTGTTTACAAAACTATTGGCCACGGCGGCGGCATCGCTCCTAACCGAATCTTCTTTTACCCCCGATAGCATCTGTTTACTCAGGCCATATTCTGCTGCAGGCAGCGTAAGGCAAAAGAACACACCTGTAAGTGTAGTATCCTTTTTAGCGATAACCTGTAAAGCCACTTTTATTTTCCCGGTACCATCCTCCGTAACCGTTTGCCCGAAGAACAAGCTATCGATGCGGGTAAGTACGATTTGACTCCCGGCCCGGCGGTTGTACGTTGGAGATTGCATTTCCTTTGCCGTTGCGGCTATCTTTTTACCATTGGCGCTGATAACCCGCAGGCTACTCTCGAAAGCGTATAACTGGCCATGGCTGCGTATCCCGGTGATATTGCCCCAGGGCTGTACCTCAGCCTGGGCGACTGCACGGTTAGGAGTAAGCATACATAGCAATAAGACAGATAGCAACGCCAGGCATGCACAGGGGTAAATGGGACGATTATTCATCAATGGAATGTTTTTACAGATGCCTAAAATACGGTAATTGGAGATGGCGCAGTCAATGCTATTTTAACATAAAAGCATTTAATTTAGGCAACGACCGGTATCAAATCAGGCACATAGGCTATACCAATGCTATCAACTATCCCACACCAACCTGTATTTTGACCTTTTGAATTGATAAACACGATAACGCTAAAATTAAAGCCGCTGACAATCAACATCTAATTGACAAATCCCGCTTTTTTAACAATTTGTTAACCACAAACGCATGGTTTTTCTATCTTTGCGCCGGGGTAAGTCTTTTACGGCCAGCTCCTCTTGAACTCCCCCAGGGCGGGAACGCAGCAAGGGTAGAGAGTTGAGCGGCGCGATAAAAGTAGCTTACCCTTTTTTGTGCAATAAACTTTTTTAGCAATATCGAACGCCGAATAATGAATTTGGATCTTGAATACAAGGTCGAAATTCATCATTCGAAATTCATTATTCGATATTGATTCCCCTTTGCCCACTTGTTTATTTATCTTCGCCACATGCTCGATATATTTATCATCGGTGCCGGTCCAATCGGCTTGGCTTGCGGACTGGCAGCGCAAAAGGCAGGCCTCAGCTTCGTTATTGTAGAAAAAGGCTGCCTTGTAAATTCGCTATACAACTACCCCGCTACCATGACTTTCTTCTCTACCAGCGAGCGGCTGGAGATTGGTGGCGTGCCTTTTATCAGCGTAAACAAGCAGCCTAACCGTAACGAGGCATTGGAGTATTATCGCCGCGTAGCGTTGGATAATAAGTTACCGATAAATCTGTTCGAAGAAATTACCGATGTAAAGGTCGGCGAAAATGGCTACAGCATCACCAGCAATAAGCAAACCTACCAGGCAAAAAGGATTATCTTAAGCACCGGGTTTTATGATATTCCCGTTAAGCTGGATATCCCTGGCGAGGATTTGCCAAAAGTAAAACACTACTATAAAGACCCACACTACTACGCCATGCAAAACGTGGTGGTAGTGGGCAGCAGCAACTCGGCAATAGATGTTGCGTTAGAAACCTACCGAAAAGGCGCGCATGTTACGCTGATTATCCGCGGCGATGACGTAAGTAGCAGGGTAAAATACTGGGTGAGGCCGGATATTATCAACCGAATCAAAGAAGGCAGCATCACCGCCCATTTTAACTCAAGCCTGGCTGCTGTACGCGAGACTGAAGTAGACATCCAAACTCCCGAAGGCTTGATTACCATCCCCAACGATTTCGTAATGGCCATGACGGGCTATAAACCCAATTTCGATTTCCTCGCCAAACTGGGCATCAACCTTACCGAAGATAAATTCATCCCGCAGTACAACCCTGATACTATGGAAACTAACCTGCCCGGTATATACCTGGCCGGCGTAGTTTGCGGAGGATTGGATACCCACCTGTGGTTCATAGAAAACTCTCGCATACACGCGGAGATGATTATTGGGGATATAGTTAGCAGAAGTTAAAAGGGTTAGAAAGGTTGAAGAGGTTAAAAAAAAGTTAAAAATGTTATTTATACGCCTAACATTACGGACTAACAACTTTTCTAACTTTTTTAACCATTTACAACCAATCAACACTTTTCCCTTGCATATGTAAATTATTATGCAATACTTTGCACAAATTTTAAAAGGAATAAAATCTTTGATCGAAATGAATCAAAAAAACTTAAATACGACTGTTAACAGAGCAATATTCGCTCCTGTAGCTGTTGTTTTGGTTTCATTTGTTTTGTTCTTCTCCCCCAGCCGACGACGGGTTTTCATGCCCCGTGTGTGAATTGGGCTATAGCCCCTCACCCAGTCCAAAGAAGCTTTTAATCTTCTTCAACCCAAAACCCCTCTAATTATTTACGGCCCGAAGGCCAATAATTTAACGGTAATTTTTCTATTATAATGACCATACAAGATTTTGATATACAGGTAGCATCGGCACAACACGCCGACTTTGCCCCTTTGATATGCGATGAGATGGCAGAATCGGCAAAGGCGCGTGGTACCGGTATTGCCCAGCGCTCGCCCGAGTATGTGGCCAACAAGATGCTGGAAGGCAAGGCCGTAATAGCCCTGCATAAAGACGGCACCTGGGCGGGTTTCTGCTATATAGAAACCTGGAGCCATGGCGATTTCGTGGCCAACTCGGGCCTCATCGTTAACCCTATTTACCGCAAAGCCGGCTTAGCCAAAGCTATAAAACATAAGATATTCCAGCTTTCGCGCCAAAAATATCCCGATTCAAAGATATTCGGCTTAACTACAGGTCTAGCCGTAATGAAGATAAACTCGGAATTGGGCTATGAGCCGGTAACGTATTCGGAACTTACACAAGACGAGAACTTTTGGAAGGGCTGTACCAGTTGCGTAAACTTCGATATTCTGACAGCCAAGGGCCGCAAGAACTGTATGTGCACCGCCATGCTATTCGACCCCGCCGAAGTGCAGAAACAATACGAGGAAAAGATGAAGAAGATAACGCATAAAGCAACTTTGCTGGAGCGGATTGAGGCTGCGATAAAGAAAAGGCTTGAGCATATTGTAGTATTCAATTAAAATACCCGGAGACACAAAATATAGCGTCTCTGTACAATAGATAACTTAAACGTAGAGAAGCAATACTTTGCGTCTCTCACAACAATAAAAAATGGCAAAGAAAAAAGTAGTTTTAGCATACAGCGGCGGTTTAGACACCTCATTTTGCTGCATTTATTTAACCCGCGATCTGGGTTACGAGGTACATTCCGTAATTGTAAACACCGGCGGTTTCAGCGATGAAGAACTAAAAGGCGTTGAAGAACGTGCTTACCAGATGGGTGTAACTAGCCATCACGTGGTTGATGAGACTGAAAACTTCTACAACACCTGCGTGCGCTTTTTGATATACGGCAACGTATTGAAGAATAATACCTACCCGCTGTCGGTGAGTGCCGAGCGTGTGAGCCAGGCTACTGCTATAGCCAACTACGCCAAAGAAATTGGGGCCGAATATGTTGCCCACGGTAGTACCGGTGCCGGTAACGACCAGGTGCGTTTTGATATGATCTTCAATATCCTCGTACCCGATGTGCAGATCATCACCCCTATCCGCGATTTGAAGCTGAGCCGTGAAGCGGAAATAGAATACCTGAAGAAACATGGTGTGGAAATGAACTTCGAGAAAGCGAAATACTCTATCAACAAAGGTATTTGGGGCACATCTGTAGGTGGTAAAGAAACTTTAACATCTAATTTGGGCCTACCCGAAGATGCATGGCCGACACAGGTTACCGAAACCGGCACCCGCGATATCACCCTTACTTTTGAAAAAGGCGAACTGGTTGCTATAGACGATCAAAAATACGATCATCCTACAAAAGCAATCCAAGCCTTACAGGCGATAGCGCAACCATATGGTGTTGGTAGGGATATTCATGTGGGCGATACGATCATCGGTATTAAAGGCAGAGTTGGTTTCGAAGCTGCTGCGCCCATGGTGATCATTAAAGCGCACCACACTTTAGAAAAACATGCCTTAACCAAGTGGCAGCTATCGTGGAAAGATCAGCTATCGATGTTCTACGGCAACTGGTTGCACGAAGGGCAGTTCCACGACCCGATCATGCGCAACATCGAAGCATTCCTTACTGATACGCAGAAACAGGTTAGCGGTAAAGTGTTTGTACAGCTGAACCCTTACCGTTTCCAGGTAGTGGGTATTGAGTCGGATCACGACCTGATGTCGAACAAGTTTGGCAGCTACGGCGAAATGAACAACACCTGGAGTGGTGAAGATGTTAAAGGCTTCTCTAAGATTTTCGGTAACCAGGTGATGATTTACCATAAAGTAAACGCAGCCCCCCAGCCCCCTGAAGGGGGAGCGGAGTAAGCAAAGCTCAATAAACTATGAACGATAATTCCAACCACAATACAGGCATTCCAACTCCCCCTTCAGGGGGTCGGGGGGCTGAGCCCTTTATTTTCTCGCGGAGCGAATGTATAAGCCACTACCGCTGGGGGGATGACTGCTATGGCTGGAATTATGTGGATACCGACGCATTGTCCATTAAACAGGAGTTGATGCCGCCAGACACAGCCGAAGCTTTGCACTACCACAATGTGGCTTCCCAGTTCTTTTTTATATTGAAAGGGCGGGCAACATTCACTATCGACGGGGAAACCTGCGTTTTAAAACCCGAACAGGGCATCGAAATCAAGCCTGGGCAAAAGCACTTTATCGCCAATAAAGAAAGCAACGACCTGGAATTTATTTTGTACTCCACACCATCTACAAAAAATGATCGGGTGAACCTGTAGCCCAGCCCCTAACCCCCTGAAGGGGGAACTAAAACTGAATAACATGAGTGATCAAAATACAAAAGAAAATATAGAAACTTCGACTCCCCCTTCAGGGGGCCGGGGGGCTGGTGCCAGAGTGAGGGTTGGCATTATTGGCGGTGCAGGCTATACCGGCGGCGAAATGCTACGGATACTTATCAACCACCCCTTTGTGGACATAGTGTTTGTGCACAGCACCAGCAGTGCAGGTAAGCATGTTTATGATGTGCATACCGACCTGTTTGGCGATACCGACCTGCAATTCGCTTCGGAGCTTTCTAACGCAATAGACGTCCTGTTCCTTTGTGTTGGTCATGGCGATGCCAGGAAATTTTTAGAGGCTAACGAGATTCCGGATAGCATTAAAGTGATCGACCTGAGCCAGGATTTCCGGCTCACTCAAAACTCAAGCCTTAAGACTAAGAACTTTGTCTACGGCTTGCCGGAGTTGAACCGCGAGGCTATCAAATCGGCAGATAACATTGCCAACCCAGGTTGTTTTGCAACCTGTTTGCAGTTGGGCTTGCTGCCTTTGGCATCCAAAGGCTTGCTTACAAACGAGGTGCACATTACCGCTACTACCGGTTCAACGGGTGCGGGGCAAAGCTTATCGCCTACAACGCACTTCACCTGGAGGAATGACAACCTGTCTGTATATAAAGCTTTTAGCCACCAGCATTTAAATGAAATAGGGCAATCGCTTAATCAGGCTGCAAGTGCTTTTACTCCCCCTTCAGGTGGCTGGGGGGCAATTAATTTTGTACCTTACCGTGGAGATTTCACGCGGGGTATCATCGCTTCCATTTACACCGAAAGCGACCTATCAGAGGCAGATGCTTTGCAATTATATAAAGAGTATTACGCCGGGCACGCTTTCACCCATGTAACCAGCAAGGATATCGACCTGAAACAAATCATCAATACCAACAAATGCTTTGTGCAGGTAAAGAAACATGATAATAAAATATTCATTATCAGCATTATGGATAATTTACTTAAAGGCGCCTCCGGGCAGGCGGTTCAAAATATGAACCTGATGTTTGGCCTGGATGAGCGCGCAGGATTACGACTTAAGGCGATTGGTTTTTAAGCCCGTCGCCGTTTTAAGTACCGTTAATTTTCGGAGGTTTTTCTGTGTTTTTCTTTAATTATCTTTTAAAAAATGAATTTATTCGACGTATATCCCATCAACCCAATAAATATTGTTAAAGGCATCGGAAGCCTTGTTTATGACGACAAAGGCACCGAGTACCTCGACCTCTACGGAGGCCATGCTGTTATATCCATCGGCCATACCCACCCGCATTATGTAAAGCGTTTGGAGGACCAGTTGCACCAGATTGGCTTTTACTCCAACTCTATCGAGATCCCTCTGCAGAAGCAACTGGCAGAAAAACTGGGACAGATTTCGGGCAAGGAAGATTACCAGCTTTTCCTCTGCAACTCGGGTGCCGAGGCAAACGAGAACGCGTTAAAGCTCGCCTCGTTCTACAATGGCAAAAAGAAAGTTATCGCCTTCAAGAATGCTTTCCACGGGCGTACCTCATTGGCAGTTGCCGTTACCGATAACCCAAAAATTGTTGCACCAGTAAACGAAACCGACAATGCCATTTTCCTGCCATGGGCAGATGAAACAGCGTTGGAGCAGGCATTTGCCGCAAACGAGATTTCATCCGTTATCATCGAAGGCATACAAGGTGTGGGCGGCATACAGGTTGCGCCGCTGCCCTTCCTGCAGAAGATACGCACACTTTGCGATGAGCATAACGCAGTATTTATTGCGGATAGCGTGCAGTGCGGTTACGGCCGTACAGGCAAATTCTATGCGCACGATTTTGCAGGTATCAATGCCGATATCTACTCCATGGCAAAAGGCATGGGCAATGGCTTCCCGGTGGGCGCTATCAGTATATCGCCAAAAATAAAACCATGGTACGGCGAACTGGGTACCACCTTTGGCGGTAACCACCTGGCTTGTGCCGCTGCATTATCCGTATTAGAAATCATCGAACAAGATAACCTGATGCAGAACGCCACCGAAGTGGGCGGATACCTGATTGAAGAACTGAAAAGATTCGAAAAGGTAAAAGAAGTTCGTGGCCGTGGATTAATGATAGGCATCGACTTACCTGCCGAATTAGCAAATGTCAAAAAAGACTTACTATTTAAACACCAGATATTTACCGGCGAAGCTAAACCAAACGTAGTAAGGCTTTTACCGGCACTTAACTTAACAAAAGCTTATGCCGATAGGTTCCTGGAAGCATTTGCTACGACACTGAAAAATTCATAAAATATAAAATCACAAAAAGTCTTTCTTCAAGTCCCTCTCCTTTGGAGAGGGATTTAGGGTGAGGCTAATGAGGCTGGCTAAACGAGGCAAAACCATGAAACTATTTACTGCTGTTAACGATGTTACCGATGTACAGGCACTTGTTGCCGAAGCATTACAACTGAAACAAAATCCTTTTGCACACAAACACCTGGGCGAAAATAAAACCCTTTGCCTCGTTTTTTTAAACCCAAGCCTGCGTACCCGTATCAGCACCCAAAAGGCCGGACAGAATTTGGGTATGAACGTTATTGTGCTCAATATTGATAAAGAAGGCTGGGCGTTGGAACTGAACGACGGTGTGGTGATGAACGGCACCACTGTAGAGCACATCCGTGAGGCTGCCGCGGTTATGGGCGAATATTCCGATATCATCGGCGTACGCTCCTTTCCGGGTTTAAAGAACCGCGAAGAAGATTATAGTGAGTTGATATTCAACAAGTTTGTAGAGTTTTGCAAAGTACCCATAGTGAGCCTGGAATCTGCTACGCGCCATCCCCTGCAAAGCCTTGCCGATTTGGTGACTATTGAAGAACTGAAAACAAATGCGCGCCCCAAGGTAGTATTAACCTGGGCACCGCATATAAAGCCCTTGCCACAGGCTGTGCCGAATTCTTTTGCCGAATGGATGTGCAAGGGCGACGTAGATTTTACCATCGCCCAGCCGGCCGGATATGAGCTTTCTGAAGAATTCACCAACGGCGCAACCATCACCCACAACCAGGAGGAGGCATTGAAGGATGCAGATTTTATCTATGTAAAAAACTGGTCGGCCTACGAGCCTTATGGCAAAATACTGCCCGGCAACGAAGACTGGATGCTTACGCTGGATAAACTCAAAGACGCCCCAAAAGCCAAAGTAATGCACTGCTTGCCCGTAAGGCGCGATTTGGAGCTTTCATCGGAGGTATTGGATAGCGACAGCTCTGTAGTGATACACGAAGCAGGTAACCGCGTATGGGCAGCGCAGGCTGTGTTGAAGCAGATCTTGGAAGCATTGTAGCGACACGCAATCTCTTCTTTTCTTGGCTCTTTTAATCTTGATTCTATCTTAATGTACACGCCAAAGCACTTCCAATTATCAGACCATCAGGAAGCTATTGCTTTCATGCAGAAGTACAGCTTCGCTACCATAATTACGAATAACAACGGCGTGCCCGAGGCTACGCACCTGCCTTTCATCGTGGAGCAACGGGGCGATGCACTGGTGCTTATCTCCCATTTTGCCAAAGCCAACCCCCAATCGGTAGCTGTGTTTAATGAAACATCCCTGGTGATATTCAACGAGCCACATGCGTACATCTCTCCCTCCAATTACGAAAAAGAACTGAACGTACCCACCTGGAACTATCTTGCCGTGCATGCATACGGCAAAGCAAGCCTGATAGACGACAAAGCCGAAGTAGCTAAACTGCTGGAAAAAATGATCGGTTTTTATGAAGCCGATTACTTAAAGCAATGGGCGCAACTACTTGATGATTATAAGTTTAAGATGATGAACGGTATCGTTGCGTTTGAAATTGTTGTAGATGACTTGCAAGGCAAAAAGAAACTGAGCCAAAACCGCAGCGAGGTGGAAAGGGAGAATATCATCCGAGCTTTAAGCGTTTCGGCAGACAAGAATGAAGTGGAGATTGCGGCTTATATGAGAGATTTGAAATGTTAGCTTTTATCGAGCTTATTTTCCTAAGGTCATTGCGAGGCACGAAGCAATCCCCCGATGAGCAGGGCGAATTGCATGGTGAATCTTCCCGCGTAGAGATTGCTTCGTGCCTCGCAATGACGCGGTGGTTAGCTTAGGTCTGCTATTGTTACTCTTCACTCTTATCACTTACTAATACCATCTACTTGTCACTGCTAGTGCTACTGCCACTACTCACTTCCCCTTATACGATGCATTTATCACCCTGTTAAGCGTCAATCCCTGTACAATAATGGAGAATATCACGATAAAATAACTGCCCGAAAGGATAAAATGCCGATAGGGAGATGCGGGCAGGGCTAAGGCCAAAGCGATGGTAATGCCGCCCCTCACTCCTGCCCAGGTCAGGATATTTACATTGCTATAACTCACATTCAATGAACGCCTTAAGAAGGTTAACGGAAGTGCAATACTGAGCCAGCGAGCAACAAGGATGATAACGATACCGATTGCGCCGGTGAGGTAATAATTCTTGATATAGGGCAAGTTCACCATCTGCAGGCCTATCATCACGATAAGCATCGTATTCAGCATCTCATCTATAAGCTCCCAAAATTTCTCCAGCGCTTCATGCGAATGCTCTTTGTTATCGGCATTAATAGAACGCCCTCCCGCAAGCAGCCCCGCCGTAACAACAGATAAGGGTATAGAAAGATGCAGCCATTCGGCTACTACGGAATTGAGCATCACCAGGCCCAGGGATACCAAAACAATTGTTTGGAAATCTTTGATAGATAACATCAAGCGGTGAGCCAAAAAGCCGGTCACGGCTCCAAGCGCAATGCCACCAAACACCTCCTGTACAAAAAGGAGCGCCGCTTTGGCAAAATCGATATTATCGGTGCCGGTACGCGTAATCTCCAACAGGGTGATGAACAATACAAGCCCAATGCCGTCATTAAATAGCGATTCCCCCGATATGATCGTCTCCAGGTTAGATGGCAACTTAGAACCGCGGATAATGGCCCCTACTGCCACCGGATCGGTAGGCGATACCAACGCGCCGAAAAGCAGGCAGTAAACATAAGGTATCTTCACGTCTATAACACCTGCGATATAATAAAGCATCGTGCCGAAGATGGCCGTAGAAAGAATAACGCCAACCGTGCTTAATATCAGCACCGGCCGCATTTCGCGCTTCAGCTTATGTGCATTTAAATTAAATGCACTGGCAAACAACAGAAAACCCAACATGATATTGAGCACCGTGGTAGAAAAATTGATGTTCTTGGCCAACAGGGTAAGATAACGCGCAACTCCGGGGTCCAGGTTATCTACGGCAATGGTCAATATAGAGCCGATGATAGCCAGTGCCATAATACCGATGGTGCCCGGCAGTTTTAAGAACCGTGCATTGATGTAAGAGTACAAAGCACTTACCATGACCAGCAGCGCAATAATGAGGAACAGATGCATATAAAAGCTTAACCTGCATGGCCTCAAATAGTTTTATTTGGCAGCGGGGTCAGTCATCATCGTTTTGGTATCGAATGCGTGAATCACCAGCCTGTTGTCGCTGTTACGCGTAAAATAGTTCACTGCCCAATTGAAAAACACAATGGATTTATTGCTGAAACCCGCCAGCGAAAGCAGGTGAACGAACATCCAAAGTATCCAGGCGAAGAAGCCCTGGAAGTGAAGGTGCTTTAAATCGGCCACAGCTTTGTTGCGGCCAACGGTGGCCATGGTACCCAAATCATTGTATCTAAAGGGCGTAGTAGGTTGGTTGTTGATGATGCATACCAAGTTCTTGGCCAGCCGCTTACCCTGCTGTAGTGCAACCTGTGCTACACCGGGGAAGCCGTTTGGATTGGCCTCGCTAACCACCAAAGAAACGTCGCCAATGGCGAAGACGTTATCATAACCTTTCACCCTGTTTATCTCATCGGCTAGTATGCGGCCACCTTTGGCAATGGCATCCGGCAACAGGCCCTCCGGCATTTCGCCGCGCACGCCGGCGGCCCAGAATACGTTACGGGTTTTTATATCTACACCGTTATCTATCTTCAGGGTATCGCCGTCATAACTTGAAACGTGCACACCGTTATAAATGGAAATGCCCATGTCTGTAAGGAATTTTTTAGCCTTTACAGATGCTTGTTCAGACATGGCACCAAGTACCCTGTCCTTGCCCTCCACCAGGTACACTTTCATATCGTCGCGGCAAAGGCCGGGATAGTCCTTGCAAAGCACATATTTCCGCAACTCGGCTATGGCACCGGCGAGCTCTACACCCGTCGGCCCGCCACCTACTACTACGAAGGTGAGCAGCGCCTCTCGTTCGACAGCATCGAAGGTGACCAAGGCTTTCTCCAGGTTCTGGATAATCAGGCTGCGCACGTTCAAGGCTTCGGCAATGTTCTTCATGGGCAGTGTGTAGTGCTCCAGTTCCTTGTTACCGAAATAGTTGGTATTGGCACCCGTAGCGATCACCAGGTAATCGTAATGGATATCACCAATATTGGCGGTTACCACCTTGGCGGCGGCATCTATCTTTTGCACCTCGGCCAGGTGGAAGGTGAAATTCTTTTGCCTGCCAAATATCCTGCGGATGGGGAAACCTATCGAATCGCCCTCGAGAGCCCCCGTAGCTACCTGATAGAGTAGCGGCTGAAAGGTATGGTAGTTATGTTTATCGAGCAATAGCACGTCAACAGGGGCGTGTTTCAAATTTTTGGCCAACTGTATGCCTGCAAAACCGCCGCCTATGATAAGTACCCGGGGCTTTGCTTGTTTGTTATTATCCATAGCTATGTATAAGGGCAGCAAATTAATAATTATACCGCCGGTATTTGCTTAGCTAAACAGGATAATAGGAAAATGTGTTTTTTATTGCAATAGTTTTAATGCGTTGCGTGTTTAATTTAACCACAAAGGGCACAAAGAGAGAACCACAAAGAACACAAAGGTTTTATAGGCAGCGTTCGAAAACTTTGTGCCCTTTGTGTAAATAAGTGTGCTAGTCTTTGTGTCCTTTGTGGTTAAAATGACTTTGCCACATTTACACCTTCTCATAAAACTTATAAAAATACTCAGGGTTTTTCACGCCGTAATCGCGCACGTTGTTGCTCAAGGACACCCAGTCGTTAACGGTGTACTCCATCTTACCAGTTTTTACTTCGTGCACAAAACGAAGCCATACGCGGTCGCCTGCGGCTATGCCCTTCACCACCGGTGCCGATGGTTTAAGGTTGAATTTTATACGGTAACCTCCGGCTACTTGTACCACTGCGCTTTTCCAATTCCCGTTAGGGTATTTTTGCACGTCGCTTATGGTACCATCGGTAAACCGCACTTTATTGGCTTCGTACAGGAACGCATATTTAGCGGGTTCTATCTTTTCGGCCTGATAGATAACCTTACCGCCCTTGCTGATGGTTTCGGGCGATATGATTAAAGGAGAGTTGTTGCCGTAGAGGCACATGAAGGCTTTAATTTCTACTTCGTCGCCAGGTTGTATCAACCCTGCAAGGGCACTAAACTTCCCTCCCGCTTGCAACACATATTCATCATTTCCCAGCATTACCTTATAGCCTTTAAGATGGCCGGCAAAGGCATTCTGATAAGTGGTATCAACCCTGCCCACAACTTTGAAAGTAAGCGCTTTATCCGTTACCTTTTGTGATGCGGCCAGGTCATGTTTTCCCTTAGCAGAGTTTTTATAGTCCTCAAAAGCCTTGGTATTTGGCAATTCTCGTTTGCCATTATGGTACACCTTCTGGCGGTATTGTTTTAGGCCAATAGTGGTATCGCCTGTACTGCTTTGGAAACCGAAATAATTGGCATAGGCACTAATATCTCGATCGGCTTTACCCTTGTAATTTTCGCCTGCCGTCCAGCTGTAAATCCTATGAGTTTTTACGTAGTCTTCTACTTTGCTAATTTCCTGCTCTGTAAAAACCTTGCCATCGGCAATAAATACGATAGGCTCATCGGTTTCAAGATCGGTTGTTACCCGACCACCAGACGGTAAACGTACCATGCACTTATCAAAGCTGCCTCCATCCTCTTTTTTAAGCCTTAACCTGGCGTAAAACTGCATAGCGGGCACTGCTGCCTTTTTCGCGAGGTTTTCCCGTTCGATAGCTGTTTGATAGGTAATCTGGTGGTTTTTGGTACTGATGACCACTACCCCGTCCTTTATATTATCGCCGTACTTTTCATATTCGCGCTTTACCACCGGCGGGTTAAAAGTGTTTATGCCCAATACGCATTTGCCGCCTATTTTGTAAAGTATATCATCATGATATGCCTTCCCATCAATAAGTACCAGTGGGTGCTTCCCTAATGAGCTCAGGTCGTCCACTATGCTTAATTTCACGTCGGAACGCAGGTTGGCAAAAGCCAGGCAGCTTATGAGCACTATAGGCAAAATAAGCAGGTAAATTATCTTTTTCATATTTGAGGTTGGTTTGTTAAATAACATGGTAATGCGCTTTTTTAGCGGCACTTTACTGAAGCCGTGGAACAGGTAGCTCTGGCCCGAAACAGCGAGTTTGAACAAGAGCTGCGCATAAATGCCCTTTTCGTCCTCGCCCGCGGCTATACGGTCCACTTCAAACTCGTGGTTCTCTTCTATCGAACGGATGTAGAGGTACACAAAGGGGTTAAACCAGAGCGCGACCTGCACCACGCGTGCCAAAATCCTATCGGCGGAGTGCAGGAGTTTTACATGGAGCAATTCGTGTGCGATAATTTGCCGGAGTTCATCGGGCAATAACTCCTCGTCGTTAACGAAAATCACATTCAGGAAGGAACTGTTACCTAACTTTTTGCCCCCCCTCAGCACCCTCACCTTACCTATATGCATTAACTCCTTTTTGTTACGTTGTAACAGGAATACAGCAAGTGTAAAAATGAGGTGTGCTATGGATAAGCCTGCCACTACCATATAACCCATTTTAAGCGCGGCCATCCAATCGAAGGGTGGCGGAGATGTTTCGCCCGCCAATGTCATTTGCATACCTGGCTGCGTTATCCGTTGCATATCCTGCACGTAGATAATTGGTTCCATAACCGGCGACGGCGCAACCGTATCTACAGTAAAAGTTAATAAGGGGATAACCAGGCTGAACAGCAAAGTTGCCAGCAGGTACCAGCGGTTAAGCGTAAAGAAGGTCAGCCTCCTTAAAAACAGGAAGTAGAACGAATAGAAGATACCGGTACAAGCCGATACCTGCAGCAGGTAGATGAATGCTTTCATTTTTTAGTGTTTTTATCAATCATTTCCTGAATTTTTTGAATATCCTGGTCGCTTAGTTTCTCCTCTTTTACCATGAAGGATAGGAGGCTTTCCACCGAATTATCGAAATAACCGGTGAACATTTTTTTGAACGACTCCTTCCGGTAGTCGGCCTTGCTGATGGCCGGAAAGTACTCATAGGTTTTACCATAGGCTTTGTACGCCACATAGCCTTTCTTCTCCAGCAGGCGCACTACCGATGATATGGTGTTGTAAGGTGGCTTAGGATCCTCGGGCAAAGCATCAATAATATCTTTTACAAAAGCCTTCTTCAGCTTCCATAAAATTTGCATTACGCGTTCTTCGGTACGGGTTAACTCTTCCATAAACCAAATATATAACTTAGTTTTCAGTTTTACAACTATATTTTACGTTATGTAATTGGATTTGCAGTTATAATACGTATATAATTGATTATAAGCGCATTATTTTTAACCGCAGAGAACACAGAGAAGGCGCAGGGGTTCACAGAGCCTTGCAATTTGTAGTAAGCGTTTGCAAGATTCATTTTAGGCAGAAGCTTTATAGAATATAATTGGCTCTGTGTTTTTCTCTGTGGTAACTATGAGCGGTCTGTAGTTAAATTATCAGGCTGCAATTAATTAGCCTACCCAAAAAATTCCCTGCAAACTGAATAAGCGTTTGCAAAATCCATTTCAGACAGAAACTCTACATCATATTATAAGCTCTGTGTTTTTCTCTGTGCCTTCTCTGCGCGCTCCGTGGTTAATTTCTTGAACTATGAGTTTTGCTGCAAAATCGCCTCCCCTGTCCCAAAAAATCCCTATAATTGCCATCGGACTTATCTATTATATCATGCAAGCCCTGCACATCATCAAAATAGGCGGAAACGTTATCGATAACTCGGAGAACCTGCACCGTTTCCTGAAGGATTTTACCGCACTGGAAGGCTACAAGATACTGATACACGGCGGCGGCAAAGTAGCCACTCAAATTGGCGAAAGTATGGGCATAGAGGCGCAGATGGTTGATGGCCGGCGCATTACCGATATCGATACCCTCCGCATCGTTACTATGGTTTATGGCGGTTTGATCAATAAGAACATCGTTGCCCAACTACAACGCTACGGCACCAACGCCATAGGCCTTACAGGTGCCGACGGCGATTTCATCCGAGCCAAAAAACGCCCGGTTAAAACCATAGATTACGGTTTCGTGGGCGATTTACATGAGGCATCTATCAACCCGGGCAACATTGCCAAACTGCTGGATAGCGGCTTCACTCCCGTTTTTTGCGCGTTAACGCACGATGGTGAGGGCCAGATGCTGAATACCAATGCGGATACCATCGCTTCTGCACTGGCGGTGGCTTTATCTGCCCTTTACGAAACCACGCTGATATACAGCTTCGAGAAGAAAGGCGTTTTGATGGACGTTAATGACGACGATTCGCTGATTAGGGACATTGACCCGGAGCGCTACGAGAAACTGAAAGCAGAAAAAATAATACACAGCGGCATGCTACCCAAACTGGATAATGCGTTCAACGCTATAGGCATGGGCGTAAAAGCCGTTATCATAGGCCATTCCGATGATTTGGGCCAACTCAAAAACAAAAAAGGTTTCGGTACACGTTTAAGCAAATAACATGAGCACACAACAACATATTGCCATATTAGGCAGCGGTAACATTGGTTTAGCTTTAGCTAAAGGATTGGTAAAAGCAGGCATATTTGCCCCCCAACAAATTACCCTTACCCGCCGCAATACGGCTGCACTTGCCGCCCTGGCAGCAGAAGGCTATAACGTAACGGCCAACAACGCCGAAGCTGTAAAACAAGCCGACATTGTAGTACTGGCTATTTTGCCGCAGCAACTGAATAAACTTTTAGACGAGATACAACCGGCAGTGAGTGACGCTAAGCACCTGCTTATTTCTGTAGTATCGGGCGTGAGCTGTGCAGATATACGCAAGCAGCTGGCTTTAGATGTGCAGGTAATACGCGCCATGCCCAACACCGCCATAGCCATAGGCCACAGCATGACCTGTATCGCCACCGATACGGCATCTGATGCGAATGTGAGCCTGGTGAAATCTTTGTTCGACACGGTCGGCGTTACCATACAGATAAACGAGGAACTGATGACCAGCGCCACGGCGCTTTGCGCCTGCGGCATCGCCTTTTTTCTGCGCTCTATCCGCGCGGCATCTCAGGGTGGTACCGAAATAGGTTTCCACGCACACGATGCGCTGAAAATGGCAGCCCAAACCGCCAAAGGTGCCGCCGACCTACTGCTACAACTAGCCTCGCACCCCGAACAGGAAATTGATAAAGTAACCTCGCCAAAAGGTTGCACCATAGCCGGATTAAACGAGATGGAACACAACGGTTTTAGCTCCGCAATGATCAAAGGCATTAAAACATCTGCGGAAAAAGCAGGGGTGCTTTATAAGAGCGAGTAAAAAGAGATGCAAGAAATCAAGAGTCAAGAGACAAGACTTCGCATCATCTTTTCTTGATTCTTGCTTCCTTACTCTTCAATCCAAATTCCTTTTATCTGGGCGCTTTTTAAACCATAAATTTTAAATTGCGGTCCTTATATTTTACAATTGCTAATGACCAAACCCGCAAATCCGATCTACAATATCCACTTTGCGCTGGTTTGTTTAAGCTCGCTGCTATTTTCGGCGAGTTACAATATGCTGATACCCGAGCTGCCTGCCTACCTTAGTAGCATGGGCGGCGGCGAACATAAAGGGCTCATCATTGCCTTGTTTACGCTTACCGCAGGCATTTCGCGCCCATTCAGCGGCAGGCTTACCGATAAACTTGGCCGCGTGCCGGTGATGGCTGTGGGCTCGATAGTTTGTTTCATATGCGGCTTTTTATATCCGGTATTAAGCTCGGTTTCCGGTTTTTTGTTCCTGAGGCTGCTGCACGGTTTTTCAACCGGGTTTAAGCCAACGGCTACCGCCGCTTATGTGGCGGATATCGTGCCCCGCGAACGCTGGGGCGAAGCATTGGGCATTCACGGCCTGTTGTTTAGTACCGGTATGGCTGTCGGTCCGGCCATTGGCAGCGCTATCCGCATGTCGCACTCGCTCAACACCTTGTTTTATACCTCTTCGTTCTTCGCGCTCATGTCCATAGTGATTCTGATGAACATGCGCGAAACCCTGAAGGACCGCGAACCCTTTAACCTGGGTATGTTAAAAATAGCCCGTAAGGATATTATTGCCGTAGAAGTTTTGCCTGCGGCAATCGTCACGCTGCTATCCTACATGTCGTATGGCGCTATCCTTACCCTTATTCCCGATTGGAGCCACCACCTGGGCATAGCCAACAAAGGTTTGTTTTTTATGGTATTTACCATCGCATCGCTTGTGATAAGGTTTGTAGCGGGAAAGGTGTCTGACAAATACGGTAGGCTGGTGGTTATTAAAACCGGACTGATATTGCTGGTATTAGCGCTGGTAATTGTGGCCTATGCGCAAACAGTTGCGGGCCTGATGCTGGGCGCAGTTTTCTATGGCATAGCCCAAGGCATCCTCTCGCCTGCGCTCAACGCCTGGACGATAGATATGAGCCAACCCGACCATCGCGGCAAAGCCGTTGCCACCATGTACATCTCATTGGAGGCTGGTATCGGATTAGGCGCTTTGATTGCAGGCTGGTACTACCAGGACGTGATTACCCAGGTGCCGTATATTATCTATGCCACGGCAGCTGTGACGGTTGTTGCCTTTGCCTATATGTATCTGCGGAAGGAGCCGGTTAAGAAAGAAGAGGCTATAGAGGTGGAGGTGCTGGGTTAGCGTTTTAAATTTTAAACCCTCCAACTTTCGACTTTTCAACCTTTCAACCTTTCAACGCTTCCCCACCTCCACGCTCCAGTCGCTTCCGCTGCCTATTTTGTAGATATCGGCAAAGCTGCCCATATTCAGCGCAAAGGATAACTGCAGCAGGCTATTGAGGTAAGCCAGCGGTTTGCCCTCGGGCACGTCGCCAAAGGTTTTGCTGTAAGGAGCATCGCCCTCGTAAACGGGCAATCCTTTATTGAATATTTTAAAATGCAGCACGTCACCATATTTGAGGTTCAGCTTGGCTACCAGGTCGTCGTTGATATCCGTCCATATGTTACCGTACTGAACATCGAGTACATCAATGGTGCCTTTCAATACACCATCGGTATAGGTAGCATGCTGGTAAGGCATCGCAACCACTTTATTCGGAAGGGCTTTGCCCACCTGCTGGTAAGTAATTACGCCGGCGGCTAAACGCGCGGCGGTGTAAACATAAACATCGCGACCATGGAAGGTGTACGATTTACCCGATGCCTTGCGGCGGTTAACGGCTTCATCTATCTCGCGGATTTCGGCCACACCAAACGCTTCGGCTACGTGTGTGAGCGTGCCATTATCCGGCGTAACGATGAACTGCCCGGTCTTTGTTTTCATCACTACAGATTTACGCGAAGTGCCTACGCCGGGGTCTACCACCGAAACGAACACCGTTCCTTTGGGCCAGTAGCTGATAGTTTGGAACAGGCGATAAGATGCCTCCCATATATTGTAATTGGGTATCTCGTGCGTAAGGTCGAAGATTTTCAATCCCGGCGATACACCCATAGCCACGCCTTTCATCGCCGAAACCGCTCCATCCTTTAAACCAAAATCAGTTTGGAGGACGACGATGTTGTTTTGGGCTGAAGCGCGGGCGAACGTAAGCAACAGGACGATGGCAAGGTAAGTGGCAGTTTTCATTTTAGTAATTGCATTTATCTAAGTTAAAAAAAGCAATCAAAAGATGAATGTTTTCACGCCGACACGTACACATATAATCGCCCACCGACTACGATCAGTTGGGGAAAAGTAAGGGGAGTCTGCAAGCCGTTCGATCTGTTAGGGGGAATTACTCAACTGCCATAAGATTCCTTTTTGAAGGGATTATTATGGCAGTTGAGTTTTGGATGTATCGAAGTAAAGCAGAGTGGCTTATATTACCTCGTTGATGCTCATCTCGCGTATTTCCTTGGAAACATTCGGCCTGCCATTCTTGAATGCCTTGCGAGGCGTTAAGCCCAGCAACTCGAACATCGCCATATCTTCATCGAAAGATGGGTTTGGCGTAGTCAGCAATTTTTCACCTGCGAATATGGAGTTTGCACCTGCCATAAAACAGAAAGCCTGTTCCAGCGTGCTCATTTCGGTACGGCCTGCGGAAAGCCTCACCACCGTTTTCGGCATTACGATGCGAGCGGTAGCTATCATTCTTACCATATCCCAAACCGAAACACGCGGCTGATCGGCCAATGGTGTACCTTTTACCGGCACCAGCGCGTTGATGGGCACCGACTCCGGATGCTTAGGCATGTTAGATAAGGTTTTCAGCATCGATATCCTGTCGGCTTCGGTTTCGCCCAGGCCGATGATACCGCCGCTGCATACGGAGATCTTCGCCTTGCGAACGTGCTCTAAGGTTTGCAGGCGATCGTCGTAAGTACGGGTGGTGATGATGCGTTTATAATCATCTTCCGATGTATCCAGATTGTGGTTGTATGCATAAAGACCCGCATCCGCCAGCTTCTGCGCCTGCGATTCGGTAAGCATGCCCAGTGTGCAGCAAACTTCCATATCCAGCGAGTTTACGGCTTGCACCATTTCCAGCACCTTGTCAAAGTCGCGGTTATCGCGTACCTCCCGCCAGGCAGCACCCATACACAGGCGGCTTGCGCCACCATTTTTGGCTTTCTGCGCGGCAGCCAATACTTCTTCTTTCGGCATAATGGCGTGCACATCAACCCCCGTATTATAACGCGCAGCCTGCGGACAATACGCGCAATCCTCGGGGCAACCGCCTGTTTTGATGGAGATGAGCGAACTAATCTGCACTTCGGCGTAGTCTTTATTTTCGCGATGGATGCTTGCGGCCCGGTAAACCAGGTCCAGCAATGGTGAATGGTATATTTCGGCTATTTCTTCCTGTGTCCAGTTATGTCTTACTTCAGTCATTGGTATCGGTATTTGATGCAAATATTAAAGTTTATTTACTATTATGGATGCTTTAAGTTTTATTTCACGCAAAGGCGCTAAGGCGCAAAGGGTTAGATTGATTACTTTTTTAGAGTTTTAGCTCACGCAAAGGCGCTAAGACGCAAAGAATTAAGATTTTCAAAGGTTGTTTACAATCCTGCTTATTCCGTCTTTAATCAATAGCTCATTAAAATTTATTAAAAGCCCGAGTTTGCAGCCTGATAATCGCAAATAGGTTAAAACTTGCTTAGAATGCACAGGAGACAAATTACTCACGGATTTCAATTCAACAATTACCTTATTTTCAACTATCAAATCCGCCCTAAATCCTATGTCCATTTTCAGCTCTTTCCACAATACAGTTATCCCTTTCTGGCGTTCTACTGTTAATCCTTTACTTACCAATTCGAAATACAATATTTCTTCATAAACTGATTCCAATAAGCCCGGGCCAAGTTCTTTATGCATGTCAAATACTGTATTGACGATTATCTTCGCTAATTCGTTTTCGTGCATATTTTGATTTCAATCTTTGCGCCTTCGCGCCTTTGCGAGAAACATTTTCAATAAAATAACCCGGCCCTAATGTTGCAACAAAAAGTGGCTTGCCAGCCAAAGCGGAAGCAAAAAGCCTGCACAATCGGTAAAGGTGGTGATGATGATAGACGAGGCCACCGCCGGGTCTATCCCTACCCTTTTCAATACCAGCGGGATGCTGGCTCCGGTGAGCCCGGCTATCACTAAATTACCTGTCATGGCCAAAAATAAAACCAGGCCAAGCTTGGGGTCGGCATCGTAGAACATGGCTATGGCGAATACGATCAGACCGTTGGCCGCGCCGTTGAGCAAACCCACCAAAAACTCTTTCAGCACGGTGTTGTAGGCCTGTGCGTCGCTCAGGTCGCTTAACGATATCCTGCGCACGGTTACCGCAAGCGATTGCGTTGCGGCGTTTCCGCCCATGCCGGCAATAATAGTCATGTAAGCCGCAATCTGCGGCAATTGCGCTACCGTGGTACCAAAACGCCTGATAATGGATGCAGCAAGGTACGCCGTACCCAGGTTTATTACCAGCCAGGGCAGGCGGCTTTTTACGGCTTCTTTCCAGTTACCACTCAGTTCCTCATCTTCAGATACACCGGCAATTTTCAGGATGTCTTCGGTGCTCTCCTGCTCCATTACGTCGATGATATCATCTACCGTAACCCGACCCAGCAGCTTCATGTTATCATCTACTACGGGGATGGTGGTTAGGTTATACTGCGAAATGAGGCCCGCTACGTCTTCCTGGTCAAGTTCGGCTTTTACGTACACGAAATCTGTCACCACCAAATCGCGCACCCGGGCGTCGTGCCGGGCTTTAATGATGGATTTTATAGAGAGGATGCCCTGCAATATATCGGCGTCATCAACCACGTAAATGGTATAAAACTCCTCCATCTCTTCCGACTGGCGGATAATCTCGTCGAGCGCATCTTTTTTATCGAGGTTAATGTTCACCTTGATAATCTCGGAGTTCATGATACCGCCGGCGGTATCCTCGTCATATTTTAAAAGTGCGCGTATATTTGTCGCGTCTTCCTGGTCTATATCCTGTAAAATCTCGTGCTGCTCGTGCTCCTCCAGCTGCGAGATAATGTCTGTTGCATCGTCATAATCCAGCTCCTCTACAATGTCCGATCGTTTGTCGGGGTGCATGTTGAGCAGCAAATCCTCCGGATGCGATTCCTCTGTCATCTCCGAGAGCACTTCCGAGGCAATATCAGCAGGCAGTAAATTGATGATGCGCTCTTTGGCCTCTTGCGGCAATCTTTCGAAAAGGATAGCAATCTCGGAGGCATGGTACTCGTTCAGAAGCGCCTCTAAACCAGCATCATCTCCCTCGAGCGCCGTTTTAAAGCGCAGCAGGTCGGATTTATCGATTTCAAAAGATTGCATATGCATGCAAATTAGGTTTTTTTGGGCAAAGAGCGGGTATGATTATTGAATTAGAATGCGTTTTTTAACAGCCACCAAAACACCGCCCACCCGTGGCTTTACAGCCCCCACACCATCTACACATTTGGTAAAGAGATTTCTGCATTAAAGTTTAGGCATTACCCCACGGTAGCTGAATATTGAAGGCCGCAGTTTTTAGACAAAAAAAAGCATCTGCCATAACAGCAGATGCTTACGATTAAATTTTATAGTGATTTTGTTAAACTACTTTTACATTTACCGCTGTTAAACCTTTTTTGCCTTCTTCTACGTCGAATGTAACACTATCGTTTTCACGGATAGTATCAATTAAACCAGTTGAGTGTACAAAAACGTCGCTCCTGTTATCAGTTTGTGATATGAAGCCAAAGCCTTTCGTTACGTTGAAAAACTTTACAGTTCCTTCTTTTGACATTATAATATTGTTTTAATAAGTGTGCAAGGTAGTTATAATATACGGCATTAATTTTTTATTTAAACTTTTACTTCAATTTAATTAAAAAACAACCTCATTTTCAATAAATAAAGGGTACATTTAAGCCATTACCACAATACATCCCTAAAACACCTGCTGCGCCTATGGCGAGGCGGTTTTTTATTTCAGTTAATCTATCATACCAAACATCATGAGTAAAGACAAGAAACAGGTTAAGGAAGTCAAGAAAGAAAAAAGCGTTAACGTAAACAAAAAAGTATCCTCATACCAGTCGGGCAAAACAACTTCTTCTGCCGACCTTACCTCTAAGAAAAAATAATCAGCATGGACGAAAAGACAATAGAAAACCAAACCCGCCTTTACATGTACGACCTAATGAACACCGCAAGGGAACATGGCTTTAAAGCCGATGACGTTTGGGAGTTTAGCCTGGTGGGCGATGTAGAGAAAACCCGTCTGCAAAAAACGTACTACCCTACCATTGCTACCAAAATGCTGCCCGAAGCAGTATTAGAGGTGTTTCACCTGATCAAATCGCGACTTAACCAAAGCTTCAGCCGCGACGAGCAGTCGCTTGACAAGCGCACCGTAGTTACCGATAATTTGAATTACCTGGTTGCCTATAATTTGAAAAGGCCGCGTACCTAGTTAAGTCCTAAGTCGATAGTCTTAAGTCAAATACTCAAGACTACCGACTTGAGACTATTAATTTTTCTCTGGTTCGTCCAAATAGCTCTGGCTTACCGTTACATCTGCGCCCGGCTTCTGCTGCTTTCCATAAAATTTGGTTTGGTAAGGCTGCCTATCTTCAATTGGGGCTTCAGTTTTTGGTGTAGGTGTATCTGGCGTGGCAAATACGTTATCCAATTGTTCATCTACCTCTTCCGTTATCGCCCTACCCTTCTCGTATAAGGGCAAAGCCAACAGTTGTGCTTTGGTAATACCGGGCATCACCACGTTATCTTTATCCTCCTGAAAAACAGCAAGGCTTATGGGTAGGAACACCCGGCCATCTTCCAGGCCTATATCATTATTCCCCATATGCATTATGATGTAACGCACCTTGCGCGCCTGCGGGTCGAACAGGAGTTCGTCTACTTCGCCTATCTTATTGCCTGCAGAATCCCTCACGTCCCAGCCTTGTATGTCGGGCTGCCCGTCGGCAATTTCGTAGCAGCTTTCGCTAAGTTCTTCCAGTTTACTGTAATTATATGTTTTATCTGCGGATGCCATGCGGTATAATATTATAGGTAAAACACGTTTATTAATGTACCGACGTATCTTTTATGGCGGTATCTGTCGGTGTGGTTTTTAGTTCTGTTGGCCGGTAACTTTTGTTATATCCGCTGTAAAGCATCAATATTACACCCACTGCCAGAATAAACAGGATAACCCATATCCAGGTAGAGCTCTTTTTTTTGCGTTGAACATTTAGTTGCGCCATATTGAAATATTTGAATAGCTTATTGTTAAAAGCATCAGCGATGGATTTGGTTTTAAAAATTTAGATTTTGGCTTTAACGTATTTGTATTTACCCAAAACCTAAAAAGCAAAGCAGCCCCGACCAAATGGCCGGGGCTGCTGTTATTATCGTCTCGAATCTCGACTTTGAAAAGTTCTGATCCTTAACTTACTACTAGTATAATGTAAACTCAACCCTACGGTTTTCCTGACGGCCCGCAGCGGTTTTGTTGCTGGAAATTGGCTGACTTTCACCGTAACCTGTAGCTTCAATACGCGATGCGTTTGCACCCTGGCTTACCAGGTATGCTTTGATAGCCTCTGCACGGTCTTTTGATAACCTTAAGTTTAAAGCATCAGAACCGGTGTTATCTGTATGGCCGGCTAATTTCAAGCTGAAATTTTTATCAGTTAATAATTTAGCAACCCTATCTAAACTAGGAAACGATTTTGCGCGGATGGTGGCTTTACCCAAATCAAATTCCAGATTTTTGATAGCATCTTTAACAACGCGTTTGTCTTCTTCTGTTACGTAAACCTTAACTTCTGGCTTAGCCAACGGACAGCCAGCGCCATCTACTTTTTGACCAGCAGGTGTGTTAGGGCATTTGTCGTAGAAATCGGCAACACCGTCACCATCGCTATCTACTGTAAATTTAGCAAGGTTTGCATTGGTTGCATCCAAATCGCTACGTAATTTAGCGTTAGCAGCTTTTTCTGCGTCTATCTGCATCTGCAACTGGTCCCTGGTTTGTTTGTCTTGCAACAAATATTCGGTACGCATGCTGCTAACCGGGTTGTGTGTAGCCATTTGCGGTTTTGAGCTTCTACCCAAAGCAAATTCTAAACCAATGTGCCCGTAAGAGAATTTATCGCTACCGCCGCCAAAGTTATAGCCATCGAAGTTATCGCTCGCTACAAAATTAACAGAGTAACCCATATCCAGATTTACGCCGCTACCCAGGTTAAATTTCAAACCAGCACCAACCGGGATAAAAAACTCGCGGATACTTTCGTCATTAGCTTTGAAATTTGCCGATGCGCCTGCAGTGTTAGTTAAAACCGGTTTGTAGTTAATTACACCACCACCAAAGGTAACATACGGCTGTATTGCGCCTTTTTGGTGGCGCCAGTTAATGTTCGCAAGTGTAAGGTTACCACTTAAAGCAGCAGACCATTGCATCTTTGTTTGAAAGCTGCTTAAGCCTGTGCCATTTGGCTGGGCATCTTTACCTTTAACTTTACCGGCAAGGAAATCGGCCTGGAGGCCAAATGAAGGCAATATTTGTTTTTTGATGTAGCCACCGTAACCAAATTCTGCTTGTGGGGTTGTAAAGTCTTGTTTACCGTTAGTACCAAAGATGGTATATGGCGTTAAAACGCCGCCATTGATACCGATAGACCAGGTGCGGAACGCGCCGCCTCCAGAAAATGGCTGTACATAATTTTTTGTTGAAATAGAATCGGGAGTCTGGGCAAATAATTTACTACCAACCATTAGGCCGGTAAGCAGCATTGAAGCTTTTCTTAAATTTGTTTTCATGTTGTAAGATTTTGTATCGCCTGTTATAATATACAACAGGCTTGCACTGCGGTATCCAATATCAGTGCCAACATGAAATAAAGACGATTTGCTTAAAGCACGCCCGGCAAAAGATACTAAATCATTTAGCTAATATGTTATACAATAGCAGATTAGTAGACCACAATTTAGTATACATGAAAACGAAATTTTTCATCGTATAAATTAAGCCAACACCACTTGTGAAGTAAAAACTATACAGTTTTAGGGGAATTACTAAAATTACTGAGAATTTAAATCCCGATATGCACCGGCCAAACGCTGTGCAACGGTTATCAAGCCATTACCGCCAGCATCCGGAACAAGGGCACTGCAAGCTCTGTATCACCTTTGATAATTGTAACTGCGTGGGCAGCATCCGGCGTTATGGCTTTGGTAAAAAGCTTCCACGCGGTATCCGGGGCGAGTATAACGGATGCCTGGGTTTGATAAACTTGCAAATCTTGCCTCAGCACCCATTTGTCGGTAAGGCGCATTAAATACCATTCGCCGCCTGCATCGCCGGTAACGGTAATCTTAAGCACCGTACCTTCGTCAGCAAAGGTATTGCGGTAGGTATGCGGCAAGGCATACATAAAAGTGGCTACAGCCGGGTAAAAAAGTTCTTTGGTCATCAAGCCCGATCTGCCAACCGCATCACGTATCTGCTGCTGATGGTGCCATTTTTCGGTGTATTCGCGTGCGATGTGGAACCAGTTGAGCGAGGTGTCCTCCCCTGCCCAGGCAACCGAATACATGGCCGACGCAAAGGGCGGTAGCGTGTGCAGGTATTGGATGTATTGTTTACCTGTATTTTCCAGCTGCGCTATTAACAACTCCGGGCTTACCCTTTTCATGGCCTTCACCCAAGCGGCGTTCAGCTCGTTTAAGTAAGCAACTAAATCCTGGTACGTGTCTATTTGCGGAGGAGGCTCGTTGTTTTGGTAACCGTTTAAAGCGGCAATGGCGCGTACATTACCATCAAGCAGGTGTGCGGCAACATCTTTCACGTTCCATAAACTGGCAACGGTAGGCATGTGCCATTCTTCGGGAGATAAAGAGGCAAGCAATTCTAACAACAATTTATCCAGCACCGGGAACAGATGCAAGGTTTGTATTGGAATTGCTTGCTCCATAGTTAATTTAAGCCAGGCTTTTTTCTAAAGCCTGCACAATGTCGTTTATAACGTCTTCGGCTTTTTCCAAACCGGCAGATATGCGTATTAGTCCCGGCGTAATTCCTACCGAAGCACGTTCCGCATCGGTTAGTTTACTATGCGTAGTGCTTGCCGGATGCGATGCAATGCTACGGCTATCGCCCAGGTTGGCCGTCATCGAAAGCAGTTCAAGTGAATTTAAAAACCTACGACCGGCTTCCACACCACCTTTTATTTCGAAGCATAATACGCCGCCACCTGCTTTCATTTGCTTTTTGGCAATTTCGTACTGCGGGTGACCTTCTAAAAACGGATACTTAACCCAGCTAACGTTGGGGTTGCTTTGCAGCGTTTTGGCAATCTTAAGAGCGTTTGCGCAGTGGCGTTCCATGCGTACATCCAGGGTTTCCAAACTCTTGCTCAATACCCAGGCATTAAACGGCGACATGGCCGGTCCTGTATTGCGGCAAAACATATAAATTTCTTTAATCAAGTCTTTACGGCCAACAATTACGCCGCCAAGTACCCTACCCTGTCCGTCTATCCATTTGGTGGCGGAATGTACAATGATATCCGCACCAAAATCAACGGGGCGTTGCAGTAATGGCGTTGCAAAGCAATTATCTACATTGAAAATTAGCTTGTGTTTTTTTGTAAACTGACCGGCCCACTCCAGGTCTATTACCTCTAATTGAGGATTGGTAGGTGTTTCCAGATACAGCATTTTGGTATTTGGCTGCACGGCTGCCTCCCAGGCTTCCTTATCATTTGCCGGTACGAGCGTGCAGGTGATGCCATACCTTGGCAGGTATTTATTTACGATGGTAAAGGTGCTGCCGAAAACGGAGCTGCAGCACAGCAGGTGGTCGCCGCTTTGCAGTAAGCCCATAAAGGTACTAAATATAGCGCTCATGCCCGTTGACGTTGCAAAGCCATCGTCGCAACCTTCCAGGGCGCACATCTTGGCCACAAATTCGTCAACCGTTGGGTTGCTAAAACGGCTGTAAATATTTTCATCGTTCTCGTCAGCAAACGCAGCGCGCATCGTTTCAGCCTCGCTGAAAGTAAAACTGCTGGTTAAATATAACGGCGATGAATGCTCGTTCTGTAATGTTTTTGGGGCGCGTATGCGTATGGCCCTGGTTATCGGGTCTAGTTCTTGTGACATTATCGTAGTAAAGAATATGAATTATTTAGCAGGGTGTACAAACACTTGCCATTTGATATCGGCATCGGCCTTATAAAGTGTTGCGGCTACCGAACAGTATTTGCCAAGCGACAGTTCAACGGCTTTATTGGCCTTTTCTTCATCAACCTCGCCGTATAAATGAAATTCTAAATTGATGGTTTGCCAAAGCGATGGTTCTTTGCCGGCTTCGCGTTCTCCGCTAATCACCATCTCATAATCCACAACATTCTGGCGCTGCTTGCGCAGGATGGCAATTACGTCTATGGCTGAGCATCCGCCCAGTCCCATCAGCAACATTTGCATCGGGCGTACGCCAAAGTTTTCGCCACCGCTTTCGGGGCTGCTGTCCATCCGCACGGTGTGGCCATATTCGTCATGGGCCTCAAAACCGTATTCGCCGCTTATGCGGGCTAATTTTATAGTAGGCATGGTGTTAAAATAATTTTGCTAAGGTAATAATGATATGACACGAATACTATTGATGTGGTGTTTTTATGCAGGAATTACATTTGCTTGATGGATTGAGTGAACACGAATTGAACGAATTAAGAACAAATTTATACCAAGCGCTCGCCTATTGGTAATTTTACTGTGATAAATAGAGTTTGTAGTTTTAATTCGTGACATTCGTTTGAATTAGAAAAATTCGTGTTCATTCAATACATCATGAAGAAATTTTTCATATCGGCGGTAGCCTTGTTTTTTTGTTTTACGTGCTTTGCCCAAAGCAACCTGGTATCGTACGATGACCTTAGCTACCTGCTGCATAACAACATCAACAGGGCAGATACCTTTTTCACATCCAAAGGCTACACGCTCGCCGAAAAAAACCTTAAGAAAAACACACGTAAATACACCCTGGCTATCCCGGGCGGTACTTACAGTAATGTAAGTTTGCGCGTAGATGGCAGGCGATTGTTCATTGAAATAGAAACCAACGAACTGCAGCAGTACAACCTGATATACAACTCCATAGCCGACTACCTCAACAAAACTACCAGCACAGCCGACATACAAGCATACACCGTAAAAGACTTGGGAAGTATTTATGTAATGGTGAATGATGCCGTGCCGTATAACCCGCTGCGCAGGGTGTATGATATACAGATCGTATCTGACAAGGCCATAACGGCGTATAATTAGCGCCGATATTGAAATTTGGTAAACTCCAGGGCAAAACTATATTGTATCAAGTCTTTACTAATCATTCATCAAATTAACCTTTTATTGAGCCGGGCTGTAGCCTGTTTCAAGCTTGCCGAGGGTAATTTTAAGCAACGCAACTACCGTTTAATCTATAAAGCCTGCTCGGATAAAAGGAAAAAGTAGACGTCAATTTTCCAGCAAACTAAGCCATTCACTGATGATTTGCTGCAGTGTACTCTTTTTTGCCACCACATCTTCCAGGTTATAGAAATTGGCAAGGCGGCGGCCGTCGGCATAGTCGCCCTCCAAAAAGCCGCTGGTATCATTAACTTTTGCCCCACTTGGAAACACCAACCGGATGCAGTCTTTTCTAAAGAAGTTGGATACGATGATATACCGCTTGTATTCCTTGGGGTTAAATGGGGGCATATCACCTATGTAAAGAAAGCTTGGCGCGTTCCATTTCACATGTTCGCCTACACGGCTATCTGCAGCCAGTATCACCTGGCGAAGCGACTGTAAAACATCTTTAAGCGGATGGTCCAGCGTTCGCATCAGGGCATCAACGCCGGGCGTATCAGCCAGTACATCGGTTTTAGGTTTGGCGCTTTTCATATAAAAGGCTAATGTATTTATTATCAGCTTTTAATCAAAGATGTAAGTGGGTCAGATTTCAAAACTCCAAACTTAATAAAGTACTAATTAGAGACTGCCCTTGTATAATTTACCTGGGTAGGCATCGGCGCATCTGCGGGGTACGTGGTGTAATTGATAGTGAGTTGATTATTATTTACCTTATAAGTAGCGTATTCGAAAAGTTTTTGGGTCGAAGGCGTAACCACCGCGGTACCGGCATCCTCCTGTGCCGACATGGTACTGATATGGGTAATTAAGCTATCGCGCTTTACAGAAAACGTTCCCTTGTAGATTGTGATGTTTCCCGCATATACTCCGCCGGCCCCGTTAGGACGTGGAGAACTGATGAACATGGCAGTAAAATTTCCATCCGCCGCGAAGGATACACTGCGGCTATAACCTGCCGGGTTTGCGGGTTCGTTCCAGGTACCTATAAGGTTGGCCGGCGTACTCCCGGATTTCTTACAGGAACTCATAACCAGTACGACCACGACCAGCAGCAGGCAATAACGAATAACGACGGTTGGTTTCATAGCATTGTTTTTATTTATTACGCAAACGCAGCCCATTTCGCAACAGGGTATTTTATTTTGCAGTAATTATTTATCGCGCCACTGGTTTCTGAATCGATTAATGCAGCGGGTTTGCTTCGCGACAGTGGCTCAGACCTGAAATGAGTTTATACTATCGCGTGAAAATTCGGATAAAGGTTTACGTGACAATTGCAGAAACGCTCTAAGAAAGCATCATCGCAACCATGCAAATAAGTATTTTGCACACCTACGATGATACTTCAAACCGTTACTTTTGGGCGACCAACGGCCCGCTACCTTAAATTTTAATCTGGTAATTATAGGCCGTGCCTTTGTTTTTATAGGCTATGCTGAAACTATCACCGGTAAAGTACGCCAGTTGGAATTTTGTAATGTTCTTTTCGCCCTGCAATTGGGCTTCTATATACACGATGCCGTTTTCGTTGGTAATGCTAAATATCTGGAATGTTTTATTAACTACATCCTGAGAAACATCGGTATCGCTGGCCCAAAGTTTATACTGCATAGTGGTTACGAAGTCCTTTTTGGTGCCGATTGCTTTCTGGAAGGCATCAAAATCGGGCAGGATGTTAGAGTACGCAATGCCGGTAAGGTTGGTTTCGGCAGTAGAGCTACCGCCATACTCGCCACCGAATTTGTTGCCCTCGGTACGTTGGTTGGCCAGGTAAACGATATTTCCACCGAAAATAGCTGCCATTATCTTCAGTTTTTTGAAAGCGCGCTCTTTTACGCGCTCCTGATTAGAAAATACGGTGGTTCCTTTGGCTTTCGAGTTTACCTCGCCCAATTTATATAGGCCCCTAACCTCGCCTTCAACGGAAGTAACGGTTACTTTGTCGTAGTCCATCACGCCGGCCAGTGCTTTGTAGGAAGTCGCCTCGGCAAAAACCTGCACTCGGCCGCTTTTGAATACAATTTTCTGAATGGTATTCTTATAAACGGTATTGATCAAATCCTCGCCCGGATAGGTGTATTTCACCGCATCTGGGGTGATCTCTTTTACCGAGCAGGCCAGTTTCTGGTTGTTAAGGTACAAGGTATCGGTTTGGGCCGAGCAATAAGCTATTGCTGTGAAAAGGAATAAAAGCGTTAAGTAAGTAATTTTAGGTAAGATGTTTTTCATGATTGATGATAAATTTCAGGATAAAAATATGTAAAAAGCCGTGCGGCAAATACGCCCCAAAAATCTTTTAACACATTGATCATATAAGCACCCGAATAGTTACATCGATAAGAAAAAAAAATACGTTTTTTATAATGGCAGAGCAAAAAACGCCGGTCAATTCACCATCAACTACGAACCTTTAACTAACCCTACTCGCTCCGCAAAGCCTTTACGGGGTTTGCTAAAGCCGCTTTTATCGATTGATAGCTTACTACAGCTAAGCAGATAACCATGCTAAGCACCAGTGTTGCTACGAACACCCAAACACTGATGCTTGCGTGATAAGTATATTTTGAGAGCCATCGGCTAATGTTATACCAACTTATAAGTGAGCCGATAATAGATGATATCAACACCAACACCACAAACTCCTGCGACAGCTTCAACCAAAGCGCACCGGTGCCAGCTCCCAATACTTTGCGGATGCTGATCTCCTTACGCCTGCGCTCGGCAGAGAACGCGGCGAGCCCGAATAAACCAAGTGCCGATAACATGATAGCCAAACAGGTAAACAATACCGCCATAGTACCCAAAAGCTTCTCATTGCGGAATTTAATGCTGAAGCTTTCGTCGGTAAACTTATATTCAAAGGGGTACGAGGGATTATATTTTTTGTATACGCGTTGCAAAATCGCTAAGCTTCGCGATACAGGCATAGTTGGATTTAGCCGCAAGCCTATACTGGTTGCCCAGCCCTTCATAAAACCAATAATAACAGGCTTAACAGGTTCATAAGGCGATGCCAGCACAAAGTTTTTAACCACGCCTATAACCGTGCGTTTACCGCCCATCCATGTTATTTGCTGCCCTATCGGCTCTTTTAAACGCATCAGCTTTACTGCCGCCTGGTTCAGTATAACAGCCGTCGAATCTGCTGGGCGGTCTGTTGCAAAATCGCGACCTTCCAGTAAATTCAGTTGATAAGTATCGATAAAGTGATAAGTAGCGGCAAGGCAATCGATAGAGATGCTGCTCTCGCCGGGTAATTGCCCGGGCCAGGTATTATTCCAGGTAGCGCCGGTTACATTAGTTATAGGGTCTGATATCAACGCAGCATCCGTAATTGCGCCTGATGCAAGCGCGTCGCGGCGAAAGAGGTCGAACTGGTCGTACATCCTGCCATCAGCCGCTATTTCAACCATACCATCGCGTTTGTACCCAACAGGGCGATTTTTTATGAAACCTATTTGCCGGTAAACAAAAGTGCTGAAGATAATTAAGCAGGTTGCAAAGGTAAACTGTATTACCACCAGCACCCGCCGCGGGTTGATAGTAGAGCCTGTACTTATCGTTTGCCCTTTCAATACTTTAACCGGGTTGAAAGAGGAAAGGAACAGCGCCGGATAACAGCCCGCTACAACGCCAGTAATAACAGTAGCCGCCAAAGCAATACACCAGGCTATGGGATTAGTGTATGGCAGGTCCAAATTAATGTTGATCAGATTGTTGAAAACAGGCAGCAATGCTATAATTAATACGAGCGAAAGCAGGAATGCCACAAAAGCCATCAATAATGATTCGCCCATAAATTGCTTTATCAGCGCACCGCGCCTTGCACCTATCGCTTTACGAATGCCTACTTCTCTAGCCCTCCGTTCTGACCGGGCGGTTGAGAGATTCATGAAATTGATACAGGCAATCAGCAATATCCCTATGGCCAGGAAAAGGAAAAGCCGCACATACTCAATACTGCCGCCGGTATTTACACCGTTTTTAAATTCACCATATAAATGCAGCTTGGTAAACGGGAATATAAAAAGTTTTACCTCTTCATCCTTAGGAAAGTGCTGCCCTATCAGGTTCCTGATTTTTGCATTTACTACATCAGGTGATACGCCGGGCCTTAACCGCACATAGGTAAAATAAGCGTAATTGTCCCAGCCCTCTCCTTTTAACCAAGGGTTTTGGCTTAAAAATGCTTCCCATGGGATAATGGCCTTAAAGGTAAAGCTGGAATTTTGTGGGTTATCCTTAATAACCGCACTTACTTTCATCGGGAACTGATTTTCATATTGTACCATCTCTCCTACCGGGTTGCGGTTGCCAAATACTGCAAGCGCGGTAGCCTCTGACAGGATGATTCCGGCAGGGTCGGCAAGCGCGGTTTGCCTATCGCCCCAAACAAATTGAAAGGTAAATAGATCGAACAAAGCCGGGTCGGCCGCAATGGTATTTGCTTTTAAGCCTTTATCCTTGAAACTAATCAGCGCATCCTTAGATTCGTTGATACGAGCTACGTTCTCCACCTCGGGGAAATCGTTCTTCAAAACGCCCGCGAGCAATTGTTGTGTAAATGTTTTTGTTCTTATTTCGCCGTTAGATGGCTGATTTTTAAACACCTGGTAAAGGCGCTCACCATTGGCGTGGAACTTATCAAAATTGTATTCGTTATAAACATACAGCAGCAGCATAAAGCTAACCGCCATACCCATGGCAAGGCCGCCTACATTGATGATGAAGGAAGTTTTATTGTTAGCAATACCGCGCCAGGCTATCTTTAAGTAACTCTTTATCATAGGCTTTTGTAATCAGCTACAATATCAGCACTATGAAGATGTTTTCCTAAGCATTTAACATTAGTTAACGGTTTGGCAGGCACCGATTTCACCGATTGACTCAGATTTAACCTATTTTTTAGGCCAGACTCGATGGCCCATAGTCCACAGCAGCTGCACTTTCCCTGCTAATATAGACTATGGACTATCGACTATGGACTTCTTCACTCGCTCCTCAAACTCCTTACCGGGTTAGCTATGGCAGCCTTAATAGTTTGGAAGCTCAACGTAAACAACGCCGCTACCAGCATTCCACCGCCGCTAAGGGCAAATATCCACCAACTGATGGTGGTACGGTCGGCAAAATCCTCCATCCATTTCTGCATGGCATAGTAAGCCAAAGGCGTTACCAGCACGAATGCCAAAACGATGAGCCAGATCAGTTCGGTTGACAGCAAAGTAACTATTTGCGCAACCGACGCGCCCAGCACTTTACGTACGCCAATTTCTTTAGTGCGCTGGGTGGTGGTATAAATAGCCAAACCAAGCAGACCAAGGCAGCTGATGAAAATAGATAAGCCTGTTGCCCAGGTAAGCAATTGCGAAGTGTGCTGCTCGGCGGTATAAAACTTGGCGATGTTATCATCGAAAAAATTGTACTCAAAATCGTCCTCGGGGTAAACTTCCTTCCAAATACTTTCGAAGCTGGCAATGGCAGTTTTCCACTCGGTACCGCCGGCAGTTTGTGGTTTTAACGCTATGTGGAAGGTACGGTTGTTCCACTTATTACTTTTTGGCTGTAAAATGGCAATTGGTTTGATAGGGGCATGTAACGATTTCTGGTAGAAATCTGCCACTACCCCAATGATCGTTTTCTGTTTGCCATTATATCCTAACTGCTTGCCAATAGCATCATTTGGGTTACGGAACCCCAAAATTCTGGCGTAAGTGTTATTGATGATGATATTGCCTGCACCTACCGTATCCGTTGGCCTAAGGTTGCGCCCTGCTAACAGTTTTATCTTGTAAACGTTCAGGTAGTTCTCGTCGGCAAACTTCTGCTGCAGATCGGTTTTAATCTCTTTTTTTCCATCCTTATAAGTAACGGTGGTGGAGTTTGTACTGCCCGATGATGGAGGAGCGCCGCCAATACTCATCAATTCAATCTGCGGGATGCTGCGTATCTTATTCATGAATACCTGCTGTTTATCGGTATTGATGCTTTTAAACGGCGTGCTGATGTTTACGATGGCATCCTTTTTAAAGCCAAGGTCTTTATGCAAAGCGTAGTATATCTGCTTACTTACCAACAGGGTAGCCATGATAAAAAACTGGGCTATAACAAACTGCGTAACCGTTAAGGATTTGCGCAGCCAGGCATTACGCGATTTGCTGCTATTGGTTGCCGACTGGTTTTTAAGCACCGTAACCGGTTTATAGCCCGATAAAACAAGCGCGGGGTAAAAGCCTGATAGACCGCTCACCAACAGCGTAAGTAGTATCAAAAACACCACCAGATCGGGCTGAGCAAGTATATTTACAGTGATCCCTTCCGGCACAAAATCGGCAAAAAGTTTCAGTATAACCGGTGCCAGGCCAACCGAAATAATAACAGCGAAAAACGTTATCAAAAACGTTTCGCTTAAAAACTGCATAATCAGCTGGCCGCGCCTGCTGCCCATGGTTTTGCGGATACCTATTTCTTTAGCGCGTTGCGAGGCCTGCGCAGTAGTGAGGTTAATAAAGTTGATGCAGCCTAATATCAGCAGGAAGGCAGCGATAACCAACAAGCCATATAATGTTGTTTTGCTGGCGGTGCGTACGCCATCAAAACCTCCGTACACCTGGTCGAAATGGATATCGCTGATGGGTTGCAGGTGCAAGCCTTGTGTGTTACCCCTATCTTCGGGCTTGGGTGGGTTATGCTTAGTGAGCATGGCGTTCAGTTGCTTTTCTATTACGGCAGGCGACGCTGTTGGTAAAAGTTTGATGAACAGCTGCGATGCCGAATTGGTGTTACCCCATTCCGCCGTTTCGAAATTGCCTTTGATGTAGTGGTCGGTGGTGCCGGTAATAAATGATATATAATCGTGCGCTTTAAAATCGGTGTTTTGTGTAAACGGTTCTATGATACCGGTTACTGTTGTTTTTAGCGAATCGTCGTAAATAACCTGCTTGCCCAGCATATTCGCATACTGCAGCTTAGGGAAGTATATTTTGGCTTGTTTTGTTGTAAGCACCACCGTATTAGGCTCTTTGAGCGCATTTTTTTTATTGCCCGCCAGCCATGTATGATCAAATAGCTCGAAATAATGCTCATCGGCAAATATAACACCGCCCTGTTTCTTGAATTTACTATCGGTGTTAGAGCCGTTTGGCACCTGTACGTTTACCTCCCAATAAAGATAAAACGGAGCTACCTGCTCGATACCGGTGGCTTCTGTGTTAAGGGCCGGAGCGAGGGCCATGGTTACCCCGCCATTATGCCCAACCTCTCCCGAAAAGGAATAATCGGTGGTAACGCGGTATATCCGGTCGCTATCTTTATGAAATTTATCAAAGGTAAAATCAAAATGCACGATTAGGTATATCACCAGTGCTGCGCTGATACCTATTGATAAGCCTACAATGTTGATGAAGGTAAACAGCTTATGCCTGCGGAACCCCCTTAATGCGATTTTGAAATAGTTTTTGAACATGATTACACCGATTATTTATTGATTACACTGATTATTTTGTCACCGATCTAAGATTCAGCCCCCTCTAAATCTCCCCCGGATGGGGAGACTTTTTTGAAGCCCTCCCTTCCGGGGAGGGTTGGGTGGGGCCTATTCGCTCCTCAAATTCTTTACCGGATTGGTTACCGCTGCCTTGATAGCTTGCCAGCTTACAGTTACTAACGTTACCGCAAGGCTAATGAAGATGGTTGCCGCAAAAACCCATACACTCATGCCTGTGCGGTAGGTGTAGTTTTGCAGCCATTGCCCCATAAAATACACGCTGAATGCCGCGCCCACCACAAAACCTATGGCTACCAGCACCACAAATTCTTTAGATAAATTGAACCACAAGTTGCGGGTTGAAGCGCCCAATACCTTGCGGATACCGATTTCCTTGCGGCGCTGTTCGGCAGAGAATGATGCCAGCCCGAACAGGCCGAGGCAGGATATGACGATGGCCAACACCGTGAACGAGTTGGTAAGTTTGCCCAGCAATTGTTCGTTGCTGAATTTCTCGTCGTACAGTTCATCCACAAATTTGTAATCGAAGGGATACTCGGCATTGTACTTTTTGTAAACCGTTTCCAGTTTGGCTAAAGCGTTGGATACCGACATGTTTTTATTGAGCCTTAAGCTGGCGGTGCCCGCCCAACCCTTCATAAAACCGATGATCGCCGGTTTTATGGGTTCGGACGCTCTGCCCCAGATAAAATCTTTCACTACGCCTACTACCGTGCGGTTAGCACCCTGCCAAAAAACGATGGTGCCTAAAGGTTCTTTAAGGCGCATGAGTTTCACTGCCGATTCGTTTAGCATAATGGCGGTTGAATCTGAAGGGCGACCGATGTCGAAATCGCGGCCTTCTAATACCTTTACATCGAATGTTTTGGTAAAATGATAAGTGGTAACCATTTGGCTGATGGGGAGTTTCTCCTCGCCCGGTAATTGCCCGGGCCATTTGATTCCCCATGACGAGCCACCGTCGGTGGTAATGGTGTTTGATGTGCTGGATGCCTCGGTAACCGCGCCAGATGCTATGGCATCGTTACGGAAGCTCTCGAACTGGTCGTATATTTTGCCAACCTGCGAAATCTCAACCAAGCCATCCTTGTTATACCCTGTAGGGAGATTTTTGATGTAGTTAAGCTGTTTGTAGATAAGTATGGTAGACAGGATAAGCCCTGTGGCAAAAACAAATTGTAGCGTAACCAGCACCTGCCGAGGCCTTAGCGTTGCCTTGCCCGCATTGTTGATGCCTTTAAGCACCTTCACAGGCCGGAAGGATGACAGGAACAGGGAAGGATAGCTTCCGGATATGATACCGGTTATCAGCGTTACGCCAAGCCCGGCAATCCAGAAGTAACTGAGGCCGTATGGGATAGACAGATTCTTATGCGTCATCCCGTTGAAGAAACCGATAGACACATGCATAATCAGCAACGCCACCATAAAAGAGATAAATGACATCAACAGCGACTCGCCCATAAACTGCCAAACGAGCGAAACGCGGCTTGCCCCTACCACTTTGCGCACCCCAACCTCGCGGGCACGATTCTCCGACCGTGCAGTAGACAAGTTCATGAAATTGATACACGCAATAAGTAATATGCCTATGGCCAGTACCAGGAACAACCTCACATAGGCGATTTGCCCCCCGACGCTCACGCCATTTTTGAACTCACCGTACAGGTGCCCGCGCGAGAATTGCGATAATATCAATTTGTTCTCTTTGTCTTCGGGGTTGTATTTATGGATCAGGCCCGCCAGTTTTGCATTAAGACGCGGCATGTTTGCGCCTTCTTTAACCAGCACATAAGTCCGCAACGAGAAATTTCCCCAGTTAGTATTGGTTTTCATCCATGGCGAATCAGCCTCCAACATCGCCCACGAGCCTAGTGCCTGAAATTTTCGCGAGGAATTGGGCGGAAGATCCTTGATAACACCGGTAACGGTAACGCTGCGGGAATTGTCTATTTTAACGGTCTTGCCCATCGGGTCCTCGTTCCCGAAAATGGTTTTCGCACCTTTCTCGGTCAATACGATTGATGAAAGTTCTTTAAATGCGGTATTTTTATTGCCACGTACAAATTCATAGCTGAAGATATCCAGTATTGATGGATCGGCAGATAGCATAGGGATATTGATCGATTTTTCACCATACTTAAAAAGATGATCGTCGTGCCAGTTGGTGCGGGCAGCTTGCTCTATTTCGGGTAAATCGTTCAGCATAGCTCCTGCCACTGGCGACGATATCGAACCGCTGGTTTGTATCTCACCATCGGCAGGTTGGTTGCGCAAAACCGAGTATATGCGGTCATCATTCGGGTAGAACTTATCAAACGTAAATTCATTGTAAACATATAGCAGCAGCATAAAACTTACGGCCATACCCAGGCCCAAACCGCCGATATTGATAAGGCTATATAGCTTGTTTTTAAATAGATTGCGAAAAGCAATTTTTAAGTAATTCCTGATCATAAGGTGTAAATTCTAAAATCGAAAGCCTAAATTCTAAAATTGAAGTATTAAATCCAGACGTTTACTTTAAATCCAGTACCAAACTTTTAAATAGCTGATTATCAATTCTATATTCGAGTTAATCAACCTGTACACTGTACGTATGTGTAACAGCTATTGTACGGATATGATACAGTTATTTTGGTGAATGGTGAGTAGAGGGCAGTCAATGGTTTTACAAAACACAAAAAGTGATGAGGAGGCCAAATCCACTCACCACTTTCTTATAAGGTTTACTATTAACTATTCAACCGCTCACCATTCTCCACTCACTACTCACCATCATTCATTCTTCAAACTCGTAACCGGGTTTGCCAGCGCGGCTTTTATAGATTGGAAACTGATAGTGATGAATGCGATAAGTACCGCGCTGCCGCCGGCCAGAGCAATTACCCACCATTTTATACCATCCTGATAGGCAAATCCCTTAAGCCACAAATGCATTAGGTACCAGGCAAATGGGGATGCGATCACAATAGCTATAAACACCAATTTGATGAAATCTTTAGATAACATGCTTACGATAATACCTACGTTGGCACCCAGCACCTTGCGGATTCCTATCTCTTTAGTACGCTGCTCTGCTGCGTAAGCAGCAAGCCCGAAAAGACCCAAACAGGCAATCAGTATGGCAATGGATGTAAGCGCGATAGAAATGGTGCCCATCCGCTGCTCGGTGCGGTAAGCGTTCTCGAAATCATCGTCCATATACGAGTAATTAAACTGCTGGTTTGGCGAAAACGTCTTCCATTTTTCTTTTATTTGCGCCAATATAGTCGCTGCGCTGGCCGGCTTAACGCTCACGCTAAGGGCACCGGTATTTTGGTTGAGCAGGAAGGCCAGCGGCGAGATATTCTCGCGCAGCGAGCTGAAATTAAAATCCCTTATGAAACCTACTACATGCAGCTTCTTCAGATGCTTGGCCATGTTATCCGTCGGCATATACAGCTCCTGGTCCAATGCATTTTTATAACCCAGTATCTTTACGGCAGCTTCGTTCAGTATCACCGCCGAAGAGTCCGTTTTCATCTCTGCCGAAAAGTTGCGTCCGTATTTCAGCTTCATTCCCAAGGTGTTGATGTAATCTTCATCAATCTCCCAAACACCGGTAGAAACTGCGTGTTTGGTATCCAGCGTAGGCGATTGGAACATGGTGGTATTATTGCGCCATCCTCCTGTAGGGGTAAAACCGGTAAGTGTTGCATTTTTTACGCCTGGCATGCGCTTTATTTCTTCTTTAAACACCCTAGCTTGTTTATCCAGCACATCAGTATTATACACCATAAGCACTTGTTCGCGGTTATAACCTAAATCTTTAGACTGTATATAATTTAGTTGATGATAAATAACGAGCGTGCCGATAATCAGGAATATAGAAATACCGAATTGAAACACGACCAAAAAGCTACGCAGGCGGCTACCCTTAAACCCGGTAGACAGCTTACCTTTCAAAACATCTACAGGCTGGAAAGCCGACAAGAAAAACGCCGGGTAAGAACCTGCGAGGCAACCGATAACAACAACTACCAGCAATAATGCTGGCAATAACCAAACAAAGGTTTGCAGGGTAAAGGTCAATTGCTTGTCGGCCATTTGATTGAATACCGGCAAAAGCAGCCAGGCGCCAGCAAGGGCTATTAAGGTAGCGGCAAACGTAACCAAAACCGATTCTGAAAGAAACTGCGCAATAAGCGAACTCCGCGCCGAACCCAGTACCTTACGCACCCCTACCTCGCGGGCGCGGTTTGATGAGCGGGCGGTAGAAAGATTCATGAAGTTTACGCAGGCTATCAGCAAAATAAAAATAGCGACGGCCGAAAATATATAAACAAACTGGATGTTGCCGTTAGCTCCCATCTCGTCCTGCACATTAGAACGCAGGTGTATATCCCTCAGGGCAATTAATTTAAGCTTAAAGTAATTGCCATCCTTTTCAAAATCCTTATAACTCATGTGCACGGCAGGTGCCAGCTGCCCGCCTACGTATTTCTCTACAAAGGCCGGGAATTTGGCCTCAATGGCCTGCGGGTCTGCACCGTCTTTTAACAAAAGATAGGTAGTAAAATTATTGCTCAACCAGGCGTTTTCCTTGCTTTCGTCCAACCCACTCATCGCCAGGAAAAAATCGAAGTTGAAGTGCGATTGACGTGGTATATCTTTAATTACACCTGTCACCTTGTAAGGGATGGTGTCATTAAACATCAACGTTTTGCCCACCACATCCGTCGAGTTAAAATACTTTTTGGCTATCGTTTCGTTTATCACTACGCTGCGGGGTTCAACAAGCGCCGTTTTGGAGTCACCTTGAATCATTGGCAGGGTAAACACATTGAAGGTGGTGGAATCGGCATAGGTCATGCGGTCTTCTTGCACGTTCTGTCCGTCTTTTTTTACCTTATTGCCTCCGCGGCCCCTAAAACGCACAACGCCCGCTACCTCGGGGAAATCATTCAGCATGGTTTGGGCCAGCGGTGCCGGCGATACGGCATACTGGCTTGTTTTGCCACCGAATTTGATATCATTGTTTACGCGATATATCCTGGCGGCTTTGGTGTTATAAGTGTCATAGCCCGCTTCGTCGATGACGTAAAACACAATAAGCATGCAAACGCAAAGCCCCAGGGCAAGCCCCAATATATTGATGGCGGTGAAGCCCTTGTTCTTCATCAGGCTCCTGAAAGCCGTTTTAACGTAGTTTTTAAACATGATAATTTTATTACACCGATTTTAAATTGATTTCACCGATTACACTGATTCTTTGTATTTGATCCTTGTTGTCTCAGTCTCAAATCTTATAAACAATACAACCATCAAACCATTTACCCCTATCGCGGCAATCGAAATAAATGGCACCCATTTATGACTACATTTTCACAACCCAGGTTACTCGTTTTTTAAACTTTTTACCGGGTTGGCCAAAGCAGCTTTTACCGACTGGAAACTCACCGTTGCAAATGCTACCACTATGGCTATCAGGCCCGCCAGGGCAAACACCCACCACGATATATCTATACGGTAAGCAAAATCCTGCAGCCATTTATGCATGGCGTACCAGGTTACAGGTACCGATAGCACTATGGCAATACCTACCAGCTTTAAAAACTCTGCCGATAGCATGCCTGTTATAGTGCCCGATGACGCGCCCAACACCTTGCGTATGCCGATTTCTTTTACCCTCTGCCTTATGCTGAAGGCTGCCAGGCCGAATAAACCGAGGCTGGCAATAATTACTGCTATAATAGCAAAAGAGGTAAATATTTGGCCCGTGCGCTGCTCCGAACCATAAAGCGCAGCGTATTGCTCATCTAAAAAAGAGTAGCTGAAAGGCGCAGTTGCGCGATATTGATCCCACTGCTTCTTAATATCTATTAAAACACCGGATACATCTGCGGAGTGTACTTTTACTGCCATCAGCATATTGCTGCGGCCGGGGATAAACATCAGCGGTCCGATTTTTTCTTTGGCCGATTTGTAGTGAAAGTCTTTTACCACGCCCACTACTTTAAACTCACGCTGGCCCGATCGTACGATGGTTTTACCTATCGGATCGGTATTGGCCCAGCCCAGATCGCGCACCAACGCCTCGTTGACCACCACTGCCGATGAATCTGCCGGCTCTGTTGACGAAAAGTTGCGCCCTAAAGCCATTTTTATGCCAAGCGTGGTGAGATAACTATCTTCTACGTGGTAGATGTTGGTGTGTATTTCTTTGTGTTCCTGTTTATCGCTAAATTCTTTGGCGTATATCTGGGTGCCATCCATATTGCTGCTGCCGGGCACGCTGCCGGTTATGGTGGCATGGGTAACGCGTGGGTCGCGCAGCAATTGTTGTTTAAAAGCATCTATATTATTGCCGAGCGCGTATGCGTCGTTTATAACCAAAACCTGCTCTTTATCGTAACCGAGCTTAATATTCTGCATGTAGCCCAGTTGGCGGTACACCACCAAAGTAGCGATGATGAGCGAAGTGGAAATAAAAAACTGAAACACTACCAAACCGCTGCGCAGGAAATTACGCTTAGTCGGCCCCGCAGAGGTATTACCTTTTAAAACACTCAAAACCTTGAATGACGAAAGGAAGAACGCGGGATAGATACCAGCCAACACGCCAACAAACAGCACCAGCAAAATCTCCGCAGCAATTGATGTTTTGCTGAGAAATAAATCGATCTGGAATTGCTTGCCCGCCAGGTTATTGAAATATGGCAGGGCGAAGTACACCAGCGCAAGGCCTATGGCCATTGCCATAGCGGTAATCACCATCGATTCGGTTAGGAACTGAGAAACCAACGAGCTTTTTAACGAACCCAACACCTTGCGGATGCCCACCTCTTTGGCACGCTTTACCGAATTGGCGGTTGAAAGATTCATGAAATTGATGCAGGCCAGCAATAATATGAAAGCCGCAAGCGCGCTGAAAATATACACGTACTGGATATCGCCGTTTGGTTCTATCTCGAACTTGGTAGCCGAATGGAGGTGTATATCGGTAAGCGGCATTAAAAAGAAGCGAAATGTGTTTACCGATTTTTGCGCCTCGGCGAGGCTGACACCCATATCGTGCTGAATTTCGGGCGCAGCATATTTTAGGGTTAAAGCAGGGAACTGCGCTTCTATTTTTTTAGGGTCGGCGCCATCGTTCAGCAAAAGATAGGTGTATGAGCTGATATTGCTCCATGTTTCGCGTTTTGCGGGATAAGTAGACTTGCTTATAAAAGCATCAAAATGAAAATGCGAATTGGCTGGAATAGCATCTATAACGCCGGTAACTTTTAAATCGCGCTCGCCTTGCAGGGTGATGGTTTTTCCAATCGCTTGCTCGCCGCCAAAGTATTTCTTTGCAACCTGGCTGGTAATAACCACGCTGTTAGGCTCTATCAATGCATTGTGGTCATCGCCCTGTATCAGCGGGAGCGAAAACATCGCAAGAAAGTTGGAGTCGGCGACGCTAAAATGCTCTTCCTTAAAAAGCTTTTCATTGTACTTTACATAAACCGATCCTCTACCGCTGATGCGGGCAGAGGCCAGTACGCCAGCCACGTTGTTTTTTATGCCCTGCCCTACAGCTTCATCTACCAGCGCAAAATCGGTTACGCCGCCATTTTCGGTTAGATGCAGGCCAACCCGGTAAATGTTTTTTGCCTTGGTGGGATAGGTATCGTAGGTAACTTCCTGGTAAATGTATGCGCTGATGAGCATACAGCAAGCCAGGCCAACAGCCAGGCCGAATATATTAATGAAAGAGAAAACCTTGTTTTTGGTAAGGCTTCTCCAGGCGATGGTCAAATAATTCTTTATCATACTGCGGGTAAATGCTAAATCTAAGGCCTAAATCCTAAAAAGGATACCAAATAGATAAATAATTGAATATCAATTTGCTATAAAGAAAGTCACATTGGTGTGGTGTTCGCCTGCGTAACAGTGGTTGTTCGGAAATGATACAGTAAAACGCAAGAAGCCATTTAGGTAGCAATGTCTCACTTCTTTGTTTGTTTGGTTGATTATAAGTAAATTCGTAATAAAATAGGATGATATGGAAATTGTGATAGATCTTGATAAGATAAAGGATGCCACCAAAAAAGAATGGCTGATCAACTCCCTAAAATTAATGCATATCGGGTTCGATACACAAGAAAAACGCCAGACTATTGAAGAGTACAATGAAGACCTGGAACTTGGAGATGCCGAAATAAAGCGTGGAGAATTTTTAACGGTAGATCAATTAAGGGCAAAAGCTGATAAATGGTAAGGTATCGTTGGCTATCCTTCTGGCAATAAAAAAAGGTTAGTCCAACTAAGAACTAACCTCGGATTAAATAATCTCTAACCTCTTCCCCTACTCGCTCCTCAAGCTCTTCACCGGGTTGGCCAATGCCGCTTTTACCGCCTGATAACTTACGGTTGTAAGGGCTATAATTACGGTTATCAGCGCAGCTGCGGCAAACATCCACCAGCTTAGGGTAATGCGGGTTTCGTAATTCTGTAGCCACTTGCCCATGCCCCATATAGACACCGGTGTTGCCACGGCTATGGCTACGGCAACCAGTATCAAAAAGTCTTTTGATAGCAATGTGGTAAGGTTGAACACCGTTGCGCCCAGTACCTTGCGCACGCCTATTTCTTTAACTCTTTGTTCGGCGGCATAAGCAGCAAGACCAAATAAGCCAAGACATGAAATAACGATGGCCAGACCGCCGAAAAGATTTGCCAGCGTTGCCATCAGCTTTTCGTTTTGGAACTTCAGCTCGAAATCGCTATCCACGAAATTGATAGTTGGCGGAAAAAAGGGGTTTACCGTCTTCAGCGATTTGGTTATGGCATCTATATTGGCAGTAATGCTATGGGCCGGGTTCAGGCGCAAACCAATCACCACACCATTTTTACCGGTGTATTGGGTGATCATGGGCCGGGTTTTTTCATAGGGCGAACCCCAAACAAAATCTTTATAAACGCCTACTACAGTCAGAGGCCTGTCGCCATATTTGATCTGCATGCCTACCGGGTTTTTCGCGTCGATCAGTTTGGCGGCGCTTTCGTTGATCATTACGGTGCTACCCGCTGTATCAGCTGCATTGCCTTCAGAAAATTCGCGGCCCTGCAACAGCTTTACGCCTGCGGTTTTGGTAAAATCGTCGCCGGCCTGAAAAATATCGAATAGTATTTGCTGGTCGTCGCGTTTGCCGGGCCAGCTGATGCCCCAGGTATTACTGCCCGATTCGGTGATGCTTTGCGAGAACATGGTAGCGTTGGTTGCCGCCCCGCTACTCTTCAGGTCGTTGATGAAAACCTGCGCGTTCTTTTGCAGGTCACCTTCTATGGGAATTTCCACGAGGTTATTCTTCTCGAAACCGACCGCGTTGCTTTGTACATACTTTATCTGCCTGTAGATGACAATAGTGGCCGTTATAAGGAATACGGCCAAAGAAAACTGCAGCACCACCAGTATCTTACGCAAGGGTAATGCCGATGTGCCGCCTTTAAATACACCCTTCAGCACCTTGATGGGTTCGAAAGAAGAAAGGTAAAAGGCCGGGTAACTGCCCGCAATAACCCCGCTTAATATGCCAGTGCCGATGATGAAAAGCCAGGCGTAGCCTTCTTTGTAAGGCAACGCGAGTTTTATCCCCAGCAAATCGTTGAAATATGGCAGGCTGAGGATTACGATGACAACCGCAGCCACGGTAGATAGCATCGACAGTATAACCGACTCAGTAATAAACTGGCTGATGAGCGCCCCCCTTCCCGAGCCGATAGCCTTGCGGATGCCTACTTCTTTTGCCCGCTCTTCCGACCGTGCGGTAGAAAGGTTCATGAAGTTTACGCATGCAATGAGCAATATGCAAATTGCCAGAGTGACAAACAGGTGTATCTGGCTGATCATACCACCTACGTTTTTACCATCTTCGAATTTAGAGTATAGGTGCAACTTGGCGAACGGGTACAAAAATAGTACATTCTTGTTGCCATCATTATGGCGGCCCACCATCCCTTTCATAATGCTATTGGCGTGAGTCAAGCCTTCCGGACTTTTCAGTTGCACCACCGTACGCGCGTAATTACTGCCCCATCCCGAATTTTTTGCCCATGGGTTGGCATCTTCGAACATCGCCCAGGGCATTACAAATTCAAACTGGAACGTGGCGTTGGAGGCTACATCTTCTATAACGCCGGTAACCGTTAAAGGCAACTGGTTGTTGCGCTTCACTATTTTGTTCATCGGATCTTCCTTGCCGAACAGCGTGGTGGCCAGCGATTGCGTTATCACAATGGAATTGGGCGTTGTAAGTGCCCTCGCAGGGCTCCCCTCGATGAATTTATAGGAGAAAATATTAAAGAAGCCATTATCAGCAAAAAGGCCCTTCTTTTTAAAATTGTTATCTTTATAACTCAGCAAACCCTCGGCGGTGTAACTGATTACCCTCACCGAGCGTTGCACCTCAGGTATTTCTGCCTTGATAGCTGCCGCTGCCTGGCCCGGCGTTGCGGCAAAGGTATAGGTCTTGCCGTCGCCGGGCTGATTATTTTCCACCATGTATATGTTCTCTATATTCTTGAATTGCTTATCGTAATTGAGGTGGTAAACCACATAAAGTACCAGCAGCAAACAACTTGCTATGCCCAGTGCTAACCCACCGGCATTTAAAAATGAAAAGCCCTTGTGCTTTACAATGCTTCTCCACGCAATTTTGAGATAATTTTTAAACATATAAGTCTGAATAAGGGTTTCAGGACAAGTCAAATCAGAATTGACAGAATTTTAGAATTGACAGAATTCTACGCCACGGGAAGTTAGAAATTAACCACCAACAAGCCTTTTATTCTGAAAATCTTAAAATTCTGTAAATTCTGATTTAGAAAACTTAGTAGCTTACATTAACGCTTCCGTCGCCGCGCACTTCAACGGACGAACCGCCACCGTTTACTTTGCCTACAACGTGCTCTTTATCTTTCTGGCCTTCGAATGTGCCTGTGCTGGCCATGCTAACCCGGTCACCGCGCACATCCAGATTATAACCTTGTTTGCCAGGTAACTGCAGGTCGATATGACCCGAGTCTCCATCTATTTTTACGTATTTATCAACCCGCGTCATCTGTACATGTATGCTGCCCGCGCTTGTTGTAGCGTTTACGCTGCCGGCTACAGCCATTAGATTCACGCTGCCGCCGCTGGTGCCTGCAATCAGTTCGCCATCTATATTGTTGCCGCTTACGCTGCCGCCGCTGGTTTCGGCTTTTACGTAGCCTTTAAGGTCCTGCAGTTTTAAAGATCCGCCGCTGGTTTCCAGTTTAAGGTGGCCCTGGCAGTTGCTTGCGGTAATGCTGCCGCCACTGGTTTGCAGGTCGATATCCTTGCTGGAGTTGGCCACGCTAATACTACCGCCGCTGGTTTCGCCTTTTATAAGGCCGGCAACACCGTTGATGCTCAGGCTACCACCGCTGGTTTCGAAATTTTGATTTCCGGTTAGATTAGCTATGCTAATGCTGCCACCGCTGGTATTAAGGTTGGTTGATGTTGCCTTGTTCACATACACCCTGAAGCCAATGCTGAGGCTTTTGCGCCAGTTGTTAATATTGTGTTTTTGTTTGGCTGTTGCGTGCAATTCACCGTCGTGAACGCTGATGTCCAGCGAGTAATCTTCTTCCAGGCGTTTTTTTATTTCGTCTTTGCTTAGGTCACGGTTGTTGTTGCCTGTGATATACACTTCTATACGTGGCTCTTCGCCGCCTTTTACAGAAATACTACCACCGCTGGTGTTAACAAACACGGTTTTTACATTATCTGCCACCAGAGATTTGGTGAGATAAGGCGTTTTGTAGTCCTGTGCAGAGGCCAGATAAGCCGGTGATGCCAGTAGCAAAAGGATGAGATATTTTTTCATAATGTTTAGTTTTAATAATAGATGGTTATTGACGTTAAATAGTTGCACGGAATTAGACAAAAGATTTTAAGAATCAAGAGTCAAGACTTAGAAATTTGCAGTGCTTTCTTGCTTCTTATTATCTTTTCTCTTGTTTCTTGTCGTCTTGATTCTTGCCTCTGCCTCCGCCCTATTCGCTCTTCAAACTCTTTATCGGGGTGGTTACAGCTGCTTTTATGGATTGTATGCTGATAGTTGCCAATGCTACCAGGCATGCGCCGCCGCCTGCCAATATGAAAACCCACCAGTTGATAGTTATCTTATATTCAAAATCCTGCAGCCAGCGGCTCATAGCAAAATACGCTATGGGGCAGGCTATTAGGGTAGCTACCAGCACCAGCTTCATCAGATCGGTGCTTAATAAGCTTACGATACTACCGACACTGGCACCCAGCACTTTGCGTATGCCTATCTCTTTGATGCGTTGCTCGGCAGTAAAAGTTACCAGGCCAAACAAGCCCAGGCAGGCTATGCTGATGGCGAGCACCGTAAATATTAGCAGTATGCTGCCTTGCTTTTGCTCGGTTTGATACTGAGCGGCAAAATTTTGATCAAGGAAATGGAACTCAGGCTTTTCTTCGATGTCGAAATCGGCGTAAACTTTGGCTATATACGCCAGCGAGGCTTTGATATTGTTTTTGCCCACGCGCACATACAGGTTATCTTTATCATTAGCATCGTGCGGCAAACTCATTACCAGCGGCAATATTTTATGCTGGAGCGAGTAAGTGTTGAAATCTTTCGCTATGCCTACTATGGTGCGCATGATGGGTTTGTGCTGGTCGTCTTCGCCCACTTGCACGCGTTTGCCGATTGCATTTTTCCAACCCAACCTGTTTACAAGCGTTTGGTTTACCACGATGCTCTCATTAACGTCGCTGGTTATGTCCTTAGAAAAATTACGGCCCTTATCCATTTTGATCTGCATGGCCGGGATAAACTCTTCATCGATAGTCAGCCTTTGTACGATGAAAGATTCGGACGCCGATTTTCCGTCGGGTGCGGTAGTAAAACTCCCGCTGTTAAGGTTATTGTTGCCAATAGGGTTGCCTGCAGTAGCTACGTCCTCTATATTGGGGTTCTGCATCAGCTGCTGCCTTAAGGCCTCTGTCTTTGCCCTCACCTGTTGGCTATGGATATGAAATGTAAGCGTTTGGGCCTTGTTAAAACCCAGATCTTTATTCATAGCGTAGCTCAGTTGCTGATAAATAATGCAGGAACCTACGATCATCACGATGGTAATGACGAACTGGAACACCACCAATGATTTGCGGAAGAAAATAGTTGCCATTTGGTTGCCCAACTGGCCCTTCATGGCATTGATGGTGCCGAAGCCCGAGAGGAACATGGCCGGGTAAATGCCGCTTAAAATACCGGTAAATAAAGAGAACCCGGCGAATATGGCAACCGTTTGAAAGGTACCAAATTGCATCAGCAATAGCGATTTACCCGATAGCTGGTTGAAATATGGCAGCGTAAACTGAATAATAGCCGCGGCGATAAGGGTGGCGATAAACGTTAGCAGGATAGATTCTGCAAAGAACATCGTGATCAGTTGCCCCCTATCGGATCCGATTACTTTACGCACGCCGATTTCTTTGATGCGGATAGAGGAGCGCGCGGTAGCCAGGTTTACGTAATTAATAACCGCTATGATAAGTATAAGTAATGCGGCGATGCTGAACACGTAGATGTAAACGATATTGCCATTGCTGCCCAATTCGTAACCTAAGTTAGAGTGCAGGTGAATGGAAGTAAGCGGCTGCAGTTCGAGGTTGAACTTCAATTCGCCCATCTGTTTTTTCAAATATTTTTTAAAGAAAGTACCACTTGCCGCTTCGATGGCATTTTTCCCCTCCGCATCTTTCAACAACACGTAGGTGTAAACGCTCGAATCGTCCCAGGCGCTGGTGAAGCCTTCGGGCAAAGCGCGCAGGGCTTTGAAAGTAAAGTGCGAATTAACAGGTACATCGGCAATAATGCCAGTAACAAAGGCTGGCTGACCTTCGATAGTAACCGTATTATTCATTGCCGATTCAGCATCGCCGAAGAGGGTTTTGGCCAAAGTTTCGGTAAGTACAATGCTTTGAGGTTTACTCAGCGCCGTTTCCGCATCGCCCTGTAGGAATTGATAGCTGAATACCTTAAAAATAGCAGCATCGGTAAATAGCATACCGCCCTCGTTAACAGTTTTATTTCCGACGGTAATCTTGCCGCCGCCCTCCGGGTCTATCCTGATGGCCTGCTCTACCTGCGCGAAATCTGATTTCAAAGCAGGTGCATAAGGAGCCGAGGTTATAGCAAAATCAAACTTACCGCCGCTCCAGGTAGCATGCTGCGTAACGCGGAAGATGCAGTTGGCTTTAGTGTTGTAGCGGTCGTAGCTCAACTCATCGGTTACGTACAAAGCAATCAGCCAGAATGCCGCGATACCAACGGCAAGACCAAATATATTGATGAACGAAAAAGCTTTGTGCTTCTTCAGATTCCTCCAGGCAATGGTAAAGTAATTCCTAAGCATAATGTGGTTGTTTGGTATAACTATAGTAAAAGATATACCAAACACACAAAACGCTGTTTATAAGTATGTTATGATATCATTGCAATTATACGCTGTACGCATGTGTTACAATGCAGTGTTCGGTAATGATACAGGTAGTAAGAGAAACAAGAGGTAAGAATCAAGAGCCAAGACCGCTAGCATCAAGAGTCAAGAAATAAGAAAATTGCCTTGGCTTTCGTTCTTATATCTTGACTCTTGACTCTTACATCTTGACTCTAACTCGAACTATTCGCTTCGCAAACTCTTCACCGGGTTGGCCATGGCGGCTTTTATGGCCTGAAAGCTGATGGTGACAAAGGCTATAGATACTGCAATGATGCCGGCCGTTGCGTATATCCACCAGGTCATATCTATGCGATAAGCAAAATCATTGAGCCATTTGCTCATCAGCCAGCCGGCAAGCGGAGCAGCAATTACCAATGCGCCTATTACCAGCAGGATAAAATCTTTAGACAATAGTGCAACCAGGCCTGATACGGTTGCACCCAACACCTTGCGAATGCCTATTTCTTTACCGCGCTGCTCGGCTGTAAAAGCCGCCAGCCCAAACAAGCCTAACGAAGATATGAGGATAGCCACGATAGCGAATACCGACATGAGGCCTGATGACTTGGTATCGTTTTTATACAACCTGTCGAATTCCTGATCAAGGAAAGTATATTCCAGCGGCTCGTTGTTAAAATACTGGCCCCAAACTGCCTGTATCTTTTTAATCGCGTCGGCTTGCTTGCCGGGTGCTATGCCAATTAAAAAAGTGTTTACATAATCCTGGTGGTTCTTGAATATTGCGGGAGCGATTTTTTCGTGCATGCTCTTGAAATTGAAATCCTTCACTACGCCTATAACCTGCCCCGTATCGCCGCGCGAAACGAAACGCTGGCCAACGTATGGCTTATGCAAATTCAGCTCCCTGGCGGCGGTTTCATTCAAAATGGCGTTGCGTTTATCGGCAAGGTTGCCCGGCATAAACCAGCGGCCCTCCAGTAAATTAACTTTTACAATTTTGGCGTAATCAGGGTCGATATTAAAAAAGGCAATAGATGGATCGAAATCTTTAGCCCTTCCGTCCCAATCAGTACCGCCCGATGAAAGATTTTGGTTGTCCTGTATAGAATGCGTACCCATGAGCGAGACTGCGTTAACGCCCGATTGCGATAATAAGGCCTGTTTAACGCTCCCGCACAATGCTTCACGTGCATCGCCTTTGTACTTATAAAACGTACTGATGGGCAGCGATATGGTAAGCACCTGCTCGCGTTTGTAACCCGGGTTTTGCGAATTGATAAACTTCAATTGCCGGTAAATAGTGATAACGCCGATGATGAGGAATATGGAAAAGGTAAACTGTACCACTACCAGGCCTTTACGCAGCGAGGTATCTTTAAGATGCAACACGCTGGTGCCCCTAAAAATACTCATGGGTTTAAAGGACGAAAGCAACAAGGCCGGGTAAATGCTATTCAGTATTACAGCCACCAGCAAAGTGCCCAGTAATATCAGCCCGATATAACCCGAGCCGAACGACAACACGAAGTTGCGCCCGGTAAACTGATTAAAAGCGGGCAAAGCCAACCAGATGATAACGATGGTAAGGATGAGCGAAAGCGAACTTACCAGGCCCGATTCGGCGATAAACTGCATAAACAATTGCAACCGTCCCGCCCCTACTATTTTTTTTACGCTTACTTCCTTAGCGCGTAGACTTGCGCGGGCCGTAGTAAGGTTTACATAATTGATGCAGGCGATAACCAACAGCAATATGCCAAGGGCAACAAAAACGTACACCACCTTTTTATCGCCATGCGCTAATTGCGAGTTTTGCAGATCGTCTTCGAAATGGAGCGCGGCCAGCGGAGTTAGCCCTATCTTCAGATTATCTTCCTTACGGTTTTTGTGCAGTATCTCTTTTATCTTTTGCGAAAGCGGTGCCAACTTAGCGCCGGGGTGCAATTTCACAAAAGTCATGTAGTTGAAGTTGCCCCAATCCAGGTCGTTATCCTTTTCGCTTTTATTACTTTGTTTGGCGGCTACGGGTATCAATACATCAAATGCAAAGCTGGAATTTGCCGGGTTATCTTTTACCACACCCTGCACCTGGTAGTCAACGGAATCTATCCGTATGGTTTTGCCAACAGCATCCTGTTTGTTGAAATATTTTTTTGCCTTGCTTTCGCTGAGGATAATGCTGAATGGATTGCGGACGAAAGCTTTGGAACCGCCGCTGATGAAATCGTATTTAAATACGTCGAACCAGTGATTGTCGACGTATGCCATAGCTTTTTCGGGGAAGAACTCGCCGTTCACGTTCAGGTAAACCGCACGGTAGGTATTCGGTGATATGCGGGCAACATCTTCCACCTCGGGCAATTCGCGCTTCATGGCATCACCCAAAATATAGGGCGAATTCTCCCATATCCACGTGCTGGTTTTGTCTACGGCCAGGTAGCTTTTTATCCGGTAGATATTTGCTTCCTCCGGCTGGTTGGTGTCGAAATTAAACTCATTCTGCACCCAAATAAAAATCAACACGGCGGCAGCCATGCCAACGGCGAGGCCGCTTATATTGATGATGCTGGTTGCCTTGTGGCTGCGCAGGTTGCGCCAGGCTGTTTTGAAGTAAATCTTATACATGATTACACTGATTTGTTTTTTGATTACACCGATTGATTAGTCCATAGTCGATAGTCCATAGTAACGCAGAGAATATTTGTCCCCCCCTTCACAGCATTGGACTATTGACTATGGTCTATCGACTACTCCGATCGTAAACTTTTCACCGGATTTGCCAGCGCGGCTTTTACCGATTGAAAGCTGATGGTTACGAACGCTACGATAAGCGCTACCACCCCTGCCATGGCTAATACCCACCAACTGATGTTGATGTGAAACTCGAAATCGAGCAGCCACTTGTCCATCGCATACCAGGCTATTGGCAATGCTATTACGGCGGCTACGATAACCAGTTTTAAAAAATCGCGCGATAATACGCCTACGATCTGTGGAACGGTGGCCCCCAATACTTTGCGCACGCCAATTTCTTTAACACGCTGCGTAATGGTGAATGCCGACAAGCCGAACAAGCCAAGGCATGCAATAAATATAGCAATGAACGAGAATACAGTAAACAAGCTGCCCTGCTGCTGCTCGCTATTGTAAAGCTTGCCGAAGCGTTCATCCAAAAAGGTATAATCGAAGGGGGTTTCCGGCAGGTATTTGTGCCATATTCCCTCCACAGTAGCAATGGATAGCTTTGGGTTAGCACCGCTTATTTTGATGGACATGCGGTAGTAATTGCCATTTTGCGCAGGCAACTGGAACAACAAAGGAATGATTTTTTGATGCAGGGACTCGAAGTGGAAATCTTTAACCACCCCTATTACTTTGCCTTTGGCACCACCGTAATTGAGGTTTTTACCAATGGCCTCATTGGCGGTCTTCCAGCCGAAGGCTTTTACAGCAGACTCGTTGATGATGGAATTATTGGTATCTGTAGGAAACGCTTCAGAGAAGTTACGGCCTGCCGCCATCTTCATGGTAAAAGCCGGTATAAAGCCGTAATCTGCCTGGATATATTTCAGGTCGAACTTTATAGGTTGTGCAGTGCTGCCATCCATTAACGATGCGCCCTGCATATCCAACAACCTGCCGGACGGAATGCGCGACGAACGGCCGATTTCGCTCACCAAACCCGTTTTTATCAAATCCTCCCTGAACGCGGCGTACTGTGGTGTTAAGCTACGCTCATAATTCATGGTGATGATATTATCCTTATTAAAGCCAAGCGCCTTATTTTGGATATACTGCAATTGCTGGAACACAACAGCCGTAGCTACAATCAGAATTATCGAGATCGAAAACTGAAGCACAACCAGCACCTGCCTGAATGAGATATTGCCGCTGCCCACCTTAAGCATCCCCTTTAATACTTTGGCAGGTATAAAGGACGACATGAACAAAGCCGGATATATACCGCTGATTAGGCCGATAACAAAAGGCAAGGCCAAAACAGGCAGCAATACCTTTAGCTGCAACAAGCTATTGATGGATAAACCGAGCCCCGACACCTGATTGATGAATGGTAGCGAAACTACAGTTAATGCAATAGCCAAAACCAAAGCAACATAGGTAATCAATACCGACTCACTCAAAAACTGGGAAATAATTTCGCTGCGTTGGGCACCAATCACCTTGCGTATACCAATTTCCTTGGCACGCAAAACCGAGCGCGCCGTGGCCAGGTTCATGTAGTTGATGCAGGCTATCAGAAGGATAAATAAAGCTATCGCCGAAAAGATATACACCCGTTTGATGTCGCCGTTCTGTTCTATCTCGTCGTCGAGATGCGAGCGCAGGTGTATGTCCGTCAGTTTTTGGAACTCAATTTTAGTTTGCAAATGCGTTTTTACCGTACCACCAAGGTTTACATATTTATCCAGAAACGCGGGCAATTGCGATTCGATTTGTGCAGTATTATAACCCTTAGGGAAGAGCAGGTACGTGTAGATAAAATTGCTTCCAAAGTTATCCACCAGGTTAAGATCACCATAAAAGCCATCTTTTAACGTATTGAATGAAATCAATATTTCGGGATGCATGTGGGCATTTGCAGGGAAAGGCTTAAAAATGCCTGTTACTTTAAACTCGTGCTTATTATCGTCCAGCCGCACAGTCTTGCCAATGGGTTCCTCTCTGCCGAAGTACTTCTTTGCGATATCCTCGGTGAGCATAACGCAATACGGGTCGGCTAAGGCGGTGCGTTTATTGCCCTTTGTAACTGACACATCAAAAACATCAAAGAAGTTTTCATCGGCTACAGCGGTGCCTTTTTCGTTGAACAGTTTTTCTTTATAATGTAAGGCGGTTGTACCACTAAAAACCACCCGTGTTACCCTTTTGATATCGGGGAATGCACTTTGCAGCAGCGTCCCAAACGGCGGCGCAACAGCACTTAGGTGCAGGCTCTCTACCCCGGGCTGCGAGTAGAAGGTGCGGGTTACGCGGTAGGTATCATCGGCATTGGCGTTATACTTATCATAACTGTTCTCGTTGATGATATAGGTTAAAATAAGCAGGCAGCAGGTAAGCCCCACCGTTAGGCCGAATATGTTGATGAACGAGATAAACTTGTGCCGGGTAATATTGCGCAGGGCGCTTCTTAAATAGTTTCTTATCATGGACCGCTGATTTTAATGATTAAATGATTCCGTTGACTGATTTCTTCTTGATTCTTATAGTCTGGCTTCTATTCGGAACGCAAACTCTTTACCGGGTTAGCAACCGCCGCTCTTAAGGCGTGATAGCTAATGGTTACTACCGCCGTAAATACTGCAATTACACCCGCCACTGCAAATACCCAAAATGGGATATCTATGCGATAGGCAAAATTCTGCAGCCAGTTGTGCATGGCCCACCAGGCTACAGGCGAGGCTATAACTGCGGATATTACCACAAGCTTTATAAAATCTATGGATAGCAACGAGGCTATGGTGCTGAGGCTTGCGCCTAATATCTTACGGATGCCGATTTCTTTGTTGCGCTGCTCTATGGTAAAAGCGGTAAGCCCAAACAGCCCCATGGTGGCCAGCACAACAGTGATGCAGGTGAAAATGCTGAAGATGGACGATAGCCTGTCCTCGGCTTTGTATTGCTCGTTAAAGGCATCATCCATAAAGGTGTAGCTGAACGGAGTACCGCCATCGTATTTTTTGTAGCTCCTCTGCATTTTATCCAGCAAGCTTGGCAAATTAGTGTTCGGTTTTATTTTGGCGAAAAGGCTACAGCCGAACATTGCCCAGTATTTGGTCGTATCTGGCGCTATAAAAAGCCCAAGGGGTTGAATAGTAGACTGCATCGAACTGAAATTAAAGTTCTTCAGCACGCCTGCTATCTCAAACTTTTGGTCGCCCGATTGGATGTAGGTACCCACAGGATTGGCTTTCAGGTGAAGCTTATCTATGGCTTCCTCATTAATCACTACTTTGTTTATGCCTGTGGTGCTTTCCTCTGTTATTGGTGGTATCTTCCACTCTAAATTAAGGGTTTTAATATAATGGTTATCAACAGATAAAGCAGCTAATGCTACGCTCTCCTCCTTGGTTTTACCATTGATAAAATTCATATCATAACCTTTAAACATGGCGTAGCGCGAGGTTGCCGTACTGGCTATGCCCGCCAGCGAGTTTATATCCTGTTTAAAAGCCGCATAGTTATTGCCGAAGCCGTTGCCAACCGGTATCATTACGATGTTTTCCCTATCCATGCCGGTATCTGCATGGCGGAAGTAATACAGTTGTCTATCTATGATGATGCCGCAGATGATCAAGCCAACCGATATGGCGAACTGCAGTGTAGTGAACACTTTACGCACGGCAACGCCACCGGTTTGTTTACTCATCTTACCTTTAAGCGTGACAATGGGCTTAAAAGCCGACAACACTAAAGACGGATAACTCCCTGCAATTAAAGCCGTTAAAGCAAACAACGATAGGAATAATCCAATCACCAATGGGCTGTATAAAAAGGAATTGTCAATCTGCAATTCCAGCGTGTTGGTAAACCATGGCTTAAAGGCGTAGCAAAGCACATAGCCTAAAATAAAGGAGAACAACGTAAATATACCCGACTCCACATAAAACTGCATGGCAATGGTTTTGCGGCTGGCGCCAGATACCTTGCGCACTCCAACCTCCTTAGCCCGTAACGTGGCGCGGGCGGTAGATAGGCTCATGTAGTTTACCAGTGCCAACAGCAGTATCAGCACAGCAACCAACGGGAAAATCTTTAAGTATTTAGTGTTAGACGAATCGTCGAAGTTGCTTTTGAGGTGCATATCTGCCAGCGGCGAAAGGCTGAATTTTATATCGTCGAAATTCTTATTGCTTTTGGCTAATTGCTCCAGCCCGCCTTTCACTTTGGCGGTATCCGTCGCGTCCTTCAGCGTAAGGTACACATCAAACGAGCCGGGGCCTACACCCTGGTCGCTGGTGTATTTTTTGCCTTCTTTCATAGCGATAAGACTTTGGCCCGAGGCGATGAAATTGTATTTGATAGATGAGTTAGAAGGGCTGTTCTCGGCCACTCCGGTAACCTGGTACGTATAAGTGCTATCAGTTTTTATCGTGATGGTTTTGCCAACGGGATTTTCGGTGCCGAAGTATTTATCGGCCATAGCTTGCGACAGCACTACCGAATATGGCCTGGTCAACACATCTTCCTTACTGCCGGATTTAAGCTTAAACGAAAAGAAATCGAAGAAATTAGCATCAGCGAACAGCAAATCCTGCTCAGTAAATTTTTGCTCGGGCGATGCCGGGTTGTTCACCACCAGCGGTTTAAAATACTTCATAGTACGCATATAGCCATCTACACCAGGCTGGCTTTGTTTGGCAATGGGGCCGGTAGCATAGCTCATATAAGCCATGTTCATTTGGTTGCCGCCTATCTTGAGGGTAGCGTGTATGCCGAAGGTTTTGTCGCCATTTTTGTGGAAACTATCGTAGCTCATCTCATGCGAAACGTACATCAGTATCGTCATGCAAACGGCAAGCCCAATAGCCAGGCCGCCTATATTGATGAGGCTGTACATTTTTTGCTTGGTAAGGTTGCGTAAGGCAATTTTGATGTAGTTCTTTAACATGATTACACTGATTTAACGTTGATTACACCGATTATTTTAAGCACCGATTTCACTGATTCACTCAGATTTTACCGATTATTTTTCTTTTTAGAGTTTAGATTTTAGGCTTTAGAATCTCCCTTATCTGCACATCTGAAATTTGCAAATCTGCACATCATTCGGAACGAAGACTCTTCACCGGGTTGGCCAGTGCGGCTTTCATGGTGTTGAGGCTCACTACCACCATAGTAAGCAGCAATATCAAAACCCCTACCGATGCAAACACCCAGGCGTTCACGTCAATATGGTAAGTGTATTTCTTCAGCCAGTTGCTCATGAGGTACCATGTTAAGGGTACTGCAATTACGAAGGCAACCGCAACCAGTTTCAAGAATTCGGTGGCAATCAGCATCAGCAGTTGCTGTACCGATGCGCCCATTACTTTGCGCACCCCTATCTCGCGAAAGCGTTTCTCTATGGTAAAAGATGCCAAGCCGGCCAAACCAATACAACAGATAAAGATGGCCAGCCCTGCAAAAATGTTGGTGATGCGGCTAATTAGTTCCTCTGTAAGAAATTTCTTGCCGAACTCCTGGTCCACAAACTGGTATTCGAAGATATTCTGCGGATTATATTTTTTGAAGATGGTTTCCATTGCCTTTACGCCCGCCTGCGGCTGCACGCCATTTTTAAGGCGCACGTTCACCATGCTCGAGCTTTTGCCATCGTAGTAGATCATCAGCGGCTCAACAGGGTCGTACGGCGATGCCATTACCACGTTATCTATAACACCCGCAACGGTGAATTTACGGCCATATTTCATCACCATCCCTATCGGATTCTTCAACTTCATGGCCACCACAGCGGCTTTATTCAACAACATTACCGAAGTGTCGCCCGGCGTATTATTAAAATCGCGTCCCTGCAATACTTTAATACCCAGTGTCTTGGTAAAATCCACATCGGCTTGCAGGCCAGAGAAAATGATATCGCCATTGGCTGCTTTGCCATCATAATCCGGCGAGCCCGATTTCCACCAAATCTCGGTAATGGGCGATGAGGTGCGCGTAGTAGATGCCACCAGGCCGGTATTCTCCAAATCCTGCTTCAGGGCTGCGTAATTCTTATCAATATCGCTTGATGAAGGTACCATGATGAGGTTATTGGGGTTGTAACCGATGCTCTTATCTTTAATGTGCTGTATTTGCTGGTAAACGATGATGGTAGCAGATATCAGCAGTATCGACATCACGAATTGCCCCACCACTAATATCCGGCGTGGCAACACTGCGCTTTTACCCGCCGCGAAAGTGCCTTTTAGCACCTTTACCGGGTTAAACGATGAAAGGTACAATGCAGGGTAGCTGCCTGCAACAACGCCGGTAAACAGGATGATGATAAGGGCTCCAATAAGGAAGAGCGGATCGATGATACTGAGGTGCAAGGATTTGCTCACGAGCAGGTTGAACGACGGCATCAATATAAAAACAAAGCCTACTGCCAGCACGAATGCAATGAGCGCCAATATGATAGATTCGAAGAAGAATTGCGTAAGCAGTTGCCTCCTATCAGAGCCCAATGTTTTGCGGATACCTACCTCTTTTGCACGTTTCTCCGACCGTGCGGTAGAAAGGTTCATGAAGTTTACGCAAGCAATCAGCAATATAATAATAGCAATAACGGTAAACATGCGCACGTATTCGATCATGCCGCCTACGTTCTTGCCTTCTTTGAACTCGCTGTACAGGTGCCACTTGTTCAGCGGGAAGGTCCAGTAGGTACTGATCTTATCGCCCGGCGAATGTAAATGCTTTACACCGTTTACAAACTTGTCTACCTTTGCCATATTGGCGTTTGGTATAGTTTGAATAAATACGGAGTGCGAAGAGTTGTTCCACTCCTTCATCCGGTTTTTATAAAACTCCGAAGTGTTATCGAAAGGCGCGATGAAATCGAACTTGAAGGTAGAGTTACCCGGAGGGTCGGCCAAAACGGCCATCACTTTGTAGTTTTCCAGGTTATCAACTTTTAAAACTTTATTTATCGGATCATCGTTGCCAAAAAATGCTTTGGCTGCCGACTCGGTAATAGCGATTGATCTCGGGTCTCCAAGCACGGAGGCAGGTTGACCTTTTATAAATTTGAAGCTAAAAATGTTAAAAAACTGTTCGCCCACCTGGTACGAATTCTTTTTAAGTTTTGTGTTATTATACTCAAATAAATGCGACTCCTGATGGGTGGTAACTACGGTACGCAACACCTGCGGATTACCACCTTCCAGCCCCTTCGCCAGCGGAAATGCCATGTTTGGGTCGGTAAAGATGGTCGGCTTAAAATCGCGCGTGGCCATTACCTGGTAAATATTATCGTGGTTCTGGTGGAACTTATCATAGGCTACCTCATCCTTCACCCATAAAAAGATGAAGATGGTGCAAATCATCCCGATGGTAAGCCCCAGGATGTTGGTGAGCGAGAACCCCTTGTTCCGGATAAGGTTCCGCCAGGCGATTTTGAAATAATTCTTTATCATGATTTTTTGCGATTACACCGATTTTATTTTGATTTCACCGATTAGGGCGATTTCACTGATTTTTTCTTGATTCCTGGCTCTTGACCTCTTGTCTCTAAACTCTACCCACTAGCCTCTATTCTCCATTTTTTAAACTCTTTACCGGGTTGGCTATCGCAGCTTTTACCGATTGTATGCTGATGGTTGCCAATGCTATCAAAGTAGCGCCGCCGCCGGCAAGCACGAATACTACCCAGGTGATGTTCACCTTGTAGGCAAAATCCTGCAGCCAGGCGTTCATGGCGTACCAACCAACCGGCACAGCAATAACGATGGCAATTACGATGAGCACCATAAACTCGGTAGCCAGCAGGCCGATGATTCGGCTTACGCTAGCGCCCAATACCTTACGGATACCTATTTCCCTGGTTTTTACCTGCGCCGAATAAGTAGCCAGGCCAAATAGCCCGAGGCAGGAGATAACGATAGCGATGGCCGAGAAAATATTAAACAAGGAGCCGGTGCGCTGGTCGTCGGTATATAATTTCTTAAAGCTGTCGTCGAGGAAGGTGTAGTTGAAAGGCACGTCGTTGTTGTATTGCTTCCATACAGCCAGCGCAGATGCAATGGCGCTTTGCGCACCGGCGCCGGTGGTTTTGATATAAACTTTCCAGCAATCATTAGGCTTGTATTGGAACACGGCGGGCTCTATCTTATGGTGTATTGTTGTGAAATGAAAATCTTTCACCACGCCAATGATGGTGCCGTTTACGGTTTGCACACGAAGGCGTTTGCCAATAGGGTTGGTGAGGCCCATCTCCTTCACAGCGGTTTCGTTAATGATAAAGTGCGACGAATCAGCCACTGCGCCGGTAAAGCCCGCGCCTTCTTTGATATTCATTTTAAAGAAACCAATCAGGTCCTTATCCGCGTACACCTGGTTGAACCACATGTTGGAGTTGGCTGGTTTGCCGTCCCAATCGTTATCGCCGGTAGAGCTGCCGCCCGTAATGATGTCGCGGCCGGCGCGGGTAACGCCCAATACGGCAGGGTTCTTTTGTAGTTCGTTCTTGATAACGTCATAATGCGGTATCATACCGTTGCGCATGCTGAAAGACAGTACGTTCTCTTTATCGTAGCCAAGGTTTTTCTCTCTGATGTACTTCAATTGCCCGCCGATAATCAGCGTACCAATGATAAGCACTATAGATACCGAAAATTGCAGTACCACCAACACCCGGCGGAAAGCGGCATTGCCTATACCTATGGTAACACGCCCCTTAAGCGCCTTCAGCGGTTCGAACGACGAGAGCAGTAAAGAAGGGTAAATGCTTGATGCTGTAAGCGTGCCCAGCAGTGTTAGACCGATACAGGCCCATATATTGTAATTGGATAAGCCAAGCGACAGTTCCTTGCCCGAAAACTGGTTATAATATGGCAACAGCACAAACATCAGTGCGAAGGCGAATATGGCTGCTATAGCAAACAGCAGCGTGGTTTCGGCCATAAACTGGATAAACAGCTGCAACTTACCCGCTCCTATTATTTTGCGCATGCTTACCTCTTTGGCGCGCAGCATACTGCGCGCAGTAGAAAGGTTAACGTAGTTGATGCAGGCAATAACCAAAATCATCAGCGCTACTATGCCGAATGTGCGCACGGTAGAAAAGCCGCCGTCGGTGCCATCGGCCTGGTACAGGTGCATTTTTAACAAGGGTTGCGTTAAGTATGGCACGGGGGCATCTTCTGGCTTGTTACGCTCGTGTATGGCCTGTAATTTCTTCTCTAAAGCAGTCACATCAACCTTAGTACCCGGCTTCAACAGCAGATAGGTTTGAAAACCGAACATGCTCCAGTCTGCATCTATGGATGAAATAAAGGTTTTGTTATCGTACGTCTTTTTGTTTTTGATATAAGCCAAATCGTTAAACCTCGACAAAGGCATCAATATGCGGTATTTAAAGCTGGAGTTTTCGGGGTAGTTGGGTATAACGCCCGTTACTTTTAACTGCTCGTCCTGCCCAAGGGTTACAACCTTGCCAATTGGATCTTCGGTGCCGAAGTATTTCGCTGCCATCTCTTCGGTGATTACAACGGAGTTATTATCCGGAAAAGGGTTGCGTTTATCTCCTTTTATCAGGTTAAAATCGAAAACCGTGAAATACGATGGATCCGCAAAAGCAAAATTATCCTCGTAGAAAACCTTATCCTTATAACGGAACGGCGCATTGCCCACAGGCATGATGCGCACGGCATCCTGCACCTGCGGTACCTCATTTTTGGCGAACGTTGCAACGGGTGCAATGATATTATTGAATATCTGCTTGCTGATACCCGTACCGCCAACGATGTCTATTTTGTAGATATTATCGGCTTTGGAGTTGAACTTATCGTAGCTCAATTCATCTTGCACCCAAAGCAGCATAAACATACCCACCACCAGGCCAACCGTAAGGCCGGCAACGTTAATAGAGGCGTAAAACTTGTTCCCCAGGATATTGCGCCAGGCTGTTTTTAAATAATTTCTTATCATGATTTTTTATGATTACACCGATTAACGCTGATTTCACCGATTGCACAGAATAGCTCTGATTAATCGCTTTTTTCCTTTTTAGAATTTAGATTTTAGGCTTTAGAATTTACTCTACCCTTTTATTCATTCTTCAAACTATCCACCGGGTTTGCCAGCGCCGCTTTTAGCGACTGGAAACTTACAGTGGCAACTGCAATTACGATGGCCGACAAGCCGGCTACTGCTACTACCCACCATTGCACCTCTATCCGGTAAACAAAATCTTGCAGCCACAGGTTCATGCAATACCAGGCCAAGGGCGAGGCAACCACAATGGATATCGCAACCAACTTTACAAAATCTTTGGAAAGCATGGCCACTATGGCACTTACATCTGCACCCAGCACCTTGCGTATGCCGATCTCTTTAGTGCGTTGCTCGGCTGCATAAGCCGCAAGGCCAAACAAGCCCAGGCAAGCTATGATGATAGCCAGCGTAGTGAATATGATAAAGATGGTGCCGACTTGCTGCTCGGAGCGGTACGACGCATCGAAATCCTGATCCATAAAGGAGAAATTCATTTGCACGGGCGAGAATGTTGCCCACTTGGATTTAATTTGCGACATCAGCGCAGGCAAATCTTTGGTGTTTACCCTCAGGCTAACCGCGCCGTTATTTTCGGCAAGCCGGATGATAACGGGTTCTATTTTCTCGTGCAGGGAGCTGAAGTGAAAATCCTTCATCACACCAATCACTTCGTATTTTTTTGTATTGGTTAACTCAACTTTCCCGCCGAGGGAGTTGTAGAGCGTTTGTCCGAAAGCGTTTTTGTAACCAAGGAATTCGGCGGCCGCCTCGTTGATGATTACAGCGCCCGAATCGCTCAGCCTGTCCTTAGAGAAGTTGCGGCCTTCGACCATTTTCATGCCCAGGGTAGGTATCCAATCGGCATCTACCTCCCAGCTTTGCGGGAAGATGGATTTTTTTTGATCGAGCGTAGCATCTTTAAAATAAATAGACGTACTTCTCCTGTTTACCGATACCGGCAAGAAACCCGTCATGGTGGCACTGGTGACACCTGGTAACTGCTTCAGCTCTTCCTTAAACGTTTTGGTTGATTGGTTAAGCTCATAAGCGTTCTGGATAACCAGCACCTGGTTACGATCGAAACCAAGGTTTATAGTCTGTATATAGTTGAGTTGATTTTTGATAACCAATGTGCCGATAATAAGGAATACAGATATCCCGAACTGGAAAACCACCAGAAAGCTACGTAGTCCTCCGCCTTTAAAACCTGCAGACAATTTGCCTTTCAACACATCGATAGGTTGGAATGCTGATAGAAAAAACGCCGGGTAAGAGCCAGCCAGCGAACCAACGACCAACACAATTAAGACTGATACAGGTATTAACCAAAACAGCGTTGCAGTGGTTATGGCTATATCTTTCCCGGCCAATTGGTTAAACAAAGGCAACACGGCTATTGCTGCCACCAAGGCGATAACGGTGGCAAAGAAAGTAATCATAATAGATTCTGAAAGGAACTGCGCAATGAGGTATTTGCGCGGCGAACCTAAAACCTTGCGCACCCCTACCTCGCGGGCGCGGTTTGATGAGCGCGCGGTAGAAAGGTTCATGAAATTTATGCAGGCTATCAGCAATATAAATATGGCTATAGCCGAAAATATATACACGTATTGCACGGTGCCGTTTACGCCCAGCTCGCCAATGCGTTTCGATTTCAGGTGGATATCCGTAAGCGAAGTAAGATTGAGGCGAAAGTAGCTGCCGCTCTTTTCAAAATCGGCGTAGCTCATGCCAATTTCGCTTTTCATTTGGTCGCCGCTCATTTTCAACAAAAAGCCATCCAAAGAGCCGGCAAGCTTTTTAGCATCCGTGGCATCCTTAAGCAATACATAAGTACTATAGTCGTTACGTAGCCAGGCGTTAGAACGGCTATCGGCCCAGGTAGACATTGATAAAAAGAAATCGAAGTTGAAGTGCGAGTTTTGGGGCACATCCTTTATTACCCCGGTAACCTTAAAATTCTGGTTGTCGTTAATAACCATCGTCTTGCCCACTACATCCGTTTTATCGAAATACCTTTTGGCGGTGCTCTCGGTTAATACTACCGAATTGGGTTCGGCAAGGGCAGTTTTAGCGTCGCCATTTATCATAGGCAGGGTAAACACGTTGAATAACGAAGGATCGGCAAAGGCCACCTTGTTTTCAATCATGTTCAAATCGCCTTTTTTAACATGCATGGTGTAGGCGTTTTTCAGGCGAACTGCATCCTCCACGTAGGGGAATTCCGCAACGATGGTTTTTGCCAGTGGCGGCATCACTACGGCGTAATCCTTGCGGTTTTCACCCAGTTTCAAATCGGCATTTACCCGGAATATGCGCTCGCTTTTGGTGTTATAACGGTCGTAGCTCAGTTCATCGGCCACGTAAAATACAATAAGCAGGCAGGCGCCTAAGCCAAGGGCCAGCCCTAATATATTTATAGCCGTAAAGCCCTTGTTTTTCAAGAGGCTACGGAATGCGGTTTTTATATAATTCCTGAACATGATTTTATGATTACACCGATTTCTTATTTTGATTACACCGATTGCACCGATTCTATCCTGATTCTTGGCTCTTTACTCTTGTCTCTTATTCTACTCGCTTCTCAAACTTTTCACGGGGTTTGCCAGCGCGGCTTTTATCGCCTGGAAGCTTACCGTTATAATTGAAATGATAACAGTTACTGCCGCAGCGGTTACAAATACCCATATGCTGATAGGCACCCGGTAGGTATATCCCTGCAGCCACGTGTACATACCCCACCAGGCCAACGGCGTAGCTATTAAAAATGCGATGCCAACCAGTTTTAAAAAATCTTTAGATAGCATAGAACTAACACCAAATACCGATGCGCCAAGCACTTTGCGAACGCCAATTTCTTTGATGCGGTTTTGCGCCATATACGTGGCCAGGCCAAATAAGCCCAAGCAGGAGATAAATATGGTTAGTCCTGCAAAAAGTGTAGCCAATGTACCTGTGCGTTGCTCGTCTTTAAATTTCAAGGCATACTCGTCATCCACAAAATGGTAGTCGAAAGGGTATTCGGAGTTGAATTTCTTGAACACCGCCTCGGCAAGTTGCAGGTTTTTTGCGGTAGTGTTTTTTTCATTGAGCTTATAATGGATAACAGCGAACCACGATTTTGGGCCTTGTATAATCATCGGCCTCACAGGCTCATAGGGCGACTGCAATATAAAATCTTTCACCACGCCCACTACAGTTAGTTTGGTACCGTTGTTGACTACTATTTGGCCGACTGGGTGCTTAAAGCCCATTATTTTTACCGATGCCTCGTTCAGCAAAACGGCAAGCGAATCTGAGGGGTACTTTTCAGCGTCGATATCCCGACCTTCTATAACCTTCAGACCCATTGTTTTGGTGAATGAGCCATCGGTGTTATACATATTGAAGTCTATTTTTGCGCCCTCCTGTTTACCCTGCCAGGTGTAATCCCAAGTGTCGCTCCACCCTTCGGTCATAGGCGCGCTGGTTTTGCTTACCGCAACAGCTGCGCCACTGGTTAACAATTCGTTGCGGATAAGCCTGTAATTTTTTTCAATGTTACCCGTCATGAAGGTGTACACCAGGTTGTTCTTTTTGTAGCCGGTATCACGGTTTTGCGCGTACTCTAATTGCTCTTTAATAATTATAGTCGAAATGATAAATACTATAGCACACATAAACTGCAACACAACCAAAATTTTGCGTGGAGAAAAAACGGCATTGGGCTCTTTAAAAGTCCCTTTTAATACTTTTACCGGGACAAATGAAGAAAGGTACAACGCTGGATAACTGCCGGATAAAACGCCTGTGAACAGTATAAATGACAATGATATCAGCCAGAATACGGGGCTGTCATAAGGAATAATTAAATGCTTATCCGTAAGATTATTGAAGCCCGAAAGGGATAGCTGAACGATGATAAGCGCCAATATGCCCGCGAAAAAAGCAATCATAATACTTTCGCCAAGGAACTGTGCAATAAGGCTGCCTTTTAATGCCCCAACAACTTTGCGAATGCCCACCTCTTTAGCGCGTTTCTCGCTTCGGGCGGTGCTCAGGTTCATGAAGTTGATACAGGCTATCAGCAATATAAGTCCTGCTATAATACTAAACAGCCTAATGGTTTCTATACGGCCACCCACTATTTTACCATTCTCAAACTTGGAGTACAAATGCCATTTGGTGGCAGGGTGCATAAATACATCAATATCTTTTATTTCAGAATTCTTGCGCGTAATGTCTTTTACCTGAGCATTGATGGCGGCTTCGGTTATGCCCGGTTTTAAGAGCGCCCAGGTCTGTACCGAATTGTTACCCCAGTTCTTCTCAACTTGTTTGTCTACTTTCTCCATATATGTCCATGGCATCAGGTATTCAAAATCAAACTGGGTGTTATTGGGCAGGTCTTTCATAATACCGGTTACGGTAAAATAATCAACGCTATCTATCTTAATGGTTTTGCCCATTACGTCCTCATCACCAAACAGCTTTTTAGCGGTTTTCTCGGTGAGGATAATATTTTTCATGTCGTTCAGCGCTGTTTTGGGGTTGCCCTTTATAAGCGGAAAACTGAACATCGTCAGGAAATCAGGATCGGTATAATTACCGGCCAGCGTAAGGTGCTTTTCGCCAAGCGTGAATAGGAAATTACATTTATTGGTGCGCGCCACTTGCTCTATCTGCGGGTAATCCTGCTTAAGCGCACTGCGCATAATTTTCGGTGTAGTGCCCCAACACCATAGTTTACCATCAAAAACCGAGCGGTTGTACATTTGGTAAAGGCGGTCTTTATCCTGATGGAACTGGTCGTAGCTTACCTCGTTTTGCACCCAAAACAAAATAAGGGCGGCACTAGCCATCCCAATTGCCAAACCGGCAATATTAATTGCAGTAAATCCCTTGTTTTTTAACAAGTTACGCCAGGTTATTTTCAGATAATTCTTTAGCATGATTACACCGATTAATTTATGATTTCACCGAAGAGGGCGATTTTCAACGATTTTATTTTACCGATTACACCGATGGAGAGTGATTTCACCGATTAAAACTCTTAACTACTCACCATTCACAACTCACCACTCACAAAAAAATTGACAAAACTCAAGCCCTCCCACCACCAAATTGCATTGGCGGTGGGCGTAGCCGGAGGCACACTTAACTATATACTGAACAAAAAAGGTTTCCCTCGCGGGAGGTTTATACCATGATGTTTTCCATCACGGTTTGGCCGTCTAACAGGCGGATAATACGGTGGCTGTAGCGGGCATCGTGCTCCGAGTGCGTAACCATGATGATGGTTGTGCCCTGCTCGTTTAGATCAGTCAAAAGTTCCATTACATCGTTACCGTTGCTGCTATCCAGGTTACCGGTAGGCTCATCCGCAAGAATTAATTTAGGTTTATTAACAACTGCACGCGCAATAGCTACACGCTGTTGCTGACCGCCCGATAACTGCTGTGGGTAGTGGTTGCGGCGGTGCATAATCTGCATCTTATCCAGCACTTCCTCTACGCGTTTTACGCGGTCGGCACTGCTTACGCCGGTATAGATTAACGGAAGTTCCACGTTTTCGAACACGGTAAGCTCGTCGATCAGGTTGAAACTCTGGAACACGAAACCGATGTTGTGCTTGCGCAAATCTGCACGTTTACGTTCGTTGAAGTGGGCAATTTCCACGCCGTTGAATACGTAGCTGCCTGCATCCGGGTCATCAAGCATACCCAGGATATTCAATAAAGTCGACTTGCCGCAACCCGATGGGCCCATGATGGCCACAAACTCGCCGGTATTCACTTCCATTGATAATTTGTTCAATGCGATGGTTTCTACCTCTTCCGTGCGGTAAAATTTCTCAAGATTTGTAATTTTTATCATTTGGCCTCCCTTAAACCCTCCCGCCAGCTAAAGCGGAAGGGCTATTTTGATTTTTAATTGTGATGTATATTTTTTTGTTGTTGTCTTATTCATCTGCTGTCCGTCCGTCCGCAGTCCTCTCCCACTTGTGACACCGCTAAATTAAAGGCGACACCTAGTGAGATGCACTTATGGTTTCTTTAGCACCAGTTCCTGTATCCCGTCGTAATTCTCGTAGCTTGATGTTATTACCTTATCGCCCGGTTTTAAGCCTTGCAATACCTCGTAATAATCGGGGTTTTGCCTATCTATACGTATATCAACCTTGTACGCGCTCTTTCCGTCTTCGGCCACTTTAAATATCCAGTTGCCACCGGTTTGCTGGTAAAAGCCGCCTTTAGGTACCAATATAGCGGTAGTTTCGTCGCTAAGGGCAAGGCGTATCTGTAGGGTTTGGCCTTTGCGTATGCCTTTTGGCACTTCACCTACAAATTGCATATCTACCTGGAAACGACCGCTTACAATTTGCGTAAACACTTTCTTTATCACCAGCTTATAAGTTTTTCCGGCGAAAGAGAAATCGCCCATCAGGCCATTATAAATACGGCTCAGGTAATGTTCTTCTACATCAACCCTCACTTTAAAGCCGTTCTGCGCATCTATCTGCCCAAGGTGCTCGCCTTTGTTCTTGTTCTGGCCAACTTCGGCATCCATAGAAGTAAGCTGCCCGTCTATAGGCGCACGCACAGTAAGATCGGCTACTTTCTTGCGCATTAGCTCAAGCGTATTTTTCATGTGGGCGTATTGCTCACGTGCCTGTACATCTTCCTGGCGGGTTAAAGCAGTGTCCTGCTTTAAAATTTGGGTGGTTAGTTTTTTGCGTCTCACCTGGTAGTTGTAACCATTTTCCGCAGCGCGGAATTCCTGTAGACCAATGGCTTTCTGATCGTACAGTTTCTTATCCAGCAGATAAACGCGTTCAGCTTCTTTAAAAGCATTATCTACATCGGCCATCTGGTTAAGCTTGGTAATGGTATTTTGCTGAGCACTATTGTGCGATATCTGCATCTGTGTTTGGGCTGCGTACACTTGTGTTTCCTGGTTGGCCAGGTTCAGTTCCAGGTCGGTGTTGGCCAGTTTCAGTATCGGGTCGCCTTTTTTCAGGTTGGCACCGTCTTCAACGTATTTCTCTTCTACGCGGCCACCTTCTACTGCATCCAGGTAAATGGTGGTATAAGGCATTACTACACCATTAACGGGTATAAAATCCTGGAAAGGGCCTTTCTTAACCTCACTAACGGTGATGCGTTCGGTATCAACGTTCAGTTTCCTTTTCCCCGATGCTGCGCCAACTATTAAGTATGCGCCAAATAGTACGGCTCCTGTGATACCTGCAATAGTTGCAATTTTTTTGGTACCCCACGCTTTTTTTTGTATTACTCTGTCCACTGTATAATTCTTAATATTTTGTTGATAGATACAAAAACATGTGCCACAAATTAATATACTGTATTTCAGTTAATTAACGCCATTTAGCTAAATTACACCGTACGCTATTGTTACAGCAAGTGTTCGGTATTGATACAATGCTTTTTTTGAGTGTACAGTTGCCTGTTTATAGTTCATGGTTGATTATCAACACCATAGCTATTATACTATAAATGGTATGATATTTAACGTGCAAATACTAAATTGCATGGTGCATTTTATGCGTACACTTACGTACAAATAAACTAACGAACCATCCAACTACCGAACTGACATGATATTAAAAAAAGCGACCGTTTTAATTGTTGACGACGACCCAGATGTACTAACCGCTGTTAAGTTATTGCTTAAGACCGAAACCCAGGAAATAATTACCGAAAAAAACCCCGAGAACCTTAATTGGCTGCTGCAACGCAACCAGGTTGATTTGGTACTGCTGGATATGAACTTCAACAGCGCCATAAATACGGGAAACGAAGGCATCTACTGGTTGCGCAAGATAAAGGAATGGAAGCCCAACGTATGCGTTATCATGATCACTGCTTACGGGGATATTGATTTGGCGGTGCGTTCGCTTAAAGAAGGTGCGAACGATTTTGTGGTGAAGCCATGGCATAACGAGAAACTGATAGAGACCATAAAGGACCTGCTGGATAAGAAAGAAGGTACCAGCAAAGCCGGTAAGCCATCGGGCAAAAGTAGCGCGGGTACGTCGATACTTGGTGAATCAGAAGTAATGGAGGATATCTTCCATAAAGTAAACAAGATCGCCCCTACCGATGCCAATATTTTGATACTGGGCGAGAACGGCACAGGTAAAGACTTAATGGCCAAAGCCATTCACGAGCGTTCGCTGCGTGCTGATAAGCCCTTCGTGAAGGTAGACGTAGGCGCTTTGACGGATAGCCTTTTCGAGAGCGAGCTATTCGGCCATAAAAAAGGCGCTTATACCGATGCCCGGGAAGACCGTATGGGCCGTTTTGAAGAAGCCGAGGGCGGTACCCTTTTCCTGGATGAGATTGGCAACATCAGTTTGCAGCAACAGGCCAAGCTGCTCACCATACTGCAAAACAGGCAGGTAACGCGTTTAGGCACCAACAAGGCTATCGATATCAATATCCGTCTGATCTGCGCTACCAACGTACCTCTTTCCGAATTGGCTAACGAGAACAAGTTCCGCAAGGATTTGATTTACCGTATCAACACCGTTGAGATAAACATGCCGCCCCTGCGCCGCCGTGCAGAGGATATTGTGATACTGGCACGCCATTTTGCCAAACTGTACGCCACCAAATACCTGAAACCGAGCGTAGATTTCGACAATACGGCATTAAATAAGCTAAGATCGTACAATTTCCCCGGCAATGTGCGCGAGCTGCAATACACCATAGAGCGTGCGGTAATTATGGCCGACGATCACATTTTGCGTGCCGACGACCTCATATTCTCGATACTGGAAACCCCCGGCGAAACCCTCACGGAAGATGATAGCAACATCCCGCTGAGTGCCATGGAAAAAAATGCCATCCTCCGCGTGATAGAAAAACACAACGGCAACATCACCCGCGCCGCAAAAGAACTGGGTTTAACACGCACCGCCCTTTACCGCAGACTGAGCAAGTATGACATTTAACCGTTACGAATGGCGGCTTGTGCTGCGGGTGATTTTTCTCTTCATTGCTATTACGGCTACCGCTATGGTGGTTGTAGCGGGCAGGGCTAACTATATCTATGGCGTGCTTACCATCCCCATGGTGGTGTTCTCGGTGCTCGATCTGATACGTTTCCAGCGCAAAGCGCAGGATGAGGTGAACCAATTCGTAGAATCTATCCACTACCGTGATTTTAGCCGTCATTTCGATGTTCGCCGTGCGCCAAACGAGCTAAAGCCGCTGCGCAAGGGCTTCAACGAAATCAACACCACCTTTAAGCTCATCAGCCGCGAACGCGAAACGCAATACCATTACCTGCAAAAGATACTGGAGCTAGTAGATACCGGCCTGATGAGCTACGAGCAGGAAACGGGCGAAACGGGCTGGATAAACGAGGCATTCAAAAACCTCATTGGCGTGCCGTATTTAAAAACCATCCACTCGCTGGAGAAACGCGAACCCGAATTGTACAACAACATCATCGGCCTTAAGCCCGGCGATGCGCAGGTGTTCAGCGTTACGCGCAACCAGCAGCAAGTAAAAATGCTGGTATCGGCCAGTATCATGCGCAGCGACAATAAAATGTATAAACTGGTGGCTTTCCAAAACGTGAGCGAGGCCTTGGACGAAACGGAATCGAAGGCATGGAGCAAATTGCTGAATGTAATGACGCACGAAATTATGAACTCGGTTGCGCCGATCTCCTCCCTTGCCGATACGCTGAAGAACCGTCTGAAGAGCCCCGAGATTACCGGTGGTATAGATGCATCGGATTTGGAAGATATTGAATTGGGCATAGATACCATCAAACGCCGCAGCGAAGGCCTGCTTAAGTTTACCGAAAGCTACCGTAGCCTGAACAAGATAACCCGGCTCGATTTGAATAAGATACTGGTGCGCAACATGTTCGAGAACCTCAACAGCCTGATGCGCCCTACTTTAGAGAAGAAACACATCGAACTGGATATCATCCTGCGCGACCCAGCACTGGCCATAGAGGCCGACATCAACCTGCTCGACCAGGTGATGATAAACCTGCTGGTAAACGCCATTGAAGCTGTAAAAGACCGCCCCGAACCGCGCATTACCCTTGCCGCCGAAGTACAAGGCAGCAACAAAATTATTGTAAAAGTGATGGACAACGGTGTAGGTATGCCGCCCGAATTGCTGGATAAAATTTTCATCCCCTTCTTCAGTACCCGCAAAACAGGCAGCGGCATAGGCCTTAGCCTTTGCAAGCAGATAATGCTACTGCACAAAGGGAACATACAAGTGCAATCTACAGAGGGAAAAGGTTCGTCGTTTTTATTGACGCTAAGCCCGCCGGTAACGGCCCCCTCCGCCCCCTGAAGGGGGAACTTTTTGATTAGCCAGCCCCCTCCGTCCCCTGAAGGGGGAACTTTTGATTAGCCAGACGCCTCCGCCCCCTGAAGGGGGAACATTTGATTAGCGAGTATAATAGCATGAATTCTATCGAAAATAAAACCAGCCCAACTCCTACTCCCCCTTCAGGGGGGCGGGGGGCAAACATCTTCGCCATATCGGGTAGCCTGCGGTCAGGCTCCTCTAATCATGCTATACTCAATCACATTGGCGACCTGTTGCCTGCCGATGTCAACTACTTCATTTACGACAGCCTCGCCTCCATCCCTCCTTTCGACCCGGGTTTAGATAACGAACACCCTCCTGAAGCAGTCGCCGAATTAAGGAACCACCTCGCTATGGCCGATGCCATCATCATCTGCACGCCCGAGTATGCTTTTGGTGTACCCGGTCAGCTCAAAAACGCGCTGGACTGGCTGGTGGGCAGCAGTAGTTTTGTTGATAAACCCGTTTCCCTTATTACCGCTTCACTCGGCGGCGAGGCTTGTCACGCGGCAATGCAGCTGATATTGGGGGCATTGTCCGCAAAACTCACCCCGGAGGCTACGTTGCTGGTGCAATTTATCAGGTCGAAAATTAATGGGGATGGGGTGATTACGGATAGCGGCACGAAGGAGCAAATCAGAAAGGTTGTAGAGGAGTTGGCGAAAATATATGAAAAGCTATCGTAGTAAAATAAGCCTTGATTTTGCTGTTTTAGATATAAAAATTATTCCCAAATTTGTTCTATGGCATCAGCTAATTTATTAGACACTAAAACCGTTAATTTGAACGAGGTTTTGGGTAATGGGAAAATCTATCGCGTGCCTCAGTTCCAAAGAGATTATTCATGGGGTCAAGATAACTGGGAAGATTTGTGGAATGATATATCAATAGTTAAGGAAACCGGGAACCCTCATTACATGGGATCGGTTGTTTTACAAAATGTTGGATCAAAGCAATATCTAATTATCGACGGTCAGCAACGCTTCACTACACTTAGTATCTTAACGCTGGCTTTTATCGCTCGGATTCAAAAGTTATCAGAAGACGGTATCGATATTGATGCAAATAAAGAACGCGTAGATATTTTGATGAAGCAATATATCGGACAAAAAGATCCGGCTTCTTTAAGATATTCAAGCAAAATTTTTCTCAATGAAAATAATGACGGTTTTTATCAGCAACGATTGTTAACGTTCAAGTCGCCAATCAACGTTAATAAACTTTCAGATTCCGAAAGGTTAATGTGGGATGCCTATGTGTTTTTTCAAAAGAGTATTGATAGAGATTTTAAATCCGAAACAGGTGAAAATCTAGCCAACAGCCTCAATAAAGTGATAGGTGACCTTTTAATGTTCATCCAAATAACCGTGGAAGATGAACTGAATGCGTACACAGTATTTGAAACCTTAAATTCAAGAGGTGTAGATCTTACTTCAACAGATTTACTTAAAAATTTCTTGTTTTCATTAGTTGCCAAGAGCCCTACCGACTTAAGCCAAGTTAAAGGTCAGTGGAAAAAAATAATCGATGCCATTGGTCTTAAAGATTTTCCCGTGTTCTTAAGGTATTATTTGCAGGCAACAAGGCAAATGGTGACAAAGGAATCGCTATTTAAAGTCGTAAAGCAATATGTTAAAACAAATTCTGATGTTTTTGACCTGTTGGATCATTTAGAAAAGTACGCATACACCTACGTGGCCTTAGGAGCACCTGACGATGAATTATGGATTTTTGATAAAGAAATACGAAACTGTATTAACGCCCTAAAGATCTTCAGAGTAACTCAATGGAAGCCATTGGCCATGGTTGCATTTGAAAAACTTCCAGATGCCGAGTTTAAAAGATTGATTTTTTCAATAGTTGCCATTGCATACCGTTACAACGTGATCGCCAAGTTGCAAACTAACGAAATGGAAAAAATTTACAGCAGAGCTTCCATCAATTTATTTAGAAATGAACAAGCAACATACCAGTCGGCCCTAAACGACATAAAATTATTGTACTTAAATGATGAGGACTTTAAAAATTACTTCCAGATAAAGCAATTTAGGACAAGTAACAGTGCCGACAAAAAAATATTGCGTTACACATTGTACAAGTTGGAAAGCCAGGAAGGTGGCCATTCCTATGACTTTGAAACAGATGCCGGCACTATTGAACATGTTCTTCCTGAAAGTTACCCTGAAATTTGGCATGATGAATTTACCGAAGATGAGTACCAACGTAATATTTATTTATTAGGAAATTTAACTTTATTAGAGCCTTCAAAAAATAATAAAGATGCAGCAAATGAAGATTTCAATCATAAAAAGCTGATTTATGCCACGAGCCAATATACAATAACTAAGAAAATTGATTTCGATACCTGGACATCCAACACCGTTAAACATAGGCAAGGACAGTTAGCTAAAATTGCGACTACTGTTTGGAAAATTTGAAAATATTGACATTAATTTTCAACTTCTACCAACTTTACTCATCAATCAGCTCTGTAAAATCGTACTCCCGAAAACTGACGAACAGAACTTAACTAGCCCCGCTTTCCCTCCAAGCTGCTTCTATCAGCAGCTTGGAGGGAAAGCGGGGCTACAGGCACATAGCAGCACAGTTGTTGCTTTACCAGTTAGACGTAGTGGTTTTGCACATCCGCATCCTCTGCCAATTCGTCACTCCTGCTGGTTTTGGAACGGCTGTTGTTAAACCCCTATCGTAAACTATACTGTAATTCTAAAATCATAAAACAATGCAAGAAAAAGGATCTATTTCGATACACACCGAAAACATTTTCCCTATCATCAAGAAGTTTTTATACTCTGATAACGAGATATTCCTGCGCGAGCTGGTTTCTAACGCCGTGGATGCTACGCAAAAAATAAAACGTTTAGCGTCATTAGGGCAGTACAACGGCGAACTGGGCAACCTGCGTGTGGAAGTAGCTTTTGATGCAGACAAAAAGACCATCACCATATCTGATAACGGTTTGGGGATGACGGCCGAAGAAATAAAAAAATACATCAACCAGATTGCCTTCTCTGGCGCGACCGAATTCGTTGAGAAATTCAAGGAAGCTAAAGATGCTAACGAGATCATCGGCCGTTTCGGGCTTGGTTTTTACTCGGCATTTATGGTGGCCGACCGTGTAGACATTGAAACCCTAAGCTACCAGGAAGGCGCTGAACCCGCCCGCTGGACCTGCGACGGCAGCACCGAATTCGAGATTAGCGAAGGTAGTCTTGCTGAACGTGGTACCGAAATTACCCTGCACATCAATGCCGAAAGCGAAGAATTCCTGGATAAACACAAATTGCAGGGAATATTGGATAAATACGCTAAGTTCCTGCCGGTACCTATCAAATTCGGCACAACCACACAGGAAGAAGAAGACGGCGAGGATGAAGAAGGCAAACCGAAATACAAATCGGTTGAAATGGATAACATCATCAACGATACCACCCCTATCTGGACAAAATCCCCAAGCGAGCTGAAGGATGAGGATTACCTGAAGTTTTACAAAGAGCTTTATCCATACAGCGAAGACCCACTATTCTGGATACACTTGAATGTGGATTATCCGTTCAACCTGACCGGCGTATTGTATTTCCCTAAGCTGAAGAACGATTTCGAAATCACCAAGAACAAGATCAAATTGTTCAGCCGCCAGGTATTCATTACCGATGAGGTGAAAGATATCGTTCCTGAGTTTTTAATGCTGCTGCACGGTGTTATCGATTCGCCGGATATCCCGCTGAACGTATCGCGTAGCTTCTTACAGGCTGATAGTGCGGTTAAGAAAATTAATACCTATATCACCAAAAAGGTTGCTGACAAACTTTCAGACTTATTTAAAGCAGACCGCAAAGGCTTCGAGGAAAAATGGGGCGATATTGGCCTGTTTGTGAAGTACGGTATGATTAGCGAAGATAAATTCTACGATAAGGCGAAGGACTACGTGTTGGTAACCAATACCAAGAAAGAGAACTTCACTCTTGCAGAGTACAGGGACAAAGTGGAAGCTACCCAAACCGATAAAGACGGCCAGGTAGTGTACATATACACCAACGACCCGGAGAAACAGGACGCGTTCATCCAGTCGGCCACCAAAAAAGGATACGATGTAATGGTGATGAACTCGCCTATCGATACGCACTTCATCAGTCAGTTAGAGCAGAAACTGGAGAAAACACAATTAAAACGTGTTGATGCCGATGTTGCTGATAAACTGATTAAGAAGGACGAGAACCCTGAATCGGTACTAACCGAGGAGCAATCGACCAAAGTACAGGAGATATTTGATAAGGCCATCAACAAACCCGCTTACAAGGTGAAACTGGAAAGTCTTAGCCCGGATGAGTTGCCGGTGACCGTTACCATGGACGAGTTTATGCGCCGTATGAAAGATATGGCAGCCATGGGCGGCGGTATGAGTTTCTACGGCAGCATGCCCGATAATTACAACGTTATTGTAAACGGAAACCACAAGCTGATAGCTAAAATATTGGCCGACGAGAATACCGATGTGCAAGCACAATTGGCTAAACAGGCGTTCGATTTGGCTTTGCTATCGCAAGGTTTATTAACCGGCGCAGAGCTGACCGAGTTTGTGAACAGGAGCGTAAGCCTTATTTAAGCCCCCCAACCCCCAGAAGGGGCAGTTTTTGAAAAGCACTTAGCCGTCCTCAAAAAGGACGGCTTTTTTTGTTGCCCGTAAAATTGTTTTCCGGTTTGCTTATGGAATCTACTCTCCCTGTGCATCCTGCTTATAAAAAAGGAAAACGATGAGAAGAACAATCAAACTAAAGGTGTACGGCCCGGCGGGCTTAAACCAACGGGCATCAGGGAAGTCTAAATTACCCGGTGTGGCTATGGTATTTAAACTTATTGACAACTATACCGTTATACAACAAACAAGCGTTACATTTATACCATAATTGATTAGCGATGAAAACTTTAATCAAAATATGCATCAGCCTGGCAATTATTGCATCATTTACGCAAACAGGACTGGCACAAGATAAGAAAGCCGAAAAGCTGGCGGAAGTAAAACAGCTTATACAATCGAAGAATTATCTATTCAAAGCCGAATTCATGCTGCCTATGGGCGGCGCACAGCAATACCTCACCAGCGATTACGATTTGAAGATAACGCCGGATACCTTGGTGGCCTACCTGCCCTATTTTGGCGTAGTTTATTTCAACGCGGCTTATAACAACAGTGCAGATGCCGGCATACAGTTCACGTCTACCAGATTCGATTATAAGTTGGAGGAACGAAAGAACGGCGGGTATTATGTATACATCAAACCAAAAGACACTAAAAACACCCAACAGATGATACTGGATGTATCGGCAAACGGCGGCGCAGGCCTAACGGTGCAAAGCGTAAACCGGCAAATGATTCGTTTTACGGGCTATATAAAAGAAGTGCCCAAACCCAAAATATAAAACCATGATCAGAATAGACATCCCGGCGGGGGAAGAAAAAATAACGCAGGAAACATTCGAAACCTACGGAATTCCTCATCCACCGAATGGTACGGATATCGAAATCAACGGCGATATTATATTGTTGTTCGACGACGAAGCACAGGCGATAAGTTACCTGGATAAGCTGGAGGATAACTCATCATTAGTTGCGGAAGATGCTCCGGCCAGGAAAATATTAAGCCTCATCATCAGCACCATCAGCAACGATAAATTCGTGCAGGACTACTTACGATAGAAATATTAAGCCCTTCTCTTTTCGGGAGAAGGGCTTAATATTTGCGAATTAAAGCACCCTTTAGGGATTGCTTCGTGAAGGTATCGACGTTAAGTGATGCAGTTAAGCAATCAGGTTCTTACTCAGGTAGCTAAAGCTGCTGGCCATGCTGGCAAATGGGTCTTTAGGCATATCGTGCTCTACAAAGAAATGCTGCATACCTGCTGATTTTGCTGCCGCGAATATGGGCTTGAAATCGATAGTACCGCTGCCAACCGGCAGTATCTCTTCACGCGCCGCGTCTAAATCTTTCACGTGCCATAGCGGGAAACGGCCCGGGTGCTGTGCAAACATTTCAACCGGGTTTTTGCCGCCTTTAATAGCCCAGGCCAAATCCAGCTCGAACTTCAAGTACTTAGCGTTGGTTTCGGCCAAAAACAGGTCGTAAGGCACCTTGCCCTCCACCTCATGGAACTCCGCATCGTGGTTATGGTAGCAAAACTGCAAACCGGCTTTAGTGGCCAATTCTGCGCTCTTGTTTAGTGTTTCAATAGAAAGTTTTATTTCATCAAGCGAAGTAATAGGCGTGCTTGCGCATACCAGGTACTTTACGCCGCCTTCTGCGGCTTCGTCTACCAGTTGCTGCATATTGTCGCGCAGATTCAGCATGGGTGGCAGTGTCATGGGTTTACCATCGGGCATGGTAGGCATTTTTGCACCCGGAGGAAGTTTGAAAGGAGCACCCAGCACATGGTGGCTTTTCCAGGCTAAGCCTTCGCCATTTACCATCGCTTTAAATTCTTTTGGCTTAAGACCATAGTAACCACCTTTTTTGCTGAAAGCCGATTCGATCTCCTTGTACCCTACCGCCGAAATTTTGGATAACGTGCCTTTAACGTCGGCATCCATCACGTTGAAGAACGTGAACAGCTGTATGCCTACTGCGTGCCGGCTTTTAAAGTTTAAGAGAGATGCTGCCTTGCCCGATAAGGCTATGCCGCCAAGCACAAGCGTACCTGTGCTTTTTAAGAAATTGCGCCTGTTTGAATTCATCTTAATTGGTTTTGTTTAGTTGGTAAGTAAATCTAAATCAATTAAATTGAATAAAAAAATATTATTGTGTCTTTTATACGCAATCGAAATATAGTGAGTAGAGCGTGGTGAATAGTGAGTAGTTAAAAACCATAATGGCTCCTTACTACTTAAGCCAAAATTATCGCGAAAAAGTCTTTTCCGGGTTGTTGGTCATCAATAACAAACGCTCCTTTACCCATTTCCAGGAGTAGCTCACGCTGATCATTTGGATAGGCTCGTCAAAATTAATGTCGTTATGATAAACCAATGCTTTTATCAGCATCACCGGATTTCGGGATGAGTATTTATGTTCATACGCATCTACCATTTGCGCGAGGCTAAGGGATGGTGATAAAACGCAATATCTATAAAGTCTTTCAAACGTGTTCCATTGCTGGCAATTGCATTCAGCTTCATGGCGGCAATGTCTTCAGGCCCAGCCATTCGCACATCTTCGTCGACTATCAAAGGTAGCACCAATGGGTAAGCGTGAGTTATAAAATCTACTTTTACACCCCGTATCACGCCTTTCAGCGTATTGTTTGATTGGTAATCTAATTGAAAAGAATAATTGTTTTGGAGGTACTCTAAGAGCGTATTTTCATCAAATGATGCGGTAGAAAATAAATCAAGGTCGATACTAATACGATGACCAATTTGCAATGAAAGTGCAGTTCCGCCTACTAAAAAAAAAGCGTCCAGCTTATTATCCACCATTAAAATGTTCAGGAGTTCCAGTGTGGCCTGGTTGACTGTTTCTTTTCGTAGCATTTCAACAAAGATAAAGGGATATTAAACTGATTGCTGACAAAGCACATATCTTTATCATTTAAATAAGGGAGGGTTTTTATAGTATCCTTTACTCCTTCAATACCATACAAGTTGAGCATTGCGTACCAATCGTTGGGCCAACCTCTTTCTATAACACGCTGCACTATTACGGCTCGCATGCTTTGATAATCTATTTTAGCAACATCATACTCCCACAAAAGTGCGGGATTAATAATTGCTTCGGGATGATTTATATATGCATCGAAATACATTTTGCCAATGCTTGGTTTTAATCAAAAATACGAAAAATGTGTCGTAAAGGCAATGAAGTACATCTTTCCCTGGGCGCTACCCAATAAAAAAGCCCCATATCTCACGATACAGGGCTCCTAATATTATACTTTACTAAGCTTGATTACTCGGCTGATGCTTCTTCAGCATCTACAGCTTCTTCTTTTTTAGCTTTTGGTGCTTTCTTTGCTTTTGGTGCTTCTTCGGCAACCTCTACCTCTGCAACAGGTGCAGCAGCTACAGGTGCTAAATCTTCAGCTACAGGTATAGCTTCGAAAGGGATAACAGAAACGTAAGAACGGTTATCTGCTTTCTTTTTGAATACTACGTGGCCTGCGGTTAAAGCAAATAAGGTATGGTCTTTACCAATACCAACATTTAAACCTGGGTTGTGCTTGGTACCACGCTGACGAACGATGATGTTACCAGCAATTGCAGGCTGGCCACCAAAAATTTTGATACCTAAACGCTTGCTATGTGATTCGCGGCCGTTTCTTGAACTACCGGCCCCTTTTTTGTGTGCCATTTTTTAATTTTTTTTGTGAGTCGATTTACCGGCTCGGTTAAAATTTAATTATAATGTGATACCGGTGATCTCTATCTTGGTAAACTGCTGGCGGTGGCCATTTCTTTTCTGGTAACCTTTTCTTCTTTTCTTTTTGAAAATGATTACTTTATCACCTTTTAAATGAGACACGATCTTAGCCGATACTTTAGCGCCTTTAAGGTCTGAACCTAATTTAAAGCTACCTTCGTTTTCTGCTAACAACACATTGTCAAATTCAATACTAGCGCCTTCATCTCCCTGTAAACGGTGTACAAAGATTTGCTGGTCTTTCGCAACTTTAAATTGTTGCCCGGCTATACTTACTATTGCGTACATTGTTGATTAATTATTATTTTAAATTTTGAGGTGCAAATATAGGGTTTATATTTAGAAAAAACAATAACTGACTACAATTGAGTTAACACCAATTATCCTAATTGAGCCGAATTGCACGAATTTTAATAAGTGAACACGAATTTATTCGAATTGAACGAGATTTCACTAATTCTTAGAAAAGAAACTGAACAGGTTTTACTAATGTATTACAAACAATGATCTCCACGTAGATTTGTGAAAATCCTCCTTAATTCGTAAAATTCGTGGTAACTCATTATTTTTTCTGCCGCTGTTCTGCTTCCAAGAGCGTCTTTTGTAATTTTTTTATCAAGCGTTGGTTGGCATCTACCAGTTTTTCAGGCCCGTCGTAGTTGGCATCAAAAACTACTTTCTTACTTTTTTGCTTGTAGTTAAAAATGATAATATAACGTGGTGCGCGTACTTTACTATCATTAACAGTTTCGTTTGCGGGGAAGTTCCAAAATCCCAGGTCTGCAGCATTCCTGTGCAAATCAAGCAAATCATCGTTAGTTAAGTGCAAATGCATTTTTACTAACGAGCCTTTGCGGTTCAAATACTGGTAATCGCCTGTTTTAGAATCATATTTATTCAACAAGCTATCTTTATAACCAAATTGAAATTGTATTGATTGAAAATCTGCAAACCTATAGGGAGCGTTGCTCACCATCATGCCATAATAGTAAAAGCAATACAGCATAAACGGCACGGTAACGCTCAGGACGAGAAATATTTTTTTAGACTTCAGCGAGTTCATTAGTGAGGATAAATAATTAAGCGGGCAAAGTTGCCTATTTTATTTTCAATAAACCACACACAAATCTAATCTTTTAGCTCCCCTTCCCATTTGCTCACAACGGCAGTTGCCATGGCATTACCCAAAACGTTAGTAGCCGAGCGGCCCATATCCAGTAAGGGATCTATACCAATCAACAAAGCCAAACCAGCTTCAGGTATGTTAAATAAAGAAATAGTGCCCGCTATAACCACCAACGATGCACGCGGCACGCCGGCGATACCTTTGCTGGTGAGCATCAGCACCAGCAGCATGGATAATTGCTGACTAAAAGCCAGGTGTATGCCGTACGATTGCGCCAGGAAAAGCGAGGCAAAGGTCATGTACATCATAGAACCATCGAGGTTAAAAGAATACCCCAGCGGCAGCACGAAGCTTACGATCTTGTTATTACAACCGAAACGTTCCAATTCTAATAGCACCTTAGGATATGCGGCCTCACTGGTAGAAGTACTGAAGGCGATGAGCATCGCATCCTTTATACGGGCAACGAGGTTAAAAGCACGTTTCTGCAGCACCGCAAAACCTGCTAATACGATTACCAACCAAAGGATCAGTAACGAAAAATAAAACTCACCAATGAATATGGCATAGGTAGACAGGATGCCTAAACCTTGCTTGGCAATAATAGCGGTAATGGCTCCAAACACGGCCAATGGCGCCAGCTGCATCACATAGCCGGTTATCTTTAATATCACATGGGCAATAGCATCCAATGCTTTTATGACCACTTCGCCTTTTTCGCCGATTGCGGCGGTAGCTACGCCGAAAAACAGTGAGAACACCACAATTTGCAATATCTCGTTATTGGCCATAGCCTCTATAAAACTTTTGGGGAACACATGACCGATAAAATCGCGCAGCGAAAGTGCCGTTTTTTGGATGCCGGTGCTCAAATGACTATCGGGCAAAGGCAAATACATGGCTTCGCCGGGTTTAAAAAAATTTACCAGTAGCATACCCAATGCCAGCGACACCAGCGTAGCGCTCAAAAACCAAAGCAGGGTTTTGCCCCCTATTCGGCCCACTGCTTTGATGTCGCCAACCTTGGCAACGCCAACTACCAGCGTAGTAAACACCAACGGGGCTACGATCATCTTAATCAGTCGCAGGAATATATCGCTCAAAACGGTAAAGCCAACCAGCTTGTCTTCTCTTGCGGTATCGCTTTCTTTGCGAACTTTTGCCTGCTCTGTGCGTTGTATTTTTAGCGCCTTGAAATCGGCAGTGGTAGTATCTTTGATGGCGGCTATCCGCAGATCGATAGATTTTATCTGTGCCTCGGCGGCGCTCATTTTGGTATTAATGGCGTTTATTACCGTAGCATTGTAAATATAACCGGCTATAACACCCAGTACAAGTGCTATAAAAATATACAGGGTGAGTTTGTTTTTTTGCATTTAATTAAGATGAGTGCCGCTAAACTACGAAATTTACTATGTTGCAGAAAGTTTAATATGAGCATCCCAACCTACGGATTACAACAGATAAAGAAAGAATTACAGCACCTGCCACAGGAGCAGCTTGCCGAATTGGCCCTGCGCCTCATCCGCTATAAAAAAGAGAACAAAGAACTGCTGGCTTACCTCCTCTTTGATGCGCATAACGAGCAGGATTTTGTAGAGAGCATAAAAGCCGAGGCAGGCTTTATGTTTAGCCAATTACCCGCTCAGGCATACTTTGCAGCCAAGGCGCTGCGTAAGATATTGAAGATGCTGAGCAAATACACTAAATTCATCGGTGCCAAGCCGGCCGAGATTGAGCTGTTGCTAAACTTTTGTCAAAACTATCTACAATATGTGGTCCGCCTAACGTCACATAAACCCATCCGCTTGATACTCACCCGCCAGTTGGATAAATTGAAAACAGCCATAGGCAAGCTGCACGAAGATTTGCAGTTTGATTACAGCCAGGATTACAACGCCCTTTTGGAGGATGCAGATAGCAAACTGCCGTGGTTGAATAAAAAAAGTTACCTGTTGTAACATTTACCCCTTAGTTTTGTCAAACACGTAAAATCTACTAAAACTATTAACAAGTGGCCGATAATAAAGAAGAAGCTTTCAGGAAAGTATATGAAGCCAATTCGAAGAAGATTTTCCATTTGTGCTATGGTTACACCGGCGACGATGATGCCGCTAACGACCTGCTACAGGAAACCTTTCTAAAGGTTTGGCAAAACCTGCACAAGTTTCGTAACCAGGCCCTGATATCAACCTGGATCTACCGCATTGCGGTGAATACTTGCTTAACCTACCTGCGATCGGAAAAAAGGCAGGCCAAGGACGAGCTAACCCCACAAATTGCCGAAAATAAACGGGAGGAGTTCTCTGAAAAGAACGAACAAGTTGCTTTGCTGTACAAGTGTATATCTAAGCTTGAGGAATCGGAAAGGATTATTATAACACTGGTACTTGATGAAGTACCCTACCCCGAAATAGCTGATGTTTCGGGCATATCAGAAGGGAATTTAAGAGTGAAGATATATCGTATTAAACAAAAATTAACAGAATTATACAACCATTATGAAAGACTTTGATCATTTATTGATGGTTTGGCAGGGACAGCCAAAACTGGAACCGGCTGCGGTAGACGAGGTGTTGAAGCAGGTGAAAAAGGGAATGAAGAGCCTCACTACCAATTTATTCTGGAGCATAACGGGCATGCTATTGGCCTTAGTGGGCATTGCTATGGTGATGCTTTTCTTCGTTTTCCAATCGTGGATAACTTATGCAGGGATAATCGTTATTTTATCTACCATGGTTATTTATGTGCTGATGATGATACGGGATTACCGCCTCATTAATAAACAGGATTTTACCATAAACCCAACGGCCTACCTGGAAAGCTTAAAGGAATACCAAAGAAGCCGTGCCACTATCTACGGCTGGATGTATTACCTATATGTGTTGCTGCTCAGTATCGGCCTCAGCCTTTACTTTTACGAAGTGCTGCAAAGCGCATCTCGCATGTTCAAGTGTTGTGCTTATGGCCTAACCGCAGCCTGGTTATTGTTCTGTACGTTTTACCTCAAGGCCCGTATATTTGCCAGTGAACAGGAAAAACTGAACTTAATGATTGATAGGCTGGTACGCTTGCAGAACCAGTTTGATTGAGCCCGGATATGCAGATGTGCAAATTTCAGATGTGCAGATGAAGCTCTTTTGGTATTGGATAATCGGCGTTGGAGGTTATCTTCGCGATTAATTGAGAACAGCCAATACTTATGCCTTTTATTGATATACAGCGCGTACAACCCAATGATGTCACCCGCTTACTGGAGCTAAGCCGCCGCACCTTTTTTGATGCCTTTGCGCACCTGAATAGCCCGGCAGATATGGATGCCTTTGCTGAAAGGGCATTTACTTTGCCCAGCTTCGAAACGCAATTAAGCAACCCCGATTCCCACTTTTATTATGCCATGGTAGCGGGCTTGCCCGCAGGCTATATCAAACTAAATTACAAGCTGGCCCAAACCGAAATTAAGGACGCTGATGCTTTGGAGGTGGAGCGTATTTACGTTTTAACAGCATATCAGGGCCAGCAAATAGGCAAGCAACTGATTGATTTTGCCGTTAAAACGGCTATATGCGTCAAACATAGCTACTTATGGTTGGGCGTATGGGAACATAACGCGGGAGCGATCCGTTTTTACGAAAGCAAAGGTTTTAGCATATTCGGTAAACATAAGTTTATGCTGGGTAGTGATGAGCAGACGGATTTGTTAATGAAAAAGGAACTTTGACGACGTGCAAATAAGCGTGTAACTTTTTGCAACCTAAACACCCGTCACTCAAATGTACCGCCTCAGCAGTCCTTCCAACTTTAGCGCTTTTTTTATCAGATTTTTATCAGTAATATAAACATCAACATTCGTTACGTGGCTTAGCAGATTTTCTTTAAATACTTTTTTAAATTCGCAATAAGTAATGTCGAAATGCCAATGGTGCTTCAAAGTATCGAACACCTCTGTATCGTGTTCAAAAAGATTGCGGTAATCTACAACCATAAAACGGTCGGTGGGTAAAGTTTGGATATTCTTTAAAATTTCCTCGTTATACCTCAACCAAACCTCCAGATAAAGATCGGCATGCTCGCGGTAGAACTTCAGCCGTTGTCGTGGCCTTCGTATTTTTAGCCAGATCTGTTTGTATAGCCATGCACGTTTCATATACTTCGCTTCGTATCCCTTGAAATCGCGGTGAAGCATCGAGCTAACGGTAGATTTATAGTCGCGCACGATATTGAGATAGTAAGCATTGGGCATTAACTCGCGGTAATGCGAAAGGAAAAGGCAAGTCCGGGGATCTTTCCACCCCCATTGCTCACTAATATGGTTCTTAAAATCGATGATTCGCTTCAACTTTTCCTTTTGGTAATCCGTGAGCGACTTTACCGGCTCCGTAATAAACCCTGTTTGCAAAAGGTTGTTGGCCGTTAAAGCATCTACATGAAAGCGATAAAAATCAACGTCCTCAAAATGCCCGTCGAGATTACTGTCCGATGCACCAAGCAGCGTGTGGCCAAGGTTCAGTCCGCACTTATTTAGCCACTGGCTTATTAACGACGTGCCGGACCGATGCATGCCAGCAATAATTAAAGTGTTAGTGCTCATAAACCGGCTTTTTTGCGTTTATAATGAAATCATAAAGGATGTTGCTGCACTCTTCCACACTGTTCAGATGAGTATTAATATAAAGGTCAGGGTTGTGCGGCACGTCGAATTGATCATTTATACCTGTCAGATTACTGATTTTGTCAGGATGTTCATCCGGCAGTAGTGCTTTTGTGTAAAGTCCTTTGGTATCACGACTGATAAGCACATTTATCGGGCAGTCTACATAAACAGTGTATGCTTCGGGGTAGCATTCCAAAAGTTCGTTTCTTACTTGTGCGTAAGGATTAATTGCACTGATGATGGTAACAATACCATGCTTACTGAATTTACCTGCAATAAAGCCCAGTCTGCGGATATTTTCAAATCTGTCTTGCCGGGTGAAGCTTAGTTCTTTAAATAAATTACTGCGGTATTCGTCACCATCGATAATTTCGGCGCGGGTGGCGCTGGTGTCTAGTTTACGCTTGATATTTCGCGCCAAAGTGGTTTTACCGGCCCCAGACAGGCCACAAAGGAGTATGATCATTTGATAGAAGGTTGATGTTAATTTAAAAGCAAAATCGTTTGGCAAGCTTTGGCAGCAATTGCCTTATTCCGATTACCAAAAACTAAATTCTATCAAAGTAGACGGATTGCATCTCATGAATCGGCTAATGCACAAAATGTCCCGACAAAGGCGATAGTTCAACCTTTCATAAACGGATTGAACGTCCTCGTCCCAATCTCCATCCCCGCCGCCCTACAAACCGTTTTATCGCCAAACCTGAGGTTGATGTTATCCATAGCCTGGTACAAGCGTATGCGTTCTTCGTTATCTTCGAACAGGTTTATCTGGTAGCTTCCGGTGCACAGGTCGCTCAGGCGCACGCCGATCAATCGGATGGGGCGATACTGGTTCCAGGCTTTTTTGAGCAGGTTTTTGATGCCCGGGATGAGGATATGCTCAGCTGCCGTCAAGGGAATTTTTTGCTGCAGGGTATGCGTTTCAAAGTTTGCATAACGCAGCTTTATGGCCAGACAACTGCTTACTTTGTTTTCGCGGCGTAGCTTGCCTGCAAGTTCCTCTGTCATGCTTACCAGCGTGTTCTCTAGCGTGCGTACATCTTTTACATCATTATGGTAAGTAGTTTCTGTCGAGATGGATTTGCGGCCCGTGCCCGCAACTATCTCGCTGTCATCTATACCATGGGCCTTATGATAAATAGAAGTACCCGCCTTTCCGAACACCGCCTCCAGGAACTTGATGTTCACCTTTTGCAAGTCGCCTATTTTTTCGACACCATACTGGTAAAGCTTTTGGCAGGTATGTTCGCCCAGGCCGGGTATCTTGCGGATGTTGAGCGGCGCCAAAAAGGCTTGCTCCTCGCCTGCCTTAACCCATAACTGTCCATTGGGTTTGGCCTGGTTGGTGGCCATTTTGGCAACCGCGCGGCCAGACGCCATACCGAAAGAAATTGGCAAGCCTGTCTCGCGGATCACACGCTGCCGTAGCTCGGTAGCTATTTGATAAGGGTTATGGAAGCGCTCCATGCCGCTAAGGTCAATATAGAATTCGTCGACTGATGTCTTTTGATATATCGGCACCGATTGATGGATGATATTGGTAACCTGCCTGGAGGCTTCTGAATAACGCCCGTAAGTACCATGGATAACGATTGCATCCGGGCAAAGCTTAAGCGCCTGCCGCGTGGGCATGGCCGAATGTACGCCAAATGCACGCGCCTCGTAACTACAGGAAGCTACCACGCCCCTATCCGCCGAGCCGCCAATGATAACCGGCTTGCCGATGAGCGCCGGGTTGAACTTACGCTCTACGGAAACGAAGAACGAATCCAAATCGATGTGTACGATATGCCGTTGTGCAACCATATACAAATATGGAATTTTTAGTTTAAAATACTAAAATAATTAGCAAATTTGCATTATAATAATGTACGCATGACCGGCTATTCCGACTATCTCTTCCTCTTTACGCCGCCTGAGCATATCAGGCAGGAGATAGCGCGCTATAAAAAAGCATCGGTAAAGCACATTGGCGATTTTGGCAGTATGAACTCCCCAGCCCATATTACCCTTAACCAATTAGAGCGGCAGAAGCCCTATATGATAGATACCGCATTAGAGCGCATACAAGGCGCCCTGCAAGCTATGCCGCCCGTGCTGCTGCATATGGATGGCTTTAAATACTTCGAACACCTGCATAGCAAAAACACCATCTATGCATACATCCGCAGCACGCCCGCAATGGAGAGCTGGTTCGGCTTGCTGCGTAAAACCCTTAACATCAAAAAGGCAGTGGTACCCCACATACCGGTAGTACGCAACATACCCGAGACTGATTTCAAAAAACTGTGGCCTCACTTCCATCACAAAAAGCTGTTGGAGCCTTTCTGGATACACGAACTAAAGACACTGCAACGCGAAACCTTCGGTACCGCCACCGGCAAATGGGAGGCGTATAAAACCATCCCTTTTAAAAACACAGTAGGCATGGCCGGCAAACGCACCTGGAAAGAGCATCAGCAGGCTAAAGCAGAAATAGCGGCAAGGAAGCAGGTAAAATTATTTTGAAACCGATAAACCATTGCCATGGATCAAAAAGAGTTCCTGCCTTTGTTGGTTTGAAATCTATTTATGAAACTAATATATCAGCAACCAGCGCCTTAAAAGTGTAAACCCAATTATTTTTTTAAATATTGATTATCAAATTTTTAAAACGATATTTTTCTGATTTCTGTAAACCTTTGTAAACCTTTTTTGCACGGTTGAAAATCGGTAAAACTACCAGAACTTATTATTTTAAGCGACCTCAGCACCCCTCCAAGCAATCGCTTCAAATCGTATATTTGCGCCACCCTAAAACCCCCTGGTCATCATATGCCCTGATCTTTCTATTTAATATATGCGAAAACTACTACTCTTGTGTGCTGCACTTACATTTTCCGTCGCCTGCTTTGCCCAGGCACCCATCCATTGCGTTATCAAAACATCGCTTGGCGATATAGCCATTGAACTCTACCCGGATAAAGCACCTATAACCGTAGCCAACTTTATGCGGTATGTAGATAAGCATTCGTACAACGGAAGCAGCTTTTTCAGGGTATGTACCCCCGCTAACGAAACCGACCGCAAAGTGAAGATACAGGTTATACAAGGAGGCAACGTGCCGGATACGCTCGCGTTGGACAGTATCAAAATTGAAACCACTCAACAAACGGGCTTGCTGCATCAAAACGGTACGCTTTCTATGGCGCGTAGCGGCCCGAATTCTGCCACTAGCGAGTTTTTTATCTGCATTGGTAATCAACCCGCATTAGATTATGGCGGTGCCCGCAACCCGGACGGACAGGGTTTCGCCGCCTTTGGCAAAGTAACCGCGGGTATGGCGGTGGTAAAAATGATCCAGGCTCAAAAAGACAATGCGCAATACCTGATAAAGCCTATAAAAATCCTTGCCATAAATCGGGCCGAATAAAACGGCTCCATACCAAATAGAAAGAGGCCGTCCCCTTGCGGGCCGGCCTCTTCAAAACTAAATTAAACCTAAAAAGCTCCTATTTGGATCAAAAGGCCGTAGCTCTTGATCTTCGTGCTGTTTTATTTGTTTGCATTTCCGCTCAGCAAGCCGTCAAGCGTAACCGAAGCATAATATATGCCGCCAATGGTTGGGCCGCCTGCGTACTGAATGTAACGTTTGTTGAAAATGTCAGTCGCGCCTATTTTGAAGGTAGCGTAATACGCCGGTACACGCAGGGTTACCTGAGCATCGAACGTGTGGATAGATGGCACCGTACCGGTTACCAGCGGGCTCTCCCACAGGAACGATTGCTGCCATTTGTAAACGATATTAAAACCGAAGTTATTGATTACCTCACGGTTGCCGAACGATAAATTGCCCGACCATTTTGGCGTATTGAAACCGGTAACGAATATATCCGAGCTGCTCTGCGCCTTCAGCTTATTAAAGCTGGCGTTGCCCGATACGGTGTAACGTTTGTAAAAGTTATAAGTGAGCCCCAACGACGAACCGTAGTTGTTGTAGATATTTTTGGCGTTAGTGTAAACTCTATAACGGGCCTGGCCCTGGCTGGCAGCGTTGGTGCTGGTAGCGGTAGTAGGATCGCGGTTGATATCCAGCATAGCCAATACGGCAGCATCGCTACCTACCTTTACGCCATTTGGCACAAACACCTGCACCTGGCCCAGGAAACCATCATAACGGTTAGTGTAAGCATCCACATCCAGGAACACTTTGTTATCTGCAAATATCCCCTTATAACCCACCTCGAATGAAGTGATTTGTTCAGGGCGTGCCTTAGGCAGGTTAGCCACTTGCAACAAGTTGCGGTTGGCTAAGGCGGTAGCATCATCGCCAGTGGTAGATGCTGCTTTTACGGCGTTATTAAAGGCCACTACCGATTGTTGGGTGTAGCTGTTCTCCAGGTAACCTAAGCCATCATTGATGAATGGCAAGCTGCCCACGCGTTTAACACGACCATTGTTTACGTAAGATAATGCTTCGAATAACGACGGGAAACGATACCCGTTCTGGAAAGTGAACCTGAAGTTATGGTTTTGGTTTGGCGAGTAAACCGCGGCCAAACGTGGGGTAAACTTAGGGTCGAAGTATGGATTGTAGTCCCAGCGTACCGAACCGAACAGCTTCAGCTTTTCTTCGAAGAAGGTTTTGGTAACCTGTGTGAATGCACCGTATTTTTTATACGTTACGTTATCGCCAAAGCTGCCATCGGCAAGTGGCTTATTACGATCGGCAATTGGGCGGGTAAAGTCAACAAAGTTATTACCATCAGGAATTATCTGGTACACGCGCACGTCACCACCAACCAAAAGGTCTACAAATTTTACTTTACTGGTCAAATCCCATTGTGCTTCGCCGTTAAACATGTGGCTTTTCTGAATGAGGGCCGCGCCGCCTGTTGCAGGGGCATCAGGTATCAGGCTCGATTTAAAATCCCAGTTGTTGATGCCTATGATTGTTTTACGCAGGGCATCAAACTCGGGCGTACCCGGCTCTACCCTACCCTTGTCTGCTGCTGCGCGGGCAAATTGCTCGGCTGCTGCGAGGTTGGTAGATTTCAGCCCACCGTTTGCGGTGGCGTATGCTGTAAGCGCGTTTTTGAAAGAGGTTCCCCAGGCCGAATTGCTGGCGTGGTTGAGGTCGAGGTTATCCGCAAGCGGTTTTACGTTGAACGAGTTACCTGTGTTTTCTATCGATTCGTACCCACGTACAAGGAAATCCTTGCCTTTCAGCTCCAGCTTATGGTTCTGTACGGTAGCGCCGTTAAGGGATATTTTATTACCGCGTTGAAAAACGCCGTCCATCCTGCCGTAGCGGTAGGTGTACGATAAAGTTGTGTTGGGGGTAAGCTTATAAGCAAGCGTACCATCCAGTTTCAGGTTAGTTACATCGGGCTTCACCAGGTCTACCTCGTTATAACCAGTACGGGCAACGGTTAAGGCCGGGCGGGCTACGCCATCTACGGTAATGCCCTTTATAGATACGGTATTACTACCTGCAAGGGCATCATCGCCGTATTTGTTCCATCCATCATAGGCTGCGTTGCTGGCACCGGTTAGTTCGGGGTAAGCAGGATTTGCGGTTTTAAGGTTGGTAGGGTTTTGATCTTGCTGGGTATTCGATTGCCAGTCCTTACCTTTCAGGTAACTTGCATTCAGTTTAAATGCAAATTTGTTATTGAACGCTTTTGCGAACCTAATGGCATCCTCGGTTATAGCACTCGAGCCAAGGTTATCGCCCACGTGGTTTACGCCGCTACGGTGATAATAGCTAAGGCCTTGATATTTGAATGGGTCTTTAGTGAACAAGTTAGATAAACCGTTGATGGCGTTAGTACCATATAGCGCGGCTGCCGCACCGGGGGTTATTTCTATGCTGGCAATATCCAGTTCGGTTGGGCCAATGGCATTGCCCAGCGGCACGCCCAAAGTGGCCGATTGCATATCCACGCCATCTGCCAGTTGCATAAACCTAAAGTTGTTCGGGCTGTTGAAACCTCGTGTGTTCGGCACCTTAAGGGTGATACTGGTTGTAGTAACCTGCACACCTTTTACGTTTTCCAGCGCATCGTAAAAGCTTGGGCCGGGCGATTGTTTAAGTGCATTGATGCTGAGCTTATCAATAGCCACCGGCGAGCGCAGCAGTTTTTCTTCCCTGCGCGATGCCGTTACCACCACCTCGTTTATCAGCAGCGATTGCGTTGTTAGCTGTATGTTAACAGCGCTACTGGCGTTTTTGATATAGAATTCCTGCGGTTGATAGCCTACTGCTGTAAACACCAGGGTAAATGGCAATTTGGCGCTTGTGGTCAGCGAGAATTTACCTGTGGTATCGGTAACCGCGGCATTAGTAGTTCCTTTTATAGTAACGGTTGTGCCTGCCAACGGCAAGCCGTGATCGTCGTTTACTTTACCGCTTAAGATATAGCTACCGTTGAGTTGTGCCGATGCCACCGCCGGGACAAGAAGCAGGACAAGCACAATAAGTTTTATAAAATTTGTAGAAATTTTCATGTAGTCAGGTTTAAGAAGTTTAAAAATGAATTTCAATAACTTGTTGATTAATCTGCATTAACAACAACAGCATGCAGCAAGGCACTGCATTTTAAAGGTTTTAACTAATTCTGGCGTATTCAAATAATACATTGTCTATAGAATATGTCGACAAACATATAAATTATATTTTGCCTGCAAAATATTTTACATAAAAAGTTTGTTTTGGGGATAAAACAAACTTAAAATCCAATCAATTCTGGTCTTGATATGCTCCTACACGGGTTTATTTATGAATGAGCGGCACACGTTATCGGTTATAGCTGAATCATGGCACGTCATTTTCCTGTATAACCAGGTCGCAGATTCCCCTCGCCCAACGCTTTCCCTTCACCAAATGCAAATAATCCAAATCGTTACATACGACTTTAACCATAACATATAAATTACAGTTACGGAATAAGCTGTCGTAAAAGTTTTGTGCACTGTTTACAATTATTACTGAGACCTGCCGAAAATACACGAGGCGTATCGATAACTAAGGTGACACTGGAATTTTCCGTTGCAAAGGGCTGCGTACAAATCCGTCCAAACAATCGGAATAAGATGCGCAACGTTATAAGTTAAATCTACCGCTGATTGCCGATGGAATTTCAACCTTGAATGAAGCTGCTTCCGAAATTTCTACGACATATCCACGTGTCGAAACAACTAAATATTATACTATATATATCTTTTAAAAAAAACATATATTTTTTTTTAAAAGTGATTGAAGTTTGATGATATCCGGTATGTTATGAGTAGATACAGACCAGGCAAGATGCATCCCCTGCTTATGGCATCAAAAAAACGTTACAACATGTATGTGGCAACAGAAAATTCATGACATCGATCACAAACCAGTAATAAGAAATCATTTGTAACTGATAAGAAAAAACACACAACGAATATGTTAAATTTCATATAACCTTAACAAAACACTTGGTAATATTGAATACTATTTAATACATTCGGCTTATCTATTACTGATGGCGTCTGCCATCATTGTGATAAGGTTTAGGTTAAAGCCCCCAAACAGCGAGTGTGAGGGGGCTTTTGTTGTTTTTTGTGTGCTGGTTTGTGTTCTGTCGAGTTTTTGAAAGAGTTCCCTCTCATCCGATATCGATCGAATAATATTACCAATCAAGCTATTTTTATCATTGTACCATCTTGTACGAATTTGAGTGCCGAGCAATTAAAAGCTTATGTGCATATTTACTGCCATAACCTTATCCCCTGTAAAATGCTAAACAAAAAATCACCAAACTTATTGCTGACAGGCATTCTGGCGGCCCTTATAGCCGGAACGCTGGATGCGCTCGCCGCTGTATTTATACTCGCCCACGGGCAGGCCGCATCAGTCTTCCATTATATTGCCGCTGCGGCTATTGGTCTCCAGGCCTCCTTTGGTGGCGGTAACGGCACTGTCCTGCTGGGACTGGCTATTCATTACCTCATAGCAGGTATTTTCACATGGCTGTTTTTTATCCTTTACAACAAGATAGCAGCCTTGCGTAAAAACGCCGGACTGATTGCTTTTATTTACGGAATCGTAATTTGGCTGATAATGAATTTACTGGTGCTGCCGCTCAGCAAAATAAATATCGACTTCCATAGATTTACGTTCAAAGGCTTTGCTATCGGTGCAGCCATCCTTATAGTCTTTGTTGCGTTACCCATTGTGCTGACCAGGTATTGGTACGAAAACCAAAAGGTGAAAGTGAAGTAATTACGTAATCTGGAAAAGGATTGCCGCGAAGATTTGGAGGCTTATACAACTTTTGAAAAGTTGTATGAGCTTTAATTGTCAATTTAAAAAGACTTCCTTATTTAAATCGACCTATCTAAATGCGTGTAGCCGCCATCTACGTACATAATTTGCCCTGTAGTATGGCTGGATACCGGGGATAGCAGAAACGCTACCGCATTGCCCAATTCTTCTACAGTAGTCATACGCTTACCAAGGGGGATTTTAGCTGTAATAGATGCCAGTTTTTCTTCGGGATTGGGCAGGGTTTTTATCCAGCGGTCGTAAAGCGGCGTATAGCATTCGGCTACCGCTACGGCGTTCACCCGGATATTGTGCGGCAACAGCTCTACCGCCCACTCTCGGGTTAAAGCGTTGCGCGCGCCGTTAGATGCAGCATAGGCAGACGTCCCCCCCTGCCCCGTATCAGCTACTTTGGAGGTAATGTTTACAATGCTTCCCTGTGTTTTAATAAGCTCGGGCAGCGCGTGGTGGGCCACCAGGTAATAATGCACCAGGTTTTTGTGCAGCGAATGCATAAAGCGCTCATAATTGCCGCTAAGTAAGCTTACGCCATCATTTTCCCCTGCGTTGTTCACCAGGCCATCTATGCGACCGCATTGCGCTACAACTGCCTCAACGGCTTGAGCGCAAGCCTTCGGATCAGTAAGTTCGGCAACTGTGTGCAAAGCCTTACCACCTGCTGCCACAATTTCGTTTACTGTGTTCAGGTTCTCCGCTTCGGTACGGCTGATGATGAACACAAGGGCTCCTTCCTTTGCCAGCGATAGCGCTATACCCTTGCCAATACCGCGCGCGCCGCCGGTAACTATAACTACTTTATCTTTGAGTTGTAAATCCATTATCTGTTAGTTGATATCGAATTGGTAAAATTTGGCGGCATTGCCTCCCCAGAACTGCGCCTGCTCCGCCTCGGGGAACGCCGCAAGGTATTGCTCCAATACTTGCACCGTTTTGCCGTAGCCACCAGCCAGCAGGCAAACCGGCCAGTCGGAACCAAACATAAGCCTTTCCGTCCCGAAAGCATCAAACACTACATCCAAGTAAGTTTTGATGTCTTCGGTTTGCCAGTTGGCCCAATCGGCCTCAGTACAAAATCCCGACACCTTGCAATAAACATGCTGATGCGCAGCAATAGCCCGGATACCGGCTTCCCATTGCGCAATTTCCCCTTGTTTGATAGCGGGTTTTGCCAAATGGTCTATCACGAACGGTTGTTGGGGAAATGCCGCTACCAGTTGCAAAGCATGACTCAACTGATTATGGGTTATCAATACATCGTAAGTAAACCCGTGGCTCTGCAACATAGCTATACCCCGCATGAAATTATCGCCCAGCATAAACTCCCCTGCTTCGGCTTGTAAAACATGCCTGAAGCCTTTTAGTGCCGGGTATTGCTTGTAGTGCTGTAGCCGCTCTTCCAGGTTATCGGCTTGCAGGTCTATCCAGCCAACTACGCCTTTTATGAATGGGTTTTGGCTTGCCAGCTCAAGCAAAAAATCGGTTTCTGCTTCGCTTTGGCTTGCCTGTACGGCTATACAGCCATCCATGCTATAAGCAGCCAACAGGGGTTCTGAGTCCTCCGGATAAAAATCACGCTGTATTACCGCCATATCGTTGGTTATCCAGGCATCCTTTACGGGATTATACTGCCAAAAGTGCTGGTGCGAATCTATCTTTTGCATACTTATAAATCGAAAATCTTCTCCATCAGCATCCACTTTTCGCCGGGTTTGGAGCCGGGCAAGGGCTTTTGGTATTTCCACATCAGGGTTTCCCATTCCTGTACCTTAGCGTTGGCGACATCTGCTGCGCCTTTGGCCTCAAAACTGAAGCCATCATTCACCTCCATAATCATAAAAAGGCGATTGGCGTAGCGGTATATCTGCATGTGCGCTATGCCACTATCGGTGATGCTTTCCAATATTTCGGGCCATACGTTTTGGTGCCAGGCTTCGTATTCGGCAATTAGCGTGGGGTCGTCCTGTAAATCCAGGGTGAGGCAATAGCGTTCCATAGCGGTTGATAATTGGCACGCAAGTAAAGAAAAATATCGCAGCATCGGCAAGCTAATTATGAAAAAATGTTGTAGTGACAGGTAAATTAAGCGATATGCGCGAATGCTTAAATACAATACGCCGAACATCCTCCTAAAAAACACCTAAGAAGGCACCCAGCTAACCTATTTAAAACTAAAACACTGGTTTTGTGTAGTATAGACGTGAAATGGAACGCTTTATACGGCCTGATGGTGTTATGTACGCTTGCCTGTAATGGCCCAAAAGAGCCTACATATGTAATAACCAGCAACGGCGACAAGGTGGCTGTGACACAGCAAGGCACGCTTCCATTGCCAACAGCGGACAGTGCCGGATACATCACCAGAGTAGTAACCGGGCAAACTACGCCGCTGGAACTGGCTACCTTTGCCCGTAGCCTAACGGGCGTGCCTTATAAATACGCTTCCGTAGATCCTGCTGAAGGTTTCGATTGTTCGGGTTTTATTACTTACGTTTTTAACCACTTCGGCATAGCGGTACCGCGCACTTCGGAAGCCTTTACCTATATGCACCGTCAGATTGACTTGAAAGATGCCCAAACCGGCGACCTGGTACTCTTCACCGGTACCGATAGCACCATACGCGTGGTAGGCCATATGGGTATCATCCTGAAAGAGCCACGGCAAACGCTGCGGTTTATCCACTCCACATCCGGCCATAATAACCTTGGCGTAACCGAAACTGAGCTGAATAGCTATTACCAGGGCCGGTACGTAAAAACGGTGAGGGTATTTGAGCGGTAGGTCGTCTGTCTGAACCATGATTCGCAGGATTTTAGGATTAACATGATTTGATGTCTTGATTTAGATTCCCAAACCCGGGCGTTTTATCTCCTAAAAAATCCTTAAATCCTAAAATCGTGTCACCTTTTCCCCTATCTTGCTGCTCCAAAATAAACCCTTATGAAACGCAGGAATTTCGTACAAAGCTCGGTATTGGCCGGCAGCGCCTTGTTAGGCGGAGGCCTATTAAACGCGGCTGCTGCTCCAAAAGTTAAACCGTCCGCCGCAGGTAAAACCTTTAATCTGAATTATGGCATCCACGATGGCATGTTCAAGAACCATGCGGGCGACGATTTTGTGGAGCAGATAAAATTTGCTTACGACCAAGGCTTCCGAGCTATAGAAGACAACGGCATGAGCGGTCGCCCGGTTGAGCAGCAGCAGAAAATTGGCGATACGTTGGCCAAATTAGGCATGGCAATGGGTGTTTTTGTGCAGCCGGGGCTAAGCAACGATGGCAATATGCTGGCATCGGGAAAGCAGGAGCATGTGGATAACTTCATCAAATCGTGCAGACAGGCGGTAGAAGTTGCCAAACGCATCAACAGCAAACTGGTTACAGTAGTGCCCGGCGATTTCGACCGCAAGCTGCCCATCGGCGTGCAAACCGGGCATGTGATAGAGGCCCTTAAAAAGGGCACAGCGATTTTGGAGCCACATGGTATCATCATGGTGCTGGAACCCCTGAGCGATAACCCCGACCTGTTCCTGCGTACGCCCGACCAGGCCTACGCCATTTGCAAAGCAGTAGGTAGCCCAAGCTGCAAACTATTGTACGATATGTATCACGTGCAACGCAACCAGGGCAATATCATCCCCACGCTTGATTTGGTTATAGACGAAATTGGCTATTATCAAATTGGCGATAACCCCGGCCGTAAAGAACCCGGCACCGGCGAGATGAACTACAAGAACATCTTCAAACATATTTACAATAAAGGTTACCGCGGGGTAATGGGTATGGAGCATGGCACCGCTGGCCCTGGTAAAGACGGAGAGCTTGCCCTGATAAAAGCCTATCGCGAAGCAGATAATTTTATGTAAACATCCATAACTTAATCCGGGTGAGGACGAGAATTATCTTTTCCGTTACATTAGTGGCCATTATAAGCGCTTGTATTTTCTATTACGAAAACTCTTATGTGCAGTTCGCGCCATTAAAATATGATGACCAAAGAGGTTTAATAAATACAGAAGTAAATGGGGTGTTTTATAAAAATTTGGCTCGGGTGTTAGCGCATTATACTGTTTCATACCGAAAAGAAGAAGATGTAATCTACATCAGAAGGAAACTATCGCAAGTCAAAGATTTAATTTGGAATTATACGTCGAAAGCTCTGAATGAGGATTGGCTAAAAGCACACACCCATCATTAGGCTTTTTCAACCGTAAACAAAATCGATATCGGAAGCTAATTTCCCTATTTTTACGCTGTGGAAAACATAGAAGCCAACCCGCAAGTACTTGTGGATATTGTAAAGACCAAGATGCCTTTTGGCAAGTATAAGGATACACTGATATGCGACATCCCCATCAGCTACCTGGAGTGGATGCAGCGAAAAGGCTTCCCACCGGGCAAACTGGGCATGCTGATGAGCACTACCTACGAGATTAAACTGAACGGACTGGATAAGTTACTTTGGATGATAAAGGCTGGTAAGAGATGATTAAAGATAAGAGGGGGAATGTTTTTTTAATCTTTAGTTCCTCCTTTGAGAAGTCAGTAGTTTGTCATAACATACCTAATCTCTATTCTCCGGCCACTAATCTCTAACCGTTTAGTAAGGATTTTACGTTTATTACTACTAAAGAGGTAAAAAACAACACATGAAAAAATTAGCATTATATGTAGCATCGGTGGTATTATTCCTGGGATGCGCAAACGGCCAGCCAAAAGGCATGGCGGTGTTACCAAAACCGGCACCTGGTGAAGCTGTTGCCACATTTGGCGGAGGCTGCTTTTGGGCCATGCAGGAAAACATGAGCGAACTGAAAGGCGTAAGCAAAACGGTATCCGGCTATGCTGGTGGCAATACAGTTAACCCTACTTACGAAGAGGTTAGCAGCCGCACAACCAACCATGCCGAAACCGTACAGGTGTACTACGACCCTAAGGTAATCAGCTATGCTACACTGGTGGAAGCATTCTTATACTCACACGACCCAACTACGCTTAACCGCCAGGGACCCGATGAAGGTACTGATTACCGTTCCATCGCATTTTATCGCACAGCGGGTGAAAAGGAAACTATCGACGCAATTATTAAGAAGGTAAATGCAACCGGCCACTATTCAAACCCAATTGTTACACAGGTGGTGCCGTTTAAGGTATTCTACCCGGCCGAAAAATACCACCAGGGTTATTACCGCATCCACAAGGAAAACCCTTACATCGGCTCCGTTTCAGAACCCAAGGTGATGAAGATGCGCAAAGCGATGAAAGCGTATTTGAAACCGGAGTTTGCGAAATAATGTGCAGATTTCAAATGTGCATATTTCAGATAAAAAATGTAAAGGCATAAATCATTCGCATATCTGCACATAAATCGGTGTAATCAATTCTCATCGGTGAAATCATAATCAGTATCTTTACCCCCGCAAAACGTCCTATCGCTGCCTGCGCTTAGCGGGCGGAGGAAAGTCCGGGCAACATAGAGCATCCTGCTTCCTAACGGGAAGGCGCCCACAGCGGGCGACAGCAAGTGCCACAGAGAATATACCGCCGCGAATTTATTCGGGGTAAGGGTGAAAACGTGAGGTAAGAGCTCACGGCTTTTCCGGGCGACCGGGATTGCGGTAAACCTCAGGAGTTGAAAAACCAAATAGGTTCTGAAAGCGGAGCTGCTCGCTCCCGCCGCCCTACGGGGCCGTCAGAATGGGTAGGTTGATTGAACCTGCCGGCAACGGCAGGGCCAGATTAATGATAGGAATTCCCTTACGGGGGAACACAGAACCCGGCTTACAGGTTTGCAGCTGATGAAAATCCCCTCTTCGGAGGGGATTTTTTTGTTAGTGGTTGATTGAGTTGCATGGTGAGTGGTTGCCTGTTGTGTCTGCTATGCAGCCCTTGCATAAACCACTCACCAAATCAACTACTCACCACTCACTTAATGAACCATTCACCAATAAACTGTTTAATATTCTATACAATTTCTATATTAGCCGCAAACATATCTACCAGAACTACGTTTTAACAACACATGGCAAAAATTCTAATAATTGATGATGAGCGGTCTATCCGCAACACGTTGCGCGAGATACTGGAATACGAAGACTACGTTGTAGAAGATGTAGATAATGGCATAGATGGCCTTGAACTTATTCGTAAAAACGACTACGATCTGGTGCTGTGCGATATAAAGATGAACCGTATGGATGGCATGGAAGTGCTTACCGAGGGTTTAGCCCTGAAACCTGACCTGCCCTTTATCATGATATCGGGCCACGGCACAGTAGAAACCGCCGTAGAAGCCAGCAAAAAAGGTGCGTTCGATTTTATCTCCAAACCACCAGACCTTAACCGCCTGCTAATCACCGTACGCAACGCTTTAGACCGCGGTAGTTTGGTTGTTGAAACCAAAGTACTCAAACGCAAGGCATCGAAAGTGCGACCCATCCTGGGCGAATCGCAAGCCATTTTAAAAATAAAAGAAACCATAGATCGTGTGGGCCCTACCGATGCCCGAGTATTGATTACCGGCGCCAATGGCGCTGGTAAAGAACTGGTAGCCCGCTGGCTGCACGAAAAATCTAACCGCAGCAATGGCCCCATCATCGAGGTGAATTGCGCGGCCATTCCATCAGAATTGATAGAAAGCGAGTTGTTCGGCCACGAAAAAGGCTCGTTTACTTCTGCTATCAAACAACGTATCGGTAAATTTGAATCGGCCAACGGTGGTACGCTTTTTTTGGATGAAATTGGCGATATGAGCCAAAGCGCACAGGCCAAAGTGTTGCGCGCCTTGCAGGAAAGTAAAATAACCCGCGTAGGCGGCGAAAAAGAGATAGACGTGGATGTGCGCGTAGTAGCGGCAACTAATAAAGATTTGTTGAAGGAGATTGAGGCCGGCAACTTCCGAATGGACTTGTACCACCGCCTCAGCGTTATCCTGATACACGTACCGCCACTTACCGAACGCCGCGATGATATTGCGCTGCTTACCCAATCGTTTTTGGATGAAATATGCAATGAATACGGCATGCCTACCAAAAGGATATCTGATGCAGCCCTCGAAGCGCTTAAATCCCTTCCATGGACGGGCAACATCCGCGAGCTTCGCAACATGGTAGAACGTCTTATTATCCTAAGTGATAAAACCATTACCGATGCTGACGTAAAGGCTTTTGCCAACCCTAGCGCGCCGGTCACTGCAGTGGCTGCAGCAGCTGCGCCTCAAACAGATTTCGACCAGTTTACCAACTTTCAGGAATATAAGGATTTTGCCGAGCGCGAATACATCAAATTCAAACTCGAAAAAAACAACTGGAACGTATCTAAAACTGCCGATGATATCGATATTCAGCGCAGCCACTTGTATAGTAAAATTGAGAAGTTCGGGTTGAAACGAGGAGAATAAACCATGCGCAAAGGATTCTCCGGCTTGCTTTAGTACTGAAAAAAGCGGCCCTTCAAACCCGGTTTATTAGCTAAATAGCCTGTAAAATTATTTTGGCTATTTGTGCGTAAACAGCAATGTTAGTTCATAGGGGGCGACGTAAAATTTGCAATGAAGAAAATAATCATTTTGTTGTTATTGACGTTTGTTTGTGCCATTCACAGCCACGCGCAACGAGTTAAATTAATTACTTCCGGGCAGTTAACACGTCGCCTAAGTCAAGGCCATGACACAACCTATATTGTTAACTTTTGGGCAACCTGGTGCAAGCCTTGTATCAAAGAATTGCCAGTATTTGCGCAAATACAGCAACAGTTATCTGGCAAACCGTTAGAAGTTATTTTTGTTAGTACAGATGATTATCATAAGGGACTCAAAAACATAGGCACTTTTGTTGAAAAACATGACCTGGGGGGCGAAATATATCTAATGAATGAACCGCCGGCCATTTATCTGCCTGCGATCAATAAAAATTGGACAGGTTCGCTACCGGCAACTTTAGTGGTATGGCCGGGTAAAAGGGAATGGAAATTATATAAAGAAGTACTCACTTATGAGCAGTTGCTTTCATTGTTAAATGCAGACTAGTACTTTCAGTTAATAAAAAATATTCAACTTGCGGCATATTTCATAAAGCCTTATCTTTGCAAAAGATATGCTAAAACGGTTAACAGCCTTCTGCCTGCTTGTTTCGTTGATCGGTTCATACTGTTCATCCTACTTTGTTTATGCAGGTTTCGAACTCAACCAAAAGTATATTTCTAAATCTCTTTGTGTTAATAAATCCAAGCCCTGGATGCATTGTAACGGTCGCTGCTACCTGATGAAAAAGCTTAAGCAGACCGAGGAAAAGGAAAAAAAAGCAGAACAGCAAGAACAAAAAAGCCGCTACCAGGAAAATCTCCCGGCGGAACCTTTAACGCTTACTTTGCTTACTCAAGTCATCAAAGCTGAATATCCTCCTTCATTAACACCTGGCATAACAGACCAGCCCTCATCTATTTTTCAGCCTCCACGTGTGTAAGTAAAATGCGCTATTGATGGTCTGTGTTTTTTGCACGGGCTGTTTTTCTATGCGTATTTCTATCGTTTATCATTTAACTATTACTTACACGGGTATACCTGTTTGGCGGTACCTTATTTCACTTAACTTAACGTGAAGCTGCAAAGGCATGCTTCCGCTATTGTATTTATTCATCATGAAAAAAATTTTATCGATCATATCGTTATCGACCATCTTACTTGCTTCTTGCACCAAAAACAACGACGTTGAACCAGTAGAAACCTCAGGTAAAACAACTTTAACGCTTGACGCTATTGTTGGCACAACAGATTTTGCTTTAAACAAAGATTTTACCATAGGTACCAAAACATGGAACTTTACGCAACTACGGTATTGGGTAAGTAATGTAGTTTTGGTTAAGACCGACGGCTCTGAATATGCCGTACCAAATTCTTACTACCTGGTAGAAGAAAACAATGCCGCAGAAACCAATAGCGATCATATTTATCCTGCCAACAAGCGCGAAAGCATATCGCTTACAGATATTCCTGCCGGCGACTACAAGGCTGTTAAATTTTATGTGGGTGTAGATTCAAAGTATAATGACAACTTAAGCCTGCAGGCAGGTGAGCTAAATCAATTAGATGGTATGACCAACATATCCTGGATGTGGGCAACCTCTTATATTTTCTCATCCCTCAAAGGAAAAATTACAGAAGGTGCAACTACTAAAACATTAGCTGTAGAGACCGGGCTGAATGCCAATTATAAAGCGGTAAACCTCAGCCTACCGTCAACATTGCACATTGGTTCAGGCAAAGCAACTACTATATTAGTAAATGCTGATGTTACCAAAATAACTGATGGTGTAGATATCATGACCACGCCTACTGTTGGAGCCGCACAAGCAACAGTAATGACTGCTGTAGCATCTAACTATTCGGGCAATGTATTTACAGTTAAATCGGTTAATTAAAAAACATGAGCAGCGTTGACGCATATCAGCGTTTTACCGCCATGTTGTTGTTATTCGGATCGCTGGCAACCTTCTCCTGTAAAAAGGGAGAGGTTGCCGGTACTGATCCGGTGGTTGTCCCCCACCCGGTCTCGCTTTCCGTTCCTGCCAATTTTCCGGCGGTAATGAATGATCCGTATAACCCCTTAACCAGGGAAGGCATTGCATTAGGCAGAATGCTGTTTTATGACACCCGGCTTTCGGGTCTCAACCGGCTCTCCTGTGCCTCTTGCCACCGGCAGGACATTGCTTTCAGCGATGCCGCAGCACTAAACAATATAGGCGAATCTGGAAAGATATTGCCGCGCCATGCACCGGCCCTTATCAACCTGGCCTGGGCAAATAATGGATTGTTTTGGGACGGTGGTTCCACCAATCTCGAATCGCAGGCTTTCGGCCCCTTAACCAGTGCAGATGAGATGCACCAGAACCTTACGCTTTTAGAAGCAGAACTAAAACAAGTACCCGCGTATGTGCAGCAATTTAAATCGGCATTTAACAGCGAAGTAAAATCGGCGGCTATTGTAAAAGCACTTGCACAATTTGAACGGACGCTGATTTCGGGCAACAGCAGGTATGATCGTTATAGCCGAAAGGAAAGCGGTACAAGCCTAACCACTGAGGAATTACTGGGACTATCGCTCGTAAAAAGTAAATGCGGCAGCTGCCATGCTGGTGAACTTTTCACTGATAATGGTTATCATAACAATGGCATTGACAATGACTTTACCAATGATGTTTTGGAAAGGATCCTCATGGGGCGTTTGCGCATTACAAATAACCCGGCCGACCTGGGTAAATTTAAAACTCCCACGCTGCGCAATGTTATGCTGACCGCGCCCTATATGCACGACGGTCGTTTCAAAAACATTGATGAGGTGCTGGCTCATTACCAAAACAACATTAAGGTTTCGCCCACTACCGACGCTCTTCTTTTTCAAAATGGCAGGCAGGCGGGCATACCCATTTCCGGTAAGGAAATGCAGGCAATTAAAGCTTTTTTAGCGGCATTAACCGACACGGATTTTATAAAGAATCAAAAATTTAGTAAACCCAACTAATGAAAACACTAAAGAACATATTTTGCCTAAGTAGCATCAGCCTGCTGTTGTTGAGCATCAGCAGTTGTGCTAAAAAATCGGATGTAACGCCCGAGTACCAGGAAGACAATCTCGCGCCATTCTCGGTTGAGTTCGACAATATTGTAGGCGAGAAAACGCTATCATTTAATAATGCCACCAGCCCTTATACCAATGCCGTAGGTGAAAAATTTACCGTTTCGCTGGTGCAGTATTTTATCAGTAATATCAAGGTGAGCAAAGCCGATGGTACTACCTATACAGTGAAACAGGACAGCAGTTATTTCCTTATCAAAGGCGCCGACCGGGCTACCCGCTTTGCCAAGGTAAAAGTGCCTGAAGGCGACTACACAAAACTAACATTTACGCTGGGTGTAGACAGCCTGCGCAGCACCATGGATATAAGTAAGCGTACGGGCGTACTGGATCCGGCCGGGGGCATGGAAGATGGTATGTACTGGGGTTGGAACTCCGGTTATATTTTCTTTAAGATGGAAGGCAGTTCCAGCGTGATCTCAGACGACGTAAATGGTGACCCTACGGGTAAAAAACAGTTTAAATACCACATAGGCGGTTTTGGCGGTTATTCCGCGCCAACCATTAACAATGTTAAAAACATTACAGTGGATCTCACTACGGCAGGTATTGCCAGGGTGCGTAAAGATCGTCAGAGCAACGTGCACCTGTTTGTAGATCTCATTAAAGTTTTTAACGGTAAGAACAGTTTCAGCATAGCGGCTCACCCTAATGTAATGTTCAGCGATTACAGTGTAAACATTGCCACAAACCTCACTGAACTTTTCAAGCATGACCACACCGAAAACTAAAGAGCGATGAAAAATAAAACTTTTTGGATGGTGATGGGCGGCTTTTGCCTGTTTTTGTATGCTTGTACAAAGGAAGCGCAGATCAAAGAAACGGTAAGCAACTTTTTGGGGTTTCAAAAACCCGCCAATTTCCCCAGCCCGGTTTACAAACTGGAGAACAACATGGTAACCGAAGCGGGTTTTCGCCTGGGCAGAAGCTTGTTTTATGAGCCAAGATTGTCGCGTAACAATACCATTTCTTGTGGGTCCTGTCATATCCAGTCCTCGGCTTTTACGCAACACGGCCATGATGTGAGCCACGGCATTGATGACCGTTTGGGTACACGCAACTCGCCCCCCATAATGAATCTTGCCTGGAATAAGGCATTTATGTGGGGCGGCGGAATTTATGACCTCGACTTGCAGCCAATTGCCCCGATTACCACGCATGAAGAAATGGATGAGAACCTGGATAACGTAATGACAAAACTCCGCCTCGTAGAAAAATACCCTACTATGTTTAAAGCTGCCTTTGGTACGGAGGAAATTAATACTACCCGTTTTTTGAAAGCACTCTCGCAATTTATGGTGATGTGTATCAGCGCAAACTCAAAATATGATAAAGTAATGCGCAATGAGGGTGGGCTAAGTTTCACGGCAGATGAGCAGGCCGGCTATGCGCTGTTCCGTACTAAATGCAGTTCATGCCATCAAGAACCGCTGTTTACAGATGGCACTTTCCGTAACAACGGTTTGGCTCCATCGCCCATTAAAGACCAGGGGCTGTACACAGCTACACTTCAGGAGAAAGATCGCTATAAATTTAAGGTGCCAAGCCTGCGTAACCTCTCCTACACCGCACCGTATATGCACGACGGGCGATTTTTGACGCTAAACGGTGTATTTGACCACTATAATGCTGAGCTACAGCAAACGGTAAACCTCGATCCGTTATTACAACAGAACGGGAAATTAGGCATTAGCCTTACTGCCGATGACCGAACCAAACTAACTGCTTTTTTAAAAACCCTGGAAGATGCGGATTTTGTAACCCGTAAGGACCTGGCCGAACAATAAAACCATGAAAAGATACCTCATTTTATTTTTCCTTACGCTGTGTAGCTACACCACTTTAGCCTGCGATATTTGCGGCTGTGGTGTGGGTAGTTACTACCTGGGTATTCTGCCCGAATACCAAAAACGATTTATTGGTTTGCGTTACCAGCATAAAACATTGCGCGCACATTTAGGGCCATTTGGCGAACGCACACCGATAACCACAGACGAGACTTACCAAAGTGTGGAAGTTTGGGGTGGCTGGAATATCGGTACCAAATTCCGTGTGCTGGCTTTTGTGCCTTACAATTTCAATGATCGTGTTGCACAAACAGGCAACGGTTCTAAAACCGGCCTTGGCGATATTGCCGTGATGGGCTATTATAACCTGTTCAGCCACCGCTCAACCGTGAGTGATCAATTACTTGTACAATCATTGTGGGTAGGTGCCGGTATTAAAGCGCCAACCGGTAAGTATGAGCCAGGCGAACGTTTGGTAGTATCAGAATCACCCAATAACTTTCAATTAGGTACAGCCAGTACCGATTTTACGCTGAATGCCGCTTATGACGTACGGCTGATGGATTTTGGTATTAATGTAAACGCCAATTACAAGATCAATACAAACAACAAATACAATTACCGTTACGGGAACAAATTAACCGCCAACGCTTTGGTATATTATAAGTTTCGCCTATTCAACAAAATAACAATAGCACCTAATGCGGGGCTATTATATGAAACCTCGCAGCAAGATGTGGAAAGTAATAAATTCCCGGTAGATGTTTCCGGAGGGCACGTACTTTCGCTTATCGGCGGGCTGGAAGCTAATTTCAGTCGATTTTCGGCTGGCACGAATTACCAAAATGTAGCCGCGCAGCATTTAGCCAATAACCGGGTGAGCGCCGGTAACCGCTTAATGGTACATTTCTCGCTAGCTTTTTAACTTTGAAGATTAAAATGAAAAAAAAAATCAAATACTTACTCATAGTAACCACCCTTGCCTTTTCCGCTTGTAAAAACGAACCAGATTATAAGATAGTGCGCCAGCAAGTGCTTGACCACCATGACCAGATCATGATAGGCAGCGAAAAAGCCATGAATAATAAAATGCAGTTAGATACGCTGGCGAAATATGGACTGGCCAAATTTAAACAGCAACAGCCTGCGCTTGATACAACGGCTGAACTTCAGCAAATTCACTTGCTAATTAAAAAGCTTAATAAGGCTGATGATAGGATGAGCGAATGGATGCAGAATTTCAAAACCGATGTAGACGGAAAAACAAACGCCGAAGCGGTGAAATATTTCAACAGTGAAAACAGAAAGATACGTGAACTGGACAGTATCTATACTGCTGTATTAAACGAGTCTGACGGTTATCTACAGAAGTTTAATATTAAACCTGTTACTTCTATGAAGCCTATGAAACTCATGAAAAAGTAAAGCAAAACCGCTTTACTTTTTCATGAGTTTCAATAGCTTATCGAATATTTGGGTATTGCTATACACGCCTCTGAAATCGCCGGAATGCGGTCCGTAGGCAAAAACAGGAACGGGCGTGCCGGTGTGGTCGTTGGTGCTGAAATTGCCTAAAACGTACCCTTTCTTGATGTCTCCGTCAAGTAGGGTAAGGCCGCCGGTTTCATGGTCGGCAGTTACGATTACAAGGGTTTCGCCATCCAGATCGGCAAAGCGCAGGGCCTCTCCTACCATTCGGTCGAAATCGGCGTTCTCGGTAATTACTTGTGCCAGGTTGTTTTCGTGGCCACCATAATCAATCTGCGAACCCTCGGTCATTATAAAAAAGCCATTGGGGTGATTTTTGAATGCAGCAGTAACCTTTTTAAAGGCCAGGGGCAGGTAATCGCCACGGCCTGATATTTTTGAACGGGTTGTGCTATCGTCCACCAAAGCCAGTATCTTTTTAGCGTAAGAATTCAGGAAATCATCGAATTTGCGGATAACCGAGTAACCGCGTTGCTGCATCAAATCTGTTACGGTAACGCCATTCACCTTAGTGGTAAAATCGCTATAACCCGCACCCAGGAAGATATCCGCGTTTGAATTAATGATATCGGTAGCAATCTGGGTACTCTCGCTCCGCTCCTGCCGGTGCCCATATAATGCCGCCGGGGTGGCATCCGTTAGGGGGCATACCACAATAATGGCCGTTTTTTTGCCGGCAGCCGCGCTGTAGGTTGCCAGTGATTGTAAAGGTTTGCCATTTACATCCACGCCAACTGCCCTGTCGTTTGTTTTTTGGCCGGTTGCAAATGCCGTAGCGCCAGCCGCCGAATCGGTGATGTAAGCGTCGGCCGCGTTGGTAACCGAGAAACCAATGTTACGCATCCCGAAGATGTTTAGCTTACCCTGGTTGGCTGTGTATGTAGCGTAAAGTTGCGCCAGGCCCATGCCATCACCAATGCAAAGGATTATGTTTTTTACTTTTTTAGTCGCCCCATCTGATTTGTAAGTTGGTTGGTAGATGGCATAAGCTTTTGGCTGCAGGTATTCGCCCCGCGCTTTCCCATTCAGGAAATCGCCCATCTCTTCTATTTTATCCGTGCCAATAACGTCTACGCCCAAACGCATCAGTGCGAGCCAGCTGCTTTTGGTATCCGGGCTTTCCCAAAAACGTATCATCTTGCCAGCCTGGTGCACGCTATCGATTGCACCTTTTACCCTTTTAATCTCTTCTTTGTTTAGCACTCCTTTGCCGTTCCAGCGCACGTACCTGCCCAGCGGGAAGCTTACCAGGCCTATCTTTTGCCATTGCTGCGGCGTAAAACCATCTAAATGGTCAACGTCGAAGGTGATCCAATCAGGATAGTTGGGCATCTCTGTAGCAGGCGGTACTGCCCCGGTCATTACAATGGATAGGCGCCCCGGGTGCCCCGGCGAGGAGATGTACCCGGCAAAGGGTTTCATTTCTTCTATCACCAATGGCAATACGGCTTTGTAGTTTTCCTTTATCTCTATCAAAAGACGCAACTGGCGTTTGGGGGCGTTCTTCAGTTTTTCAGCAAGCGGATCCAGGTACAGTGCCTGTAGCGAACGGTCGGCAGAAATTTCGCTTTTACTATGGGCTACCATCAGCTTGCCGCCAACAGCATAAACATCGGCCTCTATAGAGCCGAAGCCTTTTTCGTAAGCACGGTAAAAAGGGATACTATTCTTATAATCGTTATGCGAATGGGCATTGGCAACAGTATAGGGTCTTATCTGGCTTGTTGCGGTTTGGGTTACGGCAATGACCAAGGCACAGCCCAGCATCAGTTTATGTAGTGTCTTCATAGTTTTCAATAGCGGCAAAGATAGGCTCAACGGCTTATCTGCCACTGCCTTTGATGTAAAGATAAGTTGATAATTATGTTAATTCTGAGCCCTAACACATCGTGAAGTATATCCGGAGTTTTTCAGCTTAAAAATGCTAAGTTTGGTAAAGCATATCATTTTCAGCCATGCCTTTTTTATCCCGAATATCGCTCTCTCAATTACCACCGAGTAGTTACCTGCAAGGCATACCCAGCCTTAGCCAGGGCCTGCAACTGCGGCTGCAAAATAATATCACTTTTCTGGTTGGCGAAAACGGTTCGGGGAAATCTACTTTATTAGAGGGGATTGCCGAGCAATGCGGCTTCAGCCTGCGCGGCGGCAATCGCAATCATAATATGAACACCGGGCACCGCTTCGAGGGCTACGAATCGGAGCTTGCACCTTACCTGCAGCTTGGCTGGACACCCAAAAGGATAAGCGAAGGTTTTTTTATGCGTGCCGAGAGTTTCTTCAACTTCGCATCGTATATCGACGAAATGGCTATGAGCGACCGCCGGCTGCTACAGGCCTACGGCGGCAGGCCACTGCATCAGCAATCGCACGGAGAATCGTTCTTAGCGTTATTCAACAATCAGTTCGAAGCAGGTATCTACCTGTTGGATGAGCCCGAGGCAGCCCTATCACCTGCCAGAATACTTGCCTTTATGGCGACACTTAACCAACTCGACCGCAGTGGCCGCGCTCAATTCATCATCGCCACGCATTCGCCCATACTCATCTGCTACCCAGGCGCAACCATTTACCAATTCGACGACGGGGGTGTGCACGAAACCACTTATGAAGATACCGAACATTACTACCTCACCAAATCGTTTTTGGATAACCCGGCAGCATATCTAAGGCACTTAATGGAAGAGTGAGCATTGCATAAGATTTGACAACTCTTAAAGAGTTGTCAAATCTGCAAAAGCCTTTATGATCGTTTTAAGGCTTATCGTACTTCAAAAGTAATCCCTTGTAAATTTGCAATTGTCTTTTTAATGCTGCCTGCTGCTTGGGTGTAATGGTTACGGTATCATAATACTTTTCGCCATCGTATTTGATTTTTGCTTTTTTGGCTTTTGCTATATTAATGAAAAGCCGCAATTCGTCGTCTGAAGCTGCATCGTCGCTCCATTCCCATATCTTGCCATCGCCGTTATCTCTTTCGAACGATGGCGACAAACCTGTATTCTCGCCATCGGTATTAATGGTCATGCGTTCGATAAACAACCAATTTTCGGCAACATATTGGGTGCGGAACCTAAACTCATAATCGGTGGTATGCGCCTCAATATAGGCATATACCCCACTGACGTTGGTGTAACGCGGAGAAGTTTTATCATAGATAAATTTACTATTCGAAAACTCGTCGCGCTTTTTGCGTGCATCGGCGTACAGCTTTTTGAAAGTCGCCTTATCCACGGATATAGAAGATAACTCTTTCAATGCCGAGATGATAAACGGCCTTTGCTCCGCCGCGTTACTATCAGCACCTGCTTTATTTTTTTTCGCAGTAGTGTCGATAGACAATGAATCTAAGGAGGCGTAGTGGGGATTTTTGTCTGCACTCGGTCCCCAAATAGCCACTATTATCACCAAAAACGCAATAGCACCAACTAAAATTACAGTGATTCGTTGGTTTTGATTTTCGTTTTTTGCAACATTGGTGGCCATCCTTTCCATTACCTGATTGGCATCTCCCCTTTTGGCGAGTTCTGCAACAGGTTCCGGTAATTCAGCAACGCTTATCCCTAACACACTGCCGCAATAGGGGCATTTTAAAGTGGTTGGAGTTTCGGGTTGCAGCCCGGCACCACAATTGACACATTTACCTAGATCATTACGCTCCATTAGTTTTTATGCAGATTCTTTACCGTCAATTTCTATTTCTGCTGCGATAAAAACGTAACCAGCGATGCAAATTCGTCGTATGATAACGCGTTGGCTAAACCGGTTGGCATCATCGATGTTTTCATCTCTTTACGCGAAATGATATCGGCAGTGTTCACCGTAAAAACATCGCCCGAGATATTGCGCATCGTTATTTTTCCGGCAGATTCTCCGGTGATGAAACCCATATAGGTTTTGTTGCCTTTTGCCGCTATAGTTACTGTAGCAAAGCCCTGCGAAATAGACGCGCTCGGCTTCAGGATAGATTCTGCTATTTGCTGCCGCGTCATGATGGAACCTATTTGCCCCATAAACGGCCCTTTCGGCTTTTCCCCTTTTTTGATGCTATGGCAGGCTATACAACCTTGCTGGGCGAACAGGGCCTTACCTTTAGCAGGGTCGCCTTTAAGTTTGGCCAGGGCCAGCATAATATCTTCTATAGACGATTTGCCTATCTGTCCTTTTTTGCTTCTGATTTTTTCGAGGTCGATTTTCACTTCCTTCGCAGCCACAACCTTTTCTTCGCCGCCAAAGGCTTTGATTTCCATCCGGTCGCGGGCGTTCAGCTCCGCAAAAAACTGCTTGCCGGTCGCGTTTGCCTTATTGCGTACACTGGTGAGGAAGGTGGCTATTTTAGGAGAGGATTCCCAGTTGATGGCCCTATAATAAGGCCCATGCGAATCGGGACGGGTGCTCCACCACCAGCTGCCATCGTAAGGTGCTTCGGTTTTGTAAAGCCTGCCCAGGGTTACTAAAATTTGTTCTTTCAGTTTTGGCAATTTTGCTTTTCCATAGGCCGCTATCAGTCCATCCACCGCTTTAGCATCGTGCATATAGCGCAAAGCCCAAAGGGCAAGGGTGGACTTTTTTGTCCCGATTGCGGCAACACAAGCGTCTACCGCGTTAAGGCTTACAAGGGCACGTACGGCCAAATGAGGCGGCACAATAGCTGCATTAGGCGTAGCATGTGGTCCCTCAGTCCCTTTTGCGGGAGCTACAAAAGATGCAGGAACCGAAGTCTCCAGCAAAGCATTAGCAGCCTCTACCCTGCCCAACCTACCCAGGCCTATAATAGCGGCAGCCTGCACACGTGGCGATGGGTCTTTTAGCGCTGCGAGGAATGGTTCTATCGGAACATTTTGCAGGCCTTTCCTATCAGCGAGGGCTTTCAGCGCAAATTCTTTTAAATCTTTATCCGTAGCGAGTTGTACCAATGCAGGCACGCCACCAGGCCCTGTTAGCTGGGCGTAAGTAAACAATGCCGCCACACGCCCATATAAAGGCGATGCCGTATTCGAAGCTACGGCGTATGCAGCGCCACCCGCCTCATAAACCGGGCGCAACAATAATTCCTGAGAAGCATAAAAACGAGCTACTGCGCTGGCTGATGTAAGCAACGTTGCTAATTCTTTAACCGATGCTGCCTTCAAATCGGGAAAGGCCTTATAGGTCCATCCGTTAGGCACGGCGCGTACCACATAACCTTTCGAAGCGCTGCCCTCATAACCGGCACCATCCCATGCCGAAAGATACAAGCGACCGGAACCATCTACATCCAAATCGGTAATTTGCGGCAAGTCGATAAAATCTTCCTGTTTTTGCGTAAAACTTGCACCGTTAGGCGTAACGCGGTGGATGTAAAGCTCGTTGCGGCCCCAATCGGCCATCATAGATACATGGTTGTATTTTTCGGGCCAGGTGGGCTCGTCCATAAAAAGCGCACCTGTACCCGAACCACCGCCTACATCAACCAATGCAGGCAATATTTCATCGGTAAAATTCTGGAAAAGTGTAGGGTAACCATATTCGCCGCTTTGCAGGTGGTGCGAGAAACGGATGTTCCAACCACCGCCATCATTAGTGTTATCGCGGGTAAAAACGTTCATATAGGGGTCGATGGCTACATCGTAGATATTGCGGGTACCGTGCGAGAATATCTCTAGCTCGGTACCATCGGGCCGTACGCGTACGATACCGCCGCCCAGCATGGTCAGCTTTTTGCCAGAGCGATCGATGGCATCATGAAAACCAAAATCGCCTACCGCAATGTATATCCAGCCATCTATTCCCATGCGAATACCGTTTGTGGCGTGGTCGGTACCGCGCTCCGCCAGCATGTTGGGGTTACTTAAATGTTCTACAACCGGCTGCGAGGGGCCATCGGCAACACCATCGTGGTTTTTATCTTCAAATACAACCAGGTCCATGCCGGTTGCCTTTTGCGTTTCGGCAGAAAATATGGTGTGCAGCACATACACCTTATCGCCCAGAACGAATATTCCGCGGGGGTTATCTACTTTGGCAAACTCGGTATGCTCATCTATCTTACCATCGTTATCCTTATCTACCAATCGTAGTATGCGGCCCTTGCCCGGAGCTTTGCCCAGGGACCCCATCATATCCACACCTACGTAAACCTCTCCGGTTGGGGCGGTTGCCAGGCAGGCGGGGCTTGGTGTAAGATCGGGCCCAGTAAAAGGTGTTACGGTAAGACCCTCGGGCCAGGCGTTGGCTTTAGCGGATTTCGGTTTGGCAGCGGGCCTTTCGGCTTTATGCATTTTCGGCTGCGAATCCGGCAGTGCAAAATACCTGATTGCGCCAAGCAAGAGCAAGGCAAAAAAAATAGTGAGGGAAGACTTCAACATAGGGATAACCGGTTTTAGATAAAGAGGCCAATATAAAACTTTATAAGGCGATATACCATCTTTGTTTGTAAAAATGTTACAATGACAGTTAAAACGGATGTATTTGTGAGCTATGTGGTTTCTGGGAAGATAATCTCTTCCCAAAACCGCATAGCTAGGCGCTAAGCCACCGGCAAGTGTATGGTAAACTCAGTGTACTCCCCTTCCTTGCTGGTCATGTCCATTTTGCCGCGATGGCCTTTTACGATGATATCATAGCTTAGTGATAAACCCAGCCCTGTACCTTCGCCGGTTGGCTTGGTGGTGAAAAAGGGCTGCATAATTTTCTCCCGGATGGCTTCTGGGATACCGTTACCATTGTCTTTGATATAAATGCGTATCTCGCTTTTGCCTTTTGGGGGCGTAAATAAACTTGTGGATACCTCTACCAATGGCTTGTATTGTTGACCCGCCGATTTACGTTTTTGCTGCACGGCATAAAACGCATTGTTGAACAGGTTGAGCATCACTCTACCCATATCCTGCGGGATAACGTTGATTTTTGGCAAGTCGGGATCCAAATCCAGCACCATTTCGGAGTTGAAATTTTTGTCTTTGGCGCGCAAGCCGTGATAACTCAACCTCAGGTATTCATCTACCAGGGCGTTCATATCGGTATCGTGCTTCTCGCCCGAGTTGTTGCGGCTGTGCTGTAGCATGTTCTTTACAATGCCATCGGCACGTTTGCCATGGTGAATTATTTTCTCCAGGTTCAGCACGATGTCATCTGCAAGGGAAATAGCTTCTTTTTTAGTGCCGCTGCGCAGCTCCTGCTTCATTTCTACGGCAAGCTCTATGCTCACTTCGCTAAAATTGTTTACAAAGTTTAGCGGGTTCTGTATCTCGTGCGCAATACCTGCGGTAAGTTCACCAAGCGAGGCAAGCTTTTCGCTCTGTATCAGTTGTTGCTGGGTGGATTTCAATTCATTCACCGTATTTGATAAAATATCGCGTTGGGCGGTTAGTTCCAGTTGTTGCTCGCTTAGCCCCTTGTTTGCCTCCTGCAATTCGTCTGTGCGCTCGGCAATCTTCTCTTCCAGCAACTGGTTTTCGAAAACCAGTTGTTTTGAGCGGTATTGTACATAATAGTAGATAAGCGTTATGAAAACGAGTGCCCAAATTATCCAGGCCCACCAGCTAAACCACCATGGCGGGTTCATCACCACTACCAAACTGTCGCCTTTTTCCTCCCAAACGCCCGAACTGTTGGCGGCTTTTACCTTAAAAGTATAGGTGCCTGCCGGCAAATTATTATACGTTATACTGCGGTTGGTACCGGCCATTATCCATTGCTTATCGTACCCTTCCAGCATGTAAGCGTAAGTATTGCCGGCGGGGTTCTCGAATTGCAGGCCCACGTAGTTGAAAGTAACACTATTTTCGCTATGCGAAATCTCCAGCTTATCTAAGCCGAACCTTAGTGATTGCCTAGCCAGACTATCATTTGCACCGGGCGCATTGTAGCGGATGCTCTCGATATGTACGATAGGCAGATACTCGTCATCATCAAGGTCTTTAGGGTTGAACAAGGCTAATCCATTATAGGTAGCCAATGCAAAACGGCCATCAGCCAGGTTTAATGCCCCAAAATCTGCGGGTGTAGCACCGGGTACTAAATCGTCAATCTTAAAACTCCTGAGCGCCATCGTTTTCGGGTCGAGCCGGTTGAGCCCGCGGTCTGTAGCAATCCATATACGCCCCAACGAATCTTCTTTGATACCGATAATGCCATTGTACAGCAAACCCGAACGCTCGTTTAGCTGGCGGGTATAAACGCCGTTAACGCGATTGAATTGAAAGAGGCCCAACTGATAAGTACCTACCCAAAACCTGCCCGCCCTATCTTCGAAGATAGAGGACACACAAGTGAGTTTTTTGTTTTTTTCGTTGAGGTACGAAAAAAACTTCCCCGTTTTACGATCGAACCGGTTTAAGCCGCCTCCGTTGGTGCCAACCCAAAGGGTGTTTTGCATGTCTTCATAAATACTGATTACGCGCTGGTCATCGAGCGCCCCGTCGTTCTTAGTGAAAGGATTGCCATAAACCGAGTGATACGGATACCGGGTAAACTTTTTAGTAGCCGGGTCAAAGGCGCATATGCCGCGCCCTTCACCTTCATCTACACCTATCCAAATGGTGCCTGTATGGTCTTTATAAAGCGCCGCTGTATAATTACCCGGGATGCTGGTGATATCGGCGGGATTGTTACGGTAAGTAGTTTTTGCGCCAGTGGCGACATTGTACACCACAAAACCGTTGGTAGTAGCCAGATAGAAGATGTTGTCATCTGACAAAGCACGATTGAGGTTTTGCCCAGCCGGCGCGTTATAAAATTTGCTGAAACGCCCGGATGCCATATCCCAGCTATATAAACCGTTAATCTTCTGTATAACCGTACGTGAAGCTGTAGACGAAACTACATACGCGGTACCGCCGGGATAGCTGCTGAACTTATCGTTGCTCTGCGTAACCAATTCAAAGGCGCTTTTTGTTTTGCTTAGCTTACTTACGCCACGATGGAATAAACCAAACCACAGGATATTGCTGTTATCGATTAGTTTTTGGGTTATATTGTTGTTTTGCAGTGCACCCGGCTGGTTGGGCTGCCTAGCGTAATATTGATAACGGGCAGTTTCCGGGTCGAAATACAGGAGGCCTTTTTGCGGGGATATCCAAAATTTGCCGTTCTTATCTTCTACTATGGCATTCAAAGCCGTTACTGCGGTATCTTTTACCAGGTAATTGGTGAATGTGCCCGTTTTGCGGTCTAGTTTAGAGAGGCTTTTCTCGGCTGTAAACCATAAACGTTGCTTCTTATCTTCGTAAATAGAATATATAGCGGCATCGTAAACGCTATCGAGGTTTTTAGAGGGTCGGTATTCTTTTGTGATTTTGCCCGTTTTGGTATCGAAACTGGCCACCCGCAAATCCGCGTTATTGCCATGGAAAACGTTTAGCCAAAATATGCCGGGTTGTGACGGTGCCTCGTACACGGGATTTACGCCGATGAATTTAGCCGTATCTGTACTAACCAGGTAACCCTTAAACGGCTTGCCCGGCCCAACGTAATTATACAGCCCATTTTCTGTGCCTATCCATATCTTACCATCAATGGTTTTTTTCAGGTCCATGATGATTTTGGCATTGATATAATTGCTGCCCTTCTGATTATCGCCAAAAAATTCATATTTTTTAGTAGCGGGGTCGAATTTGAACAACTTGATGCCATTATCGCTTGCACGACCCCAAACGTTTCCTTGGTTGTCTATCAAACTTACAACCACGTATTGCACGTTTGGGTTGGGTGGCAAAGCAAACTGGTCGAAACTGTCTTTAGCGCTGTTGTATTTAAAAAGCCCGTTGCCCTGTACGCCAACCCAAAGGCTTTTATCATCTCCCTGAATAATACTGGTTACGCTGGTTACCGATTTGGTGTTGATTTTATCGCTGCCGAGGTTATAAACCTTACAGTTATAGCCATCGTACCGCACCAGGCCATTTTGTGTAGAGAGCCACATGTAACCCTCACTATCCTGCAGCAGGGTACGTACGTATGATTCGGGCAGGCCTTTGTTGATATCCAGGTTATCGAAATAAACGTGAGTTGTTTGCGCTTGGCTATAAAAACCGGCAACAAGCAGCAAGGCCAGCAGTAAAATCCTCTTCATGGGGCGGGAACGGTTTAATTAATTGTTCAAATAACAACTTTATATGTTAAATATCAAATATCGGCGGCTTAATAAACGCTGCCGCAACCTTTATTTTTCTAATTTATCAAAAAGCAAACTTAAGCGGGCAAAGCTGCAAACATTTAATATCTTAGCCCTTAAAAGTATTTAACGGATTCTGATAAGGCCGTGAATGCACACCTTAGCAAGTAAACAGCTAATAGCTATTGTAAATCAGCATACTGAATGAAAAGCACACATCTAGCACATTGGGCAACCGATATAGCATACACCCTGGCAGGCATCCTGTTCTGCGGATTTGCCCTCAAAAGTTTTTTAATACCTAATGCATTTTTTGATGGCGGCGTAACCGGTATGAGCCTGTTGCTGCATGAGCTTTACCATTTCAACATCGCTGTAGTAATTGTATTGGCCAACATTCCCTTCATTATTATGGGAGCTTTCCAGGTGAATAAAATGTTTGCCGTAAAAACACTGGTGGCTATTATATTGCTTGGTTTATGCCTGCAGTTTGTACACTACCCTGATAAAATAACATCAGACAAATTGCTGGTTTCGATATTCGGCGGGGTGTTTATGGGGATTGGCGTTGGTTTGGCTATACGTGGCGGCTGCGCACTGGATGGCATCGAGGTGTTGGCCCTATACACGGGCAAGCGCATCAGTTTCACCATCAGCGAAATTATCCTCGGTATCAATATCATCATCTTCCTGATCGCTGCTTTTGAACTCGGATTGCCGACCGCACTCTACTCCATCATGACGTATTACACGGCCTCAAAAACCATCAGTTTTGTAATAGAAGGTTTGGAGGAATATACCGGCGTAACCATCATTTCCGGGCAAAGCGAATTGGTGAAAGAACGCCTGGTGATGGAGCTTGGCCGGGGTATTACCGTTTACAAAGGCGAACGCGGCTTTTTAAAGGAAAGTTTCGACATTAGCCAGCCTGTAGATATCGTATTCACCGTTATCACCCGCCTGGAAGTGCGCCGCCTGCGCAACCTGGTGCACGATATTGACCCCAAGGCGTTCATCTTTACCAGCACCATCAAAGAAGCGGCAGGTGGGGTGCTTAAGAAAAGGGCAAGACACTAAAGGATTTCGGATTGGATATGTGCGATTTAGGATTTTGTTTTGAATTTGGAATGATGAATTTTGAAGTGAGCGCACTGCTTAATTATTTACTTCCCAACACTTCGTCATTCGATATTTCAACATTCGGTGTTCGATATTAGTTCTCTTCGTTCGGCATCCCCAGACACAACAAAAGCGGCAGATTTTTAGGCCCACCGCTTTGAACTATAACGAAAACTGATCTGAGTACGCTTATCTATTGCGCCTTAGCCGCCCACAGCGATGCATTTAAGTGCAACGCAGGGTGCGAGGTAAAGCCTGATGGCGAATCGCCGCTCCAGCCGTTGAAAAGGCTGTCGCCGGTATCGCCGGTGCCATCGTCTGATGGAGAACTGTCGCCTATAAAGAACACCCTGCCGTTACCATACGTAGCCAATAGTGCCATGGCATTAGCTGTACCACCATTAGTTGCACTGCTCCTCCAAAATAAACCCTGCACCGTTGAATTGGTAGCCGGCGTAAGGTTGGCTGTTGAACCGTTATAAAATGCCAGTTTAGAGGCCGTACCCGCAGCACCATTCAGCACAATAGCTGCATTGGTGTTTGTGCCGGTGTATACATTTGTCGATGGCCCTTCGCTGATATCCACATAGTTTACGGTAAAACCGAAAGGATTGTTGTTGTTTATGCCATTATTTGTCATTAAATCGTTCCAAACGCGTGGCGAATCGTAACCATCGCCATCACGGTCTGATGGATTGTAGCCATTTGCATCGGTACCGGCGGTTGTAGCTGCGGTATGGTCGGCCACCATTACCAGGCCGCCACCATTAGATACGAAGTTCATGATAGCGGTTTTTTCTGCTGCGGTGAACAAACGGTTAGGCTCAACCACTACAAAAACATCGTAGTTGCTCAAATCCTGCACGTTGGATGCATTACCATAGGTGATAGCTGTACCCACAGGCAACGACTCTACCAACTCGCCTTTCTTAACCAACTCTACCGCCCAGGCCGACATAGCCCCCTTCCAATAAGTTTCGGCAGTGGTTGAGGTTATGCCTGTGTAGGATGGCGTTGGGAAGCGCTGTGCTTTGGTTTCTACCGTGGTGCCGCCCGTGTAAAGCGGTACATTCTCGGTACCGTCGGCATCTATCTGCCAGTCGGCGCTACCTGCGTTTTCTAAATGACTGGCATCGAACAGGAATTTTTTGCCTGTAAGTACCGTTCCGCCGCCAGTGCCGCCGCCTGCGTTGTCGTTAACCGTAATATCGTCGATGTTGATACGGTCGGCACCGCCGGTTAGCTTTCGGATTTCTAAACGTACAGTACCGCTAACCGTAAAGGTGAAGGTTTGCGTGCTAAGTGTGCTGCTGGTGGTAACGTTGCTGCCGGCTTGCGTCCAGCTGCTGCCGCTGTTTACCGAATAGAAAAGTCCCCAGGTGCTGTTGCCATCACCTGTGTAAGTAGCGTGTTTAATGGTTACGCTACTAATGCCGCTAGTTAAGTTGTAGAGCATAGTAATTTTACCCGTGTTGCGAATACGTGCCGACCATGACCCTGCTTTTTTATCACCCGCCAGGTTGCCGATCAAAGCATCGTACAAATTCCACGAGTTACCCGAAAGCGTAACGTTATCGCCACTGGAAGAGCCGGTTGGCGAAACGTCATAAGCCGTTTTTGGGCTTGTTGCTCCTACCTCGAAACCCTGGGTTAAGCTAACCGCATCGGTTTTTAAGGTAGTGGTTACGGCTGCCGGGGCATCCGCTGTAACATTTTCCGATTTTTGGCAGCCCGTTGCCAATAAACCTGCAACCGCTATGGAAAGTAGCGGCAATTTTAATTTAGAGAAATAATTCATAAGTGTTTTTTAGTTTCAGTAAGTGAGAATTAATTGTTATTAATTATACGTTCAAAACTGGGCTTAATGTTCCGCTTTTTTGATTAAGTTTATGTTAAGCTTTTCTTTTGGGCGATTACACGGATTTACTTAGGGTGATTTCACGGGGTGGAATTGCGTGATGCGATACCCGCCGCATGCATGCACCAGCTAGGGGATTTCATAGGTAACAAAAAAGCCGCCTTGTTGAGGGCGGCTGTAATTGTATTTGAATGATGCGTCACACGTTTCAGTGGTATCCTTAAGTGTTTCGCAATCGGTTGCCTTATTTTTCGGTAAAGCTTGAGTATATAAAATACTAATATTATGTTTGATCTAAACCTGACTAAATGACCACTTTAAGACTAGCTTTTTCAGTACTTATTGTATTGCTTCTTAGCTGCAAAAAAAATCAGCAATTAACAAAAGATAGCGTAATTGTTCCATCTTCTGTAGGTGTTAAGCAATGGAGCAATTTGAATTATGCCGATGATGGCAAAGCGTATCATAACCTCGATATCTTTTTACCAACAGTAGCAAAACCTACCTATAAGGCCGTTATTGTAATATACGGTAGTGCATGGTATGGCAATAACTTAAAACAAGCTGCCTATGATGCTTTTGGAAAATCATTGCTCGACGGCGGGTTTGCGGTTATAGCCATTAACCACAGATCGAGTGGGGATGCTCCTTACCCGGCCCAGATCAATGATGTAAAAGCTGCAGTACGGTACATAAGGGCAAATGCGGATAAATATCAAATTGACGCTTCCTTTATTGGCATTACAGGCTATTCATCAGGTGGGCATCTTGCCTCGCTCGCCGCAACATCAAATTCTGTTAAAGAATTTACAGTGGGAAAAGTAAAAGTTGATATAGAAGGAAATGTTGGAAAATATACCGCAACCAGCAGTTCTGTGAATGCGGCAGTGGATTGGTTTGGCCCTATCGACATGGCACTCATGGATGGGTGTAACAAACCAAAAGGAGCAGACTCTCCCGAAGCAGCGCTTATCAGAGGCAATCCGGCCGAAAATCTTGATATGATAGCTATTCTCAACCCCATCACTTTTCTGGACAAAACAGATCCTCATTTTATAGTAATTCATGGCGATGCAGATAATGTTGTCCCTTACTGCCAAAGTGCGCTTTTTGCCAAAGCATTGCAGGAACGGGGAATATTGACTGAGTTTATTACTGTTCCTCAAGGCCAGCACGGGCCGATTACTTTTAATGAAAATACTTTTAAAAAAATGACAGAATTCTTTTTAAAGGAAGCCGAAAAAAAATAATGCAGCGCATTAATCGTCTTCTTTACCTTTACGTAGCCTCAAACAAAAAAAGAGCCACCCTCACGGGCAGCTCTCCATTCTGAACTATATTCTGAACTTTGCGCTTGCAGCTACTCACTCATCAATCAGCACTCACCCTCACGAATTCATAAACACAAAGTTATTATCAAACATATCCAGTTTTATCTTGCTGTCGCGATCTACCTTACCGGCTAGTATCTGTTTCGACAGTTCATTCATGATCTTTTTCTGTATGACGCGTTTCAGCGGACGGGCACCAAATTGCGGGTCGTAACCCAATTGGGCCAGCCAGTCGAGGGCTTCTTCCGAGGCTTCTATGGTGATGCCTAACTCGGCCAGTGTGTTTTGCAATTGCTTGAACTGCAGTTTTACGATATCGGTTATCTCATCACGGCTTAGCGGCGTAAACATGATGATCTCATCTATCCTGTTCAAAAACTCGGGCCGTATGGTAGCGCGCAGAACGTTAAACAAATCGTTCTTGGTTTTGGCTATCACGGCGTCGCGGTTCTTATCCTCCAAACCCTGAAAGTTTTCCTGGATGATATTGGAACCGATATTTGAGGTCATGATGATGATGGTGTTCTTAAAGTTCACCACGCGGCCCTTGTTATCGGTTAAGTGCCCGTCGTCCAAAACCTGCAGCAGGATATTAAATACATCGGGGTGCGCCTTCTCAATCTCGTCGAGCAGTACTACGCTATAGGGCTTGCGGCGAACGGCCTCGGTCAGCTGACCGCCTTCATCGTAACCCACATAACCCGGAGGCGCGCCTATCAATCTCGATACCGAATGGCGTTCCTGGTATTCGCTCATATCTATCCTCACCAACGAGTTTTCATCGTTAAATAAATACTCTGCTAATGCTTTAGCCAATTCTGTTTTACCAACACCTGTAGTCCCCAGAAAAATAAACGAGCCAATTGGCTTGCGTTTATCCTGTAAACCAGCCCTGCTGCGGCGTATGGCATCGCTGATGGCCTCAATGGCTTCCTCCTGCCCTGCTACGCGTTTGTGGAGTTCTTCTTCCAAATGCAAAAGCTTCTCGCGTTCGCTTTGGATCATTTTACTCACCGGGATACCCGTCCAGCGACTTACCACGCCGGCAATATCGTCGGCAGTAACTTCCTCTTTCAGCATTCGGCTATCGTCGGGATTTTCGGCAAGGGCAGCTTTCAGTTTCTCCACTTCCTGCTGTGCCTGTACAATGGTACCGTAGCGCAATTCGGCTACTTTACCGTAATCACCGGCACGTTCGGCCTGTTCGGCTTCTAGCTTATAATTTTCAATTTGCTCAACCTTTTGGTTAATGCCATTTACCAGGTCTTTTTCGCCCTGCCATTTGGCACGCAACGAATCGCGCTCTGCCGATAGGTTGGCAATCTCTTCGCTCAGTTCAGCAACCTTGCGGTCATCCTTCTCGCGTTTAATGGCCTCACGCTCAATTTCCAGTTGCATGATGCGGCGTTCCAATTCGTCAACCGCTTCGGGTACCGAGTCCATCTCCAAACGGAGCTTTGATGCGGCCTCGTCCATCAAATCGATAGCCTTATCCGGCAAAAACCTGTCGGAAATATACCGTTGCGACATCTCTACCGAAGCTATAATAGCTTCATCGCGGATGCGCACCTTGTGATGGGCTTCGTAACGTTCCTTCAATCCACGGAGAATCGAGATAGCATCTGCTGTATCCGGCTCATCTACCAGCACCTTCTGGAAACGGCGTTCGAGCGCCTTATCTTTCTCTACGTATTTTTGATATTCGTTCAGCGTGGTTGCACCGATTGCCCTTAGTTCGCCACGGGCCAAAGCCGGTTTCAATATATTGGCCGCATCCATGGCGCCCTCGCCGCCGCCCGCACCAACCAGGGTATGTATTTCATCAATAAAGAGAATAATCTCGCCATCGCTTTGAATCACTTCTTTGATAACAGCTTTCAGGCGTTCTTCAAATTCACCTTTGTATTTGGCACCAGCTATAAGTGCGCCCATATCCAGCGAGAAAACGGTTTTAGTTTTCAGGCTCTCGGGCACGTCGCCTTTGATGATACGGAAGGCAATACCTTCGGCAATTGCGGTTTTACCTACGCCGGGCTCTCCAACCAAAATGGGGTTGTTTTTGGTGCGGCGTGATAGTATCTGTATTACACGGCGTATCTCTTCGTCGCGGCCGATAACCGGGTCGAGCTTGCCGCTTTCGGCGTACTCGTTAAGGTTACGGGCATATTTATTTAAGGCATTGTAAGTGGCTTCGGCATTCTGATCGGTTACCTTATTATCGCCGCGCAATTCTACGATAGCTTTTTTCAGGTCCTTTTCATTCACGCCCATATCCTTAAGCGCCGATGCGGTTTTATCGCCTGCGGCCAACACGCCGAGCAGCAGATGCTCAACCGAAACGAACTCGTCTTTAAATTCTTTTAAATACGACTGCGCTTTTTGCAGGACGCTGTTTACGGCAGATGACAAATACACGTTGCTGCCGCTCACTTTGGCGAACGACGCTATTTGCGTATCCAACGTTTCATTAAGCCTGTTCAGGTTAACGTTAAGTTTTTTAAGCAGATAGGTTATTACGTTTTCATCAACTAAAAGCAAGCCTTTTAGCAGGTGCGCGGTCTCTATGGCCTGCTGCTGGTTGCCAGTTGCTATTTCGGATGCCTTCTGCACGGCCTCCTGTGCTTTTATGGTAAAATTGTTGAAATTCATGGTATTTATTATGATATACAATTGTACTCAAAACAATTGCCAAGACCCGGCTATGGAAAATTTGGCATTAAAGTTCTTTTCAATCCGTCATTTTGACATTAATACTTTCAAAATCAGCCATTTTGCGTTGCTTTAAACGGAAAAATTTTAATTTTGATTTGCAAAATGTACTTTTACAAACCCTTACTAAAAAGATTTGGACACGCATTATTTTTCGAAGTTACCCGCAAAGTACGCCAACGCATATCGCAACTACTATACCTACCAGAATTTGCTGAGTGTTCGCAGGGCGAGTTTGGTGTTCCTTGTGCTCAACCTGGTTATCCGTATCCTGTACCACATTTTCCCCGAGAGCCTTACCCGGGCGCAAAACTTTCCCGAATTTAGCTTTACCAACTGGATATATATTACCGTAACACCCGTTTTTTACCTGACGAGTTTCCTGCTCATCGATCAATATCGTAAACTAAAAAGCGGTACGGCAGGCATGGCACTTTTTGTGTTCGTGTTTTCGATTTACATCATCTGCAGCGGCATGTATTCGAGCTTTATAGCCACTGCCGATCCAAGCAACGCCCTTACCTTATACCTGGTAGCGCTTAGTTTGGTGAGCGTGCTATTTGTGTTCGAATACTATGAAACCATCGTATTGCTGGTGGGCATAGAGCTGTTATTTACAGCTTTGCTTTTTCACGCCCAGGCCGATGCTACGGAAATGATCTACAACCAGATGATCTCGGCCATTTTGATAGCAGGCTTTTTCCTTATCTCGCGATACTTTTTTTCGTACAAAGCCACTTATTACCTTCAGGTAATAGAGATACGCGATAAGACTACCGTGATAGAACAAGCCAACGCTTTCAAGAACCAGGTATTAGGTACCGTAGCACACGATTTGCGCAACCCTATTGCAGCCGTAGAATCCTTAGCCATGATGATGGAGATGGAAGACATAGACGAAGACACTCAGGATAACCTAAAAATGATGCGCGAGAGCTGCGCCAAAGCCCGCAACATTATCGACGACCTGCTGGAGGCCGCGCGTAATGAGGGAAGCGCCGGCTTTGATACCAGCCGTACCGAGATGAACAACCTGCTGCAAAACATGGTAAACACCTGGCGCGTGCAACTGGGCGGCCGCAACAGGGTAGTGCTGACAAGTGACACCAACGAGGCTTACGCCCTGATCAACCACGAGAAATTCCCGAGGGCGATAGACAACCTTATAAGCAACGCGCTGAAATTCTCTAACGATGCCGACAAGGTTGAGGTGCACCTAAGCCGGGTAAAAGAGCGCATTATTATTAAGGTGATGGACTATGGCCTGGGCATACCCAAAGCGATGTTGCCTAAAATATTCGACCGCTTTAGCGGGGCGGGCCGTACTGGCCTCAAAGGCGAACAATCTACAGGTATTGGTCTTAGCATCGTAAAACATATTATAGAGCGGCACGGCGGCAAAATAAGCGTGAGCAGCATAGAAGGCAAAGGCAGTACGTTTACTGTTGATTTGCCGCAGGCGGAATAGTCAATGTCTGAACTCGAATTAAACGAATTTTAAGAATAGACAGAATTACAGAGCACCTTTTTTAATTCTGTCAATTCGATTAATCCCTCAAATTCGGGTTCAGACAAAAAATTTCTCATTAAAATTCACTAAATACAATTTCTCGGTTGCCCGTGTACAGGCAGTGTAAAACCAGCGGAGGAAATCGGTGTTTACCATTTCTTCGGTGAGGTAGCCCTGGTCTACGAACACGGCTTCCCACTGGCCGCCCTGGGCTTTGTGGCAGGTAATGGCGTAAGCAAACTTTACCTGCAGGGCGTTGTAGTATGGGTTTAGCTTTAGTTGCTCGTGTTTTTCACGCTTGTTGTGTATGTGGTCGTAATCTTTCATCACTTCCAGGTACAGTTGCTTTTGCTTATCGGGAGTTAGCGCCGGCGCTTCGGAGTATAAGGTATCAATGAGTATCTTACAATCCAGCACAGGGTCCTCGGCATAATCAATAAATTCCAGTTGCACATCCGCAAACCGGAAACCGTACATTTCCTCCATCCTGCGCACCTTACGCAGTTTTACGATATCTCCATTGGCGATGAATGCCGTGCTACCCTCTTCCTCTGTTTGCAGCCAAAAGTAATTATTACGCACAATCATCAGTTGATCGCCACCTGTGAGCTCTTCCTCCCGCATCAGGATACGGTTACGGATCTGCATGTTATACTGGTTGGCGTTTTTGTTGCTGCGGCAAATGATCAACGTTCCATCGTACCCATAATTGTGATAAGCGGTGCCCAACTCCTCCTCCAGGTCGGCACCGGTCATCCGGATAACGTCCTTGTAGCCCTCGGTAACAATCTGTGGGTATTCCTCTTCTTCCCGGCGGAGGATATCGCGCACTTCGGTAACGTTATACAGGATACCCGAATCATGCTGCTGGCGCAACACGTCGGTCAGTTCGTAGCTGTGCACCTCCAGCATAAACTTATCCTTCATCAGCTTGCTATCCAGCGCCGGGCTGTCTATCGAGCCAACCGGCGGCAGCTGGGCGGTATCGCCAACCAGCATCAGCTTGCAGTTGCGGCCGTTGTACACAAATTTGAGCAGATCAAGCAGCAAGGTGGAACCATTGAAGCCACTATGCTCATCGGATATCATGGAGGCTTCATCTACAATGAAAAGTGTGTTGGTGGCCAGGTTATCGTTCAGTTTGAAGGCCTCATCCATATTCACTGCCGACTTTTTTCGGTAGATGCGCTTGTGGATAGTAAAAGCCTTGCGACCGCTGTAATTGGTAATTACCTTGGCAGCGCGGCCCGTAGGTGCCAGCAATACCGATTTGTAGTCGTAATATTTGAGTGCCTGCACTAAGGCGCCGACCACAGTGGTTTTACCCGTACCGGCATAGCCGCGAAGGATAAAGCACTCGTGGCCCTCATCGGCCAGTAAAAATCGGTGAAGTTTGCCGAACAGCTCGGTTTGCTGCACGTTTGGCTGGTGCGGGAAGGACGAGGATATTTGTTCTGATGTGGGCACATACAAAAATGCAGATTAAGAACAGGAGTTGAGGCAGATTAGGTAAAATTTTGAGGGCGAATTTGCCGGAATTAACGCAAGTGTTTCGCTTCGCGAGAGCGAAACACCCTGCTTTTCATAAATATTTAATTATCAATAATTTACCTAATCTTGATAAAACATACTGAAACAATGTATTCATTTAAATAAAGCACATAAAACATTCATTATTATACACATAAGTAAATTTAGCTTAAACAGGTGAAACACCTTTTTGCTCCGAAATGAAACACCTTTGAAACAGCGATTGAGGCTATTTAGGGACTAAGCACGCGGGTACTGACAAAACAGTGTCACCATCAAACTGTATGCTTTTGGGTAACTTGCATCATTAAAAAAAAGTGCCCGGAACTGTTAAATCTGTTTCCTATCGCTCGCATATCTGACTCACCCTGTCCGCCGACAGGGTGAGTCGACCAGCCACGCGGACCCAACACCGTTTTCCGAAAACCCAAATCAACAACCCAATATCCATCATGAGATCTTCTTTAAGCGACAACCTTGCCGGCGAGCGCCCACTTATTATAGAGCTTATCCGGTCGATGAGCCGGGGCACCCTTACGCCCAAACAAAGCCGACAGATGCAAGAGCTGGAACAACGGCAGGTAACTACCGACGATGCTTTTATCATCAAAAAAGTAGAGGACTGGCTAAAACTACCCGAGGGCGAGCGACCTGCGGGCGAAACGCTCTTTGGCGATTTATGGTACAAAGGCGAGCTCTGCATTTTATTTGCCGATACCAACGCGGGCAAATCTATCCTGGCAGTGCAAATAGGCGAAGCCATCAGCACAGGGCGGCAATTTGGCGATATGCCTGTGCAGCAACAGGCCGAGCCGGTGCTGTACTTCGATTTTGAGCTGAATGCCGCCCAATTTGCTGCGCGATACACCGCGCTAAACGGCCATATGTACCGTTTTGCGCCCAACTTTTACCGCGTGGTTATCAACCCCGATGCTACCCGCGAGGGCAAGTTTGCCAGCTATCACGATTACCTCATCAACTCGCTGGAGAATATTATCGTTACCACCGGCTCGCGCACGATAATTATTGACAATATTACCGCCCTGCGCAGCAGCACCGAGAACGCAGCCGGTGCCGTAAAACTGATGCGCAGCCTGCACCATATCAAAAACACCTATCGGCTAAGCATGCTGGTGCTGGCGCATACGCCCAAACGCAACCCCTGCCGGCCCATTACCCGCGACGATTTGCAGGGCAGCAAGATGCTGATCAACTTTGCCGATAGCGCCTTTGCCATAGGCGAAAGCCAGGTATCGCCCGGCCTGCGTTACCTGAAACAGGTAAAGCAACGCAGCGGCGACCTCACAATGGGTGCCGACGCGGTAAAGTTTTGCCGCATATCCAAACAGGGTGGTTTCCTGCTGTTCGAGTTTGAAGGGCAAGGCAGCGAAGCCCCTCACCTGCTGCCTTATACCGAGCAATTGCGCAAGGGAGAAGCAGCGCAAATGGTAAAGCTGCATGCACAAGGCCAAAGCATACGGCAAATTGCCAAAGAAACTGGGTGTACAGCGAGTAAGGTGTTCAGGGTATTAAAGCGGGAAGGGATAGTGGGGGCGTGAGTGCGTTTTTATGAAGCAGGGAAAGGTATGGCTGCGGGTCGAGCTTTTGTTTGGTTAACGCTTCTCACTATCAAGGTGCGTTCGGGACTTACACCCTATGGTTTGCGCCCATGCCGGGAGAACCAATGCAGCGGAGGTTAACATGTTAACCCCCGCTTTTTTTTTAAAAACTTTTAATAAGACGTCAAATATATCAAGTTGTGTCAACCCGCTAACATTAGCCGTTCGAACAGCCGTTTGACATTAAGTTTTATCTTAACAGTAGCTTGCGGACGGTGCAATAGTCAAAGTCGGTAAAATAAAGGGTACTTTCATCCGGGGATAAAACCATGTGGTGAGCCCTGATGTCTGCGCTGCTGCCCACGCCGTCGCGACCCTTATACTCCGGGTGCGGACCTACAAGGTATTGAACCTTATTATTGCTGATGGCCACTATACGCCCGCCGTCTGCAACATATAAGGTACGGCTATCCTTATTCGCTACGATGCTGTATATAAGCTCGAAATTGTAATTTTTAAACAATTGCGTAAATTCTCCCGACTTTGTAAGCTTGTAGATATGCTTTTGATTTACAACCAGATACTTAACGCCATTATATCCGCAAAAAATGCTGCTTATGCTAGGATATTGCTGGTCGTAGTATTGCACAAGCTTATCTTTATCCGGACTATAGGGGTCTGTACCCAAACTGTCTTTAGCATCGGGCAAAAATTTCTCTATAACCCCTTTCGGTCCGCCATGCGTACCGCGGAAGTCTGCAATTCCGCCGGATATCCAGTAAAAGTCGTTATAGGGATCTTTAGAAATATCGTAAAAGAACTCGTTGCTCCGTACCTCTGGGTTAAAAAGCTGGCCGTCCGGCTTTACAATCCATATCTTATATTTAAATTGCCGGGTATATTCCAAAGCTAAAATGTTCATCGTTCCATCCTTGGATATTTTAATCACAGCCGGGTTTCGCAATGATGTACGGTCGGGCCGCAGCGGTATCTTTACAGTAGTTACTACACCCTCCTGCGTAACCTTACGTATCTTGTTATTATATATATCGGCCACATACAGGTTGCCGTCATCGGTAAGCTCAATGCCCCACAACGGGTTAAACAATGCATTTTTGCCCGTTCCGTCCGCATAGCCTCTAGTTCCGGGATTTCCGGCGATGGTTTTAACGGTTAACGGCAGGTAATTTTCGTTTACAGCCGCTATAATCAACTGGTCGTTAGAGCCGTTAAGCGATTGTGTGATCAGCGGTTGTTTGAACTCGTCTTTCCGGCAGGCGCTTAACGCAAGTAATCCGCAGAGAACCAGTTTGTAAATATTTGGCTTCATAAAATTGGTTTATAAAGTAAAGTGAGCGATCATAATCAACAATATGAAGGTTACAATTGCGGATGTATATCATTTTGGTGGGAAACCGGGAAAAGAGTAACAACCCGGCGGAATTCTTCCTAGCCGCCGGGAGTATTTATTACATAAACAATTGAGCTGTAGAAAGGTGACATCAAGGGCTGCAGCACCAGCACAGGAGTATTACTTTTATATTGATTGCAGCGTTTGGCTTTTATTGGCCGCATCCTTTAATAGGGAAGATGCCGTTTTATCTCCCACGCTGACGCACGCGTGCAGCATGTATCGTGGAAAATTAGCAAGGCGGCCCCATGTATTTTGGCTACTTTGCGCATGAGATTGCCACGCTATCGCTGGCAATGAAAAAGGGGTTAGTTTGAACTGCAGGTCGACCATAAACCCGATTTGGCCCCCCACGTCAGTTAGGGTTTTACAAGCATTGTGGCATAATGTCTTAATTCGTCATGTACATGCATCATGAATATTTCCCTACGCTGCCTACAAACGATGTAGTTAAATAATTTTTAAGCAGCGCCAATTAGATATTTTTTTTTCATTATTTTACCACCTCCAACAGGTCGATAACCCAAACAATGGTAACGGAACCTGCGGGATAGTCGGGCTGTTTACCGGCGAGCGGTGCCGGAAAAACAAAACAATATTTGCTACCCACATTCATTAACTTAATTCCCTCAGCCAGGTTTGGGCCTATTTCTCCAACATTAATAGTTTCGGCCTTATCGGTTGCTAAAACGGCCATATATTGCTTTCCAACTACCGTTGTTTTTCTGAAGTTAATTTTTACATTATCGGTTGCTGTTGGTTTTACCCCTGTGCCAGGTGTAAGCATTTGGTAAAGAACGCCACTGGGCAGGGTAAGTACGCCGGAACGTTTGGCAAAGCCAGCTACAAATCTTTCAGCTTGTTCTTTGGCGTTCAGTGGGCTATATGGCGTTACATCCATTGCAAAATCGTTTTCTGTTACTTCGGAGACTGGTGATGGGTTTGCTATAGCTGGTTGCCTTTCTGTAACCACAGGCGAAGTTGCGGGGCCTGGGCTATAACTAGTTGTCCCACTATTCTTTACACCCAATGTTTTTGCGTAAACATCAAGCAACTTATCAGTAGGTGAACGTTGATTCACATTTCTACCGGGACTGGTTTCGCCTTTATATGTATAGTTTGGATCATACGCCTTTTTCTTAGCTGCCTCCTCGGCAGCTTCCGCATTTGCCTGATCTGCTGCCGTATATACTATATAATTGGGTATCCCATTATCACATTCTGCAAAACTACCGTTTCCATTATAAGGTCCGGAAGTGCAACTAGTCTGCCCATCCTTATTAAAAACAAAACAAACGTCAAATATTTGACAAATAGCGTTACCCTCCCCAATAACACCTTCAAACGTGCGATACACCTTACCCGGCATTAACGATACAGAAGCATCACCAAAGGTATATCCCGGGTTCACATCTTTGGGTTTCTCTGTTGCGGGATTAAACAAATAAAAGGTAAATCCTACCCTTTTGTTGTATCTGTTTTGAAACTCAATCAGATAAAACAATTTATTTGTGCCTCTATCATAATGATCTCTTTGCACCCTAAAAAAAAGGCCTTTAAAACAACCACTTTGTTTCCATGGTCCCCAGCCTTTATCAATTTCGGCACTGGCAGAACTTTGCCCAAAACAATAGCCTGTAGTTATTATCATTAATAATAGAACGCAAAGGTTTTTCATTGAAAGGTTTATATTGGTTGTTAATACTGCAATATACGTTGTTTTTATTCTCCCGAAAATAGCCACAGGTAGTTATTTTCAGGACAGCCACCCATACTTGCTCTCTTATACTGCGCAGAACATCTGCAGAGTGTGCTTGCACCTTAGTGCTGGCAAACTTGCTAACTACCCTTTACTTTAGCTTCGCCGTTGTTGGGTTTTGTCACCAATAGCACACCGATGCTCAGCTTGGCGCAACTATGCTTTACAAGGCCACGTGCGGGGTGTACTTGTGCCTAACGACTTGCAAGGTAGCTAACTATCCCTTAATTAGCTTGCACTAGGCATAATACAATGATGGTTTAAATGAGTTTTTCTTTTTAACTCATCCACATTCATTTTATAATTTTCACCAATTTGAACGCTTGTATCTCCTAATTCAATTTCAGTTTTACCAATAGATGTGATGTGCAATAAACCAACTATAAATGAACGATGCACCCTCCTGAACTGTGATGCAGGCCCAAAGCTAGCGCACGCGTGCCGCATCTATCTTAACAAATTGTAAACCTCCACCGCAAAAACCTTAATCAAACCCCGCCAATCCTTCTAGGCATCTTTGTGGAAAAATCAGCCAAAGCAATACTTGTATATTGCTAATATAATTAGCAATTTGCGACATGGCCGGTTACCCCAATATTTATACCAACGAAGAGCTTGAAGCGCTAAGAAAGCGGGAACTGGAGCAAAATATCCGCAGGTTGGCGGAAGAAGAAGCGGAGCGGCAGGCGCTGCTTACCGCCGAGCGCGTTTGTGAAAATGCGCGCGAAAGCAATTGCTGGGTATACGACCCCGATACCAAAACCTGGTATTCGCCCGAGGAGTTTTTGGTGGCTTACAGCCGGTATTTTGCCGGGCACCCATTGTTTAGTCGCGTGCAGCTGCGCAACCCTGTCGACGGCCTCAACGCGGGCTACAAACAGCTGGAGCGCCTGCATACCAGGTTGCTGGCTTTTACGCAAAGGGTAATGGCCTATTATGCAAAAAAGGCCTGAGGTTTTCCCCTGTTTGTCATCCTGAGCGATAGCGAAGGATCTTGTTAGTTATGCATGGCGGGCGGGCGTGGTGGCGAGCCTTGCATCAACAACAAGATTTGTCAACTTTTAGAAAGTTGACAAATCTAATCACCACCTCGTCCTTGCGAGGAACGAAGCAATCATCGGCAGGCAAGGCGGGCTTGCATAGTGGCGAGCCATGCATCAACAACAAGATATCTACTCGCTATCGCTCGTTCGATATAACAAGTTTTTTCAGAACCCCACACGGCAGGTAATCAGTATGCAAAACGGCAAGGCACAGTGGCGACTTTATGATGGGGTTCTGAAACAAGTTCAGAATGAGGGGATATATAACCGCCGATGCTGGTGCACGCGTGCTGTGTGTATCATTGTAAATGAGCAAGTCGGCCCCAAGCATTTTGGCTACTTTGCACATGAGATTGCCACGCTATCGCTCGCACTGACAAAGGAGTTAGTTTGAACTGCCGGTGGACCCTAAACCCGATTTGATCCCCCACACCGGTTAGAGCATTACAAGCACTGCGGCATATCGGGTTAATGCGCCATCTACAAGCATCGCGGTTCGTTGGTGACCACACCCAGCGAAGGCAGAAAGGCTTTTATCCTGTTGCAGGGGCTGGGCTCTAACCGTTGTAATATTTTTTTACCTTGAAAAGCCTTCTGGTTAAATCTTACAAACAATAGCTGGAAATTTGCCTGGTGAGGGCTACATATTTAAATTCAAAAGTCTTTAGATGAAAATCCAAAAACTTTTGAATTTTATGAAGTCATTTACTACAAGCACAGCCATCCGGATTTACAACTACAGGCAGCTAAATTTGCTTTTTGTTAAACAGTAATCGAAATTGGTGCCGGGGTCCAAACTACCCCGGCTTGAGCGCCGTGATTACTGTAATTGAAGGGTTGATTATTAACAGTTACCTTAAATGACGCTTCACCTGCCCCCCAATTAATCCCTATTAATAATAAATTGTATGATCCTTGCGGCAGCAAAATATTAAGCGGTTGATTAATACTACCCGAAAGCCCATTTACCTGCAATGTGCCCAAAAACGGCCCTACATTTACAGTTATGGGCACATTAACACTATAATGATACCCAGATAAAAATCTGCAAAGTTCGTAACTCACGCTGTTGTCGTTGGTGTTGTAGGCCACCATAATCAGCTCATTATCGCAAGCTGTTACACTAATTGTAGTTGACATGTTTTCTCTATTTTTTTCCTACTCATAAGGCTTTTCAGATTTTCGCCCCCGTTTTATCCTGTACAGTCAGTCCGTTTTTTTAAGCGGGTTCTGCTCCGCTACAAAAACTTTTGATGATGTAAAGTTGGGACGATTCCTGGTACAGTGTAAGAGCATAAATACTCGATATTGCAAACAGATACTTATACCCGTTTTTACAAAAAAAGCGGGTATAAATACCTGTCATGGTCGGAAGATTTTCCTTCCGAGTTTTTTGCTTTAAAAAGGGTTGTTCTATTTAATTAAATTCCTGATTATAAGATGTTTAATTTACTATTATCGTATTTATTTACTATCTTTTTCGCCGTTGTTGTTGTTGTTGTTGTCAGCAATAACACAAGGATGCACTTACTCTACGGGATATCGGCCCAATGGTTAGGGCATTACAAGCACTGCGGCATATCGGGTTAATGCATCATCTGCAAGCATCGCGGTTCGTTGGTGACAACACCCAACGAAGGCAGAATACGCCAGTTTCCTAGGCTACGGCTAAACTATTATGCACATTAACGTTACCATTATCGTTGCCAGCTACTTGTGCCTATCAGAAATACTACACTATTTCACAACCCTTTTAATTCCTGGTTGAACTCCGTAGCCGCAGCAACGGTTTTAGGCATATTTGGTAGCGCCATTACCTTGTTTACAAAATCCTGAACTTGCTTCTTGTGCACCGTTAAGGCCCGGCCATGCATGTTGTTTAAAACAACAATGGAGTTATACACGCCATCGCCGTTATCCAAATGCTTGCTTGCGTAATCAATCAGTATCGGTATAATCGTGTCTATTTTGTACCAGCTCACCATAATTTCATTGGCGTTAGTGGTACGGATTTTCGCAACAGGAGAGAATATATTGGCAACTAAATTGATTTGGGCCGAGTCGAGTTTATTTTGCAAACCCTTAGTGCTTCCGGTAGCAGATGTTATCGCAATTTGTAAGAGTTGCGGCGCATCATCCGGCACAAGCAGGTTAATTACATGGCGCGCATAAGCTTGCTGTTTGGGGTTTCCTGTACTCAGTACCTCAATTAAAGGCATAACAAATTTAAATGTTTCTAAACGTTGGTTAGCTAAGGAAACTTTAAGCTGCGCACTCTGCTGGTCGGCAGCCTGTTGCAATTCGTTTTCTTTAAGTGCCTCGGAGAACCAATATCCCGAAAAAGCAATAACTACCGGTAAAATGATAGCCGAAATTAAGTTTATCCAAAAATCACGCTTGTCTTTCTTTTCCGATTTTTTGGATAAGTCGTCGAGTTTTGATTGAATTGAATCAATCGATGATTTTATGTCTTCCATCTCTGTATTAGTTTAGGCATTAAATATTTATGATTTACTATACCTAATCTCGGGAAATTAAAACCATTGGCGTACCGTATCTTAACGGTATTTAGGAGCGTATTTTCACCCGCTATTGGCGGTCAAGGTTGCCACATCGTCTCCACTCCACGGCATGTATACCATTGAACATCAATACAGATCGCTCCTTAATGGTCATCTAAATCCTATTTGTAAGGCATAGGGTTAATTTTTATAAAATATCCGATGTATATATTATTATTGCAGGCTTTTGGCGTATTTTTAATACAGAATGGATATATTATCAAATCTCAAGCTCCTTAAAAAGGCTCACCATCTATTCAGAAAACTCCTTGTTGCTTATATCGTTTCTTTTTACAGGCCAAAATACTGGTATTCTGCTGCATACAAACTCACAGGTTTAGTGGTGCGTTGCCGTAAGGGAGCAAATTCTTTGCAAAACCGCAGCCCTGGGTTACGGCATGCTTATTTATTAAATGCCATATTGAGTTTATTAACCCGTAAAAACATAGCTTTTCCCATACCTGTGATAGCCAAAGGTTTTGAGCTGTTTGCTAAAGAACGGCCTTGCGGTATAATGCTGTGTTCGGTGCATTTACCCCTGGTTAAAGTTGCCATACGCTATTTGGTAGAAAACGGCTACGCGCCAAAAGCAGCCATAGCGGGAGCCCATCATCAAATAACCGCTGTAGCTTTATGGGGAAGCACACAAACCATACCCGCTATTGCTACCGGGCCAACTGTGCTGATCAAAATGAGGACCATTTTATTGGAAGGCGCAACTATGGTGGTTTTGGTTGACGGTGCCTACGGAGAAAGTATTTCGCCAAATACATTTTTACTGGCAAACCAATTAAACGCTGATATCGTGTTTTTTTTAGCTGAACTGTTACCCGGCGGCACGATAGAAGTTTCGTTCTATGAATCGTGCGTGGCACGCAGCGGGCTTGTTGCTAATGAAGCCTGCAAGCAACAAGTAAAAGAGCTAGAGGAATATGCAAAACGCATTGTGTGTAACTATCACAAAAACTAAAGCAACCGGAGAAAAACTCAGCACCCCATTTTAATTCCATAAAAAAAGCAAATTGAAGCCGGGCTTCAATTTGCTTTTCCTGTTATAAATAAAGGCGTTAAATAAACCTGTTTAAACCTCAAAGAGCGTTTAAACAGAAATCTGTGCTTTATTTAGGTGCTTTCTTTACGTTTACTGCGTTAAGCCCTTTTTGTCCCTGTTCGGTTTCAAAGGTTACTTTATCGTTTTCTTTTACCTCTTCGGTTAAGCCGTTCACGTGCACAAAAATGCTTTCCTGTGTTACGTGGTCTCTGATGAAGCCAAAACCTTTTGAGCTATTAAACATGGTTACCGTGCCCGTGCGTATTTTTTCCGCTTCGGTTAGTTCGGCTTGCTTAGGGATGCTGATTTGTATATCCTCAGCAACTATCTTCCGGCGTTTGTTAGGATCCGGTGGTGTTGAGGTAATGTTACCATCTTCATCGATGTAGGCCATCATATCGTCCAACGATTTGCCCTTAGATCCGTTCGCTTTGCGCTCTTCGGCCTTTTCCTTTTTGTCTTTTAACTTGATCGATTTTTTTTTCTCTCGTTCTTTTTTACTGAATGTTTCAGTTGATCTACCCATACTGCAAAGATACTACGATTTTATAATAATAATTGCAAGCTTTTGTATTTTTTAGCAGGCAATAGTTTATGTTTAAAAACAAACAGGTTGTAGGCGTTTTGTCCGCTTGCTTTAGGTCATTAAAATCCCGCGTTTACCGCTTAAAAATCTCCGGCCGGAGCACATTATTCCTGAATGCAAAGAGGCTGTATCGTAAATGCTTTTTAGGTATTTTACTAAAAATTAAATTTGGCTTTGTGTTCTTTGTGTTTCTCCATTTGTGGCCTTTGTGGTAAAATTTCAACCACAAAGGCCACAAAGATTGGCACACCATTTAGCACAAAGGACACAAAGTCTATCCTCACCAAATTCAGTTTTGTTGTTTAACACTGGGTTCTTTATATGATACAGTCTCTTTACTTATTTTAAAGCTGCTTAATTAAACGATTTGCCCGGTTTGGATATCTACCGTATAAGTGGCGCCGTTGATGGTGATTTTTACTTTATTATCGCCCATGAAAAGGATGGTGCCAGTGTAGTCCCATTTGCCTTGCGGGGTGCTGCCGGTAGTTTTGAATACCGCGCTGCCACCTTTTATCTGGCCGTCATCTGCCGGGTCGACGATAAGCGAGGTTAGTTTATAGTTGAACACGGTATTCGCTTTCGCCTTGGTGCCGGTCTTGACTTCCAGATCTACCTGCATATTCATGGTACCGCCGAAAGACAACTCTGAATTAGGATTGCCTGGGCCAAGGCTGGTGACTGCTAAATCTTGCCCTATCCTGTATTTAACAGCTAATGATGGCGTTATCATAGATACCAGCAGGCTATCGTAAAAAGTGAGGCCGCTTATGTTATTGTTGATGCAGGTGGTAGCATATTTAAAACGGCCCGAGATGCTCAGTTGCGTAGTATCTATGCCGATGTTGTAGCTAAGCGTGGTATCCACTTTAAGTCCGCACTCGGGGTTTACCGTGTTGATTACGATTTTTTTAAAACCAGGCCTAACGGCGTTTACCTGCGGATGCAGGCCATCGCTAAAATCGAAACCGCCAAGGTCACCATAAAATGTTTGGGCAATGTTAAGGGCAATTTCCTGGGTTACCGTTTTAGCATCAACCGTTTTGGTCGATGGATCCGTTGACGTTTTTTTGCACGATGTGTAAACCAGCGCAATTGTGCTGAGCGCGATGATACCGGCAAGTAATTGTTTTTTCATAATGATAAGGTTTTAGTACTATTTTTAATCTGCCTTAAATATACGGTTTAGTGCTAAAATGCGCAAGTGTTTATGCCTATTCGCTTGATTTTTAGAACAGAAGCAAGCTACTCACGGCTTCCACTCCATCAGCTGTTGATCAGGTAGCTGTTCATAAAACCGCCTTTTTACGGTATCTACATAAATCCAGGCATCGGTAATAAATCTACTGCCATCGGCATCGGTTAAATCGTGCCCTACCTGATAACGGTAATAACTGGCGGTGTCGGTCTTTAACTCCTGATCAAATAGCCATTCTTCATTAAGGGTTTTGTCGGCTACCGCAATGCGCACCAATTCGTTTTTGGTGGTTTTGTTATAAACTACAGAGAGTGAATCGAACCATTTAGAGGCACTTTGCGGTGATGGCACCTTAACAGCGACTGGAGCGGACGGGGCCAATTGCGGACTTTTGGCATTATCGGTTTTTGAAGGCTGCCCGCACGCTGTGGCAAGCAGTATTAAAAACAGAGCGGGAGTGTATAATTTCATGGCTTTAGGCTTAGCTTTCGGCACGACCAAATTAAAAAGTAAAACCCGGACGCCAGCACGGCACCCGGGTTTCGCAAACATGAAAACTAATCTTTAATGCCTGTGTCTGTGCTGATGATCGTTGGTTTCGGCAATCCAGGCATCTGCCGAGAACTTGCCCGAGCCTACCACCCAAAACAATACCAGCAGCAAAAAAACCAATATGGAAAGCCATAATTCCGTATTGAGGAACGATAGCCCTTTGGTAATATTCACAAAAAATATAGCGCCTAACAGTATGGGCATCTGCATCACGGCAACCATGCGCGTGAGCAAACCGGTAAGGATGAGCAGCCCCCCTATCACATGGGCAAAAGCAACAATATGGATAAGCACCACGGCCATCAGGCCCGAGCCATCGAAGGTTTTGTTCTGGAAGATCCAATCCTGCTGCACGCCCGTGCTACTGATGAATACCACCCCTTTGCTAAAGATAATCAACCCCAGTATAATGCGTACCATATCCAGCCATTTCGGATGATGAAGATCACCCCAATGTTCAACTTTTTGGACCATATTCATATGATGCCTCCTTTTTTAAGATGTTTGTAATTGGTAATTGAAGTTACAACTAAATATTATTATAAATGCAAATATTTTCAACTCTTTTTCAGGTAGTTACGGCACGGATTATGTAAAATAAACACAATAGCGCAAGCAAAACAAAAAACGTTTTCTTTATGTTGTTTTTTGCTTAGTATTGTACGTAAGCTTTGCCCCCCGCCGCCTACAATTTCATTAAGGATACTACCTGTGATCGAAACTATCAAAATACTATACCTGGAGCATAACGCAGGCACCGTTTTAACGGTGAGCGCTACGCTTAAAGCAGCAGGTATTGATGCAAAGCTAAAGGTAGTTGATAACGGCCCCGCCTTCCTGGAGGAATTATCAGGGTTCGCCCCCAACCTAATTATAGCCAGCGATGCTTTCCCCGCACTGAGTGCAGCGGACGCTTTGTCGGCGCTAAAACAATACAGCCCTGCCGTACCATTTATGGTGCTGGCCAATGAAGGCACCGATGCGCAGCAGATAGTAAGGCTTATAAAACAGGGGGCCTGCGATTATATCCTCAAGAAGGATATCCATACGCTGCCCGCTGCCGTACTGGTTGCCACCCATGATGCTGCCATTCCCCCAAAAGCGCAGCTTACCGAACAGAACTACCGGCAAATAGTAGAGACCGCGCAGGAAGGTATCTGGATAGTAGATCAGGATTTGATTACCGTTTTCGTGAACCAAAAAACCTGCGATATACTGGGCTACCCCGCCGAAGAAATGATTGGCAGGGATAAATCCGATTTTAGGTACAACCATAATAGCAGCGATACGCTTGCCCGGGCGGAGAAACGCAGGCAGGGTATTGCCGAAACGCACGAAAGTACTTTCATTAACAAAAGCGGAGCCCATGTACAATGTATTGTGGCAACCAACGGACTTTTTGATGCCGATGGAAAGTACACAGGCTCGCTGGCTATGCTCACCGATATTACCGGGCGAAAGGAGCACGAGAATGCCCTGAAGCATTCTGAAGCCAACCTATCGGCTGTTATAGAGAACACCAGCGATTTGGTGTACTCACTGGATCGCAACCTGAAGGTGATCACCTACAACCAACTCTTCAAAAATACGATCAAACATGTTTACGGCTTCGATATTTTTACAGGAGTAAGCACGCTGGAGATGATTAGCGGCTATGATGCGGAGGTGGGCCGGAAATGGGAAAACATATACCAACGCGCACTGGACGGCGAAACCCAGCAATTCGTAAACGAATACACCTTCGGGCCCGAGAAGGTGTACCTCAGCTATTCTATCAACCCTATCAGGGAGAGCGGGCAGGTTATCGGCCTCTCCTGCTTCTCGCGCGATATTACCAAACAAAAGCTGGATGAGGCGGCCATACGCAAATCTGAAGCAAGCCTGCGCACCATCTTCAACAATACAGATGCAGCGTGTATGCTTATTGATGGGCAAGGCAACATTGTATCTTTCAATAACCTGGCGCAACAGCTATCTGAGGTGACAACGGGCTGCAAAATTGCCGAAGGCAGCGCGGTATTGGATTGCATACCCACACAAAATCACGCCTTTGTGCTGGAGATATTAGAGAACACCCGCAATGGCGGCGTGATGCACTACCAGGAGAGCCGCCTTATTAAAGGGCAGGCAAAATGGTTCGATATTACCTGGGCGGGCATCAAAGACCAGCAATACGAAGATTTTGGCTACATCTATACCGTAAAAGACGTTACCGACAAGAAAAGGCTGGAGATAGAACGTGAAAAAATCACGGCTGACCTGCTGCAGCGCAACAAAGCGCTGGAACAGTTTACCTACATCATATCGCATAACCTGCGCGCGCCGGTGGCCAACATCATCGGGCTGTCGTCGCTGCTGTCGGGCTCCAGCCATGAGGATATCGAACTAGCCGAAATAGTAGATAGCATCAGCAGATCTGCGGATAAACTCGACGATACCATCCTTGATCTTAACCGAGTTTTGCAGGTGAGCCAAACGCCCAATGAACATATAGAACGCATCAGGCTATCTAAGCTGGTTGAGGATATTAAACTAAGTATCAGGCACCTGATCGAAAAAGAACAAGTATCCATACGAGCGGATTTCGAAACTGCAGAAATCGTATCGCTCAAGAGTTTTATTCACAGCATCCTTTATAACCTCATCTTAAACAGCATCAAATACCGCAACCGGGTGGTATCGCCGGAGATAGTCATATCAGCCAAAACAGCCAACGGCAAAATTACCATCAACTTCCGCGATAACGGGCGCGGTATAGATACCTCTAAATACAGCGAAGATATCTTCGGCCTTTATAAAAGGTTTGATACCAGCGTAGAGGGCAAGGGCATTGGCCTGTTTATGGTGAAAACGCAGGTAGAAAGCCTGGGCGGTACCATAGCTATTACCAGCGTGCTTAATAAAGGCACAGAATTCATCATCAATTTACCCCAGCAACAGCTGATGGCAGGTTAAAGCCAATTTTAGGTAGACTGTATGTAGCTGTGCAGCTGCTCTATGGTTTCCTTTTGCGAGTGGATGGTTTCGTACACCACATCATTGATAGAGATGATGCCGCAAAGCTCATCCGCCTCATCAAAAACGGGCAGATAGCGGATGTTGTTCTCGCTCATGATAATCATACAGCTCTCTACAGACGATTTTGGTGTGATGCGCGGCAAATTAGTGCTGATGATGTCGCCGGCGGTCGTATCGTCAGAATGTTTGCCCATCAGTATTATTTTACGGGCGTAATCGCGTTCGGTAACCAGGCCAATATATTGGCCGTTATCAGTAACCACTACCGAGCCGATATTCCTTTCGGCCATTAGTTTAAGCACATTCAATACAGTGGTATCGGCAGGTACGGCAATAACCGCACTCCCCTTGCGGGCTAAGATGTGTTTTACGCTTTTCATAAAAAAATACAGGTTTATAATTGGGTTTATGAAATTACGAATAAGTATGTTAAAAACAATAGGTTATGCCTATTAAAATAAAATAATAAAGGCGGGTATCTTATACTGCAGGTAATGGGCCTTGAAGGTGGTTAGGCAATTGGCTACTTAGATGATGGGGTCTTGAAACAAGTAATAAAATGACGTATTATTATTTAAAACAAAACGCCCCGGCTTGTTTAAAACCGGGGCGTTCAAATATCGGGCGATTGATGCTTACAAGTACGATTGCAAAAGATTTGCCTTTGAATTTTGCCTTAAGCGCATCAGGGCTTTATCTTTTATCTGGCGAACGCGTTCGCGGGTAAGATTGTACTTCTCGCCTATTTCTTCCAGCGAGTGCGGTGCGTTATTGTTCAAACCAAAGAACAATACGATCACCTGCCTGTCGCGCTCAGCCAAAATGTTCAGCGAGCGTTTGATCTCCTGGCTCAACGAATCGGCCATCAGTTCGCTGTCTGTAGCAGCGTCGCCGCTTTGCAATACATCCAGCAGGGTATTTTCTTCGCCGGTGATGAATGGCGCGTCCATAGATACCTGGCGGGCCGAGTTGGAAAGAGAATCTGATATCTTCTCGGTAGTGGTCTCCAGGTCATCGGCCAGTTCTTCAGGCGTTGGCTGGCGCTCTAATTCCTGCTCCAGTTTTGATGCAGAGCGGTTGATCTTGCTCAGTGAGCCTATCTGGTTAAGCGGCAAACGCACAATACGGCTTTGCTCGGCAACGGCCGACAGTATCGACTGGCGGATCCACCAAACGGCGTAAGAGATAAATTTGAAGCCCTTGGTTTCGTCGAAACGCTTTGCAGCTTTAATCAGGCCCAGGTTACCTTCGTTAATAAGGTCGCCCAATGTAAGGCCCTGATTTTGGTATTGCTTAGCAACCGAAACCACAAAGCGCAGGTTGGTTTTTGTCAATCGCTCAAGGGCCGCCTGATCGCCTTCGCGTATCTTCTGCGCCAGTATAACCTCTTCCTGTGCCGAAATAAGGTCTACCTTGCCAATTTCGGTAAGGTATTTGTCCAGTGATTGTGATTCGCGGTTGGTAATCGATTGTGAAATCTTAAGCTGTCTCATATATAAAAATGTTCCAAATTATGCCGACCAATAAACCGGCGGGGTACTAAAAATAAAAAGAATGAAAAAAATTGGTACGATCCGGAGATAAGTATTGCTTATGCACGAAAAGAGCAAATTTTTGGTAAAGTTTAGCGTATAAACCCAAGTTAAGAAGTGTTTGTATTTCGTTGCTCCAAATCAATTAGCAAAGATACATAAACAATTGTAGTCACAGTGTAAAACAAACACTTATATTTTCATATTCGCGATTATTTTAAATGTATGCACAAAGTCATTTATGATTTGTTGACAAACACAACAAACCATATACCTTAGTTTTGGCTTTATTGTTTTATAATATGACATCTATTCTTAACAACATACCCTACTCTGTACTTGATTTGGCTACCGTAGTACAGGGCCAAACGCCCGCAGATACCTTCCCAAACAGCCTCGATCTGGCACGCCATGCCGAGCGTTTGGGTTACACTCGCTATTGGTTTGCCGAGCATCATAACATGATCAACGTGGGCAGCTCGGCCCCAACCATACTCATTGGCTATATTGCCGGCGGCACCAAAACCATCCGTGTAGGCAGTGGCGGTGTAATGCTGCCCAACCATGCGCCGCTGGTGGTAGCCGAGCAATTCGGTACGCTGGCATCCTTATACCCCGGTCGTATAGATCTGGGCCTGGGTCGTGCGCCGGGTTCCGATCAGCTTACCGCCATGGCCATTCGTGGCGAAAACATGAACGCCGCGTTCAACTTCCCCCAGGACGTAGAACGGCTACAACAATATTTTTCGGCAGATAACGAGCACAGCAAAGTGCGCGCCGTGCCGGGCGAAGGGATTGATATACCCATCTGGATATTAGGTTCCAGCCTGGATAGTGCCCGCCTTGCTGCAGCAAAAGGCCTCCCCTATGCATTTGCCAGTCACTTTGCCCCTACATATTTTTTAGAGGCGATAGCGCTGTATCGCCAGAATTTTAAGCCCTCGGAATATTTGGATAAGCCCTACGTAATCAGCTGTATCAACGTAGTAGCGGCCGATACCGATGCAGAAGCCAACCGGTTGGCAACTTCGGTGCAACAATTCATCAAGGGCGTGGTAACCGGCAAACGCGATTTACTGCCCCCACCCATTGATACCATGGAAGGCGTATGGAACTACTTTGAACAGGAAGCCGTAGAGCAGATGCTGACCTACGCCATCTTCGGGGGACCCGAAACCGTGAAGCAAAAAATGCAGGCCTTCATAGCCGAAACCCAGGTAGATGAGGTGATGGTAACCTCTCATATCTTCGACCACCAGGCCAGGCTTCGCTCCTACGAGATATTTGCAGAGGCCATGAAAAGATAAACACGAATCCCACTAATTGAAACGAATTTCACGAATGCTGTCAGGATATTAGCATTCGTGAAATTCGTCCCATCGTGAAACAAGTTCCTGGTTACTTTACCTTTACAAGCTTGCTCGTAGGCACTTCGTATAGGGCGGCTGTTTCTTCGTCAAGCAGCCACAGGGTTTTATCATCCTTAAAGCATACAGATTCTATTTGCGGGGCCTTTACAGGCAGCCAATAGATATTACCATTAAACCAGCTGGAGCCGGGACCTGTTCGTTCAAATATCCATATAGAACGATAAGTAATCACCACCAGGCGGTCGCCGTCTTCAGTACAATCGGCAGCAGTTACCTTGCCGCCAATGTTAAATTTATCCAATAGCGTCAGCGTGTTTACTTCGTCGATCCGCTCTACATCCATGCGATAGAGGCGGGTGAAGGTATCCATACGATCTTTAGATAGCATGTGGAACTTACCATCGGCAAAAAACACCGCCTCGCAGTCGTAGTTGAAATCCGTTTTGGCATTGTAAACTTTCTGGTCGGGATATTTAAAGAAGAGTTTCTTCAAAAAAGTGGTGTTGCTGGCAATAGGCGATGGCTCGGGCACTACGTAAAGCACCAGATCGCGACGATCGTTGTAGTTGTTGCCTATATCGGCAATAATAAGGTTGCCTTTGTCGTCTACCGCGATATCTTCCCAATCTACATTGGTTGCACCGGCGATGGTGATGCCTTCATAGTTGCGGTATCGTGCCGATTGGTAGAATTTGCCCAGGCTATCGATTGCGAATACGCGCGGCTGGTCGCCCGAGTCGTTCTGCATCCAGAAAACGTTTTTATCCGTACGGCTTCTGACGATACCTGAAAGCTCCAGCTTGCCCCAATAATCGAATGTGTATTTGGCTTTCAAAACCTCCGGCTCGCGTACCGGCAGTTTGAGGTCCTGTGCCCAGGCAATGCCCGCGTTTAATAAGGTTAACAGCAATACGCCTTTTATAGCCTTCATTTGTTTTTTCGGGCCAAGATATGCGTAGCGTATTAGCTTTGTGTTTACTTAAGGTTAGGCTTGTATGAGGAAGAAAGTGGAGTTAATTTTAGTCCGCCGCCGCGATTAGCGCAGCGTATCTCGTGGTGGGCATCGTGTAAGCTTCCAGCTTGAGTCAGCTGAAAGCTGACACTGTGCGACCTACGGGCTGGAAGCCAATAATGTTCAAGACGTGTTGAGATGTACGCATCGCGAGTTCACTCACCCTGTCTGCCGACAGGCAGGCCCGACGGCCCGCCATTCGCGGGCGTCGACCCTCTCTGCTGCGCAAAGAGGGTGAATGAATTGTAGCTCACCTTCTTTCCGCTTGCGGAGAGAGGGTCGGGCAGCGACAGCGAACCCGGGGTGAGTCAAATATGCGTGCGATAAGTTGTGATTTTTAAAGTTTCGAACATTCCAGCCAACGCATCAAAATAATCTATACCTTGTCTAAATAATCAGGCGGGTAAACCTTTTGGCCATACTTTTCGGCAATGGCCAGCATTTTTTTGGCCACTTCGGGGTCACTCATTACCGGTGAGGGTAAAAACTCGCCGGCTTTTACGGGCTGCCCTATCTCCAGGAACATCTCCTCCAGGCCCGCAGGCACCACCGTGCAAATCAAATGAGCCATTTTATCGCTTTTGTTTTTGAAGCAATGTACAATGCCGCCTTTAGGGATATTGATAAAGTCCCCCTTCGTCGCGGTAAAAGTGGACACTTCTGATTTTACGAGTACCTCGCCCTCTACGATATAGAACGATTCCTCGAAATCGGCATGCGCATGCGGACCTGGACCGCCGCCGGGCGGCACCAGCATTTCTATAACGGCAAATGCCCCGCCCGTTTCCTTGCCCGATACCAGTATGCGGTAGTTACCGCTCATTACCGATAGGGTTTCGCCCTCATTAGCCGCTAATACTTTTGGTGCTGCTTTTTCCATAGTGCTAATATCTGTAAAAAGCGATTGAATCTCCAATGCCGAAGTTTCTTTCCTTCATTATTCGAAATTGGATGTTCAGTGTTCGATATTAATTAATGAGCTATCGAGTTCAGTTTATGGTTCACTACCCTATCGGCATAATCCTGTATAAAGGCTTTGCAGTCCATCATGCCCTTCTCCATTTCGGGGTTCGGCTTGCCGTCCATCAGGTTGTGCTCAAGGCCTTTATCGGCGGCGGCGAATATGCCGGTGATATTTTCCCCATCGAACAGGTAAGTGTAGTTGCCCTGCATAAACTGGTAGATATTGCCGGTGGAGTTGATTACCCTCGGCGTTTCGGCAGGCAGATTGCTAATGAGGCTGCGGCCCCATGAGCGGAAGGGTTTGTTGTAACCGATCAAGTCGGCAAGGGAAGGGTAGATATCCATCTGCGAAGCTAAATCCGTGCGTACGCCTTTTAACCCATAGGCCGGATTGGCGCTGTATAACAGTATCGGCACGGCAAATCGGTTAAGCTCTTTGCTGTATTCGGGGTAGTGGGTTTGGCTGGTATGGTCGGCCGTTATCACAAAGATCGTATTGGCGTACCAGGGCTGCGTTTTGGCATAGTTGAAGAATTGCCGCAACGCGTTATCTGAATACTGCACCGTTTTGTGGATGGGCAGCGGGCCGCCGGAGAAGCGTTTTTTATATTTTTCGGGCAGCTGGTACGGATCATGCGAAGAAAGCGTGAAAAGTGTGGCCATAAAGGGCTGCTGCTGCGTGCCGAGGGTGTTGGCCATAAAGCGGAAGAATTGCTCGTCCCATATACCCCAGATACCGTCAAAATCATTATCGTTATTATACTCGGTTCGGCCATAATAGTTTTTGAAGCCCAGGATGCTGCCGAAGCCCTGGAAACCCATAGAGCCATTGGCCGCCCCATGGAAAAACGAGGTTTGGTAACCGAGGCTATCGCATATGGATACGATTGAGGCTATCTTTTGCTTGGCATAAGGCGACGAGGTAAACGCAGTTTGGAATGAGGGGATGCCCGCCAAAACCGAAGACATACCATGGATGGATTGCCGGCCGTTGGCAAAGGCGTTGGTAAATATCAGGCTGCTATCGCTCAATGAATCGAGGAAGGGCGTGTATGATTTAAAGCCCGGGATATTGGCATGCCGGTTCATACTGCCCCAATACTCGCGGGCCATGCTCTCCAATATAATAATGACCACATTGGGCTTGCTGGCCGGGTGGCTATTGTATTGCTTAATCGGTTGTATGTTGGCTTTGATATAGGCCTCATCGGTAAAATGCTGCAGCTTGAAATTGTTGCTGCTAAAAGTGCGGATGATAGCAAACGGCGTGTTGAGCACTACATCGCCCTGGTTGGGCACGGTAACGTGTTTGTAGGCATCAACCATATTGATGGGCCGGGTGCTATGTTTAAAATCGCCGCGTATGCCACCGATAATTAAGGCTATCGATATCAGCAAAACTACCACTGAAGAAGCGAAATATGCCCAGCCGGGCTTTGTAGGGGCGGGCTTAACTTTCACCCTTTTATAAAGCCATATCCACAAAAATGCCGCAATGATGAAGAGTGCCAGGATATACCAATAGGCAAAGGCAAAATGGGCAGTAAGCGCCTCCTTATTGCTCTCTTGAGAAACGATATCCAGCGTGGCCCTTGTAGAGCGCACCTGGCTAAAGCGGTAGTAGATAATATCGATGAAGTTGGTTGCGTAGGCCAGCAAGTTGGTTGTGAAATACAAGATGGCAATCCCTTTTTGATAGCCTGGCCTTGTATTGATGGTAAAGGGTAGCACGCTGGCCAGTATAAACAGGATGTTGACGTACAGCAGTGCAGCAGTATCGAACGCGATGCCGTAATAGCATAGCTTCAGCAGCGTAGCGGTATCATCTATAGCAATGAGGTTGGTGTTATAAGTAAAAAACAGCACCCGGGCAATAAAGTAGAACAAGTAGCCCAACGCCAGGCGGTACAAAAGCACCTTATACTCCGCTAACCTCAATTTATCGCCCATTGATTAATGCCTTAAGTTACATCCGGTTGCCCTAAAATGCAGCCGGATTAGTGAACAGGCGAATCTAGCAAAAAGCGAATAATTGTTAAGTCAGCGTTAAATCATTGTTTTGCGTTTGCCGCTGCGTGGTTATTCAAACACAGAGGTTTTCTCAGAGGTCACTGAGTTTTTTTGAGTCAAATCAAATAATACTCCGCGGCTTTTGTGTTTCTCTCTTTGCGGCCTCTGTGTTAAAAATCACTACTATACTTTAAAAACCCCCAATCCTCATTTTACAACCGGAAGTATAATCTTTGATTGGTTGTGGTACACCTTTATAGTCTCTTTTACAAAATCTGCATCGCTGGCTTTGTTGATATTCGGCACGAATTGCTGCGGGTTCCTGTCTGTAAGCGGGAACCAGGTGCTTTGTATCTGTATCATCAGCTTATGTCCTTTCTTAAAGGTATGTGCCACATCGGGCAGGGTAAATTTTACCTGCGTGGTTTGGCCAGGCACAAATGGCTCCGGTCGTTCAAAGCTGTTGCGGAATTTGCCACGCATAATTTCGGCACGCACCAGCATTTGGTAGCCCCCCATAGGGTATTTGGTAATGGGGTCGGCAGTGGTGTTATCTGGCAGTACGTCTATTATCTTTACTACAAAATCCGCATCGGTACTGCTTAGCTCAACCAATAAATCGGCTACCACAGGGCCCGCCAGGGTAAGGTCTTCGGCAAGAACACCACCGTCATAAGTCAGCACATCAGTGCGTCGGGATGCGAAGCGCTGGTCATCGTCCATATACTCGCGGGTGCGGTAAGCGTGTACTTTTTCCGTGTATGGTACCGGTTTGGCCGGGTCGCTGATGTAAGTATCAAACGAGGGCGCAAATGTTTGGATCTGATTGAAGGATAAGGCACCATTTTGTTCCAGATAAACGGGCGTGTATTGAATATCCGCAAGCGGCCATTGGCTAAAGCTGCGCCATTTGTTCTCGCCCGAGAAAAAGATGGTGGCTTTGCTCAGCGTATCCGCGCCCTTCCCTTTCAAATAGTAATTGAAATACGGCACTTCAAGGTCCTGGTAATAAGCAGCCGTGTTACTGCCGAACTGTACATTGCCCAGCCGCGTGCCATCCTTGCTTGCCCACTGCCCGTGGTACCAGGGGCCGATGACCAGCTTGCTATTGGTGGCAGGACTTTGTTTTACCAAAGCCTGGTAAGTATGCCATGCGCCGTAGGCGTCCTCCGCATCGAAAAGGCCGCCCGTAACCAGCATGGCGGGTTTTATATTTTTGATACCTGCACGCGCATCGCGGGCTTTCCACCAGGCATCCAGGTTGGGGTGCTCCATCATATCGCTCCAGAATTTCATGGTATCGCCGCTTAGTTTGGTGAAGTTAGGCATCGCCCCCATTTTCAGGTACAGGTCGTAATTGTCCTGGCTATCAAACTTTAAGTTGCCCAATGCACCGTTTACCGATGGCTTGCGGCTCGGCGCGGTAAAGCCGTACACCACCTGGAAATCGAAGGCATCCATCAGCATCATCACGCCGTTGTGGTGGTCGTCATCGCCAAAGAAACGATCAGTAACCGGTGCCTGCGGACTAACCACTTTCAATGCCGGGTGCCCGCTCAAAGCCACCATCGTGGCGTAAAACCCAGGGAATGAAATACCTATGGCACCAACCTTGCCGTTATTGTTGGCGATGTTTTTCACCAGCCAGTCGATGGTGTCGTAGCTGTCGCTGGCCTCATCTATATCCTGTTTTGTTTTCTTATTAGGGTTAAAGGGGCGCACCACCTCAAATTTACCCTCACTCATATATTTGCCGCGTACATCCTGATTTACGATAATATAGCCCTCCCGGCAGTAGCGCATCATATAACTTCGCCAGTAGCTGCGGTAAGCCGCACCATAAGGCGCAACGGAGTAGGGTGTACGGCTTATTAATATCGGATGCTTTTCCGTTTGATCCTTAGGGATATATATAGATGTAAAGAGCTTCACGCCATCGCGCATGGGGATGCTTACTTCCTTTTTGATGTAATTATTCACAAACCAAACCGAATCGGGGTTTTGTGCAGCGACAATCAACGGAAACAAGGTGATGAAAAGCAAGGTAAATTTTTTCATGCCTAAAGGTATTGAATTTGGCGAAAAGCTGATAATCCTTAAGCGCTTTCAGGGGTAGGAAAGCGTAAAATCCAATAGCGGCTTTGGGTATAATTGTCGCAGCATCGTCTCAATTTCATCATTGCGTATCAAAATTGATATAAAAGGCCTGCAATATGCCGCAGTATTTTATATTTACCGGCTGATATATCCACCACTTACATCCAATGAAAAAAAGCTCGTTCCTTTTATTGCTGTCTTTATTTACTATCGGCGCATTTGCCCAGCAGGCAGGCAAGATAACCGACCCGGTTGAATGGATTAACCCTTTGATGGGCACACAATCTAAATACGACCTCAGCAACGGTAACACCTACCCTGCCATAGCCGTGCCATGGGGCATGAATTTCTGGACCCCGCAAACCGGTAAAATGGGCGACGGCTGGCAATACACCTACGATGCTTATAAAATAAACGGTTTTAAGCAAACGCACCAGCCATCGCCCTGGATGAATGATTACGGGCAGTTTGCCATTATGCCGATAACCGGCAAATTGCAGGTTACGCAAAATGGCCGTCAAAGCTGGTTCTCGCATAAAACCGAGGTAGCTAAACCTTATTACTACAGCGTTTACCTGGCCGACCACGACGTGACTACAGAAATCACTGCTACCGAGCGTGGCGCACAATTCAGGTTCACCTACCCCAAAAGCGATAGCTCGTACATCGTGATAGATGCTTTCGATAAAGCATCATTTATTAAGGTTGACCGCGCTGCCGGCAAAATCACAGGTTACGCTACCAAATACGCCCGTGGCCCGCTAAAAAACTTTAAGAACTACTTTGTTATTTATGTAGATAAGGCCATCGGCATGGCGCAGTTATTTAGCGACAGCACGTTTACCGAGGGTACCGAACTTAGTGCGAAGCATGTTAGTGCCGTTATTGGTTTTAAAACCGTTCAAGGCGAAAAAGTGCACCTGCGCGTAGCCTCATCATTCATAAGCCTGGAGCAGGCCGAACTCAGCCTGCAACGCGAAATTGGCAAAGAAAGCTTTGATGCGACCTGCGCCAAAGCAAAAGCTACCTGGAACAAAACCCTTAGCCGTTTAGCAGTAGAAGGTGGCACGGTAGACCAAACCCGCACCTTTTATTCCTGCCTGTACCGCATGCTTTTCTTCCCTAATAAAATGTATGAACTGGATGCCAAAAATCAGCCCATACACTGGAGCGCACAGGATGGCACCGTTAAACCCGGCTATAAATTTGCAGGCACGGGCTTTTGGGATACTTTCCGCGCACTGTACCCTTTCCTGAATTTGGTGTATCCCGAAATCAACAAAGAAATGCAGGCCGGTTTGGTAAATGATTATAAAGAAGGCGGTTGGCTGCCCGAGTGGAGCAGCCCCGGTTATTCTGATGTGATGGTAGGCAACAACTCGGCATCGGTAGTAGCTGATGCTTACCTTAAAGGCCTCCGTGGTTATGACATCAACACGCTGTACCAGGCCCTTATACATGGCGCAAATAACGATGGCCCGGCAGCAACCGGCCGCGACGGCGTAGATTACTATAACACGTTGGGTTATGTACCTTACGATGTGAAGATAAACGAGAACGCAGCGCGTACCCTGGAGTATGCATATGACGATTTCACCATCTATAAATTGGGCAAGGCACTCAACCGCCCGGCATCAGAAACAGACCTGTACAAAAAACGCAGCATGAACTATAAAAACCTGTTCGACCCATCAACAGGCTTTATGCGTGGGAAAAACAGGGATGGAAAATTCCAAAGCCCGTTCAGCCCGTTCAAATGGGGCGATGCCTTTACAGAGGGCAACAGCTGGCATTACACCTGGAGCGTTTTCCACGATATACAGGGCTTGATTGATTTGATGGGTGGCAAACAGAAATTTGTGGCCAAGCTCGATTCGGTGTGGTCACTGCCTCCGGTTTTTGATGATAGCTATTACGGCGAGGTGATACACGAGATACGCGAAATGCAGATTGCCGGCATGGGCCAATACGCCCACGGCAACCAACCCATACAGCACATGACTTATCTTTACAATTATGCAGGCCAACCCTGGAAAACCCAGCTGCACGTGCGCGATGTAATGAATAAGCTTTACAAAGCCACGCCCGATGGTTACTGCGGTGATGAGGATAATGGACAAACATCGGCCTGGTACGTATTCTCGGCAATGGGCTTTTACCCGGTTTGCCCGGGCAGCGGCCAATATGTATTAGGCACGCCATTATTCAAAAAACTTACGCTTACGCTGGATAATGGCAAAAAGGTAGTTATAAACGCACCCAACAACAGTGCGGCCAATACTTATGTACAATCGCTTAGCGTAAACGGCAAAGCTTATGATTTGAACTGGTTAAACCACACCGATTTGCTCAAAGGTGCGGTACTTAACTTCAACATGTCGGCAGCGCCAAATAAAGTAAGGGGTACCAAAACAGTGTCGGCGCCTTATTCGTTATCAACCGAAAAGTAAAAACTGTGTATGTTTGTCCTATGAAAATAACGCGATTTTTAATTTGCCTGGCCATCCTTGCGGGTGCATTTAAATCAATTTCATTTGCGCAGGACACCCTAAAAATAAAACCGGTAGCGCCGGCGGTCACCACGCCGTCGGCCGCGCCGGTATTGTTGAGTACTACCAGGCTGGGCATTGCCGGTATGGCGCATGACCACGTCAACGGCATCCTGAGCGAGTACCAACAAGGCAAGGTAATTATCGTAGGTATAGCCGAAGCCGATAGGCAGCTGCGCGCCAAATACCAGCAAAAATACCACCTGCCCGATTCTATCTTTTACGACGACCTGAAAAAGATGGTGCTTGCCACTAAGCCCGAAGCCGTTTTGGGCTATAACCCGGTAGCTAAACATATAGATATTGTAGAGATATGCGCACCGCTGGGCATCAGTGTTATGGTAGAGAAACCACTAGCTGCCACCCTTGCGCAGGCCAAACGCATGGAGTTTTTGGCATTGAAGTACTATATTAAACTACTCACCAATTACGAAACCACCTGGTACCCTTCTTACCAGCATGTGTACAACATGGCATCGAAAGACAGCATTGGCCAAATACGCAAAATGGTGGTACACGATGGCCATCAGGGGCCTAAGGAAATTGGCTGCAGCAAAGAGTTCCTGAGCTGGCTCACCGACCCCGACCTGAACGGCGGAGGTGCCCTGATAGATTTTGGCTGCTACGGTGCAGATTTGATGACCTGGCTGATGGATGGCCAACGCCCAGTTGCCGTAACAGCAGTGGCACGCCATTTTAAGCTGAACGTGTACCCCAAGGTAGAAGACGACGTAAACATCGTGATAGAATATCCCACCGCAACCGGCCTCATCGAAGCATCGTGGAACTGGCCGTTCTCTATTAAAGACCTTGAAGTTTTCGGCGAAAAGGGCTACATGCACGCGCTGGACCGGAGCAATACGCTAACCCGCATAAACGATAATACCAGCAACGCAACTACCACCAATACGCTGGAGCCGCCGCTGGATAACCCGGTAACTTATCTGCAATTGGTGCTTAAAAACAGGTTGCTCGGGATCAACGACCGCTCCTCGCTTAAGTATAACATGATTGTAATGCAGATATTAGATGCCGCCAAACGTTCTATTGCAGAGGGCAGGCGCATCGTACTTTAAATTCCGTTTTATTTATTAACAGTTAATAATATATCCTTTGGAATTGTATTATTTTAGCGCCCTGTAAAAATAAACAATCACCTGCGCTATGTTCAAACAACTTTCTGTACTACTGCCGCTCTGCATTTTAGGCATGGTATCCTGCCAGTCTAAACCATCAACAACCGATAAAAACGCTGACACTCCGGGTACAGCACAAACTACTGCCACGCCCGCTACCGTTACACTGGCAACAGGCCCTGTTGATAATGCGGCAGTCTTAGCACGTAAACAAGTACCTATCCTGTGCTACCACCAAATACGCGACTGGAAAGCCACCGACAGCAAAGGCGCGAAAGACTACATCGTGCAGATAGCTGCCTTTAAGGAGCATATCAAGATGCTGGCTGATAGCGGCTACCACACCATCCTGCCCGATCAGTTGTACAACTACCTTACTACCGGCGCGGCATTACCCAAAAAACCCATTATGCTCACGTTTGATGATACCGACCTTGACCAGTTCACCATTGCTGCGCCTGAGTTGAAAAAATACGGGTTCAAAGCTGTGTACTTCGTAATGACGGTATCGATAGGCCGCCCACGATATATGACAGCTGATATGGTTAAACAATTATCAGATGCAGGTAACGTAATTGCCAGCCACACCTGGGATCATCACCGTGTGGATAGGTACACCCACAACGGCGTGTTCCAGATAAAAGGTAAAAACGGCAAAATAACCAACCGCCCGGTTGATGATTGGGTTACCCAAATAGATAAGCCTACCAAGAAACTGGAAGAGATCACGGGCAAAAAAATCATCTACTTTGCTTACCCGTTCGGTATATGGAAGAAACCCGTATTGCCCGAGATACAGCAAAGGGGCTTTAAGATGGCTTTCCAACTTGCAGATAAACGCGATCCTGAATACCCATTATTGACCGTAAGGCGCATCTTAGATAGCGGGTACTGGAGCACCAAAACCCTGGGCAACGCCATTAAAAACAGCTTTTAATAGCGGCTTAATTTAAAAAGCTTTTTATCTTTAGCCATGCATATTACATCCCGTTCCGTTTTGATTGCTTTGTTTTCTGCCACCGCTTTAGCAGCATGCAACCAGCAACCCGAAAAACCTAACGTTGACAGGAAGGCGCAATCAGCTATGCTGATACAGGAACACTTCAGGTACCTTAACGATCACGACCTGAAAAGCCTGGTAAGCCAATACGGACCCAAAGCTAGTATCACCAGCAGCGATTGGAAAGGCACGGCAAACGGCCCTACCGGCGCCGATGAAATATTCCATCTGGAGTTCTACGTTTCGCCCGATGCTAAATACCTGGTTGATAGAACTATCAATACAGATAGTACCGTGGTGGTTGAATATGATGTAATCGGTTTAAAGGATAAAGACAACGGTAATGTGCGTTATGATGTACGCAAGTGCAGCGTGTTCCGCATTGACGATAAGAACCAGATAAGCAGTGAGGCCACCTATGTAAATAAGATGGCGTACCATAACGGTAACTAAATAACAAAGCCTCTTCCGTCGTCAGAAGAGGCTTTGTTGCTTTTAGAGGTTCTCGCCCGCCGGGCCTTGCCCTTTGTTGGATGCGTTTTGCGGCTGCGGATTTTCCAGCTCTTCGTTATCATTATCCGGTGTTACGGTGGGTATTTCTTTCGCTTTGTCGGCATCCAAGCCGTCGTCTGGCTTTAATGTTTCATTATCCACGTTGTCCACATTGCCTTTAATATCATGGTTCTTGCCCTGATTATTGGCGCGGTCGAATTTTTCTATTGTCGTTTCCATATGTTTTAAATTTAAGGTTGATGTTATTAACTTATAGATAGAAAAAACCGTACCAAGTTTTGGGGCGAGTCCAAAAAATCGGGAATCGGGACTTTACTGAATCCCCTACTTTTCCGACTTTCCTCCGTATCTTTGCTCCAATGCCGCAAAACCGCTCTGCATATTCGCAAATGATAAAGGCCGAGGCTAAAAACCTGGGCTTCTTGTTTTGCGGCATTGCCAAAGCGGAGTTTTTAGAGGACGAAGCACCACGTTTGGAAACTTGGCTGAACAAAGGCATGCATGGTGAGATGCGCTACATGGAAAACCATTTCGATAAACGACTGGACCCGCGCCTGCTGGTTGATGGCGCAAAATCGGTGATATCGGTAGCGTTGAATTATTACACCGACGAACAACAAACCGACCCATCAGCACCCAAATTATCCAAGTATGCTTACGGTACTGATTATCATTTTGTTATAAAAGACAAGCTAAAGCAATTATTAGCGTTTATCAACCGCGAAATTGGCGAAGTTGGCGGCCGGGCGTTTGTAGATTCGGCACCCGTGCTGGATAAAGCCTGGGCCAAAAAAGCTGGATTAGGCTGGGTAGGCAAAAACGCCAATTTATTGAACAAGCACGCCGGTTCCTTTTTTTTCCTGGCGGAACTAATCGTAGATATAGAACTGGAATACGACGTAGAACCTACTGCCGACCATTGCGGTACCTGTACCCGATGCATAGATGCCTGCCCTACTGATGCCATTGTTGGCCCTTATGTGGTTGATGGCAGCCGCTGCATATCTTACCTCACCATAGAATTGAAGGACGAGATCCCCGCCGAATTCAAAGGCAAAATGGATAACTGGATGTTTGGCTGCGATATTTGCCAGGATGTTTGCCCCTGGAACCGTTTCTCCGTAATCCATACCGAACCGGCCTTTGCCCCTCATGCCGAATTACTCGGCCTGAAAAAGGAAGATTGGAACGATTTAACGCAGGATGTGTTCCAAAAAGTATTCAAAAATTCGGCAGTAAAACGCACCAAATTCGATGGGTTGAAAAGGAATATATCGTTTTTAGCCCCCCAGCCCCCTAAAGGGGGAGCAAAAAATAAGCCCATCTAATAAATAGGTGGGCTTTTTGTTTTTTTGAGATCCCCCTTCAGGGGGTTGGGGGGCTGGGGCTGAGCTTAGCTCTTCCCAAATTTATTGGCCAGCAGTTTCAGCATATCATCGTCAATAGGCTTTGTTGGCTCCTCTTTCTTTTTAGCGGGCTGGTTGTTATTGAAGTGAGGCCTGTTGATTTGTGGCGTTGTTTTTGGCGCATTGTTGGTAAATGCCGGCTTGGGTGCAGCTGGTTTGGCCTCCGGAGTATGTGGCGTACTTTGCTGAGCAGGCCTGGCAGCCTGTTTCTCGGCGGCCCTTTTGGCGCTCCAGCGTTTGTATATCCCTTCCAATTTTCGCTTGGTATATAATGGAAAATCGCCCTGCATCATCCAGGAATAGTAGCTTGGCTCTACATTCAGTACATCTTCTACCTTTTTGCCTTTGTGCTTGCCAAAGTTTATCAGTTCCTCACCTTCCTCGTTGTACACCATACGGCCGGCAAAGTCAACCGGGCGGCTAAGGTTAGTAAATTTGTGCAACTCCTCTACATCGCCTGTTACCGGCTTGCTGCGGTTGCCTTTTTTGTCTTCGTATTCGGTATCTACATAACGCTCAACCTGCGCCAACAAAACCTCCATGGTTGCCCGGGTATCGGCCTCGGCGCTGTGGGCGTTTATGATGTCTTTATCGCAATAAAATTTGTATGCGGCCCGCAGTGTGCGCTGCTCCATCTGGTGGAAAATATTTTGCACATCTACAAAGTAGCGGTTCTCCAGGTCGAACAGGATACCGGCGCGCAGGAATTCTTCCATCAGCATTGGGATGTCGAATTTATTGCTGTTGTAGCCGGCAAGGTCACTATCACCTATAAAAGCGGCTATTTCCACACCCAGTTCGTGAAAACGCTTTTCGTCTTTTACATGCTCATCATAAATGCCGTGCACAATTGATGATTCCAGCGGGATAGGGATACCCGGATGTATGCGCCAGGTCATCACCTCTTCGCTGCCTTCGGGGTTAAGTTTTATTACAGATATTTCTACAATACGGTCGGTGCCGATATTTGTACCGGTGGTTTCCAGGTCGAAAAAGGCAAGTGGCCGTTTTAAATTTAATTTCATGGTTATTAGATCGGGACTGCAAAGGTGGCAAAAACCTTAAAATTTTCGGTAGTTTATTTTTGTGATTAAATTAACCAGATAATTGCCTATTTTCAAGCCTGTGAAATTAACTTAAACCTGCATGAAAAAAATCCTGCTACTACTGTTCTCTTTATCATTGATAAGCACCCTTACCCGCAGCCAGGACTTTACCTATGGCGATGTAAGTCCGCATGAAATGGACATGAAAAAATACGTTAAAGACACTGCTGCCCGCGCTGTTGTTTTAAATGAATATGGGAATTCGCAGATACTTATTGGCAGTGATGAGAAGCTGAAGGTTGTTTACAACTATCATGTTAAGATAAAGATTATCAACACCAAAGGTTTTGATAAAGGTACGGTAGAAATTCCCTTACGGATTTTAAAAAATGGTGACGAGGAAGTGGGCGAAGTTAAAGGCTACACCACCTATACCGACGAAAACGGTAACCTGCAAACCACGGAACTGGGAAACAAAGCCGCTTTTAGCACCAACGAAAACAAGTACTGGAAAACACTAAAGTTTACTATGCCTAACCTTAAACCCGGCTGCGTTATTGAGTATAAATACGAATTTACCTCTAGCGAATGGATTATACCAACCTGGAAGTTTCAGGACGATATACCCAAGCTGAATTCTTTGTACGAAGTTCACATCCCTGGTTTCTGGAACTTCAACATCTCGTTGAGGGGACCATACAAGCTCACCAAAAATACGGCCGAGATTGAAAGAGAATGTTTTACCCGCCACGGTGCCAAGGCCGATTGCTCGCACATGACGTTCCAGATGGCAGATATACCGGCGTTTATAGAAGAGGATAACATGACTGCACCGAAGAATTTTATGTCGGCAGTTTATTTCGAACTATCTGAGTGGACAAATTTCGATACCGGCGTAAAAACAAAGTTTACAAAAGAGTGGAAAGATGTTGACTTCGAAATGAAAAAATGGGACCACTTTGGCGTGCAGCTAAAAAAGAAAGACCAGCTAAAGCCCTATATATTGCCCGTAATAGCCGGCAAAACTGATGAGTTGGAAAAAGCCAAAGCCGTGTTTACATTTATCCAAAAGACCATCAAATGGAATAATTTTACCTCTATAAGTAGCGAGAATATACGCAAAGCGCTTGATAGCCATACCGGCACCGTTGGCGACATCAACCTCACTTTGGTAACCGCACTGGGTACAGCGGGCATCAACGCAGAGGCTGTATTGTTAAGTACCCGTCGCAATGGCCTGGTAAACAAGCTATACCCGGTTGTAGACGATTTTGATTATGTGGTGGCAAAAGCAAACATAGGCGGTAAAAGCTACCTACTCGATGCATCAGACCCGCTACTATCTTTCGATATGTTGCCGCTTAGGTGCCTTAACGACCAGGGTAGGGTAATGAGCCTGGATAAGCCCAGCTACTGGATAGACCTTGTTGCCAGCCAGCGCAAGGCCCAAACCAGTAATTACGACCTCACCCTGCAAAGTAACGGCAAATTAAAAGGCTCTATTACTACTTACTATTTTGGCTACGAGGCTTACGACAGACGGAAAGCAATAAAGAAATTCAATACATTAGATGAGTACGTGGAGAATTTAGACGACAAGCTGGTAAAAACAAAGATCCTAACTTCGGCAATCAGTAATGTAGACAGCCTGGATATGCCCTTAACCGAAAAATATGAAGTTGAGATTGATGCTTTCGACAATTTGAACCATAACAAACTCAACTTCAACCCTTTCTTTTTTGACAGGATCACGATCAACCCTTTTAAGTTGGAGGACCGGAACTATCCGGTAGATATGGGCATGTCGTCAGACGATCGCTTCATCCTAAATATGCACCTACCAGCCGACTATGTCATTGATAGCGCGCCGCAGGGTATAGCTGTTAGCTTACCCAACAAAGGCGGCAAATTCATTACCAGTTTTACCGGCGAGGGGAATAACTTCACGTTTTCTAACGTATTGCAACTGACCAAAACGATATACGAACCAGAAGAATACCCATACTTAAAAGAATTGTTCAACAAAGTGATAGCCACCGAAAAGGGCGAAATTGTGTTTAAAAAGAAATAAATGAAACTAATCTGTTCGGTGCTTTTATTGTTGATGCTGGCAACCGCTTCGCAGGCCCAATCGCAGCAAAATTATGATGTAAGCCTCATTCCCAAAAATCTGCTGCCTTATGCCAGCACTGTGGTGCGTAACGAGGAAGTGAATATTGAGGTAAAAGACGACGATAATACCGTTTACCATATTAAAAAGGCCGTAACCGTACTCAACAAAAACGGCGACGACATTGCCCGCATTGTTTTATGGTACAACAAAAACAACCCTATTCGCAGCGTGAAGGGCGTTACGTACAACGAATTCGGCAAGCTGATAAGCAAATTCAGCGAAAAAGATTTTGTTGACCAAAGCGCTACGGCCAGTTATTCCTTATTTGATGATTCGCGGGTGAAGCATTTCATACCTTCTATCGGGGCCTATCCTTACACCATAGAATACGAGTACGAGCAACGCTCCAAACAATCCCTTAATTTTGATGATTGGCAGCCTAATTCCTCATCGGGGATGGCGGTGGAAAAAAGCACGTTTACCTTCGCATGCAGCCCATCGTTCAAAATAAGGTATAAAGAGATAAACCTGCCTGCAAAAGTGGCCATCGGCAGTACTAAAGATGGGCTAAAAACCTATACCTGGCAGGTGAGCGGCATCAAGGCTTTCCGATACGAGCCCTACAGCCCCAACGAAGAGGAATACCTGAGCATGGTAAAAATTGCGCCTCAGGATTTTAAATACGAAGGCATCAGCGGTAGCTTCAGTAATTGGAAAGAACTGGGCCAGTGGACTTATGATAAATTACTGGCCAGCCGAAGAGCCCTGCCCACCCCTACCATAGAATTCGTAAAGCAGCTTACTGCCAACATTACCGACCCCAAGCTGAAGGCAAAAAAAATATATGAGTACATGCAATCTAAAACACGTTACATCAGCGTACAGGTAGGTATAGGCGGTTATCAACCGTTTTTAGCCGCTGACGTAGACCGCACAAGCTATGGAGATTGCAAAGCGTTGGTGAATTACACACAGGCCTTGCTTAGTGCAGTGGGGATAGATTCGTGGTATTGCGTTGTACAAGCTGGTAGCGAAAAAGTAAACCTGATGCCCGATTTCCCGAGTATGGGCCAGGGTAACCACATCATTTTATGCCTCCCTTTCAAAAACGATACTACATTCTTAGAATGTACCAGCCAAAAGATTCCTTTCGGTTTCCTGAGCGATTTTACCGACGACCGAAACGTTTTGGCTTGCACCCCGCAGGGCGGCAAGCTGATGCACACCACCAGCTATGCATCGCCTATAAATCTGCAAGCCCGAAAGGCCTCTTTTACCATTGATGATAAAGGCTTGCTTACCGGCAATGTTAGCACCGTTTTTAAAGGTACACAATACGATAACCGCGAAGACATGCTTGATGAACCGCCCGCCGAGCAGCTGAAATTGTTTCCGAAATTTTATCCGGCTATTAATAATCTTGAGATCGAAAACTACAGCTTTAAGCAGGATAAAGCCATACTGCCATCTATTACCGAAGATTTGAAGATAAACGCACGCGATTTTGCCACGGCAGATAACGGCAAGCTTTATTTCTCGCTCAACCCGCTTAACCGCAGCGGCCGTGCACCCAAAGATGTACGCAACCGTGTAACCCCGCTATACATTAACCGGGGCTATACCGACGAGGACGAAATAACCTATAAACTGCCTGCCAGCTATAAACCCGAGTTTAAACCGGATAATGTCATCATAGATAAACCATTCGGTCGCTTTACCATGACGACTTCCATCAAGGCAGGCGAATTAGTTTTTACGCGGCGTATCCAGTTAAAAGAAGGCACCTACAGCAAAGATCTATATGTCGAGCTGGTAGAGTTTTACCAAAAAGTAGCCGATGCTGATAATTTCAACATAAGCCTGGTGAAAAGTTAATTAGCTGAAGATAATGATACCGAGTATAATGCCAACGATCATAATAACGTAGAGCATAATTTCGGTACTTGCAAAACGCTTATATTTAGTCCAGAAAGAATAGTCCTGTTTTGGTTTTTGCATCATGCTGCAAAAATATACAATTTTTCTGTAGCCATAGTTATAAAGCAAGAAGAAACCTGTGGCTGTTCCCCCTTCGCCGTAAAGCAATTAAGCAATTGGATTAGTTCCCGGGGGCGGTGAGCAAAGGATCTGAAATCGAGCCGGCTCGGGAGAAATACTGATAGATGCCGTTATCGTGTAGCCGTACCACTACCACCCCGCGGCGGGTACTGGCATGTACGATATAACCGTTTTGCAGGTAAACACCCACATGGCTAAACTGCTTCCCGTCGAAATCGAAGAATACCAGGTCGCCTTCTTTCAGTTCTTCCTCGTATTTACGTTTAATGTTGTTTACTTGTAAAGCACAGGTACGTGGCACGGGCATATCATAAACCTGTTGCTGCAGCAGGTACACCAGGCCCGAGCAATCTATCCCACTTTTATCCAGCCCACCGAAACGATAAGGCGTACCCATCCATTCTTCTATAAAACTGTAGAGCCTTCCGTTTTGGATATCGTTGCGCTTAACCCCCATCATGGTAGCATATTTATCCGCAATTTCCTTATCCGGCTTTACCATTACATAAGGGCCGCGGCGCAAAGGGCCGTTATTATTACGCACGGTCAATTTACGCGAGTGGCAAGAAGTCAACAGTATAGCGGCGACAAAAATAAAAGCTAAATTGGTATAGCGTTTTAAGAACATGTGATAAAGATAAACTCCTGATTTCAGATGGGCAAATCAATGTCGTTGACTTAAGGAAGCCCCGGCCCCATCGGGGCCAAATGTCGGTAGCAAACAAGCAAAAACCACCTTTGTGCCGTAGGTACAACACTGGCGATGTAGCATACCTATGGCATGCGAGTAGCTGATTATCGATTAGCTACCGACCTTTTGCACCTATGGCGCACTTCGAAATAGCTTAAGTAAACGATATTGATGTGCAAATTACAGATGTGCAGATGAAAAAAGAATTGACTTATTTTAACAAAAAAAGATCTGCACACCTACCCTATTCATCTGCATATCTGCACATCTGAAATCTGCACATCTATCACCCTTTTATTACCCGCTGTATCTCATCCAGTTTCATCAGGGCTTCTACGGGGGTTAAGGTGTTTACATCGAGGTTGTTGAGGGTATCGCGTATTTTCACCAGTACAGGGTCGTCTATCGAGAACATCTGCATCTGTACGGCCTGTTTCTGTACCTTGCGGATGCTTTCTTTGATATGCTCGCCCCCGGTACGCTCGTTCTCCAGTTTCTTCAATATCTCGTGGGCGCGGCTTAATACTTTTTGCGGCATGCCGGCCAACTTGGCTACGTGTATACCAAAGCTGTGCTCGCTGCCGCCCGGCACCAGCTTACGCAGGAAGATGATCTGCTGCCCAACCTCCTTTACCGAAACATTGAAATTCTTGATGCGATTGAAACTGTTGCTTAGTTCGTTCAGTTCGTGATAGTGCGTGGCGAAAAGGGTTTTGGCGCGAGCCGTGGTTTGATTATGCAGGTATTCTGCTATCGACCAGGCTATCGAAATACCATCATAAGTAGAAGTTCCACGGCCAATCTCATCCAGCAAAATCAGGCTTCGGTCGCTGAGGTTATTGAGGATGCTGGCCGTCTCGTTCATCTCCACCATAAAAGTTGATTCGCCGGACGAAAGATTGTCTGATGCACCTACCCTCGTAAATATCTTATCTACCAAACCTATGGCTGCCGCTTTGGCCGGCACGAAACAGCCCATCTGTGCCATCAGGACGATAAGACCGGTTTGCCTCAGCAAAGCCGATTTACCCGCCATGTTGGGGCCGGTAATGATGATGATCTGCTGCGAATCCGAATCAAGGTACACATCGTTGGTAATGTACTCCTCGCCAAGCGGCAGGTTCTTTTCTATCACCGGGTGTCGGCCGCCTTTAATATCCAGCACGCGGCTATCGGTAACAACAGGCTTTACGTAATAGTTCCTGATAGATATATCAGCGAAGTTAAGCAGTACGTCCAGCCGGGCAATCAGTTGCGCGTTGAGTTGTATGGGCTTGATGTACTCGGCCAGTGCATACAGCAAATCGTTGTACAGGCGCGTCTCCAAAGCCAGAATTTTCTCTTCAGCCCCTAATATCTGCTCTTCATATTCCTTAAGCTCAGGCGTAATGTACCGTTCGGCATTTACCAGCGTTTGCTTGCGTATCCACTCGGTGGGTACCTTTTCGCGGTGGCTGTGGGTAACTTCCAGGTAGTAGCCAAATACGTTGTTGAACGATACCTTTAGCGATGGTATGCCGGTAGCCTCTGCCTCGCGTTTTTGTATCTCCAGCAGGTAGCCCTTACCCCCGAACGCGATTTTACGCAAACGGTCCAGTTCCTCGTTGATGCCATCGTTTATTACCGATCCCTTTACAATCATCACCGGTGGCTCGGGGTGCAGTTCGTGGGCTATCTTCTCGCAGATGGTGGCGCAGGGGTTCAACTGTTCGCCAATGGCACGCAACGGGGCACTATCGGCCATTTCTGCTATCTTTTTAATGTCGGCTATGGCCAGCAAGGCCCTCTTCAGCTGGCTTACCTCGCGCGGATTGGCCTTTTGCAAACCTATCTTGCTGATCAGTCGCTCCAAATCGCCTATCTGGCGGATGTATTGCTGCAACGTTTCGCGCAGCTCCTGCCGGGCTATAAAATATTCCACCACGCCCAGTCGGTCGTTAATGGGCTTTATCTCCTTTAGCGGCATCACTATCCAGCGGCGCAGCAAACGTGCGCCCATGGGCGAGCAGGTATGATCCAGCACATCAACCAGCGTAAGGGCGTTCTCGTTGGCCGATCCAACCAGTTCCAGGTTGCGTATGCTGAACCTGTCGAGCCATAGGTAACGGTCTTCTTCTATCCTGCCTATTGCGCTGATGTGCTGCAGGTTGCGGTGCTCGGTTTCGTTAAGGTAGTGCAGTGCAACGCCGGCGGCTATAATGCCCAGGTTCAGTTTATCTATGCCGAAACCTTTCAGCGATTTTACGCCGAAGTGTTTCAGCAGGGTTTCCTGTGCGTAATCGCCGCTGTATGGCCACTCATCAAGGGTGTAGGTGTAAAAACGGTCGCCGTAATTGTCCTTAAAATCATGCTGCCGGCTTTTGGGGAATATCACTTCGCTTGGCGCATAGCTTTGCAGCAGCTTATCTATGTAGCCGGTATTACCCTGCGCCGTCAGGAACTCGCCGGTGGAGATATCGATGAGTGAAATGCCGATGCTGTTCTTCTCGAAATACAGCGAAGCCAGGTAGTTATTGCTTTTTTGCTGCAGGATATTATCGCTGGTGGCAACGCCCGGCGTAACCAGTTCGGTAACGCCCCGTTTTACAATAGTCTTGGTAGTCTTAGGGTCTTCCAGCTGGTCGCATATGGCAACGCGCTGCCCGGCCCGTACCAGCTTGGGCAAGTAGGTATCCAGCGAGTGGTGCGGAAAGCCAGCCAGCTCTATAAAGGTTGCCGCGCCATTGCCGCGTCGGGTGAGCGTGATGCCCAAAATACCGGCGGCTTTGATGGCATCCTCGCCAAAGGTTTCATAAAAATCGCCAACGCGGAACAACAGCAAGGCACCCGGGTACTTTGCCTTTATGGCATTATACTGCTGCATTAAAGGGGTTTCTTTGGTTTCGGTAGTCTTGGCCAAGTCGCTGCTTTTAATAATCTGCTAATTTAATCCATTGCTTCTGCATTAAAGCCATTGTGGAAAAGTTGCAGGGATGTTAGTTAAGTGGGCGACGTTGAAAAGTTGGAAGGTTTAAAGTTGGAAGGTTTAAAGTTGGAAGGTTAGTTGATGGCGTTTATCGTCATTACAATATGGTTTAACAACCCGCTCACAATTTTGCTGCAGTTTTTCGATGCCCCATACCGCCGCTCGTGCCCTACCTCACTTCACAAATTCCACCAAATACTCCGACACATAATCGTTCTTGTCGTTATCATTATCCTTATAAAACAACCTGGCAAATTGAGATGTGCGTATAGAAGAAAGTTTGTTAACGCTATTTGCTTCGGTACTTATTGGCTGTAAGGATGGATACCAAATGGTATGCCCGGGTTTGCTGGCCAGCAGTTGCGGCTTGCTCCACTGTTGCGAATTGTTGCCCTCACCCAAATTGCGATTCTTATTAAACGAAACGTACACGCTGCTTCCTTTCCATGAGGGACCTTCGGCTTTGGCCATCGTCATTACCCAGCAGTTGTGGTAAACATTCCAGCTTACCGATGGCCCCCAGTAATACTTAGCCGTTGGTGATGATGCCGGGCCGCCACCTGCTGATTGCGATATTTGTAAGGATGCCACAGGCTTACCCACCCCGTTGTAAGGTGCGTTAAAACCCTTGCCATCCCAGCGCTTTGCCTTGCCTTCAGGGCTATTTAAATCGCTTAGCAAGATGCGGGCTATGCTGATGCACTGGCCGCTCCACTCTTTTTTTGGGTTGTAAGCGGATGCCGTATAAGTAGCCGGGTAACCATATTCGCCATAAAACAAATAAAGGTATTTGCCATTGGCTATAGCTGATGGATCGCCGGTGCCGCCGGCAAAGTTTATTGCCGTGTTGTTAGGCTTCAATATCATACGGGGCTGCTCATCCTCCAAGAATATACCGCGGTTGACCCAGCTTTTGCCGCCATCTGTAGAGCGCATAATACCTATACGGCAAACCGCAGAGGCTGTTTCGGAGCCACGCAGCCCTTCGGGCCATTTCTGGTTCTTGTAACCTTTATGCGTTTTGGCATTGTAAGGCAAGGTTGCCGGATAATTCTCGTTATGATACAAGGCATAAAGCGTATTGCCCGATTTGTCGCCCGCATCCTGATGTATCGATTCAAACCAAATAGCGCCATGCAGACCCGGCTTACCAGGGGCGACATTTGGTGGCAGTTTAGGAACCGTAAATCCCGCTTCAGGCGTAGCGATCACCTCATCTACTGTTGTACCCGATGCATATTTTAAATTGTTAGATGGCCCCCAAACCGGGTCTTCACCGTATTTTCCGGGGAAAATGGTAAATTTGTCGCCCACCCAAACTTCCGACAAATTGCAATCTACAAAGGATTTAAATACAAACCTTTCTACCGGTGTGAGCTTAACTGTTGGCGTACCCGTTGTGGCTTTATCAGAAACATTGGGTTGTTGGTATGAAAAAGCAAATGCCAGGCATATCAAGGCACTGCCAGCGAGCAGGCTAATTCTTTTAAACATCATATGGGCTTTGGGTTGCTAATTGGTTACACGCCAAAACGTGTGCGGCGTAATTAAGGCAATATACGCTGGTTTTACGTTTAGTACTTATCTTTTTGTAAAATTATACTGCGGAACCGTATTTTTCTATACTGTTTTGCTTTGCAGCCTTTTCGCCACCTTGCCAATCGTAAGTCCCTGTATAAAGATGGAAAACACCACCACAATATAGGTGATCAATACAAATTCATCACGGTACATATTGTTCCCAAGCGATAGCGCCATCGCCACAGAAAGCCCTCCGCGTAAGCCTCCCCAGGTAAGTATAAGCACCGCATTTTTCTCAAATTTGATGCGGTACTTCATTAATGATACAGGTATAGCTACAGATATCCACCGTGCCAATAGTACTATCACTATTATAATGCCACCAATTAAAAGCAATATTGGGTTCACCTTTATCACCAGCATCTCCAGCCCCATCAGCAAAAACAATACGGCGTTCAATATCTCATCTATCAGTTCCCAAAACTTATCCAGATAATCCCGGCTTACGTCAGACATCCCCTCGCGTTTCACCTTGTTGCCTGTAATGATGCCCGCAACCACCATGGCCAATGGTCCCGAAATGTGTAGGTATCCTGCAACAAAATACCCGCCTGCAACAATAGCCAGGGTTATCAGCACTTCCACCTTGTAATCGTCTATGGATTTAAGTGCCCAGTAGCCAAAGTATCCTAATAGCGCGCCAAAAAGCAAGCCCCCAACGGCCTCCTGCAAAAATAATCCACCAACAGAAACCAACGAAAAGTCGCCCGATTTGGCAACCTCAGCGATGCTGATGAATACCACCACTGCCACCCCATCGTTAAAAAGCGACTCGCCGGAAATTTTTAATTCGAGCGATGCCGGTATTTTGGCTTCTTTCAATATGGCGAGCACGGCTATCGGATCGGTAGGCGAAATCAACGCACCGAACAGCAGGCAGTAGATAAAGGGGATATTGATGGAAAATAGCGGTAACAGCCCATACACCATCCCCCCTACCAAAAATGTAGAAATGAGGGTACCACAAGTGGCCAGCAAAATAATGGGCCAGCGTTCCTTTTTTAGCCTTGCAGCATCTATATGTATTGCCCCGGCAAACAACATAAAACTGAGCATAAAATTCATCAGCACATCCTGAAAATCTACCGATGACGCCAGTTGAAGGGCTTTTGCAGCCAAAACCGAATTGGTATTGCCAAAAGCCGCCAGCAGCATAGAACACAGCAGCGAAAGGACCATAATACCTATGGTTGGCGGCCATTTGATAAACCGATGATTAATATAGGCAAACAGGGCCGTAAGTACAATGGTAATGGTCAGTATCTCCTGTGTGCTCATATCATGGGCAATTTACCCATTTTTTTGCGGAAATGCCCTTACAATCGGGCAAACATCGCTGGAAGAGGTGTTCGGTGTCGCTGTTAATTATAAATGGTACGTTCGGTGGCATCCTTGCTCATATCTATGATAACAGTATCCAGGCGTTCCAGTTCGCTGGAGAGATAATCGAGGGCTAATTGATCGGTAGGATCGGCACGCAGTATATCAACCAGTGCTTTGAGGTTAGCAAGCGGACTGCGGATAAGATGCGATTGCTTCCAGGCCATGTCTTTTATACTTTCTACATGGTACTGAATATTGCGGTAGGCCTGCTGCAGGTGGTAATCGGCCCGCTTACGGTCTGATATATCGGATGCGGCAAACACCAGCCCCAATATCTGCTGATCGCGGCCTGCAATGGGGAACATCCGCACATGGTACCAAATCGGGCTATTGCCTGCGCCGCCAGGGTAACTTACCTCATAACTCACCGGCGAACCACCCAACACCCGGCTAACATACTCTCTGAATTTTGCCATACGATCGGCAGGTATCTGCGAAAAAAGATCGGTGCCTAAAGCAGGGTCGTAGTTGAATTCCTTTTGGGCGTATCGCAGCGCCATGTTGTTGTATTCTACTATATTCAACTGGGCATCCAGCAACGCGTAGGCGGTATCGGTATTGTTGATAATGGTTTGCAGGTTTGCTTCAGACCGCAGTAACGATTCCTTTTCTTTCAGTATCTGCTCCTCGGCCTGCTTCCGTTCGGTAATATCCAGCATGGTACCAATAATAGAGGGTACGCCACTCATCATTACCCGGCTACCATAAAACTCTATCCAGTTGCTGCTGCCATCTTTGCGCTGCCCAACCGTTTCGTAATGTACGCTTTCCACTTCGCCGCTAAGGCGCGCGCGAATGCTTTCATCCACCTCGTTGCGATGATTGGGATGTATAACCAAACTGCTGGGGTGTTTGCCTATGAGTTCTTCCGGCGTGTAGCCGAACACTTCGGCGAAACGTGGGTTCACATAAACGAATTCCCCTTCCTGTACAATATATATGCCCACCATTGAGCGGTCGGCAATGGTACGGAACTTCAACTCGGCGTTTATCAGGTCGGCCTCCATAGCTTTGCGGACCGTGATATCGCGGGCTATCACCATTACCCTGTCATTAGGAAACGTCTTCACGTTCACTTCTACATCAAACAACCGACCACTTTTGTGCGCGAACCGGCGTTCACGTACCGTAGAAGTTTCTGGTGCAGATGGCGGGACATATTTTATCGGATCAATTTTTAATTGTTCAGGATCAATCAGCTGCGTAATGGTCATTTGCAGCAATTCGTCGCGTGTGTAGCCGGTCATGCTGCACATGCTTTGGTTCACATCGGTAAAGTTGCCGTTATAATTAAGAATATATATGGCATCTGAAGCTTGCTCTATAAGCTGGCGATACTTCTCCTCGCTTTTTTGAAGCTGGTTCAATATGTTGAGCAATTCCGCCTTTTTTTCCATACTGGTATAAGCTTAACAGACTCCTAATAAGAGCAACGAAACGGTGACTATATAAAATTAGCAATAATTATGCTGAATAATACAATAGGAGGAAATAGAAGTTAGGGGACTGAACTAAAAGGACTGTGACTCTGACCATGAAAGGCCGTCCGCTAGCTTCGCCCTGCTAAATTCGATGTGAATTACCTTGCGCGGCTTACTGTTGGTGGTACGACCCGAGGCATGCATCAACAACGGTCGCATAACCATAACCCCGCCCGCTTTCACATCGCAGCTTACTGCGGTTTGGCTGTCCCAATCGATGGTATCGGGGCGGCAAATACCCCTCAGATGAGATCCAGGCACAACCTTGAGGGCTCCGTTGCCTTCATCAGCGTCGTCGAGATGTATGCGGATGGTGAAATTATCTGCTAATATCTCCAACGGAGGCTGTACCGCAAATTGCTCGTGCTTAACCGTCCATGGCCCATAGCCGGAGATATCCAGTTTTTTATCTACCGAGATGGTTAAATCCTGATGCCAGGCCACAAACCAGTTAGATAACTCGGGCTTATCAAAATAGATAGATTTTACTACGAAGTAATCATTGCCGAAGCAAGTGGTTATTAAGTTTTTTAGCCTTCCGGTAAATATCAGTGGTGCAACGGCCGGTATTTCCTTCAGGAACTGCCTTATTGCGAACAACCCCGCTGTTTTGCGGAACGTGCTTCTATCGCTATTGGCCCGGTCAATTGCATATTCTATAGCCGCAATCTCTTTCTCACTATAGATTTCCTCTACAATAGTAAAACCATCTACGGAAAAATCCATGGCTTTATTTTGCTTTTACCTTCGCAGGCTCGGGCTTCAATTCTTTGTTCCTCCTGAAAATCGATAACAAGAAACCAATAACCATAATCACACTACCTGCCCAGAAGAAATTAATATACGGGAATTTGATGGCACGCATTACGATATATTTCTTGGCGCTTTCGGGCTGTTGGTAAACGGTTATCTCTACCTTATCCTTTGTCGGCATTATTTTGGTAAATTCCAGCTTCAGTCCGGCCTCTTCCAGTTTCTTGGGGAAAAAGAAAACGTGGCCATCTTTCTGCAGGATAAAAACCGGCTTAGCGTGGTAGGTTTGGCCATGGGTAACCACATCCAGCTCGGCACCTACCGATGCCAGTACATTGTCCATAGGGATATTTTCCAGTTTGGCGGCTTTATCCAGTTTGCGCAAAACCATATAGCCTTCGCGGAAAGGTATCGTGTCGCCTATCGAAATTTCATGCGGAACAGGAGCATCATATTCCTTGCTGTCGTCTGCCGGTTGATCGCCATCGGCTCCATTGCCTTTTTCCTCCGCGGTACTGGCAGAGTTGGTCATGGTGATATGCGTATACAGATCATGCAACAAATAGTGACGGGTATCCGGCGACGAAGCTAACGCGCCTTTATTTACCTGCACCTTTGGCAATAGGGTAAAATCTTCATCTACCTTGCCATTAGCATCTACTTTGCGATAGTTTACTTTGTAAAAGTGATCAGGTAAGGCCAGCGAATCGCCCAGATAGGTCACCGTATAATCACCCATTTTTTGCGGTTCGTTACGGTACACCAATATATTCTCGCGCGGGTTTTCGGTTTTGGCAAAATCAGCAGAATAGCTTTCACCGGTATTGTTAATGGAGATTACAGTACTGGTACCCGCAGAGATAAGGGCACCAATGAGCAGTAAACCGAAACCGATATGCGCCACAGCAGAGCCAGCCAGTTTAAACTTGCCTTTGAATGCATCGGCAAGTATTTTACCGTTAGCTATTACCGAGTAAACCGAACCCCACATCAACAGCACAAATACGTAATTGAGCTTGTACAACCCGGTGGCGTAGGTTATAAGCGCCGCTATAAGTGCAGCAAAAACCAAATAGACCAGCGTAGTGATGAAAAAACGGGTAACATCAGTCTTTTTATATTTGAGGAATTGCGTAAAGGCTGTAAGGATAACTATTACGAAGACAAAGCACGATTGGATGATATTGTAGTGCAACAGCCTTGCCTTATCAGCAGGAGGCGCGATCTTTAAGCCGAACATGGCATTCCAAACGGGAATAGAAGTTACCACAATAAGGTGGAAACATGATAAGCCGAGGAATACCGCTCCAACGAACATCCAGAACTCGCGCGAATAAGTTTCTTCGTCTTTTTTGGTAATAGGCAATGCTTTCCAGCGGCTTACCAGCAGCCATACCGACATTACCAAAAACACAAGGATGCCAGTAACCAATTGCCAAAACATCCCCAGATCGGTAAAGGAGTGTACCGAAGTTTCGCCTAGAATACCGCTGCGGTTAAGGAATGATGAATACCACACGAGCACAAAGCTGATGAGCACCAAAAAAGTAGCCGTAAAGTACGAGTGCCCGGTATTTTTAAAAACGATAAGCACGTGCACGGCTGCAACCATGGTAATCCATGGGAAGATAGATGCATTCTCTACCGGGTCCCATGCCCAAAAGCCACCAAAATTCAACGATTCATAGGCCCAGAAGGAACCCATCACTACGCCAGTACCCAGTATCATACAGGCAAACAGCGCATGTGGCAACGCGGGTTGAATCCACTCTTTATATTTTTTCTGCCAAAGGCCAGCAACAGCATAAGCAAAAGGTGTAACCATGGCCGCAAAACCTAAGAACAGGGTTGGCGGGTGTATTACCATCCAGTAATTCTGCAGTGAAGGCACCATGCCTTGTCCGTCTTTTATAAAATTAAGGTACTCGGGGTTTTTAAAGATCGGTGCTTCGGACATAAAGTCGCGTAGCAGCAAAAACGGCGAGCTACCCAAATGAATACCTAAAAAGTTTATCCCAAGCACCATGGAAGCCAATACTGCCTGTGATAGCGCAACCACCGTCATCACGGGGCGCTCCCAGTTACCGGCTTTCCAAATCAATACCAGGCCTATCAACGCCTGCCAGAATATCCAGAGCATAAAGCCCCCCTCCTGCCCGTTCCAAAAGGCAGAGATGATGTATTGAACGGGCAACGTTTTAGAAGTATATGCCCAAACGTAATGATACTCAAAATAATGATTGTAGATAATATAGAAAAGGCATGCCCCAATACCTAAGACCGATATGGCGTTTAAGTAATAACCTATGCGGCCAAGGGTTTGCCAACTGCTGGCTGGTTTGCCGGCATCATCTGTAGTGGCGAAAAAATAGCTGATAAACGATAAAAGCGCGGCTCCGAAAGCGAGGACGAGAAAGAACTGGCCAATGTGGCCCGGCAAAAGGTGCTCACCTTTAAATACTGTATCCATTAAAATTGCTTATATGCTGGCTGGTTTAGCCTTAAATTCCTGTGTTTCTAACTTATTCTGCGTGTATTTTGAGGGGCACTTCATCAGGATATTGGAGGCGTGAAACTCGTTGCCTATCATTTTGCCGGTAAGCACTATCTGTTCCGATTTCTCGAAGTCTTCGGGCTTGGTGCCGGTAAATACTACCTTGCACTCGCTGCCTTTATCGTCCTGCATGTAAAAAGAAAAATAGTTGGCATCCTTGGTTGCGTCGTAATACAGCACTTTCTGTTTATTCAGTTTGCCTACTACATGCAATTCGCTTTCGGTTTGGCGGGCTTCCGTAAAGGAGCCGTAAGTACTTGTGTTTGAGTACACGCTTATAATAACCGCAATAGCGATAGCAATAACAACGAGGCCAAAAATCGAACTTTTCTTCATGTTTATAGTTGTGGGATAAACGGGTTTGCAAAAATACAAAACGATAAGCTAATAATGTTTGTTACAAGGGATATATGTTATTTAGAATTATTATTGATTGGCTTTGGTTGAAAAGGTTGGAAAAGGTTAAAAGGGTTGGAAGGTTTGGAAGGGTTAAAAAGGTTAGAGGTTAGAGGTTAGAGGTTAGAGGTTAGAGGGCAATGCAAATTTCAAGTGTATGTTTAAAATTTCGAAAATCCCTTTAATTTTTTAGAATCGAGTTCGTACAAATCCGGCACTATGCTAAAATCGAAATTTCATGTGGCTACCCAGCTATTCAAACACGAAAAATATTAGTGGCAAGCGGCACATCTGTTGCACTCATCTGCAATTTTTTATGCTTATTTTCACCGGCACAACTCAAACTTACATCATGAAGAAACTTAGCATCAAACTGTTGCTTGTAGCCTGCTTTTTTACTGTGACCACTGCCCATGCCCAGGAGTCTGTAGACACCGCTACATTCAATAAGATCAGGAAAGCGGAACTCAGTAACTCGCATATCGAACAAATTGCGCATTACCTTACCGATGTTGCGGGGCCGCGCCTCACCAATTCGCCGGGGTATCAGCGAGCTGCAACCTGGGCAATCGAAACCATGAAAAAATGGGGCCTGGTAAATGCCAAAATGGAACCCTGGGGCGAGTTTGGTAAGCAATGGGACCTGCAAGACTTCAGCATCAGCATGAAATTGCCTTATATGCAGCCCATCATGGCATACCCCAACCCCTGGAGCCCATCTACCAATGGCTTGCAACAGGCGCAGGTAGTACTGTTGCCCGGTGGGAAAATGATGGATACAGTTTACATCAAACAACACCTGGCCGATTATAAAGGCAAATTTATATTGGTACATGGCAGCAAAATAAACACTTCGGGCAATTTCAAACCCTCGGCAGAAAGGCTTACCGACAGTGCGTTAGCCCACACCAGCGATACGTATATGGTGGAGCGTAAGATGATAGAAATGTATTTGGGAACGTATGTTAAGTTGATAGCGAGGGTAGATGCCTTGCTGAAAAACTCGGGCGCGATTGCCGTTATCAGCACCGGGCCCCAGAATATCAATGGTACCGTATTTGTACAGGCAAACGGCGGTTTCAAAGCAACCGACCCGGAAAACCTGCCCACATTAAACATATCGGTAGAAGACGGGCAAAAAATAAAACGCCTGATAGATGGTGGCCAGCCCGTAGAACTCGCACTGAATATAAAAGCAACCTTATCTACCGCCGATACTAAAGGCTACAACGTTGTAGCAGAAATACCGGGAACTGACCCTAAGCTAAAAGCACAGCTGGTGATGCTGGGCGGACACCTCGACTCCTGGACCGCTGCCACAGGCGCGACCGATAACGCTGCGGGCTGCATTGTAATGATGGAGGCCGTGCGTTTGTTAGATTCATTGGGTATTAAGCCTAAACGCACCATCCGCATAGCCTTATGGGGCGGCGAGGAACAGGGCCTTTATGGAAGTTACGGTTATGTAAAGAACCATTTTATGGATACCGACGGCAAACTAAAATCCGAGCAATCGAAAGTATCGGCCTATTTTAACCTGGATAATGGCACCGGTAAAATCAGGGGAATCTATGCCCAGGGTAATATAGCTATCAAACCCATATTTGAGCAATGGTTGGCTCCGTTCAAAGATTTAGGTGCTAACACCGTATCGCTAAAAAACACCGGCTCAACAGATCACCTGTCGTTCGATTGGGCGGGCATCCCGGGCTTCCAGTTTATACAGGACCCCATAGATTACGAAACCCGCACCCATCACAGCAACATGGATAGCTACGACCACCTGCAGTTAGCCGACCTAAAACAGGCCGCCATCATCGTCGCTTCGTTTGTTTACCAGGCCAGCATAAAACCTGATTTGCTGCCTCGCAAAGCTATCGTAAAAGAAACGTTTGCGTTTGAGGGGTTCTAAAATTCACACATTGGTAACATCGTCATTGTTGAGCAACTCAGCAATGACGATGTTAATGAAGAGAATGGAGGCCTTTACGGTTGCCCTGCTCCCCCTGATGAGCCGTAAATTTGCCCGGTTGCAAAACTGCCATCGTTGGCCGCCAACTGTACGTATATTGAGGCAAGTTCTACAGGCTGACCTGGCCTGCCAAACACCGTTTGGCTTCCAAATTTCATCAATTTTTCCTGGCTTGCACCACCACTTACCTGTAATGGTGTCCAGATAGGGCCGGGTGCTACACCGTTTACCCGAATTCCTTTGGGTCCGAATTGCTTGGCCAGTGATTTCACATAGTTCATGGTAGCCGCTTTTGTTTGCGCGTAATCGTACAGATCGGGCGTTGGGTCATAGGCCTGCTCAGAAGTTGTGGCGATGATTACCGAACCCGGCTGCAAATATGGAAGAGCGGCTTTTATCGTCCAAAAAGGCGCGTAGATATTAGTTTTCATCGTCCAGTCGAAATTCTCGCTGGTAATATCCATAATCGATTCGTGTGCCTGCTGGCGCGCCGCATTGTTCACTAAAATATCCAATCCGCCAAGTTGTCGCACCGCTTCATCTACCAGTTTCTTGCAAAAAGCCTCATCGCGCAGATCGCCGGGAATGGCAACTGCTTTACGTCCTTCTGCCTTTATTAAGGCAATCACTTCTTTGGCATCCTGCTCTTCGGCGGGCAAATAGTTAATGGCCACATCGGCCCCCTCTCGGGCATAAGCTATAGCTGCGGCACGCCCCATACCCGAATCGCCGCCGGTTATCAGTGCTTTGCGGCCCATTAAACGCCCGCTGCCCTTATAACTTTTCTCGCCATGATCAGGCTGTGGCTCCATTTTACCGGCCAACCCGGGCCAAGGTTGCGACTGACTTTTAAAAGGTGGTTTTGGATATTTTGAAGCGGGGTCCTCCAGTTTTTGAACGGCGTAATTATGCTTATCAGATGCGGTTGCATCAACAACCGGCGCTACGGCAACAGCCGCAAGCCCGGCGCCTAATCCGCCGATAACTTGGCGGCGGCTTATTGTATTGTCCTTTTCCATGAGTTTTTTCTTTGTTAGAGATAACTCGAGACTAGAAAATTGGTTTGAAATTATTTCTTAAAACTATATATTTTTAATAATTACGAATTTATTGAAACTTTGGCATGGCTTTAGCTTAATTTCAAATATGAAAATTGTATTCAAAAAAACAAAACCAGCGAAAAAAGAATCGTGCACAATAGTTAGCCTGTTTGCAAAAAACATAATAGATCTAAAACAAATCCATTTTTCAACGCTGAATTATCCGGGATTTATAGCTTAGTTTTTTCCGGTGGAAAATTACTTTTTTACATGCTCTTGCGAAGCACAGGGCAATCCTATCATACACGCATGAATTGCGGAAGTTTTGATAGAACTTAAATATGCTTAAGCAAGCTTCATGCTATCCTCTCCTTCTTCTCCGTTTCTTTTTAGTTTCTGCTTTTTTCTTTTTAACAGGTTTATCGGCAGTGGTCTTTTTTTTATTCACTGCGGCAGCCGCAGCTGCCTTATCCGCTAACGAAACAGAATCTTTGCTTAATTGCTGTACCGAGAAACTATTGTTGCGTAGCCCATATTGTAGTACGCGTTTAGCGCCTGTTGGCTTGGCCAGGCTGTCGTTGCTACTGTAAATGGGAAACTCGCGTATCAGCAAACCTTCTTTAATATAAAAGTTATCATTACCTCGGTAGCCTTTTTTTTGCGAGCCTGTAAGCTTGGGGAAATCCAGTTTGTTAGCGTTGTTGTTGTTGAATTCAAAGGCGTAGATCTTGGCGTAGTTCACCGTATCTTTATCCCTGGCCTGTATCAGTATTTCGGGGTTGCCATCGGTATCCATATCAGAATTGTACACATCTGATATAGCGCCGTCCAGGTCGCCCGTGGTGGTGGTGAATTTCACCCCGGCAGAATCGGAGTGCAGTATCATAAAAGACCCGTCCATTTTTGCCCCCCTGCCCCAACTTAACACATCGAATGTTTGGCCCGGCGATACTTCAATCGCTTTATGGTACCTGAATGGTTCTGTAAGCGCAGGCGTTGCTGGCGTTGAAACAGCAACAGATGGCGGCTTTGAATCGTTGCCGCAGGCGGCTATTAGGATACAAACCGATGCCGCGTAAACATAAATTCTTGCATTCATCTTGCTATCCTCCAATTAATTGTAAAGCATATCGGGTGAAACTTCTCCTTTTGGCTTGCCGGGCAATGTCATGTAAATACGCAGCATGCTGTTAGATGTGTAGGCATCTACATATTTTACCGTAATCTTGTGGAAGCCTTTCAGTAAAGGCACGTAGCCCGTTGTTTCGTTGTTACCTTTGCGGCCGTCGTTATCCACTATTGGCAAATCATCTATGTAAAGCATCGAGCCATTGTACGATTGCGTGGAAAAGCCATAGGTACCATCGGCATCAGCCTTTAAATAACCAGTGTACACCACGCCATATTTGCCGAAAGCCTTTTTAAACGCAGCATTAGCTACCTGGAAGCTTTTGGCAATGCCCGTATCTATCACTGCCGTAGGGTTTATCTGCGTAGTGTTTACATAGGTGCCCTGCGATGCCTGGTATTTCATGCCCGTATTGGTACCCGTAAAATCTATTGCCGCTAGCGGGGCCTTGTTGTAAACCACCATGCGTGTTATAGGGCTGCGTTTGCCGGATGGGGTTACCACGATGGTTTGTAGTTCGCGGTATTGGTCTATCGGTACCTGGTAAGTGACGGGTTTGGTAAATACCATTTCCGTTTCGCGCGGGGTATAGCCATCTATGGTGTAATATATGGTTGCGCCCCGTACCGGCGATTTCAGGTCGACAGTCAATTGTGTACCGATAATCGTCGTGTCCACAGCACCAATAGCGGTAGGCACATGAAACTCGTATCCGGACTTATCCAACCAGGCCAGGTGGCCGGGTAAGCGTGTCTCAGCAAAATCCTTAAAGTTTTTATTGGCCAGGGGCGACCATGCAATTTCTGATAGGGCTAGCATCCTGGGCAGCAGCATAAACTCTACCTTTTTGTCGGTAGTGATATACTCCGTCCACAAATTAGCTTGCACGCCTTTAATGCGTGCCTGTTGCGCAGGTGTTAAAACCGCAGGAGTTGGATTATAGCTGTAAATTTTTGATAGCGGCTCATTGCCACCAATACTCAAAGGTTCCTGGTTCATTTTACCTTGTCCATGGTCTATGTATAAACCCTGGCTGCCGGGGGTCATAATCACATCGTGATTTTGCTGGGCGGCGGCTATACCGCCCTCCTCGCCCCTCCAGCTCATCACCGTGGCATTAGGTGCGAGTCCGCCCTCCAGTATCTCATCCCAGCCGATGATGCTGCGCCCTTTGCTGTTCACAAATTTCTCCATCCGTTGGATAAAGTAACTCTGCAAACCGTGCTCGTCCTTAAGCTTAAGTTTTTTGATCAGGTCCTGGCAAAATTTGGAGTTTTTCCAAACGGTCTTTGGTGCTTCATCGCCACCAATGTGGATGTATTTGCTCGGGAACAAGTCGATCACTTCCGTAAGCACATCCTCTAAAAAATGGAACGTTTTTTCAGAAGGGCAGTAGATATTGTTGAACACTCCCCAGGTTTCGGCCACTTTATAATCCAGGGTGGGATCGCAGCTCAACTCGGGGAAAGCCGCTAATGCAGCCTGCGCATGACCCGGCATTTCAATTTCGGGCAATATGGTAATATAGCGGTCGGCTGCGTATTTGATCACGTCGCGAATTTGGTCCTGCGTATAAAAACCACCGTGAGGGGTGTTATCAAATTGTTGCGGGGTACGGTCGCGGTAGTTACCTATTACGGTTTGTGCGCGCACACTGGCCACCTGGGTAAGGCGGGGGTATTTTTTTATTTCGATGCGCCAGCCCTGGTCGTCGGTAAGGTGCCAGTGAAAAGTATTGAGCTTGTAGCCCGCCATCAGGTCGATGTATCGTTTCACCATCTCCACCGAAAAAAAGTGGCGGCTCACATCCAGCATCACCCCACGATAACCGAAGCGTGGGTAATCTTCTATAGTAGCGCAAGGCAGCTTTGCGGTTGCGGCGCGCTCAAGAGGCATCAATTGCATCAGCGTTTGTATGCCGTAAAATAAACCTGCGCCTTTGCCGGCTACGGTAATTTGCTGAGGGGTAATGGTTAAGCGGTAACCTTCGGCCGGTAATCCGTCGGTACCTGTAGAAGTAAGATATATCACGTTTGAGCCGGCAGCAGTATTACGGGTGCCCACCTGTTTGTTATAGGCCATATTGTTGGCCAAAAACCGGGAGAAGAATACAACGGCTTTATTATCCGGCGTATCTGCCTGTATTTTAGTTTCCTGGCTGAGGATAAACTCGCCTCCGGATTTTTTAACAGAAACCGGTGCGGGGATGATGCCCATATTGGGGTCGGCATCCTGTGCGTGTACGAAAGTGGTGGCAACAATGAAGAACGTAAAAAGCAGTGAGGGAATCTTTTTAAACATAGACTAAATTAACCAGGGTGATTACAAGGTGGTGAATTTAGTGTTTTTTACGATTTCACCGATGGTTTTTTTTGTGATTTCACCGATTAAAAGTCCAGCAGCGTAGCAAAAAAGCCATAATTTAGGCAACCACTCACCGTTCTCTACTCACCATTCACCAACATACTAATTCAACGCCGGGTTCTCGGGGAAGTTGGCTATGTGCGCAAAACGCTGCCCGAGACTGATGACTGTTTTTTTCCAGAGATTATCCTGGCTGTTGCCAAAGATTGTGTTGGCCTCGTATTTATCTGCTACTATCCAGGCATCTTCGCGCAGTTCATTATCCAGTTGCCCTGGCGTCCAGCCGCTGTAGCCGGTAAAAAACCGTATTTCGGATTCGTTTAGCTGATAGGTGGTTATCAGTTCCTTTATTTTTTGGAAGTCGCCTCCCCAAAAAATACCTTCGGCAATCTCGATGCCGTCTGTTATTTTTTCGGGGCAGCGATGTATATAATGCAACGTATCCGGCGATACCGGCCCGCCCGTGTACACGGGTATTTCTGAGTAAGATACATCAGGTAGGATATCGCCCAATAAATATTCGGTTTCGTGGTTAAGGATAAAGCCCATTGCCCCGGCCTCCGAATACTCGGTAAGAATAATAACCGACCGCTTGAAGTTGGGATCGGGCATAAAGGGTTCTGATAAAAGCAAGCGCCCAGTGGCAGCCGGTGTTGGACTAAGCATGGATGTAATTTATGTTGTTATAACGCCAAATGTAAAATTATGTTCAATATCACTTAAAATGCCCACTATAACAATATGTACGGTATAATTAATTTGTAAGTTTGCGATAATGAACGAACAAGATATACAGAGCTTAAGGCAGGATTACAGTGCGGCCTCGCTAAGCGAAACCGATGTAGATGCTAACCCAATGCGCCAGTTTGACAAATGGTTTAACGACGCAATTAACGCAAAAGTACATGAGCCCAACGCCATGACACTTGCTACCGCAACTACCGATGGACGCCCCTCCGCACGAATAGTGCTTTTGAAAGGCTTCAGCGACGACGGGTTTAAATTTTACACTAACTACCTTAGTCGCAAAGGTAAAGAGATAAGCAAGAACCCATTAGGCGCGCTTACTTTTTTTTGGGGTGATTTGGAGCGCCAGGTACGCGTAGAGGGTACTATAGAAAAACTCGACCGTAACTACTCCGAAAAATATTTCCACTCGCGCCCTAAGGGAAGCCAGCTTGGTGCAATAGCCTCGCCGCAGAGCCAGGAAATTGAAAGCCGCGAGGTATTAGAGCAAAAAATGGCCGAACTGGAAGCCGAATATGCCGATAAAGAGATTCCTAAGCCAGCTTTCTGGGGTGGATATGTTTTGCGCCCCCGCATGATAGAGTTTTGGCAGGGCCGTGGTAGCCGCCTGCACGATAGAATAGTTTTCAAAAAAACCGACAACAAAACCTGGAAGATAGTACGCCTGGCGCCATGACCATCGACGAGATCAAATCATTGCTTACGGAGAAATTTGGCGAAGGCATCGTAACCGGCGAAGAGCGAACAGGCATGCAGCCCGCACTGTTGATTGATGCTGATCGCATTGCCGACGTTTGCCTGGAATTACGCAATAATCCGGGTACTTACTTCGACTTTTTAAGCTGCCTAAGTGGGGTTGACTATGGTGTTGAAGCTGGCCGTTTTGGCGTGGTTTACCATTTATCGTCTATCCCCTACAATTTGAAGCTGGTATTAAAGATAAGCAAGGCAAATGACCGAAATTTGGAGGAGCTTCCCTCCTTTCCCAGCATTACATCTGTTTACCGCGCCGCCGATTGGCACGAACGAGAGGCTTACGATATGCTGGGCATCTATTTCGAGGGCCACCCCGATTTGCGCAGATTGCTAATGCCCGATGATTGGGAAGGCTTTCCGTTACGGAAAGACTACGCTAACGCAGAGTACTATAAAGGGATAAAGATAGATTAAATGATTTCGGAAGTTTAACCACCAACGTCATTGCGGGGAACGAAGCAATATTTACGCTAAGCAAAAACGCTTTGCAAATCGGGAGATTGCTTCGTTCCTCGCAATGACGGATGAAAATAGACAACATTGATCACCACAACATCAAAATATAACATCGCTTTAGAAAGGTATCACAAAAAGATAGCCGATGCTGCCGTGGAGGATATGGTGCTGAACATGGGGCCGCAGCATCCATCAACCCATGGGGTTTTGCGGCTGGAATTGATTACCGATGGCGAGATTGTAAAAGAAGTTATCCCGCACATCGGTTACCTGCACCGTTGCTTTGAGAAACACGCCGAATCGCTTACTTATCAGCAAACCATCCCTTTTACCGATAGGATGGATTACCTGGCAAGTATGAACAACAGCCACGCCTGGGTAATGGGTGTGGAACGCATGCTGGGCATAGATAAGGATATCCCCAAACGTATTGAATATATCCGCGTGCTGGTTTGTGAATTGAACCGCATCGCATCGCACCTCATAGCCATTGGCACTTACGGTATTGATATTGGTGCCTTCACCCCTTTCCTGTGGTGTTTCCGCGACCGCGAGCACATCATGGGCATGCTGGAATGGGCATCGGGTTCGCGCATGCTGTATAATTATATATGGGTGGGTGGCTTGTTTTACGATTTGCCTGTAGGCTTTGAAGAACGCTGCCGCGAATTTGTAGACTACTTCCGCCCTAAAATGGTGGAACTTAATCGCCTGCTTACCGATAACCAGATATTCATCAGCCGCACCGCCAACGTGGGCGTATTGCCTTTAGATGTAGCCATCAACTATGGTTGCAGTGGGCCGGTACTTCGCGGATCGGGGTTGAAATATGATTTGCGCCGGATCGATAATTATTCGGCCTACCCCGAATTGGAATTTGATGTACCCATCGGCACCGGCAAAATGGGCACAGTAGGCGATTGTTGGGACAGGTATAAAGTAAGAGTTGACGAAATAGATGAATCGCTCAAAATAATCGGGCAATGCCTCGACCGCCTGCAAAAGGAGCTGAAACGCACGCCTGATTTCGACCCACGTGCAAAGCTTCCCCGCAAACTCACCCCCAAACCGCAGGATTATTATATACGCGCCGAAGGTACCAAGGGCGAATTAGGCTTTTATTTCATACACGATAGCGACCGCAAAGAAATCCCTTTCCGCGTAAAATCGCGCGGGCCAAGCTTTTGCAACCTATCAGTATTGGAAGAATTGGGCAAAGGCGTAATGATAGCAGACCTTATTGCAACTATCGGCTCACTCGATTTCGTATTAGGAGAAGTGGATAGGTAATTGAGGTTAGAGGCCGGAGGTTAGAGATTAGGTAGAAACCTGGTACATTCCTTCATACAATCCGGTATTCGTTTTCCCAATAATTCGTGGAATTCGTGTTTTTTTAAATTCGTGGAATTCGTGTTAGTTCAAATTCGTAAAATTCGTGTCTTTTCAAATTCGTGGAATTCGTGTTATTTGAAATTCGTGCTTTTTCAAATTAGTTTAATTCGTGTTAATTAAATTCGTGTTCATAATTATCTTAGCAACTATGAAAAATACCCATACCCTATCGCGCTTCCTCCGCGCAAAAAACATCGCCATATTGCTGGCAGTCCCGGTGCTCTTTGTAGCCGGCACAGCCTCGGCACAAATCAAAGATCCTATTGTAGACAACATCGTAAAAGAAGGCACCGACAATTCGCAGCTGGTAACGCTGGCGCATCAACTGTTCGATGGTATCGGCCCGCGCCTGGTAGGTACGCCACAGATGGAACAGGCCGGGCAATGGGCACTGCAAAAATATAAGGAATATGGTATCACTGCCCGCTACGAAAAATGGGGCGACTGGCGTGGCTGGGAACGCGGCATATCGCACATTGATATGGTTACGCCACGCGTAAAATCACTGGAAGGCACACAGCTGGCCTGGAGCCCCGGTATGAAAAAGGCCGTAACCGCCGAAACTATCATCCTGCCCGAGTTTGCCGATTCCATCGCTTTCCAAAAATGGCTACCCGCTGCCAAAGGAAAATTCGTGATGATATCCATGAATCAGCCAACCGGCAGACCAGATTATAACTGGACGGAATTCGGCACCAAAGAATCCTTCGATAAATTAAAAGCAGATCGCGCTGCCCAAACCGATGCCTGGCGCAAACGTATCAGCAATACCGGTTTAACCGCACGTACATTGCCGGTTGCCTTAGAAAAGGCAGGCGCAGCAGGTATAATTACCTCTAACTGGTCGGCAGGTTTTGGGGTGGATAAAATATTTGGCGCTTACACCAAAAAAGTTCCTACGGTAGATATCGCACTGGAAGATTATGGCATGCTATACCGCCTTACCGAAAAGGGCGAGAAACCAACCATCAAAATATTGGCCGAATCTAAAGAGCTTGGCGCAGTGCCAACTTTCAACATCATTGGCGAGATAAAAGGATCCGAAAAACCGGATGAATATGTGATGCTTTCTGCCCATTTCGATTCCTGGGATGGCGGCCAGGGCGCAACCGATAACGGTACCGGCACCCTCACCATGATGGAAGCAATGCGCATCCTCAAAAAAATATACCCTAACCCCAAACGTACTATTCTAGTTGGCCATTGGGGAAGCGAAGAGCAAGGATTGAATGGCTCACGCGCATTTGTGGAAGACCACCCCGAAATTGTAGCCAACCTGCAGGCGCTTTTCAACCAGGATAACGGTACCGGCCGCGTGGTAAACATAGCGGGCCAGGGCTTCTTAAACAGCTACGATTATATTACCCGCTGGTTAAGCAAAGTACCTGCCGGCATCCGCGACCAGATAACCACCAATTTCCCTGGCGCACCAGGCGGCGGCGGATCAGATTTCGCCTCTTTCGTGGCCGTAGGCGCACCGGGCTTCTCGCTCAGCTCCAACAGTTGGAGTTACGGCAATTACACCTGGCACACCAATCGTGATACGTATGATAAAATCGTTTTCGATGACGTAAGGAACAACGCTATTCTTACGGCGATACTGGTTTACATGGCCTGCGAAGACCCTGCAAAAACCTCGCGCGACCGTATCGTATTGCCCATAAACACCAAAACCGGCGAACCAACCAAATGGCCCGCCCAGGTAAAAGCAAACAGGCACGGAGGATTTGAATAGGTCTGAATCAGAATTCACAAAATTTTAGAATGAACAGAATTTATTGATTAATTTGATTAACAAATTGCACATCTTTTTCTGAAAATCCTTTAACCCTGAAAATTCTTATTCAGACAAGCACAGCTCAGCCGCTGTGCTTTTTATTTTAAATTAACCGTGTTGCCCATAGCTTACAGCTATATTAATCATTAGATTAATGCCTCCTTATTTGCTTAATTTAGCAAACCATTTATGGGCTATTACGTATCTTAGGCATAGTTTGAAAAATCAATTAATGAAGAAATTATTAATTATTCTGTTTTTGTTGCCGGTTTATTGCGTGGCCCAGTCGGCCGGCGATTACATGACCAGTGGCAACACTAAAGCAAATATGAAGGATTATAAACAAGCTATTCTTGATTTTAATCGTTCAATTCAAATGAATCCGGGCATTGCAAGGGTGTATTTGTACCGGGCCAATGCTAAAAGTAATATAGGCGATTATGCCGGTGCAGTTGAAGACTTTACCAAGGCTTTAAACCTTAACCCCCGCCTTATAGATGCCTGGCATTACCGTGCCAACGCCAAAAGCAATTTAAAAGATTATGCGGGCAGCGTTGCCGATTTTAATAAAGCTATTACCCTTAACCCGGTAAAAGGCGAATTATATAAATACCGTGCCGTGGGCAAGGCTAACCTGGGCGATAATAAAGGTGCCCTTGCCGATTTCGATATGGCAGAAAAGCTGTTGCCTGGCGATGCAGACCTGATATTCTATCGCGCAAATTCCAAAGGCAATATGGGCGATTATCAGGGTGCTATTACTGACTACGACGCAACAATAAAGATGGAACCGAGTAACGCCGAAGCATGGTTTTACCGTGCAAATGCTAAAGCCAATCTGCGAGATTATAAAGGAGCAATTGCAGATTATAAACGGGTGATTGACCTGAACCCGCAGATGCCGGAGCTTTATCATTACCTGGCATCAGCATCGAGTAATGCAGATGATGATAAGGGGGCAATAGAATTTTTCGACAAAGCCATCGAGCAAAACCCTAAAAGGGCGGAGCTTTTCGTGGGCAGGGCTATTTCTAAAAATAACATGGAAGACCGGAGCGGCGCAATTGAAGACCTTAGCCACGCTATCACGCTTAACCCAAAATACGACGAGGCTTACCAGAATCGGGCCGATGTAAAGATCAACATGAAGAACTTTACCGGCGCGGTTGCAGATGCCGATACTGCTATCAACCTAAACGCCAAAAATGCCTATGGGTATATGTCGCGTGCTAAGGCTAAAATAGAAATGAACGACACCGTAGGTGCCCTGGCCGATTTTACCACTACCTTAAAATTGGAGCCAAAAGCCTCATATGCTTATTTGGGCAGTGCCGATATAAAAGCCGCGCAACATGATTATGCTACGGCAATTGCGCTTTACAGCAAATCGTTACTGTATGACCCTCGTAACCCTAATGCATTATTGCATCGCGCACGCATAAAAATGAAAAACGGTGATATAGAGGGTAGTTTAACCGATTACAAAGCTGCTATAGCCTCAACCCCACAGAACAACGATTTATATGTTGATTACGGCAAGGCCTTAATCTCTTCTGGGCGGTACACGCAGGCTGTACAGCTATTTGATGATGCGTTGGTGGTAAACCCTCAGAACATCTATTTTTATAGTTACCGCGGCGTAGCCAAAAGCAAACTGGCCGACCTTGAAGGTGCCATGACCGACCATAACATGGCTATAAAACTAGCCCCCTCCTCATCAGATGCATTCATTAACCGGGGCAACAGCCTGGTGGCATTGCAAAAGTACGATGAGGCCCTGATCGATATCAACAAAGGCATCTCCTTAAACGAAACAAATGATGATGCCTACCTGGCACGCGCCGATCTTAAGCTGGCCAAACAGGAATACCTGGGTGCCATTTACGATTATATTAATGTTTTACTAATTAATCAAAACAATGTAAAAGCCTATGCCGGCCGCGCCATTGCCGAAAGCTTTACCGGCGACACGTTAGCCATGAAGAAGGATTTTGCTATGGCACTTAAACTGGAACCTAAAAGCAGTGAAGTTTACATGGCCCGTGCCATTGCACGCATCAACCTGAAAAATTGGGCCTACGCCATGGCCGATTTAAATACCGTAATAACACTCGACCCTAAAAACGCCGCTGCTTATCTAAATCGTGGCGTTATCAAGGCACAGCGTGGCGAAAAAACAGCCGGTTGCGCCGATATCAATAAAGCTATAAGTCTGGGCTCTAAAGATGCAGTAGATAAACTGGCTTTGTATTGTAAGTAGAGATTGGGGTTAGAGACCAGAGGTTTTAGAAGTAAGAGGTTGGTTGTTAATCCTAAGGCATACAGAAAGGGCTGTGCGATAATAAGGCCCTACCATACAATATAAAAAGGCCTTTGCGCACAGCACTATTTCCTGTTAATCGAATATCAAATAACTTTTTTATCGTTCATATAGTTCCAGCGGCAAGCCGTCCGGATCCTGGAAGAAAGTAAAGCGCTTGCCGGTGGTTTCGTCTACACGGATGGGTTCCGTTTCTACACTGTACTCGTTCAGGTGAAAAACCGCTTCTTCGATATTATCCACCTCGAAAGCCAGATGCCTTAAGCCCGATGCCTCGGGGCGGGATGGCCTTGCGGGCGGGTTGGGAAAAGAGAATAACTCTATTTGGTATTGGCCACCTACTTCGAGGTCTAATTTATAAGAATCCCTTGCTTCGCGATAAGTTTCTAGTACTATATTAAAGCCAAGCACTTCGGTATAGAAGTGCCTGGCTTTAATATAATCCGAGCAAATTATAGCTATATGGTGTATTTTATTCAGCTTCAGCATTAGGCTTCACCAAGGCTTACATGCAATACGTTGCTGTGTACCATCTTAATATCGGTGATGTTACCGAACAATTCCTCGTCTATTGTGGTGTTGCCGATGCCGTTAACGGTACCCAGTAAGCTAAATTCTACCTCGCTGGTAGCCATCATTTCGATGAAACGTTCCTGGTCGTCAGGCGCAATACTCACCACTACCCTACCCTGTGCCTCGCCGAAAAGGAAGGCATCTTTACGGATGCTGTTATCGCTATCGATATCGAAACCTAATCCATTCGGCAGGCACGATTCTACCAATGCAATGTATAAACCACCATCGGCCACATCATGCGCAGATTGCACTACTTTATGTTTGATGAGTTCCTTAACCACCTGGTGCATGGCGTATTCTTTATCGATATCGAAATATGGTGCCGGCGCGGCAGTTATTTTATGATAAGATGCCAAATATTGTGAAGAAGCAATATCGTTTTGAGATTCACCAATTAAATAAATCAGGTCGCCTGGTTGTTTAAAATCAAGCGTCATTAAATTGTCCTGATCGTCCATTACGCCCAGCATGCCTATGGTTGGCGTTGGGAATACAGGGCCTTCATCGCTCGATTGGTTGTAGAAGCTTACGTTACCACCGGTTACCGGGGTCTCAAATTTGCGGCAGGCTTCGCCCATGCCTTTTATCGCCCCTACAAATTGCCAGTAAACTTCGGGCTTGTAAGGGTTACCAAAGTTTAAGCAGTTGGTAATGGCAACCGGCTCGCCACCTGCACAGGTAATGTTACGTGCAGCTTCGGCAACAGCAATGGCGGTACCTTTTTGCGGATCGGCATATACGTAGCGCGAGTTGCAATCGCAGGTAAGCACGATAGCTTTATTGGTTTCTTTAACTGCAACTACTGCGGCATCGCTTGGGCGATTGGTAGTCATAGTGGCGGTACCAATCATCGAATCGTATTGATCCGTAACCCAACGTTTCGAAGCGATATTAGGGTGGGCTATCAAATGTTCCGCAACATCTACCAAATCGGCAGGTTCGGCAACATCTTCTATCTTAAATTTCTGGTTTTCGGCAAAATAAGCCGGTTCGCGGTATTCGCGTTCGTATATCGGTGCGCCGCCGCCAAGCACTAAATCATCGGCGGGTACATCGGCAACTTTTACACCGTTCATGAAGTATTCAAGGCGCTGGGTATCAGTAACCTCGCCTATAATGGCGCAGTTCAAATCCCATTTATCAAAAACAGCTTCTACAAGGGCTTCTTTTCCTTTTTCTACCACAATAAGCATACGCTCCTGCGATTCGGAAAGTAAAATCTCGTAAGGTTTCATGTTTTCCTGGCGCATCGGCACGCGATCCAGGTGGATGATCATGCCATGCTCGCCTTTAGCGCTCATCTCCGAGTTGGAGCAGATAATACCTGCCGCACCCATGTCCTGCATACCTATAACCGCACCGGTTTTTATTACTTCTAAGGTAGCTTCGAGCAGAAGTTTCTCCTGGAAGGGGTCGCCAACCTGCACTGCCGGCAAATCGTTTACCGAATCTTCGGTAATATCTTTCGATGCGAAAGCCGCGCCATGTATACCATCCTTACCCGTTGCAGAACCAACAATGTAAACCGGGTTGCCAACGCCGTAAGACGTTGCCGAAACGGTTTCGCCCGCTTTAACGATACCTGCCGAGAAAGCGTTTACCAACGGGTTGATGTTATAGCATTCATCGAAGAACAGCTCGCCGCCAACGGTTGGAATACCGAATGCATTACCGTAATGGCTGATGCCTTTTACCACGCCCTTTACCAACCACTTAGTTTTATCGAGGCTGAGATCGCCGAAGCGCAAAGAGTTCATCTGGGCAATAGGTCTTGCACCCATAGTAAATATATCACGGTTGATACCGCCCACGCCTGTAGCGGCACCCTGATAAGGTTCAAGCGCCGAGGGGTGGTTATGAGATTCTATTTTGAAAGCACAGCCTATACCATCGCCAAGGTCCACTAAGCCTGCATTTTCTTCACCTGCTTTAGCCAGCATACGGGGGCTATCTTTAGGTAATGTTTTTAGCCAGGTAATGGAGTTTTTGTACGAGCAATGCTCGCTCCACATTACTGCGAAGATCGATAGCTCGGTAAAGTTGGGCACGCGGCCCATTATCTCGTTTATTCTGGCAAATTCTTCGGGTAAAAGACCAAGGTCTTTGGCGGTTTCAACGGTTGTTAATTCCTGGTTCTCCAATGTTTAATTGTTTATGTTGAAAGGATGTGCAAAATTAAGAAAAAAGTTGGAAACGTTGTGAGAAGTTGGAAGGGTTAGAAGGGTTAAAAAGGTTGGAAAAGTTCGGAGAGGTTTAACCCCGATAACTTTTACGCAAAAATGGCCCTACCGAAAATCCACGGCAGGGCCTTCAAATCACCCTACAAAACTTATATCTCACCGCGACATTTCCAACTTCTTTAACTTTTCCAACCTTTCCAACTTAGATTTACTCGGTAGGCAGTTGGAAATTGATTGGGATGGTGTACCTCACCCTTACCGGCTGGCCGTTCTGAATGCCGGGTTTCCAGGCTTTGGCAAGCTTGAGTACACGCATGGCTTCCTCGTCGAATCCATAACCGGCACCACGTACAACGGTTATATTAGATAGCTCGCCATTTTTTTCTATCACGAAACTCATAATTACCCTACCCGACACACCGGCATCCTGCGCCTGTGCCGGAAAACGCAAGGCTTTACCCAGAAATTTGCCGAATGCGGCCATGCCGCCGTAAGGTTCCGGGTTTACTTCCAGACCGATGCCAGAGGGTACTATCTCCTCATCATTGCCACCAGTAGTAGACGGACCAACCGGACCGTTATCTACAATCGCAGGGGGGCCATCAGTGCCCTTTATGGTTTGAGCGCCAATCTCACTGGTCAATTCGATATTCTTAGGCGGGTCTGTAGCGACCGGATCATTGGTGATTGTTGGCGTAATAAATTGTGTAGTAGTAACAGGTGCTGCCGGTTTTGCAGGAGGCGTAGCTTTATGGGTTTCCGGCTTGACTTCTTTAGGTTTTTCCGGCGGCGCTATTTTAATATCTTTATTTACATATTCGTGGATAATATATTCCTCCTTAGGCACCGATTTGAAGGCATAGCTTAATGCCAGCGCTCCGGTAATAACCAACGCGAATGCAATCCCCATAGCTTTGTTTAGCGTGCCTGAGTAATGATGCCTGAGGTCATAAGCACCGTAAGCTTTGTTGCGGTCGTCGAATACAAGGTCGAGCCACTCGCTCTTGTACAAATCAAATTTCGTGTTTAGCATAACGTTTAGAATTAAATTTTTCTATATAACGTTATGACAATATAAAATGTTGTGCAATTTGGAATTATTACAGAATATTTATTTGTTTAAATCAAAATATCAAAATTTTATATTGCGAAACCCCATTTATTGAAATTATTATCGGGCTGGCAAAGCTTGAATTTACCATTTATCCGTAGCCACTTTCTTTACTGGCTCTACGGTACGTAAAACGGGTACCCTATCCATGTATTTAATAAGTCTGGACGCCGTAGTTTTGCAAAACGCACCAACCTGGTCAAGGTATGCATCGGTATCTTTTTCGCTGTATTTGGTCCAGATTTTCTCCAGCGGAAACTCTATCCCCGGTTGCGTAACCATATTGCCGTATCGGTTTATCTTATAAGGCTTAAATACAAAATCGCCGAGTTTAAAACGGTATTTCTGGTCCTTTACGTCGATAGTGAAAGTATAAGTAACCTCGCCGCCCTCCTTTTTGCTCACCAGCGAATTGGTATAGAGCACCGTTTTATCTTTGGCTATTATGGTGCCGGCAGATTCCTTGCCGCTGGCTTTTAGTTCCTGGCTTTTCATGAATGCCAGGGCACGGTTATATAGGGTATCGGCAGTAAAGTCTTTTTTGTCAACCACCTGGTAGTACACGTATTTATTGTTTTCGTCGGACTGAAGCAGGTCTTTTTGCGCGCGGGCGGTATTGATTGCCAGGATGCAGGCGATACAGAGAAATATTTTTTTCATATAATAAAGATAAGCCATCCATAAACAAATATGGATGGCTTACCAGAAATAATTTAAACGATGTGTTTATTAGAATGCGTAAACAGCTGCTAACACAAACTGCGATGCAGATTTGGTTGGCATAGAGCTGCTGTTAACAAAAAGTTGGTCTTTAGCTTTATCAAGGCGTAATTCAGGGATCACGGTCAATGGGCCAGCTTTAATGTTTGAAGTTAAAGTGAATGCTTTAACATTTGTGCTACCGGCACCGGCATCTTTCCATTTGAAGTACTCAGCTCTTAAACCGAATGATACTGCAGGGCTTGCAGCGATCTGTGGGTACAAAGCAACGCCAGTAAAGCCACCCGGTCCGTTTGGTGCGTTGAAATCAGCAGCGTTTAAACCTAATTTAAAGGCATCGGTGATTTGATAAGCAGTTGTCAAATCAATTTCAGTACCTGATGTTTTGCCGCTAACAAGGTTAATGTACGCTGTCCAACCTTTTGCAGGGCTTAAGAACAACTGAGCACCTAAAGTAGATACATCTTTGGTAGATGAATAGTTGTTCCAGCTATCGTTGAATACACCAACCATTAAGCTTGCTTTGTCTGAAAAAGTGTAAGTACCTTTCAAACCTGCATTTTGGAACGGACCGTTGGTGAACAGGTACGAAGTTGAGTAGTTGAAGTTACCTACCGGAGAAATTACTTCATAACCTACAAACGTAGCCATGTAACCACCTGTAACGGTAAACTTATCGCTCAAATCGTACGATACGTATAAGTTCTGGATGTGGTAAGAATCGCCGCTTGCACCGTTAGGGATTGATTGTGCCTGACCGCGAGGACCGAAGCTCATTTCACCAACGAAAGCAGCCTTACCTACTTTTTTCTTCAGGCCCAGGTCAATCATACCGATAGAGATAGAATTCTGCTCAGATGCAAAGCTGGTAGGGATGTTAGAACTACCGCTTGCCGATTTAAAGCCCGAGAAATCGTTTTTGTAGTAAGTATCTACCGAACCAAAAATAACCAACGGCGGATCTGCCTTAGGCGCATCCTGTGCCTTGGCGGTAAAAGTAGCTGCTGCTGCAAAAAATGATAAGAGTAAAAGTTTTCTTTTCATGAATAAGGAATTAAAATTTAATTATTTGTGTTAATTGTTGTTGTTCTTAAATATCTTTTGTCGGTAATTTTCCGTTTATGAGCTAATTTGCTTAGTTCAATACTTGCTTTTACTAAATTTCGCCGAGCTATATATAAACCCTTGCGCAGTTGGCGTGTGGCGGACAGCACTCCTGCTTAAGCCAGCCGCACAAGGGGTATTATTTAAAATCATCACAAACCTCAAGCAGGTTGTTTAACGCCTTTGTCCATAAGGTCGCTTAAACTAACGTCTTCTGCTTCTGCAGGATAAATCTCGATACCGTGATCGAATACATCGATACCACCAACACCAAGTTCGCCATGCTCTTCAACACGCAGTTTCCATGGATGTGGTAATTTGTTAATGATGTACATCATTGCAAATGCTATTATGAACACGGATGCTGTTATTACTAAGCTACCTAGCGCTTGTGCAGCAAGCACCGAGCCGCCGCCTCCGTAAAGCAAGCCTGTAACCGGGGCAGTATTATCTGCACCTGTAGGTGTTGTGAAACCGTATTGGCCTGATGCAAATAAACCCAAGGATAAAGTACCCCAGATACCGTTAAGACCGTGTACCGAGAATGCACCAACCGGATCGTCGATACGGAAGTACTCGATAAGGTAAACGCCACCGAAGATGATAAAACCGGCAATACCGCCTAACATGATAGAACCAAATGGACTAACCCAGTAGCAAGGGCAGGTAATAGCAACTAACCCGGCCAGGAAACCGTTTACAGTAAAAGCTAAATCAAATTTGCCTTTTGTAGGGCCCCACCATAATGCGGCAAGCATAGCGGTAAAACCGCCGGCGCAAGCTGCTAAAGTAGTGTTGGTAGCCACACGGCCAATACCCTGCATATCCATTGCGTTTAAAGTGGAACCAGGGTTAAAACCGTACCAGCCAAACCACAGGATAAAACCACCAACAGCGGCTATCAACAAGTTGTGACCTGCAGGTAAGCCGCCTTTTTCTTTATTATCGCGGGCAAAGATGCGGCCCAAACGTGGCCCTAATACGATTGCGCCGGCCAGCGATGCAACACCACCAATGGTGTGTACCACGGTAGACCCTGCAAAGTCGCGAAATGGCTGGCTCAATACTTTTGCAAACACGCCTGATGTACCCATTGTTGCCAGGAAACCATCAGGCCCCCAAGCCCAGTGGCCAATTATTGGGTAGATGAAACCAGTGATGCCGATAGAATAAAGGATATCGCCACGGAAACTTGTACGGCCTATCATAGCACCGGATACGATGGTTGAGCAGGTATCAGCAAACGCAAACTGGAATAGCCAGTGCGCAATTACAGGTACGCCATACGCAAGGTAGGTATCAGGCAAGTTTTGTAAGAAGAACCAAGTTTTACCGTCGGCACCACCCCAGCCAATAAAGCCGTTGCCCTGACCGAACATGAATGCATAACCGATAGCGTAAAATAAAATACCGCAAAGACAGGTATCGAAAATACACTCCATAAGTACGTTAACAGTTTCTCTTTTACGGGCGAAACCAGCCTCGAGCATAACAAAGCCTGCCTGCATACCAAATACCAGGAAAGCGGCAACCAAAGTCCACACCGTGTTAATGGTGTTCATCATTGTAGTTTCATGCGCGGTGTAAGTTTCTGCCGCATGCGCTGGTGTTCCGAAAAAGTTTGGAACAATCATCATTGCCATTACGACAAGAAACAGCCCAACCATTTTTCCGATAAAAATGGTAGCGCCGAGCTGCCATTTTTCCTTGGACAGCTGCCGAAACGAGTCCAGCAGGCTGATTTTTGTAGAATTACTCTTCATTCGTTGTTTAATTAAGTGGATTGATATGATAAAAAAGTCTTTTTAGCAAACGGGGGCGTAAAATCAGTTTATTAAACATCTAATCAATAATAAAATCTATAGAATTGGTATTGATTTCAATTTTTTTATGAAAATATGAATGAATTTTAATAAAAACAAATCACAAATGAAATATTTTCAATAAAAGAGGTTATATTTTTAATTATTAACATATAAAAACGCTGTTTTTATTTTTAAAAATCTAAATAAATCACAATTATTTATAAATTTTATAATTACACAGCTTATAAAGCCTAATATTTTGAGTTTTTTATAAAATTTACAAAAATTTAAACATAATTTAATTCAAAACACATACTATAAACGAATAATTTTAACAAATTGGTACTTTTTAAAGCATTTTAAGGTTTTTTATAGCGAGGTTAATATTATTTTGTCATATTAACCCTATCCTATAATCGATCTGCTTTATACTCTTTATTTTAAATGATTTCCTAATTTTGGGGTTACCAATCAGTAATACTTATGCCAAATATTCGATTCAGGGCGCTACGGACGGCGCTTAACCGCGAAATCCCCGAAATAAAAACGCCTTCCAACAAAATATCAGATTATTTTGGCGCAAATGTTTTCGATAAGCACAAGATGAAAGACTATCTTTCTACAGAAGCTTACAACGGCATAGCAAATTCTATTGATAACGGCGTAACTATTCCGCGCGAACTGGCAGAACAGGTGGCATCGGCCATGCGTGCCTGGGCCATGAGCAAAGGAGCCACCCATTATACCCACTGGTTTCAGCCACTAACCGGCAGCACGGCCGAAAAACACGATGCTTTTTTTGAACCCACCGCCAACGGCAGCGCTATAGAACGCTTCAGCGGTGATGCACTTGCCCAACAGGAGCCCGATGCATCCAGCTTCCCCAGCGGCGGCTTGCGAAACACTTTCGAGGCGCGCGGCTATACTGCCTGGGATCCCTCTTCGCCTGCCTTCGTTATCGGCCGCACGTTATGCATCCCTACAGTATTCGTATCGTACACCGGCGAAGCATTAGATTATAAGGTACCTTTATTAAAGGCATTAAGCGCCATGGATAAGGCGGCGGTTGATGTTTGCCATTATTTTGATAAAAGCATTGAGAAGGTGAACGCATCGCTGGGTATTGAGCAGGAATACTTTTTGGTTGATACCGCGCTGTTTAGTGCCCGGCCCGATCTGTTCCTCACCGGCCGCACGTTGTTCGGCCACATGTCGGCCAAAAACCAACAATTAGAAGATCATTACTTCGGTTCGATACCCAGCCGGGTGTATGCCTTTATGCAAGACATGGAGACCGAGGCCCTGCAATTGGGCATCCCACTAAAAACACGCCATAACGAAGTTGCGCCATCGCAGTTTGAGTGCGCACCGGTTTACGAGGAGATCAACCTCGCCATAGACCACAATCAACTGCTGATGGATATTATGGACCGCGTTGCCGACCGCCATAACTTTAAAGTACTGCTGCACGAGAAACCCTACGCCGGCATCAATGGCTCGGGCAAGCACAATAACTGGAGCCTGATTACCAACACCGGCAAAAACCTATTGTCGCCGGGCAAAACGCCTAAGAACAACCTGCAGTTTTTAACGTTCTTCGTAAACACCATCAAAGCCGTGCACGATCACGACGATCTGCTCAGGGCTTCCATCGCATCGGTAAATAACGACCACCGCCTTGGCGCCAACGAGGCACCGCCAGCCATCATTTCTATTTTCCTGGGCAGCCAGCTAAGTGAGGTTTTGGACGAGATTGATACCTCGCGCCTGAGCAAGAAAATAAAAGACGAGAACTCATTATGGCAGGGCATCCCCAAAATACCGCAAATATTGCCCGACAATACCGACCGTAACCGTACTTCTCCTTTCGCCTTTACCGGCAACAAGTTCGAGTTGCGTGCCGTGGGCTCCTCGGCAAACTCGGCCAGCCCCATGACGATATTGAACCTCATCGTGGCCGATCAACTGAAGAAATTTAAGGTAGACGTAGATAAGCTCATCAAAAAAGGCGAGAAGAAAGACGTAGCCTTGATGACCATTATTAAAAGGTATATCAAAGAATCGCGCAGCATACGTTTCGAAGGCAATGGTTACAGCGAGGAATGGGAACAGGAAGCGGCGAAACGCGGATTGGCTAACATTAAAACCACGCCTAAAGCCCTTGATGCCTTCTTATCAGACAAAGCCACAGAACTATTTGCAGAAACCGGCGTATTCACCCGCCGCGAAGCACTTGCCCGCCACGAGATACTGTTAGAGAGCTTCTATAAAAAACTACAGATAGAGGCCCGCGTAATTGGCGAGCTAGCCATCAATAGCATCATCCCGGCGGCAATTGCTTACCAAAGCAAGCTGGTAAATAATGTAAAAGGCCTCAAAGAAATAGGCCTGCCCGAAAGCAGCTATAGTGCCCAGATGGATATCATAGGCAAAATAGCCGAGCACATCAATGCCACCAAGTTAAATGTGGATGAAATGATAGGCGAGCGCAAAAAAGCCAATAAAATAGAAGATATACGCCAGCGCGCCATAGATTACGATGAAAAAGTTAAAACTTACTTCGCAACTATACGCTTCCATGTAGATAAGCTGGAACAACTGGTAGATGACGCTTTATGGCCGTTGCCGAAATTCAGAGAATTGCTGTTTACAAAATAAAATAGACACGAATTTAATAAACACGAATTTCCGCTAATTGAATCGAATTTCACGAATTTTCAGCTTCGTCCTATGGTTATACGTAGCAAGTCATCTTTTTAATTCGTGAAATTCGTCCCTTTTCGTGAATAATTCGTGTTAACTCAATTCGTGTTCATTACATAGGTTCACCATTGTCAAACTCGCGGGGCTGATATTCCTCTTCGGGTTTTTCGGGCAGGCCGAGGGCAAAGGAAGGGTCGGCTTTTAAAACCGAATTATACTGCACAACGCATAAGCCATAGCAAAGCACGAATGGGATAATGGTAAGGAATTTATCAGGCTCAACCAGGTACTCGCCCAGGGTAACGGAAAAATAAGCCAGCAGGTAGGCTATCGGAAAGTACACAATAAAGTACCGGTAAGCAGGGTTTTGCCGCATGGTAAGCAAAAACAATAGCAAAACATGCGTTTCTAACACTAAGAAAACCTTAACGCTTTCCCATATAGTGGCGGTTGAACTGGTAAAATTTACCGCGAGTGACATCTCCTGCTCAATGGAGGTTTTAGGCATGCCCAATATAAAACTTAAGATGACCAGCAGGACTAAATATATTCTAAACGTTATTTTCATTTACGCCCTAATATATGTTGTTGTATTTAATAATTACTAATGGTGCGCAAATAAATCAGTGTCGCGGTGCTGTTTTATCATTATCTCGCGGTATTTGCTCAACAGGGCCGATTTGCCCACGAAGCCAATAAACAGACCGTCCTTCATCACCGGCAATTGCCATACTTCAAGGCTATCGAAAAGTTCCATCACCCGGCTAACGGTATCGGTATGCGCAATTAATGCGGGCGGGGCAACCATGATATCTGCAACCGTTTCGCCTTCGGTATCAGTACCAAAAAGGTGCCGACGTATCTCATCCATCCAAATCACACCCTCCAGTTCACCGGCTGCCGTAAGTATCGGGAAGATGTTAGCGTCGGTGTTGGCCAATATTTGGTGTAGGCTGGTCAGCGGCATCTGCTTATTAATGGCCGTAAACTTTTTATTGATGATGGCATCCAGCGCAATGTTATTGAGCATCTGGTAATCCTGCCCGGGGTGGATATTATTTTCGTGTACCAGTTGGTGCCAATACATATTATGCGGGTTTGACAACTTGGCGATAATATAGGATATAGCCGATACGATCATCAAGGGAATAAACAGCACGTAGCCGCCGGTGATCTCAGCAATCAAAAATATCGCGGTGAGCGGCGCATGCAATACGCCACTTAGGGCACCGGCCATACCCACCGCAATAAAGTTACTCGTATTGAGGTGTATCAGCCCTGTTTGGTTTACGCCAAATGCCACCAATAAACCCAGGAATGCCCCAGTAAACATAGTGGGCGCAAATGTACCGCCGTTACCGCCCGAGCCAATAGTAATGCCGGCCGCCACTATCTTCATCAATACCAGCCCCGCTATAAATAGCAACATGAGCAATGGGTTCGATAGCGAAGCGCCAAAAAAGGTTTCCTCTTTAAGTGCTTCTATATTGCCGTTCAGTATCTCTTGCAAGTAATGGTAGCCTTCGGCAAAAAGCGGCGGGAACACCATAATCATAACACCTAAAATGAGCCCTCCCATTATCGCACGCACGTAACGGTTCTGGCCCATAAATATGCCTTTCTCTAAGCTGCCGCCAACTTTGGCAATGTAAATAGATACCCAGCCGCACAACAGCCCCAGCAATACGTAAAACGGTAGTGCCGGCATCACCCAACCATCCGTCACCAAATGGAACAACTGCCCCGAATACAATATTTTAGATACCACCACGCCCGTTGCCGATGCAATGAGCAGGGGTATAAACGTGGGGATGGTGATCTCCCCTATCAGTATCTCCAGCGAGAACAATACCCCGGCTATCGGGCTATTAAATACTGCCGCAATGCCTGCCGATGCGCCGGCCGCTATCAATACCGTTTTTTCGTAAGGGCTCAGCTTGAAAAGCCGGCCAAGATTTGAGCCTAAGGCGGCCCCAGTACACACAATAGGTGCCTCCAGGCCCGAAGAGCCCCCAAAGCCTACGGTGAGTGAACTGGTTACCAAATGCGAATAGATATTATTTAGCCTGATGTTGGAGCGGTTTTTTTTGATGTTAACCAGTATATTACCTATGCCCTTCTGCATCTTATCGCGGTTGATGAGGTGATGCCAGGCCACTGTAAGCAATATGCCCAGTGCAGGCAAAAACACATATATAATATGATAGGGCAAATGCGAGGATATATCACGGCTAAGCCCCTCCATTAAATGCACCAGGAATTTGAGGGCCACGGCAGCTAAGCCGCCAAATAAACCTACCGCTACGCTACAATAGATTAGAAAATTACGTTGGCCGTTAAGCGTGAGACGCAGTCGGTTGAGTTTATGACTTACAGATTTGAACATAGAAGAGGCAGATGTGGCAAATTAACAATTTTAGCCCGCAAAAGGGTATTAAGCAGTATATTTGCCCATGATTTCTCCGCAAAGATATGATCAACGGGGCGTATCTGCATCTAAAGACGATGTACATAATGCCATTAAAAATATTGATAAAGGAATTTTTCCTAAAGCATTCTGCAAAATTGTACCTGATATATTAACTAACGACCCCGACTACTGCAATATTATGCACGCCGATGGCGCGGGTACCAAATCGTCGCTGGCTTACACCTACTGGAAAGAAACCGGTGATATATCTGTTTGGCGGGGTATTGCCCAGGATGCCATCATCATGAACCTGGATGATTTGCTTTGTATAGGCGCGGTGGATAACATCCTGCTCTCATCTACCATAGGCCGAAACAAAAACCTTATTCCCGGCGAAGTAATAGCGGCCATCATCAATGGCACCGAAGAAATACTGGCAGAGCTTCGCGATGCAGGCATCGGCATTTACAGCACCGGCGGCGAAACTGCAGATGTGGGCGATCTGGTTCGCACCATTATTGTTGACAGCACAGTTACCTGCCGTATGAAACGTGCCGACGTAATATCTAACGACCGCATACAACCCGGTGACGTAATCGTAGGGCTGGCATCATACGGACAGGCTACATACGAGTCAGCGTACAACGGCGGCATGGGCTCTAACGGATTGACATCCGCCCGCCACGATGTTTTCAACAAAACCATCGCCGATAAATTCCCGGAAAGTTTTGACCCGGCAGTACCTTACGACCTGGTATTCTCGGGCAGCAAAAAATTAACCGACGAAATTGAGATAGGCAATGGTGAAACTGTAACTGCGGGTAAGTTGGTGCTTTCAGCTACGCGCACCTACGCCCCGATCATTAAAACCATTTTAGATCGGTACCGTAGCCAAATAAACGGCATGGTGCATTGCAGCGGCGGCGCACAAACCAAGGTGCTGCACTTTATAGATAGTTTGCATATTATCAAAGACAACCTCTTCCCTATCCCACCGTTATTTAAGCTGATCCAGGAAGAAAGCAACACCAGCTGGCAGGAGATGTATAAAGTATTCAACATGGGCCACCGTATGGAACTTTACATACCCCAGGAAATTGCCGCCGATATCATCGCCATATCCGAAAGCTTTGGCGTATCGGCGCAAATCATTGGCCGTGTAGAAGCTGCGGATAAAAAGAAGGTTACCGTTACGTCGGAATTTGGGGTGTTTGAGTATGAGTAAATAACAGTTATTTTGCAGGAGGATAATCCAGCATGTTAAGATTCCTCTCTGCACAATCAACGCTTATTTTATGGCTCATCTTCCTGGTAGAGAACCTGCTCGTTACGGCTATTGGTTTACTTGCAGGCTGGATAATACTTAAGCTTGGCAAAAAGCCTATCCGCCCGGCATCACCTACCGAAATATTGACCTGTATCGGCACCAATCTCATCAATACGGCAATCACCTACGCGGGTTTTTGGGGTTGGCAGCACGGCTATTTGATTTTCGGTTTTGATATCAACTGGTACATTATTGTTGATTTCCTGCTGCTGTTCCTCGCAATGGATCTGGCGATGTACGTGCTGCATTATGCCATCCACCAAATGGCCCTTTATAAGGTAATTCATCGTTTCCATCATCATTACCGCCACCCCATCCCCATCGACTTGTTCGTACTACACCCCTTGGAAACAATGAGTTTCGGCAGCTTGTGGTTATTTACGCTTGCGCTTTACCATTTCAATTTCTACGCGGTGCTTATTTACCTAAGTTTAAACGTAGTCTTCGGCATCATAGGCCATTTAGGCGTAGAGCCGCTGCCCGCTAAACTTCGCGACAGCTACCTGCTCAAATACCTAGGCACATCATCCTTCCACCACAACCATCATACCGATATTAAATACAATTTTGGTTTCTACACTAGCATTTGGGATAGGATATTTAAAACCTACAAAGCGTAGGTAAGCCACGTGCTTATTTTATGCCGGCATTTCTAACAACGCAAATGCACCATCCTTATAATGCAACGGCATGCCGGGCTCGTAGGCTATAGTGGTGTCTTTAATAAAAGTAAACCCACAGCTGATGTAATAGTTAATGAGACGATCGTTCCCGGCACCGGTATCTATACGGATAAGCTTAAGATTGTTTTCCTGTGCATATGCCCTGGCCCATACGATGATATGCTTAACCAGGTTTAGCCCGCGTGCCTGGTGGCTGGTGGCAATACGATGGATGTACATAGCGTGTGTGTCGTCGTTCAGTTCCTGCCAAATTTCGGGGTCGCTAAAGGTGAGGCAAAATACGCCGAGGATGTGGCCGTTTGCTAATATCTTATAATGCCTGTCCTCGTCTACTTCCTTTTCTATCTGTTCGGACTTAAAGCCATACCAATGGTTATTTCCTACTTGCTTTTGATAGGCTATGGCATCATCGTATAGCGGGAATATCGCGGGTATATCTTCTGGTGTGGTGTGTAGTATCTGAATTTGCATTTAATGTGCAGGAATTGTTATTCAATCATAAAAAGATATCCTACCGTGCAAAAACCCAACAAAAAACCCCAGCGTTGCGGCCAGGGTTCTTTGTTATTACGCTAAAGCGTGGTTTAGTTGAAGATATACCTCAAACCAAACTGAGCTTGCCAGCGTGAAGCTTGTGATACACCGTTACCCCAAGTGCTGGTAAGCGGCACCTGATTGGTGTTATCGAGGTATGGGAACGAATAAATCGGTTTGCCATTATCCGGGTCAGCTGTGTTACCAGTATTATTGTAAACACCTTTGTAAGACAACAACAGTGTCCTGTTAGCAAATTTGTAGTTACCCCAGTTGCGGTAAAGGAAGTTGCCTAAGTTGATAATGTTAAACTCGAACTGCAGGGTGTTTTTGATTTTACCGGCAGTTTGGTAAAGGTCCTGAGTGAAGTTAAAGTTTACCAGGTGGAAGTAAGGCAATACCAAACCGTTACGCTCAGCATATTTACCGCGGCGTTTGCTCAGGTAAGGGTCCTGATTAATGTAGTTATTCAACTGTGCATAAAGTACGCCACCGTTGGCAGCACCACCCGGGTTAAGCAGGGTTTTGGTACCGGTACGTAAATCCTGTGCGTTATCACCTATCAGTATAATGTCGCTTGCATCTTTAGGTACGTAAAGCAAGTCGTTGCTGGTTTGTCCATCGCCGTTTACGTCACCGCTGTATGCGTATGAACCAACACCTGCGTTAGCAGCTTCGTAGGTTAAACCTACCGAAGTTGATAAGTGGCCTAGGTATGCTTTTTTGTAAGAAAATGCAGCAATAACACGGTTTGGCTGGCGGAAGTTAGTGTATGAAGTTACATCAGCATTCGGGTCGCCGGATACTGAACGATCCCTCCAGGTTGATTGCGAGATAGAACCACCATCGTTAACCGAACGGGAATCAGAGTAAGTATAAGCTACCATGAAGTACAGGTCTTTGAAAGTACGCTGTAACTGGCCGGTAATGGTGTAAGCATAACCTTTTTTGGTATTGGTCAGCAAGATCGCATCGCTGATGTTAGGAGCAGCAGCAGTGTTGCCGTTTGCGCCACTTGGCAAGGTAATAGCCGGGTAAGCGGTAGTATTGCTGTAACGAATGCGGTTGTCGCCTCCTTTAAATGCGGTACCTGTAGCAGGCAAAGCAATGTTTTGAAAGATAACTGCGTTCAGGTCTTTAGAATAGCTACCCTCTAAGGTACCGATGATACCGAATGGTAATTTTTGATCTACAGCTAAGTTAACGCGGAAGTTTGAAGGGAATTTAAAATTCTTATCAGTGGCAACCAAATTGTATTGCGTGTTTGCAGTGGCTGTTGCTGGCCTGTTTGCGTTAACATCCGGTTTGAATATGAAGCGCGTGTCGGTAGCGGTTACACCGGCAACGCCCGGTACTGCGGTGTACGAACCAAATTGCACACCGTTGTTACTGGCCTGGTTAGATATATAAACATAAGGAACAGGGCCCTGGAATATACCGGCACCACCACGGACTTGGGTTAAGCCTTCGCCATTAACATTCCAGTTGAAACCAACGCGAGGAGAAATCTGCAATGTAGCTTTCGGGAATTGTGAAGTGTTCACTTTGTAACCATCCCTGAAACCGGTTAAAGCAGCAGCGTTTGCGTTAAACTGGCTTTCGGTGTTATAGCTTGGCAAATCAAAGCGTACGCCGTAAGTCAACTTAAAGTTATCAGTAGCCTGCCATTTATCCTGTAGGTATAGGCCTACAGTGTAAGCTTTTACATAAGCGAATGGAAAATCGCCTACGGCAGAATATTGTAATGCATAACGTACCGCAGTTGGCGTGCCGTTGTTTGCAGATTCATAGAAATCAGCTAAGCTTTTAAAGCGGTATAAACCGTTGTAGTTTGGTGCAAAACCATTTTTGTAGCTATTGAACTCGCCGGATACGCCGATGTTGAATTCGTGTTTACCAGAGAATATGGTAAAGTTATCGCTAACCTGTGTGGTATTTGTGCTAAGCAAGTTGTTGGCAGTGAAAGGCTCATAACCAAACGAGGTTAAAGTACCTGTACCTGCAGCGTTCAGGATATCAACAAGCGGGAAAGAACCACCGCCCGGTGAAGAACGGAAATCGCGCAGGGCCTGGTAACCAACGGTGAATTTGTTGGCAAATTTGCTGCTGATACGTGTGTTCAACTCGGCTATACCGATGTTGAAATTGTTGTTGATAGTGTAATAAGAAGAGAAGAAAGGCAAGCCTGCCAAGCCCGGGCTACGAGAACCCTGGGCACCTGAGCTGCTTGGGGATACATCGCGCAAAGATTTCAGGTAGAAATATTTTAACGATAAGGTGTTGTTCTTGTCAACGTTCCAGTCTAACTTGGCAGTAACTTTATCAGAGCGGGTGCGCAGCTGATAGTTTTCGAAAGCGCCTGCATCATAGTTGTACTTGGTTTTCAGGAAATCTTTCAAAGTGTTCAAGTCATCATATGTTGCCTGAGAAATGGTACCGCCGGCAACCTGGCCGCTGCGTAACGCAGTGTAAGCAGTAGCCGGATCGCTTATCCTTTCCTGCTCGCCAGATACGAATAAGAACAATTTGTTTTTGATGATTGGGCCACCTAAGCTGATACCGCGCTGGGTATAGTTTACAGTTGGTTTTGCCACATCAGTGGTTAAAGTGTGTAAACCCACCAAGCCTGCAGAACGTTTGTAAAGGTAAACCGTACCTTTAAATTCGTTTGTACCTGATTTGGTTACGGTGTTAACGCTCGAACCTGCGAAACGGCCCTGAGTAACATCAAATGGGTTCACGGCAACCTGAATCTGCTCAATCGCATCAAGCGAGATTGGCTGTGAGTTGGTTTGGCCACCCAGTGTACCTGATAAACCAAATGAGTTGTTAAACAAAGCACCATCCACAGTTACGTTGTTACCGTTACCGTTACGGCCGCCAAAGCTGTTACCGTTAGATGATGGAGTTAACTTGGTGTAATCCTGAATAGACCTGTTGATGGTTGGTAAACGATCGATCTGGTTACGGGTAATGATTTCCTGTGAACCTGTACGGGAGTTATTAATAACCTTGTTTTGCGTGCTCACCACTCTTACTTCGCTTAACGAAGTGCTGGTTGGCAACAATTTGGTATCAATTCTAAACTCCTGGCCCAATGATAAGGTAATATCATTTTCAACCTTAGAGTTAAACCCGATGAAAGAGAATGTAACCGTGTACGGGCCACCAATACGTAAGTTTGGTAAGTTGTAACGGCCATCCACGCGGGATACGGTTGCGTAGTTAGTGCCGGTTGGGGTATGCAAAGCCGTGATTGTAACACCCGGCAATGGTAAACCCTTCTCGTCAACTACGGTTCCTGATATACTACTTGTTGTTTGCTGTGCAAAGCCTACAACAGTTGTAAACAGGGCGAAAATTAATAGAAGTAAATGCTTCCTCATACGCTGTTTTTTTTTAATTTTAACTGTTAAGTGATTAAATTCGAGGGCAAAGATAGGCAATTGCCTCATTGCCAATGTTAAGTTAGTGTTAACAATAATTATATATTTTTCAACATTTTACGCACTTCGCAGCTAATAATGGAAATATGAGGAATTTTTAGTATAATATTTACATTATTCAGACCGCTTACACAACCCTTAGTTGTACGTTTTTTGAACGTTATATTTAATTTATCATAGCAAAATCCTAAAAATCCCGTTTTTTTTCATTTCACCGCTTTTTACTTAGCTTTGGCATTCAAAATCAAAAAAGATATATAACTATATGGACTACGATTTAATTGTTATAGGTTCGGGCCCGGGTGGCTATGTGGCCGCAATACGTGCATCACAGCTGGGTTTAAAAACCGCTATAGTAGAAAAAGAATCCTTAGGGGGTGTTTGCCTTAACTGGGGCTGTATCCCTACCAAGGCGCTGCTTAAAAGTGCGCAGGTTTTTGATTACCTGAACCATGCTGCCGATTATGGCATCAAAACCAACGGTGGCGAGGTTGATTTTGAAGCCGTTATCAAACGCAGCCGCAGCGTGGCCGATGGCATGAGCAAAGGCGTGCAGTTTTTAATGAAGAAAAACAAGATCGATGTGATTATAGGCTACGGCTTGCTCAAAACCAAGGGCACCGTATCTGTAAAAATAGCCGATGGCACCGTGAAAGATTTCACCGCAAAACATATTATACTGGCAACGGGTGGCCGCTCGCGCGAGTTGCCAAACCTTAAACAGGATGGCAAAAAGGTAATAGGCTACCGCCAGGCGATGGTGCTTCCACAGCAACCCAAATCAATGGTGGTGGTAGGTTCGGGTGCTATAGGTATTGAGTTTGCTTATTTCTATAATGCTATAGGCACCAAAGTTACCGTGGTTGAATTCCTGGACAACATTGTACCGCTGGAAGATGAAGAGATATCAAAAGGCCTTGCCCGTATATTAAAGAAACAAGGTATTAATATCATGACAGCCTCTACTGTAGAGTCTGTTGATACCAACGGCGATGGATGCCGCGTAAACGTTAAAACCTCGAGCGGCAATATCGTTTTAGAAGCTGACGTAGTATTATCTGCGGTAGGTATCTCTACCAACATCGAGGGTATAGGACTGGAAGAAAACGGGGTTAAAACCGATAAAGGCAAGGTATTGGTTGATGATTACTACCAAACCAACGTTGAAGGCGTTTACGCCATCGGCGATATCGTAAAAGGACAGGCATTGGCTCATGTTGCCTCTGCTGAGGGTATCATCTGCGTAGAGAAAATTGCAGGCCACCACCCCGAGCCTTTAAACTACAACAACATACCTGGCTGTACTTATTGCTGGCCTGAAGTTGCTTCGGTTGGTTATACCGAAAAAGCTGCTAAAGAAGCTGGCTACGAGATAAAAGTAGGCAAGTTCCCCTTCTCTGCATCGGGTAAAGCAAGTGCTGCAGGCGCAAAAGATGGTTTCGTAAAACTAATTTTCGATGCCAAATACGGCGAGTTCCTGGGTGCGCACATGTTGGGTGCCAACGTAACCGAAATGATTGCCGAAGTAGTTACCGCCCGCAAGCTGGAAGCCACCGGCCACGAGATCATCAAATCGGTACACCCTCATCCTACCATGAGCGAAGCCGTTATGGAAGCTGCTGCCGATGCATACGGCGAGGTGATTCACTTGTAATTTAAATTCCGTAAAAAAACCAAAAAGCATCCAGAAACCGATGCTTTTTTTATGGATAAACATTTGCTATAAAGTACAAAAGCCGCCCTCGATTAGTCGAGGGCGGCTTTAAACGATAATAGCGGCTAATTATTTCAAATATTCTTTGTCGAGGAACACATAGCGGCCCCTAAGCTGCGGCCCCTCTTGTTCTAAAATAGTTGTAACATCTATATTGATAAACGACACCGCGCCGCCTCTAGTGTTAGGCGTCCACTTTGGTACGCCAACGCCATTGGGGTTGCCCGTTTTAATAAAATTGGCAAAGTAGGTTTCCATAACATTAGATACCTTGTAGTCATGAGGCCCCCATTGGTAGGTTTCGTTGGTGGCGAGGTTGCCCATGGCGTATTCTATTTCCGAGGCGTGTGCCGCACCGTTATAAGGCTGAGGCCCTTTTGGCGGCTCCGGCTTGCCATCGCCTGCGGTAATACCACCTGCCAGGCCGGGCTTGGCATTGCCCATCTTAGCCGTCATGGCCGGGCGGGGCCGCGAAAACAGGTAACGATAAACCGGTCTGCCGCTGGTTTGGGCGTGCAACTCGGCCCATTTCCAGGTACTGTAAGATATAAAACGGTCGCTGGCGAGTTCCGTGGCAGATTTGATTACCTCCTCTTCGGTTGCGCCAGGGTATAGTTTCAATACCTCGTCGGCTTTTTCGCCATAAAACATCTTTAATTGCTTCAGGTAATTCTCAGGCGTTGGCGGCAGGCCATACATCACTGCCTGATAAGGTATCTCTGCCGAGTTCCAGCCAGCCAATAACGGTACTTTTGCTTGTTGCCCTTCCGCAAAAACATCAGCAGGTATTTTGGTAAGGAAATACCCATCTACCACCGGCGATGATGTTGGCGGCATACCTTGTTTTGAAGCTATCTCTAATAGCTCTGATGCGGGCATGGCACGCAGTGCCGCCAAAGTAGTGGCCCCTGCCTTATCGGCGAATTTAATGCCGTTGGCTTCGGCATCTGTTAAGGGGATAGCGGGCAGGGTTGGTTTTATCATCGCCCCGCTTTCACCAATAGCGCCGGCGATCAGGTTTTTTGATAAGGGAGAGGCCATTTGTGCCGAAACAGCAATAGAGCCTGCCGATTCACCTGCAATAGTAACCCGTTTAGGGTCGCCACCGAAAGCAGCTATATTGGCCTGCACCCAGCGCAGGGCCGCATTCTGGTCCATCAACGCATAATTACCTGATGATTGGTGCGGCGATTCTTTGCTCAGTTCGGGATGTGCCAAAAAACCAAACACGCCCAGCCGGTAGTTTACCGTAAGCGATATGATGCCCCTTTTGGCCATGCTCTCGCCATCGTATCGGGCTTCAGAACCATCACCGGCTACAAAGCCGCCACCATAAAAGTAAACCAACACCGGCATTTTTTCCCTGGTTTTTTTTGCAGGCACCCATACGTTAAGATACAGGCAATCCTCGCTCATGCCCGGCGAACGGAACCCCATATCGCCGAACACTTTTTTTTGCATAGGGTTGTAGCCGAAGGTATCGCACTTGCGAATGCCTGTCCAACCAGCTACCGGCTGCGGGTCTTTCCAGCGCAGATCGCCAATGGGTGGTTGCGCAAAGGGGATGCCTTTGAAGCTTATCACGCCCGATTTTTCGTGCACGCCCTCCAATTGGCCATTACTTATTTTCACCAACGTTTGCGCCATCACAGCCCCGGCAAAAGCAAATGGCATCACTAACAACAAAGCGATTTTTTTCATCTGATATTTGAATTATAATTGGTTTTTATTGAACAATAAAAAACCTCCAGTAGTGGTTTTTATTATTGTATCATTATGTTACAATAATAATCCGTAACATTGGCATTTTCAAATTTATTTGAGGCAGCAGGTAAAATAATGAGCAACACCAACAACCCTACAGAAAGCAGTTCGGAGGGCTTCGGGTTTATCCCTCATCTGGCGATTGATGCCGTGATATTCGGTTTCCATAATAACCAATTGAAAGTATTACTGATGCAATACAGCAAAACCTGCCTGCATGCCCTGCCAGGCGGTTTTGTTCTCCTTACCGAAAACCTTAACGATGCCGCTAAACGTGTAGCTACCGAACGCACAGGCCTAAGCAACATCTACCTGGAACAATTCTACGTGTTTGGCGATGTGGCCCGGCACGATCCTACCCCCTTTATTTCTTTTATGGAAGCCGATGGCAGTGCACATAACCCCGGGCACTGGCTGCTGCAACGCTTTATAAGCGTTGGCTACTTCGGCCTGGTAGACTTTACGCTGGTGACCCCTACGCCTGATAAAATTTTCGATAGCTGCGATTGGTATCACCTGGATGCTTTACCACCATTGATACAAGACCATACCGCTATAGTGCATAAAGCGCTGCAGGCATTGAGAGCTATGCTGGATGATAAACTAATTGGCTTTAACCTGTTGCCCCGCGATTTTACCATGAGCGAACTGCAAAGCCTGTATGAAACCATATTGGATAAAAAGCTGCTGCGCCCGGCTTTCCAGCGCAAAATGCTCGGCTTGAGTATATTGGAGCGTGTAGCGAAGAAATTTAGCGGCGGCGCGCATAAAGCACCTTATTTATATCGTTTTGTTTCTAAATAAGTTGCTACTTTTATAACCGATGAAACCTACGGTTATTATAGAATATTGCCCAAAATGCAACTGGCTGCTGCGAGCGGCATATATGGCCCAGGAATTACTCACTACCTTTAGCGACGACCTTTGGGGCGTTACCCTGCAACCTAGCGAAGTTAGCGGCCGTTATACCATATATGTGAATGCAGAAGTGCTGTTTGACAGGAAAACCATAGGGCGTTTCCCGGAGATAAAGGAGTTGAAACAGTTACTGCGCGATGCAGTTAATCCCGGTAGAAACCTGGGGCACTCAGATAAATCCTAATTTTATAGTAATTCTTTACCTGTTAGCTTAACAAAATTTGTTTACGTAACTTTGTCGCTTAATTTTTCAAATGCTATCCAAAAAAACGAAATACGCTATAAAAGCTTTGGTTGCCATGGGCAAAAACATGGACAAACCACCGATGCAGATATCGAAAATTGCAGAAATAGAAAAAATTCCGAAGAAATTTTTGGAACAGATACTTTTAGACCTTCGCAACGCAGGTTTTTTGTACAGTAAAAAGGGTGCTGGGGGTGGTTACAGCTTAAATAAAGACCCAAAAGAGATTTTTTTGGTGAGTATTATGCGAATTACAGATGGCCCCATAGCTATGGTTCCATGCGCCAGCATCAATTTCTACCACCGTTGCGATGAGTGCCACCAGGAGCATACCTGCGGCATACGTGATGTATTTATTGAGGTGCGCGATGCCTCGCTAAAGATACTTTCGGAAACCAGCATAGCCGATATTATTGCGAGAGAAACAACATTGATCAATTTATAAAAGCTAAAATATACCTGCTAAAACCTTACTGAAAAAACTATCTCTGATCTCCGCCTAAACCTATTCAGTCTATTTTACGTTAAGTAAGTATGCTTAAGTTTAAATGTGTTTTTTCATTACTTTGTGTTTCTATTATTACACTAACTTTATCGGGCCAACATAAAGATTCAATCTATACCTTCAAGAAGGCAAGCACCGGCGGTACCGGTAAATTTTATCTTGGGCGGCAAACAGCCCAGGTAATGAGTTTCGACGGCGCGGCATGGCTGGAACGCAGCACCCGCCAAAAGGAAGAAAATGCCGACCTCGCTATTTCTAAATTACCTATCACAGCAAATAGTGTTATTGCGGATATTGGTGCAGGCACGGGCTACTATACCTTCCGCATATCGACCAAAGTACCTCAGGGCAAAGTTTACGCAGTGGAAATACAGGACGATGCCGTTAATTACCTTAAATACCGCAGCCAAAAGCTTAAACCAAATAACGTGATTGTAATTAAAGGAGGCGACCACTCTCCCAACCTGCCTGTCAACGCTATCGATCTGGCTATAATGGTTGACGTATACCACGAATTACTTTACCCGCACGAAATGCTGCAAGCCATCCGGGAAGCGCTCAAACCAAAAGGCCGACTGTTACTATTAGAGTACCGTGCCGAAGACCCGGAGGTGCCGATAAAAGAGTTGCATAAAATGAGTATTAAACAAGTGAACAAGGAAATGACGGCCAACGGATTTCACTTGGTAGAAGACGGGGAGTTTATGCCGATACAACATTTTTTAGTCTACCAAAAAGATTAATAGTTATTCATTAATTTTTTCGGATATGTTTTTGATGGCTTCATCAAGGCGTTTAGCGGAGCTCAGTAAGTATTCTTCGCACTGCTTGTACTCTTCTTTATTATTATCACTGTGCTGGATGATATCCATTATGCCCAATATATTAGTGAGGTGCTTGCGCACCTCGTGCGAGTTAATGAATGCCAATTCGGCTTTTTTGGTTGCGAACAATAACTGTTCGTAGTGCCTTTTTTGTTTTACGTTGCGGTAAATAAGCGCAATGGCTACGATAATGAGCGCAGCAACCACTACCATAAATATCAGCCAAAGGCGCTCCTTTTCGTAAACTGCTGTACGCTGCGTGTAGGAGTTCTCGGCCTCGTCTATTCTTATCTGCGACGATATATCCCCCACTTTCGCCAGCCTCAGGTTATTCTCCTGCGATTCTTTAAGCGCCAGCATAAAGTTATGCGCTGCCAGCTTTTCGTCGCCTTGTTGCTCGGCTATATGCGCAAGCAATTCATACAAGTGGTATTTTATTTCGGGATGGTTATTGGCCGATGCTACAATCAGCTGCTCATCAGCCTTCTTTTTAGCCGAATCGAGTTGCCCGTTCATAAAAAAGGCATCAGCCAGGCGCTGATCTTCAGTTTCGTTATAAATGTATTTGGGATTCTTTACCAAGGCCTGTATTTGCTTTATGGCTAAGGGGTAGTCGTGTTTTAGCAGGGTAATATAATATGCAGTACGTTGGCGGTAGTTAAAAATCTTATAATTCTTATTACGTGGGTCGTTCAGTTTGTCATGATAAGCTTTCAGCGAATCGAGGTTATTCATCCTGAAATAATTCTCCGACTTATTATAATATAATACGCTCGAGAGCAAAGTCATGTTCTTTTCATCGTTGGCAATAAGTGCCAGCGCTTTATCCAGATAGTTTAAAGATTGCGTGTAGAAGCCCGATTTATAATAAAGATCAGATATATTAATATTTAGTGATGCCTGCGGGCGGTTATCTTTCAGTTTATCTTTCAGTTTCAATACTTCTTTTTTGGCTAAACGGTAGCTATAGATGGCCGCTATGAAGTTCCCCTGATCGGTTTGGATGAACCCGAGATAAGTATAAAATTGAAATAACAGGTGCGCATCGTTAAGCTTCTCAGCTAGCTGGATAGCCCTATTCATATTGAGCTCGGCATCCTTAAGGTTATGTTGCTTGTAAAGCGCAAAGCTGGTCATGAACGTTGCAAAAGCATCCCTATCAATCATTGCATACTTACTAAATGCCTGGTTAATAGTATCTTTTACGGCATTTAGCTTACTTATTTCAGATGCTTGTATATAGTTCTTTATAAAAAGCACCAGCCTTTTCTGGCGAAGGAAATCGTCCTTTTGCTGAAGAATATTGGCAAGTGTATCCTGGTTTATCTTGGGCTGATGAAAGGGCACAATAGTCGCAGCAGGCACATTTGCCTTTAACACAAAAGTAATTAGGAGGGGGAGTGTAAAAGCGATAACGAGCTTTCGGAGCATGCAGTATATTTTCTATAAATTTACGCTTGCCTTTGATAAAAACAAATTAATTGAAAATATAGATTTTCCTTTTTTTTTGCCTTTTTTTTAAAACCTTTAAAAAAAAACCACGTATTAATACTTGGTTAAATATAAATGTGTATATTTACAGACGTTTTTACCAACTGATTAACAAATAAACCAGAAAACATAATTAATACGATAATGAAAAAATTACTACCTCTGATGTTGCTTATTGTTTCTGTAAGCATCTACTCTTGCCAAAAAGAACATAGCGTTAAGCCAGCTTCTATGGGTTCTATCTCTGCTAAACTGAAAAAAGATACTACGCCGCCGTCGTTCAAAGTATCAAGAGATACTACGCCGCCGTCAAAATCAACTGCAGCAAGAGATACTACTCCTCCAACGAAATAATACCTTCTTTTAGAGGTTTTTAACTATACAAGCCTGTGCATTTATGCATGGGCTTTTTTGTTGATAGAAATTCTGAAACAATATAGATCATTAAGCATGGGTAAAGTCTCTATCATGACAATGAACTAAGCCCCCCTTTTGCATAGAAAGAGAAACCTTCCCATATGATCCTCCTGATATTGTTTAGCCTTTAAACACGCCAATAACACCGTACAATTTTAACATAAAGCCACTTATTTTGATAATGTTTAAAGGTGTCAGACGCTGAAAAATATCTGGAGCATTAAAAATAATTAGTCAATGCCGACCATTTTACCCTCTAATATATTTGTCTTTAAGTTAATAGGAAAATCCCGAAAGTTGCTTGAAAAGCAACCAGATCGTAGAACATTCGCTGATTTTTGGCTTAGTTTATTTGGGCAAAAGAAAGCTGAAGCCGGTGAGGTTTACGGGGCAAGTCAGCTCAAAAAACCTGCAGCGCCGTTCGCAAAAAAGTCCGAAATGACCTGATCTTAACTATCAAACTTATCTAATAGCTTCAGCAGCGTCTCAAAATCTTTGGGGTATGGTGCATGAATAGTTACATCATCTCCGTTAACCAGCTTAAACGTTACCTCATAGGCGTGCAAGGCAAAGCGTTTCATTATCGGCAGCTCTTCCTGGTCTTTGCCCAACTGGTATTTGCGTTTTAGCTTTGACAGGAAAACGGGCAGCCCCTTATACATGTCGTCGCCGGCAATAGCGGCGCGCTGAGAAGCCAAATGGATGCGGATCTGGTGCATACGGCCGGTTACCGGTCGGCACTCTACCAAAGTATAATGCTTATAGTATTTTAACGATTGAAACCATGTTTCGGCGCGTTTACCCTCCTGGCGGCTGATGGTTACATTGCCTTTACCTACGTTGAGGATGGGCAGATCGATAAACAACTCCTCGAAAACATGTGTGCCATCAATTACGGCGTGGTACACTTTCTTAACTTTACGCCGTTCAAACTGCATACTCACTGCGCGGTATGCTTCCGGGTTTTTAGCAATAATAAGTGCACCCGAAGTCTCTTTATCAAGCCGGTGGCATACCTGCGCATCATCGCTGTACTGTTTGGCCAAACGCAGCATATTAATCTCGCCGCCTTCGCGTTCATCAAGCGAACTGATAAACGGGGGCTTGTTTACTACAATGATGTCATCATCTTCAAAAAGTATCAGGTCGGCAAATTTCGGGAACTTCATATTTTATTATAGCCTGCAAAAATACGGTTTATTAAATTAATACGCCGCATTCCCTGCAACCGCGGAACACAAATCTTATTTACACGAGTTACTATCGCTGAGAAATCAAACATAAACCATCTACCTAAAATAAAATACATCATCCGCACAGAAAAAACAAAAGCCGAAGAAAAAGGATTTTTTGAGAAAAATTAAAGACACCATCGGAGAGCTTTGGGAAGGTACCAAAGATACTGCGGAAGTTTTGAAGGATAAGTCGAAGATAAATTTTACAGCGATGGCGGCAAAAACTAATGTGGCCACTAAGGCCAAAGCAGCAACAAAGCGAGCTACCGTAGTCCGCAAAAAAGCTGTTGCCAAAGCCTAAGGCTTTAATAGATTTTGCTAATTAGTAACAGGCTGCCATCGGTTGATGGGGGCCTGTTTGTTTATCCGGCATCCGCCCGGCTGATGTATGGACCAATTTTTAGCAACGTAAATGAGCATTTCAAAAGAATTAGGTTAAATTTGTGCCATAAAATGAAAGCATTCTACGGCGATTTACGATTAGGTATCTTGGGCGGTGGCCAGTTGGGCCGCATGCTGATACAACAGGCCATCAATTACAACGTCACCATTAAGGTGCTTGATCCCGACCGCGAAGCCCCCTGCCGCCGGCTTTGCAATGAATTTATCGTTGGTTCGCTGAGCGATTACGAAACTGTTTACAACTTCGGCAAAAAGGTAGACATGCTTACCATAGAAATTGAAAAGGTAAACGTAGATGCGCTGGAGCAGTTGGAGAAAGAGGGTGTTGTGGTTTATCCGCAATCGCGCATCATCCGTTTGATACAGGATAAGGGCCTGCAAAAGCAGTTCTTTAAAGAGAATGAAATCCCTACTGCCGAGTTCCAGATCATATCATCGGCGCAGCAGCTAAAAGAAAGTCAATTTCCATTCCCATACATCCAAAAACTTCGCCGCGATGGTTACGATGGCAAGGGCGTTTACAAAGTATTAGACGAAAGTTACCTGGCAGGTGCTTTTACCGAACCGAGCCTGGTGGAACGGATGATAGATTTTGAGAAAGAGATTGCCGTAATAGTAGCCCGTAATGAAAATGGTGAGGTAAAAACCTTCCCGCTGGTAGAAATGGAGTTTAATCCTCAAGCTAACCTGGTAGAATTTTTAATTTCACCCTCTACCCTGCCCTTCGAAGTGCAGCAGGAAGCAGAAAGCATCGCCAAAAAAATAGCCGAAACATTAAATATAGTGGGCCTGCTGGCCGTAGAGATGTTTTTGGATAAAAACGGACAGATACTGGTGAACGAATTGGCACCGCGCCCGCATAACAGTGGTCACCAAAGCATAGAGGGTAACGTGGTATCGCAGTTTGAGCAGCACCTTCGCGCTATATTTAACCAGCCCCTGGGCGAGACCGCATGCCTGAGCAACGCCATTATGGTAAACGTGTTAGGTGAGGCTGGGTACGAAGGACCCGCCGTTTACCAGGGCATTGAAAAGATATTGAAGTGCGCTGGCGTGTATGTACACCTTTATGGCAAAGCCTTAACCAAACCTTTCCGCAAAATGGGGCATGTTACCATTATAGATAATGATAGGGAGAAAGCGATAGAAAAAGCAAGGTACGTGCAGGAAACGTTGAAAGTGATTGCATAGCCGCAAACAACCTAAACCTAATGATAAAAAAGCTTAGCGCTTCACTAATCATACTTGCGTTATTTACCACAGTTGCCGCCTTCGGGCAAAATATGGTAAAGCAAAACCTTGCAGGCATTGCCACCATCGATTTCCCCGCAGAACCAGGCGAATCTGCTATACCCAACGGTTTCGGTAAATTTTTCAAATTAGTGGAATCCACCCAAAATTACATTGCTGTTGTTATCAATATCGATACCGCAAAAGTTAACATCAGGTCTTCGGCAGATCTCGATCTGTTTTATTCTGGTGTTGTTGAAGGCGCGGCAGATTCTACACAAAACCGCAGGCGTATTTATACAAAACAAATTATGGCAGGAAAGTATAAAGGGGTAGAATTTAAATATTTGGATGAGTCTACAGCACGGAAATTCACAACATACCAGCGTATTGTTTACCTTGATGCAACTTTATTGATGTACAGCTTTAATGTTTACGATGACCAACATGCAATGAACGCCGAACGCGACAGGTTTTTAAATTCGTTTACAATTACAAAAACAACCGCAAAGCAGTTATAACGCAAACTATCGTTGGTCACAGCATTTAGCTGTTCCGTCACATTTATTTTCGAAAACAATCCCGGTGGGGTAATATTGGCATAACACCAAAATAATTACACACCATGATCAAATCGAAGCCCTTTTGGGTCGGCACTATCTTGTTGGCTTTAATTCCTCTCCTTGTACTCGATATCCCGAAACACTATATCGACTGGGTGAAGGAAGTGCATGATGAAACCATCGAAACGGTTTATAATAGCTACAAACTAAACCAGGCGCAGAAAAAACAAGTACTCGAACACATTTTAGCAGCCAATCATTACCTGATGGCGATGATGTACATCAAAAGCTTTTTAAGCCTGATTCTGCTATTTTTGGGTGTTTACTTTTTTATCCAATATAAGCGGCAACGCGGCTTTGAATTTTGGAGATCATCCAGCATTATCATCCTGTTTTTAACCACAACAACTGCCCTCAAAATTTTCTCCTGGTATAGTTTCGCCGGCAACGACAAGATAAAATTACTACCCACTTCTGCCGCAGACACTACGCTCAGCCATATCTACAATACTCATTTTAAAGGCAAAGTGGTGTATGTTGATTTTTGGGGCACCACCTGTGGCCCCTGCCTGGAGGAGTTTCGGAATTTTACAAAACCCTTAAAAGAGAAATACCAAAACAGAAATGATATTGCCTACCTGTACATCTGCGGCGGGCATGAAGCTGTTTGGCGGCAACAGCTCATAAAGTATAATATTGAAGGCAGCCATATCTTCCTGGGTCAACAAGCATATGCCAGCCTTTACAAACAAGCTATTAAGGGAAGCAAGGATACTATGGTTTACATGCCGAGATATTTGATCATGAACAAGGCAGGCAAAATTGTAGAAACCAGTGCAGCGCAGCCGAGCAATAAAAACGCAATATCCCGCCAACTTGATAAATATTTAGCATTTAATTAAAATTTGACCATTTTTGGCGAGGCAACAAACAGGCCTGTAATTGTACAAAAATGAGCCAAGCAAAAATAGCCATTATTATGGGCAGCAAATCCGACCTGAATATTATGCAGGATGCTGCGGATGTATTAAAAGAACTGGGCGTAGATTACGAGATAACCGTGGTATCGGCCCATCGTACGCCGGATAGAATGTTTACGTATGCCCGCGCGGCTGCCGACCGTGGCATTAAGGTAATTATAGCCGGTGCCGGTGGTGCTGCGCATTTACCGGGCATGGTTGCTTCGTTAACCCACTTGCCCGTAATTGGCGTACCCGTAAAATCAAGCAATTCTATCGATGGCTGGGATTCTATCCTGAGCATACTGCAAATGCCGAACGGCATACCCGTGGCCACCGTGGCGCTCAATGCTGCAAAAAACGCAGGCATACTGGCCGCACAGATATTATCTACTGCCGATGAACAGCTGGTAATTAATTTGAAGGCTTTTAAAGAAGAGCTGGCCAGGAAAGCAGAGGAATCGGCTGAAGAATTGGAGTCTTAAGTCGGAAGCCCTGAGTCAAAAGTCTTAGTAGAACGACCATAATAGCAAAGCCCGAAACCTTGACATCAAGACTTCGGGCTTTTTCGACTTAAGACTTATCACTTAAAGCTTATGCAGTTACCACATGCTCTTTGGCGGCAAGGTAACGTTCTGCATCTATAGCGGCCATACAGCCTGTGCCTGCGGCCGTTACGGCCTGGCGGTAGATGTGGTCTTGCGCATCGCCGCAGCAGAAAACGCCTTCAACGTTTGTTTCGGTAGAGCCGGGGCGGGTGATGATATAGCCCGTAGCATCCATATTCAGCCAACCCTGGAAAATATCGGTGTTTGGTTTATGGCCAATGGCTACAAAGAAGCCTGTAACATCCAAAACAGTGGTTTCATTAGTTACATTGTTGCATACTTTAACCGCGTTAACGCTTTGGCCGTCGCCCAATATTTCAATGGTATCGGTATTGTAAAGTATCTCTATGTTCGGCGTGTTAAGCACACGGTGAACCATAGCTTTAGAGGCGCGGAACTCACCGCGGCGAACGATCATGTACACTTTGCGGGCCAGTTTAGCCAAATAGGTAGCTTCTTCGGCAGCAGTATCCCCTGCCCCTACTATCGCTACATCTTGCCCCTTAAAAAAGAAGCCATCGCATACGGCGCAGGCAGATACGCCAAAGCCGCTGTATTTTTGTTCGGACTCTAAACCCAACCATTTTGCAGATGCGCCGGTAGATACGATAACCGTATCTGCCAGGATGGTTTTGCTTTCATCAACCACCACTTTATGCGGTAGTGACGAAAAATCTACCGAACTTACATATCCAAAACGGATATCGGTACCCAGGCGCTCGGCCTGTTTCCGAAAATCTTCCATCATCTCGGGGCCCATGATGCCATCAGGGTAACCAGGAAAATTCTCTACATCAGTAGTTTGGGTAAGCTGCCCGCCGGCAAGCATACCGGTGTACATTACCGGCTTAAGATCTGCACGCGAAGCGTAGATTGCTGCCGTATAACCGGCAGGACCTGAACCTATAATCAGGCATTTAACGTGTTCTATATCTTGTGACATTTTATTATTCTTTCTATGAAATATGATGCGAATTTAATAAAAAGACGGCCAGCCATAGTCAACTATCCGTAAAACTTATCAACGTTGGCTACCTCCCTTTGTTAGCCTTCAACACTCTGATGAAATTATCACCTAATATCTTCTCCACATCCTTTTTAGAGTAGCCTATGTTAAACAGTTCTGCGGTTATCTTAGGATAATCGGTAACGCTATCCAACCCAAGCGGATAAGACTCCGCGCCGTCGAAGTCAGAGCCGATGCCTACATGATCTACCCCCATCAGTTTCACCATATAATCGATATGTTTAATGAGCATGCTCAACGGTGGGCGCAGCTGGTCTGCCTCAGTTTTGTTCAGTGCGTTGAGACGGATGCTGGCCAGGTCGTAATCTTTGTAAATCACCCTTAATGAATCGAACTGCGGCTTATGCCTGGCCATAAAGGCGGCGTGCTTCCCCTCGTAGGTACTATCTATAAAACCGCTATAAAAATTCAGGAACACTACCCCGCCGTTATCGGCTATGGCTTTTAGCTGGTAATCTTTAAGGTTACGGCGGAAGGGGTTCAATGCATAAGCGCAACTGTGCGATGCGATGACCGGCTTGGTAGTAATGGCCATTACATCCTTAAAGGTTTGCTCTCCGGGGTGCGAAAGATCTATCATCACCCCTTCATCGTTCAGTTTTTTTACGATTTGCTTGCCCAATTCTGTAAGGCCTTTGTGTTGCAGGCTATCGCCGTGCAGGGTTTCGTCGCGTGCCGAAGTTGCCCAACTGGTGCTATTGTTCCAGGTAAGGGTGAGGTAGCACATGCCGCGTTTTACCAGGCTGTCTATATAATCCAGCCGGTCTTCTATCATGTGGCCGCCTTCCACGCCAACCATGGCTGCCAGTTTATGTTGCTTTACGGCCTTCTTCAGGTCCTTTGCAGTGGTCACCAGCATCATCTTATCGGGGTTGCGGTTGATGAGGGCCTGCAACGAATCTATCTCGCGGTTGGCGTATGCGTAGGCCGTGCCATTGCCATACTGGTCGCCGCACCAGATGGAGAAAACCTGCACATCAAGTCCACCTGTTTTAGCGCGCACCAAATCGAAGTTGCCGGTAGCCTGTAGTTTGCCTGCATCGTTGCCGGTGATGAGTTCGTTGGAGAGGATATCGTTATGGGTATCAACCAAAATAGCTCTCTGATGGATTTTTTGGATATCCTGCGCAGAAAGTTTCAAGGCAGATAAGAAAATTAAGGGCAGCAACAGTTTTTTCATGCTTGGAAGATAGGAAAATCTGCTTGGATTTTTCAAATCAAAAAACTGCGGCGGTCGTTATTGATGACACGGCACAAAAAAGGGAGGAACAATTGTTTGCCTCTCCCTTACTATATAGTAAATTTTTGGAGTTACTGATTGTAAACTTTTACAATGAAAACGTAGTTACGCAACTTTTTTAACTGTTGCGGACGACTCAATCCGGCCAAAGTGTTCTTGCTATTGAGCGTTAAAGCCTTGTTGTTCAAAGAATCAAGCGGGATATCCTGTATAGTTTTTAATATAGATGCCGATTTTTTAGCGAAAGCAACGCCCTGTGTTTGGGTCTGCCTTCCGCTAATAATTCCGATAACATTTCCTTTAGAATCGAAAAGCGGGCCGCCACTGTTACCCGGGTTTACAGGCACCGATACCATATACTCCGCTGTATCGCCTTTAAAACCGGCATCAGAGGTAAGTGAGCCCGGCCCAAAAACCGCAGCATCAGTAGGATAACCCAAGGTGTAAACATCTTCGCCCAAATCGCTCTTCCCTTTTTTGAAACCGTATGGTATGGCACCAATATTTTTAAAAGACGGGTCGTTTATTTGCAACACGGCCATATCATGGATTGGGTCGGTAGAGATCACTTTGGTATGGAACGATTCGCCATCTGCATTTTGCACATATACAGAATCTGCGCCATCAACTACGTGGAGATTTGTTAATATAAAGCCATCAGAAGATAAAGCGAATCCTGTACCCCTGTATTTTGCTGTGATTACCGGCCCGGTAGATTTAACGCCGCCTTTAATGATATCATTAGTTTTAACCTCAAGCTGCTTGGTTGAATTTTCAACCTGGTTAACCTTGCTGGCTAATTGCTGGTACCTTGGATCCTGATTAGTTAAGTACCCGGTAAAAAACAACGTGCATAGTGTTGCAAATATCGCAATTGAAGCCGCTACCGATATTTTAGAGTGATGTTGCCTCCATAAGCGTACCACTAATGAGGGGTGCGACATCAGGTCATGCGCCATGGTGTGCACATCAATCTCATCATGGATGGCGTTCAGCCTAAGCTCCATGGTGTGCCTGTCGTTATATTGCCTTAGTAAACCGGTAAAGTGTTTATGCTCCTCCAGTTTTGCTTCAAGCGCTGCATCTTTATTACGTAATGCATCAAATTCCGCGCGTTCCTCAATGGTCATTTCACCATTAAGATACCGTTCGATCATTTCTAAAAGTTGCTCATTTTTCATTTGCTCGCCCCCCGTTCTATTATTGCTGAAAAAACAATTTTTTTAGCCTTTGCAGGCACTTGTATTTCTGCGTTTTCGCGTTATCCGCGTTTGTATAGCCAAACCGTTCGCATATATCCTGCATCGATTTGTTGTGCATGTAAAAATCTTCCATAATGGTTTTGCAGGGCTCACCAAGCAATTGCAGGGCCTCGCCCATTTTATTGAGCTGCAAATCCCTGTCCTGATGCTTTTCAACCTCGTCTTCAACCGGCAGGTGGTCCTCAAAATCCTTAATATCGCCGCCGTAGCGGTTCATCTGCTTAAGCCGTTTAAGCCAAAGCCTGCGGCAGATAGAATAGATATAGGTTTTGAGCTTGCTGCTCAGTTCAAAGTCGCCCCGTTTAACCTTATTATAAAGAACGATAATCGCTTCCTGGTAAACATCCTTTGCATCGTCCTCGTTACCATTATTATTGATTACGAGCTGCAATATCATCGGGAAATAAGCCAGGTAAAGCTTTTTTAACACGACGTCGGAATTATTAAGGATACCCAATATTACTTCGCTATCCGCCGGTATATCCACATTAAAATGATTATTCACTACTTAATACGCTTTATACTAAATTGTAACCCAATATTATCAACTATTTTTTCGTGGCGGGAAAATTAAGATACCACCCACGATAATTACCCCGATTGGAGCCCTAAATTAACCTGCAATATCGGGTTAATTATCCAAAGCGGGCCTGCTGTACGTCCATAATTTTACGCTATGGCTGTCAATACCCTTGCTTTTAAGCCCTTGAATCGCAACTAAAGTAAACGCAATGCAGTGGCCATTATCCCCAATATTTATTGGGTTACCTTTTAACCTTATTGCCTATTAATACACCGACAAGCAAAAAAACTGGCTGGTTCGACAAAACCTATACAACAGACAACGCAAAATCAAAAAAAACAAAAGAAGGGTTACCTTTTCAATAAAGAGGTATTAACTAAAAAAAAACATTATAAATATTTGATTTTCAAATACTTATAATAGTTATGCAATGTCAGGAAAGAAACTTTTATCAATTATTTCTTAAACATAATAAACAAACACAACATGAAAAATTCATTCAAAATTGCATGCTTAGCTTTAACCATCGCCGTTTCCGCAGCTGCTTGCGACAGCACTTCAACTAAAACCGTGAAAGACAGCCCTAAGGTTGACAGTCCTAAAGTGGACAGCCCGAAAGTAGACAGCCCAAAAGTAGACAGCCCGAAAGCAAAATAATTTTTAACCTTTTAGGCTAAACTTTACAAGTATTTCAACAGAAAAGGTAATTCGCGTATCTTTTTTTAAAATACATGGGTTACCTTTTCTAATCAAGTGTATTAACTATAAAATCGGTAGTATTTATAGTTAAATTGAGTTTGATGGTTCAATTTAAAATCACGAGGGATCAACAACCGGTAAAAGACAAAAGCACTCATTTAATTAATTTTTACACATAATCACAAAACGAAAACATGAAAAATTCATTCAAAATCGCATTCTTAGCTTTGGCAATCGCTGTTTCTGCTGCTGCCTGCAAAGGTAATTCAACTGCTGGTTCTACTGATAGCCCTAAAGCCGATAGCCCGAAAGTTGACAGCCCTAAAGCTGATAGCCCGAAAGCCGACAGCCCGAAAGCTGATAGCCCTAAAGTTGACAGCCCTAAAACAAAATAATCTTTAACCTTTTGGGTTAAACTTTATCAGTATTTCAATAAAAAAGGTAATTCGCATATTTTTTTTTAAAATATGTGGGTTACCTTTTTTTGTTTTGGGTATTAAGCTATGAAAACTATTAAATCACTTTAAAAAACACAAACATGAAAAATTCATTCAAAATCGCATTTTTAGCTTTAGCTATCGCTGTTTCTGCTGCTGCTTGCAAAGGTACTGCTACTACTTCTGCTGACAGCCCTAAAGTTGACAGCCCTAAAATGGACAGCCCTAAGATGGACAGCCCTAAAGCTGATAGCCCTAAAGCTGATAGCCCTAAAGTTGATAGCCCAGCTAAAATGTAATCATTTTGCTTCAACGCAAAAAAGCCCTCTGGTTTATTCCAAAGGGCTTTTTTTGTTGCTATCTGTTCTTAATTCGGGCTCAGTCTGAAAAGTTTATGTTTTTTGAGTAGATAGATTTCTAAGCATAGATATTGATTAACCCGAAAGGAAGAATGTGGCCCTAAAGCCCCTTGAGGTAGGCCTTAAAGCTTTAGATTATGGTATTAAAAGATGCGGCACAGGCATTAGTAGCCCTGTTATCGAAGAAGTCCAGAATAGATTTATAGTGTGTTTAACCAGATCTCGATAGAGTCTTAAAAGCGCCGATTACCAGCGGCCTCCACATCATTATACCAGATCGACAATCTTTTAAAGGCGGCTGCTTAGCTTTATTGAAGGTGAAAATTTGGCCTAAACGAAGCGAAATATTGTAAGCTTTAAACAACATGGATGCCTGGGAAAAAGCAGGTCTGTTCTTTCTTTTTGTAAAAACGTCCATTTGAACGATGTTTAAATAGTCGTTAACAGCTCCGGACGAGCAATTTCTTCAGAGTATACACATTGGCAAGCACCACAGGCTGATTATCTTTGTTTGTTCTTTTTAGCTTCTTCTATGGCTTTGTTTTCTTCGACCAAAGCTTACCACCTGTATTTTATCCGTGCTTGTTGTACAGCGTCATAGGCAAGTTTCTTTACATGGGCGACGGTAAATTACCCAGCTTGCATTGCCAAAGCAGCGCTGTGCAGCTTTAATCATATTGGCAGCAATATCCATCGTAACTTCCCTTACCTTGTTCCTTTTACGGACGGGTAGATGCTCCAGTACGCGCATGATCTGCCCTGCCCGTGTGCTTTTCAGCATCGCTACGATTGCTTTTTACCACCTATAGCTTCTTTGTTTGTCACGATGTTTAGAGCTCGCCATTATTTAACGCGACTTCATCTATGCTCAACGATGGGCCGATATTGCCTTCAAAGAGCAGCCGTTCCTCTGCGCGCCCCCCCTGCTCCCAATATGAAAACTAGGCAGGTGGTGCTGGTACTGATGCTGTAATTGTTGGCCGCCTACAGTCTATAAACGGCCTAACTGATGACATCTGATAAGGTGGCTATCCAAATATACTTTAAAAAAAAAGCACCGAATTTCGTTGACATTCGCGTCCCTGTCCTTACCAAATTCCAGTTCTCTTTTGATAATTGATCCGGTATCCTTTAATTCCCATCTGCGTTGTTCGATGCATAAGCTTACCTTTTGCCCACGGATAGGGAAGTACTGAATTTCGGTTTCAGGTAAAAACCTTTCGACGCTAATTGGGCCTTCTCATAGCCTGCTGGAGCGATATTCTTTTCTTCTAAATGGATAGATCGCCCATAATGTCAAGCACATAAACAAGCCAATCATTGCTTTTGCCAAACAGGTAAAGCCAGTACGAAATATAGCACTTGACCTTATTTAGCTAAAATCATAAATATATTTCAGTTTAAACCTATCGCATGATTTTTCATGTATGTGGCTTCTTGGTCGGGCACATAACCAATTGGTTATTAGGGGCTGTGAAAACATGTGTAGTTTTTCACACAAAACGGGCAATCAAAACAGACACTGTAGATAAGGCTATAACTATATATAACTTTAAATCGCCCCTCAATAAAATCACTCAAGATTATTGACTAAAAAGGGACGAAAGCATCTTCTTAATGCCATGCCATGAAAAACACATATTTAAAAAAAATTGCCTTATTATTTGTTTCGGGGCTGTTTATAAATCTACAAAGCTGCAAAAAAGACGAGCCATCATTTTCGGATGGGGTTACACCAGCAGTAACTGCAATTACTCCTATTGCTGCCAACGAAGTTTCTCCGGCTGCAATAGCACCGCTATATGTCTCAACAACCGTTTACGGAACGGATAAAATACCACAACCTAACAGAATCTGCTCTGCTCCTAACGGTACCATGTATATGACTTCTCAAAACCAGGGCAAAGTATATAAAGTATCAAAAAATGGCACTGTCACCACAGTGGCTGCCGGTTTATTAGGTCCCTATGGTATTAAAGCAGCAAAAAACGGGGATATTTATGTTGCCGTGGCAGGCGAAAACAGAATAATAAAAATTAACCCTTCGGGTTTGGTAAGTAATGTTAAGGTTAGTATTAGCCTGAATACGCCGCAGGATATGGCAATTGCCGATGATGGAACATTGTTTATTGCCGATACCTACAACAGGCGGATCGTAAAAGTTTCACCTAGTAATGAATGCAGTATACTTGCCGGTAAAACTGGTTTATTTGGAATTAAGGATGGCCTTGGCACCAATGCTCATTTTAGCTATTTAAGCAGCATACGTTTAGCCGCCGACGGCTTTTTATGGGTTATAGATGGAGATGGGGTTAAAAGAAACGGCCACACTATCAGGCGTATTACGCAAAAAGGACAGGTTAATACCTACTTTTTTCAAAAAGATCAACGTTATGATATATTGGACATTGCGGTAAAGAAACTAGACAAAAATCTTAATCCGTCGCCTATTGAAAATCTTTTTTTGGTTTATCAAAATAACAGGATTACGCAATTAGGCACCAATGGAATAGAAACGGAACTTTCAGGGTTTACTGATGCGGGATTTACAAGCGGTTTATTGGGTAGGGAAGCACGCTTTTCTATGCCGACCGGGATTACCTTTAACGGAAACGATATTTATATCGTTGATTCACATAATCACGCGCTTAGATGCATATCAAAAAATCCGCAGTAACACAGACAAAAAGCCCGGCACAAAAAAATGTGCCGGGCCTTTGTTCTTTATTCTTAAAGAGATATGATTAGCATCTATTAAATGCAAACCGCACCAATCAGTGCCTATTCGCTATTTGCTTTGTAGAATCTATTCAAGCATTTATAGCAAATGTATTTACGGAAGGGTAATATAGCCGCGCATAGTTTAAATAAGAAATTACGGTTTACGCGAGAAACGTCGGTACTGTTGCACTTAGGGCAGCACACAAACGTTGTAACACGCTGTTTGCTTGTAGATTGCGATGCTGTATACATAAGTTGTTGTTAAACAAATAAAATTACGTCCCGAAAAATTAAAACCATCACCATTTTTTAAGACGTTCTCATAATGTGAATTTTTCACGTATCTGTGCGTGGCATTTTAGAGACATATCATTTCAGAGACACTTTTTCGTATAAACAGAAAAATGCCAAGTCCTTAACTACATATAAGTTGTACCCTAAAATGAGAAAGCCAAAACGTACCAAGAAATTTACTTTTTAATAAATTCACTCAACCAATAAATTAAATATGAAAAGTAAATTAACTATTGCAGGATTAATTCTTACGGCGGCTTATTTCATGAGTTGTAAAAAGGATGCAGCTATAGAAAACAAAACAGTTGCAGAAAGAAATGATTTATCGTTAGCCGTAATGGCGGTATCCGGAGTGCCGGTTAATTCGGTTTTAACCGTTGCCGGGCGGCCGTACACATCAGGCCCCACTCTGGTAAACGGCACGGCAGAGAATGCCCGATTTAATAACCCATTTGGCATTCAGCTGATGGATGACGGGACGATATATGTTGCAGATACCAATAACGATATTATTAGGGTAGTGAGCGCCTCGGGTAGCGTGTCGTCTTTTGCAGTTCCGGATCACAATTATGTTAGTGAGAACTTTTGGCTGCACAGCCCTAAATACGTTGGTATAGATAAAAATAATGTAATTTATACTATTGATGATGACCCGCTAACTCCACGCGACAGGCTAACGATGTATACCTCCGGCAGCAATATTATCGGCGGCTATGGCGGCGATAATTACGATGCAAAAGATTTGGTAAAAGACCCATATACCAACGGATTTTGGTCAACATCAGGTAATATATTAAAAAAGGTAACCGCTAAGCAATCTAATTCTTCATGGACTGAAGACCTAATTAAATTTACTAATAAATTTTTGCCCGATGAGCCTGGCTTTTACACGTACCCCGCATTGTTTGCAGGATATAATGGTGTAATCTATTTCGCCTACAAAGGCAAGCTTTACAAACACTCTAAAGATAACACTGGCTCCGTTATATTTTCCAATCTTACGTTTAACAGCATCACCTGTATCGCGGCTAATAAAGACAGCAGGACCTTGTACATTGCTGATGGCGGCTACATCAAACGCATAGATAACGGTAAACTCAGCGTAATAGCCGGCCCTAACAATACTTTTACCGACAGTCGCGATGGTGTAGGTTCCAAAGCCGATGTAAACGCGCAATATCTTGCATTGAGCAAAGACGAAAGCACGCTTTATTTTTCTGATGCAAGGGCCGATGCCATTAGAAAGATCATTTTAAAATAGTTGGCTTCTATTCCTATATATACCATTAATCAAATACAATGAAAACAAATACGAAGGCGGCGTTAAACATAGCAGTGCCCGTTATGGTTTGCATTTCATTTGCAGGTTGCAAAAAAGATATGTTGATACCGAAAAAAAAAACGCATGACTTGGAATTGCAGGTGACTGCTCCTCCCGTTGCAGGTGATGCTTATACGGTAAGCACGTTGGTATCAGGGTTAGGCACCGATGGACTTTTAAAGATACAAAGCCCCTATCGCATTTGTAGTGCTACCAACGGAAACTTATTTATCACAGCGCCAAATTCTTTTGGAGCTATATATAAAATAAACCCGGATGGAATACTCACAAAACTTGCAAACATACACAACTCTTATGGAATTAAAGCCGGCGAAAACGAAACGGTATACGTAACCCGTATTGTACAAACTCAGATGCCGCCTTCCGAAATAGGCAGTGTAGTGAAACTTGATAAAAATAACGTGGCCACTACCATCCCCTTAAGCATCCCGCTTGCCTCGCCACTGGACCTGGCAATTGCTCCTGACAGCACCATTTATATCGCTGATGAATACAAGCGCTGCATCATCAAACTCACTAAACAAGGCGTGGCAAGCGTGTTTGCAGGTAAAAGCGGCGAGATGGGTTTAGTTGACGGGCAGGGCGTGCAAGCACGCTTCAGTTACCCCTTTGCTATCCGTTATGCCAACGATGGCACACTTTGGGTTTTGGATGGCAACGGAACAGACAAAGGCTCACAAACCATCCGGAAAATAACCCTCGACGGAAGTGTTACCACATTTTTTAAATTAAAACCTGAAGAAAACAGCTATATCAACTCCATGGCCGTAACCAAGCGCGACAAAGACTTCAACATATCGCCCTACGAAAATGCCTTTATGTTTATTACATCCAACAATGGCAGACAACAAAATCAATTATTTCATCTGGGATATGATAAAGTGCTAACCGCTATTACAGGTTTACGGCCCGATGGCTTTAGGGACGGCAATGCAGGGCAGGCAGCATTCTTTAGCCCTACCGGACTCACCGTAAACCCAAACGGGATTTTTGTGGCAGATTTAGGTAACAATGCTATCAGAAAAATCGCAAGAAAATAACACATCTCTCATACAACCAATATGACGCATAAACTGTTACCCAAGAAACATTTTAAGATTTGGTTTTAACCTATTAAAACAATTAATGCCACCAGACCGCGATTATGGTAGCTATGCCTCATTCGGAAAAACGCGAGGTGCAGGCACCAAAATCAAGAAAATGGTTGAACCTTTAGTACCCACATGAATCCTTTTTTAGCGAAATACAGATTATAATAATTAACCTAAAGTTTAGCTTTTTTCGATAATAATTTCCTAATTTAACCAACGATAAGAACATGAGCCTTTTTTTGAAGATCTGAAAAAAAATCAGTGGTTTCTTGAGGCCTGTTATATTTATAGAAACCATACAATTTTTGAAAGAAATGATTAGAAACAGTCAAGAGATCATAGAGGCAGTTAGATTATTAAAGAACAATTTGGAAACTTGCCAGCCTGTTAGCGCGCTGGGTGTTGATAATCGTAGGCAAATAATGATTATGATAGAGGTGATATCGGTAGGCTGCACCCAAAATTGGATAGATAACAAGTATCTAACTTTCCCACAAAACATGCGGGAAAAACTTGATAACACGGAATGGAGAAGCGCAACTGATGCCAGGGAATGGCTTGATGGGCTATTCGACATTGACGATTTGCTATACCCTGATGCTGTGTCGCAAAAAAGTTGGGCTACTGTTCTGCCGGGGGTAGACATCAGGAAACAATAGCAAGCATATAGTAACATAGAGATTTGGTGGCCTTTACTAACCCTTAAAATACAATGGATAAACACTACGGACATATAGTTGCTAATATTCTGACAAAAAACGGCTATCTTATAAGTGATGTAGCCAGGAAGCTAAAGGTGAACACAAAAACAGTGCACAACTGGCTTCAAACCAAAAACCTAAATGTAACAGTGATATCAAGTATAGGTAGCGCAATTGATTACGATTTCAGGTCTCAACTCCCGGAAGTTTTTGTAAATAAGCGACCATCTAAAATATTCATCGTAGATGATGCGGAGCTCGATAGTGTTATTGTTAAAATAGGACTTAAGCAAGTTCTTGGAAACCTTGACATTGAAGTGTTTAATAACGGCGACGCTGCCATTAATAAATTATTGGAGATCAGCATAAACGATCCATCTTTATTCCCCGATTACATATTCCTCGATCTAAATATGCCGATTATGGGCGGATGGGAGTTTTTAGAAGCTTACCATCAACTTGATATTGACCCGCAAAATAAGATTCGAATATTTATACTTTCCTCCTCTATATCCAGTAGCGATGTTTTTCGTGCTATTTCAAACCCTTTAATATCTACCTTTTTATCTAAGCCAATAGAGTTGAAAACTATTCGTTCCATTTTCTGCGGAGCATAAACCCCACCATTTGGTAGGTGTCGGCATTTTTTTGTATTTAGTTTATTATGCCATTAACAACCGCGAAACGAATCAGAGCTGCTGTATTGCGTGCACCCGTTTTGTCAATAAGACTCTGCCTGTATCCTTCAATCGTTCGTTTACCGGAGAATATTTTATTTGCTATTTCCTGATTGGTGTATCCATCAGCAATTAAACCCAGCACTTCAAGTTCTTTTTCTGAAAATTCCGGCGCATTCTCTGAAGACCTCCCCACTTGTTCAGGAATGGTTAATATCCTTGCTAAAAACCTTGAAGCTAATTGGGAAGAAATATATTGATTGTTGTTTGCAACATGTTTTACAGCAAAAATAAGTTCATCCTCGCCGATGCTTTTTAACAGATAACCAACCGCACCCGCCCTGAAGGCTTTTACAAGATATTGTTCATTATCATGTGCGCTTAAAACAATTGATTTCATTTGCGGATAGCTCGCTTTTAAATTTTCTACCAGCTCCAGGCCATCCATTCCCTTCATGCTGATATCTATAAGAAGTATAGCGGCATTGATACCGCTCTCTAACAGCTTTATTACCGATAGCCCATCTGCTGCCTCCCCAACAACTTTACAAGCTGCTTCTTTATCCAATAAAGCTCTTATACCCGTCCTGATCACACTATGATCATCAACCAAAAGTATATTAATCATAATATTAACAACAACACCTAAACCAGGAAGCGTGTTTAAAATGACGCTTATTTACAAATCAAAAGTTATGGTAACGGAGGTGCCTTCCCAATTTACTGAGTCGACTTTAATTACGCCATTGTAAAGTGCCAACCTATTTTTTTATGCTACTCAGTCCCGATCCTTTTGTGACGCTGGCTTGAGATGAATAGTTAAACCCTTTACCATTATCGCGCACCACAGTGGTTATGTGCCTGGATAATCTCAAATTGACCTGTATAGAAGTAGCTGTTCCTAATTAATGGACAATGAATTCACAGAAAGCCCCAAATTCCTATAAAGCAGCTTTAATAAAATCTGCCCACAGCAAGAAAAAGCCATAAATTAAGTGATATGCAAAACACTTAATTTATGGCACTTAATTTGTAATTGTAATATAAGTTAGTGGGTACTCTACCGAATTAAATTAGATAAAAGAGTTTTAGAAAGCACTTTATCAGTACTGGAAGTGTACTGAGTTTTCCATTTCAAAATACCGTAAGCACCTTCCTGGGTACTTTTATAGGGCTCATCAAATAATTCATAAACCATAGCCACCTTTACTTGGGGGTTTGCTTTACATTTTGCGACAAACTTAGTTACGAAAGCTTCTTGATCTGATTCATTAGTTGTACTGGTTGCTTTGTATCTATAATTGAATTCGGTGAACCAAATAGGCTTTGTTGGAAATAACGAAGATAGCTTAAGTGTAATATCTGGAATACCAGGACCTTTAGGTGCCGCGTTCTCCATATCAGAATACCAGTTGTAAGCAACTACATCAAACTTAACGCCATACCATTCGCACATGCGCAAAAAACCATAATGCAGCCAGCCAGCTGTAATCATGGTTTTAGCGCCCGCGTCCTTTGATTTGATACCCTCGTCCATACCCTTCAAATAAGCCGCAACAACATTGAATTTATCAGTATAATAATGTGTTTGGCTTTGGCCTGTTTTCTGCGGCAATAGTAAAGGTAGCTCAAGATCATTACCTAAATTATAATAGGTGAAATAACTGCCGTATTTGGCAGCGAAGTTAGCACCAAGCAATTTGCCTTTTTGGTAAGATGTAGCTTGCGAATCGTTATAATCCATTGTTCGTGGGTAAAGCATGGGCAAAATTTTAACTCCTCCGGCAGTAGCTGCGGCTTGTAAGGCATCTAACAAATCCGATGAAGAGGCACTTCCGTCCGATTTGGTTTGGACGTTCAACCTATACCAGCTCATTCCGCGATCTTTAAGCATTTGTATTTGTTTAGCTGGAGAAGTTGCCAGGTAAGGTGCATCACCCATGTGGCCGTTAATACCAAGCGCCAATACACTACCTGCTAATTTTGAGACTGGAGCAGTTGAAGCAAGCATCAGATCGGCCGGCTTTGGAACGAAGTTCACTTTCTCTGTAACTGGTTCAACATCAAGTTCCTTTCTGCATGAAGCGAAGGTTACAGCAACAAGACAAGTTAGTAGCACGCTTTTGTGTAAAGTTGTTTTAAGCATAAGTTAGTATATTTATTAGTCAATAGTTACCGATTTTAACGGCATTTGTAATTAAAATGTTGCAATTAGTTAAAATATTTTTGAAACAATTAAAAAAATGGAGTGTATTCGTGAAAAATATTGTAAAATAAAGAAATTTATTATAAATATTTTATAATAATTAACATATTAAAAACAACCATGTGTTTATTGGGTATAGTTTTCCAAAAAAATATTTTCTTTCACAAAATGAACCAATATTTTATTAAAAAGATAAAAATAGTCATCAAAAATTATGAAAATTTTCATTTGACCCTCCTCAAAAAAAGGCTTACAAAGGTTTTCTTTTCCATAATCGCTGCAATCACGCTGCTTAAAATAGCATTAACTGTTTCGCCATCTGTATACCATAGTGTTACCTGTAAACACTACTAATGTTGGCTCCTATAAGTATTTTAGTAACATGAGGCCGATAAAACCATATCAGGTTACTGTGAGTTATTTTGGGGCAAAACTAGCGTTTAAGGTATACCAGATAATACAGAAAAATAACGTTGAAATTTACCAGTTGCGTCGCCGGGGCCTCAGCTACCTAGTAATAAAAGACAACAACAACTGGTCGTTCATGGCAGTGATAGAACCTTGCCAGGAACTTAAAGATGCAATTGTACATAGGTTAAAAAAGAAATTGCCCGATCTTTACCTGCCACAAAAACTAAACGCAAGTAATTGATACTGCTGACAGCTAATGTGTAAAAGCGTGCAACTTGCACAATTATGGTTACGATAAGCCATAAGAACCCGTTAATGGGGTGCTGATCAAAATTGAAATGAGTAAATTTAGCCATACTTATTTACTATGAAAAACTTTACTATTATCTGTACAATTAAAAATGAACTGCAGAAGCTCAACGTAATATTTAAACAATCGTCGTTTGCATGCTTTTATATTTATAAGAATAACAAGTGGATAGGCACAATTCACAAGAAAGGCGATGAGCAATACGTACTGATATCATACAGCAAATTCGTTTTCTCACAAACTGATGTAATATCTATAGCCAAAGAACTAACCCACTACGAAAAATCACATCGATATACCACAGCTTTCTGCTCGACATTAAAAGCAGCATGATATATTCAACTGTGAATATTTGAGAAAATGCACGTGTAAGGTGAGCACCTATTTTACACAAACAGGACAACCTGTTTTGCTGTAAGCCATTAATGGTAAACATTCTATAATTTTATTAATGAAGCCAAAAGGCTATTAAAACTATTATTAGAAATTTCATCATTAATGCGAAAAATATTTTCAGGAAAATTCTTGTACATCGGAATGGTTGCAGGATTTATAAGTATCAATGGTTGTAAATTGGATGCCCCTATCTATCCTGATTCGTCAACGGGTACTCCGGTGACTGATGATGCAAAAAAACCACGTTTATTTGTGTCAACCTATGCACAAGGCTTAAACACGCTACCGAATCCATCTCGGGTTTGCACTACGCCAGATGGAAACATATACGTTACGTCATACACAGATGGAAAAGTGTTTAAACTTGATGCTGTTGGAAACGTTACTGTAGTGCTGAAGGATGCCAAAAAACCCATGGGTATAAAAGCAGACAAAGCTGGAAACGTATTTGTAATGTTGACGGGGGAGAACAAAATTGTTAAAATCGCCCCCAACGGTGTGGTGAGTACTGTAAAAATAAATGCAAACACCAACTCCGCGCAGGATTTGGCTATAGCTAACGATGGGACAATTTATATTGCAGATACGGGTAATAGCCGCATACTAAAAGTGGACCCGAACGGAACGGTTACAACGCTTGCGGGGAAAATTACTGTATTTGGATTAAAAGATGGCAAGGGCGAAGACGCTCATTTTAGCTACCCTACCAACATAAGGCTGGCATCTGACGGCTTTATATGGGTAATAGATGGCGATGGGTCAAATAACTACAGAGGGCAAACAGTACGCCGCGTTACGCAGAAGGGGGATGTTAGTACTTACTTTAGACAGCAAGATAAGACGATTAGTATTAAGGATGTTGCCATTGCCAAAATAGATAAAGATTTCAACGTTTCCAGTATAGTAAATGTATTTTTAGTTTATTCCAATAATACCATCGCCCACTTTTCTACCAACGGCATGCAAACAATACTGGCCAAAATAACTACCCCTGGGTTAACGGATGGTGATATCACTACAGCGCAGTTTAACAGCCCGGCCGGTATATCTATTAACGGCACATCGGTATATATTACAGACCAGGGAAACAATGCATTACGTAAGATAGCGGCAGTACAACCCAATTAATTTTTACTATACACTACCTGCTGAAATAGTGAGCTGCCCGTTTTAATAGCGGGCGGCTTTTCTTTTGCTTGAGAATTTAGCTTTAACCTACTCCGATTGAGCAAAAAAAGGCCATCCCTTTTAAAGGATAGCCTTAGCTTAGTTAAGTTTATAGTAAAGTTAGTTAGTTACAAATAAGGTAATGTGCTTAGTTTATGCAATGGTGGCAGCTTTCTTAAGGTAGGATTGTATGAGGCTACTTACCTCAAACGGGTAAATATTTTTTAAGCATATATTGTCCTCGCAAACAAATTTGCCGCATCCTGTTACCATGTCACAAGGCACAACATGGTTTAATAAAGTAACCTGCCCATCACTAAAGCTGTAAGGCTTCCAAACGTTGATGTTAGATGTACCGCTGAATAATATAAATGACCTTTTCCTCAGCATGGCCGCAATATGGGAAAAACCAGATTCGAGCCCAACAAACACACTCGACTTTTTGAGTATATAGATGGATTGAGGTATGTTATAAATGCCCACGCAGTTAACAACATTGGGAATATGGGAAATTATTGCTAACTCATCTGCAGTTGCATCCTGTTTGGTACCCAGAACATATACCTTTATTTCTTTGCTTAGCACATTAAGTGTTTCAATAAAATTCCGTACCGGCCATTTTCTGGATTGCGCCCCTGCACCTAAATGCATAACCAGGAAGTTATCAGGAAAGTTATGGCTTACTACCTGTTCACATGGTATGTCATCTTCCTCCCAAAATTCCGAAAAATCGATATCGGGCAGTTGCAGGTAATGAAAAAGCGGTTTTGTTAGCGTGGTACTGTGACCCTCATGGTCAAACGGAAATACTTCATCTAACAAAGCTTCACCTCCACCTACGTTGTAACCCGCAAAAATTTTATGACGAGTGAAAAGTTTAATAAACAGATTATTACGAAAATCGCCCCGTACATCAAATATGAAGTCGGTTTTAATTTTTCTGAGCTGTTTCACAAATTCAAAGTAACTGCCTTTTTTACCTCTTGCAAACCAAGGCGCATCAGCAACGGTAACCGTGTCTACAAAAGTCAGTTTGCTTGCAATAGCAAAATTCTGACTATTTACTACCAAATTGATTTTGTAATCAGAAAGAGCTTTTAGTTTTTTTATGCCTGGTAACATTAAAATTAAATCTCCTATATGTGCAAACTGCACAATAGTGACCTCGTTGATTACTTGGCCATTAGCAATTTTCTTTCCGCTACGTTTCCTAAATATCCCGGAAAGTACTTTATCGGCAAATTTGATAGCCCGTATTTTTTTTGCAGAGATATTGGGGCTAAACCGATAGGTTATGTCTTTCATTTTGTATTAATTTAATTTATTGCTGGAATAAACCGTGGAGCACGTATGGAAAGCCGAAATAGAGAGGCTTAAACATTCTTCATTTTTTGGATAAGGGAGGTTGAGGAGTGCCCGTCGACAAATTCGATGGTTTTAACCAATCCGCCGTTGGCTAATACTTCCCGGGCACCAACAATATTATCAATTGTATAATCTGCTCCCTTTACTAATACGTCGGGTAGTATTAAGCTGATTAGTTGTTGTGGAGTATCTTCTTCAAAAACCACCACAGCATCTACATAAAATAACGCTGCAAGCAATAAGGCCCTGTTGTTTTGACTATTAATGGGTCTGTCATTACCTTTCAGGCGTTTTACAGATAGATCCGCGTTAAGGCCTATTACAAGTTTATCGCCTAGTTCACTAGCCTTTGCCAAATAGCTGATATGGCCGATGTGCAATATATCAAACACCCCATTTGTAAACACAACCTTTTGTTGATCCTGTTTCCAGTTTTGAATGGTTGGCCCAATATCTTTTGAGTGGTAAAGTTTGCTTTGAATGTATTCCAGTGCTTCCATAATGATGCTATTGTAAATGACAGGCCGGCGGCTATTCAAATAAATCATCTACCGCTTTGCACAAAATATGCCCTATTAAAATATGCATTTCTTGTACGCGTGCGGTAACTTGTGCAGGCACAACAATGTTTATATCGCATGCATCGTTCATTTGTCCCCCTCCCCGTCCGGTAAGGCCAATTGTTTTGCAACCGGCATTTTTGGCTACTTTCAGCGCATTTAAAATGGATGGACTGTTGCCACTGGTGGATATGCCAATGAAAAGGTCGCCGGGTTGTGCAAATGCTTCTAGCTGTCTCGAAAACACAAACTCATAGCCGTAGTCGTTAGCTATGGCGGTCAAAGCAGAGGTATCTGTAGACAATGCCAAGCCAGGTAATGGTTTCCTTTCCTTAACAAATCTACCGGTCATCTCGGCCGCAATATGCTGTGCATCTGCAGCGCTACCACCGTTACCGGCCAGATATATTTTATTACCATTTGTGATAACCTCCTGTATAAGCGCACAGCTTTGTTCAATTGGCGATGTTGTATATTCTATCAAATCCCTTATCGTTGTAAGGTGATCGTTAAGTTCTTGTAATACCATGTTATATTAATTTATTTGCTGCAGGTTTTGCAACTCTTTCTCAAGTTCAATAATTATTTCATCAACCGTTACAGTTGCACTACCTATTTGGCGTATTACTATAGCAGCAGCATGGTTGGCAATTTCGCACGCCTCTAACACGTTTAAGCCTAAGGCTATAAAGTAGGAAATGGTTGACAAAACGGTATCGCCAGCACCGGTAACGTCATAAACTTCCGTCGCCTTCACCGGCAATACAGTAGACTCATTGTTATCAAAGATCATTATCCCATCCTCAGATAGTGTTACAATAAGGTACTCTACGTCAGTTTGCTCTATAACAATGCTGGCTGCAACCTGTAAGCTTCCTTTCGAATCTACATTTTCAATTTTAGCCGCAACCGCCAGTTCGCTCCTATTAGGTTTAATAATAAAAGAGCCGCTGTATTTTGCATAATTGTTTCCTTTGGGGTCAACAATCACTTTTTTATTAAAACGTTTTGCAACGGTAATAATGCTTCTGGTTAAACCCGGTGAAAGAAATCCTTTATTATAGTCGGACAGAACAACCAAATCCGCATTTTCAATTTGTGAATACAGTTCTTTCATCAAAGCGTTTTCTGCTTCGGCACTAAGATGATCTGTGCACTCCTTATCAAGCCGGGCAAGCTGATGCCCGTCAACCAGTATCCTTGTTTTAATAGTTGTTATACGATCTTCATTGGTAAAAACTGAACTCGTGCTAACGCCTTCTTTACTTAATATTTCCAGTACCTGTGCGCCCGCTATGTCGTTACCAATTGCACCACTGGCTGTAACCTCTGCGCCAAGCGATACCAAATTCTGAACAACGTTGCCGGCACCACCCAGCGTAAAAACTTCAGATTTTAAGTTTACAACCGGTACAGGTGCCTCGGGTGATAGCCGATTAGCTTTACCGTGTAAATAATGGTCAATCATTAAATCGCCAATTACTAATATCGTCGGCCGCTTTTTCGCCAGGCGGGCACTTTTAATTTTATCTATTAACATTTTTATTAAAATTGATGGTTAACACTCAGCTACACTTTTACCTTAATACGCATTATCATCCCCTTTTATAACCTGCAAAACAGTCATAAAGACGATTTTCAAATCCAGTAACATCGACCAATTCTCAAGGTACCAAATGTCGTGCTCAACACGTTTTTGCATCAATATCGGATCTTTCGTTTCTCCCCTATAGCCGCTTACCTGTGCCCAGCCTGTAATTCCCGACTTTAAAAAGTGCCTAACCATATATTGGTTAATAATTTGGCCGTATTCGTTAGTCTGCGTCAGTATATGCGGTCGTGGCCCAATTACGCTCATTTCACCTAACAACACATTGAAAAACTGTGGTAACTCGTCCAGGCTTGTCTTCCTTAAAAATCTTCCAATTTTTGTGATCCTGTCATCATCTTTTGTCGCCTGCATTTCGCTGGAGTTCATCTTCATACTTCTAAACTTGAAGCAAACAAAATCTTGATTGTCTTTCCCGCTGCGTAATTGCTTAAATAAAATTGGCCCGGGGCTTTGCAGTTTTATCAATAAACTGATGATAGGATACAACCAGCTTAGCAGAAACACGATCACCAATGAGCTAAAAATGATATCAAATAGTCTTTTCTTTACTCTGTTGCCAATATCTTCAAGCGGCTCATTACGATGGCTTAGCACCGCAAACTCACCCATATAACTCACTTTTAAATGATTCAACATTGATTCAGACATATCGGGTATCAATTTCAAACGCAGGCATTCCTTCTCGGCCTCGCGTTGAAGCAGATCGTATTCATAAATCCTATCCGGCGAAAGCGATAAATAAATTTCCTTGATACCACTGGCTGAGGCTGATTTAATCTGGCTAATGATTGATGGTAACACATGGCCGCTATTGTCCAGGTAAGATGCGTTATCCTGATCCAAAAAACCTTCAAAAGCGAAGTGGCTATCTTGTTCCTTAAAAAAACTTGCGAGCTTTAAAGCAACAGCATTATTACCAATCACTGCTACAGATCGTGCGATTTTAAAATGCTTTTTAAAAAGCGTTTCAGATAAGAAATAGAGATAGCTATTCACCATCATGCAAAGCAGCATAATAGTATAAAACATGAATGTTGAACTCAAGGCAGAATCGGCCCCTTTTGAAATAAGAATGTATGGGAAAAATAGAACCGCAAAAAGCACGAAGCTTTTTAGGGTTAACGTAAGACTATTTTGACGGTTGTGTAAAAACTTGCGATTATACAAACCGAAGTAAATAGCTGTGAATATCCAAAGGTAATTAGCAACAATTAACTGGCTTGTGAAATTGTTTATTCCAAAGTTATTGTGGCTAAAAGCTGTGATAAATGAAAAGTTAGTTATCAGAATATCTATAACAGACATTGCTAAATAAACCATATAAAGGTAACGTGTTTTCATGGGTAGAGGAGGCTAATTAATTTCGACTATGCTATACAAGTACCATTTTTAAAATCAATTTTTTAATAAAGCGCTCAAAACTTTAATAAATACATTGTTATTGATACCGTAATCATGTGCAATAATACATCCATTTTGCTCGTAAAAAGGCCCAACAAATACTGTTGGACCTTTATTGAGAAAATGTGTGAACCTTTTCCGTATGCTTAAAGAGCGCTTTGGGCTTTTAGCTCACCAATGGCTTTACGGCCTACGCTATTGTAGTAAAAACCATGATCAACCATTTGCTCCAGCCCGAATAGATTTCTACCATCAAATATCACCTTGCTTTTAAGCAATGCACCTACCCGCGCAAAGTCAGGGTTTCTGAATACGCTCCACTCGGTCAATACCAGCAATGCGTCGGCCCCGCTCAGGGCATCGTACTGGTTATCTGCAAACGCAACTTTTTCGCCAAGCAAAGCCTTTACATTAGGCATTGCTTCGGGGTCGTAAGCAACCACTGCAGCACCTTGTTGTAGCAAGGCATCTATAATTTCCAGGGCCGGAGCTTCACGTATATCGTCAGTTTCCGGCTTAAAAGCCAGCCCCCATAAAGCAAAAGTTTTTCCGTTTAAATCACCATTGTAATATTTGTTCAGTTTATCAACAAGAACAGTTTTTTGTATGGCATTAACTTCCATTACAGCGTTTAATATTTTAAAATCGTAAGTACTCTCCTCGGCCGATTTAGCAAGCGCTTGCACATCTTTAGGGAAGCAACTGCCACCGTAACCAATGCCTGAGAATAAAAACCTTTTACCTATGCGTTCATCGGCACCAATACCAAGCCTTACCATATCAACATTCGCACCCACCCGTTCGCAGAGGTTTGCTACTTCGTTCATAAAAGAGATTTTTGTAGCGAGAAAAGAGTTTGCCGCGTATTTAGTTAGCTCTGATGAGCGTTCGTCCATGAAAATAATAGGATTACCCTGGCGTACGTATGGCGTATAAAGCTCAGTCAGTATCTTCTTTGCGCGATCGTCTGTAGTGCCTATTACAATACGGTCCGGCTTCATAAAGTCTTCAATTGCCACACCTTCGCGTAAAAATTCAGGGTTAGATACCACTGCAACTTCTATATCTGAGTATTGTTCAAAAATGGCTTTAACCTTGTCTGCTGTACCTACGGGCACTGTTGATTTGGTAACAATTACCTTATAAGAAGAGATCATCAAAGCGATATCTCTTGACGCTCCAAGCACATAACTAAGGTCTGCGGATCCGTCGCCACCCGGAGGGGTTGGTAATGCCAAAAATATAACTACTGCATCTTCAACAGCTTCTGACAAATTAGATGTAAAACTCAACCTTCCTTCCGCAATATTACGGTGTAACAGGGTTTGTAAACCAGGCTCATAGATAGGAGATTCGCCTTTTCTCAGCATCTCTACCTTTTGTTGATTTATATCAACACAGGTAACATTATTTCCGGTTTCTGCCAAACATGTTCCTGTAACCAGGCCAACATAACCTGTGCCTATAACTGCAATTTTCATAGTATTTATATTAGATGTAAATTTTTGTGAGTTTATTAATCGCGACGAGCCGTTTTGCCAAGGCTCACCATAAATTTTTCGCGTGCTGTAACTACAGAAAGGTAATACCGTATGTAGAAAACCAGAAGTTTTTGCGCCACGTGCATTTGCTTACCTTTTGACAAGATCAATGGTATGCTCTTAATAGGCGGCCTAAGATCATAAAGAAACTTTACAGCCGACTGAAAAAAACCTCCGGTAACTTTACTAAAATTAGCCTGGCCGCCGCCAACGCGCTTGGCTTTTTTCACTAGCTCTGCCAGGTGATGCCTTGCAGGATGGCTTACAATAACCTTATCAGAATACTGAATTTTATGATTGGCATTACGTGCTCTTACTGCCCATTCATAATCGCCGCCGGATAGAAGATCTTCCCTGAACATGCCCACTTCGTTGAAAACGTACCTAAACGTGAACATGTTGGCTGTAACACCTGTACCATCCTGCTCAACATAGATATCCTGATTAAAGGCATAAACTGTCTCGTAAAGTTCAGCATTGGTCAACCTATCAGATTTGTAATATAAACGGATTTTACCTGCAATTCGGGCATAGGTGTTTTCCTCTTCAAAAGCGGCTACAGCGTTGCTTATCCAGTCTTCGTCGGGTATACAATCTGAATCTGTAAAGCCAATTATTTCGCCCTTCGAAAGCTTAATACCCGCGTTGCGTGCCACGTAAGAGCCAGGCTGCGCTTCAACAACTATTTTGCAATTCTTTGGTATGAAGTAGTTCTCGGGTACCCTATCGGCTGTGTAGTTATTTACCACAATAATTTCAAAGAAATCATCATCGTAGGTTTGGTTGGCTAACGAATGAAGGCATAGGGATAGCCTTGCCCAATCTTTATAAGTTGGAATAATGATCGAAACAAATTTCGGGGTCATGTCAGTAAATTAAAATGTAGATGTTATGATGAGAATCTTATTTGAGTTGCCTTAAGTACAACTTGGTTTTAAACTTCATCTTTTTAAGTAATCCTACCTTCGGGTTATATTGTTGTAGCAAGCTATTTGCATACGCAGGAAAGCTTGCGTAATGATTAGTAATTTCTGTATAGATATAGTTATCAATTGCCGAATGCAGTTCCCGCGTTAATAAAGTGCGGTATCGCAGTTCGTTTTTGATGCGTAGTCGTAACTGAATGCGGTTATTTAAGATTTTCTTTAACTTCTCTTTGTCTGTTGTTTTTGATACCGAATTTTCTGAAAAATGTACAATGGTATTCAAAGTTTTATCTACCGATACAACTGCTTTACTTTTTAACAGCCTAAACAAAAGATCGTATTCCTGTGAAGAGCTTAAATCTTCGTCCCAACCTTTTACCGCCAGTACCGAACTTGTACGCCACAGATTTGAACTAGTGATACCCAGGTTAGAAGTGATCAGGCCTTTCCAAACGTTGTTATCCGTACGCCTGATAACCTCTTTATCCTGGCTTAGGTACTTAAGCGTGCATTCACCGGCTATCACATCAGCATTTGTTTCTGTTGCAACTTGTAATTGCCTGTATATTTTATTAGGGAGTAGCTCGTCGTCGGCATCTAAAAACTGTATCCATGTACCTTTAGCGTGCCGTAACCCGAGGTTGCGCGCAGCAGGTGCGCCTTTTTTGGTTTCTTTTAAAATCTGTATAAGTTCGGGAAAACGGCGCTGTTGGTGCAATAATGCCTGTAATGTATTATCCGTTGAATTATTTTCTACGAGAATTATTTCAACGTCTTTAATAGATTGGTTAACAACACTATTAACGGCCCGCTCAATAAAACTTTCGCAATTATGACAAGGAATAACTACCGATACCATTTTGTGTTAATTTATATGAATTAGTTTTTCCTGAAGCCTTTGTATAAAGCCATTAATTCTTCTTTCATCAGCAGCCAAATGGTTAGGCCGTAGCAACCACATGTAAGGGCTCCTATGATGAGGTAGTTTACGCCTACCCATTTAAAAAAGTAAGTTACAGCCGCTGTAATTATTGCTGCAATAACAGGTGCTTTTATAGCTATAATAAACTCTTTAAAGCTGATTTTAATAGGAATTAAATAATTGAAAGTATACTGGGCAAATAGCACTACTACCAGTTTATTTATTAAAATGGCGTACGCAGCTCCTGTTATGCCATAATAGTAAATGCCTACAGCCAATGACGGCAAAAATATAAGCGCTTTTAAAACCTGCTGTTTCATTTCAAGTCCCGGTTTGCCAAGACCTCGTAATAAGGCGGTATTACCACTGACCAATATGTGCAACATTACTGATAACGATAATATTTGCAGGGGCAATACTGTTTCGGTCCATTTGGCACCAAATATCTTTACTACAAATTGCTCGCCCGATACGATGAAATAAACCATTATCGGAAATATGCACAAGCAATTGAAAAGAATAACTTTCAGATAATATCGTTTTAAAGATTCCGGGTCGCCCTGTTTCTTACCGTAAATGGGGTACATTACGTTATTTATCACAGCCATCAGCCTGCTGCGGAAGGTATCAGTTAAAACAAAGGCCAGCGTGTATATACCTAACGAAGACGCGCCTAACAACTTCCCAATTAACAGGTAATCAATGTTGTTATACAGGTAATTCAAGATATTGGAGCCCGTTGTGTAAACGCCAAAGCCGAATACATCTTTAAAAGCTTGTTTCTCCATTATGAACGCTGGCTTCCACTTTGTAGCATTGAAAAACAGCGGCATGGCAAACAGCACTGTTGCCACCGAATTGAATACCAGCGACCAAACCCCGGCACCCATCAAGGCCATAACCAGGGATATACTGCCTGCCAGTATATTCGAGGTGTTATCTATAAAAGCAAGCTTTTTAAAATTCATTTGTTTGGTTAGCTGTGCTTTATGCACCAAGTTAATGGGACTGAACAAAATCCCGACACTTAATACCGGTACAATCTGCTTCAGCATAGGTTCGTGATAAAAACTCGCTGCGGGCTGCGCAACCCCAAAACTCATGATGAGAAAAAGAAACCCCGACCAGATAACACCTACCCAAAATGCCGTATGAAAGTGTTCGTTGCGTAGATCCTCAGCTTTTCGTTGAACCAAAGCCGCACCAACGCCTAAGTCATTTAATACTTGTACAAAACCAGTAAAAACAACCGCCATACCTACAAGCCCGAACTGGCTTGGGAAAAGCAGCTTGGCAAGAATAAGTTTTAATCCAAACGCAAATGCCTGATTAATGATCATTTGAACAAAATTCCAAATGATACCGCTGGCTACCAATTTCTTATCGGTTTGTATAACAGGCTTTTTTAAAATGGTCTCCATTTAATATAGTGTATTTTATGCAAATTGCGTTCGTTCACCTACACAACAGGTAGTTCCGACGCTTTCTTTGCTGATGTCACAGCAGAGGTAATAAAACGATATAATGCCCTATGTTTATCGATATATTTATCTACCGAAAACTTACCTGCCTCGTTAACGCAGTTCAACTTCTTTTCCGCAAGTTCGTCTGTATTATTTAAGATATGTGTTATCTCAGCTAACAGATGTCCAGATTCGGGCGAAAATATCCATGAGCTATTCGGACTGTAAAGCTCTTTTAATCCGCCCCTGTCTGATTGCACCACAGGAACCATATAGGAAAGCGATTCTATGACTATGCGCCCAAAAGGTTCGTGCCATAATGCAGGTACTATTAATACGTCTATGTTGCTGTAGAAATCGGCCGGCTTAATAATGCCGGTAAACTCATGTTCAATACCTACCAGTTTAGCTTGAAGTTTAGTTATAAACTCTGCTTCACCTTTTCCCGCCAACACCAGTTTAATTTTATTCTTCAGCTTTGCAGGTAACAAAGCCAGCTCATCTATCATGTATTCAACGCCCTTATCTTTATCGATCCGACCGATGTACCCAAATGTAATTTTGAGTGATGGGGCCTTTATTTTTAAGGCAGATTCGCTTGTATCAACCGCGTTGTAAATAACGCTGCCATTACTACGCACTTCTTTACTAAAGGCGCTGTACCGTTCTAAAATAAAATTGCTGATACCTATAAAATAGTCGGGATACTTGAAAAAGCGTTTTTTAACAGAGCTAGTGACTTCGCAAGGCGCGCATAACGATGCACAATTACCGTTATTATACATATTGCATTTATGGCAAAGCATATAATAATCGCGCATGGAATGCACTAACGGAATATCAAGGGATTTAATGGTGCGCCATAAATAAGGCGAGAATCCCTGGATACTGTTAGTATGTACAATTTCCGGCGATATGCGTTTAAGTATCGCTTTTATTTTATTGTGATACGAAAAGTTGAAGGAATCAAACAAATGCCAAAGCACCTTGGTAGCCTGCGAACGTTTTTGTTTTTGATAGCTATTGAATATATTTTGTTGCTTTATGCTAATTACTACTACACCATTCACCCTGTATACTTTGTCCTGTAAACCAGTGGTTAGCACATAAACCTTGTTACCGGCGGCAAGCATCCCTTCTGCAAGCAGCTTTACCGAAATTTCGGCTCCGCCAACAAAAGCTGGAAAATAATAGGTATTAGTTATCAGAATTTTCATGCAACTACTGCTTTCGGCTTAAAAACCTCAACCAATTCACCTGGAGTACCATTAGAAAGGGCATATTTTTTTAGAACGAACTGCCTGATCTTTGATACAAAGGCCCCTTCATCAAATGATTCAGCGTGGCTTCTAATAAATTCGCTGTCAAACTCCAGCTGTTCAAACTTCTCAACTGCGGCGGTTAATGATTCTTTGGTTTGTTCTTCAAAAAATACCGCTGTAGAATGTAAAGAGTCGCCTTCATAGGGTATCATGGTTTCCAATACTCCCCCTTTACCATATGCAATTACCGGCCGACCAGAAGCATTGGCTTCCAATGGTGTTATGCCGTAATCTTCCAATTGTGGAAAAATAAATGCTTTGCAGTTTGCATAAACACCAGCAAGTTCTTCGCTATTTAAGCCGCTTAAATAGGTAATGTTAGGGCCTGATTTTTTCTTAATTTCAGCTTCCATGGTGCCTTTACCAACAACAACCAATTTTTTATCGGGCATAGCTATAAAGGTATCAACAACCATATCCACCTTTTTATAAGGCTCAAAGCGCGACACTACCAAATAGTATTCACCAGCCCTGCCGGACAGGAAAAAGTTATTGCACTTTACGGATGGGTTAATAATGGCCACTTCATTTTTAGGTTGATACGCCGCCTGTATCCTCGGTAGCACTTCTTTTGAATTTGTAATAAACCAATTGGTTCTATCGGCAAAGGCTTTATCAAAACCCTTTAAAAAATTCAACACTTTGGTGTAAACGAATTTCTTTACAAGTCCGGCATTAAATACTTTTTCATATGATTCTGTGCTCCACACCAGGCGAAACGGGTTATGGCAATAGGTGATAACAAGCGTTTTAGGACTTGTTTTTATATATTTAGCGCAATGCGTGGTAGATTGTAGCACAATATCGTACCCACTTACATCTAATTGCTGCATAGCTAAAATCCCCAGCGGGAAATAAAATCTCTTACAATTTTTTTCGCTGCGGATGAATTTGCCAAACCAGCTTGTTTTTACGTCGCAATCCTTAAATTCGGGATAGGTGTTCTGCGAATCGTAACTTAATGTATAAACGGGTGCTTCAGGGAAAGCATTATGAAAGCTAAGGGCAACCTGTTCTGCACCTCCTTTACACACAAGGTTGTCGTGTACAATTGCTATTTTCATGGTTTTATATTGGTTTTAGATAGATAGTGATTTAAAAGCCGCCAAGAGTACCGATAGCATAAAGCTGGCCAGGCCAACCTTACAACCGGATATACTGTAGTTCGCAAAAAATTGAGCGGAATTATAGTTTAACGGCTATAATTTTGAATAATTTGTTTGATACCCTGGTAGGCATCTTTAGTAACGTAGTTACCAGAGTCGTCTCTGAATACCAATCCGTAACACGCTTCATTAGGATCTTTGTTTTTAAGCGCCGGCTGGTCATAGAGTTCATAAATGAACACCGCTTTAACCCCTCTGGAAATGAGGTCAGGTATACACTCTGCAAAATACTGGCTTTGCCTTGCGAAACTTACTTTACCTGTGCCTTTTGAATAGTTAACTTCCGTTACCCAAACGGGTTTATTAAACCTGCGTTTAAATTCGGAAAGTACGTCGTCGCCCTTTGGCCTGGCGGCACCAATTGGCCCCATGTTAGAGTACCAGTGGCAGCCGATAATATCGTAATTAACATTATTGTCCTTCAATAATTGCAAATAATAATAATGTATGTAGCTAACAGAAAGGGTTACCCTTACATTTTGATTTTTAGATTTAAGCCCATCTATAAACCCTTTTATAGCGCCAATTATCTTTTGCGATTTTTCGATATTGTAATCCGCTCTTGTTTTTCCGCTAGGATCGCCGGGAAGCATCATTTTGTTATCGGCCTCGTTATTAACCTCCAGTACCGACAGATACTTTCCGTAACGCGTTGCAAAGTTTTGCCCTTGCGTATAGCTTTTTTGGTAAATAGATTCGTTGTCCAAACCTTTTAGCCCACTTTGCATCAGCACCGGGAGCGCCGCTATATTATTGACTTTTAACTTAGTAAGTAATTGAACAAATAATTGCTCTTTTTTTGCATAACCATTGCTATCCAGCAACACATCAAAACGGTAACTTTTCAGCTTTAAGTCGTTTAGCTGGCTTACCTGTTCATCGATATTATTATAGTAGGCCAGTTGTGTAAGCGGGTGTCCGTTTATACCCCATACAATTGGGTTGCTGGGTATTTGAGCATTGCATTTGCAACAAATACATAATACAATTAACGCCGCACTGGCAGTAAGTAAGTTACGCATTACTTAACATTTTAGGAGCCGGAGTATAGGTATAAACAGGCTCTTCGTAAATTAAAGGTTCCTTGTTGTTTTGCAGAACATAACCTAAAGCTATGTATATCCATAAAGAAGGGTAAGCAAACTCTGGTACGGTGGCCATCATAATTAGGTAAACCATAAACAAACCGGCTTTGTAGCAAATAGATAATAATTTGCCCGGTATGTCGAGCCATAAATTCCTGAGCACGAATGCTGTAAATACCATTATTCCTATCAGCCCATTGTTTACAATAATGGTTGAGAAAAAGTCTGTAGAGCGTACATAACCGAAACCGATTCCAAATGCCTGACTAAAAACATTAAGACTTGCCCAATAGGATACGTGTGTAAAAAAACCGTTGCTTCTGTCCCTGGCAGAAGCGCTGCTCTCCAGTTTGCCTGCAAACACAAAGTTGTAAATGCTGTCTAGCATATGCTGAAAAATATCCAGTTGTAAAACAAAACACAATAAAACCACCCCTATGCTGAGGTAATAAAACAACTGAAATTGCCGGCGATATATGATCCAAAACCCTCCGAATAATATCATACAGGCGTACGCGGTGGTAGAGAATGTTAAAATGAGACAACCAAGCAGCAAAAACTTATCAAAAGTTCTGTTCAGGCCAAAAGTTAATACCCAAAACGGGAAAACCGTAAACACGAACATAGATGGCTCGCCGGTGTAGCTCTTAAAGCGCATCATACTGATACCGCCAAGATTTACTGTTTGAAAAAGCGACGCCGATTTTTCCCCCTCGCCGAAGGTGCGATTAACCATAAAATCTCCGTTTTGCCCGGTAAGCATATAAAAACAAAACTCGTAGAAACCGTATAGGCATAAAAGGCGCAAGCCCCAGTAGATGTAATCTATAATTTTATCGGTAGAGAAATATTTTACATACGCGTATATCACAAAGCCAACCAGCAACGGCAGGGTTTGGGTTAGGTGCGATTTGCGGTAGAATGTCTTGGTAAAATCATTATGGTTTATTAAGATGAGTGGCTTGATCAGTTTTAAATTGGTAACTAAATTTATAAACTGCGAGCAAAAACTCAATACCGTTACCACGCAAAGGAAATAAAATAAGTCGCGGTAAAACATGTATTTGTTTTCCTTTAAGGTAGATAACGGTATAACAAAGAACATTAAGCCTGCTAACACCGTAATGATTGTGGTACCCGGAATAACCGGAACCACTAAGAAAGCCGTTATGGGGAAAAACAACATCAAAAAGTTAACGTAACGGGAAAGGAAATTACCTGCTACGTTGGCTGTCTGTTGTAAAGAAAAATTGTTACCTATCATAATACACTGATAATCGCTATCTTAATTTACTTTATCTCCATAACCCATACCGTATCCGTAGCCCGAGTAAGCCGATCCCGAAAAATCAACGTCGTTAATAACGAGGTACAGATTTTCAACATTATCCTTGGTCTTGATGTCATTCAGTATCTCGATTTGATTTTTGTTGGTGTAGTTGTGTCGGCAAACGAAAATGGTCATATCTACATGCTTTTGAATTACCAATGCATCCGAAACCAAACCTACAGGAGGGCTGTCAATTAACACAAAGTCGAATTTGGTACGCAAATCAGCAATTAATTCCGGTAACCTGTCGCTCAACAGCAGTTCGCTGGCATTGGCAACAACTGGTCCAGACGATATCACAAAGCAATTGTCATCAAACATACTTGGCTTTATTATTTTGCTCAAAGGCAAATCGTCCATTACGTAATTGGTAAACCCAGGCTTTGTTGCATCTAATCCTAAAAACCCAGATAAACGAGGTTTACGCAGGTCTAATTCAACCAACACAACGCTTTTGCCCGACATGGCTAAGGTGCTGCCAAGGTTAGATGTTAAAAAGGTTTTTCCCTCACCCTCTACGCTGGAGGTGATCATTATAACGCTAGACTGGTCGTTATCCAACAATCCGCGCAATTTGGTGCGCAACGTCCTAAAACTCTCTGTAACAGGCGATCTCGAATTTATATCTACTAGATATTTGCCCGATGACTTATTGTGGCCTATCTTTCCTATAACCAATACGTCGGTCTGTTTTTCTATATCCGCTTCCGAATTAATCTTCCTTGCAAACAAACTCTTAGAGTTTACGTATCCGAGTGGTACGATAAATCCAAGAAAAAACGACATTACATATATGATTGGTTTTACTGGTTTGGAAGGCGTTTTTGTACTTTTTGCGTTATCAACAACCCGGGAATAAGGCATGTCCGCAGCTTTGGCCATGGCCGTTTCCTCCCGTTTCTGTAACAGGTAAACATATAATTGTTGCTTTAACTCTTGCTGTCTTGCAAAATCACCCAGTGCACGTTGCTTACCCGGAACAGCCTTAATGTTATTATTAACGATACTATTTTGCGTGCTGGATCCTGCACTCGTCAACTCTATTTCCCGTGCGTAGCTGTCGATGCTTTGCAATAAGTTACGGCGGGCCAGTTGTATTTGTTGATCGATGTTTTGAATAACCGGATTCGTTTCCGTATAAGATAGTTTGCTTTTCTCCCGTTCGTTTATAAGGTTGTTGTATTGTGCCAAACCTGTTGCAAACGAAGTATTTTGTATACTAAGCGAACTGGGTATAACCTCTTTATTACCCGGGTCGCTCAGTCTGTTCTTTAAGCTTTTGATAATAGAAAGTTGAACCTGCTGCTGCTGGTATCTGTCCGCATAAATACTTGCATTACCTACCAATACTTTAGATTGCTCGTCTATATCAGTTATGTTATTGCTGCTTCTAAATGCCTGATAGTCTTTTTCAATTCCGCTAAGTTCTTCTGCCACCACCGCAATACGGTTATTTACAAAGTTGATAGTGCTATCTATATTACGTTTACGGTTCGCCAGGTTATCGGCAAGATATTGGTTCATTAAATTTTGCAATATTGCCTCACCCTTTTTGGAATTGGGGTAGTATAAAGTAAACTCAACCGTGGTGGTGGCTTTATCGGTAAATTCGGCATCATAGCTGTTTAACAAACCTGTAACCGCATCATCCTCCGACATAATGTTCACCGAAAATTCCTGCTTAACAGGCAATACGCCCGGCCTTTTTGAAATCTGAATATTATACTGTGGAAGGCTGACGGTTTTACCGAAAGGTACTTTCAAATTAACATCCTCATCGCTATTGGCAATGTTGAGGGTGTTTTCATCAACAACGTTTATTACGTATTTGCGCAACTGCAACGAGTCTACTTTGTTTTTGGTAATACTTACGATAAAGGGCGTTTCCTGGTATGCCTCTGTGGCCAGCAATCCGCTTTTGAAAAAATATTGGATATTTAGCTGCATATTTTGCACCACTTCTTTCATCAAATTCCTCGAACGCAATACATCCCCCTCGTTTTTTATATTATCAGTTATATTCAAGGCTGATGATGCACCGCCGTTGGCGAACTGAGATGAAGCATCGGGTGATGTGGGGTGCTGTTGAAGTAAAATGGTACTGGTAACGAGGTATTGCTTTGTCGCAAAGGTTACATACGCATAAGCCAGTCCTAAAAACACCACGAAGCTGATTGCGAACAAATACCAGTGCGATTTGATCTGTAAAAGAAAATTACTGATGGCATTGCCGTTTTCTTTTACCAGGCGAGTTTCCATAAAGATATGTTTAGTTTATTTTTAGATAGATAGTTTGTATGCGCCTTTATAAATACCTTATGCCCAATACAATAGCAGTAAATATGGTTGCACCGGCTGTAATGTATTTGATGAGGTTATTATCGTTGTTCAACACTTTGGTTTTGTTGGGCTCCACGTAAATTACATCATTCTGTTTGAGGTAGAAATACGGTGAGTTGAGCGTAGCTTTTTTGGTTAAATCTAACTTTACAGTAATATTTTTTCCGGCAGCATCTTTTCTTATCAGTAATACATTTTCACGCTGGCCATAAACGGTTAGGTCGCCGGCATAACCAATTGCATCTAATAAGCTTACTTGCTCATTAGGCACAACATAAGATGCCGGGCGGTTAACTTCTCCAATAACAGTGATCTTAAAGTTGAGAAACCGAACATCTACCACAGGGTTTTTAAACGATTTAACAGCCTCGATAGCAATAGTTTCGCGTGCTTTTAGTGTAGTAAGGCCACCTAGTTTTATCTTACCTAAAACTGGCACATCTACAAAACCCATCTTATCCACCAAGTAGCCTGATACCGGCGTTATCATTCCCGATTGCGGAGTACCTGCGTTGGCAAAACCACCATTGCGGCTGTTTATACTATTGGTAGCCGTTGGGTCTACAGTGTTGATATTAATAGCTAATATATCGTCTGGCTGTATAAAGGTGTCGCTATAGGCCGCAATGTCAACGTCACTGGCTTGTGCCGATTGCGGCAAGTCTTGGAAGTATTTTAGCCGCTTGGTATTAACGCAAGAACTAAGCATACTTAAAGCAACAAGCGCAGTTATCAGTACGCCTTTCGGCGAAAAAATATTTTTCATGGTATGAATGTGAGTATTATGTTTTGAGATTAGATGTTTCCTTTATAGCTATTATGTAGCTTCGCCACTCCGCTTACATCAGCGACTTTTTCAAATAGGATGATTTCAATTATTGCTTGTTATTAATTTTATTCTAATAACATCCGCTTTAACAATGATCAAATATTGCAATAAAAAGCATTAATAATTAGCATTTTGGTGTGTTGGTACGTTAATGTGCAATAATGGGAAATATGCACTAGCGTATGTGTATAATTGTTTATTGAACGAGCAATTTAGCGTACATGGCAACGGAGCCGGAGCGCACATTGATCATGTATACTCCCTTTGTTAGTACCCGGCTAAATTGTATTTGTAGGTAGGCTGTGCCATATTCATCGGTGATGTACTTTTGCTTTTGGACTGTTTTGCCGAACATATCTGTAATGGTTATCGTACCTGGTTGGGTTTTAGGGAAGTTGGAGATGTTTAAGTTAAATTGACTACCCAGATTAGGGTTAGGGTAAACCACCATTTTTTTGGCTGTAGCTGCTGAATCGGGTTTATTCAACAATAAGCTATTTCTATCAGCTACCATTACAGTTGGTGGTGTGGTATTGGTAACCTGATAAAGTTCCAATGCGGCCAGGGCAACTCTATTAGCCGTAGGATTGAATTTCACGGTTAGCACACCATCGGTTACAGTTGCCGAAAAATCTTTTACCGTCGCGGTGCGATAAGCTGCTTCGCTGAAAATATCGTAATTGGGCAATACCAGTTGGTTCTCGATATTAATACCGAATACCCTTAAACCGGCTTCGGTCCAATAATTTTCTACAAAATGCATCCGCACGAGGTAGTCGCCGTTGGTCACCGGTATCTCGTAACGTGTTTCTGCCAGGTCTGTCGCCGCTGATAAATAAGTTTGATACAATGAGTCGATATCTGTGCCGGCTATAGGGCTAGCCGCTACCTGCATATCAAGTTTAATAGATCCTTTGCGGTAATTCTTATCACTCTCCCATGCTACATTGCCAATGGTTACATTGGCATCGGAGCCGCCTTTGATTCGTTTCACAACATTAACGGTGGATGTTGCGGTGTTACCAATGCCGTAAAGTGGTATGCGCAATGGTGCCAATGCACTGTTGTAATTTACAACCAGCCATGCATTCTTTATTCCCACAGTTTCAGGGCTAAACTTTACATTAATAGCTTTAATACCTTGCACACCAACTGTTGTGGTAGCAAACGTTGGTGTCGAAAACTCACTGGCATTTGGTCCGGTGATCTTTACGCTTTTTATTTGTATCGAGGGATCGCTTGTGCTATCCGCATAGGAATTACCATTGTTTTTTAATGTAACGGCTATTGTTTTGCTATTGCCGGTTACTGTTGGTTCAAAAGTGAATGATGTATTCGGCAGCGATATCAGTTGAGAATAATTTACAGTTCCGGAATCGGGCCTGATATTTTCTATATAATAGATGTTATCCTGATAATCGTAATTAGTGTACGAGGTGCCCAGGTAATCTCCATTTAAAAAGTACGCGTTTGGAATGATATTACCAGCAGCATCCAAAGCCTTTAATACCCTAATGCCTATTAATCCGTTAAAGTTTTGTGTACGATCTGTAGACGATGTACCTACACGAAAACCAAACTCGGTGGTAGGGCTGAAAGTCCCCCGTGCAAGGTTTGTAGTTGAACCAATGAGCCTCGGCATTATCGATTGCCCATCTAAAGGGTTGTGTGTGAAAATATTCAGGTTCGACGTTGAACCTTTGTTAAAGTATTTTATTGATTCTGTTGCCGAGCAGCAACCATGGTAAGCTGCTATTTGTACAATTGTTACCGGCTTGGAAGCATCGGCTCTCACAAAATAATCAGCGTTAATTTCGCTGGAACTGCTTACACGGGTAGTGCCGTCGATATTACCATCATCATGCCCATACCCTACAATGGTTCCAAAACCAAACGCATTAATAAGCTGCTGTGCATATGGTTCATTGGTACTTTCCCCTTCTTTTTGCCAAATTCCTGCTAGCACCACCTTCTTTGCAGGCGAAATGCTATCGGTACTTGCAATGGTGAGGGTATCATTAAAAACTTTCAAGCGGGTTGCTGCATCTTTAGCTCTAAACTGTATAGTGACATCTACAAAACTACCCGCCGTAACCGAAAATGGTACCGTGCTTAATGTATCGGTGTTTACAGATACAATTTTCCATACAGCCGGGTTAGATAACACAAGGTTATTTACCTTTAATTTACCTGTACCCTTGTTATTAACTCGTAGCTTAACCCTATCGTGGTTAGCATTATAAGGCGTAGTATCGGGGCTTGTGCGCCTCCATGGGGTTTGAATAAGTGAAAATACCAGGCGGTCGTTCGATGGGAAAGCATCCAGGTTTTTTACGGATAAATAAGCACCCGAATTAGATTGCGCAATAATACTGAAACTGTAAGAATTTGTAGTGGTGTTGCCGTTGGCATCTGTAGCCTTAACAGCCAGCGTGTAACTACCGGCAGTGCCTAAAATAAATGGTATCTTATAATCAACAAAAGCGCCCGAATTAAGGGAATATTGCAATGATGCCAACCCCGCCCCTCCTGCATCCGCGGCTGATAAAAATACTTGTACCTCATCGTCATAAGCACTTGTCGATTTCAACGTACCAACAAACCTTGCTGTTGCAGTAGGAGCAATATTATCGGCCACCGCTGTTACCGGCGCAAAGGTTATATAATTCAGTTTTGAATTGACACCGCCATTGGCATCAACAGTTAACTTACCATCCGATACCTGTACGACTGCAGTTGCTGTTTTAAACTTGGTACCCGATGTTTGGCTAAAATCTGCAATTGTTGGTAGCCCTTCAATATTTATCTGGTTGTTACTGTCAAAATAGCTAAAATCGCCGGCACTAATTGTAACCCTGTAAGTCCCGTTTGTTACGGCATACTCCCAGTTCCCGGGCACTTGTGGGCTGGTTGTTGCCTGCATTTGTACCAGGCTGAGTTGTTTGATATCACCTGTGCCGGTTCTAAGGCGCATATTAGCCTGAAGATCAACCGGTTGTTTTGTATTAGGATTTATCCACCCAAATTTTCTGGTTGCATCATACGGCAACCCGGTATCAGCAAGGTAACCTGCGGGCGTATTGGTGGATGAAGTTTGAAAATTGATATTAACGTTTTGAGTTGGCGGTACAACAGGAACTGTTATAGAACTTACAGCGAAATCATCAAAAGTGTAGGTTACTGCTGCGGTACCATTTCGATAAGAAGCATAAATAGCTGCATAAGCATCCGTATTAGTGATCGCCATATCCGCCACACTGATAGAAGGACTTGGGTATGAAGCCCCCACATTTACAAACGTAGAACTATCTGTAGAGTAAAAACCTTCTACGGTATTATTTGCAGAATCAATTACAATACGCAAACTAACTATCTGGCTGCTCAATCCGCTAATAACAGGGGTAACGCGCTGGTCGGGGTTAGCTGTGCCCGATGTGGTTGAAGATACATCGTTCAGTTCCTTCCTCATTTCTACCTTATTACCGGCAATAGTTAATTTGATAAATGTTTTATCGTTTAAACCGAACCAAATTCCAACTTGCTGCGATTGCGTACCATTATAAGGACTAATTATTTTGGCATCAATCTGCAACTTTTTTACGGGCGCAACCTGTACGCCTAATACGTTTATCTGATTATTATTAGTCAAATAATCTATACCCTTATTGGCTACCACCTGTAAGCGTCCTCCGGTTAGCGTGATTTTTGACGGTTCGTAGCCGGGTACTGTGCTGTATGTTCGGGTTCCATCAACCGATAATCTGGTTCCTGAATACGTATTCACAGTAGTAAAACCAGTACCCTGGCCGGTTTTATCGTTTATAGTTCCGGGTATTGCGGCATTAAAATTTAAACTATACGGCAGCCCTACTTTTACAGCATTACAATTAAGCGTACTAATCGGGCTACAGGTATCCGCAGCAATGCCGGCGAGCTTATTTAATGCCACACTCTTTGCGGAGTGGAATGTTTTGCCAATTACAGTATTGCCGGCTCCAAACAGTAGCAGCGTTAACAATACGTTTGCAAAGCATAACGAACCGATTTTGTAGTTTTTCCCTATCATATTAAATTATTTAAGCAGTGGATAAATCAGGCCTGTATTTACCTGGGTTTTGATATAAGGGCGGCGCCCTTTTGTACAGCAATAGTTTTGGGCTTTGGCTGCTGCACAACTTTTAAAAGGGTTATCTGCGATATGAGGTTTGGATTTTCATTCCAATTAAATTCACTCACATATAAATTACCGTTAATCACATCTTCCGTAAGATCTAAAGGGTTAGCAAAACCTACCATTCCAACCAAACCGTAATTTCCCGATCCGCTTGCAGATCGTACGATGTCGTAATTTAAATTTTCCTGGGTTTTCAGGTTTCCGGTCTTGTTGATAGTACCTGGTTCTAACACCATGATATCCCCCCCTCCGCTAAAACGGCAGACGAGTAGTTTACCTTTCAAAGCACCGTTAAATGCTCCGCTTTTATATTCAATCACACCGTTTGGCGATTTGTTGTATCCAAAGTCAAATGCAGCCCCGCGGTAGTTTCTATCAGGCGTAACCGAAGGCTGATACATTGGGTTATCTGCAAAACCACGGTTAATTACGTATTCGCCACGCAAAGGATTTGGATGGCCATAATAGCCAACGCCTTTTTTAGGGTTTACCCTAAACAGCCAGTCGTGCTGAACCGGTACATTCTCTGTAGCCAAAACAGCAGGTCCGTTGTAGTACGTGCCATCCGGACGCTTAGTGTTTAGCACTGCTGCCGGCGAATTCCCTCCCCCTCCCGATCCGTTAGCCGGGATATACAGCTGCCCGTTGGAATGCCAAACCATATCATAAGCGTTGCGGATGCCTGATGCATAAATAGTTAAAGGCGACTTAAGCGAATACGGGTTATATTTACCATCGCTGAATTTGATAGTTGAAGTTGGCGCATTGTTTATCAATTTTTGATTATCGCTGGTCTTTACATCCAACGGCAATTTTAGATTACTAAGTTTGTTGATATCCAGCCTTAGTATCGCTCCGGAAAGCAAAGTCTCTTCGCGTTGCCAACCCTTATCGTATTTTCCTGCCGAGCTATTACTGCCCTGCGAAATATAGAGCCCACCGTCGGGGCCAAAAGCCATGCTGTTTACCATATGGTCTCTTGTGGAGCGTGGAAGGTTAACGATTATCTGTTCTTCGTTTTGCAAACTATTGCCGCTAAGTCTCGAAATTTTACCATCGAAAGCTGGGGCAGCATTCATTTCAGCGGATGAGTATGAAACCCAGGCAATTAAATTCTCGGCAGTAGATTTTGGGTCAAAAACTAACCCAATAGCTGTTGATTCTCCTCGCTTTTTAACTAAAGTATTTATTTGCTGCATGCCGCTTAGCATACCGCTCTGGTGATCTATATTAAAACGCTCTATTCCGCCATTTATCTTTAGCGCGTAAAACTTACCATCAGGCCCGAATAACAACGACGTGTACTTTTTATTTTGTGTACCAGGCACCGATATCTTGGTAAACTCGGCTTTAATGATATTGCTGGAATCTACGGGTGCCAGCGTAGTTGAAAATGTAGATTGGAATGGTACAAAAGGCACGCCGTTATAGGTTTTAACACCATTGGTGATGATAAACTTATAATTGGTATAAGGCTCCAGCGGCTGCGATGGCGTAAAACTGATAGCGTCGCCCCCACCCGTGCCTTGCACATTACCCTGCACATTTACTTCTCTGCCATTATCCAACTTTAAAAGCTTAACCGTTTTATTGGTAATAGTTGCATTATTTGCACCTCCCTTAAACCCTTTTGCAGCTGGGATTGAAAGGTTATTGGCGGCAATAGTAACATTAGTGGTAATTACAGACCCGTTTAACGGGTTAGCAGCCACAACGTATGGGCGTTTATTATCAACAACTCTTAATGATATGTCTATACTTGCGGGCACATAACCTGCCGATGACACTTCTATCCGTGTGGAATAATTACCTATTGGTAGGTCACGGGCAGACGAATAATCAAAGTAAATAGAATCATTCTCTGTCTCCAACACGTTAAATACCATCCAATTTTTAACGCCTTTCGGATATTTAGCGGTTATATTGTAAACGAGCTTTTGATGCACCGAATTATTCATTTTTAAACCCGCTGTATGTTTAGCATGATCCTGTTTTTCGATAAGCAAATTTTGTTGCGATGCGGATAGATACAAATACGGATTGACGCTGATTGGCACGATACTCAAATAGCAGATCTTGGTGTTAATTCCTCCATCGGCATCGATGGTTAGGAGGCCATCGGTTACGGTAACTGTAACAGTTGCTTCTTTAAACCTTCCCGGGCTTCGTAATTTGCCAATAGGCACGAAGTTAGAAATGGCTTTAACACCTTCTATGTTGATGCAATCTACTTGCTTGGCCTTTGTAACTGCACCATCGCCAACAGCTACAGTCACTTTGTATACACCATTCAACAACTTTAGTTCCCAATACCCGCTGGCTTTAACGCCATCAAATGCGCCGTATTTTAACGCACTTATATCGTTAGCCTGCATATGCACAAAAGTTGACAGCAACAAATCTTCGGGTTCTATCCTTGCGCGGCCGTTGCCTTGTAAACTGATGGGGGCATTGGTTTCAGTGCTTTTCCATCCAAAAGTTAACCCCATTCCCTCGTAAGTACCGGGATGTTCCGAAAAAGGTTCCCCGGTATCTTTTAGCCAACCAGGAGGGGCCTGAGTGTTGTTATCTTGAAAATTTATTCTGATGGTTTCTATGTGCGGCGCAGACGACAGGTTGAAAATGTCTGTAGTTTTTATACTATCCCTATTAGTATTTTTTATATTAAATATGTTTCCATTAAAAAAAAGGAACGTAAATATTACTATTATGAGTAGTGGAAAAAGCAAAAACTTTTTGAAAAAGTTAAAAGTAGATGTCATAATAAATTATAGTGTCGGGTAACGCTTCCTACAAAGCTTCGCCCTCTCGCTTACAGCATACTGCATACAAGTAGTTGATTATTTGATACAATTTTAACTTATTTAGACGCCCTTTGGGCCTTTGAAGAGGCAGTTGTACGGTTTATGTATAACTGTGAGAAAGCTTGTAAATTTTTGAGTAATACTGCGTAGTGGTGATTAAAAACCTCAGAAATAAATTAGCTTAAATGACCACGTTTAGGCACAACGTTACAATTTTACTAATTATAGTTTCCCACCACTTCACATATTGATATACAAGGCATCTATCCATAATAACATCATGTCCAATTTGCAGTAATTTAGTTGGATAAAAAGTGTGGTTTTTTATAATTTACCGAAACAGCCTCACAATTACAAATACAATCTGCATCTACCTATGAACAACGCGAATGATAATAACTGGATGGTACTTTATACGCGCTCCCGGTGGGAAAAGAAAGTAGACCAGCTTTTAAAAGAACAAAACATAATATCTTATTGCCCACTAGTAAAAACAAGCAAACAGTGGGCAGATCGTAGCAAGACGGTGGAGGTACCGCTCTTCAATTCCTATCTTTTTGTGCGCGCCAACTATACAGACCTTGAGAAAATTACACAAACATCAGGGGTGATAAACTACATCACATTTTGCGGCAAACCAGCAATTGTGCAAGACATCGAAATTGAAAAGATAAAGCGCATTGTGAAAAATTACCGCGACATAGAAACGACATCATTAAGCAATTTACAGATAGGCGACGAGGCTTTGATCGTAGATGGTCCGCTTAATAATCAACGTGGAGAAGTACAGAAGGTAAACGGAAAATCTGTAGTGATGGTAATTAAAAGCATGAATTGCGCTTTAACTGTAAAGATAGACCAAAAGGGACTTGTCGCTTGCTAATTAAATTTATTTAAAGGTGTTAATCACCCATATATGGACAAACATTACGGCCAAATTGTTGAACTAACCATCAGAAAAAAGGGGTTCAGTATTAGTGAGTTAGCGCGGCTTGCTAACATTAACAGGAAGTGCGTTTACAACTGGTTTAACCAGAAGTATCTTAAACCGGATATAATTCATCGTGTAGGTGGTTTTATAAAACACGATTTTTCAGTAGAATTTCCGGAGCTTTTTACCGCAGAAGATTTCCTCCCATCAGAAAAACTTAAATTAGGCTTTAGTCAGGCATTTAACGAACCCGAGAGTGAAAGGGTTTGGAAAGATAGATATATAGACCTGCTGGAGAAGTATAACCAACTATTGTTAGAGCAATATGAGCGAAACTTGTAATTAGCAAATAATATTATCGAAAAGAAATATTAAGCCAATCATTCTCAATGCTTGCGTATTTTCAGCGCAACAATTAAATTGTTGGCGCTGACTTGCTATATACTAACTGCCAACGCACCGCCCTACCAGGTCTGAATCATTGCCAACCAGCATTTTACAAATTCAAAGTTAAAAACGGAATCGGTCAGTCAAAGTCGTAGCTGGTTTATTTCGTAGTCTGTTGTCCTTGCTGTCGCAGAGGCTTGATTTAGTTAAGCGTCAATGTATCCTGATTTTACGATTGGCACCAAAATAAAAACGCAAAAAAAAAGCAGACTGAACAATGGTTCAATCTGCTAAGCAATTTTAGAGTCGATTTACTATTGGCTGGCTTAAAATATTCTAACGGATAGTTTATGGGATCAAGACTTTTGCAGTCCAGGTTTCTCCAACCTTTTTCACTGCTGAATTCCGGAAAATCTGCTTCTCTTCTCTACTGTACACGTTTATAATCACGTTTTGATCAACATCAATTGGAGTAACGTTCACAACCAGGTCGTAATTACGTTGATATCTAATGTAATAAACCGCCTGCGATTTTTCTACATCTATTTCGCTCAATGTAGTACCGGTACCGTAGCTCACATGGCATTTGCCTGCGCATTCAACAGTAAGCTTTGCGTAACCATAATCTCTATCGGTATTTACTACGTTTTTGTTCTTTTTACATCCTGAACCAAGTAGCAACACTACTGAAAACAGCAGCAAACTTTTGAAAGCTACAGACTGGATGAACTTCGCTGACCCGTTTATGCAAAGTAGATTTAAATTGTTTCTTAAATTTTTCATTTGTTAATTTTTCATAAAAGTAGGCCATACGTTTGGCAAAAAGCCCTTTATCCCAAGAGTGTATAACAGGTTGTGAAATAGTGTAAAATTGTGTCGCGAAACGGGAAACAATACCCATATTGCCTTAAAACGCCATGTTTGGAGACGAAATTGGGGCTGATTTATTAAAAATCAATGTGACCTAAACCTGTGTAATTTGCATCCCTATAATGAGAAAACACAGTTTAAAATAGTACGGGATATATCACCGGAATTTGATTGAGAGGTAAGGTAGGTTTCGCTCCCGAAGCTTGCCATTTCAAAAACTCAAGCGCCAAAATTTTGTGCTGTTGGCTTGTAGCACAACTGAACGACTAGAAAAAACGTATTTAATTTTTTAAGATCGCGTACAAATACGACGATATATTTTAACAAATTGTTAAGTTTACCATTTAATGGTGGGTAAGGCTTGTGCAAGGAATGTGAATGATAACGATATAATATGGAAAAGCACTACGGACAAATAGTTGAGTATCGGGTCAGAAAAAATGGCTATAGTATAAGTGAGCTTGCCAAGGGCCTTCAGGTAAATCGCAGATCGATATACAATTGGTTTAATCAGCGCAACTTAAAGAAAGATATAATACTATCTATCGGTTGCTTATTAAGGCACGATTTCTCCGAGGAAATACCGGAAATGTTCTCGCCCGATGATTTCAACTGTATCCTTTACACACCTGCAAAGGATGCAGACACTAATGCTGAAAACGAACATTATAAGAATAAATATGTCGCACTTTTAGAGCAGTATAACCAGTTGCTTGTAGATTCATTGTAAAAGCGTTGTAATACCTCCACTATACACTGCACACTCTTACACATATTAGGTACAAAAATAGATATACTGCACTTTAGAGCGCATTATTAGATTAGTTTTGGCTGTCTTACCTACGGGTACGGTAATATTAATCTTATCCATCATGCCGCTACTTGTTTCATTTCACAACCGGGTCTTTTTCCAATTTATTTTTTTACTGATTAGTGTTTTCATTTCCGTTGCAATTGCAGTGGCAGTACCGCTCGAAAAAGACGAGGTCGGCGCATTGATGAACCTGTACGTCCCGTTATTAATTGCTATAACAAGTTTCGTTATTTATGGACTGATTATACTCGTAAGCAAAAAAGCACGTATCAGACAAATAGTCTTAACACTGCTCGTTTGCTTGAACATCTCCATTGGCATCCTCTTAAATTTTAGTTTTGATAGTTTTAATAAGCATTTGTTATCGGGTGTATTACCAAATGCAAAAACGGCAAATAATAAAATACTGGCCAGGAAAGGTTTAGAGATCAACAACCTGGATGGTTTCCCCGCCGCTAACAGGGTTGTATTTTCTTATATCTATAATCCGAGTTTGCCGGTTAACCATGGCAAAAAGGAAAACACGATAATAAATCATGATATTTCCAAAATAAGGATCAAAAACAAGGAGAAAAAAAGCGTAACAATAGATAGTACCAGCTTTTCAGCTAACGGATTATGGACGGTATTTTTTACCGACGAAAAAAAAAAATTCCCGTTGACCTTATCCCCCGGCGACTCCGTAGACTTGAATGTTAAATTCACAGCCAAAGCACTTAACAAAAGGGTAGAATCTTTTTGGTGGAAAGCTGCGTTGAAATTTCAGCACTCGGCAGTTGGCATGGGCCGTAAGTTTAATTTTCAGCTCCCCTATGGAAGCACCTGCGCTAATATCAATGGACAGCTAATATTACATATCAGCGCTGAAAACGCAATACTCGAGCCGATTCAACTAACCGGCATATGGGAATATAAGTATGAAAATGATTGGGAGCCTGGGTTGCAAAGGATATTAAATTCGCTTAACTTTAAAACAAAGGTTGGTTTTACCTATTTCGATAATGGATTGCATGGTGAAGGCACCACAAATAGTTCTGATGAGATAACTGCCGATTATTTTGAAGTAGCCGATTCAAGAAAACCAGTTAAGATCAGAAAGATTGCTTCATATCACGGGTGTTGTACCATTGAAGATTCTGATACTTTAGCACTTTATGACCTAAACAAGCAGCTTACCAAACCCCTACAGTATACTAATAAATATAGCGGTCAAATGCTGCTGCCTGCCGCCTCTGAACTGCCCGATTCAAAGCTCCTGGCAAATCTTTCCGGCCCCTTCGCTGTAAAAATAGGATTGAGTTATACCGACAGGGCCAAAAATCATGATAAAAAAATTGGAATAAGAGTTTGGAAAGCAATTGACGAGCATAGCCAGGTAATCAATCACGCCTACATTTTAGGCAGCGACTATCTGGGTAAAAAAGGCACAAATTACGACTATCAGGATAACGTATACTTCATAGAAAATATTAAGCTCTATAATAAAGCTAACAATGCGTTAATGGCGCAGAAGTAAATCAACATATACAGCAGTCTATTTCACATAATCGTGACAACCGTTCTACGGAAAAAATGGGGTTATATCTCTTGTTAGTTTTATCGGGGATAATAAAATACTTTGATATTAGACAAACAACAAACTATGTAACCATTGCCTCGTCTCAGTGTTCGCATTTTACACAAACCCAACGTCGATTTTCGCTATAAATACACAATTTTATACATAAGCAGAACGAGTGCTATAAGTAGCCATCAGTACCCATGAAATACATTTAAAATTGTATAAAAATGATGTATTGATATTAATATATAGTGCTACAAGCATGAAAGCCACCCTCCTTTCAAACTGTAAGCAGATCATACACATCTACATTTAATCCACGCAGAATAAAGTTTATCTTATTTCTGCGATTTGCTTACTTTGACATGAAAAGGTTTATTTTTTCTTTGCTTCTCATATCCCGCGCTATTACATCTTTAGGTGCTGGTAATGTAATGATTAGCCATGATGCAGCACAAGACACTTGTGCTGCAGTAAGCACGCTACCCTGCACAGCGTTAAAGGTCAGCCTTCCGTATAGTTTATCGTTTAATACGCCCATAGCTAACACTATTAACGATAAAACCGGCCAGGGAACGGGCTTTACCACAGTAAACACTTATTCAGGAGTGCGCCTGTCGGCTGATGGTTTGCCCCCGTTTAAAAACGTACCAGGTTACGACCCATCAAAAATATCCCTTACAAACGGAGTGCTTCAGATAGTCGCACATAAAGGGATAGATTTTCAAACAAATAATAATCAATTGAACGTATTGGGCGTTCAAATACAGCCTTCCGGAAAAGTGCAGCTGGAAGTAAAAATAATTAACCCCTATAACAATACACAATCTCAGCAAGGTGGGCTATGGTACGGCTTGAACGATAAAACCTACCTGAAACTGGGTGTAACGGGCAATAAAATAGAATTCCGTAAAGAAGTAAATGATGTTACCAGCACAGTTTCCGGCACAACAAACCCCGACCAGCGCTTAACATCTGTAATTACCGGCCTCAGTACAAAAACCGTAACGTTGCGGTTGGTGATAGACTCTACAGCACAAACAGCAGAAGGCTTTTATTCTACCGACGGCGTTAACTTCAGCAGTGCTGGCGCTACCGGCTATCCAAATTCATCATTAAATATCCAGAATAGTGGCTTAGCATCTGGAATTTTATACGCAGGCATTTTTACCACCTACCGCAATGGTACTTCGCCGGTCACCTACACTTTCGACGACTTTAGCGTTAAGTCAATTGCTCCACAGGTTTTCAACTGCTGTGCGCCGTTAAGTACGCTGAACTGCGCTGCACTCAAAGTTAATTTACCCTTCGGCTTGTCGTTTGATGCAGCGGTACCAGGATCCATCAATGATAAAAACGGACAAGGCACAGGTTTTACTACTGTAAACACCTACACGGGCACACGCTTAGTAGCCGACGGTCAGCCTTCTTTACAACAAGTACCTGGCTATGAGCCGTCCAAAATATCAGTTGGAGGCGGCCGCCTGCAATTGGTGGCAAACAAAGGGATAGATTATCAAAGCAATAATAATCAGCTGAATGTTTTGGGAGTTCAATTCCAACCATTTGGTTTATTGCAATTAGATGTTAAAATTGTTAACCCTTACAACGGCACGCAATCTCAACAAGGCGGTATATGGTATGGTTTAAATGATAAAACGTACATTAAATTGGGCGTCACCGGGAATAGGGTCGAACTTCGCAGAGAACTGAATGACGTAACCAGCACTGTAACCGGCACGACTAACCCAGACCAGCGTATTACTCCTGTAATTTCGGGTTTAAGCACAAAAGAAGTTTTATTAAAACTGGTTATCGATTCAGCAGAACAAACGGCAGAAGGCTTTTATTGCATCGATGGCGTTAACTATATCAGTACAGGAAGTGTAGGTTATGCCAGCCGCTCTATGAATATACAAAATAGCGGATTGGCATCGGGTTTAGTATACGCCGGATTGTTCGCCACTTATCGTAACGGCACGAGTGCGGTTACCTATACTTTTGATGATTTTAATATCTCTGCACGCACTCAAAATGTTGTACAGCCCCCTTCAGAGAGTACATTAACGTTCTCCAAAGACACGTTAAAATTTACCGTTTTGAAAGGTGCGGACATACTGCCGCAAGCTGTAAAACTGCTTTCCAATCCCTCAACACACGCATTTACGTTAGCTAAAACTACCGCCGACTGGCTTACCCTGCCGACAAACCCAAGTGACAGCTTAAAATTTGGACCGCAAAATATAAGCGCTAACATGCCCGCAGGCAATTACCAGGCGCTGATAACCTATGCATCTGAAGGGTATAAGTCTGCAACACTATTGATTACACTGGATGTAGTAGAAAATCTTATTCCCAAAACCGTGAATGTTAATTTCCAGAATGCGCAAACCGTGCCGCCGGGCGATTATTTTATAGATTACGGGCAGGCTTACGGCGACCGGTTAGGGCAATACCAGGGTGCTTTATTGAGGTACGGCTGGCGAAAAAGAGCCGACGGTACCGCATTAAACCTTGTGGGCAACGGCAGGCTACGCACACTGCCCGAAGATATTTTGCTGGCAACTGTATTTCATATGCAAGCCAACAACATATCTGGCACTTTCCAGGGCGTAAAAACCGAGGGATATTGGGAAATAGAAGTGCCGAACGGCACTTATGATGCCACGGTTTCCGTTGGCGATGGCAACGTATCAACGGCACCAGAATATCATTACCTTAATGTAGAGGGTGTAAATGCTATCACTAACTTTAAACCAATTGGTAAACAGGGCGATATTGGCAGGTTTAAATCAAATACAATTAGGGTTACCGTAGCCGATGAACACCTTACTATAAATGCTGATGGCGGCACAAATACTAAAATCAACTTCGCCAATATTGTGCCGGTGAGTACTGCCCCTTATTTGTACTGGGAAACCGGCAACAAAAATTTGACTTTCCGTAAAGGTACCAATCAAAATACTGTGTTTGAAATGGTGCTGAGTAGCTCCAACAATCAGGCGGGCACGTATCAGGTAAGCATAACTTTCCCAACGGGGAGCCCGGCCTGGTTAAGTGCCCCAGCAACTGTAACCGGCACACAACCTAAAATTCCTTTCAATTATTCTGCTGCTAAAAATTTAAACATAGGTATCTACTACGCCACCATCAGGGCAACATCAGCCACCTTTACCAGCGCCGACGTGCTTGTGCAAATAAATGTAGTTGATGATGCCAGCCCATACGTGATAGCGACTTCACCGGCCAATGGTGCGCGCGATGTGAGTTTGAATACAGTAAGCATTGCCGCCAACAGCCTGCACGTACCCGCTGTAGCCGGTTACCAGGGTGGCGTGGATAATCAAACGATCAACGATACTACTGTTAAACTATATAAACAAATTGATACCTCTTTTTATCAGGTTAAAGGCACCGTACAGGGAACCGGCGGAGGAGATGCTATCAGTTTTTCCCCATCAAGTTCGCTGGAGCCTTACACGCAATATAAATTTGTGATCATTTCGGCTGTTAAATCATACCCGGGTGCAGCGTTCGCCCCGTATGAAATGAAATTCACTACAGGTCCGGCTGTTATCGATTCAAACAACTTTTTAAATGCACAGTTTAAAAAAATACCTATCCCCGGCACGCAAAACATCAAGTATTCCTCCCTTGCTTTTGGTCCCGATGGCAAATTTTATGCGCTACGATTCGACGGGTTAATAGAACGCTTTACCGTAAACCATTCCGACGGTTCCCTTTCCGATAAACAAACTTTGTACACGATGGTAAGTAAGTACGGTAGCCGTACGGCCATCGGCCTGGCGTTCGATCCGCAATCCACGCCAACCAACCCTATTTTATGGGTATCTCATTCATCGGGTGGCTTAACAGCAGGGCCAATGTTTGATGGTAATATTTCGCGCTTGAGCGGCGATAGCCTACAAAACGAACAGTTGATGGTAACTAAACTTCCTCGTTCCACCCGCGATCACATGGTGAACAGCGTGAATTTTGGTCCCGATGGTGCCTTGTACATTTGCCAGGGAAGCAATACATCTGCAGGTGATTACGATGCCGACTGGCAGCGCGACGAAACGCTTTTATCGGGCACTATTCTTCGTTTAGATGTTGGTAAGCTCAACGCTATGGCATTGCCATTAAATGCACAAACAACAAGTAACCAGGCTTTAATTAATGCGGCACCTACTACTTCGGCGTTCATGTCTGATGGTACTTACAACCCATACGGTAGCGAATCTCCCCTTACCATATATGCATCCGGTGTACGTAATGCTTATGATTTGGTTTGGCATACCAATGGCCAGTTGTATATACCTACAAATGGTTCTGGCGGGGGCGGCAACTCACCGGCCTCAGTTATGGGAACCAGGCGCCCTAACGGCACTTTTTACAGCGGCCCGGCTGTGGAAGCCACAAAGGGTGTTAAAGTGCAGGACGACTGGCTGTTTAGGGTGAACCCGAATAAGTCTGTAGGGTACTTTGGCCATCCAAATCCGTTAAGGGGCGAATACGTGATCAACCGTGGATTTACAGATAATCCCCTGTATTCGCCTGCCGTTAACGCGGATTCTAATTACGGGGCGGCTTATGATTTTGGTTTAAACCACTCCCCCAATGGAGCTTTGGAATACAAAAGCAATAATTTCAATGGCGCACTAAAGGGTAAATTATTGGTTTGCCGCTTCAGCGGCGGAGGAGACATTGTGGTAATGGAGCCTGGTTCTATTGCAAACACAATTTATCCGAATGGTGATGATCAAATATACGACATTGTAAAAGTAACCAACGGATCGGCCAATAGCGGATTGGTTGGCATGTCGGGGTTCACAAACCCGTTGGACATAGCTGAGGACGTGACAAATGGCAATTTATATGTGTCCGAATTTAATTGGAATGACAACCCCAATCTTACCGCGCAAATAACTTTGCTGAAAGCACAATCACAGCCATCGGCTCCTGTGGCAAAACTAGCTGTGGCCGCTAATTTGGATTCTCCTGTAAATGAGTACGATAGTAAGAACTATTGGATAACCATAGCTAACCAAGGCGATGGCACCCTTAAAATTAAAAACATTAGCCTCAACGGTGATGGCGCTACTAAATTCAAAGTTGCAAGCTTAAATCTTCCGTCGGTTAAAGAACCGCTTATTATCAAAAAAAACAGTTCAATATCATTTAAGGTGAATTCAATTGCTGCATTTAACCGGTCTACAATAGCGAGGCTCATCGTAACTACAATGGGAGACACAACAAGGGAAGTACAAATAGATAACATACGCCCGGAAGAAAATGCAGAAAGCATCAAAGCAGCATACATCGCAAACACGCAGCAAAATACCAACGCCGCCTTACAGCCTGCATTAATGGTTTACCCCAACCCTAACCACGGCGAACCCGTTTCTGTAGCTATAAAAAATTTAAAACCGCAAGAGGCTATTAACATTTATTTATATAATAGGAACGGCCGACAATTAAAAGTGATGAAAGCAAATGCCGATGGTAACGGGGCTTATAGTACAACCTTCATTATTGACGAAAGTGAAGCAGTCGGTTTTTATTTGGTACGGGCAGAATACGCCGGCGGATCAAAGGTTTCAAAAGTAATTGTTTTTAAATAAATTAAAAATAAATCAATCACAACAATCAGTAGTTTTTTTTGACTTTGAGGAAACTTATAATAAAAACTTCCGTATAAAAACGTATACCCTTTAACTATTGACATGAACCGCCACCCACAGGAAATTAAAACGGCTATAGCAAAACTCGAAAGAAATTTAAACACTTGCGTACCTTATAGTTGCTTTGGAAACGACAATAAAAAATCGATTCTTGTTATGCTCGATGTGATCAAGAATAACAGGTCGAGCGTTTGGATCAATTCTACTTACCTTTCTATCTCAGAAATGTTTCATGAGCTGCCTGACAACGCCACCTGGCAATCGGCTATGGATGCGCGGGAATGGTTGGACAGCCAATTTCAGATAGAAGAGTTGCTCTTCAAAGAAGTTGAAATTTCTTGCAGCAAACTATTACAAAACTTTTTGATTAATCATTAAGTTCCTTCAGGGCGTTTGATTTTTTATTTCAAATCTAAAGCCCCAATAAATAGCTATTAAAAGCAAACGGTCTCCTGTTTTAGGCGACCGTTTGCTTTTAATAATCAACAAAGGATTAGCTATTAAAAAAATTTCTCAACGGCCAGCATTACCTCAAAGTTAGTTTCCGTAACGCGTTACGATCAGTGAAATATAAAGTACCTTCATCTTTAGACAAAGCAAGTTGATTTGCATGAACGTCGGCCTGGTTACCAGTGCCGTCTTTGTACTGCCTACCGGGCTGAGGGCCTACTAAAGTACGGGGCACCCCATTACTAATACTTCTGATAGTGCTTACATCGGCAATTTAAATGGTGCGGCTATCCCTGGTTGCAACTATACTGGTAAGGCTTCCTGTAATTGTAGTTTCGTGACCGAACCTTAAGCTCCTGTATATTTGAGTAAATACACCCGCCGGAGTAAGCTTGTAAATAGCGTTTCCGTTAATAACGATGTACTTTACACCGTTGTAGCCACAGAAAAAACTCGTTATCTGCGGAGAAACTTTATTGTCTACAGTTAAAGAATCGATGGGCGTTTTAAAAGTTTCTGTACCAATTGCCCCGTTTTTAACGGTAAACCTTTCCAGTATACCACACGAAATGTTATTTACCGTATCTGTTGCAATTCCACTTACCCAAAGCCTATCGTCGTATGGATCCTTCTCCAGATCAAGATAGGTATACTTGTAATCTTTCTTAAAAGCAGGGGTAATTACCTCCCCGTTCGGTTTTACAATAAACACTCTGGCGTTTAAAAACGGGTAAGCCCCTACCCTTGTTAAAATATTTACCGTTCCGTCTTTTTGCACGCGAACCCGTATCGAACCACTGGGCTTTTCTCCTGCTTTACTTATTGGCGCAGGTAGCGTACTCACATAGTAGTAGGGTGTTACTTTGCGTATAGCTCCACCGATATCGTCTGCCACGTAAAATGTGCCATTAGAGAGTAGGTCAATACCTTGCGGAAAGTTGAATCGTGCATCTGTGCCTTGTCCGTCGTAAAAAAAAGCCCTGACTTACTTTGGATCAGTCCTAAAAGTTGGGGGATAGGATAAAATTTATTTGTTTTGCTGGAGGATAAACGAATACTAAAGCATTGCCAACACCACACGAAACCCTTGTCCGGTTGATCTTACCTGACGGCCTTTTA
>NZ_SOZE01000040.1 GCF_004519315.1 Mucilaginibacter psychrotolerans
TCCGTTTTAACAGAAGGGGGCATATGAACTCAATTTTTGATAAACTTATAACCAGAATGACCGAGGCTAAACCCGTAAATTACAAAATGATTAAATGCGAACTAAATACATAATCCTAAAATTATAATTATAGCGGCGGCAGCACCCCCATTGATGGATACGAGTGGACTATACCAACCGGCTGGAAGTACCCGGATGGTACAATCAGCAACGGAACAACTGTTAAAAACATTCCCGGTTTATATAATGGCTTAGTACTAATGCCTGATGGCTGCCACGCCGGTGCTGTTAAAGTACGCGGTTATACGTACACCGGTTCGGCTTATGTAAGTTACAGCAACCCTCAGCAAACCACCGTTGTACTTAACAACAATCTTTCTGTTTCGGGGCCTACTACTGTTGTATGCGGCAGCAGTGCACCCTTAGTATACACTTTGGTCAACGGCAGCTGCGCATCCGCCATAAGCTGGACATTGCCCCCTGGCTGGACAGGGACAAGCACCACCACCAGTATTACGGTTACGCCTACTGCAACCAACATAGGCCCAAAAACCGTAACAGCAAACGTTACGCTGTGCGGCGGTACCGTATTACACCCGGCTACAACCGTAACTCCACAATTGTTTGCACCGGGCTTAAAGCCCGCCATTTCCGGTGCGACTACCATCTGTACGGGAATAAATCAAACCTATAGCATCAGCAACCCGGCTTCCGGTACTATATTATGGACGGTGACCGGCAGCGGTGCAACTATCGTTGGCCCCAATAACGGGTCGAGTGTTACCCTGCAGTATGCCACAAACGGTGGCGCTACTTTAGGCGCAACCATCACCTCGCCCTGCCAGGATAACACCGGCAACAGCACCATAGTACTCGATAACTTTACTATATGTACCGGTGTGCCTTATCCCAACCCGTCAACAACTGCCGATGTAACCATTTGTACGCAAGGTTTAGCGGGCCATCTTGTGGTTATCCAAAATTCCTGTGCAACAAGTTATACGTGTTACTCAAACGATACCGATATAGAACCCTATCATGCCAACCCTGATTATAACTCTTCTATCCCGGTTTCTTCTGGTGATCACCGGGCTTATCAATACATAGTTGGCGGAGCCGGCGCAAGCAAGGTATTAACATCCGGCACCGGGCCGGGCACTTATCATTTGGCTTTATACGCTATCAATGCCTGTGGCTATAGCAGCCCAAGTAACGTTATAGTAGTTGTAAAAACATGCGGAGGAAAAGGAGGCCGCGCAAGCTTTGCTGTTTTCCCAAACCCTTCGTCGTCGCAACTTAATATTGCTTACACACCCGAAGAAACAGACACCGTACAGGCAAAGCAAACATCTTCCAAAACGGCATCAACTACGTTTAAAGGTTATTTTGTAGAGCTCTTGAACGGCTTAGGCAAAGTGGTAGCAAAAGGATATACCAATGCCGGGGGCAAACTGTCGTTGGATGTGAGCAAGCTGCCAAAAAACACCTATTATGTACATATACATCACGGCGATGAACTAATCAGGAAACAATTCATTGTAAATTAAGTGGATATAATTAAATACTAAGCCAGACAGGTTTCCGGTTTAGCATAAATGGTCAAACTGACCACAATGCATTTTTGAGCCAGCTCCTCTATAGGTTATTCAATACAAATTCTCGCTAAGGGTGCAACAGGGAATGGTGGAATAAGTGTCAAACAAAGCCTAGTTATCGGAATTGGCTACAAACAGAAAACCCCGAAGCTGATTGGCTCCGGGGTTTTCTGTTTGTATAGGATGGGTTACTACTGATACCCTTCGTTTTGTGTTAGTTGCGGGTTGGCATCACGCTCGCGTTTCGGTATCGGGAATATCAATTTTGGCGAGTTCCATGGGAAGGCATCAAGATGATTTCCATCGCCGTCTACCGAGTAAGTTGTGCCTTTGTAGCGCTTCAGGTCGAATAGTTGAAAGCCTTCAAAGGTAAGCTCGGCATGGCGTTCGTACTTTACGGCATCAAGCAATTCGGCTGCTGTGGCTGCGGTGGTATTATCAAGCAATGCCCTTTTGCGAACAACGTTGATGTCGGCCGCGGCACCTGCTAAATCAGGAGATGATTTAAATATCCTTGCCTCAGCCCTTATCAGATATATCTCTGCAAGGCGAATTACCACCACGTTGCCAAAGGCGTTGTTAAATTTAGATGTGAAAGAATCATCGGTAACTTCATTCACCCGGTCATCGCCCGCTTCAAAGCGATCAAAAAACTGGCCGAATAAGTAAGTTTCTTCGCGACCGGCGAAGGCCGAAGACGCGTAAACCTCATTAAGCGCATTGTAGCCCGATTGGTTGGAAATCTGTATAGCGAAGATATCCTCCGAAGTATTAAAAACGCGGGTAGCCTGTTCTTTCACCTGAAACTCATCACTAAAATGTTCTACAAGGCTATAAGTGCCGCTGCCAATTATCTTAGTTGCTTCAGCTTCTGCCAAATCGTATTTCTCTTGTGTAAGATATATCCTGGCCAATATGGCCGAAGCCGCTCCTGAACTTGCGTAAGTAGATTTATCCGTGGTAAGGTTAGTCTCGGCAACCTGTAAATCTGCAATAGCCTGTGCATAAACTTCTGCTACGGTATTGCGTTTCACGTTTTGAATATCGGCAATCGCCGTAGTTGGCGTAAGCACTATAGGTACGGCAAGGTTTGAAGCCGGTGCGCCATCGTTCCAGGCCTTTCCAAACACCCTGGCTAAATCGAAGTAAATCATACCACGCAGGAACTTAGCTTCGCCTTCAACCCTGGCTTTTTTAACCGGGTCTACCAGGTTTAAGTTTGCCAATACCGTATTACATACGCCAATAGCGTTATAGCCGGTGTTCCATACACCTTCAACAAAGCCGTTATTTATGGTTATCGCTTTGTTATTTAGTTCGGTATAATCAGAAAAGGTACCGAAGTAAGCAAAATCACCATCATCTGCTAAAAAATCGGTGGTGGATTGAAAACGCCCGCCGTAAAGGCCCCTTAGTGCTGCGGCAGTGTAAGCCCCAATAAGCACACCTTCCACATCTTTAGACGTTTTTAAGGCTACAGAAGATTCTACAGCGTTTTGTGGCTTTATATCCAGTTGTTTTTGGCATCCGGAGTTGTATAGCAAAGCAAATGTGCTTAATGCTAATATTAAATATTTTGTCTTTTTCATTTCCTTCAGCTTAATTAAAATCCAACGTTTATACCAAAAGTAATTGTCTTAGCCTGCGGAGCTGCGTAAAAGTCGTAGTTCTGGGTTATGTTACCAGAGAACGCATCCGAGTTAAGTTCCGGGTCCCAACCTGAGTATTTTGTCCAGGTAATCAAGTTGGTAGCCTGCGCGTACACCCTCAGGCTGCGCAGCTTAAGTTTGCTAAGCAATCCTTTAGAAAAGTTGTAACCTAAAATAATATTCTTTAAGCGCACGTATGAGCCACTTTCCAAATACCTTGAACTCGGGTTTACGCCATTACCGCCAAACAAGCGTGCCTGGGGGACATTCGTAATATCACCCGGGTTTTTCCAGGCTTTCAACTGATCGATGGTTTGGTTATCCGCACCGTTATTGAAACCTACAGACATGTACTGGCCGGCGCCGTTATAAATGTCGTCGCCATGTACCTGCTGTAGCAAAAAGCTAAAGTCGAAACCAGCGTAAGTAACAGTGTTATTTAAACCTGCTATAAAATCAGGATTGGGGTTGCCAACTACTACTGGTGTAGCCTGGTTGTAATCGTTGGTTGTGGTACGGTCGCGCTGGCCGTTGCCTAAATCAGTATTTTTGTAATATAAGGCATCCCCGTTGGCAGGGTCGGCACCGGCAAATTCCACAGTGTAGAATACGCCCAATGGCTGGCCTTCAACGGCACGGTTAACAGCATCGCCGCTACCGGTTATTACCTGGCCTTTCAGGTCGGTAATTTTGTTGCGGTTAACAGAGAAGTTTACGCTGGTGCTCCAGGTAACTTTACCCACCAGGTTTTTCGAATCGACCTGTATCTCCAAACCTTTGTTCTGTAGTTTGCCTAAGTTTTGGGTAATAGTTGTAAAGCCCGATGTGGCCGGAACCTGGACATTCAATAACAGATCTTTGGTTTTCTTGAGGTAAACATCAAACTGACCAGATAAGCGGCCACCGAAGAATCCGATATCTAAACCGATATCGCTGGTTGCCGAGGTTTCCCATTTAAGGTTGGGGTTAGGCAATTGCGTAGGCCTTGAACCGGCAACGCCCGCGTAGCCAAAAGCTGAGAACAAGCCACGCGAAGGGAAGTTACCTATCTCCGAGTTACCCGTGATACCGTAGCTGGCCCGCAGTTTCAATTCTGATATTAAGGTTTGGTTTTTCATGAAGTTTTCCTGGGAAACCACCCATCCCACAGAACCAGCAGGGAAGAAACCATAGCGGTTATTGGTACCAAAACGCGATGAACCATCTACACGGCCGCTTACTGATAACAAGTATTTATCGTCGAAAGCATAGTTGGCCCTCGCGAAATACGATAACAACGAGTAAGCGGTAGAAGTAGATGAAGCACCGGTAATATCAGCCGAGCTGATGAGTTTTTTATAAGCATCGCTTGGGAACTGATCGCCACTAATAGAGTTAAGATCGTTTTGCTGGCGCTGATAGCTCATACCACCCACAGCATTAATACTACTTTTGCCAAAATTTTGAATGTACTGCAAAAAGTTGTTGGTATTGAAGTTGGTTGCAGTTACCGAAGAATTGAAGCCAACACCGTTGCTTGTGCCCGAGTTACGCGCAGTTGCACTGCCTGCGTAGCTATCCTCGCTGGAATTCAATATATCTACCCCAACTTCTGAGCGGAAGCTTAATGAGTTAGAGAATTTAACCTGTGCAAATGCATTACCCAGGTTACGGAAATCAATGGTATTGTAATAAGCGTTCTGTGAGTTGATCAACGGGTTATAATAAACCGGGAAATTAGTATTGGGGTTGCCGGTTGAGGCATCTAACACACCACTTAATAAACCGGTGCGTGGATCTATTACGGGCGTAATAGGTGATAAGGCCACAATTTGCTCCGGCGTAGAGAACTGGTCATCATTAGATAAACGGAAGTTCTTTGTACGCGATACGCTGAGGTTGGCACCAATCTCCAGCCATTTATTAGCCTGGTTGCTAATATTGGTACGCAGGCTGTATTGGTTTAAGGCGTTACCAATAAGGTAGCCCTTTTGATCGTTATAGGTACCTGAGATGTAAAACTTGGTTTTATCAGTACCGCCCGATAGCACTAAATTATAGTTTTGTACCGGGGCATGCTGCGTTATCTCATTCTGCCAATCGGTATTTACATCATAGGTTTTATAATTATCACTACCCGCTGCATATCTTTTTAACCTTGCTTCAATTGAATTTGTAGAATAACCGCCTGCGGCTCCTGCTTCGCGGAGCAAAGTAACATACTGCTCAGAATTTAAGAACTTACGCTCGCCTGTAGGTTTGCTAAAACCGTAGTACTGGTTATAAGTTATCTTGGTGTCGCCGGCTTTACCTTTTTTAGTAGTTACCAAAACTACGCCATTAGAAGCCCTTGAACCATATATAGCAGCAGCCGACGCATCTTTCAATATGTCGATAGATTCGATATCGTTCTGGTTCAAATCTACCAATGGGTTGGTAGATGCTCCGTTGCTCGAAAAATCATCTACCGTAATGGGTAAACCATCTACAACGTACAAGGGCTGATTACCCGCCGATACCGACGAAGCACCACGGATACGTACTTGTATCCCCTGCCCTAGTTTACCGTTTTGCGCCTGAATGTAAACACCCGGGGAACGGCCCTGTATGGCCGACTCCAAACTTGGTACAGGGATATTTTCTATATCGCTACCTTTTATTTTAGATACCGAACCGGTAAGCGCACGTCTGCTTTGCGTACCGTAACCTACTACCACTACTTCGTTTAGCACTTTGGCATCTGTTTCCAATACCGCATTCAAAACGCTGCCTGTTACGGTTTGTTCCAGATCTTTGTAGCCGATGTATTTAAATACAAGCACTTTGCCTGTGGGTACAGACAAAGTGTACTTACCGTTAATATCGGTTTGTGTACCGATGGAGGGAGAACCTTTAACGGACACGGTTACTCCCGGTAACGCTGAGCCGTCCTTCTGATCTGTTACTTTACCTGTAACGGCAACATTTTGGCTAAATGCCAGCGTTACGCAGGTAAAAAACAGCAGGAATGAGAGTAGAAATTTCTTCATGCGAGATTAGTTAAGTGAATTGAAGAAGTAAGTTCACAAAAAAAAAGCATAAAAGCAACAAAAGGCACAAGTATTGGTGCCTTTTGTTAATATTTTATTAAAACAATGGAAGGTTTCGGGAAACTAAACGTTAAAATATCATTAATATCTGCCCTTTTTCTACTTTATCGCCGGGTTTGATTTTAATTGCTTTAACTACAACATCCGCGGGTGATTTTATGATGTTCTCCATCTTCATCGCTTCCAGTACAAAAAGATTATCTCCCTTTTTCACCTCTGCTCCCTCTTCGGCAAAAACCTTAAGTACCAGCCCCGGCATGGGAGCCTTTATATCGCTAATCCGTAATGTTGCCGCATTATTCATACCCATTTTATCCAGCAGTATATCAAATTCATCTTTTGCAGATACGATATAGGTATTGTTATTTACTTTAATTTCGGCAGTTTTTGCCGCTCTATCAAAACTCACCACCTCTGCATTGTAAGATGCGTGGTTATTGATAATATGGTACAAGGTGGGGTTCAGCGTCGCTATATCTGCATTTACCGTAACATTATTCACCAACAAGCCATCTGCTTGTTTATCTATTTCGAAATCGTGCCGGTTATTTACCTTTATCTTATACATATCGTCTGAATCAGGATTTACAGAATTTTAGCATTCACAAAATTTGAGAAGCTGTGTTACTTACTACTTCGTAAACACATACTGCACCAAATTAGCCCCCATCCGCAGGGCTTTCAGCCTTGTTTCCTGGCTATCGCCCGGGTAGGTTCCTAAATCTTCCCAGCCATTGCCCAAATCGCATTGGTAGGTGTAATAGCATACCAATCGTCCTTTGTATATCAAACCGAAACCTTGCGGGCGTTTGCCGTCGTGCTCGTGTACCTTTGGCAGGCCTGTGGGGAAGTTGTACTTTTGGTGGTAGATGGCGTAATTGACCGGCAGTTCCACAAATTCAAGTTCGGGGAATACCTTTCTCATTTGCGGACGTATAAACTGATCGAAACCGTAGTTATCGTCGATATGCAAAAAACCACCACCTGTTAAATACTTCCGCAGGTTTTTGGCTTCCTGATCGGTAAATATCACGTTGCCGTGGCCGGTCATAAACGTAAAGGGGTAGTTAAACAATTCTTCGCTGCCTACCTCAACGGTTTCCTCATCGGGCTGAAAGTTGGTCTTCAGGTTCTCATTACAGAATTTGATGAGATTAATGAGCGCGGTGCGATCACCGTACCAATCTCCTCCTCCGTTGTATTTAATTCGACCCATTTTATACGACGGCTCGCTAAAACTGCTCACGCACAGCAGCATAGCAATGGCGGCAACATAAACAAAGGGTTTCCTCATATCCGGTTCAAAAAGTTGACTTCGAAGCAAGCTTCCAGCGCGGCGGTTTCGGTACGCAGGCGGCTTTCACCTAAAGTTATGGCTTTAAATCCGTTTTGCAAAGCCATATCTATTTCGGCTGGACTAAAATCGCCCTCAGGACCTATCAATATCAAATAACGGCCTTGTTTATCCAAAGATTGTGCCAGTGCCAGTTTTTCGCCGTCGGCACAGTGTGCCATGAATTTTTGCCCCTCGAAAGGTTGCTTCAAGAATTGGCTGAACGTTACCGCCTCGTTCAATATGGGGTGATATGCTTTGATGGATTGTTTTACAGCTGATGTGATGATTTTATTGAGCCGCTCTACTTTAGCCTCTTTGCGCTCGGATCGTTGGCAGATGATGAGCGAAACTTCATCTACGCCAATCTCCGTAGCTTTTTCCAAAAACCACTCGGTGCGCTCTATATTTTTTGTAGGCGCTACAGCTATGTGCAGGTAATGGTTCCGTTTATTAAAGCCTGTAACAACAGCATTTATTTGCAGTATGGTGCGCTTGGGGTGCGCATCCTTAATTTCGGCATGGTACATACCGCCCTTGCCGTCTACCAGCGTAACGGCATCGCCATTTACTAAACGCAATACACGCACGGCGTGCTTGCTTTCTTCTTCGCTTAAAAAGTATTGGGATACGGTGGGATTGATATCGGGCGTATAAAAAAGCTGCATAGTAAAAGCTAAAAGCCTAAAGCTGAAAGCACAAAGCTATCATTAAAATATCCGTATAGATAAAATGAGTAGAAATTATCAATGCAGGTCTACAGCGTCTTCTTCGTTTATCAGTAATTCCAGCTTAACCGATTCGATGTTCTGGTCGGATTTTTTTAGTACGGTAATGTTGTAGCCGTTAGATTCCTTTTGTTCGCCCACATCCGGTATTTTACCGAATATATCGCCCAACCAGCCCGATACGGTATCAAAGTCGCCATCCTCGGGCAAATCGTGCGGCAGGTGCTCGTTCACGTCGTATATCGGCGCAAGGGCATTTACCACAAACTCGCGTTCGTTTATCTTTTCAACGATGGGTTTTTCCTCGTCAAACTCATCCTGTATCTCGCCCACCAATTCTTCTACAATATCTTCCAGGGTAACCATGCCGGCGGTGCCGCCAAACTCGTCAGACACGATAGCAATCTGTATACGCTTCTGCTGCAGCTCGGCCATCAGGTCGTTTATCTTTTTGGTCTCCGGGATAAAGTAAGGCTTGCGTATGATGTTCTTCAACACAATTTCTTCCCCCCTGGCCAGTAACGGTAACACATCTTTGGCGTGCACAATACCGATGATCTTATCTATAACGTCATCATAAACCGGCATACGCGAATAACCTTCGGTTATCAATATCTCTAAAAGCTCGTGGGTAGGCGTATCAACCTCTATACCTGATATTTTTGTACGCGGCACCATGATGTTCTTCACCACGCGTTCGTTAAAATCAAAAACGTTCTGAATTAGTTCATGCTCGGTTGAATCGAGCGCGCCGCTTTCCTTACCCTGATCTAATAGGTATTGTAATTCTTCGGAACTATGATGCGCTTCGCCACCTTCTAAAGTGGTAACACCCATCAGCTTCAGGATGAAATTAGCGAATCCGTTAAGCAACCATATAAAAGGCCTCGCAGCTACAAAAAAGAACCGCAGCGGTAATGATACTGCCAGCGTTGTACGTACAGATTTTTGTATGGCTATAGATTTTGGCGCTAACTCCCCAAAAACAATATGCAGTATAGTAATGGTTGCAAATGCCAGGCCGTGACTAAGAGAAATGAAGAAAGGGCTAAGTTGTATGCCCACACTTAGGAAGCCGCGTATAACGATGTTTGTAGCAACTTCTTCACCTACCACACCTAGCCCCAGCGAAGCAATGGTAATACCCAGCTGCGTAGCAGCCAGGTAACCATCCAAATTGTGTAATATGCCACGGGCAACCTTGGCAACGCCGCTGCCACTTTTGGCCTTGAGCTCTATTTGCGAGCCGCGTACCCTTACCATGGCAAACTCGGCGGCTACAAAAAAACCGTTGAGCAGCACCAAAAATATGGTTGCTATTATATAAAAGCCATTTATCTCGTAATGCGCGGGGTCCATCAATTATTTATTGGTAAACAGGAAAAGTAGTTTTATACAATTCCAGGGATTCGGCAATTACTTTATGGGCATAACGTAAACCAAGCAGGTGCTCAATAGTTACGTTTTTGCCTTCCAGTTTTTTATAGTCTTTAAAGAAACGCACAATTTCCGTCATGGCGTGTGGCGGCAACTCGTTCAAATCGTTAATGTAATTTACCGACATGTCGTTTTTTGCTACCGCGATGATCTTGTCATCCTGCTCGCCATTATCAACCATGTGCATCACCCCAACTACTTTTGCTTCGATAATACTCATCGGGTAAACGTCTATCGAACAAAGTACCAAAATATCCAATGGATCCTTATCATCGCAATAGGTTTGCGGTATAAAGCCGTAATTGGCAGGGTACATCACTGAAGAAAATAAAACGCGGTCTAGCTTCAACAAGCCCGAATCTTTATCAATTTCGTATTTAGCCTTAGAGCCTTTAGGTATTTCTATTATCGCATTTACTATTTCGGGAACGTTTTCTCCGGGAGAAACCTGGTGCCATGGATGTTGTGTGCTCATTTAGTATGTGTTATATTACTGTTGTTGTTCGTCATTCGCCTTCGTCAGTTTCTTTTTTACAAAAGCGATAATCAACGGAACGGTTGTTACTATTATTAATCCAAGTATGATGTATTGCAGGTAATCTTTCAGTTGCGGGAACCTCCTGCCTAAAAAATATCCGGCCAGCGTTAAAATGCTAACCCATGCCACGCTGCCGATGATGTTATATAAAGTAAACTTTTTGAAATCTACTTTTACAACACCTGCAAATATAGGCGCAAATGTCCTAACTATCGGGAAAAATCTGCCTAAAATCAAAGCCATGCCACCGTATTTGTCGTAAAACTCCTCGGCAACTGCTATGTAACGCTTCTTAAAAAATAAGGAATCGTTTTTATTGAAGAGCACGGGCCCCGTTCGGTAGCCAAACCAGTACCCCGTATAGTTGCCCAAAATACCGGCTACTATTAACGATGGTACCAGAATATAAACGGGCACCTCTATAATGCCTGCGGCGGTTAATATACCTGCCAAAAATAAAAGATAATCGCCCGGTAGGAAAAAACCAAAGAACAAACCAGTCTCGGCATAAACCACTATAAGCAACAGGTAAAAACCGCCATTGCTAATAATGGATTTCGCATCGGTCAAATTCTGCAGGTATTCCCAAAAATCTCCCATTAAGTATATCCGTAAAACTACAAATATTATATGGAAAATGCTTTAGCAATAAATTAAATAAGGCGTGATATCAATTCGGGGTAAATACCTATGGCTATCGTAACAAGTACCGAGAAGCCAAAAACGAATTTGTAATAAGCCGGTACAAGTACTTCGGTGCGCTCTGCACTACGGAAATACATGGCAATGATCACCCTGAAATAATAGAATATACTGATGATGGCATTGATTACCGCAATAATTACCATGAGGTATTTATATTGCAACAAGGCCCCCGAGAACATGAAGAACTTACCAATAAAGCCCGCCGTTAACGGGATGCCCGCCAACGAAAGCATACTGATTGTAAGCGCAAAAGCCAGGAATGGATTTTTACGGGCCAGCCCGTTAAAACCTTCGAAGTTATCGGTACCGGTTTGCTGCCTCACCAATACCAAAGCACCGAATGCAATGATAGAAGCAATGGAATATGCCGTAGCATAAACAAATATCGAATTGGCTGATGCCGCGCCCAAAGCCACGATGGCAAATAACAAATAGCCTGCATGCGATATACTGGAGAACGCCAGCATACGCTTGAAGCTTTGCTGATAAAGCGCGGTGATGTTGCCTATAAATAATGTAGCGATGGTAATAACCAATATCACCGGCGACCAAAACGAAGATACCGTGCTGAAGCTAACCGAAAACAATCTGTAAAATGCTGCGAAGCCCGCTGCCTTAACTACGGTAGACATGAAAGCCGTGATTAACGCAGGCGCGCCTTCGTAAACGTCGGGCGTCCAGAAATGGAAGGGAGCAGCACCTACTTTAAAGCAAAGGCCTACAATGATGAGCAATATACCTGTATAAAATAATGCATCATGGCTCTTCGGATGGGTCACCACCCAATCGCGGATAACATCCAGATCGAACGAGCCGGTTGAGCCATAAATAAGCGTAATACCAAATAATAGGAAACCTGTTGAGAAAGCGCCCATCAGGAAGTATTTCAAAGCAGCTTCGTTAGATGCAAAGTCGTTCTTGCGGATACCGGCCAGGATGTATAAGCTTACCGACATGATTTCGATACCTACAAACAGCATGGTTAAGTTGTGGAAACTCACCATCACAATGATACCAGCCAGCGAAAACAGGATAATGGCGTAGTACTCTGCAATATGGCTGCTTATCTTCTCAAAATATCCTTTAGAAAGCATCAGAATCAGTATAGTAGAAACGATACTGCCTACTGAAAACACCACTGAGAAGTTATCAAAAAGCATCATGCCGTTATAAATTGGCTGTGCATTAGTATTCCATTGCATAACGGCGGCAGCCAGCGCAATCAGCATGCCTACTATAGTTACCGGCAAAAGTGCTTTCTGGGCCTTATATAAACCCAGGTACAGCAGTACGATAGGCAAAACAGATATGATGATTAAAGTGGTCATTAGCTAATAATATCTGTACTTTAAAATTTCGTTGTAATAAATTTATGGCTAACCGTTTCCAGCAAATTGGTAACAGAGGCTTCGGAAATATGCAGCAAGGGTTGCGGATAAACGCCGATAACGATTATCAGCGCGCAGATAATGCCTAAGGCAAGTTTCTCAGATCCTTTGATATCCGTAAAGGTTGCGGTAAGCTCGTTCAATTCGCCTTGCATCACGTTTTTGTACATGCGCAACATATAAACTGCACCCAATATAATGGTAGTACCTGCAATTGCCGCAGTTGGGATACTCCATCCAAAAACGCCTCTCAATAACAGGAACTCTCCTACGAAACCATTTGTTAAAGGTAGTGCAACCGTGCCCAAAACGATTATCAAAAACGCAATGGCAAAGTTCGGCGCTACTTTGGCTATACCGCCAAGTTTATCAATATCTCTTGTGTTTAAACGCCTGCTGATGATGTCCCATATAAAGAACATCCCCACCACGTTGATGCCGTGGCTTACCATCTGTATCATGGCACCTTGTACACCATAAATATTCCAGGCGAAAATACCGGCGGCTATCAGGCCAACGTGCGCAATAGACGAGTAGGCAACCAAACGTTTACCATCGGTTTGCTTAAAGGCAATAATGGATGCATAAATGATACCAATTACTGATAATATAATAGCGATGTTACCCCAGGTTAAAAAGCCTACAGGTGCGTTTGGTATCAACCAGCGGATAACGCCATAAATACCCATCTTCAGCATAATACCTGATAGCATCATGGTGCCCGCAGTTGGTGCTTCGGTATAAGTATCCGGCTGCCAGGTATGGAAAGGGAATATCGGCATCTTGATAGCAAAGGCCAAAAAGAAAGCCAGGAATACCCAGGACTGCTGCTTTGCATCTAAACTTAAAGCGTAGAAGTGTTCCAGATCGTAATCTTTTGTCGGGGTTTGCAGGTATAGGTAAATAATGGCTACCAGCATAAACAAGGACCCTGCGAAAGTATAGATGAAGAATTTAATATTTACGCGAATACGGTTTTCGCCGCCCCATAAAGCACAGATGAAGTAAATAGGGATCAGTGCCGCTTCCCAGCCCACGTAAAACAAGAAACCATCGAATGCTGTAAACACCGTTAGCAAGCCTGCTTGCATAAATAAGATAAGGGCATAGAATGCTTTAGCGTTTTTGTACTGATGCTCGTAAGTTGTAAGGATAATCAACGGAACCAACACGGTGGTAAGCAATACCATCACCATACTAATACCATCGATGCCTGCCTTAAAATAAATGCCGAACTGTTTTATCCAAGGGACATCTATAGAATACTGCAGCGATGCATCTGCCACGAAGCCGTTCAGGAAATAAAGGGCAAGGGCCAGTTCGGCAATGGCAAAAAACATAGCAACATGTTTGGCCACTTCGTTCTTAAACAGCAGTACCGCAAGGGCTGCCAAAATCGGTAAAAAAAGTAAAATGCTAACCGTCATTTTATTGGGTAAAACGCTATCGTTTTATATTTTAATTAAACCGTAAACCAAAATGGCAATAATACCCACCACCATCATAAATATGTAGAAACCAACATTACCTGTTTGCAACAGGCGCAGGCCCTTACTTGTCTCCAGGGTGCCTTTACCTAAGCCATTTACCAGCCCATCTATACCAAGCTGCTCAACTACTTTGTAGAAAAATTCAGAAAGGAAATCAAGCGGCTTGCGTATGATGGTATCATACAACTCGTCGATATAAAATTTATGGTAAGAAAGGTTCGTTAGTGCCGGGCGCTCTTCTTCGTCGCCCACAGGCAAGCTGCCGCCTTTTACATGTTTGAAATAGGCATATGCCATCGCAATAAATGCAAGCAGTACCGAAATACCCATCAGCGTCTTTTCGGTGCTGTGGCTCAGCTCGTGTTCGCCTAATATTTTTGTTGACGCTTCGAACACCGGCGCCAGGTATGCGCCTAATTCGTGGTGGCCACCTAGTACAGCAGGTACACCTATAAAACCGCCAATGGCTGATAATATCGCCAATACGATGAGCGGAATGGTCATGCTCGGTGGCGACTCATGTAAGTGGTGTTCTTGCTCGTGAGTGCCGCGGAACTTACCCCAAAAGGTAAGGTACATCATCCGGAACATATAGAAAGAGGTAAGCATAGCCGTGATTACACCTACTACATAAAAAGTAGTGCTGTGCGCAAAGGCCGCTGCTAAAATTTCGTCTTTAGAGAAGAAGCCCGAGAAAGGAGGTATACCGGCAATGGCGATGGTGCCGATAAGCATCGTAATAAAGGTAATTTTGATCTTGCCTTTCAGTCCACCCATCTTACGCATATCCTGCTCGCCGCTCATGGCATGGATAACCGAGCCTGCACCCAGGAACAACAAGGCCTTAAAGAAGGCGTGTGTTAACACATGGAAGAACGAGCCGGTGTAAGCACCAACGCCCAAACCCAAAAACATATAACCTAATTGAGATACGGTAGAATATGCGAGTACCTTCTTGATGTCGGTTTGCGTTAGCGCGATCAGTGCGGCAAAACAAGCCGTAGTTAAACCTACTATGGCAATTACTTCCATGGTTTGTGGTGCCATGGTGAATAAGATGTTTGATCGGGCGATCATGTAGATACCTGCCGTAACCATGGTTGCAGCGTGTATCAATGCCGAAACCGGTGTTGGACCGGCCATCGCATCGGGCAGCCAGGTAAACAGCGGTAACTGTGCCGATTTACCAATAGCGCCAACAAAAAGCAACAGCGTAACAATGGTGAACATCGAATCGCCCCGTATCATGGTAGCAGCCTTGGGGAATATCGTAGCAAACTCAACGCTTTTGAACACAGCAGTGATAATGAATACGCCAAGTAAAAAGCCAAGGTCGCCGATGCGGTTCATGATAAAGGCCTTTTTGGCAGCATCGGCATAGCTGGCGTTGGTGTACCAAAAGCCGATAAGCAGGTATGAACAAAGGCCTACGCCCTCCCAACCAATAAACATCACGATATAGTTGCTACCCATTACCAGCAGTAGCATAAAGAAAACGAACAGGTTCAAATAAGCAAAGAACTTACCGAAACCGGCATCGTCATGCATATAACCGATAGAATATAAATGAATGAGGAAACCAACGCCTGTGATGATCAACAGCATGATGGAGCTAAGCTGATCTACCAGGAAAGCAAATGGTATTTTGATGTCGCCTACGCTAATCCAGTTGAAAAGCGTAACGTTTATTGGTACGCCGCTAGATTTTATCTGGAAAAAAGCAAGCGCGCTTATACCGAAAGCAATCAGCACCAGCAAACTGCCGATAGCGCCGATAACGCTTTTCGACAAGGTGTTGCGCCCAAGTCCGTTTATCACAAAACCGGCTAAAGGTAAGATAGGAATAAGCCAGATATATTTATCCATTGTGTCCGTTGTACGTTGTTATCTTATTTAAATCCGAAATCGAAAATTCGAAATTCGAAATGAGCTTACCATTTCAACCTGTTCAACACGTTGATATCTATCGAATTGGTGTTACGGTATATCATTACTATGATGGCCAAACCAACGGCAACTTCTGCTGCGGCAAGTGCCATAATGAAAAACACGAAAACCTGCCCGGCTGCATCGCCGCGGTAAACCGAAAAAGCGGTAAGCAACAGGTTAACCGAGTTAAGCATCAACTCAACCGACATAAATATCACTATAGCGTTGCGGCGCAAAAGCACGCCCATAACACCTATTGAAAAAATAATAGTGCTTAATAATATATAGTGGTTAAGCGGCACCGCGTGGATGGTATTGGCTATACTGTTCATCAGATGGTTGCTTTTGGTTCTTTTTTATCTTTTGTTGCCAGTAAAACCGCGCCCACCATTGCTGATAACAGCAATACCGACGACACCTCAAACGGCAATAAAAACTCTTTAAATAATACTTTACCCAGGTTTTTCACCAAACCCAGGTTAGGGTTTTTTAGCACCAACGGATCCGATGCATGGTTGGCGATTTTTAAGGACGATACCAACGCTACCAATAAAATACCCGCCCCTACTACCGCTGCCAGTTTCACCATAAAAGGTTTTACCGGCTCGCTCTCTTTATTGAGGTTGATGAGCATAAGCGTATATAAAAACAACACCAGTATAGCCCCCATGTAAACAATAAAGTTTACGATGGCCAAAAACTGGGCGTTCATTAAAATATAGTGTACGGTAAACGTAAAAAAGGTAAGTATAAGGTACAGTATGCTGTGTACCGGGTTCTTCGCAGAAATAACCAGTATAGAGAAAAATATAGATAAAAACGCGATGAAGTAAAATGTACTCATGTTTTATATTTTACTAATACTTCTGCCCGTGTAAAAGGTTGGGCAAAGGTATAAAACTTTGGTTATTGATTTAAGGGAGCTTCTACTAATTTGTCTTTACCGTAAATAAAATCCTTGCGCAGATAATCTGATGCTACCACGTCACCATCAAGATAGATGGCTTCCTTGGGACAGGCTTCCTCGCAAAGGCCGCAAAATATACAGCGCAGCATATTAATTTCGTAAACGGCGGCGTATTTTTCTTCGCGATATAAATGCTCCTCGTCTTTTTGGCGTTCTGCAGCGGTCATCGTAATGGCTTCTGCAGGGCATGATAATGCGCAGAGGCCACAGGCGGTGCAACGTTCAGCACCGTTCTCGTCGCGTTTAAGGGAATGTTGGCCCCTGAAGTTTTCAGAAAACTCGCGTTTTTGCTCAGGATATTGTATAGTAACCGGCTTTTTAAAGAAGTGGCCCATGGTAATGCTCAAGCCTTTTGCAATAGCAGGCAGGTAAGCACGTTCCCAAAAATTGAGGGGCTTTACTTCTAAAACTTTCTTTTTATTACTTAATGATTCCATTTTAAACTAATCCTCAATTATAAAAAAGTAATAACACAAGCCGTAATCACAATATTGGCAATTGCCAAAGGTATCAAAACCTTCCAACCTAAGTCCATCAATTGATCGTAGCGGAAACGAGGGATAGTCCAGCGTACCCACATAAAAAAGAAGATGAACAGTAATACTTTAAAGAACATCACCGCGAAACCCAACAGCGGTCCCCACGTTGGCCCCAGCAAGCCGTTCATGTAGTCCATACCCGGGTAATTGTAGCTGCCCCAGTATAAAGTTACCATTACTGCAGATGAGATAAACATGTTGATGTATTCTGCAAACAGGTAAAAACCTAATTTCATCGAAGAATACTCGGTATGATATCCACCTACAAGTTCGGTCTCGCACTCGGGCAAATCGAAAGGGGTACGGTTAGTCTCTGCAAAAGCACATATCAGGAACAGGATAAAACCCACGGGTTGATAAATCACGTTCCAATGCCAACCATGTTGCTGTTGCGCAATCTCGCCAAGGCTTAAGGTGTGCGTAACTAATAACAAGGCGATAATAGAAAGCCCCATTGAAATTTCGTAGCTGATGTTTTGCGATGCTGCACGGATAGCGCCCAATAACGAGTATTTATTGTTGGAAGCCCAGCCGCCTATCATTACGCCATAAACGCCTAATGATACTACACCGAAAATATACAGTATACCCACATTGATATCTGTAACCTGCAAGGGTATAGTTTTGCCGGCGATAACGATATTTTGCCCCCACGGGATAACCGCCGAGCCTATACAAGCGGTTAAAATAGCCAGCGATGGGCCAACTATAAACAAGAAAGGTGTAGCATTAGTTGGGATGATTTCTTCTTTCAAAAACATTTTGCCGCCATCTGCCAGGGGTTGTAAAATTCCCCAAGGACCAGCGCGGTTAGGGCCTACCCTATCCTGAAAAAAGGCCGCTACCTTACGCTCAGCATAAGTAGAATACATCGCTACCACCAGGCTTATCAGGAATATGACAATGATAAGCCCAAACTTAATCAGTATATCTGCTATTTCCATTATAAGCGTGTCTCCCTTTCAAATTGTTCTTTATTGGCTTGCTGCAATAACGGGTTGGTTTTTACAACCGGTAATGGCTTTAGCGTATCGTAGTGGTTTGAACTGATAACCGATTTGTTAGACACCTTTCGCGGTCCTTCAATCACCCAATCAGCTGTTTTCTTTTTATCGAAACGGCAGGTATTGCATATAAATTCTTCTACCTCTCCATATTCGTCTTTACGTGCTGTTACTCGGATAACATCTTCGCCTTTGTACCAAAGGGTCACTTTGCCATTGCACTTTTCGTGGTCGCAATCGCGATGTGCTTCTACCGGTTTGGTAAACCATACACGGTTTTTAAAGCGGAAAGTTTTATCTGTTAATGCACCTACCGGACAAACATCTATTACGTTGCCGCTAAAATCGTTGTCTACTGCTGCGGTGATATAAGTAGAAATTTCAGAATGGTCGCCACGGTTAAGGATACCGTGGATACGATGGTCGGTAATCTGATCGGCAACGAACACGCAACGGTAGCATAGTATGCAGCGTGTCATGTGCAATTGTATCTTATCGCCAATATCTATCCTCTCGAACGTACGGCGGTCAAACTCGTAACGGGTTTTGGCAGCACCATGCTCATAACCCAAATCCTGCAGGTGGCATTCGCCGGCCTGGTCGCACACGGGGCAATCAAGCGGGTGATTTATCAAAAGCATTTCAACAACACCTTTACGCGCCTCAATTACCTCTGGCGAGGAGATGTTCTGTACCTCCATGCCATCCATCACTGTAGTGCGACAGCTGGCTACAAGTTTCGGCATAGGGCGCGGGTCTTTTTCAGAACCCTTGCTCACCTTAACCAAACAGGTACGGCATTTACCGCCACTACCTTCCAGCTTAGAATAATAGCACATAGCAGGCGGAACAATATCACCACCTATCATCCTTGCGGCGTTCAGGATGGTGGTTCCCGGCTCTACTTCAATGGATATACTATCTATTGTTACCTTCATTTATCTATATCCTTATTCAGGTATTTTAATTCCCTTATTGTTGTTCAAGTAAATTAGCAAACACATCGTCTATGGCCAATTCAAACTCAGGTAAAACCGGCGTTACTATTTTATCGCCAACAGTTAAGGCCCTGCCTTCTGTTACAAATTTGCCTTCGTTATTCAGTATATATCTTATCAGCGATTGCTCGTTAGGGTAAACTACCCAATACTCCTTTACGCCAAATTCTTCGTACAGATCGTATTTAATTTTTATCTCCTTCTTATTGTTGCCAGGCGATAAAACCTCTACAACAATGTCCGGCGCTCCCAAACAGCTTCGCGTATCAGCCATTTTTGCCGGGTCGCATATCACGCAAACGTCTGGCTGTACTACAGTTTTAACTTTCTTATCGCTTTTCTCGTTTCTTACAAGCCTAACGTCAAAAGGAGCTATAAAAACCCTGCAGCTTTTATTCTTCAAGAAGTTATGTAACTCAACAAAAATATTCCCGGCTACAACCTGATGATTCCCATTCGGAGCAGGGCTCATCCTGAAAATCTTACCCTTTATTAATTCCAGTCGTTCTTCAAAACGCCAGGAGTAATAATCTGCGTAGGTATAAGTCTTCGAGAAATCTAAATCATCAATACTTTGCATATCCAAAGATACTTCAAATTAGCCCGGGTACCTCAACTTTTATTCGTTACGCAACAACCGCATTCAACGGGTCGGCATAATTTGCTATCCCGTAATTGCGTGTGGTAGCTTCGTGGGCGTTTGTTACGTGCCACTCAAATTCATCCCTAAAGTGGCGTATTGCACTGGCTACCGGCCAGGCTGCTGCATCGCCAAGCGGACAGATCGTGTTACCTTCTATCTTTTTAGATACATCTACCAACAGATCAATATCGCTCAGTTTGCCATGACCATATTCCAGCCGGTGCAAAACTTTCTCCATCCAGCCTGTACCTTCGCGGCATGGCGAGCATTGCCCGCAACTTTCGTGGTGATAGAACCTGGAGAAATTCCAGGTATTGCGCACGATGCACTGGTCCTCATCATAAGCAATAAAACCGCCAGAGCCCAACATAGTACCACTCACAAAACCACCATCAGATAACGATTCATAGCTCATGAGGCGCGCCTCGTTATTAACCGTCTTCAAAAACAAATTAGCGGGAAGGATTGGTACCGATGAACCGCCTGCCACAACTGCCTTAAGGCGTTTGCCGTTGGCTATGCCCCGGCAATAATCGTCGCCGTAAACAAATTCTTCGGCTGATAAGCCAAGTTCTATCTCGTATACACCCGGCCTTTTCAGGTTACCACCAGCTGATATGAGTTTGGTACCAGTGCTGCGGCCAATACCTATTTTGGCATACTCTTCGCCACCATCGTTAATGATGGGGACTACAGCTGCGATAGATTCTACGTTGTTCACTACTGTTGGGCAACCATACAAACCCGCAATAGCCGGGAATGGTGGCTTTATCCTGGGGTTGCCACGTTTACCTTCCAGCGATTCCAGCAGTGCGGTTTCTTCGCCACAAATGTAAGCGCCACCACCGGGCTGTACGTAAAGCTCCAGGTCGTAACCCGTGCCCAATATATTCTTGCCTAAAAAGCCTTTCGCTTTTGCTTCGGCTATGGCTTTCTCCAGGATGCGTATCTGCGGCATCATTTCGCCGCGCAGATATATGTACGATGTATTTGCACCCAGCGCAAAGCTGGATACGATCATCCCCTCAATTAACAAGTGAGGGATGTGCGTCATCAGGAAACGGTCTTTAAAAGTACCGGGTTCAGATTCGTCGCCGTTGCAAACCAGGTAACGGGAAACGCCCTCTGGCTTGGCCAAAAAGCTCCACTTCATCCCGGTAGGGAAACCGGCACCGCCACGGCCACGCAAGCCCGATTTTTTTACCTCTTCCACAATTTCTTCTGGCGTGAGGGTTTTCAGGGCTTTCTCCACCGCTGCATAGCCGCCTTTTGAGCGGTACACATCAAAAGTGTTGATGCCGGGTACGTTAATATGTTCAAGTAAAAGTTTACGAGCCATTACTATTAATATATTTTACCGTTTAGTTTATAAGCGGTTATATGATTTCTTAAACAATTAGACAGAATGAGCGCAGTTACCAAACCGATGATCAGATTGTACTGCGCAGGTACCTGCAAAAAAACAAACAGTAATATGCCTGTTAGCAGTGCGGCATCCCAACTCATCAATCTGCTTCTTCCGCTCATTAGTTATTGGCTTTGGCTTTTAAATCACCAATCAGTTTATCAACCGAATCGGTGGTCAGGTTTTCGTAAAAGGTATATTCGGGGCCAATTTGCAATACCGGGCCATAACCGCATGCTGCAAGGCATTCTACGCCTCTCCAGCTAAACAGGCCATCGGCTGTAACATCCCCCTCTTTTACGCCAAGCGTTTTTTCTATGTGCTCCATTATAGGCGTTGCGCCTACAATTTCGCATGGGCCGGTGCGGCAAACTTCCAGCATGTACTTGCCTTGAGGCTTTAAAAAGTACATGGTGTAAAACGATGCCACCTCATAAACTTCTATCGATTGAATAGAAAGATATTCGGCAACGCTATCCATTGCAGGTGCGCTTACCCAGCCGTATTCTGCCTGCACCAAATGCAGTATAGGCAGCAAGGCCGATTTTTGCTTGCCCGCAGGGTAGCGGCTAACTACATCCGCAAACTTCGCTTTAAGCTCCGGCGAAAATGTAACCGGCGTATTGGTATCTTGTACGCTAAGCATCTAACTCTCCTGCTATTACATTTAAACTACTCATGTTAATAATGGCATCAGATAACAGCATGCCGCGGCTCATTGGCGCATACATCTGGTAATTGATGAAACTTGGCCTGCGGAAATGCAAACGGTATGGCGAGCGGCCTCCATCGTTCACCAGGTAAAAACCAAGTTCTCCGTTAGCACCCTCTACTGCGTGGTAAACCTCGGCGGTAGGGGTTTCCACTTCGCCCATCACTATTTTAAAGTGATAGATGAGCGCTTCCATGTTATTGTAAACTTCTTCCTTTGGCGGCAGGTAAAAAGCCGGAACATCCGCGTGGAAGATATCTGATGGTTCTTTCTCTATTTTGACAAGGGCCTGCTCTATTAAGCGCATACTCTGCCACATTTCTTCGTTTCGTACCAAAAAGCGGGCGTAAACGTCGCCATTATCACCTACGGGTACCTCGAAATCGAAATCTTCGTATGATGAATACGGCTCCATGGCCCTTACATCATAATCAACACCTGTTGCACGCAATATAGGGCCGCTCCAGCTGTAGCTCAGCGCATCCTCTGCCGTAACGGCAGCAACACCACGTGTACGATCCACAAAAATACGGTTACGGTTAAAAAGGCTTTCAAACTCTTTAAGGCCGTAATTAAAATCTGTCAGCACTTTCCTTATCTTACGGAAAGCAATATCATTGAAGTTGCGTTCGAAACCGCCTATACGGCCAATGTTGGTGGTAAGGCGCGAGCCGCAAATTTCCTCGTAAACCTCATATATCGCTTCGCGATACTGCATCATGTAGGTGAAGCCCGTTAATGCGCCGGTATCCACACCTAATATCGAGTTGCACACGATATGGTCTGCAATACGGGCAAGCTCCATAATGATGATACGCATATAATCAACACGCTTAGGCGTGGTGATACCCAGTAGCTTCTCTACCGTCATGTGCCATCCCATGTTGTTAATGGGCGACGAGCAGTAATTAAGCCTATCGGTAAGCGGGGTTATCTGGTAAAAAGGGCGATGCTCGGCAATCTTTTCGAAAGCGCGGTGTATGTAGCCTATCGTTGATACGCCGCTAACTATTCTCTCGCCATCCATCTCCAGTACATTCTGGAATACACCATGCGTAGCGGGGTGGGTTGGGCCGAGGTTGAGCGTTGAATGCTCGGTTTGCGGGTCGTTATCGGTATATACTGGATGGTTCTGCATTATCTTCCAAAAAAGTAATCTTTTTTATCAATACGGTTTGGATCTTCCAGCGGGAACTCTTTTCTCATTGGGAACACCGTCATGTCGTCCACGTTCAGTATCCTCCTCAGGTCGGGATGCCCGTCAAATATCACCCCAAAAAAATCATATGTTTCTCTTTCCATCCAGTTGGCGCCTTCCCATAGCGTGGTAGCCGTTGGGATGTGAACATCGTCGGCAGAAAGGAAAACCTTTACCCGAATACGTGTATTGGTTGTTAAGCTATGCAAGTGGTAAATAACACCTACTGCCTTCTCCAACTCAGGATAATGGATAGCTGTTATATCTGTAAGGAAAATAAACTTTAATTCCGGATCGTTCTTGAGATAAGCAAGCACATCGCTTATTTGCTCCCTACCTGTTTCTACCGTTAAAAGCCCGTAGTCCTGGTTAAGTTCGGTAATCTGGCCAGGGAATTTCTCGCCCAATGCCTGCAACAATACTTCGTTAGCTATTTTACCCATTATTGTATTCCGTATTTAGCCAATAATTCCTGGTATTTAGGTTCCTGGCGACGGCGGCCGGTTTCAGTTTTTACCAATTCCTGTATTGCCATAAAACCATCTATTATTGCTTCGGGGCGTGGAGGGCAGCCGGGCACGTAAACGTCTACCGGTATCACTTCGTCAATACCCTGCAAAACCGAATAGGTATCGAAGATACCACCGCTTGATGCGCATGCGCCAACGGCCATTACCCAACGAGGTTCGGCCATTTGCAAATACACCTGGCGTAAAACCGGACCCATTTTTTTTGATATGGTACCCATCACCATCAACAGATCTGCCTGGCGGGGCGAAAAGCTCAAACGCTCGGCACCGAAACGGCTAAGATCGTATGTAGAAGCCATGGTGGCCATAAATTCGATACCGCAGCAAGAGGTAGCGAACGGCAAGGGCCATAACGAGTTTGCGCGGGCAACACCAATCGCTTTATCAAGCGATGTGGCAAAAAAGCCCGAACCTTCTACCCCTGCGGGGGCCTCAACTATTTGAATATCACTCATGAATTTTTATCAAATAAAATAACCCAACAGTTTAACTGATGTGCAAATTTAATAAAATACGCTGTAACGAGTACACGAAGAAAGGGGAGCCAATATATTTAGAATCAGTCTAAACTAATCCCAGTCCAAAGCACCTTTTTTAATAATGTAGATAAACCCAGCCAGTAATGTTGCCATAAAAATAAACATCTCTATCAGCCCATCTTTACCTAAGTCGCGGAAATTTACTGCCCAGGGATACATAAAAATCACCTCCACATCAAACAACACAAATAGTATAGCGACCAGAAAGTATTTGATAGAAACGGCGCTGCGGGCGTTGCCCACAACCTCTATACCCGATTCGAAGGGGGTAAGCTTATCTTTAGTAACACGTTTGGGGCCTATTTTGTGCGTAACAAACATAGTTGTAACCACAAAACCCAGCGCAACCAGCATCTGGAATATAATCGGAAGAAAATCGCCGGGTGAACTTTGTAATTCCATGCTGCAAATATACAAATGAGCCGATAATAAAAAAGCCCCTTTTGCAAGGGGCCCTCATTATTTTTAACGGGAAGGTGTTATTTACCTTTTGCTCCCTGGGCTTTTCTTTGGAAGTAGTTTGCCGCTGCCTTATTAGCGGGGTCATACTCCTTGGCCTTGGTGAAGTTTTCGGCGGCCTTGGCATCGTCTTTCTCCTTAAATTCATAGTAGTAACCTAAGTAAGCGTAAGATTCCGCCATAAAAGATTTATCTCCCTCTTGTACCCCTTTGGCAGTAACCAATTGTATGTACTGCTCATAGTAAGGCTTAGCGTAACCTTTGTACAAGGTCCTGTCGGTAGGTTCTTTAAAATCGTTCGCACGCGCCTGGTACAAGGCAACTATGGCCAAAGGCGACGCAGCTTTATGCTGTATGTAACTGAACGCAGTATCGGCCTTGATAAGCAGGGTCGAATCTGCTACCGGTTTCGGCTTGGCTGTACTGAAGAACTGATCGGTATAGGCTTTATAATAGCTTAAGCCTTCAGACAAGTAATCGTTCAGCGTGGTTTTACGCGATTTTGCGATATAAGTTTTGTAAGCTTCAGCAGCTTCCAGGAATTTCTTTTTGCCATATAACGATTTGCCTATTTCCTGGTAAACATCAGCCTGGGTAGTATCTAAAGTGGCTGCGGTACGCAATGACGAAACACCCAAAGAGTCTAAGCCGGAAGCGATCTGTGCACGGCCCTGATAAACGTAATCGCGGGGGATAATACGTTTTGCGTCGGCCTTCTGCAGCCAGGTGTTACCGGCGGCCAATGCAGCAGGATAATCTTTGTTCTCTACCGATGAATACAACAAGTAGCGCTGAACTTTTAAATTAGTAGATACTTTAGCCAATTCAGCTGCTTCTGTCTGTAAGGTCTTCCAATCCCCTGAGTAAACCAGGAAGTCGGCATAACGTAAGCGCGACTCTACCGAAAGATCTGTTAATGACAGGTATTTGCGGTACTGCTCAGTAGCTTCCTTAACTTTTACAGAGGCCACTTTAGGGTCTGTTAAAGCCCAACGAACATCGGTTTCTGCCCACTCACGATAAGCCGGACCGTAGTTAGGGTCGATAGCTAACGCGGCCTGAAACTCAGTTTCTGATGACTCAAAGTTATTAGCAAATTTCCAGATAACGCCGGTAGCTACTTTTGCAGCGGCCAGCTTTGGATCTATCTCCAAAGCAGCCTGGTAGTTGCCCAATGCTTCGGTGTTTTTAGATTGCGTACGATATGCATCGCCCAGAGCTAACAACACGTCTACGTCTTTAGCGTTTAATGCTTTTCCTTTATTCAGGATAGCAATAGCCGCATCAGCATCAGCAGGAGATACCCTGTCATTCACAGGCGACATCAAATAACCTTTACCTATATAAGCGTATGGCTTGCTGGCTTTGCCTGCCAAAGCAATAGCCTGGTTAAAGTTGGTTGTTGCTGTAGCTCTGTCTTTGTCAACAAATGCAGCAACGCCTAAACCTGTATAGTTAAGGGCCGATTTAGGGTTAACCGCTATACCTTTGTTGAATACGGTCCTGGCAGAATCGGTGTAATCCTGCAAAATATAAACCCAACCCAGGTAAAAGAAGTTCTCGTCTTTTGTAGACTGGGTAACGGTTAAATTCTTAAGCATGCCTTTAGCTTTCTGATATTGCTCCGCATCGATGGCCTTCTTCGCATCCTCTAAACTCTGCGCAAAAACCGAAGAGCCCACAAATGCCAGCGCTAAAACTAGTTTACTTATTTTACTGATCATTTTCATCTTATCTTAGTTTCTTAATTAGTATTCAGTATTAGTGTTTTATATTTATTTCCCTTGAAGGGATTGACTCGGGTAGTAAGCCCGATTTCAATATTATCCTTTGTCCGCGTTCGCTGGCCAAAAACGATGCAAAGCCCGCTCCCAATCCCTTTCTACCTGTGCAATCAACTATGTACAGCGATCTGCTCAATGGATACGTATGTTGGACGAGCGTTGTCTGCGATGGTTTAAAGTACTGTTTCGGCGCAGTTTTACTGCTTTCGTCCCTGACACCTACTATCTTCACTTTACTTACATCCTCGGCATAGTCTTTGTCAGGATCATTTAACCAAGCAAAGCCAGTAATGCCAATAGCATTGGGGTGGGTACTTACATACTTTATAACCTCTTTATTAGATTTAAGCGCGTATATATTCTTATTCGTAAAATCCTTGTTTCCCGATATTTGCTTCAAATACCTTACCAAACTTGAGTTAGGGTTATCAAAAACTATATTTTTATCGGTTTTAGCCTTGCCGTTAAGCATTCCTATCACCTCTTTAACCGATGTTAAAGTGTCATTAGATGCCTGGTTAACAATCAATGCAACGGCATCAACGGCAAATTTATTTACATCCGGGGGTAATGCCCGCCTGCGCAAAATACCAACTTCTGTTGTGTCCAGTTCGCGCGAAATAATGGCCACCCGAACCTTGTCGTTTATCAAAGCGTTGATCGTTTCGCTTTCGGGAGCGTACTTGATTTCCGGTTTCGCCTCCGGGTACAAGGCCCTGAAAACATACTCTTCTTCGCCTACAATCGGCGAAAAAGACTCGTCGGCCGCAAAGGCGAGCGTACCCGACGTAAAGCCGTCTAATATAACTTCTTTTTTGTCCTTTTTATTTTCCGTACAGCCCTGGAATACTAAAATAAGCAGTGCACCTATCAACAAAAGGAAATACTTACTCTTCATTATCGGGCCCTCTTTTTAAATAGCGCGAGAAACGCAACACTGCATACACTAACACAAACCCACCAAACAATTTCTTTTTCGTAGCATCTAATCCTGGCGGGAAATTATCTAAAAATATCAACAACAATCCCAGCACGCAAAGTGCCGTGAATGCAGTAACTCCTAAAATAAGCAAAAACCGCCTTTTGGGCGATTTTTGCTCTTTGTTATTGTCAGGTAACATTAAATTACTCTTCTGAAGAAAGCGAGAAAGCTACTGGTACACTGAATTGTACACGAACCGGACGACCGTTCTGAATACCTGGTTTCCATTTAGGAGAACCTTTCAAAGCGCGTACTGCTTCTTCGTCACAACCGCTTCCGATACCTCTCAGCACCTTAATATCCGTTAACGAACCGTCTTTTTCAACCACGAAGGTTAAAATTACACGACCTTGTACGTTATTCTCTCTGGCAACAGCAGGGTAATGTATAGCTTTACCTAAGTATTTACCAAAACCGCCATCGCCGCCCGGGAAAGCAGGTTGCTGCTCTACCGCCTGGAAGATCTGGTTAGGGTTATCCTCAACTACTTGCTTTACGTCTGCATTACCTACTGGTTCTTCAATCCTGATATCAGCATTGGGGTCACCTTTCTGATCTTTCTGACCAGGATCGGCAACTTCCAACTCTTTCTGAGTAGGTGGTTCCTTTTCCTGAACCTCGTTATCGGGTTTTACAACCGGAGGAGGGAAACGCACCTGGTCTACCTTCGGTTTTGGTGGTTCCGGTGGCGGCGGAGGTGGTTTCTTGGTTTCGTCTACCGGTGGCGGCGGAAGCACAACCTCGGTGATTTTCACCTTTTCATCAGCCTTTGGGATAAAGCCCTCTAATTTATTGAGGATTGTTTTAAAGGATATCGCAAAAACAAATATCGCAACGCCGATTAAAAGAGCCTTGTTGGTATTACGAGGGTTCGTTCTCCTTAAATCGTATGCTCCATAATCTTTGTTACGGCCTTTAAAAACAACGTCTATCCACTGCTGGTTTAGTATGTCTAATTTTGATCCTAGCATTGTCTTATTACGTTAGTTTACCATTAATAATTATTATCCCTTTTCAACAGCTCGAGCTCTGCAGGGAGAATATCAACAATAGCATAAGATTGTACGCCGGTAATGTTCATCTCGTCAAGCACGTCTACTAAATTCTTGTAAGTAGACTTATCGCTTGGCTTGATAAGTACTACCATGTACTTACCTGTGGTTTGTTGAATTTCTTTTCCTTTCTCCAAAAGGGTTTTACGTAAGCCATCTTTTCCGAAACCTTCGGTAGTTGGCTGGGACTTGCCAGGCTCGCCAATAAACCACTCTACTTTGTCGTTAGAACCCAACAATAAAGTCATAGAGCGGGAAGCGGCTACAGGCAATTGATCCTTTGTTTTCTCGTCCTTATCAGGCATGGCTAAATCCATCGCCTTTGGTTTTGATAGCGTTGTGGTAAGCATAAAGAAGGTGATGAGCAGGAAAGCCAAATCCACCATCGCGGTTAAATCCACGCGTGTAGAGGCTTTTTTACTGCGAACCTTCCCGCCTTTATGTTTACCTCCGCCGGAGGTATCTAATTCTGCCATCGTCTTATTTTTTTGTTTCGGCTTTAACCGTTGTGATCAGCGCGAACTTGTTTATTTCTTGTTTCTGAAGAACGCCGATCAATTTCTTGATGGTTGGGTATTCTTCTTTGTTATCTCCTTTGATAGAAATGCGCAATGCTTTGTTGTACAAACTTACGTCTACACGGCGGGCTTCGCGAATCCAGTCAGACAGCTCATTACTGTCTGTTGTGTCGTGAGGGATACCGCTCTGCTGGAAAGCTTTCCTTCCTTCTGCATCCAGGTCCAGGAAACCGCCCAATTGCTTTAGCGGTACGCCAAATATCGGCAATCCTGCAAATTTTTCCTGTTGCTCCGGTGTGAACTTAATGCCATATTTATCGCCCATTTGTATAAGCGTTTGTTTACGGATATCGTTACCATCTACAGAGAAGAACACTTTGCCCTGGCCCACAGTCAACATCAGCATGTTATCATCCGGGATAGGTATCTCGGTGGTAGCAGCCGGTATATCAACGGGCACAGGATCCTCGGTCCGTGGTTTTGCTGTTAATATAAAGAAGGTAAGCAACAGGAAAGCTACGTCGCACATGGCGGTCATATCTATCGAAGTGCTCTTTCTTTGGACTTTTACTCTTGGCATGGTGTAAAGTTAAATATTAAGTGTTACAATTTCAAATAAATTCCAAATTATATTTTGTTATAACATGGAAACAAGCACTAATATTTTATTACCTGCTGTTTTTATGCGATGCAGCGAATGTTTGAACAATGCTGAAGCCTGTTTCGTCGATAGCGTAAGTAAGTTTATCTATCTTAGAAGTAAACAAGTTGTACATTACAATTGAGATAGCAGAAGTACCGATACCTAACGCAGTGTTGATAAGTGCTTCAGAGATTGAGTTAGAAAGCGCTGATTGGTTTGGAGCACCAGAAGCTGCTAACGCACCGAAGGCCTTGATCATACCGATTACTGTACCCAACAAACCGGTTAATGTACCGATAGATACCAGAGTAGCAATGATGGTAAGGTTTTGCTCTAACATTGGCATTTCTAAAGCAGTTGCTTCTTCGATGTCTTTTTGGATGGCAAGCGTTTTCTGGTCAACGTCCAGGTTTGGCTCTTCTTCCATTTCTTTGTATTTCTTTAAGCCCGATTTGATAACGTTTGCTACCGAACCTTTTTGAGCATCGCAGGCAGCGCTTGCAGCTTTGATGTCGCCGGCGTTTAATAAAGATGTGATTTTTTTAACGAATACATCTACGTTGCCGGTGCCAGAAGCTTTACCGATAACGATTGCCCTCTCGATAGAGAATACGATAACCATTAACAGGTAAGACATAATGATAGGCACGATAACACCACCTTTGTGGATGATACCGAAATAATCGCCAGGGTTCACTTCGTTTTCGGAGTTGCCACCTTTATAATGACTTCCATCGCCCAAAATGAAGATGAAGATACATACGGCCACAGCGATGCAAATTGGAATGGTTAAAGTTGCAAATGCGCCTGATGCACTTGAGCTTTCTTTCTTAACAGGGGTAGTTGGTTTTGTTGGTGCAGTTGCCATTACTTTTGATTTTAGTTTTCGTTTTGTTTGTAATATAAGTTAATAAAAATGTGTGCGTGTTAAGCGGTTAACAAAAATAGAATTTAAATGAATTAAAAAAACTTTTTATGTAATTCTTTATGATAATTTAACACAGGTTGCGAAGCGGTTTTGCAAAATGGTAATACATAACGCTATTACACGGTAAAATTGTGTTTTTGTCAAATAATATTTTGCAATAAAACCCATTTTTTTTGTGAATAGCAAGCTTTAGGCCATAAAAAGTGTGTAACTAAGCTGATATAGTAACGTCTAAGCAATGGTTACAGCTATGTTCTTGCCGTTCTGTGTGTCTTTTTTACGCATTGGAGAACAATGAATGCTTCGCCTTCTGCACTTCAGAATATAGCTATAAGGATAGTTGCTTTACAAATGCCCTGTATTACAATTACCTATGCTACTAAAATAATAAATATTGTGGTCCTGAGCATGGTTGCCATTGTACAAGGTGAAACAAATTGCGTATCAAATGAACTTAGCTGCCCACTGGGATGCATCTACCATAAATAATTAGTTTGGTTTTTACGATTATCCCCCGGCTTTTTTGGCTTTGTAGCCCTCTGCCTGCAATAAGGTGAGCACCTTATCCCTAAAATCGCCCTGCAATAGCACTTCACCATCTTTGGTAGAGCCTCCAACGCCGCATTTGGTTTTCAACTTTTTGCCTATGGCTTCCAAATCGGCATAGGTACCTACAAAGCCGCTTACACGGGTTACCAGCTTATTGCCTTTTATACGATCGAGGAATATTTTGAGATTTTGTTGCTGAGGCGGCAGGGTTTCCTGCGTGTGGCTACCCTCCTCCAGGTATTTAAAATCAGGATCTGTAGAGTACATGATGCCGGTGTAGTTTTTCTTTGCCATTGTATCAGCCTTTATAGTTATCGCCAACAATAATTTGCAATGTGCCGGGCATCACGTTGATAGCTATATCTATGCCAGCTTCCCTCGGCTCACCATCCAAATGGATAGGGCCGGGCTGTGACCGGGTTATGCTGATATTCTTACCTTTGATAATCTCTACATATTTGGAGCTTTCGGATGCCTTGAACAGCATGCGGAAGCCCATTTCGGGAAAACGGTATAAGGGGAAAGGTTTGATAATACAAACATCAAGCAGGCCATCCTGTACCGAAGCTGTAGGAGATATGTGCGCATTGTTACCGTATTGCGACGAGTTGGCTATACTTAGCATAAAAGCTTCGCGCTGATACTTTACCCCATCTATATCTATACGGTATTGCTGTGCTTTATAGCTCGAAATTTCGCGAATGGACGATTTAAGGTAGCCGATAAATCCCCGTTTAGTGCTACCGTTGGCAAAAACCTGGCTAATGTGGGCATCAAACCCCATACCGGCCATATTGAAAAACCACCTATCATTCATTTTACCGGCATCTATGTTAATTACGCGGCCTGCGTTAATGCCCTTTATGGCCCCTTCGGCATCCATGGGTACGCTTAAAAAGCGCGATAGCCCATTACCCGAGCCATAAGGAATAACACCGAGTACCGTATTGGTGCCGGCAATTGCCGAGGCTACTTCGTTAACCGTGCCATCGCCACCTACGGCAACTATAATATCGTAATATTTTGCCTGCTCGCGTGCAACGTCACGCGCATGCTTTACGCCGGTACTAAATATTGTTTTATACTCAAATAGTGAATGGTCGAGGTACTTTTTGATCAGCTCCGGCACCCCATCTTTCCTCTTCCCTCCCGATACCGGGTTTATGATAAATAACGCTTTCCTTTTCAACTATATAGCTTTACAAGCGGCAAAAGTAAATGTATTTTCGGCTTTGTGAAAAATTGTTTTATTTTTGCCCCGCGTAAGTGGACTGATTTGATGGTGCGGGCCTGCCCCACACATGTTGCAACCACGTAAAAAAGTGCTAATTCCTGCTTCTCTTTTTACAAGTTTCAAATAAATCCATACTTTCGGCTTTAACGTTATTTCAAATAAAAACATGCCATATTTATTCACTTCAGAATCTGTATCAGAAGGGCACCCGGACAAAGTTGCCGATCAAATATCCGACGCTTTAATCGATAATTTCTTAGCGTTCGACCCACAATCGAAGGTTGCCTGCGAAACACTGGTAACCACCGGGCAGGTAATTTTGGCCGGCGAGGTAAAATCTAAGGCTTATTTAGACGTACAAAAGATAGCCCGCGAGGTAATCAACAAAATTGGTTACACCAAAGGCGAATACATGTTCGATGGCAGTTCTTGCGGTGTGCTTTCGGCCATACACGAGCAATCACCTGATATTAACCAGGGTGTTGAGCGCAAAGCCCCGGAAGAGCAAGGCGCAGGCGATCAGGGAATGATGTTTGGCTATGCAACTGCCGAAACAGATAATTACATGCCGCTGGCATTGGATATCGCGCACGCTTTATTAATTGAGCTTGCCGCCATTCGCCGCGAAAACAGTGAAATCAAATATCTCCGCCCGGATGCAAAATCGCAGGTTACTTTAGAGTATGCCGACGATAACACTCCGCAACGTATAGATGCCATCGTAATATCTACCCAGCACGACGATTTTGACGAAGAGGCCACCATGCTGAAAAAGATAAGCGACGATATCATCAGCATTTTGATACCACGCGTAAAAGCAAAATACCCTAAATACGCCCACTTCTTCAACAGCGATATCAAATACCATATCAACCCTACCGGTAAATTCGTTATCGGCGGCCCACATGGCGATACCGGCTTAACCGGCCGTAAAATTATCGTTGATACTTACGGCGGTAAAGGCGCACACGGTGGTGGCGCATTCAGCGGTAAAGACCCATCTAAGGTTGACCGCTCTGCAGCTTACGCCACCCGCCATATTGCTAAAAACCTGGTTGCGGCCGGCGTTTGCACCGAGGTATTGGTACAGGTATCATACGCTATTGGCGTGGCTCAGCCAATGGGTATTTACGTAAACACTTACAATACTGCCAAAGTTGGTTTAAACGATGGCGAGATTGCTAAAAAAGTAGAATCAGTTTTCGATATGACGCCTTACGCTATCGAAACCCGCTTTAAACTACGCAACCCTATCTATAGCGAAACTGCAGCTTATGGCCACTTTGGCAAGCCAAGCATCACCGTTACCAAAACATTCAACGCACATGATGGCAGCAAGCTGGAGCGCGAAGTGGAACTGTTTACCTGGGAAAAGCTGGATTACGTAGACAAGGTAAAAGCCGAATTTGGATTATAATTCCCCTAATAAATTAAAATCAACAAAAGCGGCCGAAATTTTCAGCCGCTTTTTTTTTGGCCTTTTATTTGGTATTACATGCTTTTAAAAAGGACATATACCGAATGCGTTAACCGATATGAAAACTAAAAAAGCTATATCGCCGCTGTTAGTGGCCTTCGCCTTCTTTAACATCTATGTGGTGTGGGGTTCTACCTATCTTGCAGTGATATACGGCTTGCAGAGTTTCCCGCCGTTTATTTTAATTAGCCTGCGATACCTTACTGCGGGGTTACTGTTGCTTGTATGGTGCAAAATAAAAGGAGAAAACTTACCCGAAAGAAGAGCGCTACTGCGCCATGCTTTGGCCGGTACGCTGATGCTGGTAGGCGGTACCGGCGTTATAGCCTGGGCCGAGCAATACATCAGTTCGGGACAGGCGGCTATATTGGTGGCCACCGAGCCTTTGATGCTTTTGGTGATTGACCGTAAACGCTGGACGGAATACTTCTCTAACAAATTCATCGTTAGCGGGCTTATCATCGGCTTTATAGGCATCTTTTTGTTTATGAAACTGGGCGTTGCTCAAATACACCCCTCACCAATGGCCATTGTAGCATCGGTGGCCATATTATTTGGTGCTTTGTTATGGATAATCGGCTCGCTCATTGTAAAGGGTAGTGAGGGAAAAAGCTCTACCGTAATGAATGCCAGTGTGCAATTATTGGCGGCGGGCGTTGCAGCTGCGGTAGTAGCGTTTTGCAAAAGCGAGCAAATTGGATTTTCGTTCAATAAAGTGAAGGGCGAAGCCTGGGGAGGTTTACTATTCCTTATCGTAATGGGTTCGCTCATCGCCTATCAATCTTTTGTGTGGCTACTCAGCATCAAGCCACCCGCAATAATAAGCACGCATACTTATGTAAACCCGGTGGTGGCCGTGTTTTTAGGCTGGCTGTTTATTCACGAAGAGGTGAACACCGCCCAGCTTTTAAGCCTGTTTATTATATTAGCTGGGATACTACTGGTGAATGTGCCGGGGTATTTAAAGCGGAATAAGACGCAGGAAGTTTTATAATACTTAATTTAGGCGCCATTAACACCCATAATACCGATACTATGCAATACCCCACCGAAAACCCCTGGAAGATTACCGGAGAACAAAACGTTTATGATAACCCCTGGATAAACGTTACCGAATATCAGGTACTCAACCCATCGGGCAATCCGGGCATTTATGGTAAGGTGCATTTCAAGAACGTTGCTATAGGCGTTATCCCGCTGGATGCAGATATGAACACCTACCTGGTAGGGCAATACCGTTTTGTACTGAACCAGTATTGCTGGGAAATACCCGAGGGCGGCGGCCCTGAGGGCACAGACCCATTAGAATCGGCCAAGCGAGAATTGCTGGAAGAAACCGGCCTCAAAGCCAGCGAGTGGACCGAGATACTGCAGATGCACCTCTCCAATTCGGTAAGCGATGAGCTGAGCATTATTTACCTGGCCCGCGGGCTGGAGCAGCACGAGGCTGAACCCGAAGACACCGAACAATTACTGGTAAACAAAGTGCCTTTTGATGAGGTTTACCGCATGGTAAACGTCGGCGAAATAACCGATTCTGTAACCGTGGGCGCTGTGCTTAAAATAAAGCTGATGCAATTAGAGAACAGATTATAAGCCAAAGCTTTATCATTTTCTCAAAAAAATATACCTTTGAGGCGTTAATGAAAAAGTTTTTAGGCTATTTCTTGTCCCCGCTTGCTACTATTGCATTTTTGCTGATGCTGGTTATCTTCCAGCCCATACAATGGATGTGTTATAACTGGGGCGGCTACAAAGTACACAAGCGCTCAGTTGATATCCTCAACTTCTTTTTGGTTGGCACCTACTATATTTTGTTCAACCCGGTTAAATTTACCAATAAGCAAAACCTGCCGCTTAGTCGTTCTATCATTTTTATAGCCAACCACCAAAGCGATTTTGATATTCCGCCGATGATTTACTTCCTGCGGAAGTACCATGCCAAGTTTATATCCAAAGTGGAGTTAACCAAAGGCATCCCCTCTATATCCTACAACCTTAAAGTTGGCGGCGGTGCCAATATCGACAGGAAAGACGCACGCCAATCCATTACTGAGCTGGTAAAATTCGGTATCCGGATGAAGGAGAACAAGTGGAGCGCGATGATATTCCCGGAAGGTACGCGCTCTAAGGATGGCAAGGTGAAAACCTTCCAGTCGGCAGGTGTGGCTGCGCTGTTGAAGAAGTGCCCCGATGCCTTACTGGTACCTGTTGCCATCAAAGATTCGTGGAAGATGCGCCGCTACGGCCTGTACCCGCTTAACACCTTCACCCCTATGAGCTGGACGGTACTGGAACCCATAGAACCCGGTAAAACGCCAGTAGACGAACTGGTAAAACAAATAGAAGAGAGAATAAGAGCGGTGGTTGATTAGTAGGTTTGGAGCAGCGGCTGCTTTGTCAAAATACCTGGTTTTCGGCCCAAGAAAAACGGCTTCTTCCAAAAAATCGCTCCGGTTTCCGCTATAAATTTCCAGGAAAATCCAATTTTCAAATGCAGTTTTTTCACTGCTCTACTACCGTTCAGTAATCTGGAATACGATGGATTTTTACAATCAAAAAAGGGATAGCTTTTGGCCATCCCTTTCAGTTATCTAAACAAAATCGTTTAAGCCAGTTTGCGCTTCACTTCTACGTTTTCGTATGCTTCTACTATATCGCCTACTTCGATGTTGTTGTAGTTGTTGATGTTCAAACCACACTCGTAGCCGGTTAAAACTTCCTTCACATCGTCTTTGAAACGTTTCAACGAAGCCAGTTCGCCGGTGTGTACTACCACTCCATCACGGATGATACGGATCTTGCTGTTACGGGTGATCTTACCATCCAACACCATACAACCCGCAATGGTACCAACCTTGCTGATCTTGAACACATCGCGGATCTCCACGTTCGCAACAATCTTCTCTTCGAAGGTTGGCGCAAGCATGCCTTCCATAGCTGCCTTAATCTCGTTGATAGCATCGTAGATGATGGAGTACAAGCGGATATCGATCTGCTCTGCCTCGGCCAGTTTACGCGCACTTCCCGAAGGACGTACCTGGAAACCGATGATGATTGCATCTGATGCAGATGCCAGCAATACGTCGCTTTCTGATATCTGCCCAACTGCCTTAGAGATGATGTTCACCTGTATCTGCTCGGTAGATAGTTTCAGTAACGAATCTGACAGTGCCTCGATAGAACCATCCACATCGCCCTTAACAATAATGTTAAGTTCTTTAAAGTTACCAACTGCCAAACGGCGGCCAATTTCATCAAGGGTGATGTGTTTCTGCGTACGTAAGCCCTGTTCGCGTTGTAATTGTAAACGCTTGTTGGCAATTTCGCGTGCTTCCACTTCACTTTCCAGCGAGTTGAACCTGTCGCCCGCGGTTGGTGCGCCCTGCATACCCAATACCTGTACCGGGGTAGAAGGACCTGCCGAAGTTACACGTTGGCCACGCTCGTTGGTTAATGCTTTTACACGTCCGCTGTAGCAACCGGCCAGTATCGGGTCGCCCACTTTTAGGCGACCGGCCTGTACCAATACAGTAGTAACAATACCACGGCCTTTATCCAGGGCCGATTCTATTACAGTACCCACGGCACGTTTGTTAGGGTTGGCTTTAAGCTCAAGCAATTCTGCTTCAAGCAACACTTTCTCTAACAAGAGCTCAATATTTAAGCCTGTTTTGGCAGATATTTCCTGGGTTTGGTATTTACCGCCCCATTCTTCTACCAGTATATTCATGGCCGATAACTGCTCACGGATTTTGTCTGAGTTGGCACCCGGCCTGTCGATCTTATTGAACGCGAAGATGATTGGTGCACCTGCAGCCTGCGCGTGGTTTATAGCCTCGCGCGTTTGCGGCATCACACTATCGTCTGCCGCTATCACAATGATAACGATATCCGTTACCTGCGCACCCCTGGCACGCATGGCGGTAAACGCCTCGTGGCCCGGTGTATCCAGGAAGGTGATCTTTTTATCATCGGGCAAGGTTACCTCGTAAGCACCAATGTGCTGGGTTATACCACCCGCTTCACCACCGATTACATTTGTTTTGCGGATAAAATCGAGCAATGATGTTTTACCGTGGTCAACGTGGCCCATGATGGTTACAATAGGCGCACGTGGCACCAACTGATCCGGCTCGTCTGGCGTATCTAAGTTCGCTTCTTCGTCCTGTGGTTTTACAAACTCTACCTGGAAACCAAACTCATCAGCAACTATGCTTAAAGTTTCGGCATCCAAACGCTGGTTGATGGATACAAACATCCCCAAACTCATACAAGTAGAGATAATTTGTGTAACGGATACATCCATCATGATAGCTAACTCATTTGCCGTAACAAACTCAGTAACTCTCAATACTTTAGATTGTGCATCCTGCTCCATTGCCAGTTCTTCGGCACTTGCAGCAACATCATCGCGTTTTTGGCGGCGGAATTTGGCGCGCTGCGCGAATTTACCCGATTTACCGGCCCCGCTCAAACGAGCAAGTGTAGCCTTGATCTGGTCTTGTATATCTTTTTCTGTTGGTTCTTCCTTAGGCCCGGTGCTTGGTGGCGCATTGCGGTTACCCCCACCCCTAAAATCGGGACGGTTGCCTGGCCCGCCTCCCGGAGGAGCTGTTGGCCGGTTACGGAAATCGGGGCGATTAGGGTTAATAGGCCCGCTTGGCGGTGCCTGTTGCCCTGTATTGTTGCCACCGCCGCCTTGTGCATCTTTACGTTTACGTTTGCGTTTGTGATCTGCTGCGTTACCCGCCGCGTTTGATGACGAAGCCACCGGCCCGCCACGCTTAGGCGTGTTGTTTACAGGCAGTTGTATTTTGCCAATAATTTTTGGCCCGCTAAGGCGCTCGGCGCTTGCGCGGATAACATCATCGCCTTCTTCTGCGGGTGCTGCTGCTGTTGGTTCAGGCTCTGCAACTACAGGAGCCGGCGCAGGTGCAACCGGTGCTACTGGCTTAGGTGCCTCTGCAACTGGTTCAGGTGCTTTTGGTGCCTCAACTACCGGTTTTGGTGCCTCAACAACTACGGCTGCCGGCTTAGGTGCCTCTGCAACTGGTTCGGGTGCTTTTGGCGCCTCAACTACAGGTTTTGGTACCTCAACAACAGGCTTTGGTACCTCAACAACAACTGCCGGCTTAGGTGCCTCTGCAACAGGTTCGGGTGCTTTCGGCGGCTCGGGCGCTTTTGGCGCTTCTACTACCGGCTTGGCACCCAGGTTGTTCAGGTCAATTTTGCCCACTACCGTAACCCCAGGCAAGCCTGTGGTGCTGCGGTCTTCGGGCTTTGGCTGTACCGGTTCGGCAGGTTTTGGCTTCTCGGCCTGCGGCGAAGAAAAATGCCCGGTATTTTTGATCAGTATCTCCTCGTTGTCGAAATCTCTCGAACGACGGCTTTCCACAGGTCTTTCGGGAGCCGCAGTTGGCTCTTCTTTCCTGATTTTGCCGATGCTGATCTGCTTGGCCTCTTCCTTAATAATTTTGTCGACTGCAAATTCCTTCAACAAGGTAGTGTACATGTCGTTATCCAGCTTGGCCATAGGGTGCTTATCCACCTTGTAGCCTTTAGTAGCTAAGAAATCGACAAGGGTACCCATACCGATGTTCAGTTCTTTTACTGCCTTTATTAATTTTATTGATTTGTCTTCTGACATTTATTATTATTTCTCTGCTCTAATTATCGCAAAAATACGATTTTAATTTTGCTTATTATGTTTATTCAAACTCTGCCTGCAGAATTGATAACACATCTTTTACGGTTTCTTCCTCTAAATCGGTACGTTTTACCAATTCGCCTACAGAAAGTGCCAGTACCGATTTTGCCGTATCTAAGCCTATGCGCTTAAATTCGTCCAGTATCCAACTATCAATCTCATCCGAGAATTCTTCAATATCCACATCCTCGTCGTGTTCATCAGCCTCGCGGTAAACGTCTATTTCGTATCCTGTCAATTTACCTGCCAATTTTATGTTATGGCCACCACGACCTATCGCTAACGATACCTGATCGGGCTTTAAGTACACCGCTGCGGTTTTCTTTTCATCATCTAATTTAATAGAAGTGATTTTAGCCGGCGATAAAGCACGCTGTATGTACAACTGCAGGTTGTTGGTATAGTTGATCACGTCGATATTCTCGTTCTTCAGTTCGCGTACGATACCGTGAATACGTGATCCTTTCATACCTACGCAGGCACCAACCGGATCGATACGATCATCGTAACTTTCTACGGCAACTTTTGCACGCTCGCCCGGCTCACGCACGATTTTCTTGATGGTGATCAAACCGTCGAATATCTCCGGTACTTCCATCTCAAACAAACGCTGTAAAAACTCAGGTGCGGTACGCGATATGATGATCTTGGGGTTGCTGTTCAGCATATCCACCTTGCTGATGATAGCACGTACGCTATCACCTTTTTTGAAGTAATCGGCAGGTATCTGTTCGGTTTTAGGTAATAAAAGCTCGTTGCCTTCATCATCCAACACCAAAGTCTCTTTTTTCCAAACCTGATAAACCTCGCCGGTTACAATTTCGCCAACGCGGTCTTTATATTTCTTGAAGATCTCGTCTTTCTCTAATTCTAAAATCTTAGATACCAATGTTTGGCGTGCGGCTAAAATAGCGCGGCGGCCAAAGCTTTCTAAAGTAATCTGCTCAATTTGCTCATCGCCAACTTCTAAATCGGCATCAAATGCTTTAGCTTCCAGCAATTCAACCTCCAGGTCGTCATCTTCGCTAAAACCATCTTCAACCACAACACGCGTGCGCCATATCTCCAAGTCACCATTATCGGTGTTTACAATTACGTCGCAGTTTTCGTCGGTACCGTATTTTTTTCTGATCATGCTCCTGAAAACGTCTTCCAGTACGCTCATCATGGTAGGGCGATCGATGTTCTTGAAATCTTTAAATTCCTGAAAAGAATCAATTAAATTAATATTGCTCATTTTCTTACTTGAATGATATTAAAACTTTTGTTTCTGTTATATTATCTGTAGGGATGGTGCTTTCAACAGTCACAGCCTTTTTCCCTTTTTCTTTTATTATTTCTTCTATCGTGATATCGCCCTCGCCAACGCTCAGTAATTTACCTTCGCGCTTGGTACCACCGGCCATTTTAATCTCCAGCGTGCGTCCAATATTTTTGGTGTACTGCCTTGGCAAGGTAAGCGGCGTATCAATACCCGGCGAAGATACTTCTAAATTGTAGGCCTCTTCTATCACGTTCTCTTCCTCCAGGTGGAAACCCACGTGCCTGCTGATGGCTGCGCAATCGGCAATGCCTATGCCGTTATCCCCATCTACCAACACAATCAGCTTTCCATTGGAGTGCATCTTTACCTCTACCAAAAACAAATTCGGCATATCGGCAATCTTCTCTTCAACCAGCTCTGTTACTCTCTTTTCAATATTCATTATCGGATAGTTATATCTTGATGATAAATTTGATCGATAAAATAAAAGAGGGGACTAAAGCCCCCTCTTTTTTTAATTCGGATACAAATGTACGAATTTTTTTCTATTCCAAATGCTTATTGCTTAAAAATCAAATCGGTAAACTGGGTTTGCCCGGGGCGAAGCTGTCCGCGCAGGTAATCAGTAGCCTTTTTCCCTTTATCGAAATGGTACCAACGCACAAAATACGCCTGCTCTTTTACAAAAGGAGTATCTGGCGTAAAAATCACCACGCTATCGGCCAGCTGGTATTTGCCGGGTTGTATAGGTTGGTAGCTCATCATATCGGTATCGGCAGGCATGCGGTAAACAGGCACCAGCGTTTGCCAGCCGTTGCCTAGGGTGTCGCGGCTTATCTCGCCGGCTACGGCAGGGTCGAGACCTTTTAATAGAAGAGATTGTTTGTTGGGCGTTAATGATATGCTGATGGTATTATGCTGCGGTTTTGGGCTGCAGGAGAAGAGGAAAAGGAGGAGGGCTAGAAGAAATCTTTTCATTGGCTGAATGGAATTAACTCTAATTCCAACAATTCAAAATGCTTATCGGTAGTAAACAATGGGAGGTTGTACGCGAGGCTTGACGCAGCTATCCAAATGTCATTTTCAGGGATTGGCTTACCCCTGCGTTTTAAATCAGTTTTGAGCCTTCCATAAATCGTCGCGGTATAAGTATCGACACCAATAACAAAACAACTACTTAAAAACAATTGGACTTGGTTGATGTGCTTTTGTGGATCCAAAGATGAATATGCCCCATGATACAACTCGCCGATTGCAATATCATTAACATATAGCTCGTCGAATGTTTCTAATCTGTCGCGTACCTGCTTGTTATTCTTAAAAGAATGAATAATAACGCTCGTGTCTAAAAGGCACTTACTTCCAGTCATCTTCATTTATTTGCTCGCATCCTTCTTCAATATTCCTTTCAAATGCATCGAGCTCTTCGGAGCTTAAAACATTAACAAAATTGCCGATGGTGTTTTTGGGGCCATGATTAGAAGCGGCGAGTATTTTTTCAATCTCCCTTAAAACAATTTCATTGTTCTCCTTTATTAAAGATTCAATTAGATGTAATTTTTTAACCTCTGTAGATATCATAACAATGAGTTCTTATACAAAGATATTATATAATTCCTTAAGTAGTATCTGACGCTAGTCAAGCTTGACAAATCCGTTAATCCCCCCCTCACAACCATACGGTAAACGCACATTCCCTCCATATATTTTACCTAAAAATTTATAGTTCTCTTTCAAATAAAAAACAAAAAGCTGCTTATATATTTCGTCATAAGCTCAGCACTAAACCAACCGCCCCCCTTACTTCGGCAACCTCTCTTTCAGCAACCTAAACCTGTACCGAAGCCATATCTTCAACCCGAAGTTTTTTAGGATGAGGCCTGACTTATCCCGCTCGAATGCGGCGACGATAGCATGCGATGATAGACCGTCATGGCTGTGGTCGGCAATGATGTAATCCCATTCCCCGGTGATATGCCACAATGCCCGCATCCAGGCACTTTAATTGAAAGGATTGGTTATTGGGCGTTATGGATATGCTGATGGTATTGTGCTGCGGTTTTGGGCTGCAGGAGAAGAGGAAAAGGAGGAGGAGGAGAACTACAAGAAATCTTTTCATAATTGGCGTACTTGTCTTTATGCAAAATTAAACAGAAATTCGACAGCGAAATCAAGCAGGTAACCTTATAGCTACCAAGCTAAACTAAATGAAGGACGTTAAGCTTAAACCGGAACATATTTTAAGGCTTATACTCCGATAGGCGGTTGCATAGCACCTGCCTATAATTACAGTTGACGGCATGCCCGTAATTTGATGCATTGTGAACAAACAATCAACGAGTTAGAAGCGGCTGGTAATTTTTTCCGGAACATAAAGCGATGATTATTAACGACCCTTTAAACAATGAATAATACAGATTTTTTATGGCGAAGAAAAATATAATAAGTAAACTCTACTTAAAATATAGCGATAAAAAAGCCTACAAGCTGTATAAACAAGAACTGGTAAACTTAAAACACGCCCGGTTTGAAGCCGAATTAAAAAGCAGCACATCCTTAATTGGTCCACAAAAAATAAAAGCATTTGCACTGGTAAATAAATGCATCGATTTTAATCACAGCGGCAATGCGGGCGACATTATTTACGCCTTAGCTACGTTGAAACGCATACACCAGATAGCAGGCATCCCTTTAAACCTTTATCTTAAATTAAACAGGCCATCAACCATATCACCCGATCTGGTGCATCCGTTGGGCAATGTGATGCTGAATGCCAGGATGGTTCAAATGCTTATTCCATTAATACAATCGCAGCCTTACATCAATATTTGCGATGTAAACAACAATGTTAAAGTAGACATTGATCTGGATTTTTTCAGGGCCAGTATTATACCGCAGGATAGAGGAAATATTGCGCATTGGTGTGGTTACACCACCGGGATTACTCCCAGGCTTTGGCAAAGCTGGCTAACCGTAGATGCGAATAAAAATTATGGCGATGATATAGTAGTTGCCCGTAGCGAACGGTATAGGAATAGTATGATAGATTATTCTTTTTTAAGCAGGTACGATAAAATTAAGTTCATCGGGGTTGAATCGGAGTTTAAAGATATTCAAAAAGCTATCCCGCATATCCAATGGGTACAAGTAAATGATTTTTTGCAAATGGCGCAAATAATTGCCGGGTGTAAATTTTTCATTGGTAACCAGTCGTTCCCGTATTCACTTGCCGAAGCGCTAAAGGTAAAACGTATTTTGGAGGTTTGTGTAGAAGTTATAAATGTTGTGCCCGAAGGAGACGTTGGTTACGATTTTATTTTCCAGGAACACTTTGAAGCACTGGTTCAGGAGTTGGATGCCGGTTCATGAGGCTGCTTGTATCAATTAACGTTAAAACCGCGTTCTATAACCTTATCTATAATTAAGCTAACTTTGTAGCCTATCCTATTTTTAATGAAGACCTATTTTCGTCTGCTTTCTTTTGCCAAACCAATCGGGAAATTTGCTGTACCGTATATTATTTGCACCATCCTATACGTAGTTTTCAGCACGTCGGTAATTGTACTGATAGGGCCGTTGCTAAATACATTGTTCCATATCGGAACCGATGCCGCCGCATTAAAACCTACAGGCAAACCATCCCTGTTCGATTTCTCCGGCTATTTCAACTACTACCTCGACTACTTTTTGCACACTTACGATAAGTGGACCGCCCTTAAATTTGTGTGCGTGGTGTTGGTTGTTTCGGTGTTTTTAGGTAATTTCTTCCGTTATCTTGCGCAACGTATTATGGAAAACCTGCGGGTTTATACGCTGCATAACCTGCGCAAAGCTGTGTTTGAAAATGTGATGAACATGCACATGGCTTATTTTAATAACGAGCGCAAAGGCGATATCATTACCAAAGTAGCATCAGATGTGCAGGTGGTACAATTTTCGGTAACGGCTACATTGCAGGTGGTTTTTAAAGAACCGATGCAGCTCATCGGGTTTTTATATGTTTTGTTTCGATACTCCGTAAACCTTACGCTTATCTCGTTAATCGTGCTGCCGCTTTCGGGCTTTATTATATCGCGTATTGTAAAGCGTTTAAAAGCACAAGCTATATCCGGGCAGGAGACTTATAGCACTATGATTAGTTATTTGGACGAGGCCCTATCCGGTATTAAAATTGTAAAGGCCTTTAACGCTACCGATTTTGTTAAAGAGCGTTTCGAGAACGAGAACACCACCTATTCGAGGATTACTAAATCGATAGCCAAGCGCCAGCAGATGGCCTCGCCCGTATCGGAGGCACTGTCTATCACCATGGTGGCTTTTATATTGCTTTATGGGGGCTATCGGGTATTCAATAATACGTCAGAACTTTCTCCGGGCGATTTCGTGGCCTATATAGCCGTTTTCTCGCAACTGATGCGTCCCGCCAAGGCTATTACAGATTCGTTCAGTAATATCCACTCGGGCATAGCAGCCGGCGAGCGTGTATTGGATTTAATAGATGAGAAGCCTGAAATTACCGATGCTAAAAACGCCGTCGCATTAACTGGTTTTGAAGATGCTATCCGTTTCGAAAATGTAACTTTCGCCTACCAGGAGAGACAAGTTTTATCTAACGTAAATATTACCATCCCCAAAGGGAAATCGGTGGCACTGGTTGGCCCATCGGGCGGCGGAAAATCCACCATGATGGATCTGATACCCCGCTTTATGGACCCACAAGAAGGCTGTATTACGGTAGATGGCGAAGATATCAAACACGTAACTGCCTATTCTTTACGCGCCCTAATGGGCGTGGTAAACCAGGAATCGCTACTGTTTAACGATACCATTTATAACAATATCGCCTTCGGTAAAAAAGATGTAAAGCCCGAAGAGGTAGAGGCCGCTGCCCGCATTGCCAACGCCCATAACTTTATTTTGGAAACCGATAAGGGCTACGATACCAATGTAGGCGACAGAGGCGCTAAACTCTCGGGCGGGCAACGGCAGCGTATTTGCATAGCCCGCGCCGTGTTGAGCAACCCACCAATAATGCTGTTAGACGAGGCTACATCTGCTCTGGATACCGAATCGGAAAAGCTGGTACAGGATGCCTTGAATAACCTGATGAAAAATCGCACATCGCTTATTATTGCCCATCGTTTAAGTACTATCCAAAATGCCGATATGATAATTGTACTGGAAAGCGGAAAGGTTGTAGAACAAGGCAATCACCAGGAATTGATGGCCAATAACGGCTTATACCGCAAGTTGATTGATATGCAAACCTTTAACGAAAATTAGGACGATAACGGTTATGACACAGGGAACCCAAAAAGTAGCCGTTGTTATTCCATTTTATCGCGATACCATTTCGGCATTTGAACAAATAGCCCTGGAGCAATGCTATAATGTACTTGCTGCATATCCCATAGTCGCGATAAAACCAAAAAGCCTTTTACTACCGGCGGCTTTGCAGGGCTTTAACTTTACAAACACCATAAATTTTGAGGATAAATACTTTGATGGGATAAAAGGATACAATACCCTGATGCTCTCCGCTGATTTTTATGAGACCTTCCTCGGTTATGAGTACATCCTTGTATACCAGTTGGATGCCTTTGTATTTAAAGATGAACTGGCCGACTGGTGCAGCCGCAATTACGACTACATTGGCGCACCCTGGTTAAAACGAAAAACCTACGGCCCGCTAAAGGATAAATTTTACGCATTTAAATATTACCTGCACACCCGCTTTGATTTAAAAAAAGATGGGATACCTACTACCGAGCAGTTTTATAACCGGGTTGGCAATGGTGGTTTCTCTTTAAGACGCGTAAAAAAGTTTCATGATTTAAGTGTGCTTTTGCGCGACGAAGCTTTGCATTACCTCCGCCAGAACAACCATCGCTTTAACGAGGATGCTTTTTGGAGCATTGCCGTAAACCGCCGGCAAAAGAGTCTGCATATACCCCACTATAAGGTTGCTGCGGGATTTTCGGTAGAGTTTGAACCCGACCGGGCATGGCAAATAAACAAAGGTAATTTACCCTTTGGATGCCATGCCTGGGATTTATACCTGGATTACTGGCGACCTGTTTTTAAGCAATATGGCTACGATATTTGAGTAGCAACGCGCATGGCGCCAAATCAAGACAGCTATGGCGTGGGATAATAACTTTAGGCCATATTTCGCCTACGCTTTAAAACGTACTTTATAAATATGTAGTAATTGAGCTTGAAGAAGAGTTTACCGTAGCTATTAAAAAATTGGTTATTCCGCCACAATACGTTGTATGCAACCTGCATAGGGAAGCCAAATTGTATTAGCTGTTCAATAAAATGTTTGAAGGTCGACTTTTCGCCGCTCATCAATAATTCAGGTGCATGCTCCCCAACAGATAGTGGTAGTTTAGAATGCCATTTTTCAGAAAATTTTAGGTTATCTGCCATCCATGCCTGATCGTATCTACCTTCTGATAAATGCTTAATTAAAATTTCAAAGGTAACAGCCACAGTATAACTTTGAGCAACAGACATGGAGAAATCTACATCGTAAACGTGAAAGCCCTTAAAAGTGTCCTGATCGAATTTAATAGCCGATGCTATTGTTTTAGTAGTGGTTAACCAAACGCCGTCTACACAGGCAACCTTAGCCAGCTTCTCTTTTTTGGGATTCAAGTAATGAAGGGCATCGTCTGCTTTTTTAAATTTATGGGCTTGAATAATGTTCTGATATACCGTTTTGGGGCCTATGCCTGCCCAGGCAGATGGTGTTAAGGGGCGGTAATTGCTTCCTGCCACCCCCACTAAACCTAACTTGGGGTCTTTAAAAAGGCGCACCAATGTTTTGCCCCAATCTTGCGTACTGATAACAATATCCTCATGAACAAAGCATAAAAGTTCGTACCGGGCGTATGCTACGCTGTCATTGTAAACTTCACAGATGCCTTTTGTACTATTCCTGTTATCGGTAGCGATTATTTCAAAAGGTATGCCAATAGTAGCGCTGATGTTTTCTTTTACAGCTGCTAAAAGCACGGGATCGATAGAGCATATTATTATTGAAATCATAAATAAACAGAGCTTTACTTTAGGAAAAAGCAACCAAATACCCGCGTTTAAGCAAATATAGCAATATATCCTTAAGGTTTTACCTATACGCAAAAAGCTGTAGGATCGCTACAGCTTTTTACGTGTAATATTGTTTCTCAACTTTTACTGAAACTTAAACCCTAAGCCAATCTGGAAAACCTGGTTGCGGTAATCGGGGATGGCCGAGTTATTGTCGCCACGGTTTTGGTTAAAATCGAGCGCATAGCGGAAACGAAGTTCGGCATTGCGGTTAAGGTCGAAACCTACGCCGATAAGGCCCGATAGGTAACTTTTATCGCGCAGGCCATCGTAATTGTCGCGGTAGATGGTGCTGAAGCCATCATCATAAGTGTTGCGTGTTGAGGTCTGAAACGTCAACTGCGGACCAACCACAATGTTGAAGCCGCGCGTTACGCGCAGTTTGGCCAATAGCGGGATATCGATAAAATTGGTGCGCTGGCGAAAGGTGCCATCGGGTGTTTCGGCCTTATAGCCTTTTTGCGAAAACAAAATCTCCGGCGCGAAAGAAAGCGGGTAAGCAATAGGCACCTCAAAGGTTAAGCCCACGTGCGCACCGGCCACGCTGCTGGTGCTGAAATCGGCGTTGTAGGCATCAACCGTGTTGCTGATGTTGAGGCCGCCCGCAATACCTATTTTGGGTTTGTACCAATCATCCTGCTGGCGGTAGTGCTGGGGCTGCTGCTGCCTGGGCAAATGCCTTACTACGCGGCGCGGGTAACGGCGGGGGCCATCCTGCGCATTGGCCGAAGCTGCTATGGTAAGCAGTCCGATAGCTAAAAAGAGTAATTTTTTCATAGTTGAATTGCTTTGATTGCCCAAGATCCGGGGGCATTATCCCCGGCTTCGGCATATATTGATGATTTTTTATATCCTATAGAGGGATTATTTTCGTCAAGGTTTATTTTGTGTTGCGAGAAAATAACGGCATATCGGTTTTGTGCCGTTTTGTTTACAAGAGAGGGGTAAACGGGTTTCAAAACCTGGAGCGTTTGAAACATGGCGGTCATGTCCGCGTCACGAGTCGACTCACCCCCAGCCCCTTATATGTTTGTTTTTTTGAAAGATTTATCAATTTTGATGCTAAGGAGGGATCCCCCCTGGCACTAAGATGCCGACAGAGAGTTTCTCCTCCATCAAGTTGAGTTCGGGGTATAACT
>NZ_SOZE01000041.1 GCF_004519315.1 Mucilaginibacter psychrotolerans
CGCAAAAATCAAGGCTTTCAGGGCTACTTCAAGAGGCGTTAGAGATACTACCTTTTTCCTCTTCAGACTTGCTAAAATCTATGCTTAATCTTTTCTTCCCCCCAACTTTTCTCCTTGATCCTGCCTTTATTAAGCTCCAGAATGTAAACGTAATACCACATAGGCACCAAAATAAGAAAAGCCCAATGAAAACTAAATTTCATCGGGCTTTTAAATTATAATTCGCCTAACAAGCGAGCCATCCTACGCGATCTACTAGCGGACTTTGTCCGCCGTAGCCCGCTTCGGCGGGCGAAGGCGGAGAGCTAGGGATTCGAACCCCAGGACCTGTTACAGTCAACAGTTTTCAAGACTGCCGCAATCGACCACTCTGCCAGCTCTCCGGGGACAAAAGTACAAATCCGGGCCGAATTGCCAAACCCGATGTTAACTTTTTTTAAATTACTTGTAAACTCCTGTACGCCATTGATTTATTTGCGCGGCGCATTGGTTTTTGCGGGCAAAGGTGCCGTTTTAGGGGCCCGGAAGCTATTGTAACGCGGCTTAACAATGCGGATATTGCGCTTAGAAAGGTCAACACTGGCATTAAGTTCGAAACCGATGAGCAGTATGAGCGAGTTTAGGTACAGATATATCATCACCACGATAAGCGTGCCTATAGAGCCATAAACCTTATTGTACGACGAGAAATTGTTGGTATAATACGTAAACCCTATAGAGGTTAAAACAGCCAGCGAGGTGGCCAGTATTGAGCCTGGGTTCACAAATTTCCAGCGTTGCTTGTTTGAAGGGCCGTAGCGGTACAATATACAGATGCTCACGAAGAATATAGCCAGGATGATTATCCAGCGCGATAGCGCAATAAGGTAAAACCAAAAATGCGACTCGCTGTGCAGTTGATGCTGTAGAAAGGCTATTACGGCCTGTCCTGCTATCATAATAACGATAGCGATCAATAACGCTATACTCATGGTAACTGTCAGCAGAAGCGCTACAGCGCGCCTCTTTAGCCAGGTACGCGTCTCTAATATCAAAGATGATTTATTGAATGCTTGCATCAGGTTGCTTACGCCATTGGTAGCAAAGTAAAGTGCAGTGGCAAAACCAAAAGAAAGCAACTTGCCATTTTGGATGCTTACGATATCTACAATGGTAGACTGGAACGCCAGGTAGGCATTGGTAGGCATAATAACGGCAAACAAACTAAGCAGATACTCCTGGAAATTACTTACAGGTATATAGGCTATCAGCGTAAACAAAAATATGATTGCCGGGAACAGCGCCAGCATAAAATTATAAGCAAGGGCGGCAGCGCGGTTGGTGAGCGACGTTTGCTGTATCTCTTCTATAAAAAAAACAACCACCGTGTAAAGCGGCAAAGGCCTGAAACCCGGTATGTAAACAGATTTCGCCCAATCGGTTATATGGTGGTAAAACTTAAAATGGCTTAAAAAGCGGTGTATCCATTTCATTATGGATAAAATTACTCAAAAAAAGGCTTCAATTTATCAATAAATTCCTGCGATGGCAGGCAGGGCCGGTTTGTTTTCATGTTAATGAAGGCCAGCAAGGTTTCTCCAATGTGTATCAGTTCTTCCTTTTCGTTATACAATTCGTATTTGAAATGGATTTTTACTCCGGGCATTTTGGCCATGGTAACCAAGATAGTGATCTCCTCATCGTACCGGGCGGGTTTAAGATATTTGCAATTGAGCTCCAGCACAGGCATCATAATGCCCGATGCTTCCATGCCTGCATACGTAAGCCCGAGGCTACGCAGCATCTCCACACGGCCCACCTCGAAGAACTCAGCGTAGTTGCCGTAGTACATATAGCCCATCTGGTCGGTCTCGCCGTAGCGTACCCTTAATTTGGTCGTATGGTGAAACATTAGCGAAGGATGTTTCTGTCGTTCAAAGCCTGCTGAAATTTGCGGGCATTAATCCTGTGCTGGGTTTCGTTATCGGCAAAATTGTGGTAGCCCGAAAAGTCCTCTTTTGCGCACATAAACAGGTAGTTATTTTTTTGATAATTAAGCACCGCATCAATGGCATTTATAGACGGCATCATAATGGGCCCCGGCGGCAGCCCTTTATACATGTAAGTATTATAGGGTGAATCTTTCATCAAATCCCTCCTGAGCACGCGCTTAATGGTAAAATCATTTACCGCAAAAATCACCGTCGGGTCCGACTCCAGCTTTATGCTCCCCTTCAACCTGTTCAGGTAAAGGCCGGCAATGGTAGGCATCTCGTCATCGTGCGAGGCTTCAGCGTCTACTATTGATGCCAATACGGTTACCTGCACGGGTGTAAGATTAAGCGCATCGGCTTTTGCCTTACGTTCAGCAGTCCAGAATTTCTGGTAGTTAGCGTACATTTTCGTAAAGAATTTATCCGGCGTAGTGTTCCAGTACGACTGGTACGAATTGGGAATAAACATGGTGAACACGTTATCGGTAGTAAATCCATATTTATCCACAAATGCCGCAGAATCCAATAGGCGCAGGAAACTCACCGAATCCGGCTCCAGCTTTTTGGCCAGGAAACCCGCGAATTGTGCTTTCAGCCTGATATTATGGATGGCCAGCTTTACCGGTTCCTGATTACCGGCCTTCAGCATGTTGATGAAATTGCGGTTGCTCATTCCCGCCGTAAGCTTGTATTTACCCGGCTTTACACGCGTGGTGTAGTTCATGTCGTGGGCTGCCTTAATAAAGGTAGCCGTGTCGTTTACAATGCCTTGCTCGCGTATGGTTTTATATACCTCATCAAAGCCCGCGCCGGTATGTATATACAGGTACTCCTGCTTATCACTTACATTGGGGCCAAAGTAGCGCAGGTAGTAAAATACGCCTGTGCCGGCCAGCGAAACGATGATGATGACCACCAGCGCGATGATGAATTTTTTGAACGTGCCGCCCGAAGATTTTTGTTGATTCGACATGGGATATATGGGGAGATGTGTATCTTTTATTAGTTGTTTATTTTTTGCAAAGCTATCAATCCGCCTTTTAAGTTTACAACATTTTGATAACCCAGCTCGGTTAAAATGCGCTGTGCGTTGTCGCTGCGGATACCCGCGCTACAGATAACGATAATCTCATCGGTTTTGTTGTAAACAAGCGTATCGATTTGGGCTGCAAGCTTTGCTACAGGTATATTTTGCCCGCCCAGGTTGTAGGTTGCGTATTCTATTTTCTCCCGCACATCAAGCAGGTTCAATTTTTCGTTGTTATTTAAACGCTGCTGCAGGGTAGCCGCATCAATTTGGGTCATTGGTTTTTTGCCCTTGTTTAACAGTAAGGTTTATGGGGGTATGCTTGCTCATCTGTGCCGTAGAATCGGTCTTCATGGGCGACTGGGATACCACTATCACGTTGGTAGAATCAGTAATAGAGCCTTCATACGTGATGACGCCAACTCTTATACCGGCACCGCTTAAAGCAAACCGCGCTGCATCAAGGTCAAGATTAATCAATTCTGGGATATCTACCTCGTCCGCACCTCCGCCATTGCCCAGCACCAAATCCAGCCTGGAGCCCTTGGGCAGCTTGGTACCTGGTTTTATTACCTGCCCGTTGAAACGTACCTCTAGTACGCGGTCGCGGGCAATATCATCACGATAGGTGGTATCGCCAACCTTCAGGCCGTAGTTAGAGAGTATAGCTACTGCTTCGCGGTAGATGCTCTCATCGCTAATAATATCGGGCAATGCAACATCCGGTGCTTGTTGGGTAATCATGGTGAGGTATATGGTTCGGCCCTCTTTTACGTTGGTACCGGCATCCGGGTCCTGCTCTACTATAGTGCCGGGCTCCTGATCCGGAACGTAAACAGAATCTATCTTAAAGTTGAAACCCTGCTCTTTAAGCGTGGCCATCGCTTTATCTACGTTAAGCCCTTTAAGTTGCGGTACGGGGATGCCGCTGCCATGCCGGGTATAATAACTCAGGCTGAAAAAGGCAATCAAAACAATCCCAATGATGCTGGATATCACCAGTAATACGGTATTTCTAAATTGCCTTGTTTTTAAATAAGCCCAGAATTTGCTCATGCCTGTTTTAAGATATTATGCTCAAACATAGGGAATAATTTCGGATTTTGAAGTCACATTAGTGTTTTGGCAGTCGGCGGGGCAACTAATTCGCTGCCCATAACCTGTGCTTGGTTCAACTATAATGTCTTCAAATTGTTTTTCCTGTTTATATCCGGCAGTGCGTTATCGGGGTCTACCGTAACGCTTTCTACATCCTGCCCTGTTGGTAGGGTAAACCTGGCTACCTTTTGCTGCAGCCAGGTTTCTACCGGGAAATAGGTGCGCTGCTTGCTGCCGTCCTTAAACTTAACTTCCACCGTAAATGGCATTACCATCAGTTCCTTGTTGGCAACGGTCACTTTGATACCTTTGCTATGGTCCTTGTCGGCATATCTGGCATCTATCAGGGCAATATCAAGCTTGTAATTATTGTAGAACCAGCCTTTCCAAAACCAACCCAAGTCCTCTCCTGCCCCGTTCTCCATCGAACGGAAGAAGTCATCGGGCTGCGGGTGCTTATAGGCCCATTTGTGGATATAGTTGCGGAAGGCGTAGTCGAACCTATCCTTGCCCAATATCTGCTCGCGCAGCAAAATCAAACCAAAAGCAGGCTTGAAGTAGGTAAAAGGGTGGCGGTACTTCTCGGCAATAGCATCCGGCTGCGCCATCAAGGTAGGTGCTTCCGGGTCGCTGATGAAGGGGATGATCTCATCAGCGGGGTTGCCACCGTTCTCGGCATATTCGCTATCGCGTTTAGGCCCGTACTCGCCTTTGTTGAATATATCCGATGCATAAACGTCTATAAAGGTGTTGAACCCTTCGTCCATCCAGGCAAAACGGCGTTCGTCGCTGCCAACGATCATCGGGAACCAGTTATGGCCAATCTCATGAGCGGTAACCCAAAACAGGTCCTTCCCTTTATCGCTAATACCATCAAACACAATGCCGGGGTACTCCATCCCTCCTGCTATGCCTGCTTCGTTTACGGCGACAGGGTAAGGGTACACGAACCATTTTTCGGAGAAGTATTCTATCGAACCCTTCAGGTATTCTGTTGCGCGGCCCCAGGCATCGTTGCCAGTACTCTCCACTGGGTAAACCGACATGGCCAATGATTTTTTTCCGCCCGGCAAATTCACCCGAGCGGCATCCCATATATAAGCTTTGGATGCACCGAAAGCCACATCGCGTGTATTCAGCATTTTGAAATGCCAGGTAAGGTTGCCTTTAACAGCTGGCCTCGAAGCAGGGTCGGCAACTTCCGCTGCGGTACGTATCATTACGGTTTTGTCGCTGTTTTTTGCGGCGGCCAACCTGCTTATTTGCGTGGAGGTCAACACCTGTGATGGATTAACCAGCTCGCCGCTGCCAGCTACGATCATATCTGCAGGCAGGGTTACTTTATAATCGATGTCGCCGTACTCTAAATAAAACTCGCCGCTGCCCAAAAAAGGTGCGGTATCCCAGCCGCGCATATCATCGTACACGCACATGCGGGGGTAAAACTGAGCTATCTCGTATATTTTGCCGTTTTTGGTATCAACGTAATCAGTCCGCCCGCCAAAATTACCGGGGATGGTATAATGGTATTTCACCACGAAGTTGATCTTGCCGCCCTTTGGCGTAACCGCCGATGGCAGGCGTACCTGCATGCGCGTATCGGTAATTACATAAGCCAGTTTAGTAAGTTTGCCGTTTTGCAACATCGATACGGATTCGATTTGGTAGCCCTCGGTATGACCGGGGGCGGCAAAAGCAGTAACCACAAAGTTAGAGCGGGCATCTTTCTTATAAGTGTTCTGATCCAGGTGCAACCACAGGTATTGCAGTGCATCGGGACTGTTATTGGTATAGCTGATATTGGCCGCCCCACTGATGGTTTTGGCAACGGTATCCAGCTTCACATCCAACTGGTAATCAACCCGGTTTTGCCAGTACTTTGGCCCCGGTTCCCCATTGGGCGAATGTACCTCGTTACCATTTTGGGTATAAGGCAGCGTAGAGAAAATCGCTGCCGGTTGGTAGTTGGTGGTAACGGTATCGTAAGGCGATTTTTTTTGCGCTTGTGCGGAAAGTACGGCTAAAGACAGCAAAGCTGCGGAGATGGTAGTGATTTTCATTTGGGGCTGCGTAAAAAGCACAGCAATATACAAAGCGCGGGGAGTAAAATTAATTTTAGTTTGATATTTGGGTAATTGCTACCTTTAGTAAACGCTAAACGTTATCCAATTTGCACTTCCCTGCCAATATCCCCCTCGGTTCCGCTCACATCCCCGTTCATTTTGTATGCGAAACGCTGGCTTATTTCATCGGCTACCGCTACTATGCTTATCTGCGTAAGCACACAATAGACAGCATTACTTCAAATAACCGGCTCATTATTTTCATAGGCGCGGCTTTTGGCGCGTTTTTGGGTAGCCATATCATAGGCGTGCTGGAAAATCCTGCGCTCCTATCACACTTCAACCTCATCTATTTTATGGGCAATAAAACCATCGTAGGCGGCATGCTGGGCGGGTTGATTGGGGTAGAGCTCACCAAAAAGCAAATCGGCGTTACCGTATCCTCCGGCGATTTGATGGTGTATCCGCTCATACTGGCCATGCTCATCGGTCGCACGGGCTGCTTTTTTGCGGGACTGGAAGATGGCACTTACGGCATTGCCAGCCAGTTGCCCTGGGCCATCAACTTTGGCGATGGCATACGCCGACACCCTACCAACTTGTATGAAATATTATTCTGGCTGATGCTTTGGTTGGTATTGCGACTAATTGAGCGTAAGCACCAATTTGCCAATGGCGCGCGCTTCAAAGTGTTCATGGCAAGCTACCTGGTCTTCAGGTTACTGATAGAATTCATTAAACCCGCCTACTTTTTCAGGTTTGGCCTATCGGTAATTCAATTGGCATGTATCGGCGGGATTTTGTATTATTATAAAATATTTCTGCACCCCGCAAAACTGACTGAAACCTATGCCTGAACGCCCGTATATTTATTATGATTTTACGCTGAGCATCTGCTCAACCTGCCTGCGCCGGGTTGATGCCAAGATCGTTTTTGAGGATGCCAATGTTTATATGCTGAAGAATTGCCGGCATCATGGTTTCGAAAAGGTACTGATAGCAACCGACATCGAATACTACAAAAACTGCCGCAATTACGCCAAGCGCAGCGAAATGCCTTTAAAATTCAATGCCGAAACGCATTATGGTTGTCCATACGATTGCGGCCTGTGCCGCGATCACGAGCAGCACTCCTGCCTTACCGTTATTGAAGTTACCGATCGCTGCAACCTCGCCTGCCCTACCTGCTACGCCATGTCGTCGCCACATTATGGCAGGCACCGCACTTTGCAGGAGATTGAGCAGATGCTGGATGTAGTAGTAGCGAACGAGGGCCAGCCCGATGTGGTACAGATAAGCGGTGGCGAGCCAACCGTACACCCGCAATTCTTCGAGATACTGGATATTGCCAAAACCAAGCCCATCAAACACCTGATGCTGAACACCAACGGCATCCGCATAGCTAAAGACGAGGCATTCGTGAAACGGCTGGCCACTTACCAGCCCGATTTTGAGGTTTACCTTCAATTCGATTCCTTCGAGGCAGAAGCTTTGATCAAACTACGGGGCGAGGACTTGCGCGATGTGCGGACGAAAGCTATCGAAAACCTGAATAAACATAACCTGTCTACCACCCTGGTGGTTACTTTACAAAAAGGATTAAACACGCATGAGATTGGCAAAATCATAGAATATGCTTTGCAGCAGCCCTGCATACGTGGCGTTACCTTCCAGCCTACGCAACAGGCCGGCCGCCTGGAGAACTTTAACCCCGCTACCGACCGTTACACCATGACGGAGGTGCGTAGCGCCATACTGGAACAAACCAAGGTTTTTAACGCAAACGATTTGATACCCGTGCCCTGCAACCCCGATGCACTGGTAATGGGTTACGCATTAAAGTTAGGCGAACAGGTCTTCCCGCTCACGCGGATGATAAACCCGGATGATTTGCTGGATAACTCAAAAAACACCATCGTTTACGAGCAGGACGAGCAACTGAAGGGCCATTTGCTCAATATGTTCAGCACGGGCAATTCGGTTGATAAGGCTAAGGAGCACCTGCACTCTATTATGTGCTGCCTGCCCGAGATAGATGCGCCGCAACTGGGTTACGACAACCTCTTTAGGGTGATTATCATGAACTTTATAGATGCGCAGAACTTTGATGTGCGCGCCATCAAAAAATCCTGCGTGCACATCGTAAACAAGGATATGCAGATTATCCCCTTCGAAACCATGAATATTTTTTACCGGGACGATAAGCGCGAATATCTGGAGCAATTAAGGACAGAAATGGCTGCAACTTTTTAAATATATGGAAGAGAAAGACCTTATACCGAAACGGGAATACAACTATAAAGTGGTTGGCATCAACCTGGTCTTATTGGTGGGCTATACGCTGCTTTCGGCAATACCAAGCGACGGTATAATTATTGACGCGTTTTTTTTGTTCTTACATGTATTGGCTTGCATCATATTAAGCATAACCGGACCAAGCCGGCTGCAATGGTTATTGAGCGGGCTTTTGGTATCGGTAATAGGTTTTTCCACATGCACAGGCATTTTAGGTAGGCACGGAGGGATATAAAATGGAAGAAGCAAACATTAAACCACACCGCGAACCCAAATGGGTTGTAGTAGCGATAAATATAGCCATAATGGTTGCCTATACCCTTTACTTTAGGTTTGGCGACCAAGGACAAGAGAATATTATCGCTATTGCCATGCTGATTGTGGCACAGGTAGTACTATGCCTTATACTGGCGATCTTCGTTTTCAGCAAAGAATTTTTATTGAGCGCCGCTATGGTGCTGGTCATCGGGTTCTCTACTTGCTGGCTGGTGTTTGCTGTATAAGCTGTTTTTTTTTAAAATTATTTTATGGAAAAGTAGCTCCTGCTGCATCCTGCATAAAAACCAGCAGATATGCAGCCCATCAAAAGCATCAGTATCCCTACCCCCTGCCACGAAGACTGGCAACAGATGACACCCGTAGCGCAAGGCAGGCATTGCCAAAGCTGCTGTAAAACCGTTATCGATTTTACGGAGATGACTAGCCAGGAAATCATAAGTTACTTCGCATCGCAAAAAAATGTATGCGGTAAAATAGCTAAAAGCCAACTGGCTGCGGTCAACTACCAACTGGAATTACAAAACCAAGGCCATTTTTCGTGGAAAAGGGTAATTGCGGCTGTCTGGTTCAGTACATTATTGTCTATCGGGGCAAATGCTCAATCTAAAACCCATAAGCCGGGCCCTTTATCAAACACTTCTCCCAAGAGCCATCTGCGCTCCGATAAAAGCAAAGTAACTTTAGAAGCGCGCAGCATCAAGAAATTAGAAACGACACCTGCCTTGATTGGCGATGCGGTACTTACCGACACTATGCCTCAACATCCCACAGAAATGAAGATAACCCTTGGAGGAATGGTAGCAGGAGTTAAGATAGAACCCGTTCCTGTTCCGGAGCGTTGGTGGGATGAGCTATTCCGCATATTTTAAAGTCCATGTCAATCATGCAGCCCATTAAAAGCATCAGTATCCCTACGCCCATCCACCAGCTTTGGCATCCGATGAAGCCATTAAACTATGCGGAAAAACATAAATCATTTCAGCGCCTTGTAACAGCTTTATGTATTTGCATATTGTTTCAAGTCGTAAAAGCAGATGCTCAGGCCATAGGTAGTGACCGAAATAACAAATCGACTAATAGCGCATGGGATTCCTTGAGATTCGAAAGGTTAAAGACCAAACTTGCGGCAAAAATGACAACACAAATAGAAATTGCGCCCCCAATTTCTGGCAGCTCAGTTGTTAGCGCCATAAATAATTTGCAAACTCAAGCCCCGTACAGCTTAATTATAGACCCCATAGCACCCAGGCGCGTTTTCTACAAACACTGGTGGTATGCCATAAAAAGAATGTTTTAAGTTATCCAGAAACGCGACTTCATGCAACCCATCAAACACATCAGCATCCCCCAACCCTGCCACGAAGATTGGCAGCAGATGACACCCGTAGCGCAAGGCAGGCATTGCCAAAGCTGCTGCAAAACCGTTGTGGATTTTACCGCCATGAGCAATGCCGAGGTTATCGGCTACCTCGCTACGCACCAAAATACTTGCGGGAGGATTGAAGACACCCAGCTGTTCGGCATAAACTACCAGTTGCAGATTGAAGATAACAGGAAAATTTCATGGAAAGGCTTAGTGGCGGCAGCGTCGCTAAGTATGTTGTTCCCTGCAATGGAAGCGAGTGCGCAAATTCTTCCAAAAACCGCGCAGTCGCCTTACTCCACGTTCCCAACCATTTCAAAGATGGCGGGGAATAAAGTCGGCTCCGTTACCATTGAAGGTAAGGTAACCGCACAGGGCGACGGTCAGCCACTCCCTGGCGTCAGCGTAACGGCTAAAGGAACTTCAAGAGGCACTAAAACTGCTGCCGATGGCAGCTTCAAATTAAAGTCGCTCAACAGCACGGATACGCTCAGGATAACATCTCTGGGCTACAAACCGGTAGAAATGCCCGTAGATCGGAGTTCGACTGCGTTTGATATTAGCATGGAAATAGCACCCACTGTGCTAGACGACATACATATAACTGGCTATCAAGCAGTAAGGAAACAATCCATTACCGGAGGAGCAATTTTTACCATTAATGGCAAAAACATTAACGTTAAGAAAATACCATTTTATCTGCGCTGGTGGTATTGGCTGGTGCATAAAGCCGCGCATATCGTTGCGGCAATCAATCCATTTTAATAGAATCACCAATTATAAATTAAGCCTTATGCAGCCCCTCAAACACATCAGCATCCCTACTCCCTGCCACGAAGATTGGCAGCAGATGTCGCCAGTAGCGCAAGGCAGGCACTGCCAAAGCTGTTGTAAAACCGTTATAGATTTTACGGCCATGAGCAATGCCGATATCATCGGCTACCTCGCTACGCACAGCAATACCTGCGGGCGGATAAGCGGCACTAAGCTTGCCGCAGTAAACAATCAACTTAATGCGCAAAACCGGAAGCAATTCTCGTGGAAAGGATTACTAGCAGCCGCATCGCTGAGCGTTTTGTTCCCGGTTTTAAAAGCAGACGCACAATCGCAACCGAAAACCGAGCAGCTCGCCGAAAGGCAAGTGCCCACTACCGGACTGGTAACAAAGGATACCGTTTCCTATATCACCATTACCGGCGTAGTAAAGGCTAAAGATGATAATTTACCCGTGCCGGGCGCAAACATTGTAGCAAAAGGCACCGGGATAAGTACACAAAGTTTGCTGGATGGTTCATTTACTTTACGTGTGCCTGCATCCACCAAGCGTATTTTGATCAGCTTTTTGGGTTATCAAACAAAAGAGATCAAACTTAAACATATAGAAAAGCTGCGAACGATTACGCTAAATCCTATTCTAGAAAGCGCGATGATGGGTGGCTTTGATGTTTACTGATCTAGATAGCTGTTCAGGATGTTTTTCAATCGCATATTTTAACGCAACATGCCTGCCATTACACCTTCTTTTAAAGAATAGGTAGACATCCACACATCATCCAGCCCCAGTTTCTGCATTACGTAGATGGTGAGCAGGCTGGCGGTTACGATCATATCCACCCGCACCGGGATAATGCCTTTGATAGTAGCGCGTTTGGCATGCGTGGATTTGATGAGCCGTTCTATCAGCCCCAACAAATCGTCGAAATCGAACTCGTAGCTCCTGGTCTTTTTCAGATCGAAGGGATTGCCTTTCTCCAACTCTATCACCTCGGCAAAACTTTCGAAGGAGCCGGAGGATCCGATGAGCAGCGTAGGCTTATGTTCCATCGCCGCAATAAACAGCGGAGCCAGTTGCAGGTTAAGGTAAGCCGTCATGGCTTTGATGGAGATGACGGGTATCGGGTCTGTCTTGTGGAATTTATCCATCAGCCGGGCCGCCCCTATCTCGAAGCTTTGCTTCCAAAGCACCTGAGTTTTATTACCGATGATGAATTCTACACTGCCGCCGCCAATGTCTACAATCAGCGCGTTCTTATCCGTAAGCACGCCACTGGCCTTTATGCCTTCGTATATAAATGCAGCTTCCTGCTCGCCGTCGATGATTTCTATTTCGATACCTGCCTGAGCCTTTACTTCAGCAATAAAATCGTTGCCGTTGGCCGCGTTACGCAATGCCGATGTGGCTATCGCACGTACAGCTGTTGCGCCGTGCGCATCAATATGCTTTTTGAAACCCTGCATGGCTTTTATGCCACGGGTAAAAGCTGCCTGCTGAATGATGCCTTTATTGATACCACCCTCTCCTATTTTCACAGGTTCGGTTTGGTGATGGATAACGTGGAAGCCATCCGCGCCAGCCTCGGCAATGAGCAGGTGGAAGGTATTGGTACCAAGATCCATCACGGCGATGCGTTTGGCCGGGGCGGTAGTTTGTTCGGGCATGGGCAGAAATTAAAAATCCCTGCAAAAGTAGGGCTTTCGCAAGGGATTTTTCAATTTATGATGTGGTTAAGGGATTACTCTTTGTAAAAGAACCATTTAGCCAGTTCTTTAAAGCTGGCTTTTTTGCCATACATCAGCACGCCGACGCGGTAAATGCGGGCGGCAACATAAGTAGTGAACAGGAAGCCTACCACCATCAGCGACATCGAAATAGCCAATTGCCATGGCGGCACGCCGCCGAAAGGCACTCTCACCATCATGGCTACCGGTGCGGTAAAAGGTATCATAGAAAGCCATACCGCCAGCGGGCTATCCGGCGCCTGGAAAAGCACCGTTACCGACAACAAATAAGTAAACAGCAAGGGCAAGGTAATGGGGAACATAAATTGCTGCGTTTCGGTCTCGCTATCTACCGCCGAACCTACCGCTGCAAACAATGCACTATAAAGCAGGTATCCCGTAAGGAAATAAAAGATAAAACAGCCTAAAATATAGCCGAATGGTATGGTGCTCAACACCGCCACTGCCCCGGCTATCGGGCTGCCCGGCCCCGAAAACGCATGCCCTGCGATTTTAGACGACACCACCGAGAGAATTATCCAGGCGCCAAACTGGGTTAAGCCAACCAGCCCCACGCCGATAATTTTGCCCAGCATCAGTTGGAATGGTTTTACCGAGGAGATGATCACTTCGATAATGCGGCTGGTTTTCTCTTCTATAACGCCGCGCATTACTTGTGCGCCGTAAATAAACAAGGATAGATAAATCAATATAGCACAGGCTACGCCCACGCCCATGGTAGTAGCTAAATTGGCATCTTTGGTGCCAGTGGCGGTAACTTCCATGGCATTAACAGTAATCCTGTTTTTATTAAGTGCATTTAAAAGGGCAGTGTCGATGTGATGATCCACCAGGCTTTTTGCCGATGCGATGGCATTCATTTGCCTTTCTACTTCTCCGGTAACCTGATAAGTTGGTTTCTTTTTAGATAATATTTGCACCGGTTTTTTTGTGTAGTCTTTCGGTATCAGTAATAACGATAGGTTTTCGTCCTGCTGCAGGCTGGTTTTAGCGTCTGCAGCGGGCTGTTTCGCGTCTTCGAATTTGATGTGCTTCGCATTATGCAATTTACCAACGAAGGCGCCGCTTTCATCAATTACCTTCACCAGTTGGTCGTTACTGAGTTCCTGGTTGTTTTTTGCCACGAAGCCAATCAAGGCCGACATCCCCAGGATAAGCGCTGGCACCACAAAAATCATCACAATAAAGGCTTTCTTGCGCACACGGGTTACGTATTCGCGCTGTATAATGAGTAATACTTTATTCATGGCTTATTTGATGAGGTTTACTTTTTCGATGAATATCTCGTTCATGCTGGGGATAACCTCCTGTAGCATGTTGATCTTGGTTTTTGGTAGCAGGTATTGCAGCACATCGTTGGCGGTAGTACCGTTCAGCTTCAGTTTGATGGTGTGGCTGTTGTCTTCTCCTGCTACATCGCTGATGAGGTCGAAGGGTTGTGCGCCGTCGAACGCTAAATGCTCGCCGGTGTACTCCACCAGGTAAGTATCGTTTTTGTAGGAATTACGGATGGTTTTCACCCGGCCATCCAATATCTTGCGCGATTTATGAATAAGCGCGATGGCATCGCAAAGCTCCTCTACCGATTCCATGCGGTGAGTGGAGAACAAGATGGTTGCGCCTTTTTTATTCAGCTCCAGTATCTCGTCTTTGATGAGTTCGGCAGCCACCGGGTCGAAACCGCTGAAGGGTTCATCTAAGATAATCAAATCCGGCTCGTGCAGTACTGTGGCCACGAATTGCGCCTTTTGCGACATCCCCTTGGACAGTTCCTCTATCTTCTTCTTCCACCAGGTTTCCATCCCCAGCTTCTCGAACCAGAATTTCAGCTTAGCGGTAGCATCCGCACGGCTCAGGCCCTTCAGGCGGGCCAGATATATCATTTGCTCGCCTATCTCCATTTTTTTGTACAGTCCGCGTTCTTCTGGAAGGTAGCCTATACGGTTGATGTGCGATTGATCGAGCTTGTGCCCGTTGAAGTAGATCTCGCCCGAATCGGGTGCGGTAATTTGGTTGATAATGCGGATGAGGGAAGTTTTACCGGCGCCATTGGGGCCAAGCAGCCCGAATATCTTGCCGCTTTCTACTTCTAAACTCACATCGTCTAACGCGCGGTGGCCGGCGTATTGCTTAACAATGTTGCGTATGCTTAGCATGTGTGGTGGGTTGGTTTTGATTTTAATTTAGATATTGCTGACGTGTGTTTGTTACACCTATAAATTTATATATTAGTTAATTCAAAACCATGTATAAAACCTTACTATCAATCGCCATTATTTGTTGCCTTGCCATATGTGCAAATGCCCAAAACGTTGCCCGGATACCCGAAGCTATTATCTTCGACAGCGATATGGGGCCGGACTACGACGATGTTGGCGCAATTGCTATGCTGCATGCCTTTGCCGATAAGGGTGAAGCCAAAATACTGGCTACTATGGCCAGCACCAATTACCCCGGCGTTGCCGGTGTAATGAGTGTATTCAACACCTATTTTAAACGGCCCGGCATCCCTATCGGCGTACCTAAAGGCAAAGCCTTGGATTTGCGCGACTGGCAACACTGGACCGATACCGTACTGGCTAAATATCCCCACAAAATCAAAACCAATACCAAAGCCTGGGATGCCGTAAAACTTTACCGCAAAATATTAGCCGCCCAGCCGAACGGCAGCGTTACCATTGTTACCATAGGCTTCCTCACCAATATGAGCGACTTACTGAAATCAAGGCCCGATGAATATTCCCAGCTCGATGGCCGCCAATTGGTAGCTAAAAAGGTAAAGCATCTGGTAAGTATGGCTGGGAAGTTCCCGGAAGGTTGGGAATTCAATGTGATGAAAGATGCCGCCGCCAGTCAGAATGCCTTTGATAACTGGCCAACGCCGGTAATTTTAAGCGGCTTTGAGATTGGTGAAAAGATAAAGGTCGGGTTGCCGCTGATCCATAACCCATCCATCAGGAACTCACCGGTGAAAGATGTGTTCCGCATATGCATCCCCATGGCCAAGGAGGATAGTATAGGCCGCAAAAGCTGGGACGAAACGGCCGTTTTAGTGGCCGTACGCGGTTATGAACTGTATTATAGCCTGATGATGGGCCGTATAAAAGTAGCCGATGCCGGCAACAACACCTGGGACGATAACGGCGATGGCCATGCTTATTTGGTAGAGAAGATGCCGGCTAAAGAAGTGGAGGCGATTATTAACGAATTGATTATGCACCAGCCGAAATAATTCCGGTGGGGACACCGGAATTAGGGGGATAAACATTGAAAATCCACAATCGTCATTCTGAACTTGTTTCAGAACCCCATCATAAAAGTAGCCAGTATGCTTAACCACTTTGCATCGCCACGAACTAATCAGATGGGGTACCGAAATAAATTCGGCATGACGTGTAGGGTATCTGTACATCTAAAATCTGCACATCTGCTACCTTGTTTTATGGCTATAGCCATTGATCAAGGCCATCAGTTTATCATGCGGGATCGCGTACGCGGTATTCCCATTAATACCCTTCATATCTTTGGCAGCTACCATGGCATTGATAATGGCTTCTTCAGTGGCATCTACTGTGGCCTGATACACTTTATCCAATTGCTCTTTTGGTAGCACCACCCAGGTTTGCAAGGTGCCTTTTGCGTTATCCTTTGGCGCAACGGTGCTAAACGCTAAAAATATATCTCCAGATCCATTCCGGCCCAACCCGCCACAGCGGGCAACGCCAAGCGACGCGCGTTTGGCAATCATTTTTAACTGCGCAGGCAATAAGGGCGCATCCGTCCCGATGATGATAATGATAGAGCCATCCTTAGGTTTGGCGTTGATGACCGGCATATCGCCTTTCCAATCGCGACCGACCGGCACGCCCGAAACAATCAAATCCTTACGCGTACCGAAATTACCCTGCACAAATACGCCGATGGTGTAATCAGCCGTATCAATCTTGATCACCCTGGACGAAGTACCACTGCCGCCCTTAAAATTAAACAGCATCATACCCGTACCGCCGCCAACGTTGCCTTCTTCTATCTTACCCCCGTGTGCGCTGTTAAGGGCATCAAAAACGTCTTCCTTTTTCACGTGCAGGCCGTTGATATCGTTCAATACACCGTCGAAAGTTTCCGCTACTACAGGCAGGCCGAAAGAGAAATCAACCACCTCACCCTTAGAAAAATTGCGGATATTCCACTCGCCTATGGCATCGCGCACTACGCCCACGCTATTGGTATTGGTGATGCCGATCGGGCCGTAGCTGAGGCCGTACTCTTCTATAACGGTGGTGCCGGTCATCTCGCCATCGCCATTCAAACAAAACCAACCAGCGGGAACCGGGTCGATAGATTTACCGTTGGGCATAATTACGGTAACGCCCGTGCGCACCGGGCCCTTTCCGGTAACCAAAGCGCCATCGCCTTTGATTAGCGTTTTATAGCCCACCAACACGCCCTTAACATCCGTAATGGCGTTATACCTGCCGGGCTTGCCTTCAAACCGGATACCCAAATCGCGGGCGCGTTGCTGGGCGAAGGAGGTTATTGAAATAATGGCTAATAATGTGGTTATATAGGCTGATTTTAACATGGCGGGATATTTTGGGGATAGTCGTTTAAAGATAAGGGTTTGTTGCGATAAGGGTAAATGATTTATCTCGCAAAGTCGCGAAGACGCAAAGAAAAGGGTTTAGGCCTTGGCGGCTTAGCGCCTTTGCGAGAAATTTAATTTCAGGCGGTTTTAGCTAATTTAGCAGCATCGATACCTATCTTTAAAAAATGAACCTGAAACTCGAAACCGAATTTAGCAAAGCGCCGATACTGCAGGAAGTCGATGCCTTAAAAAAGCAAATCGACGATATGCGGCCTTTGCCGGAGGATTTGGAGGGCAGGGTGATGCAGAAATTACGGCTCGACTGGAACTACCACTCCAATGCCATCGAGGGAAACAAGCTCAATTACGGCGAAACAGTAGCATTCCTGATGGAAGGCATAACCGCCAAAGGCAAGCCGCTGAAGGACCATCTAGACATCCGTGGGCATAACGAAGCCATTAATTTCTTGCTCTCGATTGTAAAGGATGCGCGCCCGATTTCCGAATCGGAAATAAGATCATTGCATAAAATGATATTGGTAGAGCCATATGAAGTGGATGCTCAAACTACCGATGGCTTAGCAACAAAAAAACGTATCAATCTGGGCGAGTACAAAACATCTGCAAACCATGTAAAAACCGCCACCGGCGAAATGCACTACTACGCCACGCCGGAAGAAACCCCTGCCAAAATGCAGGAACTGATGGGATGGTACAGTGAAGCAAACGATAACGAAGATATTCATCCAATTGTAGCCGCCGCTCTATTTCACCATAAATTCGTTTCGATACATCCCTTTGATGACGGCAACGGAAGGTTATCGAGGATTTTAATGAATCTGATTTTGATGCAGAAAGGGTATCCGCCGGTTGTGATTAAAATGGATCATAGGATTAATTATTATTCGCTATTGAGCAGGGCGGATAATGGGGATGGTTGGCCGTTTGTGGTATATATTTCTGAGGAAGTTAAAAATTCTTTAGAGCTGTATGTAAAGGCAGCTAAGGGCGAAGATATAAATGACGAAGACGATATAGATAAAGAAATCGCTTTGTTTAAGATGGAACTGTTGACTAATATTGATGTTAAAGATGTACGCTCTTTAAGTATTATAAATAACATCTTAGCGTTGGATGTCATTCCACTCATCAATAAGTTAGCTAAAAAAATTTATCAGTTTGAAGAACTGTTTTTTAACATAGACCAATATGTTTCATTTAATACTTCATCGAGGGGAACAACTGATTTTGAATCTATTGAAGAATTTTATAATTCAGAAAAATTCGAAGTTTCAAGTCAAATGATTGAAGACTTGGAGTATTTACAAATAGTTTTTGAGTGTGAAAAATTTAAAAACTCTTACAACGATTTTAATATAAAAGTATGGTGTACAGTAGAATTTTCGGAAAACTATTACAAAGTAAAATCTGACAATGATACATTAGTGGCAACAAAATTGTATCATGAAAGATTGCATTCCTCCGAACAAAATTTGATTGTCAAGAGTTTAATTACAGATTTAAAGAATAATATCTACAAAAAATTAAACCAAAAAAGCCCGGAGTCAAACTAACCCCGGGCTTTCTTCTATCTTTTCGGACTTTCCGTCTTTACCGACTTCCCGCCTAAATTACTCAAAATACTCCTTCATCCGCTCAAAGAAGCTCTTCTCGTTCTTGCCCGGATTTGGTTTAAAGTTGGGCGAACCTTGCAGTTTTTCCAGCATCTCGCGCTCTTCGCGGCTGAGGGCTTTCGGAGTCCAGATGTTTACATGGATGAGTTGGTCGCCGCGGTGGTAAGAGTTTACTTCCGGTACGCCCTTGCCTTTCAGGCGCAATATTTTGCCGCCCTGTGTGCCCGGCTCCAGTTTTATCTTGGCCTTACCATCAATGGTAGGTACTTCTATACTGGTACCTATGGCTGCATCCACAAAGTTTACATGCAGATCATATATCACGTTATTGCCATCGCGTTTAAGCGTTTCGTGCGGTATCTCTTCAATCAGTATAATCAGGTCGCCCGGCATGCCGCCACGAGGGGCTGCGTTGCCTTTTCCGCTCATGCTCAATTGCATACCTTCACTTACGCCGGCAGGTACGTTTATGGTGATGGTTTCTTCGCCGCGCACTACGCCTTCGCCATGGCAAACGTTACATTTAGAGGTAATGGTAGAGCCTTCGCCGTTACAGGTTGGACAGGTGCTGGTGGTTTGCATCTGGCCCAGTATGGTATTGGTTACCCGGCGAACCGAACCCTGGCCACCGCAGGTTTTACAGGTATTGAAGGATGATTTATCCTTAGCACCACTGCCATCGCAGGTTTTGCAAAGCACCTGTTTGTTTACTTTTATCTTCTTTTCGGCACCGTTGGCAATTTCTTCTAAAGTAAGGCGCACTTTAATGCGCAGGTTGCTGCCACGGGCCACACGACGGCCACCGCTACCCTGCCTGCCGCCACCGCCACCAAAGAAACCTTCGAACGGACTACCGCCGCCGAATATATCGCCAAACTGGCTGAATATGTCGTCCATATTCATGCTGCCGCCGCCGTAACCACCACCATTAGGCGATGACGCATTGGCTGCGTGGCCAAATTGATCGTACCGCTGGCGTTTCTCGGCATTGCTGAGCACTTCATAAGCCTCGGCAGCTTCCTTGAATTTTTCTTCGGCTGCTTTATCACCCTCGTTTTTATCCGGGTGATATTTAATAGCCATTTTACGATATGCCTTCTTTATCTCTTCGGCAGTTGAACCCTTGGTTACGCCAAGCACATCGTAATAATCTCTCTTAGCCATCTGTTAATTAGTGAATTTTGAATGAGCGAATAAGACGCTTTATATATTGTATTTATTTTTGAATCAGTAAGATAGTGAATTTCAAGCAAAAATTAAATCAGTTATTCACCAATTCAATCCTTCACGCATTCACTAATTAGCCTTACGCGCCTACGATAACCTTGGCGAAACGCACTACGCGCTCATTCAGTTCGTAGCCTTTTTCCATTTCATCCACTACTTTGCCTTTCAGGTCGTCTGTTGGGGCGGGGATGCTGGTAATGGCCTCGTGTATATCGGCGTTAAATTCAGCACCGATGGATTGCATTTCTTTAAGGCCTTTTTGCGCCAGGATATTCTTCAGCTTGTTCTGTATCAAAATAACGCCCTCGCGTACGGGGGCTACTTCGGTAGCGTTTTCGGTGGCGCGCAACGCACGTTCAAAATCATCTAATACAGGCAATAAGGCAACAATCAGTTCTTTGCCTTCGGTTTTGCGGGCTTCCTCGCGTTCTTTGATGGTACGGCGGCGGAAGTTGTCGAATTCGGCGTATAAACGCAGGTACTTATCGTTTGCCTGCGAAAGCTCTTCTTTGAATTTATCTTCTGCCGAAACTACTGCTTCGGTAGGCTCTGCCGATTGAGCTTGTTCCTGCTCGTCGGCCGGGTTGGTTTCGTTTGCTATTTCCACGGTATTATCGGGTGTTTCAGAATTTTCCTTCTTTTTTTTCTTCAACATGTCGTTAAAATTCATGAATAGTGCTAATCAAGTATCTTGCCATCGGCATAAAGCCGACAGCATGTCAGTACGATGTTCGTTTCCATGTAAAATTTGTCGTGATTTAGTTGGCAGTTGCCAGTGTGCAGTTGGCAGTTTTTTGTTGGCAGTTGACAGATTTCTGAACTCGAATTTTAGAGGAATTTGCCGAATTAACAGAATGCATTTAATTCAGTCTATTCCCTAATTCGCTTAAAATTCGAGTTCAGACAATAACTGCCCACTGCAAACTGAAAACTGGCTACGCTATCTGCACGTCCTCCAGCACTTTGCCGTTTTCGCATTTGATGATGCGCGATGGGAACGTGCGGATGATATGGTAATCGTGTGTGGCAATTACCACGGCTGTACCCATCTGGCTGATCTGTTTCAGCAGCAATACGATTTCTTCGGAAGTGTCCGGGTCAAGGTTGCCGGTTGGCTCATCGGCCAGTATAATTTCGGGGTTATTGAGCAAGGCACGGGCTATCACCACGCGCTGCTGCTCGCCGCCCGATAGCTCGTGCGGCATTTTCTTTAATTTAGAACGCAGACCTACTTTTTCCAGTACGTCCAGTATACGGTCAGAGATACCTTGCTTGTCTTTCCATCCCGTGGCGCGCATTACAAATTGCAGGTTCTGCTCTACCGACCTATCCGTAAGCAACTGAAAATCCTGGAAAACGATGCCCAGCTTGCGCCGCAGGTAAGGGATATCTTTGCCAGCCAGTTTGCTCAGCTCGTAACCGCAGGCGTGGCCGGTACCGCTGGCAATGCTCAGGTCGCCGTAGATAACCTTCAGCAGGCTGCTCTTTCCCGAACCCGTTTGCCCTATTAGCCAAACGAAATCGCCCTTATCAATATGCAGGTTTACGTTAGATAGCACCAGGTGCTTCTGCTGAAAAATATCAATGTTATTCAGTTTTATAATAGAGTTGCCTATCATCTTTTATAGCTCTAATTTTAATATTTTACCAAAAGGGAGTTCTTGTACAATGCCCATAATATAATCCTGCCTATCGCCCAAGCCAATCTTATCCAGCGATTTATCGGGCCTGTCTACCCTGAAATAAGCCAGCAGCGTAAACTTATCGTCGCGCAGCTGCACGTAGTCGGGTATTTTGGCAACGCCTTTTACTTTTATAATGTACATGTTTTTAACTGAAAGCATATTGACCAAAGCCTAACGCTCTCAAGGCAAATTTATCTTTTTTAGTTGACATTGCTTCAATATGCCCTTAGCTTTCTGCATTCGTGTTATCTTATTTATCACGCTCACAATAAACGCAAGTAGGTCCTAATCCCTATTCAACCAATCACCAGGCGCTAATTATGGCACCCCCTGCGGGCCGGGCTTTCCAGGGCTGCGCTGCGCTCCGGCCACGTCTTCCCCGCTTATGCCCTTCGCGCACGTGGCTTCCCCTTACAATCCCTGGTGCGGTTTATCCGGCATTATAAGTAAATCGGAGTCTAACTAACCTCCAATCAACCAGCCTCTAATCACCGTCGGCGAGCTTCAGCTCAACGACACCAGGAATTCCATCGTATCTACATTATCCGCATAATCCCATAATTGCGGATGCTGACTCTGGCCGAAGCCTACCACCTGGTTTTGGGTTTGCAGCGGTGCGGTGCTTACAATGCATTGCAGCTGTGCGCTCTGCTCCTGTAGCAGCGCTTGTGCCGAAGCGAGGTTGCTGTAGGTATCGTAAAAGAGCACGGCCAGCGGCGATACCAGGCGCTCGTCCTGCTTTAGCAGCAGGAAGCCGTTGTCCAGGTGCTCGTCGCGGTTTACCAGGTAGATGGATTTATTGTAATCGTAATTGTTGTTGTATTTATGGTGATTGATGATGGGGTTGAAATCTTCTATCGCCTCAAAAAACGGCACGAAATTATACCCCTCGGGCACCAGTACTTTAGCTACATTGCGGCAGCCCAATCCATAGTAATCGAAAATATCGTTACCCAGCGCATGCAGTTCTTCGGTACTTTCGTTGCCGGTAAGCAGGGCGATGCTGTTACGGTTTTTGCGGATGATATTGGGCACCTTGCCAAAGTAATACTCAAAATAGCGCGAGGTATTGTTGCTGCCCGTAGCAATAATGGCATCAAAATCTACCAGTCGTTCCACAAAGCTGAACCTGTCGGCGTAGCTACCGTCGATCTCCACCAGTAAATTCAAAACATATTTTATCAATCGTGCATCCTGCGATGAGGCTTTGATGAGCGCCGTATTGCCGCTGGCCAAAACGCAAAGCACATCGTGGAAACCCACCAGCGGGATGTTGCCCGCCAGTACCAGGCCTATCTTTTTGCCTTTTGCTTCGCCAAGGGTATAGGCATCCAGCCATTGGGCTAAATCGCTGCTGTTCAGCATTTCGCCGTTGGCCTTTACGGCTTGCAACACGCTTTCGGGCGTAAACCAGGCATTGTGCTGCCGCTCGGTTGCTATCACCTCCATCAATGCCTCATCGGGCGCGGCGAGGCGTTTGCCCAGTGCAGAAAACGTATTAACGGTGGTATTTATATCTAATTTTGACATATATATGTTAAGCGGAGAAACCCTCAAAGTGTTTTTTTGTTATATTTGCAGTGCCTTCGCAACGCGGGAGCAAAGTTAATTGAGAATATAAGATTATTTTAATGATATGGCGATTATAATCACCGATGAATGCATAAACTGCGGAGCCTGCGAACCTGAGTGCCCGAATAATGCGATTTATGACGCTGGTGCCGCCTGGCGTTTTTCTGACGGCACCGACTTGAAAGGAACGATAGATTTTGGCGATGGCAACACCCTGAATGCTGAAGAAGCGCAGGCTGCCCTGAGCGACGAAATCTATTACATTGTACCCGATAAGTGTACCGAGTGCGTTGGTTTCCACGACGAGCCGCAATGCGCCGCCGTTTGCCCGGTTGATTGCTGTGTAGACGACGAAGACGTGCGCGAAACACAGGAAGAACTGCACGCCAAAAAAGATTGGCTGCACGCTAACGGATAAACGTTACCTGTTTGATATTGAAAGAGGCTGTTCCATTGTTGGGGCAGCCTCTTTTGCGTTGGGGGCGGGCTAAGCAAAACATCTCCACCTTGTCATTCCGAGCGAGCCTGGGCGGGCCATGCGCGCATGGGCGACGAGGAACCTTCTACACAATGCTATGACAGCTCTGCATAGTCACTCAGTATAGCCGCTTTGCAAACCGCATCAGTTTTCTCCCTCGCTATCGCTTGGTCGAAATGACAAAATGGTTAAAATTACCCCCCACCGCCCAGTCAGGCGTCCGCCTGACGTTAAGGTTTGTCAGCGTCCACGCTGACGGGCTAGTAAAGTAATAACACCGACCACAAGCTGAAAAAAGGCTGTTCCATTGTTGGAGCAGCCTCTTTTGCGTTGGGGGGCTTTCTCCCCTACCTTATTTTGCGAGAGAAGCGCCGAAACCGTCAGCAAAAAGAGTGGCTTTGAAATCGGACCGGCAGAGCGCACCAGCCTCCCTGGTATTGCTTCGTACCTCGAAAGCAAGCGCTGGTGGTTACATGTGTGAAACCCTTAACTGGCGGCATTCTATCTTTCCAAATGAACAATCAAATAACTAAATTGCGCATCAGTAACAAACGGAGGTAAAAATGAAGGCTAAAGTTAATTCATCAGCGGGCGGGCTATTCCGAACCCACCAGACTTTTTCTCCCGAAGAGGTATTAGCAGCAGGCGGCGCAACAGTTTTTGGACGAAAATCAGGCAAGGATAATGCCAAACTGATTGAACGGTTAAAAAATGCGCCGGAAGCTGAAGCGTTCACCGATGACGAATGGAATGAAACTCTGCAGCAATTAAGGGACAATAAATAATGAACCTTTTATTTGATAGTAATATCATCCTGGCAATCATCCGGTCTAAGAACTAAGATGAAATCATCAATTTCCTTAATCCTGACAACGAGCCTGTTTATATTTCGGTTGTTTCCGAAGCAGAGATAAAATCAATAGCTATACAAAATAAATGGGGAGCCAACCGGCGTAACAAACTGGAAGACTTCTTGGATTTAGTTAACATTATTGAAGTTAACCAAATCTACATTAATACCTATGCCGAAATAGATAGTTACTCCCAACAAAAAAATCCCGCTTTCATAACATACCCTTTCAAATCTTCCCGCAATATGGGCAAGAACGACCTTTGGATAGCTTCGCTTGCCGCCTTGCTTAGTTTGAAATTGGTGACCACCGATGCAGACTTCGACCATTTACACGATGTGTTTTTTGAGGTGGAACGTATAGCGCCGGAAAAATTCAGCCCGTATTTTTAGTTAATCCCCGCCGCTTGATTGCTGCGTAGACGACGAAGACGTGCGCGAAACCCAGGAAGAACTACACGCCAAAAAAGACTGGTTGCACGCTAACGGATAAACGTTACCTGTTTGATACTAAAAGAGGCTGCTCCATTGTTGGGGCAGCCTCTTTTGCGTTTGGGAGCGGGCTAAGCAAAACATCTCCACCTTGTCATTCCGAGCGAGCCAGGGCGGGCCATGCGCGCATGGGGCGACGAGGAATCTTCTACACAATGCTATGACAGCTCTGCATGGTCACTCAGTATAGCCGCTCTGCAAACCGCATAAGTTTTCTCCCTCGCTATCGCTTGGTCGAAATGACAAAATGGTTAAAATCCCATCACCACCGCCCTGTCAGTCCTCCGCGCCCGAAGTAAACGTTTGTCACCGTCCACGCTGACGGGCTAATGAACAACCTTTGCGAGCGAAGCGTGGCAAATTCACCCAACTTCATTGCGAGCGATAGCGCGGCAATCCCCCGGTATACAGGTCCGATAAACAAGTCCGTCAGGCAGAGTCGATAAGCAAGTCCGCTCTGCCTGCCGATGGTTGCCGCGCTTAGCTTATATTAACGCGGCGGTTAATCTGTTTAAACCCCTACCCATTCCGAATATTTGGTTTCTTCCTTTACATCGGTTGGGCTTTCAAACTCAATACGGTAACCATCCGGATCTTTTAAGCCAACTACCCATAAGCCATTGCCTACAAAGGGTTCCTGTACGGTGAGGCCTGCTGCGGTAAACTCATGGTACAGCGCCAGCGCGTCGGCACATTGGTAGCTTATGGTTAGGCCGCCGCCAAGCGGACCGCGTTGTTCGTCATTGCGAGTGCGCGGCTGCTGCAACATTACCGATACGGCATCACGTTCCAGCCAGCACCATTCTATCTTTTCGCGAGGCGTCCACTGGTTAGTCATTTTAAAGCCGAGCCCTTCCGTATAAAAGCGAAGAGACACTTCCATATCCGTAACCATAAAAAATGGTACGGCTAGTTTAATATTGGGTGGTTTTGTTTCCATATTCCCAGTTAAAATATTAACAATCGCGGCAAATAAACGCCGGTGAAGGCGCTGTGGATTATGGGATTAAATATCGGAAAAAATCTGCAAAGTACCGTCAGCGTGGACGCTGACAAATGTTTACATCCAGGCGTGGACGCCTGGATGGGCGGGGGGGCGTTTAATGATTTTTGCAAAAAGCCCACTTCACATGTTTTTCCAAGCGAAAAAACCGATGGGCACTTAAAAGATCCAAAGAAAGCCGTCAAGCGTATCAAAACGCACATGGGGGTTTTGGACCTTCGGATTCATGACCTTCGTAGAACACTTGGCAGCTACACGGCTATAAATGGCACCAGCCTGCTGATTATTGGTAAGGCACTTAACCACAAATCGCAGGTATCGACAACTATTTATGCGAGGCTTTCCCAAGACCCTGTATTAAGTGCTATTAATATTGCTTCGGACTTTATAAAATCGAATTCGTAATATTTTCATAAGTTTTACTGCAATAGTTCAATTTATTGCTTGACTCCCGAATTAACTGTGCCATTTTTCAACTCGACTATAAACTGAGTAACCTGAAATAAGTACCCTACAATGGCTCATCCTTTTTATCTCCGTCAGTATCCTGATTCGGTTTGATCGGGTTATTGGCGTTTAACGCCGGGACACCTGAGCGAATAAAATCGTCCACGTTTTCCTGGACTTTTTTAATCATTTTGTTTTTCCAAATCCTGATAGCTACGCGTGCGATTTCCCCCTGAGAGTTTGCAATTTCGGTTAACAATTCGGCATTTAAAGCATCTTGTGTCTGTTGCTTCTTAGTGTTAATAGAATCGATAGCTTTATTTTCGGCCTCGTATAAAATTTTTATTTCCTTGAGTTTTTGGCGTTGGTGCTTTTTTTCAGCTTCATCTTTTGCATTTAAAATTTCATCGTAAGCGCCCGATGGCGTAAAATATTTGACCATAACAGGAGCTGTTTCAAAGGCTATTAATAATGCCCAAAACAACCAGTAAGCTAATCCGACCCATTCGTTACGAACCATTTGCCGGTGCAAAGCGGTCAGTTCTGCCGCAAGGCCTGACGGAACCACACGCGCCGCTGAATCGGGCTTTTGAGCATTCATCTCTTTATCCACCTGCTTCAATTCAGCCTGATATTGAAGATAAAGAGAGTCATGCTCAAGTTGAAAACGGCGTAATGTGTCACGATATAAATTCCGTAGCATCTCTTGGTGTATAGGACCATCGCCACGCTTTTTTGTACGGCCTACACCGGAGCTCTCATCTTCAGCTGCCTTCCTTTGTTTATCTATGGCAGTATTCAAATTATTTATGGGGAGCGATTTTCGGTCAAATAAGGCTTGCAAAGTATCTTTCCTATTATTCAGAACAGTTTGGTTTCGCGTAAATAAACTATCCAGCAAATGTTGGTGGCTTCCGCGGTCTTCGTCCGCCATCACACCCAATTCAGTTTTCACTTCGGGCGCGAATACCTTGAGCTCTAATGGAATCGAAATGGTCCATCCTATTATCAGGGCGAGAATAAGGCGTGGCAATAACATCTTAAATTCAGCGAACCAGCCGCCCTTCTTTTTATAACTGGCCACAATATAACTGTCCAGGATAAATATGGCAACTCCCCAAACTCCTCCGCAAAGTAAACAATAATTAGTATTGCCCGTGACTTTGTAAATGGCAAAACCCATCGAAACAGACGCAAGTAAGGCCGTTAGAATAACGATTGCACCCACCCGGGCGTGACGGACGATTTCATGTTTGCATTGCGCTAATATCGAAAGATCGCAGCCAGCTATCCTGCAAAGAAACCGGTTGACTATATTGAGTTTCGGCTCGTGCTTTTTTTGAATTGTTTTCTTAGTTTTTTCTTCCATATATTTCTTGTGATAAGGATAAGTTCACGTTGTTTTTTTGCGATTAAGCGAAAAATATTGTTTGAAAATAAGAAGGTATTAACCGCCTCACTTTCGATTATAACCGGATGCTTCATTTCAGATGCCGCAGGCCCCGCGAAGCCTTCGAATGTTGCGACCAGCTTCGGATCAATCAATCCGTTATATTCGACCGCAAGGTGAATTGCGATACCTGTCTGCAATTCAATCGGAAAGCTAAACGTCGGTTGTTCATGCGCCAGGGCCTCTATCTTAATTTCGGGATTAGGGAGTGACAAACGCTCAATGACCGGCACTGGAAATACTACTATACTTAACTCTACCTCCCGACTACCAATGTCATTTGAAACCTGTAGGCCAAATCGTTTTACCTCGATCTGGGTTGGCGCATACAGTTTGCATTCGTAAGAGTTGCCTTCTTGTGAAAGCGTATGCTTTCGTTCATCTATTAAGTTTACTTTGTCAGCGTCCGCAGTTTTCCAGCTCAATTTGATTTCATAACCCGACATAGAATATTCGCGGTCACTCTTAAAGCTTATAATACGAGGAAAACCTGCGCTGTCTTCTTTTTCGTAATCCAGAATATCAGCTATGGGTTGGCGTTCATTTCTATAAAGGTTGGCGTTATCCGGGTCAAGATAAACCAGCCAGGAAAGAACTTTGAGTACATCTTCATAGTCGCGCTGACGCTTGAATCTATTTTTTAGGGCCTCCAACTGGGTCAATAAGGTCTTTTTCAAATCCTCTAGAAACTTGCCCTTGCCGTAAGCGCGTACTAATGCAAAATATATATCGAGCAGGGCGATGATTTCCCGTTCATTATTAACCATTTCAAAAAGCTCCTCCAGGCTCATCAAACACAGAGCTCACTATTTTCTCCGTCAATGCGGTAATTTTAAGGGCATGGACTTGTAACTCATGCTTTGTATAACTGCTAATAAGTTCTTTTAACAAGTGCATCCCTTCAAGTCTTATTTCAGGGTCGTCGCTGCCTATCTTTTCTTCCGCAACCGATAACCTAAAAAGTACGTTTTTAAAAAGAGGAAATTCCAGCAACTCGCCATCGCTCCGGACGTCTGGATTTTGACGCTCACTTTTTCGGAAATTCGCGCGGAGGTATTGGCCAATGTCGCCGATATTGATAAAACGATTTAAGGGTTGCCGGATACCTTGTTCAATCATATTAAAAAACACAGCCGTAAAATCGGTATATTTCGGGTGGTCGCTAAAGTAAGATTGTTGGTGTTTACGGGCCGAACGAATTACGCAGTAATCTGGCCTGATGTCAAGGTTAATCGTATCATTACCGCCTTGAGCGGCCCCCGAATAGCAGCTATCGATGATAAAAATAATTCGTTTTAGGTTGGTCTGTAGTAAATGTTCGAGTAGCCTTTTAAACGGTATGCCTAAATCACTTAATGTTTCCATGCTCGTATTCCTGGCAAAAAGCACTAAATTTTCATCTTTATCTTTTTCTCCATGACCGGAATAAAAAAAAATCAGGTTATCGATTCGGTCTAACTGATAAGTGTGGGGATTGTTTATGCGACTACTGACGGAATAAATAAATTTCACCATATTATCTCGCAAGCTTTCCCCATCTGCGGAATTGAGCCGACGGATGTTATGTTCGGGAAGGCCTATATAACGATTGTCCAAAAGAAGTTCATGAAATTTTTCCGCACTTTTCTCACAGTGGGGTACATCCGGCATATGGTCAAATTTACTGATACCGATAATAGCGGCATAAGTATGTTTAGGCTCCAGTTTGATCATCCCCGGTGGCTTGTTTTATCTTTTCAAGGAATTTTCTTTTCTCTGCATCATCTAAAGCGTCAAACTTCTCGGCAACCTCATCAACTTTTACTTCAATAGACTCGCGTCCATGTAGGTATTCGCCGAGTTTTTGCTTATTTTCAAAATAGAACTTGAAGCAATCAAAAATGATTTTGAAATCTGCCAATGCCACCCCGAAATCTTTGAAAACGATTTTGAAGACCTCGTAAAAATCGTGCATGCCCAATGATTTTGCATCTTTAGGGGGCTGTACCCTGATCCTTTCGATCGTTGCCTCATGATATTGCTGTGCTTTTAACAGTTGTTCCAACCTATCAAAGTCAGCTTTGCGGTTTCTGGAGTTCAGTTTGATTTCAACATAAGTTACTTGTTCTGCCATAAGTTTAGGTATTATAGGGATGGTAAGTTCAATTTATTACATGATAGAGTTAGGTGAAGTCCGCTGCATACGCTGCCGCTGATGCTAATATAATAATAACTATTAAATATTCACTAATAAACTGTCTAAAAACTATTCAACATAATTCTTATAGCGGATAAATGCACCATAGCGACACTTGTATTGTTGAGCCGTTCGAAATTTTTCGAGTTTCGTCTATTGGTGTCAATCCAAGCAAAAGTCCGTTCTACAATCCATCCATCCCAGCCTGGCGCAATGACCAGGTAGGCTAGCGGGAAACGCTTCTCATGCCTAACCAGCCAAAATTAATTAAATAACGTAATCATTTAACCAAACCGGTATTTGCGGTAGGGATACCACGGCACGTCGGCCTCGAGCGAAGGAAACGGGCCAGCCTGACGGCAGGCAGGGCCGGAGCGATCCCGACAGTGGTTGCGACTGCATAGCCCGGCCTGCCTGACGGTAGGCAGGGCCGGAGGCACCGCCATTCCACGCAAATTTCACCCCTTTTATGCCTGCCCATAAAAAACTATAAAACACCGAAAAAAGCAGGTTTTGGTGGCATTTTGGTAGTAACTACTAACTATTTCAGCTTCGCCAGCACCAATTTTTTATACTTTTCTGATACGGGTATCAGCCTGTCGGCAATACGGATAAAATCCTTTTCGAGGGAGTCGATTTTATCAAGCACCATTTGCCCCGGATATAACCAGGAGCGTCGGTTTAGTGTAGTCCATGTATTACTCTTACCCTGGCTGCTTCAGTTTCAGCAACCACTCGTACGATTTTTGATTTTAATGCGGAGCCTTCTTCGTAAACCTCCTGAACTTCCATTTTACCGTTCGCGTATTCGCGGTAAGCCTGGCCTTCCGGCAGTTCGTCGGATAGGATCAGGAAAGGCAGACCCTGCTCGAATTTTTTAGCACGGAGGCCTTCAAATGCAGCGGCGACTTTCTTTTCCTGTAAAGTTATTTCCGATTCTAAGGCTGTCATATTCTATCAGGTTTATAATGTTACACAACACTTAATTAAATTTAAATATACAAAAATTGTCAAATATAAACAAGACATAACGGCCTTCAAGGCGTGCAAAAAGACTTATCCTGCCCTGCTGACGATCTTTTTAGCCCACAATAAGTTATCACACAGCATTAACGGATTACACGCTCCCCCAGCCTGCCGCGAGAATGACTGGGTGGGACAGCGGGCAAACGCTTCTCGTGCCTAACCAGCCAAAATTCAGTTAGTTAACATCACCATTCAACTAAACCGATACTTGCGGTAGGGATAATAAGGGGCAGACACGGCGCGTCGGCCTTGAGCGAAGGAAACGGGCCTGCCTGACGGTAGGCTGGGCCGTAGCGCAGCGAAGCGCTGCATAGCCCGGCCTGGCTGCCGGTAGGCTGGGCAGAAGGCACCGCCATTACATGCAAATTTCGCCCCTTTTATGCCTGCACAGAAAAAACTATAAACACCGGAAAAAAAGCAGATTTCAAAGACATTTTGGGGTTAAATACAGTTTACTTCAGCTTCGCCAGTACCATTTTTTTATACTTTTCTGATACGGGTATCAACCTGTCGGCAATACGGATAAAATCCTTTTCGAGGGATTCTATTTTATCCAGCGCCACCAGGTAAGATTTATGCACGCGGATGAAACGTGCCTGCGGCAAATCTTTTTCCAGTTCACCAAAGGTCTGTAAGGTCATCAGTACCTGTTTAGTGGTGTGGATGCGGCGATAATCTCTTGCACCCTCTATATAAAGCAATTCGCCCAGCATCACTTTTTCTAATCGGTACTGCGTTTTTACGAATATGAAGGCTTTTTCGAGCTCGGGTTTTGGCTGCAGGCTGCGCGCCCGCTCTACCGCCTGGTAAAAACGCTCGAAGGTGAAGGGTTTAAGCAGGTAATCGGTCACCTGCATTTCGAAGCCCTGCAAAGCATAGTCCTGGTAGGCCGACAGGATGATGACGGCGCAATCGGGCCGGGCAATCTCCAGGAACCGGATGCCCGATATTTCGCCGATGTTGATATCCAGGAAAATCAAATCGACCTGGTTGCTGCGCAGGTATTCCATAGCGGTAACGGCTTTTTCGAAAACGGCACCAAATTGCAGGTAGGGCAGCTTGCCGGCAAACTGCTTTACACGGCCCGCCGCTAAGGGCTCGTCTTCGATGATGATATACTTCATAGCGAGAGCTCAAGTTTCACACGGTAAAGCGATGCCTCGCCGGTTATGGTTAAGTTGTGCGCACCGGGGTAAAGCAGTTGCAGCCGTTTGCGGATAAGCGAGTTGCCCAGGCCACCGGTATGCGCGCCGGTTTCGGCCTTGCTGTGCAAGGTATTGATGCAGGTAAAAACCAATTGGTTCTTACGCGATTGCAGGTGTATGTTTATGCTGCTGTCGGCCTTGTGGTCTTCCGTGTGTTTGAAGGCGTTCTCGATAAAGGGCAGCAAAATCATCGGTGCAATCATTTGGCCGGAAAACTCGCCTTCAAGTTCTAAGTCAACATAGCTGGCGTTGCTGGTACGGATGCGCTGCAGGTCGATGTATTGTTGCAGGTACTCCAGTTCCCGTTCCAGGGCTATGCGGTCGCGTTTGGTTTCATACAGCAAAAACCGCATGATTGCGGATAATTTATTGAGGTAGGCCGACGCTGCGGCGGTATCGAGGTTGATGAGGATATCGATATTATTGAGCGTATTGAACAGGAAATGCGGATCTATCTGGGCTTTCACCAGCGCCAGTTCCGTTTCTACGTTTTTGCGGTGCAGCTCTTCTTTCAGGCGGATGTCGCGGTACCAGGTAAGGCAACCCTTGATAATGGCACCCATCATGCCATTAACCCAGGCGATGGCCGCCATCAGCAACAGAATGAACAGTGCCGAAGCGTAGCCATCGCCAAACAGGAACATCGGCCCGAACAAGAATGGCAGCGAAGCCAAAGCGGCCCCGATGATGGATGATAAGCATGCCGCCAAGATGCTGGCGGCCAAAAATAGCAGGAAGCGTTGCCGGCTGAGGAAATTATCGAACAGGTAGGTATAGCAGGCGTAAAACGATAGCACGCCGGGCAGTACAGCGAAACCCGCCATCAACCGCAACCACCAAGCCAGGCTGTTAAGCGGATGCGTACCGGCCGGCACATGTGCCGGCACGAAGACGGCAAAAAAGAAGAAGGCGAGCAACAGCACTGCAAAAAGCAGCCAGTAACCTGTATGCACCAGCCATATCGCACCCCGTTTCATCATCAGCCTTTCTCTTTTTGATGAAGGTATAAAATATATGCGATTACCGCGAACAGGGTAAAATAGCCTAAAGCAAAAGGTATCGGCGGGAACTGCTGGTGGTGTTTGGCCTGGTCCTTCAGGTAATTGAAGCCACAATAGGTATAGGGTATCCAGTGCCCATAAGGCCAGTGGAGCACCGCTATGGATAATATCCAAATTACCAGCCCCACCCCCACGGGCACCAGGAAGTTTTTAAACCTGAGGCTGATAAGGTATTGCAACGCAATGATGGGAAGACAGGCGATAAAATATCGCCCGTTTTCTGCCAGGAAATGCAGGTACGGGATTGGTTGGCGCGGGTAAGGCACCCCGAACAACAAGCCGGGCAATACGCCGGAAAAATATATGCCAATATTGAACAACACCAGGAACTGCAGCATCATCACCAAAATAACCGATAGCTTCGCCAGGAAAATAACCCGGTAGCTTTGCGGGGTGGTGTGCAGCAGCTTCCAGCTGTTGTTCTTGTATTCCAGCTGGGTAATTAAACTGCTGGCCAGTATGGCCCCCAGCGGCAACAGGAATACCGCCATCGACTCCCATGAAATCTTCCAAAGATTCTCCCAGTACTGTGGAGAACGACCGGCCGAAGCAAGCATGCTGTGCCTCACTATTTTTGAGGTGGTAATAATTAGCGGGGTAAAAAAAGCGCCGCAGATAACGAGCCATGATGCCAGGCTCCGTTTCCGTTTAAGCCATTCGCTTTGAAAACTGTGTATATATTGGTTCATAAAATGCAGGTTTAATTGGTAATCATGTCCATAAAAATGGCTTCAAGGTCGTTTTTGATGGGGCTTAGTTCATAAACGTCTACCCCCTGCCCCACCAGTTGCCTAATGAGCAATGCGGTGGCTTCTGGCCCGGGCATCGGCAAAGAGAAAGCATCCTGGCTAAAGGTGGCCTGCATTCCTTGCGCTTGCATGATGGCCATTGTTTTTTGCCGGTCGCTGGTTTTTAGGATCATCCGGGCACCGGCAGCCCGCTCTTGTTGCAAGTCGGCCAGGCTGCCCTGAAAGAGCAGGCTGCCGTGGTGGATGATGCCTACATGGCTCACCATTTTCTCGATCTCGCCCAGCAGGTGGCTGGATATAGCGATGGTGATGCCATGCTGCCGGTTCAAATGCAGCAGCAACTCCCTTACTTCGATCATCCCGTTCGGGTCGAGGCCGTTGGTTGGCTCATCCAGTATCAGCAGGTCGGGTTCGTGCAGCAGGGCCATGGCAATACTTAGCCTTTGTTTCATCCCCAAAGAAAAGCGGGCGGCCTTCTTGTTCCCGGTGGCCGCTAAGCCAACCATTTCCAGCACCTGCGCAATGCGGGCTTCCGGGCAGCGGTAAACCTTTTGCAATACCTGCAGGTTTTCTGCAGCGGTGAGGTGCCCGTACAATGATGGGGACTCGATCATTGCACCTATCCTGCTAAGGGCTTGCAGGCGGTTGCTTTCGAGCGGCCTGCCAAACAGCAGTATTTCTCCGCGTTGCTTTTTGAGCAGGCCAAGCACTAACCGCAGCGTGGTGGTTTTACCCGCGCCGTTGGCCCCCAGGAAACCGTACACGGCGCCTGCCGGTACTTGTAGGTTAATGTTGTTTAAAACCGCGGCCCCATCTGCAAAGCGGTGGCTCAGCGACCGGGTTTCCAATAAAAAAGGTTGTTCCATGCAACAAAGAAAGCCCGTATAAACTATCCGCGCTGTAGTTTTAGACCAGCAAGCCTTGTTTGCCTGCAAAACAAGCCTTTTTGCCTGCATGTTGGTGAGCAGGAAAACGATGCTTGCTACTCTTTTGATGCTAGTGGACTTTGGGCCTCACAGAACCCATGAAACCCGAAATCCCGCCAGTGTGTTGCTACGAACATTTGCCCAAAAACCAGCTGGGATTTCCTGGAAAACCACAACTAAAAAAGGTGCAAAAGCTAGAAAAAGCTGGAATTTTTTTTGTGCTCCCTCCGCGATGTATTTGGCCAAAAACCGCCATTCCATGCAAATTTTGCGGTTTTTAAGCTTACATAGAAAAAACAATAAAAAACAACTAAAAACACCGAAAAACCTCCGAAAAACACAGATCTTTGATGGCATTTTGGCAAATTTAAGCAAGTACCAGAGGCAGCAAACCGGATCCTATACTGTTACCATGCCGGCCCGATTCTACCCGGTTATTCCAACATTCCTATAAATTAAAACTGGACAAAAAAGTGCCGCGGGGCAGGGATGCTATGGCAATAATCAGGTACGCACCCCAACCAAAAAAGCTTGGATTCCTCCGGGCTTTTCATATTAATATCAGGCTCGTACTTAAGGATCGGGTGTTGTTTCCATATAAAAATCGTCGCATTTTTTGGCATCTGCGCCGGGCACGGGGGCTTGCGCAATGATGTCTGATTGCCTGGTGATCCGCTTGATGATATGGTCGAGTTCCTGCGAGGATATGTTTAAATAGTTGAGTATGTCTGCTTTCTCTTCATCATTTACGGGATTGTTTAGCATGCTGGTGAGCCCCATAATACGGGCCAGTGGTGCTCTTACCAAATGCGACTGCATCCACGAGATTTCCCTGAGTGTCTTATTTTGATGCTCAATTGTATCTACGTATAGTTTGCGCGCCGTGATATCGCGGCCACATATACAGGCTCCTTGTATGGTATCGCCTTCGTAAACCGGGGTTATGGTAAAGCGTATCCACACCGGTCCTTTGCTTACGTCTTTATACATCCTGTCGTATTCAATGGCTTCGCCGGCATATACCTTTTGTATCAATTCCTTAAAATACGGCAGCTTTGATGGTTCCACAAAATCAAAAATACTCTTACCAATTTCAAATTGCTTTGGTGTAGCACCCAGTTTAACGTAATTGATGGCCTTGGAATTAAACTGCTTTATACAAAAAAGTGCATTCAGTAACACAAAGCCATCGTTTGTACTATTAAAAATAGCCCTTAAGTTTAGTTCCGATTCCTTTATTTTCAAATTAGCATTTAATGCTTCAACTTCGTTATTAAGTAGTTCTGTTATATCGGTAGCCTGCACCAACCTGGCCTGCTTACCATCCAGCAGTAATAAATTACTTTCAATATTAACAAATATGGTTTGCCCGCTTTTGGTGATATGTTGCGCCTTGCCGGTATAAAAAACTCCCGACATCCGGTTTTTCTCCACCACTTCTTCCAGCGCATGCGAAGCTGCAGCGGGCCGTATGGCTTTAATGGTCATCAATAAAAATTCCTCTTTGGTGTATCCATAGTGCCTTACAGCAGCTTCGTTTACATCCAAAAAAGCCAGGGTTTGGGTATCAAAAAGCCACATGGGCAAAGGACTACGATCGAAAATGCTTTTATAGCGTTCCTGCAACATCTCCTTATTCAAAAGCGTTGCTTCCAGGCTCCTGAAAATATGGTGTATCATCATAACCAGCACAATACTCAAAAAGGTAAGGTTGGCGCTGAATGCGATCCATCCCCCGGGGGTATAAATATGGTTAAGTGCGCTCTCAAAAAAATGGAATTGAATATTTAGGGCGTAAGCCAGCAGTAATAGCGTATTGGCCGCGATGCTCCAGTAGGCGTATTTAATTCGGAAGATTAAAGCAGCCAGTATAGTGATTACAAACAAATAAAACACGCCGGGACCAAAATAGCCCAGCTTATCAACAAGAAATAGTGCCAGGAAGTAACACACAACAACAATGCTCAGCTTACGCAGCCGCAGTGGCAGCCGGTTTGCAAAGGTTACCACAGCAACAACAAACACGCAGGCAACATCAACAACTGCAATATTAATGTAGCCACTAACAAGTGCCATGTAAACGCCCGGAATTGCAGCAATGAAACAAAAGGGAAGACAATACAACAAGAAACTAAAAAAAAGCTGGTTCTTCCAGTAAACAAGGGGTCCTTCGGCATTTGCGTAAGAAAGCGCTTGCTCCCCTTGTATTGCTTTTTCGTATTTCCTTAACCAAATCTTCATTCCGTGTACCAGGGTTGCTGCCAATTGTTTCTACGTAACTAAACAATTTAGGTTAACTATTTTATTAAAATTAATATTAAATAATAAAACGATTTAATGATTAATTAAACCAGAGGCTCATCCCCCACCCTGTTGGGCCACTACGCCCGACTGCAATTCCTTGTTATCGTCTACGCTGACGAAACATATAAACTAAAAAAGCCGGAAGTTCCCTTCCGGCTTTCAAATAAAAGATGATAATATTTAGATATACCTGTTGATCAAGTTCTCCAGGAATTCCTGTCTTCCGCTTTTGGCAGCAGGTTCGCCGTTGGTGGCGGCGTAGTTGCGCAGGTCTTCTAAAGACAAGATGCCGTTTTCGTAATCTTTACCGGCACCACTGTCGAAGGAGGCGTAGCGGTCGCTGCGTATTTTCTTGTAATCAGATTTTTGAAGGATGTTGTCAGCTATCACCAAGGCACGTGCAAATAAGTCCATACCGCCTACGTGTGCGTAGAACAGGTCGGCTGGGTCGGTTGAGTTACGGCGTATCTTGGCGTCGAAGTTGATACCGCCACCTGCGAAACCACCGGCTTCGAGGATGATGAGCATATACTCGGCAACTTCGTTGATATCGTTCGGGAACTGGTCGGTATCCCAGCCGTTTTGTGTATCGCCACGGTTGGCATCTATAGAACCCAGCAGGCCACTATCGGCAGCTACCTGCAATTCGTGCTGGAAGGTGTGGCCAGCCAAAGTAGCGTGGTTTACTTCCAGGTTCAGCTTAAAGTCGCCCAGCAAATCGTATTTCTGCAAAAAGCCGAATACGGTAGCCGCATCAAAATCGTACTGGTGCTTGGTTGGCTCGCATGGTTTCGGCTCTATGAAGAAAGTACCTGTAAAGCCCTGTGCACGGGCGTAATCTTTAGCCGTATGCAGGAATTTGGCCAAATGCTCCTGCTCGCGTTTCATATCGGTGTTCAGCAGGCTCATGTAACCTTCACGGCCACCCCAAAACACGTAGTTCTCGCCGCCCAGAGCAATGGTTGCATCAATAGCACCCTTTACCTGCGCTCCGGCATGCGCCAGCACGTGAAAATCGGGGTTGGTAGAGGCGCCGTTCATATAGCGCGAGTGGCTGAACACGTTGGCAGTGCCCCAAAGTAATTTAACGCCGCTTGCGGCTTGTTTTTGCTTGGCGTATTCTACCAGTGCCTGCAGGCGTTTTTCGTTGTCGGCAACATCGTTGGTATAATCAACCACGTCGATATCGTGGAAGCAATAGTAAGGCAAATTCATCTTGGTGATGAACTCGAAGGCAGCATCCATTTTATCCTTGGCGCGCTCAACGGCATCGGCCTTTGCATCCCATGGGAAAATATGCGTTGCGCCGCCAAACGGATCGGCACCGCTACCGCAGAACGAGTGCCAGTAAGCACAGGCAAAGCGCAGGTGATCCTTCATGGTTTTTCCGGCCACTACCCTATCCGCATCGTACCAGCGGAACGCCAGCGGGTTATCAGATTCTGGGCCTTCGTACTTTATCTGGCCTAACCCTTTAAAAAATTCTTTTTCTCCGGTTACAATTGACATAGCTTATGATTTTATATTTTATTGGTTTGATGATATACTTGCTAAATGCTGGTCGAGGATGCCCCTCCAGCTTTGATAAATTTCCTCGAAAGCAGCGTTTACCGGCTCGATGCGTTGGATAGGCTTCGCGTTGCTGAAGGCTTCCTCTGGCGAAAATATCTCCGCCCCGATACCTGCGCCAAGGGCCGCGCCCATACTGCCATCGTTATTATAAAGTTCTACCGGCACACCTGTGGCATCCACAAAGTTCTGCGCAAACAAGCCACTCAGGAACAGGTTGCTTTTGCCGGCACGTATTACTGTGGGATTCATACCGTTCTCGCGCATAATATCTAGGCCGTATCTAAAGGCACAGGCTATACCCTCCTGCGCTGCACGGAAGATATGGGCAGGTGTATGCAAGTTAAGGTCGATACCGTGCAGGTGTGCGCCTACCTGCTTGTTGCTCAGCATGCGCTCGGCACCGTTGCCAAAAGGCATAATACGCAGGCCGCCGCTACCCAAAGGTGCGTTTTCTGCTTCCTGGTTTATGGCCTGGTAACTTAAAGTTGGCGCTACGGCGCTACGTATCCAGCGGTAAAGGCTACCGGTACCGTTTATGCAGAGCAGTACGCCAAGGCGTTTGCTATCGTTGGCGTAGTTCACGTGCGCAAAGGTGTTCACCCGCGATTGCGGATCGTAGGCCAGCTGGTCGCTCACTCCGTAAATAACGCCCGATGTACCTGCTGTTGCGGCCACCTCGCCGGGTTTTAATACATTCAAGGAGAGGGCGTTATTCGGCTGATCGCCAGCCTTATAGGTTACAGGAACGCCGGCATTTAGCTGCAGGGCTTGTGCAACGCTTGCGCTCACCCGGCCATGCGCCGAAAACACTGGCTTTACCACCGGAAACAGGCTATCGCTGAAGCCAAAATATTCGATGATATCCTTAGAAAGTCCGTTGAACTGGAAGTCGAAGAAAATCCCTTCGGATAGTGCCGAGGCCGAGGTGGTGATTTCGCCAGTCAGCTTCATGGCGATGTAATCTCCCGGAAGCATGATCTTATCTATCCGGCTATATATCTCCGGCTCGTTTTGCTTTACCCAGGCCAGTTTGGATGCGGTAAAATTGCCGGGAGAATTGAGCATGTGCGATAAGCAGGCCTCGTGACCAATATCGTCAAATGCTTTATCGCCGATGGCTACTGCCCGGCTATCGCACCAGATGATGCTGTTGCGCAGCACGTTCTGGTCCTTATCTACCAATACCAGGCCGTGCATCTGGTAGGCTATGCCTATAGCGGCGATGTCCTTTGGATTGTAGCCTCCTTTTTGGTGGCAGATGGCAATGGCACGCTGGGTTTGCTCCCACCAGTCGGCAGGCGATTGCTCGGCCCAGCCGGTTTGCAATGAAATAATGGGGGCTTCCTGCTCGGGATAATGGGCCGATGCAAGCATCTGTTGCGTGTCCACATCAACAATGCTCACCTTAACCGACGAGGTTCCCAAATCGATACCTAACAATAGCATAAATAATAGCTGTTTTTGGTTATAATTGTAAAAACGAAATTAAGTTAAATTCTGCTAATTGCAATCGATTGTTTAATTTATTTCACAATTTTATTATCCAGTATGAAATCAAGGAAAAGGACTACTATTTACGATATTGCCGAGAAGCTCAACCTCAACCCTTCATCTGTGTCGCGGGCGCTCAATAATAGCAGTTCTGTCAATGATGCTACCAAGAAACTCATCCTTAAAACAGCCAAAGACCTTAACTATACCCGCAATACCCTTGCATCGAATCTGCGCAAGGGACATTCGAAAACCATAGGGGTGGTAGTACCGCGTATCAATCAAAACTTTTTCTCTAACGTGATTGCCGGCATTGAAGAAGCCACCTATAAACAAGGATATAACCTCATCATCTGCCAAAGTAACGAACTGTACGAGAAAGAGGTGCAATGTGTAAACACGCTCATCAACCAGCATGTAGACTGCATCGTAATATCCATCTCTGTGGAGACTACCGACCATAAGCACCTGCAGAACATTATCGACCATGGCATACAGCTGATACAGTTCGACCGTGTGGCTGATGAGCTGGAAACCCTTAAAGTGACTAATGACAACGAGCAATCGTCCTTCGAGGCGGTGGATCATATGATAAAACAGGGCTATAAGCGTATTGCCCTGCTGGAGGGTCCGCAAAAGCTGAGTATCTTTAAGCAGCGGAAAAACGGCTACCTGCGCGCCCTGGCCGAAAACGGCCTGCCCGTGCTTGCCGAACTGATGGTGGAAAACGCCTGGACCAAAGAACTCAGCGCCACCGCCACCCGCAACCTACTTAGCCTGCCCCACCCACCGGATGCGATATTTGCCTCCACGTCGGATTTTTCGGCGCTTGGCGTATTGGAAGTAGCCACGGCCATGCATATCAAAGTACCCGCAGAGCTGGGCATTTGTGGCTACTCGAATGAAGATTTTACGGAGATCACCAGTCCGTCCATTACTACCATAGACCAGTTTAGCTTTTACATGGGCAAAACGGTAGCCAACCTGTACTTCCAGGAAATGGAGAATACGGATACCGTTATGGTGCCAAAAGTAATCAGCATTAAACCAAAAGTAATCGCAAGATCGTCGACACAGAAAGGGTAACCCATGCCGTTATCCGGCCCCAGCCACTTGCTTAAATTTCCTTGAATTTGCTAAAATGCGTTAAAAAAGGGACGGTTTTTCTTGGCTTTTCCGAGGTTTTTCGGTGCTTTTCTTTGGTTTTTTGCCGAAAATCAAAGGCCAGATTTGCATCGACCGGCAAGCTAGGCCCGCCTTGATTATCCGAAATCAGTAAAACGGCGTAAAATATATTTTATTTTAGCAATCGATTGCATTAATAAAATAAATATTTCACATTTGTTATTCGTATTTGAGCAATACACTAATAGCTATTCTTGTGAGATTGGATAGTTGATTAATAGAGGCTGTATCATACCCATGGGACAGCCTCTTTTTATTTCGCATACTGCTACCCACATTTTTTAAAAAAAATCCTCTTCAAACTAAAAACGGCCAGCGTTTGCACGCCGACCGTTGTCTTTAAATAGCACACGCTTTATTACCTCAGCGAATTAATGTAACCCGCAATCTTGTACGCGTCTTCTTTTGTTACCTGCGGCATTGGCGGCATCTCGGTTGAGTAACCCGGCCAGTGCTGCGGCTGCGGGTTATGTATCAGCGAGTATATCGTTGCGGCAGAATACTTGCGCTTGGCAATCTCTGCAAACGGAGGGCCAATTTGCCTTTTGGTTGGGTTGTGGCAGGATAAGCAGGTATTTTTGGTAAGCAGTCCTTCCACCTCTTTATAAGTTGGCGCTTTGGCACTGGTGGTTTTTGGTGCAACAGGCGTGCCCTTTACGGGGGTTGCAGCCTTTTTAGTTGTTGGTGCCGAAGCGGGTGCCAAAGCAGAGTTTTTGGTGCTTACATCGCTCATGGATAGCTTATCACCATCGGGTATCTGGTTAAGCGTATAGTAAGCAACCGGATGTACCAGCGAGTAAAATCCGGTTGCCGACCTGATGCCATCCAGCGTTAGGGTGTGGATGTAGTACTGGCGCAGATTCTGTACGATCATACGTGCCTTTAGGCCATCCGCAGAAACTTTTACGCCTGCTATCTTCAGTTTTTCGGTATTTACCGGTGGCGAACCATAAACCGGGTGGTATTTATAAATGAAGCTTTCGACATTGTACGATGCCAGGTCCTCGGCCGATTTACGGTCAACAGGCGAGGTGAATTCCACCTCGAAACCATCAGGCATGGCCCTTACAGCTTTCATCTCGAAAGGTGTTTTGTTGTTGTACACCAATCGCTCCAGGCCCTCGTTGGCATCGCCTGCCGAACCCCAGCCACGGTTGGTTTCGCCTACGAACAGCGACCCATCGGTACCCCATTCCAGCCTTAATACGCCCGAACGGAAACCCTTGCGGAACAGGAAGGCTGCGCCTTGCTCCTGCCCTTTTACGGTTTCCAGGAATATACGCGAGATGATGCTCATCCCCTGGTCGCCTGCCAAAATCTGACCGGCAAATGGGCCGAAGGTGTTGGCAGGTATCTTCACCGGTTCTGACGAGGAGATACCCAAAATACCGTACGGTAACCAAACTGAAGGCAACTTTAGCTCTGGAAACACTTTCTTCATATCGAACAGTGTTTTGAACTCTTCGTTCACCCTGTTCTCTGGTTTGATATAATGCCCCTGGCTATCTTTTAGCCTGCGCTCATCTATTTTGGAGTAAAAGAAATCAGACTGCAGCTTAACCGGCGAGTTAGGCAGGCTGGTCCACCTTAAGCTGGCGGGGTGGCCCATAAAATCGCCTTTGTTTATTTTCCATAAACCACCCGATCCTACCCAGTCGCCCTGGTTCTCGGTGTAATATAAAGTACTGTCGATAGCACCAATACCCGCAGGCGAGCGGAAACCCGCAGCCCACGGCGTCATTTTACCACCTTCGGTAATGTTCATGGCCCAGCCGCGCATCGGTACGCGACTCTCGGCACGCCACCACTCCTCATCGCCAAAGGCTACGTTGGCGGTAACCATAAAGGTACCGTCTTTCATAATCTTAGGGCCAAAGCTGTACTCGTGGTAGTGCCCGCTCAAAGGCCAGGCGTAAACAGTTTCGTACAAATCAGCCTTACCGTCCTGGTCCTTATCAACCAGTTTGGTCAGTTCGCCGCGCTGCGCCACGTATAGTGCGCCGTTTTTATAGGCTATGCCCAATATCTCGTGTAAACCGTAAGCAAACCTGCGCCAGTAAGGTTTTGCGCTGGTGGGGTTCTCTACTACATACACCTCGCCCCTGCGGGTGCTCAGCGCCAAATCGCCATTGGGCAGCGTAACCAGGCCGCCTACTTCCAGTATCGGGCCTTCGGGTACACGTACCTTACTTATCTTGAAAAAATCTTCTTCTTTGGGCGTTTCCTGGGCAAATGCTGTGGTAATGCTTAAGCTTAGTGCCAGTGCCAGTATCGTTTTAAATGTATATTTCATTGCAAAAGGCTTAAAATAAGATGGTATAATTCAACTTGCCAGCTATGGCGACGATCAATTCTTTCTTGCCATCGGCATCCCTTATTACAGGTTTCGCACTGCCATCGGCAAGCTGCAGGTAGTAGGCTTTATCGCCCACCAAAAACAGCCCGTTGCCCAGGTCTTCTATACGATTATCCTTAGCCAGCAGGAAGTATAGGCCTTCGGCAGGTGTTTCCAGCGTAACTGCCCTGCTGATCCCTTTTCCATCTGCCGATATCTTCACATCATCGGTAACCAGGTTACCGTAGATACGGTATTTGAATGCAGGCCTTTCCTGGCTATCCAAAACATAACCTTTGGTAAAGAAGCCAGTGCCTGCGGTATCGGCCACCCATTTATCCTGTGCGTTTGCCAGCCTGGCTATGGCCAATGCAGGTTTTGCGGTAAAATGCGTAACGCTGCCTAAAGCCAGCGACGTGCCGTTGCCACGGCCATCGAACATCGGCGTAGCATCAATGAAATCGCCATGCCATCCCTGTAAAAGCGTGCCATTGTCCAGATCGTAGCTGTAAGCAGTATTTTCCGGCCCGCCTACCGATATGGCGTGTACCGAACGCACGTTGCCGATATCTACAAAGCTGCGGAGCATGTTGTTGCTTGTGGCGTGGATATATATCGGGTCGGGGTTGTCGTCCTGACCAATTTTCGGAATTTCTGTTAGCGGCGTGATAGCGATATTCCTGAAGGCAACAGCGCCGTGGTCGCCCTGCAAGCGCAGCGGGCCTACCGCTTTTTCCGCACCGGCAGCGCCGCGGGTAGCGCCAAACAGCTCCACGTTTTCGTGTATGGCCACGCCGTTAAGCACAATACTGATGATTTTTGCATTCGCAATCTTTTTCCCGGCAGCATCAAACTTTGGTGCCTGAAAAATGATTTTGATATGTTGCCACAAGCCGGGGGCTTTGCTGGCATTTTGGCGTGGGGCTACGCCGCCGTAGCCTTTATCAGCTTCGGGTTTGCGATCATCCCACCGTTGGTAAATTCCACCGTTGTTATGCGATGTGGCGTTGCGCAGGCCCCAGGCATCGTCTATCTGTATTTCGTAGTTACCCTGCAGGTAAATGCCCGAATTCGCGCCTTTGGCGGTGAGGTAATCCAGTTCAACCACTACGTCGCCATACTCGTTGATGGTGTAGAGGTCGGCACCGGCTTTTTTTTCGGAGGATTGATTAACCAATATGCCGTCGCCTTTAGCGGTTTTCAAAACGTTTTCGGCATTCAGATCGGCAAATACGTTGCCCGCTACCGACCAGGAGGCCGCCGGGTTTTTAAAGGCAGATAAATCTTTAAGACTTACCTGCTGGCCTTTGCACAGCAACGTGCCGCAAAGCCAGAACGTGGCCGCGAGGCCCGCCTTCGAGAAGTTAAGGTTCATGTATATTTATTAAATTGTGTTTCTCTTTTGATGCCCGCCGGGATAGATGCCGCGCGGCACTGGTAACATGGCGAAGATATAAATACTACCTGAAAATATAATGTCGTCGATGGTATTATTTTAACATTGCTAAAACGATTTTTTAAGCGTACGGCTACATTGTTGTAAATCTGCTGTCAATACGACATTTACTAACCAAAATCAAACCACAGCGTACCGCTTAAATCGCCGCGTAGCCGTGACCGCGTCGCGAGTCGACTCACCCCCCGCCCCCTCTCTACTTCGTAAAGAGGGGGAGACATTGGGGTTATGTTTTAACTTTTTTTTCTTCCTCACCCCCCGCCGGTTCAAGCGTCCCGATTACAGCAACTCTTTTGCAATTCAGGAAACATTCACATATTACTATGCAGCGCCACACCTTGACGATGTTAGCAGGATGCCGGTTGGTATGTGGATGCGACACGAGATTGATAATTAAGCAGCCGGGAGACTGAAAACCCCACTAAAGATCAATTCGTTACGTCAGCGGGACGTGGTTGGTTAAACTTCCAACTGCCACTGCCAACTGAATTATGGCAGCCCCGCTGGTAGAAGCGGGCCGGGCTTTATCGGGCTACGCTGCGCTTCGGCCGCCCTGCCTGCCACGCAAGACCCGCGCGGGCGGCTTCCCCTTTCAATCCCTGCTGCGGGTATGGGATAAAGCTAAATATACGTTCTTTAACTATACGGCACTCTGCATATTTAAGCACGAGGTACCCCAGCGCGCCACCGTGCACTGCATACCCGGGTCAGCTGCGGAGGACACCTGCCTGGGCGGATAATGGAATGTTGCTATTTAACATAATCTATATTCTTGTAATACAAAAGAATTTTATAAGTTAGCTCGACATTTGAATTGCTAAAATAATTAGTATTTTAGTGCCTTTATGAACGACGTATTAAAATATAGTTTAGCGCAATTGGAAATGTTGAATGATGACAATCACTCGACGGGATTAGTGCGTGTTCAAAATGCTAAAGATGCCGACCCTGAATTTTTCAGTATAGAGGAAATAATTGCGCTGGAAAATGCAGCCGCATATAAAGCGGATTACATTTACTTACGAAGATTTACAGACCGACCGTCTATACCGCAAGTTTACATCTATGATTTCACAGAGCGGGTGGATGTTGCTGATAATGATATCATTCTTTTACACCAACGCCTTTATAGCTCTGGGTCAGTACCCATGTTCTTTGTTATTACCAGTAAGGATATTAGAATATTCAATTGTTTTGAGAAGCCTGCTAGAGGCAATCAGTTGATATACAAGCCACTAACTACAATTGGTCTGGCGGCGCGTGTTAGCGATACGCTAAATAAAGTACATGCTCAAGACTTGGAGAAGTTTCAGGCATTTTCCGGGCGATCAATTGACAATGGCTCCTTTTGGGAAAACTCATCTTTTCGTTCGGAATTTGAATTTAGTAACAGCGCGTATGAGAAGTTGTTATCCGAACTTAAACAAGCTCTTAAAGATATTATAGACCGCGATATATTGCCAGAAGCTTTTGCAAAAAAGTTAATGGTGATGTCTATCCTTATTAAGTACTTGGAAGAACGAACTGATGAATACAGTAACTCAGTTTTCCCCAAGCGGGATGAGGAAAGAATATCTATAGTCAATGGGCGGAAGATAAAAGTGAAATACACTGCCAATTTTTTTGAAAAATTTGCGCCCGGAGCTTCATGCTTTTCTGATATATTAAAAGTTACTGGTGCGGGCTTAGAGCTCTTTGATTATTTGTCCGGACACTTTCATGGTGGGGTTTTTAGCTTGACCGAGGACGAGCGGACTGCGCTTAAAAATACAGATCTTTCACGCTTTTCTTTGTTTCTTGAAGGAAAATTACAAGGCGTACAATTTGTGTTTTGGCGACTTTATTCTTTTAATGATCTTCCGGTAGAACTGATAAGCAATATTTATGAAGAGTTTTTGGAAAAGAAGGCTGGGGTAGTTTATACTCCGCCTTACTTAGTCAATTTCCTTTTGGATGAGTCCATGCCATTTTCAGACCTGAATACCAATTTCAAGATACTCGACCCGGCTTGCGGATCGGGCGTTTTTTTAGTCGGCGCCTACAGGCGGTTGATTTACCGTTGGCGTAAAGCGAACAACTGGGTACGCCCAAGTTTAACAAAATTGAAAGAGTTGTTGAAAGACAATATTTTTGGTTGTGATAAGGATAAAGATGCTGTGAATTTATCGATTTTTAGCTTGAGTTTGGCCTTATGCGATGAACTGACCCCACTACAGATTTGGGATAATCTTGAATTTGACAGTTTAGATAAAGATAATCTAATTCATGATGACTTTTTTAACTTGTTATTGGATAAAAGGATTGTTGAACATCAATTTGATCTCGTTATTGGCAATCCGCCTTTTGAAGCTAAATTGACTGATCAAGCAAAATCTATCGAGAAACTCCAAGTAAAAGAACGGGGAGCCTATCTAAACGGCAGCAATAAACGCGTTCCCATAAAACTTCCGGATAATCAGATTGCTTTGCTTTTTCTTGAACAAGCTGTCAAGATATGCAAGCCAGGGAAATTGGTCTGTCTTATAGAGCCATCAGGACCATTGTTGTATAATAATACTTCTTTTCAATTTAGAAGGCGCCTACTGGCTACATACCATATTCCTCAGATTATAGACTTTACACATATTAGCAGGGTCTTATTTGGTAAGAACGGCGATGTTGCAACAGCGGCAGTTTTTGTGAAAAATGAAAAGCCAACAGAAAAAGGGCTGTTACATATAACCGTCAGACGCACTAAAACCAACAAAGAAAAAATTTATTTTGAACTGGACACATATGATTTTCATTACATCTCGCGAAAGCTTGCTCTAAATGATCCGTTGATATGGAAAGCCAACTTTTTAGGCGGCAGTAGGGTTCATCAACTAATCACCAGGCTATCTTCATTAGACACTCTATCAGATTTCATCAAAAAGCGCAAATGGAATTTTGAAGAAGGATTTATGGTCGGGGGCAAAAAAGCACATACGCCAGCCGATTATATTACAGGTACCAAAAGTCTTCCTGCAACTGCCTTTACGGAAACTGGTATTGACGATTCGAAATTATACACGGTGACAAACCATCTGTTTTATTATTTGCCAAACCCGCTTATATTTCAGCCGCCGCATCTCCTGATAAAGGAAATAATATCTAAAGATCAAATACCTGTTCAACTTCGAATTGATGAACTTACCTTTCAAAGCAGGATTGTCGGCATACATGCGCCGGCAGCCGAAGTTGATGAATTGCAAAAGGTGGAAACAAACATCCGGAACAGCAAAATCTATCCATTTTACATTGCCGGAACAAGCGGCCAATATTTGGTAAATAAATCATCAGCAATTTTGAAGTCCGATATAGATAATCTTCCGTATCCTGAGAATCAAGATGACCTGCAATTAGACGAATATGAGCAATTGATTCTGGATGATTTTTGGTCTTACCAATTGGAGTTTAGGCGGAACGGGGAAAAAGCTGAAATTGCAATTAAAGATGCCGGCGAGGCAGAATTAAAAACCTGAGTTCGATTAATAATTGAGAATAGATTTGCCAATCAAAGGAAATGTAAGTATATTTAAGTGTCTGAAATTCAAATATTTAAATACATTTCCACATGATTGACTTCAATAAAATTA
>NZ_SOZE01000042.1 GCF_004519315.1 Mucilaginibacter psychrotolerans
AATTTTATTGAAGTCAATCATGTGGAAATGTATTTAAATATTTGAATTTCAGACACTTAAATATACTTACATTTCCTTTGATTGGCAAATCTATTCTCAATTATTAATCGAACTCAGGTTATTAGGGAAATAACTTTTTCTTTGTGGCCTCTGTGCCTTCTCTGTGAACTCTGTGTTTAAATTTTCATTACATCATATACTATTTGTAACGGATTTTAAGTCACGCCAACTTTCAAAATAAATTGATAAATTGTGAGCTAAATACAACCTGTAAAAAGCCATCACTATTTATGCAAACCCTAGAAAACACCCATTGGCCGCTGTGGCGAAAAATCGTATTCCGCTTCTTTTTCGTTTACCTCGCCTTACAAACCGCGCCCATCACCTGGCTCGATAGCATCCCCTACGTAAGCATCGTAACGCAATACTACGGCAAGCTTACCGACTGGATAGTAACCGAAGCAAATACGCTGTTTTTGCACGTGAGGCCGGTGCTGGTGCCCGAAAACGGCAGCGGTGATACCTCTATGGGGTGGGCAAGGCTTTGGACTTACCTGCTATTGGCTGCGCTTGGCGCGATTATATGGTCGGTGGCCGACCGGAAACGGCCCAATTACACCCACCTGAATTATTGGCTCTGCCTTTTTACGCGTTACTATGTTATCATGGTAGCACTGCTTTATGGCATCATCAAGCTGTTTGGCATGCAGATGATTTTCCCGAGCCTGCACCAATTGGCCACCCCGCTTGGCGATTTACTGCCTATGCGCTTCTCCTGGCTGTTCATCGGCTACTCGGGGCCATACCAGTTCTTCTCGGGTGCTATGGAGGTTTTTGCTGCGCTACTGCTATTGTACCGCCGTACCGCGTCCCTGGGCACTTTGGTAGCCACGGGCGTTTTCATCAACGTAATGATGCTGAACCTGTGCTACGATATCCCCGTGAAGATATTTTCGATGCAGATGGTGTTTACCTGTCTGTTTTTGCTGGCCAACGAAAGCAACAGACTGATAGCTTTCTTTATACTGGACAAACCCGCCCCAACCAGTGCCATCTACCATTTCCGATACACTAAAAAGTGGATGCGCATTACCCGCATCGTGCTGAAATCACTCTTTGTGCTCATCATGATCATCATACCCGTTTACCAAGATTTCGGCCAGGCTGCCGATAACAAGGTGCCCAAACAACCCGTTCAAAATGGTGTGTATGCTGTAACCAGCTACAAAATCAATAAACAAGATATACCGCTTTCGCTTACGGATACCCTGCGCTGGCAGGACCTGATATTCGAAAATGGATCCGGCAGCGTAAAATCAAACGATACGCTATTCAGGAAGCGGTACAACCGCGGCTATTTTGCCTACGGCCTCGACAGCGCCAAACACATGCTCTACTTCAAAAAACGTTACGACGATAAGGCCTATATCCTCCTATTCGACTACGCCATGCCTGATAGCAACACCATCACCCTCAGCGGCCTGAAAGGTAAGGATAGCCTGCACGTAGAATTAAAACGCATCAAACGCCATTTTCAACTGGCGGAAAGGCAGTTTCATTGGTTGAGTGAGCAGAATAGGTAGGGGGAAATTAATAGCTGTTCTGCAAATACAAAAAACCACCGCATAAAACCATCAGGAAACCAACACATGGCAGACTTTGAATTTCATATAAATAAACAGGAATGGGAGGCTTTATTTGATTATTTACAGGCCAATAATTATCGGATTATCCCGGATATGTTTTATCCCACAAAACAGTTCAATATAATCACCGGTTGGGATGATTTTACAGAGCATCACGAGCGAAATGCTACCCATTTTTTTATAATCAACGATTTTTTTTCCTTGGAGCCAATTGTGGTGAGCCGAAATAAATATGCTGAAGAACCTATTTATCAGGTTAATCAAAGAAAAGGAGGCCCTTATCTAGATATTTCTTATTACAGAGGTTTTGCTAATAATGCCATCATTCCTTGCATTAGCACAGACCTGTCTTACTACCCCAGATTTATCCATTTTAATAACTACCATGAATTTAAAGCAAGCGATGAGCTAAAGGACAGCTACAATAAAATAGTTAAATTTATTAAGGCAAGGTGCAAGGTGGTACGCAAAAACAATAAAAAATATTTTATCGGATATGGCGCTCTTAAAGAATTAGAGCATCTATTATGATTTGGAAAGGCAATCCCCCGCTGTCGCAGGTGCCCCCCACTTGTGGCCCGCGCGCAAAGTAAGGACTATGCAAGCCGCCTACTTGTCCTGCCGAGGATTGCTTCGTTCCTCGCAAAGACGATGGGAGAGTAGCAAAAAGGCACCCGCTACCGCAAGTGTCCTCGACTTGTGGCCTGCACAAAGGTTAGCGACCATGCAAATCGCCTACCTGTCCTGCCGAGGATTGCTTCGTTCCTTATGATGACGTGACATTAAGTTATTGATTATCAATTTGTATTTTTTATACGTCATAACCTTTTTTTTCAGGGTACCCCCTGATGGATACTCGCAAAGACGATGTGGAGAGTAGCTCCCGTTGCCTCTTCCCTTATTATTTCCCCCGGTTTCATTTTAAACCCTAAACTGTTTATCTTATCCAACAATTCGTAAGCTTGTTGCGTTTACATACCGGCTTAGGCAATCAATATCACAATGGCTAAAACAATCAGCACATTTATTTTAATATTAATAAGCACATTCATCTGCAAAGCACAAAACACTGTGTTGAGCGCAGACGAAATTGGCCCCCGCATTGCTAAAAATTTGAGGAATGGTTATAAACCAGATTCATTGGCTTTAGAAAAAATTTGCGGGAGTGGGTTTTTCTTAGCAAAATTCCTTGTGGATAAGCGGGGCGATATTACTGATATTTCATTTAGTAGGGATAGTGCATCGGTAATTACTGATGCATTATCGGTTGCTATACGATCCTTAAAAGCCGATACTCTGCTCATGTCAAGTTTAGCTATATCGGGTAAAACGATAATTCAGCCGGTAATATATCATTTGGAAAAAGGATGCAATTATCCCAAAATTGACCAGTCAGCTGATAATGAAACTAAACTGAAAAACGTTACGGCATTTTTCAAGTACCATCAGAGCACCCAACACTTTGAAGTACCTTTGTTCGGGATGTTGGATTTTGGCGAAAAGGAGTTTTCGGCAATAGACTGTTTAATATTAAAGCCGTTTACAATCGAATCCGTAAAAGACCCAGGTTATTAGCTTACTCCGCTCCCCGGTTCTGCAAGCGCCCTCAATGTGGCAAGCATGCAAGGCAGCCACCATGCAAATCGCCTACCTGCCCTGCCGGGGATTGCTTCGTTCCCCGCACGAAAATTAATTTGGTACCTCAAGCGTTCATTAATCTTTTTAACAAAAACAACCCCACTTGCCAATGAAAAAGCTGATCTATATTTTTATACCAATATGTTTCTTGTGCATTAAATGTGCTGCCCAGACCAAGCTAATGCCCGGAATTATCAAGGGTAAAAGAGAAACATTTAGCGTGCAACGGATAGAACGGAAATTTTCGGATTCGCCGAGGGAGATTATTGTTACCAATAAGCGCAACAAGTATGATAATGGGCTTCCCGTGCCCAAAGAGCCCAATTTTATCAGGATGAATCCTAAAGATATCCATTTAGATACAATAGAAATAAGGAAAGTTGTCTATCGGGTTATGGCTGATAAAATCAATATTTTAAAGCAAAATAAAGAGAAAATTAGCATAGGCATGGTATTTAAGCCCAGCGGTAGTGTGGTGGATATTTGGTTTACATTAAATGAAAACACATTAATTACCGCCACGGAGATGGAAAGGTTAGATAACGAATTGAGAACAAGCATAATCGCAAGATTTACAGGAAAACAGTATTTAAAATATGAGGCGATTCCGGGCAACATCATCCCTCCTGTGACATTTCAATAAAAAAATTGTTTGGCTGCGCTGCTGAAATTGTGTCCGAATTGCGGCCCGCATATAGGGTAGCTACATTGCAAATCGCCTACTTGTCCTGCCGGGGAGTGCTTCGTTCCTCGCAAAAAACGATGGGGAGAGTAGCAAAAAAAGTGTTCGCTACCGCAAGTGTCCTCGACTTGTGGCCTGCATGCAAGGTATAGCCGACCACACCAATCGCCTACCTGTCCTACTGGGATCTACCACGTAATCATTTGTAAAAAACAGCTCCCCCGGTCAACGCGCCTCACCAATTACTTTAAACCTTTAGCAGCTATTTCGAAAAGCTCTCCATCGTACTTTTTAGTGAATATTACCTCAAAACCTTGCTTGCTTAGGTAATTCCCGGTTTGTGTACATATCACTGTGCCATCCATCTTTTTTATCTGGTAGGTTTTTAAAGGATCGAGGTTAAATACGGTAACGCGTCGTTCGGTTTCGGTACTGCCCTGCCGGAATATGCCAACAATTCCGCCGGCTTTTGTTTCGGTATTTATCCGCTGAAAGCCATCCCAATAACCCTCCATCGGTTCCCCAAAACCGGGTAAGTCCTGCCTAAAACTCATGATCCGGTAGCGAAGGTCCATCCTTTGCAGCCAATCGGCAAATTGCCTGTATTTGGTCAGCTCAGCCGTAGTCAGCTTCCTGGGATCGCCCAACATAATGGGCAGGGCACCTGCTAACGATTTGATATGCAAATCCCAACTGGCATCCTGCATTTCGGGGTTGCCAATAACCAGCGCCGTTGCCGGGATAGCCGGCGACCGCCACCACGCCATATTGCGGATGCTTAAATCAATTTCCTGCCCGTGGCCCGTAAAGTTAGAGAGCCAGTTGCCTTCGGCATGTTTGAGCATGGCATAATCAATCAGCTGCAAGCCGCCCATGGTTTCAAATGTACAATCAATAAACAGCCCGGGTTTGGCGGCATGTAACTCATCGAAGAGTTTCCACACCTGTTCATAATTGGCATAAAGCGATTCGTGGTGATCCTGATGCCCCGGATGATTGGCAGCATAACAGCCCGAAGCGCTGGCATCATAGCGGTACGGACTGGTCACTACCGCAAAATCCAGTTTCATATATTCCAGTCCGTTGTCAAGCGCCAGTTTCAATAAAATATCTTTTATATAATCATACCAACCGGTGCTAAAACAGGCGGTGTACCTATCGGCATCCACATCCAGGTGCAGCGACGTGAGCTTGCCGTTTTTATCCTTAACAAACCATTCGGGGTGAGCCTTAAACACTTTGCTATCGGGTGTAGCGCTACCTACACTTATCCATAAACCGGGTTTCATCCCCAGCGATTTGATATAATCAAACACCGGCTTTAGTCCATGGGGGAATTTCTTTTTATCTATCCCCCAATCGCCATAACTATCTTGCCAGCCATCATCAATCACAAATTCTTTCATGCCCGCCTTTGCGGCAGCGCGGGCTAGCTCCATTACCAGTTGCTCGTTGATGTTGCTGCCAAAAGGCTCCCAGGTATTGTAAACAAAAGTGGGTTTCTGCTTTAAAAGCGATAAGCGCGAGCCAAGGTATTTTCTTACAAAATCGGCTACCTGGGTGTTTAATATTTCGCCGGCATCTTTACAGTTGTTATACACCATGGTAAACACCTGCGCGGTGCTGAATACCTGCCCGGGCAAAATATACTTTCTGAAAGGGTACCGGGCATCTTTATGGGTAAAGCCGCTACAGATGTCCATTCCGCCCCAAAAGAACGAAGTGTGTTTAACCACGCCCGCGGCCTCGTTGCCTACTACTATGCCTTGCTGCCACTGGCTGTTATGCACGGCAACAAGTGCATCCTGCATGTTACCGTCATAGGGGCCCAAAGCGCGCCTGCGGCCATAATCATGTGCCACCGAGCTAAATGTGGGGGCATCGGGGTTAAGATCTAATTTTTCTACATCAACAGATTCCAGCTTTAGGGTGGCTGCCGAAAGGTTTTTTAGCGTAAGACTTTTACGGATAGCCGCCGAACCCGGATAGAGCAAGTATTGAACGGTTAGCTCAAACTGATGCTCTTCGTTTAAAAGCGTAACTGCCGCACCATTACCGGATGTAGCATCGGAACAATTTTTTATAGCGATGAGCCGCCAATTGGTACGACTACCCGAGTAAAGCTGGTCGTTGATTTCGAACTGAAAATCGGTGCTAACGGAGTCGAGCAGCTGGAACTTACCCGATACCGGCTTATACTGTGTGGTGAAAAAATGTCCGGTTGGCGCAGGCAGTTGAATAACGCGCTCAACAATGCCATTGTTAAGCGTTAACGCTGTAGTATTCCAGGATGCAAATTGTTGCGCCTTTAAGGATTTAACTGCCAGCAAGAAAAAAAACAGTAAAAAGAATTTGAGTTTCATTAACGGGTAATTGTATCTGCAAAAAATTTAAAGCGCACGCGCTTGCCTATATTCCAAACGGTTTTAAAAGTAGCAATCTTTTGGAAATTTTACCATATGAGCAAATTCACCGCTGCCAAGGGAAATCGGTTTTAAAGGGCAGAAACCTATGAAGCCCGCAGCGTTGTTTATGCTTTCGAGTTGTACAAGAAATTGAAATTTTGCCGCGGCATAGCCCCTTATTATTTCCCCGGGTTTCATTTTAAACCCTAAACTGTTTATCTTATCCAACAATTCGTAAGCTTGTTGCGTTTACATACCGGCTTAGGCAATCAATATCACATGGGTAAAATTTTTACGATAACCGCGGGACTGGAAAACATGGGCGCACTGCATACCGGCGGGCAGGGCTCCGTATATAAAGGCAAGCGCATCGGCGAGATTTATGTGGCGGTAAAACTGCTGCCTACCCCCATTTTCGCTGAGGACGAGAACGACAAGCATTATAAAGATTTTACCAACGAGGTTGAGAAACTGAAAAAGGTAAACGAGGTGGCCAACCCCAACGTAGTGAAGATACTCAGCTCGGGCATTACCGAGAGCGGCTCGCTCCCCTTTATTGAGATGGAGTTCATCGAGGGACCCGACCTGGCCGAACTGCTTACCGAACAAGGCAAACCCATATTCACCATTGCCGAAACCATCAAGGTGGCCTACCAACTGGCCAACGCACTGAGCCACTGCCACAAAGTGGGCGTAAAGCATGGCGACATCAAAAGCAACAACGTAAAGTTCAATGTAAATACCGGCAATTATGTGCTGTTGGATTTCGGCCTGGCCATCATGACCGGCGAGCAGCGGCGCAGCAGCCTGCGTAATGCCGGTGCCGTGGAGTTTATGGCCCCCGAGCAAAGCGACGGCGAACTATTAACGCAGAGTGACGTCTACAGCTACGGCATTATCCTGTACGAACTGCTGGCCGGCACAGTGCCCTTTAAGCTGAACGATAATGGCCAAAGTGCCCGCAACGCCGTAATGATTGCCCACCTGGACCAGGAACCGCCCAATATGCTTGCCCTCCGCAAAGCCAATATGCCGCCGGATTGGAATGCCGGGCAACGCCAAAGCGAAATGCAGGTACCCGAATGGCTAATCACCCTCATCTATAAATGCCTACAAAAAGACCCCGCCGACCGCTATGCCGACGGCACCGAACTGCGGCAGGCCATACAAAACAGCGTACTCAATACCAAAACCGGCACCGAGGGTGCATTGATACTCCAAAACGAAAAGGCCAGCCTGCAAAACCTGCTACAACAAGAGCAGGAAAAGAATAACACCTTGCAGCAGGAAATTGACGGGCTGAAGCGAGCGGCAGCATCGCAAAGCAAAATCCCTGCTGCCTTACCTGTAGCAGCGAATTCCCCCGCTACAAGCGCATCCAAAGGCTTGTTAATTGGCATTGCCATGTTGAGCATTTGCATCGGCGCGGCTTTGGGGCATTACCTTTTGGCGGGGAGTAAAGCCGCTTCTGCGAAACCTGTTGCCGAAATACAAAATCCCGCAGACAGCGTAGTTAAACCCGCCGCTGATACGGTAGCGGCTGCCAAACCATTACCTGTAAAAAAGCACGATACCGCAGCTCACGCCAAGCCCGAAACGGCAGCCGTGCACAAGAAAATCAAAAAAGATTCTGTTAGAAAAACGCCGCCCAGAAAGGCTCCTGTCCCACCGAAACAGCCCGTGATTGCACAACCAAAAGGCGGCGACGTGGGCAAGGTATTCTCGCTGTTTACAACGTACGCTTATTTCCACAGTCGCCCGGATGCCGCAAGTAAACGCGCCGCTAACATTAGCCAATGGGATAACGCCCGCCTACGCGCAATCGACGACCAAAACGGCTATATCTACGTTACCTTCACCAATAAAGAGGGCCAAACCAACAGCGGGTGGCTCAATAAAAAAGATTTGATCGTAGTTGGTCAGTAGGCCGCGAAAACGTAAATTTTATTCCGCCTCCAATAGCTTCTTCAACCCGCCAAATATGGCCTGCCAGCTACCCTCCGAGTGTGCTTTGGCGGCTTCGTCTTTGATGTTGTCCTGCGTAATCGCCAGCGTGGTTACGCCATCCTGTTCGTCTAGTTTGTAGCTTACTAACTGGTAGTTTTCGGGTTTATCCTCGGTGCCGCCCATGCTGCTCCAATAGGTGTAGCGAACGTATTCGCCGGGAATTATCTCTTGAATAGTACCTTTGTCCTGGTAGGCTTTCCCCTCCCATTCGCCGCTCCAGGTAATGGGGCTGCCTTCCATCCAGGCTGATTCCTGCATTGTGCCGAAGAAATACTGCTTCACCACCTCCGGATCGGTAATTCCTTGCCAAACTCTTTCCTTTGGCGAGTTGAAACTGATGCTGGTTGTTAATTTGATATCGCTCATGATATTGTGTTTTATGGGTTGCTTTGGTTAACAACGTAAACCCCTTTGGGTTTCGCATGAATTTTCTGTGCAAAGTTAACGGCGGCAGTGACAACCCTATGTCAGTAGGGCAATTAATTTAATATATTGATAGAAATAGGATAAATAGACAAAAAACCACCAGCAAAAGAACCTTATATTTGGCTTACAGATCACAGAATCACTTAAACCTATGGTACCCCATTTTTTTAAACGTTTAAAAAATATAGTGGCTGTTTTGTCGGCCATGGCCGCTGCAACAAATGCCTTCGCCAACGTCAACGCTATCGATTTCTCCAAAATACCTGATGCCGCCAAACTAGCACCTCAAATCACTTTCCTCAAGACAAACTACCGGCTTTACAACCATTGGGTACACGATTGGCAGTACGATATCCCCAAGGAAAAAACGGTGAACACGCTGACCTCCCTTTACCAGGCGCTGGAAAAAAACACCGCCAAAAACGAAGAGACGTACCTGCTGCTTGGCGATATAGCCCACTACCTGTACAATATGGAAATAGAGGAATATTACCAAAAAGCCCTGGATAATTATAAGCAGGCACAATTGCTTGCCGCCGGCGATTACCGGGCATATTGGTTCATGGGCAATCATTATTCCTTATCGGCCAGGCAATTGGATGGCTTCGATGCTTACGCTACCGCCCTTAAACTGTTGCCGGCCGACGCCAAAAGCCCGGAGTTTTGGGCCGACTACTCGGTAGCCTGTACTAATGCCGGCATGGTAAGCACGGCCCGTTATGCGGCAAGCCGGGCTGCCAAAATAGACGACGGCATGCAACACCTTGACGAGCAATTACTTCCGATAGCCCCCGCTTACTACAAAGCCGCCCCGCCAGATACCACCCTGCAAGCCAAGGATATATGGACCACGTACACCAATAGTAGCAAAGTGGTATTAGATAACTGGCTAATGGGCATAAAAGTGGCAATAGACAGCAGCTGGAGCCTTAAGGCGGGCGGATACGACCACCATTTATCCTACCTGGTTTTGAATCCCACCCTCGCCACCGATGCTAAAGGAAAAAAAATAGGCTATACGATGTTGTTTATGATGAAACATGCCGAGCCGGGCGAAACCCTGCAGGGCTACCTCGATAAACTGACCTCTAAATATACCAACCGGAAGCCGGTAAGCTTTACAGCTGGCGGCTTCAGCAGTATGCTGGCTTACGAAATAAACGACCCGGCCAGCTACCGGGATATCGGCGGCGGGCATTTTTACGAAGTGGCCATTGAGCGCGATGCCCCCGAATTCCCGGGTATGAAGCTGGAAAAACCAGCCGAAACACCCACAAATGGCGACAACAGCGGGCAGGTAAATTACTATAGGGCAGAGCAAAAATACGCCCGCGCAAAAGGCAAAATATTTTACCTGATTCTGCTGGATACCTGCGGTAATATTTTCGACCAATCGGTAAAAACCTTCCGCGATTTATTGGGTAATAACTTAATAATCGAATAGGCAGCAAAAGATTTGAACGCGTTATGAAACCTTTTGAAATTCCTTTATTAATGTCCAAATTACCTGCATGAAAAAATCGCTGTCGCTTTTGCTCTTGTTGGTGATGCTCTCCGCTTTCGATACGCATAAAGAATTGAAGTGGGAAGCGATTGGCGACTCCATTACCTACTCCAATAGCCACCCCGAAGCCTCACAGCACCGAATTTCCATTGGCTATATGGATGATGTAATTAAGGCGCTACCCTACATCAAGTACAATAACCATGGCTACCCGGGCTGGACAGCAAAAAGCATGGCCGAAAACATGGAGAAAATCGGCATCGAGAAAGCCGAAATCTATTCGATATTCCTGGGTACTAACGATTGGTGGGTGGGGCTACCCATTGGTACCCTAAGCGATTACCAGGACAACACCGGCAACCAAACGGCATATGGTTGCTACCGCATCATCATTAACAAAATACGCAGCTTAAACCCGGATGCGAAGATTATACTGATGACTCCCCTGCAACGTACCGAATACGTAGACCTTAACAACCCCAAGGTGTTTATACAGGGCCAAAACAAAGCCAAGGAGGGCGTATTCCTGTCGCAATATGCTGATGCTATTAAAACCATTGCCAAAGCAGAATGCTTTGAACTGGCGGACCTGTACTACAAGAGTGGCATCAACTTAAAAAATGCCGTGAATTTCCGACGCCTGCGCAATCCTCAAACCCACGAATACAAAAACTACACCTACCCCCATTACATCGGTATCCCCTATGACCCAGCGACCGACGAATACCCTTACCCGGTGGAAGCCATGAATATGACTTACGATGGCCTGCACCCCTCAGACAAAGGGCACGCCGCAATAGCTAAGATGCTCGTAAAAATCATGAAGAGGTTTTAGGGTTTAAAACTTGTCAGTCTCTATCTTATCGGTAAACATACTTTACTCAGCCCGATGGAATTTTTTCTTTACCCTCCATGCTGCGCAATTAAGACGAAGAAAAACATAACTCAATATGTTCTTTTTTACGCAACAGGGCGGCACGTAACCCGTGCCGCCCTGTTAATCGGTTCAAACCTTATACCATTATGGTTTCAACACTACTTTTACGCAGTCTTCTTCTTTCTTGTCGAAAATCTCATAACCATGCGCAACTTCGCTTAATGGTAACGTATGGCTGATGATATCGTCCAGCACTACCTTCTCCTCTTTCACCAAGCCTATCAGGTGGTCGATGTAATTAATAACCGGTGCCTGCCCCATTTTCAGGGTGATGCCTTTATCAAATACCCGGTGGAAAGGGAAATTATCGTAGGTGGAACCATATACACCCACAATACTTACTGTACCCATGCGGCGCACAGCTTTAAAGGCCATATCAAGCACTTTCATGCTGCCTACCTCAAAGTTCAACATCGCTTTAGCTTTGTCCAGTATAGTGCGCTCAGGCTCAAAGCCTACGGCATCCACACAAACGTCGGCACCGCGGCCGCCAGTCATCTCGCGGATGGCTTCTACCACGTCAACCTCGTGTGGGTTCAGTGTATCTACATTATTTACGGCACGTGCTTTATCCAGGCGGTAATTCAACGGGTCGATAGCGATAACGCGGCTGGCACCATTTAGCCAGGCCGCTTTTTGCGCCATCAACCCAACCGGACCGGAACCAAAAATAGCAACTACCTCGCCACCTTTCAGCTGCGCCCAATCAATAGCCGACCAGCCGGTTGGAAAAATATCTGTTAAGAACAAAACCTGTTCATCCGTCATATTATCGGGCACCACACGCGGGCTGATATCGGCATAAGGTACTCTTACATATTCTGCCTGACCGCCCGAGTAGCCGCCATAAAGATCAGTATAGCCGAATAGAGCTGCACCTTTCTGATCGGCCATGTCGCCGTTAGGGCCGTAATGCTTGTAGTTGGAGTTTTCGCATGCCGGCGAGGCCTCATGCTGGCAAAAAAAACAGTGCCCACAAGCTATCGGAAAGGGAACAACCACACGGTCTCCACGTTTAAGGTTGGTGATGTCTTTACCAACTTCTTCTACAATGCCCATAAATTCATGTCCCATAACCATGGGAGATGCCTGTGGCACACCTCCGCTAAGGATATGCAGGTCGGAACCGCAAATGGCGGTTGACGTTACTCTTAAAATTACATCGCGCGAATCTTCTATCCGCGGATCCTCGACGGTATCATAACGGATATCGCCGGGTTTGTGAAATACTGCTGCTTTCATAAGTGTTGTTTAGTTTTCGTTTGTTAGCATAACACGCTTCATTAAATTATAGTTTTAAGAAATAAATACAATTATTCGATTAATTATTCAAAACCATACCGGGTAACTCGTATCGGACCAACTCAAATGTTAATACCCGGCGCTTGTGTTAATACCCGGCGCATGATAAGATTAGATAATTCTGGCTATCGTGCCATTTACAAAGATTATTGTCAATAATATTTTTCAAATTCGTGGTACATATGAACCTCCACACTATAGATACCGGCTTTTTTAAATTAGATGGCGGCGCCATGTTTGGCGTGGTGCCAAAAAGCATCTGGCAAAAAACCAATCCGGCTGATGCCAACAACCTGTGCACCTGGGCCATGCGCTGCCTGCTGGTAGAAGACGGCAACCGGCTGATATTGATTGACACCGGCATAGGCGATAAGCAAAGCGAGAAATTCTTTAGTCATTATTACTTGCATGGCGATGCTAACATGGATAGTTCACTGGCGGCAAAAGGTTTCCACCGGGATGATATTACCGATGTGTTCCTCACCCACCTGCATTTTGATCACGTGGGCGGTGCAGTTATCAGAGATGGCGAACTGCTGAAACCGGCTTTCAAAAATGCCACTTATTGGAGCAACCCGCAGCACTGGGATTGGGCGGTAAACCCCAATGAACGCGAGAAAGCATCTTTCCTAACGGAGAACATACTGCCCATACAACAAAGCGGCCAACTTAAATTTATAGATGCTACAGACGGTGCAAAATTTACCGATGACATCAGCATACGCCTGGCTTTTGGCCATACCGATGCGATGATGTTGCCGCTGATAGATTACAAAGGCAAAAAAATACTGTACATGGCCGATCTGCTGCCGTCTGTAGGGCATATCCCCTTGCCTTACATAATGGCCTATGATATGTTCCCCATGAAGACCCTTGCAGAGCGTAAACTATTTTGGAATGAGGCGGTTGAAAACGAATACATCCTGTACCTGGAGCACGACCCCATAAACGAGTGCTGCACCTTGCAGCAAACCGAAAAAGGCATCAAGGTTAAGGAAATGTTCGGCCTGGATAAACTTTAAGATTGCTTTTAATATAAGAATAATTATTGCATTTTAGCAATGCGGTTTTTTAACTTTAAGAAACAAAAATATACCTTTGCACGTTCAATTCTAAATAACAGAATCGAGGATTAACTAAATAGATGAGACAACTCAAAATAACGCAATCCATTACCAATCGTGAGTCGCAATCCCTCGACAAATACCTGCACGAAATTGGTAAAGTTGATTTGATCACTGCCGAAGAAGAAGTAATCTTAGCCCAAAAAATACGCGAAGGCGACCAGGCTGCGTTGGAGCGTTTAACTAAAACCAACCTCCGTTTTGTGGTGTCGGTTGCCAAGCAATACCAAAACCAGGGCCTCACCCTGGGCGACCTGATAAACGAAGGCAACTTAGGGTTGATAAAGGCTGCCAAGCGTTTTGATGAGACCAAAGGTTTCAAATTTATCTCATACGCCGTTTGGTGGATTCGCCAGTCAATTCTGCAGGCCATTGCCGAGCAAAGCCGTATCGTGCGTTTACCCTTGAACCAGGTAGGCAGTTTAAGCAAAATAAGTAAAGCTTTCAGTAAACTGGAGCAGGAATACGAGCGCGAACCATCGCCCGAAGAACTGGCCGATATACTGGAAACAACCGTTGATAAAATATCGGATACGCTGAGCAACAGCGGCCGCCATGTAAGTATGGATGCCCCCTTTGTGCAGGGCGAGGAAAACACGCTGTTGGATGTACTGGAAAACCAGGAGCCCAATACCGATTCGATACTCATCAACGAGTCCTTATCCGAAGAAATCAAACGTTCTTTATCAACCTTAACCGAGCGCGAGCGCGAAATCATCGTATTGTTCTTCGGTTTGGGCAGTAACCACCCGCTTTCGCTGGAAGAAATTGGCGAGAAGTTCAACCTCACCCGAGAGCGCGTGCGCCAGATAAAAGACAAAGCTTTGCAGCGTTTGCGCCATACTTCGCGCAGCAAGATTCTAAAATCGTACCTGGGGTAATACCTTTACGCTATACGAAAAAACCTCCGCCAAAACAGCGGAGGTTTTTTTATGGCCTGCTCCAAAAATCTTGTTTTAAAACGAAAACTTGTTTGTCACATGCGTAAGCAAATAGACTATGGTTTGTTAGTACCAGGCAACGCTGATGAATAAAACTCTTTATAGAAGAAAAACCTTTGAAAAACACTCTCGTTTCTAATGGTATTGGATGTTATTGAAAACAATAGCCATCCTTCTGAACTCATAAAATTTAAAACATCGGTTCTGGTATTTAGCCTCGAAATTTTATACATTTTACTTTTGTCATTAAAAAACGTCAATGAGTCTATTTTACCCGGTACCACTTCAGCGGAAATATTATTCCTTGAAAATCCACTTTCCATAATATGTATTTCGCAATATCTAACTACCTTATTTTGCGCAACGCAATAGTTAAATGTTAAAATTAAAGACAGGGTTATGATGTATTTCATAGTAAATTAATTTATGTAAAAAGTGTTTTGATATGAGTTGTTGACCAAATTCGCGACAAAATTTTTCACCATGGTTACAACCGGCGTACCATATTAGGCACAACCTTATATAGTAAACCCACTGCAGCATGGTTATTAACAACCGGCAGTGCCTTTAAAATTTGTAAAACAGAAGTGAAGAAATAAACGGCAGAGGATTCAAAAACAAAGGAGTTTTCATCGCGAACGGGTTTAAGTTATTTATGCATACGAAACTAACTCCGCTACAATAATTGCTTGTTAAGAAATTATTATTTAATGCTTAATACGGCAATAAATACAATATTCACCGATCTGCCATGCTTTTTTGCGCATTTATTACCTGTAATGCAATATGCATTTATAGGTGGCGTTTAGCTTTTATACGCCTTTTTCGCCCACAACCGCTAATGCCCCATATACGCAAACTGCTCTGGTATTTTTACAAACCCATACTTTTATGGAACAGCGCATTCACCCTTACCTGCCTGGGGCTGGTTTGCTATTATGGCGGTAAAGTGGCGGGTTTCGTGCTGTTTTTTAAGCTGATGGGCTATGCATCAACTACCTTCCTGCAAAGTTATACCGCCAAAAATGTGTATATGTTTTACCGCAACGCAGGTTACAGCGTGCGCCGAATGTATGCCTATACCTACGCTATGGATCTGACTATCTACTTCTTTTTACTCACCGTTTGCCTGCTTTTATTGAAATGAACAAGACATTAAAGGTAGATAGCGTACAGCTGGAATTCGACGGACGGAAGATATTGCAAAGCGTATATCTCAATTGCACGCAGGGCGAAGTGATAGGCTTGTTGGGCCGTAATGGTTGCGGCAAATCTTCGTTGCTCAAAATTATCTTCGGTACGCGGCAGGCCAACTACCGTTATGTGAGCATCGATGAGCAATTCATACACAAAGGCTACCACAACAACCGCATCGCTTACCTACCGCAACACAACTACCTGCCGGGCGGCATCAAAATAGAGCAGCTGGCCCGGGTACTGGTAGACCCTATATCCTGGCAGGAATTTGCCGAATTAGCCATTTACCAGCGCAACGCCAATAAAAAGATACACGAGCTTTCGGGCGGAGAATTGCGCCAACTGGAAACCCTGATGATCATCCACAGCCGCGCCGATTTTATATTGCTGGACGAGCCTTTTACCCATATCTCCCCCATCCAGGCAGATGAATTTAAACCTGTAATACGCGCCTGCGCCAAACGCAAAGGCATCATCGTAACCGACCACCAGTATTACAACATCCTTGCAGTAAGCGATAAAGTGATTTTATTGGCAGATGGGGTGACGAAACACATCGCGGATAACGATGAGTTAATTACGTATGGGTATTTGAGCGGGAAGTAAAATCTTTGTTTGCTATAATAATCTTATATGCTTCTTCGTTCATGCGCTCCCGTCGATAGCTGTATTCAGCAAACTTTGGGGGATAAGCTAATTCTGAGGCCCTGTACGATGATAGCTCACCCTTTTTAAAACTCATGATTAACTCATTTTGTCCGCTTTCTCCTGTGTAAATAAAATCGGAGCGATCAAAATAGAAAAAATATTGAGCTATATTTTTGAAGCTTTCGTTGAAATTTATTCGGATGTTTCCTCTCGATATTATTAGTCCGTCTTGTTTGATAGTTCTTGATGCCACCCGATTAAAAGATTGCTCCGGGTTATCTAAAAATAATACAATCAATGAAGTCTTATAGCCCGCATTTCTTGCTGCGTCAACTATTGAGCTAAAAGAGCCGTCATTAAAAACAGTCTCTAATAAAACGCTTTTACCATTTAAGATAGCTTGATAAGCCATCTCTTTTGTTCTGCCTTTATAAACATCTGTCATCAACACAACAAAATTCTCTAACTCATTCAGTCGGGTACGAATAAATGTGGATTTACCAGCAGCGTTACATCCAGATACAAAGATAAGTTCCGGCTTTGCCATTAATCTAACTTTCTTATTATGGTATCTTTAATTTCAACCGGGATTTCACGCTCATCGGTTACAACTTCAATAGTCACCAGGAACTTTTCGCCATTAGGCATTTCTTTACGCCAATAGCCCTCATCTTCTTTAAACTGCGCGTAAAAAGGATTACCCAACTCAAACGCACGCTGCCTGCCCAACTCATGCATATTGTTCATGTTTTTCAAAAGGCGATCAACTGTCGATTTTTCTTTCATTGCGGGAGGCGCTAATTTGCTAACACAAAAATGCTAAAAACATTTGTACATAAATAATTACGGTTTAATAGCGTACGATTACTGCAGATAGCTTAATTTGCTTTCGCTAAACACTACCCATCATGACCATCCCCATTTACCAGGCCGATGCTTTTACCGATAAGCTTTTCGGCGGCAATCCTGCTGCTGTTTGTCCGCTAACGGAATGGCTGCCCGATGCCGTAATGCAAAACATTGCCTTAGAGAACAACCTGGCCGAAACTGCCTTTTTCGTAAAGAACGATACCGGCTACATGCTGCGCTGGTTTACGCCCGAACTGGAGATTGACCTTTGCGGCCACGCCACGCTGGCCACAGCGCACATTATTTTTACCGAGCTAGGGCACGAAGGTGATACCATATACTTCGATACAAAGCAGGTGGGCACCCTGATTGTCAAGCGCGACGGTGATAAATACACGCTCGATTTCCCTTCGCGGCCGCCGATTGCTGTTGATGCACCGGAGGGCTTATTGGCCTCCCTGGGCGGCAAAACACCTTTGAGCATCTGGCGTTCGCGCGATTATATGCTGGTATATGAAAATGAGGAGGATATTGCAGAACTGACACCCAACCATGCGGCACTTGCTAAAATAGATACCATTGGCGTTATTGTTACGGCACCAGGTAAAGAGGTAGATTTTGTATCACGCTTTTTCGCACCCGCTGCCAGCGTACCCGAAGATCCGGTTACCGGCTCGGCACACTGCAACCTTATCCCTTATTGGGCCGACAGGCTGGGCAAAAACCAATTACATGCTTACCAGATATCGCCCCGCAAAGGCGAACTTTGGTGCGAGCTGAAAGGCGACCGTGTACTAATGACAGGCAATGCAGTTACTTATTTAAAGGGTGAGATTTATGTGTAGCAAATGGGGCCTTATTTTTTTGTTGCTGCTGGCAAGCCCCGCAGTACTTTATGCGCAGCGTTACAGCATATCAGGCAAAATAGCGGGTTTTAAAAATAACAGCAAAGTTTATTTGGTAGATGGGGAAACAGACGAGCCCATCAACAGCACTGTGCTAAAGGAAGGCATATTCTATTTAAAAGGCAATTTAAAGAACGGCCCAATGTACCTTTCTGTGGTTATTCACGAAGGAAAAAACGAGTATGCCTGCGAGGTATTTGCCGGTGGTGGCGATGTTTCCATTACCGGAAGTAAGAAGGATTTTCCGTACAATGTCAACATAGACGGGCCTGCCGAACAACGCAAGTTTAATGCTTATCAGCAATTGATGAAAGCAATCAATAAAAAGTCGGACTCGTTGAAGCAGGTTTATTTAAAAGTACGGAACGACAGCATAGCGGCACGGCAAGCAGCGATAAATTACAATAAAACGGGCGATGAATACCAAACCAACAACAAGAAATTGATTAATCAAAACAGCAACTCCTATTACGCCGCAATGGAGTTCCATAACTACTTACCCGAAATGGGCCGGGACAGTATACAACGGGTATATAACGGGCTTTCGGTACCTATACAACAAAGCATCTACGGTAAGCGCATCCAAACGTATTTAACTATGGGCGATACGCTAAAGGTTAACGATAAAATTTATGATTTTGAGGCTTATGATGCCGGCGGCAAAAATCATTTTCTTTCTTCCTATACCGATAAATACATCCTGCTCGATTTCTCCTCCGTACATTGCGGCCCATGTATTGCTGCGGCGGATGAATTACGTTTGCTGAGCCAAAAATACAAGGGCAGCCTACATGTCATATCCTTCTCACCCGATAAAAAAGCCGAATGGTTGCAGGGCATTAAAAACGACAAAGCAACGTGGATAAGCCTTACCGACGGTCAGGGCGATCAAAGCAAAGCCCTGTTAAAATATGGCGTTATCACGTACCCAACCTTCTTTATTATAGCGCCGGGCGGCCTAATTGCAGAGAAATGGCTGGGTTATGAGAAACTCAAAAGCGGCATGGGCAACCTGGAGAAGCATCTGGTCAGGTATCTCAACAAACCCTGAAGTTTTACACGTAGCAGAGATCAAATGTACTAAGCAGCACCAATCGCATTTAGATTTTGCGTAAGCCTTGCCCAAACTGCATTTTACCTTTACAAGCTCATATTTTCTCCCTATCTTCAAGGTTTGAATTTTAGATACGGTACCGGTCCCTGAATGCAGCTTACTAAATTAGAAATCAAGGGTTTCAAAAGCTTTGGCGATAAAATAACCATCAACTTTAATGAGGGTGTTACCGCTATCGTAGGGCCTAATGGCTGCGGCAAAAGCAACGTGGTAGATTCTATACGCTGGGTTTTGGGCGAGCAAAGCACGCGCGCGCTGCGATCTGAGAAGATGGACAACATCATTTTCAACGGCACCAAAAGCCGCAAAGCTGCTAATTTAGCTGAGGTATCGCTTACGTTTGATAATACCAAGAACATCCTCCCTACCGATTTTTCGCAGGTTACCCTTACCCGCCGCCTTTACCGCAGCGGCGAAAGTGAGTACCGCCTGAACGATGTACAATGCCGGCTGAAGGATATTACCGATATGTTCCTGGATACGGGCGTAGGTTCCGATTCGTACGCCATCATCGAGCTGAAGATGATCGACGAGATCATCAACAATAAGGAGGGTTCGCGCCGTAACCTGTTCGAGGAAGCATCGGGCATATCTAAATACAAACTCCGCAAAAAACAAACTTTCAATAAACTCAAAGATACCGAGGCCGATCTCGAACGTGTTGAAGACCTGCTCTTCGAGATTGAGAAAAACCTCAAGACCTTAGAAAACCAGGCCAAAAAAGCCGAACGCTATTACCGCTTGCGCGATCAGTACAAGGCGCTCAGTATATCGCTCGCCTCTTTCCGCATTGCGGGTTTCAGCAAAACGCTGGCCGGGATAGAGGAAAAAGAACAAAAGCAAAGGGTGGAGAAATCGGGCTTCGCCACCAGGATAGATACGCTGGAAGCGGCCCTGCAACAGCAAAAGCTGGATAGCATTACCCGCGAGAAAAACCTTGCGGCGCAGCAAAAAACCACCAACGAGTTCGTATCCAAAATACGTGCTTACGAAAGCGAAAAGCGGGTAAAGAACGAGCAACTGAAGAACCAGCAGGATAAAGAGGCGCGTTTGAAAGATGAGCTGGAGCGCGACACCAACCAGCACAAGCATGTTCAATATAATATAAAACGCCTCAACGAGGAAAAAATGCAGGAAGAAGAAAACCTGCAAACGATCACCGCAAGGGTGGCCGAATTAAAAGCCGCCGTGGATGACCTCCGCCTGTCGCAAGGTGAGGCACGCGCGGAACTGAATGAACTGAACTCGGTAAACAACCGCCTGCAAAACCAGGTGTACAAAACCGAAAAAGATATCGATATCCTCCACATACAGCAGCAGGCCCTGGAGCAGGAAAGCCTGCGCAATATGGAGGATGCCAGCAACAAAGAGGTGGAGCTATCGCACTTTAACCATGTGGTTGCCGAGCTGGACAGCCGCAGCGAAACGCTGAAGAACGAGTACGAATTGGCCGTGGACGCCGAAAACAAGCTACAGGAGCAAATAGTAGCTACCGATGCTGAGCTAAAAACCGTTAGCGAAAGCATAGCCGCCGACAGCCGCAAGCTGGATGCCAAGCAAAACGAATACAACCTTACCAAAAGTATGGTTGATAACCTGGAAGGCTTCCCCGAGTCTATCCGTTTTTTGAAGAAGAATACCAACTGGGCCAAAAGCATCACCCTGTTCAGCGATATACTTTTCTGTAAGGAAGAGTTCCGCATAGCAATTGAGAATTACCTGGAGCCGCTGATGAACCATTACGTGGTGAACAGTTACGATGAAGCCATTGCGGCCATCAACCTGCTCAGTAATTCATCAAAAGGCAGGGCACAGTTTTTTATCCTGGATAATTATTCAGCCCAATCAGCCCCCTCTAAATCTCCCCCGGGAGGGGAGACTTCAAAAGATTCTGAAGCCCTCCCTTCTGGGGAGGGTTTGGGTGGGGCTGGCGATGCTCTTTCTGCGCTATCCGTAATTGAGGTAGAGCCGCGTTATGCTCCGCTATGTACCCACCTGCTTAAGAACGTGTATCTGGTAAACGACCATACCGAGCAGGACATTAACAGCCTCCCCTTACCCGATGGCGTGGTGCTGATAGGCAAAAGCGGCAAGTTCAATAAATCGCGCCATACTATGGCCGGTGGTTCGGTGGGTTTGTTTGAGGGTAAACGTATCGGTCGCGCCAAAAATCTGGAGAACCTGCTCAAAGAAATAAAACAGGCCGAAACGCGCATTGGCACGCTAAAAAGCCAGAGCCAGCAGCTACAAAGCAGCTTGGTTGCTTTAAAAGCATCGGGCAAAGCCAACGAGATCAGGCAAAAACAAGTAGACCTCAACAAACTGAACACCGAGCTGGTTACCGTAAAAACCAAGCAGGAGCAATACCAGGCCTTTATAGAGAACAGCCTTAACCGCAAGCAGGATATTGCCAACCGCATCGCCGGTATCAAAAACGACATCCTTACCCTGCAGCCTGCATTGGCAGAATACCGCACCCAAAAACAAACACAGGCCGACCTGATGCTGGATAAGCAGCAGGAATTTAACGAGCTGAATGAAATGGTGTCGGTACAATCCAACGCTTATAACCAGGAGAACATCCGTTTCCACCAGCAGCAGAACAAGGTATCGGGCCTGATGAAGGACCTCGAGTACCGCGAATCGCAGCTGGAGAACCTCGACGGTCGCATTATGCACAATAGCGCCGAAATGGAAAAGGTGAAGGCCCTCATTATGGAGAACCTGCAGCAAACCGGCGATAGCGACGACAGTCTGCTGGAAATGTACGAGCAAAAGGAAAACCTGGAGAAAGCCACCCAGGAGGCCGAACGCGAATACTACGCATGGCGCGGCAGCATTACCGAAAGCGAGAATGAAATAACGCAGCTTCGCCGGAATAAAGACCAGGCCGAACTGATAGAGAACGAACTTAAAGATGCACGCAACAACCTTAAGCTTGAACTGAATGCGTTAAAGGAACGTCTTTCGGTTGAGTTTAATGTGGATATTGCCGACCTGCCCGAGACCGAAGATGGCCAAACAGAAGACGAAGGCGATATACGCGAGCGTACAGAAAAGCTGAAACGCCAGATGGACGACTTTGGTGCCATTAACCCCATGGCAGTAGAGGCTTACAACGAAATGAGCGAACGCCACGCTTTTATACAGGCCCAGAAGAAAGATCTTGCAGAAGCGAAAGCATCGCTGTTGGCAACCATACAGGAGATAGACGATACGGCAAAGGAGAAGTTCATGTCGGCGTTTACGATGGTGCGAGAGAATTTCATCAAGGTGTTCCGTTCGCTCTTTAATGAGGAAGACAGCTGCGACCTGATCTTGTCAGACCCCTCCCATCCGCTTGAATCAGAAATCGACATCATTGCCAGGCCAAAGGGCAAGCGCCCTCTATCCATCAACCAACTATCGGGTGGTGAAAAAACGTTGACGGCTACGGCTATCCTCTTCTCGCTTTACCTGCTTAAGCCAGCCCCCTTCTGTATTTTTGATGAGGTAGATGCCCCGCTGGATGATACCAATATCGATAAGTTCAACAATATCATCCGCAAGTTCTCTAAAGAATCGCAATTCATCATCATATCGCACAATAAGCGCACCATCGCCTGCACGGATATTATCTACGGGGTAACCATGGTAGAGCAAGGCATCTCCCGTGTGGTACCTGTAGACCTTCGCGAACTAGCCGATTAAAACGAAAAAAGCGCCCCGGTTATCCCGGCGCGCTTCCATATCATTATTATACTTAAAACTATTTCCTTTTCAACGATTTGTTGAACAACATCCCGCGGAATTTATGTGCATCTAATTGTACGGCAGCGTCATGGGCCTGGTCTATTGACATTGCACCCACTTTATTCGATGTACTTTGTATTACCTGGCCTGCAACGGTAAAGGTTCCGGTCTTAACATAGTTCAAAGCATGCGCTAACAGGCCCTCGGTAGGGTCGCCAAAATCTTTGGTTACGTCGTCGAAATCCCTGATGCCCGGGTAATCGGTAGTGCCGGGTGTCATGCCTGCATAATAGCCGCCCTGGTTAGCGGAGTTTTTGGTTTCGAACTCGGGGATGTACAACTGGTATTTGTTGATATCGATATCGTAAAAACCAACCGGTTTACCATAGCTGGTAGTACCTATGAACTTAACATCCATTATAGGGCGCAAGTTGTTCATAGTGAGTTCGCTTGCCGATGCTGTTGAGCCGGTGAGAATAAAAAACACATGGCTCAAGTTCAAAGTGTATGGTATACCGTCCTTTTTAAAAACTTCACTATTACCTGCTACGGAATAGTCAAACTGGGTGTAATTGTATAACTCATTGGTTTTGGTATCTCTTCGCACCTGGTTTTTTAAGATGCTCGCGTTTCGCGCAGCAGTTGTGGTAAGGCCGGTAAGGGTACTGTTGTAATAAGATGTGTACATCAACGAACCGTTTTTACTTGCGGGCGCAATTAACCTGGTTAAATAATCAGACGTTTCTACATAGCCTCCTCCGTTATAACGAAGATCTACTACAATGTCAGTGATGTTGTTTGACTTAAATTCAGCAAATGCCTCGTCTATTTTTGGCTGCGCATTTTCTAACGATGTAAAGCTGTTAAACACGATGTAGCCTACTTTTTTGCCGCCGCCCTGATCTATCACTTTATGAACGATTACCGGGTTTATGGTATATGTGGCCACGTTTAGCGTAACGGTGATATTGGTAGCATCGGGCTTTTTAAGCACCATGGTAATAGTATTGCTATTGGCATACGCATTGATTACGAAGTTGAGGTTTGTGCCCGAGCCGCCGTCACCATCATAGGTTAAGGCCGTGCGCCCGTTTATGCTGGTTATCTGGTAACCGCGTTTAATGCCCGCCAGATCTGCAGGTGAGTTGGGGTAAACATAGCGCACGCGCAAATCGGTATTTGTATTGTATATCGGCGCGAAACCGAAATCCCCGTTGATGCCGTTCAGTTCTGACGATACCGTGCCATCATCTATAAACGAATACTTAGGCACCCCCGGTGATGACGCATAATATTCATAGGGTTTGTTGGTATTGGGATTTATTTTATATTGCGATAGAGCGTATAGCTCGCTTTCTAGCGCTGTAATATCGTCGGTACCGGTAAAGGTGCGGGGCTTAAACGTAGCGTAATCGGGCAGGCCATCATTCCAATAATAGGCTTCTTTAGCATATAAGAAAATTGAATCGCGTATCAAATCAAGCGTGGTGCCTGTTTTTGATGGGCCGATATCGGGATTATCATCCGGGGTAGGCGTTTTGCTCTTTTTGCAGGATGATGAAACAACCATTACAGAAAGTATAGCCAGATAAAATATTTTGCGCATATGAATGGTATATGTTTGGTTAACGAATTTATCAAGAATATATTACAGCCCTCAAATTACAAAAACTCACGCACATTCAGGTAATCAATACCTGTTGTTTGGGCACATAATACGTCCCTTTCCGAATTTTCTATCATCAGCAGATCCCGCCGCTCTAAATTATGCTCTTTCATCAGCAAATGCAGCACGTCCGGCTCGGGTTTTGGTGTGCTTTCATCTGCAAAATAAGCCACTAAATAAGGCTCGAGCCCGTGCCATTCCATGTGCTTTATTTTGTTGAGCTGCTGCTGCGGACTGCCATTGGTTACAATAAATAATTTCTTGCGGTCGGTAACGGCTTCCTGCAAAAAGGTTAGCATATTTTGGTACAACAGCAACTTCAACGGCACTTTGCCCGAGTCCATTAGCAGGGCCAGGTTGGGCCGATATTTTTCATCTACGCCCAAAGTGGCCACCAATTCGTCGAACACGGCATCGGCTCCTTTATGGATATACGTATCTATCATTACATTGGTTGTCTGTTTGGCGTCGGTAAGTTCTGTGTACTCCAACAGATTGGCAAACAGGTAATAAATTTGGTATAAGTAGTCCTTTTCGGGGTACAGCACGTTGTCCAGCTCCAGTATGAAAGCTTTTTTGCGCGAGTCTATGTCGTTATAAGTAAGCCTGGCCATCAAATAGCGCTATATTATATTCGTTGAATAATAGTTCAGATTGTTGCAGTAAGTTCAGCTCCTCCCCTGTCAATGCATAAATGGCCTCTATGCCTTTATCCAGGCAAAGGGTAAGCATTTCGTGCTGGTAACTTGCCGATGCCGGGTTGGGCAACCTAAGCAGGCCCATATTCTTTACCATAAAATCGGGCAGGTCGGCGTAATCGCCCAGCAAAATCTCCCAGGCCTGCAGTTTGTTTTTTAATTTATGTGCCGATGCGGATGTGGCGGCGGTTATCAGTATGTTCAAGCTAAAGTATCTACAATTTTGCCATCTTTCATGAGTATGGTGCGGTCGGCCATGCCGGCAAGCTCCTCGTTATGCGTTACAATGACGAATGTTTGGTTAAAATCCCTGCGCAGTTTCACAAAAAGTTCATGCAGTTCCAGCGCGTTCTTCGAATCGAGGTTACCCGATGGCTCATCGGCAAAAATCAATGCAGGCTTATTTATTAAGGCCCTTGCCACGGCAACGCGTTGCTGCTCGCCGCCCGATAATTCGGCCGGTTTATGGGTGAGCCTGTCGCCCAGGCCCAGCATTTCCAGCAGCTCGGTGGCGCGTTTCTCGGCATCGGCGCGGGGCACGCCGGCGATAAAGGCGGGCATACACACATTTTCGATGGCGTTAAACTCTACCAACAGGTGGTGAAACTGGAAGATAAAGCCGATCTTTCGGTTGCGGAAATCGCTCAGGTGTTTGTTATCCAGCTTACTTACTTCCACGTTGTCAATATACAGCTCTCCCGAATCGGCGTTATCCAGCGTGCCCAGTATATTGAGCAGCGAGCTTTTGCCGGCACCGGATGCGCCTACTATGGTTACGATCTCGCCGCGTTTTACCTCAAGGTCTACCCCTTTTAAGATATGCAGTTTCCCGTACGATTTGTGGATAGCTATTGCTTTAAGCATGCGGTAAAATTAGTGATTTATTGTGAGAGGTTGGAAAGGTTAAAAAAGTTAGAAGGGTTGGAGAAGTTAAAATGGTTGAAAAGTTGAAATTTGGGAGTGGATAAAAACGGCCACGTTGATGGATTTGGTAACTGCCGGACTGACTTTAAACCGCTATATTGTGCTGCAATTATTCAAACATCTAACTCCTATGAGAAAAATAATTATCCTGCTGCTCCTTACAATCCCCATGGTTGTAAATGCACAGCAAAGCTATGTTACGGTAAAGGCTGTACCCTATTACGCTGATTCCATCCGCCAGAAAGATGCCTATATCGCCTCGCAATGCGTGCTGGATTTCTATTATCCTAAGGATAAAAAGGATTTTGCCACCGTTGTATGGTTCCACGGCGGCGGGCTCACCGGCGGCGCAAGGGAAATACCGCAGGAGTTGAAGGATAAAGGTTATGCCGTAATAGGTGTTGGCTACCGTTTATCGCCCAAAGCCAAAGCACCGGCGTATATAGAAGATGCTGCTGCTGCCGTGGCCTGGGCATTCAAAAGCATAGCCCAATACGGCGGAAGCGCTAAACATATTTACTTAACCGGCCACTCTGCAGGGGGCTACCTGGCCATGATGATTACTTTGAATAAGGCGTATTTAGGCAAATACGGCATCGATGCCAACAGCGTGGCCGAACTGATACCCTTTAGCGGGCAGTGCGTTACGCACTACACCATCAGGCAGGAACATGGCATTAAAGATACCCAACCAACCATCGACGAATTTGCCCCGCTTTACTGGGTACGTGCCGATGCCCCGCCCATGCTGCTGATTACCGGTGATGCCGAAATGGAACTGCTTGGCCGTTACGAAGAGAACGCCTACATGCTGCGCATGATGAAACTCGCCGGCCATAAAAGTACCAGGCTGTTCCAGTTGCAGGGCTACGACCATGGAGGGATGCCCGCAGGCGCTTTCCCCTTGCTGCTGAAAGAGATTGGAGCACGGGAGAAGATGATAAAATAGGGCATCGGAAGCAGACTGTTCGCCCCTATTGAAAAGAGCAGGGGGAGGTGCGATTCCCCTCTTGAGAGGGGTGCAGAGGTGTGTTTTTGCGCTATGCACTTGGGAATTGCTTAGTGGCGAACACACCCCTGCCTACCGGCAGGGGTGTGTTCGCCACCACATAATCCAACGCACCCCCTCTCAAGAGGGGAACAAAAAGAAAGCTTTCACACTCTCCGCACAATAATTTAACGCCCTGCCAACAAATCTATAACCACTAACCTACAATCTCTAAAAAGAAAATAGTAGTTTTACCGCAAATCTTTCAAAACACATGAATATCCACGAATATCAGGGCAAAGCGATATTGAAAAGCTTTGGCGTTAGAGTACAGGAAGGCATTGTTGCCGATACCCCCGAAGAGGCGGTGGCAGCTGCACAGAAAATGAAGGAAGACTACGGGTCGGACTGGACGGTTATCAAAGCGCAGATACACGCAGGTGGCCGTGGCAAAGGCGGCGGCGTAAAGCTGGCCAAAAATGCTGAACAGGTAAAAGAAATTGCAGGCAAGATCATCGGCATGCAATTGGTTACCCCGCAAACCGGCCCCGAAGGCAAATTAGTGAAGAAAGTATTGGTTGCCCAGGATGTTTACTACCCAGGCGAAAGCGAAGTAAAAGAGTTTTACGTAAGCGTACTGCTTGATCGCGCTGCGGGCCGTAACATCATCATGTACTCTACCGAAGGCGGTATGGACATTGAAGAAGTAGCGCACAGCACCCCCGAGCTTATCCACAAAGAAGAGATCGATCCTAAAGTTGGCCTACAAGGCTTCCAGGCGCGTAAGATTGCGTTCAACCTGGGCCTTAGCGGCGATGCTTTTAAGGATATGGTGAAATTCATCACCGCTTTATACAAAGCGTATGATGCTACCGATTCATCTCAGTTTGAGATAAACCCTGTTTTAAAAACATCTGATAACAAAATATTAGCGGTTGATGCTAAGGTAAACTTAGACGATAACGCCCTTTACCGCCACCCGGATTACGCAGCAATGCGCGATACCGACGAGGAGGACCCAACCGAGGTTGAAGCAAGCAAAAGCAACCTGAACTACGTAAAGCTAGACGGTAACGTTGGCTGTATGGTTAACGGCGCAGGTTTGGCCATGGCTACCATGGATATCATCAAAATTGCCGGCGGCGAGCCTGCAAACTTTTTGGACGTAGGCGGTACTGCCAACGCGCAAACGGTTAAAGCAGGTTTCAACATCATCCTGTCGGATCCTAACGTGAAGGCTATCCTCATCAACATCTTCGGCGGTATTGTTCGTTGCGATCGTGTTGCGCAGGGCGTTATTGATGCTTACAAAGAAATCGGCAACATCCCGGTTCCAATCATCGTTCGTTTGCAAGGCACCAACGCTGCCGAAGCGAAAGAACTGATTGATAACTCTGGCTTGAAGGTGTACTCGGCCATATTGCTGAAAGAAGCGGCTGAGCGCGTTAAAGAAGTGTTGGCACTTTAGGTTAGAGATTAGTTTGATTTCCGGTTTAGATATTGAAAAGGGGCTTCGGCCCTTTTTTTGTTGCGTCTCCGCAGGGTAAGGCTGAGATTCTCCATATTCGGCACCGCACCTTCATTAGCGTCGGTATCAACCCAGCCGGTTCAAGCGCTTGAACCTTAGCGTTGTAGTAAGCGTCCCGCTTACTTTTCTACTTTGAAGCGTTATCAAACATCTGCATTTTAAATCGTGCGACCCCGTTGGCGTGTGGCTTCGCTACAGGAATAATAATATACCTGCAAATTCGACTAAAAATTATTTCGTTACGTCAGCGAGACGCTGACGTATGTGTAGGTTCAAGCGAGACGCCTGAACCGGCGAGGAGTACACCACCCACTTAGCCTGCGCTGCATATTCGCGCGAAGTTGGGAAGGAAATGGTCAGTGATGTATACTAAACGATAATTTAAGTTTGTCAATATACATTTTCCAACTCGTGAATTATTAAATTAGGATTTGTAACTGAATACCTAAAATTAATTGAATCCCCTTCCCGCAATGAGCGCGGATCGTCATCCCAGGACCCTTCATATTGATATTTAATTCCGTTAAGTTTGTATTCAATTCGAATACGCTGGCTCTTGTAATAAAACATCTTAGTAATTACCCCCCTTGAATATTTAAATTTTCGGTTGACAATTGCTAATTCGCGGTTTTTAGTCTGCTTTCCCTTTTTAACTAAATTAAAAAGCAGGAAAACAACAACAACCAGTATAACAAACGGAACTAATAAATTTTTAACTTCAAACTTATTTGCTTTCATCTGAATAGCATTATCAATTAAATCCAATCGCCTTTAAAAAGCTTTTTCCGATATCGGTGGCGATATTTTTCAAACCGTTATTAACTGTATTACCAACCGCGCCCTTAACAACGGTACTTGTTATTTTAGATCTTACGGTGCCCCCGCCGGTTCAAGCGTCTCGCTTGAACCAAAGTAGAAAAGTAAGCGTCCCGCTTACTTTTCTACTTTGCAACGTTATCAAACATCTGCATTTTAAATCGTGCGACCCCGTTGGCATGTGGTTTCGGAACAGGAATAATAATATATCTGAAAAATTAACTAAAAAATCATTTCGTTACGTCAGCGGGACGCTGACATGTGTGTGTAGATTCAAGCGAGACGCTTGAACTGGCGGAGCTACCTAAACGGCTGCCTTCGGGTATAGGAGTCAATTCGCTTTGGTGCGCTTTTACGTAAGCTTCCAGTTCGGCAACACCGCCGCGCTTGAAGAATAAGCGCCTATTTTAGGGTTTCGAGCATTTTTGGTAATCTGTCCTGATCATTTGTTACTAAGTTGCTTTCGTATATCATTCTGCCTTCCTTATCTATTAAAATCAACGTAGGGTATGCTTCAATTCCATACAGTCGACTTATCTCTCTGTTTCGGTCATGAAACTGAATCCAGCTCATCTCCTGGTTTTTAACAACCGCATTTAACTTCTTTGAATCGAAGTCTGCGCTAATTCCGATAATGACCAATTTTTCAGGGGAATTTTTTTTCCTGATTTCTTTCAAAAAGGGGATTTCCGCCATACATGGTGGGCACCATGTTGCCCAAAAGTTAAGCAATATATATTTTCCTTTCAGGCTAAGAAGGCTAACATGTTTTCCATCGATGGTTGTAAGGGTAAATTGTGGCACGCTTTCATTCAGTTGCCGCGGATTTATTTTTGCCTCGTAAGCTTTAATTAATTCTTTACCTTCCAGGCTTTCGGTATATTTTGCAGGGAATACCGATTTCAAATACGCCAATTGCTCTTTCAAATAAGTTTTATCTCTACTTAAAACGCCTTTAGGTTGGGCAACCTGATGAGTAAAATACCAAAATGAAAAGTAATCATTTGGGTGTTTTTCTAAAAATAACATATATCTGTTTAGCCGTCTTTTGTAAAAATTCTGAAAAATATGGGTAAGTGAATCATTGCTTGCAAATCCTTTGTTTTGGGCTAAAAATAAGTCGAAAGCTTTATTTTCTTTTGTCACGACAGTATCGGTCATAAAAGCAAGCATTTTAGCCCAGACCTTATTAGCGACAGTATCATAAATGGGAACAGCATTATCAATATGGTCATATTGTAATTTAGATTGATTATTGGCTTTAAAATAAAACCTTATTTTCGACGGCATGCTGGTTATGAAAAAGCTATTATCATAGTAATTATTTACGGGGTCTTTATAACTGACTATGAAAGATGCAAACGGCGAATAATATTCTTTCTTGAATGTTATCACTCTTCTATCGCCAAATGTATCAGGGATAAAGGTTGTGTTTTTCCCATCATAGTATTGATAATGGACATTTTTAGGGATAATGCTGGTGTCTAGTTCTATGGTTATGTTAAAACTTTTTTGAGCATAAACTATATTGATGAAAAATATAGAAATAAAGGAAGCAGCAACGATTTTTAACATAAATTAAAGCTTTTTAGGTAAATAGATACTTAATATAACGTGAGTTTGGGATAAGGGAATTTGGAGGTTTTTTGGTATATAATTAGGTGAACATCAATAAGAAAGCATATATAGTTATATTTAAGTGTCGAATTCAAAAACAACAATCTATGCTTACTCCTGATAAAATTATCGAAACTTTCGTTAAAGTGGATAACTTCTGCAAAGAATTTGAAGTAGACATCGCCAACCACCAGCTTGATGCTGGCAATTATAAGGTCAGGGACAGAAAAGCATCACTTGCAGACAGCGAGATCATAACCATTCTGGTTACCTTTCACAGCGGTCATTTTACCAATCTTAAGCACTTTTATTTAGCACATATCTGCATGTGTTATAAAGATTGCTTTCCAGGGATGGCACGTACTCTTAAGGGTTAACTTGAATTTTCGAGAGCCTATGCGGCAACAGCAACGCTTTATGGCGCTTTATTAATCCATTAGCTCAACTAATTTATTTCCTATACTGCTGCCTTTCATTTCATTTTCAATCAGTTCAAATTCACCTTTAATAACACTGCTTTTTATGGTGCCATCTTTTAAGTAATGCAGATGATCGCAGGATTGGTTCAGTGTTGAAAAAATATGGGAGGACATGACAACTATTTTTTTCAGTTCTTTTAATTTCAAAATGATTTCCTGAATAATAATATTGCTGTGAATATCTACACCATTAAAAGGTTCATCCAAAATAAAAACCTCATTTTTTTGAATTAACAAACCAGTTAATGCTAACTTCTTCTTCATGCCTGTTGAATAATTTTCGGCATACTCATTTAAAGGAAGGTCAAAAATATTGCTGGTGTACAGGTTTTTCTCCTTTATATCTCTTGCATTACACAGCAATTGGAGATATTCATAACCTGTCATTTTCGAAAAAAAGAACAATTCTGTAGGAAGATACCCAGTTACATTTTTTAGAATATTGCCGGTATATGCAATACTTCCCTCAAATGATTCTAAGCCGGCCATGCATTTAAACAGTGTGCTTTTACCGGCACCATTCTCTCCTACAATTCCGTTTACTTCACCTTTTTTAAAGATTAGGTTAATGTTGTATAAAACTTTATGCTTTCCATACGATTTGCAAAGCGATTGAATGTTGATCATTTGAGGTAAGCGTTTAACTTTTGGGTAGATTTTTTGTAGAAATAAGGGATCAATAGTAATAAAAAAGGCGGAAAGACCAATCCTATAGCCATAGCGATAATTTGAATCAGACTGGTTTGATTAGGATAATTGGCGTATTTGGCAATTACACCTAATAACACATAAAAAAATCCACAGAGCGTAACAGATAATATTATTAACACATGGAGCGGAAAGAACCCAATAAGCAAAACACAAAGCGGCAGACTGATATAAAGACTATACAGCATGGCAGTTATCATCTTTTCTTTCAGGAAAACGTTGGGATTTTGAGCATGTATCCACACGTAATATACGGGCTCTGCAGTAGCGTAAAAACTCATACAAACCAACAGTAAACTTACATAGGCAAAAATAGCCAGGTTAAAGTTGCCAACTAATAACGCAATTAAGGTAACAGCGTATATCAGGATTAATGCCCAGTAATATTTTCTAAACCCGATGCTGAACTCAAAAGGCCTTCTGAAAAAGGGCGAAGGTATAACAAAAACAGAACGACCGACTTTATTATACCATAAAACCAGTAAACTGAAGCAGAGCGTAACTAATGCGCATAGGTAAAAACCCTTGTAAAACAACACAATCACAAATGGCGATGCGAGCGTAAGGTTTTCCAACAGTCTTATTTTTTGATAGTTTATTACCGTATAAATATTTTTAAGAAACTCGTTTCTACCCACTTTTCCCGCTTGTAAAACAACTATTAAAGCAATTAATTGATAGATGTACTGGAAATACGAAATCCGCCTGAATAATTCATTGGACAGCAATATAAAGATCAAGGCGCTAAACACAATTCCCAGATAAGGATTAATACCAAGGTCCTTTAATGTTCTAATGAGTCGGTGATACTGCAATCGAAAATATCCTGCCATTATTGAATTCGCTTGATCAAATATAGCATTAAGCGGTTAATGCTTCGGGCCTGATCAAAATAAGCAATTCCTCGTCGCCGCAAAAAACATACAAACCCCGCCGGTTTAAGCGTCCCGCTTGAACCTTAGCATTGTAGTAAGCGTCGCGCTTACTACAACATTTTGCAACCTTAAAAATAGCCGCATTTTAATCATGCAAGCCATTGGCATGTGTCAGGTACAGGAATAATATATTTCGTTACCTCAGCGAGACGCTGACGAAGGTGTAGGTTCAATCGGGACGCTTGAACCAGCGAGGTTTCTGATTCGCTCTGTGTTGTGGCTCTGCCTGCCGAGGGTTGCCACGCTATCGCGTGCAATGACGATGTCGAGAAAATCCCGATTAGATGAAGGAAAACTTAACACATACTTCACGTTTTAATATCTTCCATCCTCCCCTTTTTATTGCTTATTTGCCTAAACAATAACCTTAAAATAAGTGTTATAACCTATATTTGTCTACCAAGTGTAAAATCGATAGTAAATAATAGATGTTTAAACATCTATTATTATATTTGTATCATCATTCAACAGAGAAACAAAATTTAAAACATAAAATATCATGGCAACAGCAACAAAATGGGTTTTAGACCCTATGCACTCAGAAGTACAATTTAAAGTAAAACACTTAGTAATATCAACCGTAACCGGTTCTTTCAAAACATTCGAAGGCGAACTGAGCACCGAAAGCGAAGATTTCGATGGCGCTGACGTAAGCTTCTCCTTAGATGTGGCTAGCATCGATACCAATCAGGAAATGCGTGATGGCCACCTGAAATCAGGCGAGTTCTTCGATGCAGAAACCTATCCAAAAATCAGCTTTAAATCAACTGCCTTCACCAAAGATGGCGACGACTATAAATTAACCGGCGACTTAACGATTAAAGACGTTACCAAATCTGTAACCCTTGATGTTGAGCACGGTGGTGTAGCTGGCGATTTCTACGGTAACACCAAAGCAGGTTTCGAAGTAACCGGCAAAATAAACCGTAAAGATTTCGGTTTGGTTTGGGATGGCGTAACCGAAGCAGGTTCGGTAGTGTTGGGTTCAGACATTAAGCTGATCATCAACGTACAGTTTGCAAAACAAGCGTAATTGATTTCGGAATTCGGATTTGGGAATTCGGATTTTAAATCAAGCAGATTTGTCAACTTTTAAAAAGTTGACAAATCTTGAAAAGTTTGATTTCGGATTTCAAAAAAACAGGCAATGTGGTCAAAAATGGTTGGTAATAAGTTCAGATAAAATTACTATAGTTTTTTCATTCGAGAAATAAAATCTGCTTATAGCATTCCATGCGACATATTTGTTGTTGGCTGTGCTCTTTTATGGCTAAGAAAACTCGCCTTTAAAAAATCAATTGGAACCAACTTCAATTAGGAAAAGACATTTAATTGATAATCAATATTATACGAGGGTTTCACCAACCATTTTTGACCAGTATGTCAAAAAACAAAACACCGTTCGGAATTGCCCGGGTGGTGTTTTGCTTTTATCGCTATTCGTAAGGTAAATATGCTTATATTCGATAGCATAAAGCTACATGAAAATAATACCGCTTTTGCTGCTCGCGTGCGTACTTTTTGCGTGTACAAACACTCCCGTTAAAACGTCGGCCCCTACTGCGCAGCCTAAAAAAGTTACTACCGATGTGATAGCAGCTACAGACAGCGATTCTATTGATATATCCACAGATATCAGCGAGAAGAAGTTCATCAAAAAAGCTAAAATAAAACGCATACTTAAATACTACCCCGAAATAGATCAGGAAGTCCCGGAGCCCCCGGATGAGACTTATGCCTCGAGAGGAAAAAATACTCCGGAAATACAACCCGAGGATGATCACAAAATTATTTTCGGTTGTGAGGCTTGCCAGGACGAGTACTTCGAGCTTTATGCTTATTTTTTATATAAGCGGGATGGCGGGAATCAATACAGCACGCAACGAAAAACGCTTATTAAGCTTTACAGAGATATTAACCACATTATGATGACTTTAACGGGCGGCGGTACTTATTTTGGCCATCAGTACAAGCGTATTTTGGGCTACGCCGAATATTCTGTATATCTTTATCTTAAAAATAAGGACGACTATTACCACAAAATCTACTCAATAGTCAATCAAAAGCAACTCTATATTAAATCGCTTAAACAGTATATCAACGACGAAATAAGTAATGATTTAAGCTCTACGCCCAATGAACAAATTGCGCTCAGGAAGGAGCTCTTTAAAACCGTAACCGAAATTGATGGTTTACTTACCGAATACTTTTACCTGGATGCCGTGAGGGAGTTCCAATATTCCCATTACTAAAGCGTTTAATACTAATACCGGAAAAGTTCAGTGATAAATCCGAAATTGAAAATTCATAAATTCTTATCGCTTTCATAGTGTTTGAATTTAATATCCAACTCATGCATAAACCATGCCCAAATTGGCAACCTTATCCTTTTTTAAAAATCTATACTTGAGCCGATTAGATTGGTCAACTCTTAAAGTTCAGACATCAAATTGATCACCAACGTACAGCCCGAAAAACAGGTGAAAGTAGTTTTGGTCCCGATAGCTACCGGATCCCGGTTATAATATTGGGAGAGAAGTTCTTGAGAAAAAGTAAATTAGGCCGGGTACGTTAGGTTCGATACATTTATAAAAATATTTTAACAGGTCATGTCAAGGTTGATTTTTTATGCCCTTTGCCTCGTGTCAATCGGTTCACTAACCACTAACCCCTCTATTGCTCAAACCGACTTTGAAAGTAAAGCAAGCAGAAAAATTATAGTAAAATATAAGATCAAAGAGATTGTATCTTATTTGTCGCCTGAAGAAGGTAAGCCTGGTGACAGTATTCCTGTTGATAATATGTTCTTTGATAAACACGGGGTATGTATACGCAAGACAACGAACAACTATACTGACATATTTTATTACAATTCAAAAAAACAAAAGGTAAAACAAGTCTATATTGGAAAAAACCAAACTGACTCAACAGTAATTATTTTCGAATACGATGATAGGGGCAACATGATACTATCTAAAAAAATAAGAACCAGTCAAGATGATAAATTTAAAGATCTCTACTTTATACATCAATTCACCTACAATTCTGATAACGAAGTTTTAACCGATGTTTGGATAGATCGAAAAGGCGAAATACAAAATAGTGAAAAACGCGAATATTTCCCCGCAGAACCTAATAGTGGAATTCAAAAAGTGGTGAAATATTACGATATGTATGGAAGGGCATATCAAATCAAAAAGAGCTATACTGACTGCAGAATTATTACGTACGATATAGGCGACACCGTAAACACTGTTAGTTACGAACAATTTTTAGATAAAGACCAAAAAATAGTAAAAGTGATAAACCATCGTCATTTTGGTCCTCATGCTTTTGACATGGTTGAAAAAATGGGTCATGGAATTATTCCAACAACTACCGTAACAGAATTTTATAGGTATAACGAATATGGTTTATGTTCCGAGAGATCAACCTACCGTGAAGGAAAATTGATTGAGAAGCAAACCTGGTATTATAGAAAATAGCCTATTGTCCTTGATAGGGGAATGAATATTGCTATAGATAACTTAATCCCAAAAGCTTTCGGGACGAATTACGATATTTGCTAAATAACTATGCTCATTAAAATATACCCTGAGAACCCCAACCCAAAAGCCATTGAGCAAGTTGCCGATGTGCTGCGTAAGGGGGGGCTCATTATTTACCCTACCGATACGGTTTATGGCCTAGGCTGTGATATTACCAACCATAAAGCCATCGAGGCTATCTGCAAGATACGTGGCATCAAACCCGAGAAGGCAAATTTCTCGTTCATATGTTACGACCTGAGCCACATATCAGATTATATCAAACCGATAGATAACACCACCTTCAGGGTGCTGAAGAAAGCTTTACCGGGGCCATTCACCTTTATCTTCAATGCCAGCCACGCGGTACCCAAGCTGCTTAGCTCCAACAAAAAAACGGTCGGTATCCGTGTGCCTGATAACAATATCGCGCGCGAAATTGTGAAAGCATTGGGCAACCCTATCCTATCTACCTCCATACACGACGAGGACGACATTATCGAGTACTCTACCGACCCGGAACTGATCTACGAGAAATACCAGGACCTGGTAGATATTGTTATCGATGGCGGCTACGGCGACAACGTGCCGTCTACCGTAGTAGATTGCACCGGCGGCGATTTCGAGGTTATCCGCGAAGGCAAAGGCGTGCTGGAAGATTATTTGTAATTGAAATTAAGGGAATATACGCTATTTTCCCACGATGAACGAGAATTGGCTTTACCTCACTTTATTTGCGCTTGTTGGTTGGCTGGTGATCAACGCTGTAAGGTTTGTTATCATCCTCCTGCATGAACTGGGCCACGCGCTGCCCGCGCTCTACTTTACCCGAGGCCCGGTTACCGTATACATCGGCTCGTATGGCGAAGATGAGGGACCAAAAATTCGCTTAGGCCATTTAACCATCAGGATAAAGCCCCGCCTCTCCTACTTGCGTGCCGGCGGTATGTGCAAACATGAAGCCGTACCATCAGCCTGGCAAAATATTGTTATCATAGTGGCAGGACCGGTGATAACTTTCCTGATCGCTTTGCTGCTGTTCCCTTTCGTTTTATATGACGGTTTACACGGTTCGTTGAAGATCGTTATTGTATTGTTCTTTTTCGCTGCACTGATCAGTTTGGTTCACAGCTTATACCCCCGAAAACTGGAGTATAACGCTGAACTCTATTCTGATGGGCAACTGATAGCAAACGTGTTAAAACTAAAAACAGCCAACAAATACCTGTTTAAAGCAGCCGCTTTTTTTGAGCATGATCAATTCCGGGAAACCCTGGCTGAACTGGACAAGATAGATAAGCGATACCTCAACGAATACATCGCCAGCCTGTATATCCAATGCTATGTAGAGCTGAAGCAATTCGGCAAGCTTACGGAGTTCAAAGAAAAATACATGAATGCTGGGCTGATGGCTTCACTCACCTCTTATAACGCCATCAACCTGTCGTTTGCCAACATACAGCTAAAAGAATACCCTGAAGCGCTGGCGCTGCTGAATAAGGCCATCGACCTGGACGATGAGAGTTACTACGCATACAATAACCGTGGCTTTGTGCACAATCTGTTGGGCAACTACGCTTCGGCCAAAGCCGATTTAGATAAGGCCTGCAAACTCGACCCGAACGCTGCCTACTCGGTAACCAACCGTGCATACGCCAACATTAAGCTTGGATTGATGGATGAGGCTTTAGTCGACATTAACCGTTCGATGGAACTGAACGAGCATAACGCCTACATCTACCTGGTGCAGGGCATGTACCAGTTGGAAACCGGTCGGCCCGGCGAGGCCCTGGCCAACTTCGAAAAAGCAAAAAATATGGAAGCTACTACAGTATTGGTAGATGATTATATAGCCCTTGCGAAAAGCAAGCTTTTGCAGCCCTAAAACGAAGAAAAACAAAGAAAATTGAAGAAATTCAAGGAAAAATACGCTAGCATTTTATGCCCGCTATAAAGCCCGGTATCTTCTCCATATAACCTTCAGTCCCCAATAACTTAACGAACGCGCTACCCACAATTGCCCCATTGGCGTACTGGCAAGCCTTGCTGAACGAAGCATGATCTGATATACCGAAGCCAATGATGGTTGGGTTGTTCAGCGCCATAGCCTCCACACGGTTGTAATAGCCTTCGATGCTATCGGTAAGCTGCAGGTTGCCGCCGGTGATGGATGAGGAGGATAGCAGGTAAATAAAACTATTGCTCAGGGCATCTATCTTGCGGATGCGTTCTTCTGAAGTTTGTGGCGTAACCAGGAATATATTGCTGAGGTTATTATCTTCGAAATAATTGCTGTACAGCATTTCGTACTCGTACATAGGCAAATCCGGCACAATAATGCCATCTACACCAACCGCAGCTGCATCCTTGCAGAAACGCTCTACACCGTACTGTACTATAGGGTTTACGTAGCCCATTAGCAAAATAGGGATACTCACGCGCTGGCGAATATCTTTCAGTTGCTCAAACAACACCGTAAGCGTCATACCGTTATGTAAGGCTTGCTCCGAGCTATGCTGTATGGTAGGCCCGTCAGCAACCGGGTCTGAGTACGGGAACCCTATCTCCAGGAAATCGGCACCTGCTTTTTCCAAAGCCTCGGCAATATCAACCGTTGCATCCAGCGCAGGGTAACCGGCTGTAAAGTAAATAGATAGCAGGTCGTGCTTTTTAGCGGCGAAAAGTTTGTTCAACCGGTTCATGGGGGTAATCGTATCAGCCATATGCTACAAAAATATTGTTAAAAATTAGCTTTCGGCAGGTTTATCAGAAACTTTTTAAGGGAGGCCCGGCGGGCAGGGTAGATTACAAATACACTGCGGGTGCCTAATCCTGATTAGGGTTTACGCAAGGTGTTCCACTTTGCATCCAAAATGCATTTCACTTATTTTATTTAAGTATTTAACAATAAGCCCATTACGACCATTACCTAAATGATAGGGGTGTTCCAAAGTGTTCCGCTCAATTCATTAAAGCATTGATAATCAATACCATTTAAAAAATAAGTGTTCCACGCGCAAAGTGGAACACCTGTGCCGAAAAGCCGGGTTCTGCCCGCCTTGTTTACCCCTACATCGTCGGCCATTACAGGCCTTGCCGGTTAAGGGCGATCGCATTAAAACATTTAAGCAGTATTATTGTCCTTTATCAAGCAATGGAAAACATCGACCCCCAACCTCAAAAACCCACTCCGCGCCCCAAACGCGAACTTACTTACATACAAAAAGTATGGCATACCGTAGGCATTGTAGCGCTGCTGGTAATCGTTGTGCTGATAGCCCGGGTAGCGTTCAACGTATTGCTGATGATACTGGCAGCAACCCTTATTGCCACCTATTTCCATGGCTTGGGCAATATTATACAGCGCAAAACAAAATGGGGACGCAAACCGGCTATGGCTATATCGGTAGGCGGCTCGTTTGCTATAATAGCTGCACTGCTTTGGTTTATGGGTACAAAAATACAGTACCAGGTGGCCCAGCTTAGCCATTCGTTACCGGGCACTATCAACGCTGCCCGCGGCAAACTTGCCGAAACCCCGGTAGGCCAGCAGGTACTCACCTATTTGGATGATAACTCCGGCAAGCTATTCGTAACCGCACAACAATTCTTTAGCACCAGTTTCGGGGTATTGGGCAATATATATATCATATTGTTTTTGGGGATATTTTTCACCGTCAGTCCTTCGGTTTACAAAGAGGGCTTTCTGATCATTATCCCGCCCGAGAAAAAAGAATTATGGCGCTGTATCATTGACCGCATAAATGTTTCGCTTAAAGGCTGGCTAAAGGGCACACTGCTATCCATGGTTTTGATCACCATTATGCTGGTCATAGGCCTCAGTATCGTCAATATTCCAGCCGTGCTGGTGTTGGCACTGTTTGCCGGCATGCTCAAAATAATCCCCAACTTCGGCTCGATGGTGGCCATGATACCCGGCGTTTTGCTGGCCCTTACGGTAAGCACCAACACGGCAATAGTAGTGGCGCTTATTTATATGGTATCGCAAACCATTGTAAGCAATATCGTAACGCCTATCATCCAGAACAAGATCATCAACCTGCCACCTGCGCTAACCATCATCAGTCAGGTAATTATGGGTACTTTATCCGGTGCGCTAGGCATCATATTATCGGTACCGTTGCTGGCCATCATCGTCATACTGGCAGATGAACTCTACGTGAAGAAAATAAACGAAGGCCAGCCAAAGCCCGAAGTAGATGCGAAGCAGGTGCCGCTGACGGATTGAAGGAAAGGGAATGATATCAATGGATAAAGGACTTTCGACTTAAGACTTTCCATCTTTCCTACTAAAAACTATCTTTGCCCTATTATGAGCAATTCAACCGACGAACTTTTCAAGAATGTGATATCGCACGCCAAAGAATATGGCTTTGTTTTTCAATCGAGCGAGATTTATGATGGCCTGAGTGCTGTTTACGATTACGGCCAAAACGGTGCCGAACTGAAGAACAACATCAAAACCTACTGGTGGAAAGCCATGGTGCAGATGCACGATAACATCGTAGGTATCGATTCGGCTATATTTATGCACCCCACCATCTGGAAAGCAAGCGGCCACGTAGACGGTTTTAGCGACCCGATGATTGATAATAAGGATAGCAACAAACGCTACCGCGCGGACCAATTACTGGAAGACCGTATAGCCAGGCTGGACGAAGAAGGTAAAACCAGCGAAGCAGAAGAGCTCCAGTTGGAGATGGACAATGCTTTGAAGGCGGAGAATCTGCCGCGCTTGAAAGAACTCATCATCGAACAGAATATTAAATGTCCTATCAGCAATACCGCTAACTGGACGGATGTACGCCAGTTTAACCTCATGTTCAGCACGCAGGTGGGCGCCATTGCCGATGAATCGGAAACCATTTACCTGCGCCCCGAAACAGCGCAGGGTATATTCGTGAATTACCTGAACGTGCAAAAATCGGGCAGGATGAAGATCCCTTTCGGTATTGCGCAGATTGGTAAAGCTTTCCGTAACGAAGTTATCGCCCGCCAGTTCATCATCCGCATGCGTGAGTTCGAACAGATGGAGATGCAGTACTTTGTGCGCCCCGGCACACAAAAAGAATGGTTTGAGAAATGGAAGGCAGCCCGCTTGAAATGGCACCTTGCGCTAGGAACTGATGCTGCCAAATACCGCTACCACGAGCATACTAAGCTGGCATTTTATGCTGATGCTGCTTATGATATCGAGTTCGACTTCCCATTCGGCTTTAAAGAGGTGGAAGGTATTCACAGCCGTACTAATTACGATTTAAGCCAACACGAGAAATTCTCGCGTAAGAAAATGCAATACTTCGACCCGGAGGTTGACCCGGAAACAGGCAAACCATTCGGCAACTACATCCCTTACGTTATCGAAACCTCGATAGGCCTCGATAGGATGTTCCTGCTGACCATGATAAACGCCTTTGAAGAAGAAGACCTGAGCACCGAGGAAAAACAGGATAGCCGTACCGTGCTGCGCCTGCACCCTTGCCTTGCACCGGTAAAAGCCGCCATTTTCCCGCTGACCAAAAAAGATGGCCTGCCCGAAAAGGCCCGCGAGATAATGGATAAGCTAAAGCTTGACTTCAACCTACAATACGAGGAGAAAGACGCTATTGGGAAACGTTACCGCCGCCAGGATGCCATAGGTACGCCTTTCTGTATCACGGTAGATCATCAAACATTAGAAGACAATACCGTAACCATCCGCCACCGCGATAGCATGGCTCAGGAGCGCGTTGCAGCTGATGACCTGGAAAAAATTATAGGCGATTTGGTAAGCTGGAAGAATTTGCTGGGGTAAACACACTACCTCATTTTAGTAGACTATTGAAATACTTAAAGAGGCCGCATTATTCACATAATGGGCCTCTTCTTATTTTAGCGCTATTTATAGCCAAGCCCCAAAACAATTGCCCTGCAATTTTGCTTTTCTGTGTAAATATGCAATCATACTTACATGGCTATAAAAATTAAAGACCAACCTTTCTACGTACAGTCAACCGCAGTGCTGTTAGGATTGGTATTGCTGGTGTACATACTGGCTACCCTTACCGATATACTGGTACCACTGGCTTTTGCGGCCTTTTTGGCGGTATTGCTAAATCCGCTGGCCAACCGCCTGCAGCGTTATAAATTACCCCGCGCCGCAGCCATTGCTATTGCCATGGCGATAGCTATACTGGTTGTAGCTGCTGTATTTTATTTCTTATCCACCCAAATGATACAGTTCGGTGATTCGCTGCCCATGCTGAAGAAGAAGTTTGGCGAGATATCCCTAAACTTAAAAGACTGGATACAAGGCACCTTCGGCGTAGCCGTTGCCAAGCAAGACCAAATGGTAAAAGAAGCCCTGGGCAATAGCCAGGCCATGGTTGGCAAAACCCTGGGCGGATTGATAGGTACCCTGGGCATCGTATTCTTGCTCCCGGTTTACATTTTCTTCCTGCTGCTTTACAAGCCGCTTATTCTCAATTTTCTGTTTGAGGTATTTGCCGAAGAAAATTCCAAAAAGGTTAGCGAAGTGTTAAGCGAAACCAAAGGGGCCATACAAAGCTATATTGTGGGTCTGCTTATTGAGATGGTCATAGTAGCTGCCATGAACTCGGGTGCACTATTGCTTCTGGGCGTAAAATACGGCATTCTGATAGGCTGCATTGGTGCCATTCTTAACCTTATACCCTACCTGGGTGGTATTATAGCTATTGCGTTGCCTGTGTTGATGGCTACCGTTACCAAAGACGGTTACTCCACACAATTGGGGGTTATCGTCGCCTACATCGTTATACAATTTATAGATAACAATGTATTGGTACCACGCATCGTATCGTCAAAAGTGCAGATAAACGCGCTGATGTCTATCGTCGTAGTATTGCTGGGTAACCAGCTTTGGGGCATCTCGGGTATGTTTTTATCCATACCCTTCGTGGCCGTGCTCAAAATAATCTTCGACCGTATAGACGACCTTAAACCCTGGGGCAAACTGCTTGGCGATAACATCCCCACCCGCCATATTGGCGAACGCTGGGGAAACCGCCGAAAGAAAGCCGTAGGCGTTAGTGAGTAGTCGATAGTCGATGGTCCATAGTCCATAGTATTTCGGGGGCAAACAACTATTAACCATGGACCATCGACTATAGGCTATCGACTAATGGCTAACCGGGCTTCCGCCTTTATTTAGCGTGCCGTTGGTGAATAGTAAGGGATTAACCTTTTTAGGGTCGCCCTGGTAAACCCACACAATATTGCCGATGTATTTGCGGAAGGCATTGGTTATATCCTCGGGCTTAAGTTTCTTGATATCATCTACCAACGTAATCGAGCGTTTCCAGTTATTATGCAGCACCTCGTTGTTTACCAATGATGTCGCCTGCGCCTGGTTGGTTTCGTTTTTATAATAGAATCCGGTAAGGTAGGTTACCTTCATATCGGCAACCTCATCTGCCCTAAAGCCCTGCGTTTTTATCTTATCAACCAGTTTATCAAAAACGGCGATGTATTTATCGGGCTGGGTGGTTGAAACAGAAAACTTCGCTACCGCGGTATTACCCACGCTGAACCATGCGCTTGGCGCGTAAGACAAGCCGTTGTTGGTGCGCACCTCTAAAAAGTGTCTGTCGGCAAATATGCGCATGGCCACGTTAAAGGCATTAAAATCGGGCGTGCCTGGTGCCGGGCCGCTACTAATGCCTTCAACATAATTGGTTGCCAAATCGCGCTTTTCGGAAGAGAAGGTATTTTTATACGACCTGAAAAACGATTTCTTCGCTTCGAACGGAACGCCTTGCTTAACACCGGCCAGCATAGCCGCTACCCTCGCTTCAATATCGGCCTGCGGCAAATCGGCCACTACAATAATCACCATGCGCGACTTGGTGAGAACGCTCTGGTAGTACTTTTTGGTTTCGGCAGCGGTAAGTTTGCTCAGGATAGCTACCGTGCCATCCGGGTCTTTAGCATAATCGCGGCCGGCAAAGGCCACTTTATCCGCATATTTGTCTATCGCGCCATCCGGGTCGGCATCATTTGATTTCAGGGTGCTTATCGCGTCCTGTTTTATCCGTTCAAACTCCTTAACGTCGAAAGCAGGCTGTGTAATAGCCTCGGCGTATAAAGGCCAAACGGTCTCAAAATCGCTTTTGATGCAATTCATTCGAATGATGGCGTATTCTTTAGTATCGAAACCCCATACTTCGGCACTTACCTTATCCAGGGCGTTCTTAAAGCTATTCTTATCGTGTTTTGAGGTACCGCACTCGGTAAGCGCGTTAATGGCCATACCCTCTATACCCATTCTTTCGGCAGGGTAATTTTGCACGCCGCCTTTTATTACAGTTTGTATCTCTACTATATCATTGCCGCTAGGCTGCACAATTACTTTGACGCCACTTACAATGGTTTCGTAAGGTTTCAGCTGGGCGATTGCTGTGCCCGTGCTGCAAACTACAGCTAATACAAGCAGCGCAAATAAGTTTCTCTTTTTCATTTCGGATATTTTTAAAGGTTATTTGGCCACAACGAAAAACGTTTTGGCATCACTTTGCTTGCTCATTTCGGGGTTGATAATCAGGCCGGCTATTGATGGTTTGCCGGTGATATACGTGCTCACGTATTTGGCAATATCGGCCCGGCTTACCTTTTGGTAATTATCCGTAAGGTCGGTAAAGTAATTGAGCGAGGTGCTGCACCATTGGAAGCTTAGCTGACTGGGCAGGCTGGATGGTTTTTCGGTTTCGCGGCTGTGGTTGCGCAGCAAAATGGCCTTAGCATCGTTCAATTGCTCATCGGTATAATAATCAGGATTGCTCCATTGGCTTACCTGGGCCTGCAACACCTGGTAGCATTCTTTTAATTTGTTGGGATTTGGCACAACGAACAAGCTTACTGCCCCTGTGTAATGGCTGGTTGCATAGTTTAGCCCAACAGATGATGCCAGGCCCTTATCAACCAGTGCCTGTTGTAGTTTAGACGAATTAAGCCCTGCTATCGTAGAGAAAACATCTGCAGCAACGGTACCTGCCGAATCGGTCATGAAAGCGGGCCCTTGCCAGGACAACATCATATAAGGCGTTTGGGCTATGGTGCTTTCTTTTACAAATGCCTCGCTTTTGAGGATGGGGGTAAAAGCAGGTATAGGATACTTTTCTAAGGGGTTAAAACCGCTGCTTGCCCAGTCACCAAAAACCCCTTCTGCCTGCTTAAAGGCATCTTCGTGTTTCACGTCGCCGCAAATAATAAGGAGGCTATTGTTGGGATAGTAATACCTGTCCTTAATGGTCATCATTTTGGCAGGCGTGGCGGTATTGATTACCTCGTGTATACCAATCGGCATCTTGCGGGTGATCAAATCGCCCCACATCAGTTTGCTCACATCAAAATATAACTGAAAGTAAGGGCTGCTTTCGTTCCGCTGGAACTCACCATCTACCACCGGGCGCTCTTTAGCCATGTCTTCTTCCCGGTAAATAGGGAAACGGATGGCGGCGTTCATCAGCCTCAACACACCGTTAAGGCTATCTCTGTTAGCAGTAAAATAATAGTTTACGCGTTCGTTGCCAGTGGTACCGTTCCAAATATCCCCAAGCTCTTTAGTTCGTTTCAGAAACTTCTCTTGGTCGGGATAATCCTTGTTAGCCTTAAAAAACATGTGTTCGAACAGGTGAGAGAGGCCGCTGTACTCAGGGCCTTCGGTGTAGGCACCGTTCTTAACGGCTATCTCTACAGTAGCCAGGGGCACCTTGGCGTTTTCTATCACCACCACTTCGAGGCCGTTGGGTAGTTTTTTCCAGAAATAACCCTGGGGCAATCGCGGTTGGGCTACCGCGCAGAGGGTACAAAGCAATGCAGCTGTACCCAATACAATTTGTTTGGTAAATTTTGAAGCCATATTTATGGTAGATTGTAAACCATAAATATATTGCATTAAGTTGAAACTTAACCTTTAGTTATCATTTAAATTTCAGGGCTACCTTTTTGCCCGATACGCCTTCCAAAAATGGTTGGAATATCAACCTGGCATTTTCCTGCGCCTTGCTCAGCAAATTCAATTCGCCGGCGGTAGTGAGCATTTTCTTCTCGGCAATTTTGTACACATCCTCCACCATGATTTTAGCCTTATCGGCAAACCACACACCCGATACATCATACACCTGTGATTTTTGATGATCGAGCTTTACATAGCAAATTTCGGGCTTTGGCAGGGTTAGCCAAACGCTATCCGGCGACTGCACGATGTCTTCTTTCTTCACTTTGGTAAGATCGATGCAGGCCGTTACCTCCCCCACCGCTACGAACAGCACACGTTCATCAGGCAGTATTGGGTGCACTTCCTTTCTCTCTACCACGTCTTTCATGGAATATTTTACCAGCTCCAGCTTGCCCATAGCCGTAATTTTTGATACCATGATATCCTCGGTTACCACGGTGCGCGTAGCAAATCGCCCTTTGATATAAAAAAACAGGAAGATTGAGGAGGCAATAATCACCAGGTAAAATACTAGGGTGATGGAGATGCGGGGACGTGAGGTATTAAGCATGTAAAGAGTACAAAATACAGCGGGTTTTGTTTAAGTTTGAGATAACATACACGTTGCCAAAACATGAAGTTTTACCGATTATTGATTTGCTTTGGTATGTTGATGGCAACCGCCAACATCGCATGTGCTCAAACCATCGCACAAGACGCTCCCCTCACCAAAAAGTTCTTCAAAAAATTAAAAAAGGATCGAGTTGACACCATTCTTGTTTATGCAAAAGGTTGCATCGGTTGCGAACGAATATTTCCTAAAGACTCGACAACGGGAGCCCGCTATATTTGCGATGCACCTTACGGTGCAATTGACGTTTACTTTATATGGAAAAGTAAGGCAACAAGTTATATTAAGCGGTTCGACTATTGTTCGTCTTTCAAGCCAATCCAACTCAATAATTTTCCAGACAGTATTCTAAATTATTACACCAACAACTCATCACTATGGAAAGAAGAGAAGCATTTTTGGAAGGATTATAAAAAGTTATCTACGATTGAAAAATTCGGTTTAATCCCCCCCGGCCCGGTGCATTATAGCTTTCAGAGACTATATTTTAATGGATACGAATTTCTTGTAAAAAACTATTACACGAAGACTAATAAGAATACTTTCCCTTGGGAGGAAAAGCAGCGTGAATGGGCAGCGTCTGTATCAAGTTTTCTGAAGAATAATCACTTTCAGTGGGAATTGGATGACACCTATAAACACGAAGGGAACAAATAGTGTTATTTGCCCCCTTCGTCAAGAAATATGGATGTTAACCCACTTATGCGTAAGTAACGTTCAGCGTAATAGGCACGCTCAATGCTTTAGATACGATACAGCCCGACTTCGCGCCTTCGGCAACTTCTTTAAATTTTGCCTCGTCCACACCATCTATTACCGAAGCTTTCAGTTCCAGGTGAATGCCTTTTATTTCCAGTGCCTGCATATCCAAATCCAGGATAGCGTCGGTAGTTAAATCGCCGGGGGTGATGCCTGCTTGCGATAAAGCTGCGCCAACCGCCATGGTAAAGCAGCCTGCGTGTGCTGCAGCTATCAATTCTTCGGGGTTGGTACCTATGCCATCGGCAAAGCGGGTTTTGAATGAATATTGTGTTTTGTTAAGGATGGTGCTTTGGGTGGTAATTTCGCCCTGACCTGCTTGCAGGGTGCCGTTCCAATGTGCATTTGCTGTGCGTTTCATGATAGTATTTGTTTTAGTTTTTACGAATGTAGCAATATGTTGCTTTTATTAAAAGAATAGAATAAGGCGTTTAAGCAACCCATGATTTTTGCAGAAATATTGGTCCGGCCGCAATCATCGTCTTGACAAGGTTATGAAACATATTGTCAGGATACTTAAGCCTGTTGAACCGGTAAC
>NZ_SOZE01000043.1 GCF_004519315.1 Mucilaginibacter psychrotolerans
TACCGACTGGTTCCGATACATCACTAAGTGGACAAGTTTCTCTTTAAACTCTTCCGTGAAGCTAAACTGCTCCAACATCTTTTCTTTCATTTGGAATACGATTATTCCAAAAGTGTAAACCTATAGCCGTATAAGACCAACCCGAATTTTATGAATTAATGGAATAGGCAGAATACGTTTATGCACCATTCTGATAATTCGTTAATTCTTTAAAATTCGAGTTCAGACAACCTCAGCAGCTCAGCTTCGGCCGAAAGCTGGCAGATAGCCTGCATGCAAAGCGGCTAAGCATAATGGCGACATTTATGATGGGTGTTGAAAAAGTTTCAACATGACGGATTTATTACCAACCATTTTCGTGACATCACGAAAATGGTTAATTGGTTTTGCTTCAAAATAACCGAAATGGTGTTACGCAATTAAAATTACCACTTAAATGGCTTTACCTTTTCTATAGCCGACATGAAATCGGTTAAGCTAAACGCGGTATTCGGCGCTTCGTTGGTGTGTTCTATGGATTCAAACTCGTGCCAGGTATGGTCCAATTGGTTGTTCCATATGGAGAAGTGGAGGTCGGGCAGGAGCCATTGGTCAACGTAGAAATAAGTCTCGTCGATTAGTTTGGTTTGGATGAGGGTTTCTAAATCCCTTAACTCAACATTGTGAGGATTGTCGAAGACAACCCAGCCGTGGTTTTTATAATTGCCGGCATCGCGGTAGCGGTAATTGAATTTGATATTGTGCATGCGGCTAAATTAGCCGGATGGGGGAGAATGGGCAATCGGATATAAGTGAAGATTACGCTTTGAAAGTGCTGTTATGCACTTTCAGGAACTCCACGTCAATAGAAAATTTCTTAGGCGAAAGTAAAGGCATACCATCGTAAGCAATAAAGTTCTCTTGGATGCTCGGGATACCCGCACTCTTTAAAAAGACGGACGATACCTTTATTTTGAAATCTTCCGTGATGGTAAGCAGCCCCCTGTCAAAAGCCTTATCGTGCAGGCAGTTTAAAGCCAGGCCATTCTTGGGGTTGAGGCGATTGCCTTCGTCTTTGCTCCATGGCAAAATATGGCTGGCAACCAGCAGCGATGTTTGGTCGATGCCGGTAATGCAGCATTGGTTATCAAAATTGCTCAACACCATCTTGCGGAAAGCCGTTTGATTAAGCCTTACCAATACCGAGCGGACAACTTCCCTGCCTTCCCTTTGTTCGAATTCTTCTTCCTCGATGGGATTTAAAGCTTCGATGGTGGTGTTCTTTTTTTGTGCAAGCAGGGCTTCGCTTTCTATAAATTGCTGGTCCCAATTGTGCATGTATTCTTGCCAAACCTGTTTATCCAGTTTGCTGGCGTTCTCCAAACCTTTAATACCACGGGCCTGCAGCTTTGGGTCGAAACTGGCAAAGTTGCCCAACTTGCGGGCTATAGCCGATGGGCTCCTATCGATAATGGCGGCCAGTTCCTTAACCTCCGCATTGTTGGCATGCATTTGCCCGAACCGTATTTTACTATACAGGTTGATGGCGAGGATAAGCTGCTCTTTTGTCCAGAGGGTTTGGCCGGGTTTCATGTTAATTTTCTATCTCAAAAAATACATGTTTACAATCGGTATTCAGGCATTCCTTAATTTTTAACTGGACGATGGTGTGGAGGAAGTTAGACAACTCTTCAGCTCTTGCTCCGCAGATTGGGCAGGTTGTGGATTGGTCAGTGGTTAAGTGAAAAGCTATCATTTTAACGATTATGTGCTTTTATAAATTCATATAGTTTTTCAGTTAATGTCAAAGCCTCGTCACCTAAATCATCGTTACTTTTAATATTTGACACCGCTTTCTTGGCGAAATTAAGTTTGTCTTTGACCGTTCCTGATTTATCCTGATAAGTTTTGCTTAAACCAATAACATGCTTGTCTATATATTCACCAATCTTTTTGCTTTGATACATCGATTCATTGTCGAATGCTTTCTTAAAATCTAATTGGGAAGACGACTCGGTTTCGATAATTGTCTTTTTTAGAATTTCGGGTTTTAGCGTATTTTCAATTTCTCGCGCTCGCAGGCAGTAATATCTTTCCTTTAAAGTATTATTCAATTGTTCTTGTCGCAAACCTTTAGCTGATTGATTACCGTTTTTTGTAAGTCCATCTCCATCTTTATCTGTTATTAAAAACAACTTCCCACATAGCCGTTCTACTTCGATATTGGGGTGTTCTCCATCTGCATCGTCTAAAAATGACCAATGCGTTATGTTATTGCCACCGTATTCAACGAAGGAATAATGCGTATCCTCTTTGAACTTAATGTTCTTACTTTGTTGATAGACCTCCAAGTATTTTCTAACATAAATCCTATCCGTAATTCCCTCAACCCAAATTGTGCAGTTAGATAAAAATACCGATGAATTTCTTACACCTATGCATGATAATATATTTGAGTCGCTATTCTCCACGTTCTCAATCACAAACCCAGGGTTAGCTGTATCTTTAAAGCTTTTCTTAAAAGTGTATACTGAAATCTCATTTTGCTCGAGCGTAATATCAAGTAGGTGGTTAGAATGCGTTGTTATGAAATATTGATATTCAGGGAATGTTAAAAGAGTTTCCACAAATGTTCGCTGGAAGCCAGGATGCAAATAGTGTTCAGGCTCTTCAATGAAAAAATTCAACTTCTGACCTTTGTTAAAAAACAAAGGATACGTTAAAATGATAATTGATTGAATACCATCCCCTAAATCATAAATAGGGTACTCATGATTACCAATTTGCAAAAACACCACCTCTTTATCTGACCGCGGGGTTAGAACAATTTTCTGATTATTGAAGAAACTTTCGCTCAAAAAAAACTCGAAATCTTCGATTTTTTTCCTGTCGGTAGGCCCTCCCAATTTTAATTTTTTCGAATCGTTATACAGGCTCCACCCAGTATAAATTTTGCTTTGAATATCCCCTTCGGTATTATTGTGGACAAAATAATCGTTAAATGTTCGTTCTAAATACAAGTCGGAATTCGCATTGCCTACGTTTCTCAGGCCCCGAAGAGTAGGTATATAAATATTTTTTAACCTGAAGTCAAAATCTCTGTTATCGAGAAATTCATTTAGTTTACTCGTGTATTTTTTACCAATGCTTTCAGCTAAGTATTTTAATTTGGATTGAGCAGTGGTGCTTGGATGGATGTTAGCATATAGCATTGTCAAATCACTAAAGTGCTGTTGAACGAGTTCCGTTATATTTAATGTTGAATACAAAAATCCAACGCCTTAAAATCTTCTATAAATCGCTTGACTATAAATGCCCCTTCGACTAGACCATCCAACCCTTCCTTTAATTCTTGTTTAAATTCATCTATTATAGAATTAAGTACAGTAATGTCAAGCGTATCCGAATTATATCTCAATTCATTATCAGAAAAAATAGTTCTTAAACATCTGCTTTTGCCGGAATTATTACTACCGATGAAAATGTTAATCTTAGACAGGTTTCTGATAGTACGGTCATCATCAATAGTATTATATTCTTTGAACTTGTCTTCTCTTAAATAGATGCTATTTATCACTCCGCTTAGTTTAGATTTTATAAATATATCAAGAATATTTACAAGGCATCTAATTTAAGCTATCAACCTCCGCACCACCATCTCCGGCTTGGTATCCTTCCCGCGTATGCGCGACATATTGTAGCTTCGGGTTTCTTTGGAGTGTACATCAGCCATATTGAGTCAATACGTTTCCTTTCCCTTTTGTTGCTCACGCCCTGAACGGCGCAACCACTCACTACTAACCACTAATATTGCCCTATACTTAGCAGCACCAGCGTGCAGGCGTATTCAGTTTCGATGCCCTGTTCTTCGGCCATGCGGCGGAGGTCGGCGTTCTCGGTGCCGGGGTTAAAGATGATGCGTTTAGGCCTGGTGCCGAGGATATAATCGTACAGTGGCGGCTGGTTCTGCGGGCCAACGTACAGGGTAATGGTGTCTATATCGGTGTGGAGGGTCTCCGGCTTTTCGATGGGTACACCGGCAACTTCGCCGGTTTTAATGCCCACGTTCACAATGCTGTGCCCGCGGCTCACCAGGCGGTTAGCGGCGAGGTAGGCGTAGCGGCTGGCGTCTGGCGTTGCGCCTAGTATCAGTGTTTTTTTATCGGCCATGTTTAAAGAACGCGCAAGGTAGGGATTTGGTTTTAAGCCCCCTCTACATCTCCCCCGGGAGGGGAGACTTTTACTTTTTGGTGATTTTAAAGCCCTCCCTACCGGGGAGGGTTGGGTGGGGCTTATTTATTTTATTTTATTTAAAATGTTTTAAAAGGCTGTTCGTCTTTATCTTTAAACACACATACAATTGCAAAGCGTAGTAATGCCCCAGGATAAAGAAAGCCATATCATACACACTATTAAGGCGTATGGTAAAAGCCTGTTGGGGTTTATCCGCAAGCGGGTAAAAAGCGATGCCGATGCCGAAGACATCCTGCAGGATGTTTGGTACCAGTTCAGCAACGTACTGAATTCGGAGCCCATTGAGCAAACCAGTGCCTGGCTGTACCGTGTTGCGCGCAACAAGATACTCGACAAGCATAAAAAACACACCGAAACCCTGTTGGATGATATGGCAGGCAACGATGCCGGCGACGACGACGACGCGCCCAACTTTAGCGAAATACTCCTCGCCGAAGCCCGCACGCCCGAAACCGAATACATACGCAACCTGTTTTGGGAGCAGCTCTTCATAGCGCTTGACGAACTGCCCGAACAGCAGCGGCAGGTATTCACCTGGCACGAACTGGAGGACGTCCCCTTCGAAGAAATTGCCAAACGTACGGGCGAAAACGTAAACACGCTGGTATCGCGTAAGCGCTACGCGGTACTGCACCTGCGCAAACGCCTTAAGCAGTTGTATGATGAAATGAATGATTATTAATTTAAAAAAAATACTGAAATGAACATAAGACATAAAAAGAAGCTTTTCCTGATACCTTTTGGGATAGCAGCCATATTAGCCCTGGTAAGTTACGTAGTAATGCAGCTTTGGAACCATCTGCTGCCCGATATACTGCACGTTGGCACCATTACCTTTTGGCAAGCCATGGGGATATTCGTCCTGAGCAAGATACTCTTCGGCTTTGGTGGCAAAGGCGGCAGTGCGCCATGGATGCGCCGCAAGCAAATGATGGAAGAGCGCTTCCGTAACATGAGCCCCGAAGACCGCGAGAACTTTAAAGCCCAATGGAAAGACCGCTGCGGCTGGGGCCGTAGGGGCGAACACCGCCGTGGCGGCTGGGATGCCTTCAAGGAAGAAAAACCCGAAGCGGATTTTAAGGAAGAAGCTAAATAATTAATTGCCCTGCCGAACTTGTTTCGGCACCCCATAGCGTACCGGCGACAGGCATGCACATTGCTTACCACGCGGGGTGCGGGAACAGGTTCGGTAGGGCTTTACAACATCACCAACAAAATAACAACCTATGGATGTGCTGATATTTAAAACAAGCGTAGCAACGCCCAGGCAGGCAAACAGGTTGCAGCCCCTATTAACTGCACTTACGGATATCAAACGTTACACCTTCGATTTGGAAGATTGCGACCGCGTGCTGCGCATCGTAAGTTCCCGTATCGAGCCGCAAACAATTAAGCATATCCTTAGGGTGGCGGGGTTTAGCTGCGAGGAACTGGTTTAAGAAGTGGCAATTGCGGTTGCAGTAGCAGTTAGCAGATGCAGACCACTGCTACCGCCACTGCAACTTTCCTTCCTTTAACTGCAACTTCCTCCCGCCACTGCAACTTGCTTCTGCTCCCAAACGCCCAAACCAGCCTCCGCGCCACCCTACCTACCTCATTTAAAATCAAGGGACTGCAAAAAGTAAATACCATTTGTAAATTTAACAAATACGCGTATCTTTGCAGTCCCGTAATTACGGGGTATAGAATACGTTTAATACATTTAATTTAAAGCAAGTGAATACGTTAAGTTACAAAACTGTCTCAGCCAACAAGAAAACCGTTAGCAAAGAATGGGTTGTTGTTGATGCAAACAATGAGATTTTGGGGCGCTTGTGTACGAAGATCGCGATGATGATCAGAGGTAAGCACAAGCCAGGTTTCACCCCACACGTAGACTGCGGAGATAACGTTATTGTTATTAATGCAGACAAGATCAAACTGACCGGAAACAAGTTTAGCGATAAAACTTATGTTTCTTACACCGGCTATCCTGGTGGTCAGCGTTTCATTTCTCCAAAAGAGTTAATGGCAAAGCATCCTGAGCGTGTGATTGAAAAAGCCGTACGCGGTATGTTGCCTAAAAATCGTTTAGGCCGTGCTATTTACGGTAACCTGCATGTTTATGCAGGCGCAGAGCATCCTCATGCAGCTCAAAATCCAAAAACCATTTAATTAACAGGAGAAAAGAAAAATGCCAACAACTAACACTTCAGGCAGAAGAAAAACAGCAGTTGCCCGCATCTATTTAACTGATGGTGCAGGCGCAATTACCGTAAACGGTAAAGATTACAAAGAGTACTTCCCAACCTTACCTTTACAATACATCGTTATGCAAAGCACAGAAGTTTCTGGCTCGGCTGGTAAATTTGATGTAAAAGTAAACGTAGCAGGTGGTGGTGTAAAAGGACAGGCAGAAGCCGTTCGTTTAGCTATTGCGAAAGCTATTGTTGAACTGGATCCGGAGAAAAAACCGGCACTGCGCGCTAAAGGTTTAATGACACGTGATGACCGTATGGTTGAGCGTAAGAAACCAGGTCGCAGGAAAGCACGTAAGAGATTCCAATTCAGTAAACGCTAAAATTTTAGGAGGACAACAACAATGGCAAGAACAACATATCAGGATTTACTGGATGCAGGTGTACACTTTGGCCACCTTACCCGCAAATGGGACCCGAAAATGTCACAGTACATTTTTATGGAGCGCAACGGTATCCACATTATCGATCTAAACAAAACCTTATCTAAGGTTGAAGAAGCTGCTGCAGCTATAAAACAAATCGTAAAATCGGGCCGCAAGGTATTATTCGTAGCTACCAAGAAACAAGCTAAGGATATCGTAGCCGAGCAAGCGAAACTGGTAAACATGCCCTACATCACCGAGCGTTGGTTGGGTGGTATGTTAACCAACTTTGCTACCGTACGCAAGTCGATCAAAAAGATGTCTAACATCGATAAATTGACTAAAGACGGTACTTACAGCAACCTTTCTAAAAAAGAAAGACTGATGATACAACGCGAGCGTATCAAACTAGAATCTTTGCTGGGTGGTATATCAGATCTTAACCGTTTACCGGCTGCTTTGTTCCTTATCGACGTGAAGAAAGAGCACATCGCTGTTTCGGAAGCTTTGAAATTAAACATCCCGACTTTCGCGATGGTTGATACCAACTCAGATCCTTCTAACATCGATTTCCCTATCCCGGCTAACGACGATGCTACTAAATCAATATCTTTGATTACAGGTATCATTATCAAAGCTATCGAAGAAGGTTTGGAAGAACGCAAACGCGATAAAGAAGACGAAACTGAGAAAGAAGCTGCTGCTGCTAAAGCAAAAGCTGACGCTCCTGAAGTAGCAGATCGTTCTGCAGCAACTGAAGGTGGCAAAAGGAGAAGGACCGCAGAAGTTACAGCCGAAGCTGCTGAAACAGAAGCCCCTGCTGCTGAATCAACAGAAGAATAATATTGGTGAGTGGTGGGTAGTGAATGGTGAGTTGTTCCAACCCGCTGGTTACTATTCACCACTTATTCATTAATAAAATTTGGTGTTTGGAGATACGAGTTAAAACTATTTACCACTCACTACCCACTATTTAACTAAAATAAAATGTCTACAGTACAAATCTCTGCATCTGATGTAAACAAACTGCGCCAGCAAACCGGTGCAGGCATGATGGATTGCAAAAAAGCTTTAACTGAAACCAATGGTGATTTTGAAGCGGCTATTGATTTTTTAAGGAAAAAAGGTGCTAAGGTTGCTGCAAGCCGCCAGGACCGTGAGAGCAACGAAGGTGTTGTTATATCACGCACTTCGGCAGATGGTAAACGTGGTGTTATCATCGAGCTTAACTGCGAAACAGATTTCGTAGCTAAGAATGCCGAATTCGTAGCATTTGCTAACGAAATTGCTAACATAGCTGTTGAGGCTAACCCAAAAAGCATCGAAGAGCTTTACGCTTTAAATATCGATGTTGAAAACACTAGCGTTAAAATTGGTGATGCTATCATCGATAAAACCGGCAAAATCGGCGAGAAAATAGGCGTATCTAAATACGAAGTAATTGAAGACGATAAAGTTGTGGCTTATATACACGGTAACTTCCGTTTAGGTGTATTGGTAGGCTTAAGCAAAAACGTTGAAGGTGCTGATGAAGCAGGTAAAGATGTTGCCATGCAAATTGCTGCCATGAACCCCGTTGCTATTGACAAAGATGGCGTTGATGCATCAGTTATTGAGCGCGAGCTTGAAATTGCAAAAGATGTTATCCGTGCAGAAGGCAAGCCAGAAGCAATGGTTGAAAAAATCGCTGCCGGCAAGCTGAACAAATTCTACAAAGATTCTACTTTGCTTAACCAGGAGTTCGTGAAGGATTCTTCGAAGAGCGTAAGCCAGTTCCTGGATACCGTAGATAAAGGTCTTACCGTTACCGCCTTTAAGCGGGTAGCTTTAGGAGCTTAAATATATTATCCCCCTCGTTTTTAGCGAGGGGGATTTTTTTTGCAATAGCCCCACCCAACCCTCCCCGGTAGGGAGGGCTTTATTATGAGGGGACATTATAAAACACAATTTATAAAGTCTCCCCTTCCGGGGGAGATTTAGAGGGGGCTACTATGATAACAGCACTTCATAATCTTAAACTCATCTCTAATGGTGCCATCAGCCATGGCAAGGCAATTATCATCTCAGGTGATACGATAATCGACGTGGTTGATGAGTCGGCCATACCGCATGAAGCATTAAAAAAAGATTTGCAAGGTGCTTACGTCGCCCCCGGCCTTATAGACTTGCAGATTTACGGCAGTGGTGGCAAACTCTTCGCCGGTACGCCGGAGGTGGCTGCTTTAAAGCGGATGGAAGATGATTTGCTTAAACAGGGTACTATCGGCTTTTTCGCAACCATTGGCACCAATACAAACGAAATTGTTGAACAAGGCATTGCTGCGGCAAAAGCCTACCGTGCCGAGGCACGCGGGTGCTTTTGGGGTTTGCATCTCGAAGGCCCATACCTCAATCCCACCAAAAAAGGTGCCCATCCGGAAAAGTACATCAAGAAAGCTACCCTTGCCGAAGTTAAAGGTTGGGTGGAAAGTGCCGAGGGCACCATTAAGATGATAACCATTGCGCCCGAGCTGCAAGACGAGGAGGTGATTGATTACCTGCACGCGCAAGGCATCATCATATCGTCGGGCCATAGCAACGCTACTTATGAGCAGGGTAAGGCATTCTTGAATAAGCCTATCCCGGCAGTTACGCATTTGTTCAATGCCATGCCGCAGATGCATCATCGAGAGCCGGGCTACATCCCCGCTATTTTCGAAGAGAAACCTTATACCAGCATAGTAGCTGATGGCAACCACGTAGATTGGCCCATGATACGCCTGGCCAAGCGCGAATTGGGCGATAAGCTTTTCCTGATAACCGATGCTGTAACCGCAGCCACCGAAGGTGCTTACCAGCATCGTTTAGAAGGCGATAAATACGTAATGCCTGATGGCACGCTTTCTGGTTCGAGCCTTACCATGCTGAAAGCCGTGCAAAATTGCGTAGAAAAGGCAGGCATTGACTTAGCTGAAGCCATCAACATGGCCTCTAAATATCCTGCTGAATTATCAAAAATGAACCAAAATGGCCAAATTGTTGAAGGCTTTTATGCTGATATGCTAGTTTTTGATGAAACTTATCAAATTAATGCAACTATTTTTAAAGGGAATTTATTAACAGTAGCTACATAAACTTTTTACAATCCTATTAATTAACTATTTTTGAAAAATCATTCCTATACATGAAATACAAAAGAGTTCTCCTAAAGCTTAGCGGCGAATCCCTGATGGGACAAAGACAATACGGTATTGATAACAACCAGGTTTTGCAATATGCGCAAGACATCAAAGCTGTAAAAGAACAAGGTATAGAAATTGCAGTAGTAGTTGGCGGTGGCAACATATTCCGTGGGCTAAGTGCCGAGAAAAGCGGCATGGAACGCGCCCAGGCCGATTATATGGGCATGCTTGCTACCGTGATCAACTGCATGGCACTACAGAATGCATTAGAAAGCGTGGGTGTTGAGACCCGTCTGCAATCGGCCATTAAGATGGAGCAGATCTGCGAGCCTTACATCCGTCGTCGTGCTATGCACCATTTGGAATGCGGCAAAATCGTCATCTTTGGCGCAGGTACAGGTAACCCATATTTTACTACCGATACGGCCGCGTCGTTGCGTGCTATCGAAATAAAAGCCGATGTGGTTTTAAAAGGAACCCGTGTAGATGGTATTTACACCGCCGACCCGGAGAAGGACCCCACCGCAACTCGTTATGATGAAATATCTTTCCAGGAAGTGTATGATAAAGGCCTTAGCGTAATGGATATGACTGCCATTACCCTTTGCCAGGAAAACAAACTGCCCATCATCGTATTCGATATGAACAAACCGGGCAACTTTATGAAGATTGCTCAGGGCGAACCCATTGGTACCTTAGTTAAGTAAGGATATCTTTTATTGAAATAATAAAACGCCATGATGGTTATGCCATGCATGGCGTTTTTGCTTATAACGACTTTTTATAGAAACAGCCTCTCTTCATCCTTAAGAAATTGCTTGTTGGTTTAGCAGTTCGATTTTTTTTACCTTTGTAAAATAATAACGTCAGGTTGAAATCTTTTTAAAGCCACCTGTAGCTGATTATCGGCTAAGCACCAGATCGTTTCAAAATAGCATCACGGTGCTATTCGTTTTGAATAATCCGATTTGTCCGGCGCATGATCTGCTATTTAATGTCCCATGAAATTTCTTTGCTCTTACCCCAATTATTTAATTAACCGCTACAAAGCCGGCATACGGTTAATCAAACAAAACCCTTCTGTTGACGAGCATCAAATTTTTACTTATTGGCAAAATAAAACGTTTGCTATACTTTTAGTATATATAATGCCGGCATGTATCGTGGTATTGGTTCCCAGTATGATTTTGGAGTTTCGTGAAGGAGATCATAAGGTAGTTATTTTAGATGTGCTGGCGTTTGTGGCTGTTTATATTACAGCATTAAGCCGGCAGTTAAGCTACAGTTCCCGCAAAATAATAATAGCTGCTATCCTTACCGTTTTTTCTTTCCTGCTCATGATTTTTATGAAATCACTTGCAATGGGCACCATATACTTCTTTGCGCTTAGCATTTTTCTAACGTTGCAGTTCTCAAACGAAATGGCTTATAGCTGGATAATTACAAAAACTGTTTTATGCCTAACTTTTACAGGTTTGTTTTGGGGTAATATTGTTTCGTTAAGCCAATATTTCAACATCAGCTTTTACCGGTGGGTAATTTACACATCAAACTTTTTGCTGCTCGATTGGATTATTATCATTACCATTAGACAGTTGCTCGGCGGGCTAGAAAAAGCAACGATAAAAAGAGCAGGTTTGTACGATCAGCTGGAAATGGAAATAAGCCATAAAATTAAGCAAAACAAGCTTTTGACGCAGTCACAGGCTCAATACAAAATGCTATTTTCCAGTAGCCCATTACCCAAATTTTTAATAGATAAGGATTCAAAGCGATTTAAGCAGGTAAATCAAGCCGCAATAGATCATTATGGCTACACCGAGGCCGAGTTTTTAAATATGCAGCAAAGCGATATTGAATGCCCGGGCGAAATGATGGTAAACGAACTCCGACATCCGGGCGAAGCTGCCTTATTCAATACCATTCACACTACAAAGGGCAATAACAAGATCCATGTTGAAGTGCGAAGCAATGAATTGATATTTAACGATAGAAATGCTATACTGGCTACAACAACAGATGTTACGCAAAGCGTAAAAAACATTAAAGCAATTAAAGAACAGAATGAGAAGTTGCAAAAAATAGCCTTTTTGCAGTCGCACGTGGCGAGGGTACCCGTAGCCAATATTATAGGGCTAACCAATTTGTTAATCGATTCAACTTCCTCCGAAACCGAGCAAGAGCTTATTGTTTATTTAAGGCAATCTGCCTTGCAGTTAGATGCTGTAATCAGAAATATTGTTAAAAACACAGAAGAAAATTGAAGTAACTCATCAAATAAAGTTCCCGCTGGTTGTATGTCTATGTAATTTGACGTTAAAAAACTGTTTACCACTTTGGTGGGCAATTTTAAACAGACCTTTAAAACAGAGGTTGATAAAACTATTGATTTGGGAGACTGGAGCAACCAACGACCAACCAATAACAATTTTATTTATAAGTGACAGCAAATACTGACCGTGGTTGAAAAATTAGGTCTAAAAGTAATTTCATCCGTTCGAATAGAAGGGCAGCGTAGCTTTAAGTCCTCTTTCATAAAAAAAATTAACCAAAAACTAATCCAAACAAAATCCGCGTGTAATTTATTCTCGTTTGTATATTAATTATAGCATCCCCTCTATTGAGACATACAATGAAGAATTTGTTAAATTTTAAAGTAAAAGCAGTAGCGGCCAACATCCGCAAAAAACGGGAAGAATTGAATTATACCCAGGAATATTTGGCAGCAAAGCTTAATATATCACAAAATGCCTACAGCAAAATTGAGCTTGGCTATACAAAGATTACCTTGGAGCGCCTGTTCCAGATTTCTGATGTATTAGAAACAGATTTGCTTGAGTTGATCAAAACCCCTGAGGCAGAAGCCGCATAATTTCATAAAACAACTGCAAACTAAATCTGATAAAATATATTTGCGGCAAATTGTGTTAACATGAGCCACGCAGATATAATAGCCAAAACCGTCCGTTTTGTGCAGGATACCCTCAAGGATGCTGAAGGCGGCCATGACTGGTGGCATATCAGTCGCGTGCACACCAATGCCAAACGGATTGCAGAAACTGAAGTATGCGATACCCTTGTTGTTGAACTGGCAGCATTGCTGCACGATATTGCCGACAGTAAATTCCATAACGGCGACGAAGAGATAGGGCCTAAAACTGCAGGCGATTTCCTCTGGGGGTTGCAGCTGGATGCCGCCATAGTCATGCACGTGCAGCAAATCATCAGGCACATGTCCTTCAAATCCAGCTTCGACAAGGCAACCTTTTATTCTTTGGAGTTCGGCGTAGTACAGGATGCCGACCGGTTGGATGCCATTGGTGCCATTGGCGTTGCCCGCGCATTTACCTACGGCGGTTTTAAGGGCCGCGAAATTTACAACCCCAATATTGCCCCCCACCTTAACATGAGTAAGGAAGAGTATAAAAATACTACCGCGCCCACCATCAACCACTTTTACGAAAAACTACTGTTGCTTAAGGATAAGATGAACACCGATACCGGCAAGCAAATGGCAACCCAAAGGCATCAGTTTATGCTGGATTATCTGCAGCAATTTTACAGCGAAGTGCAATAGCTAATTGCTTCATTCCCTTGTTATAAAATCATGAATAAGCCTCTACTTTTTATAGCCCTGTTATTTATTTGTGCAAACGGGCTGGCGCAGGATAGCCTAAAGCAGCAAAAGTTTAACTTGCATTTTCAGCAAACCATTATCACGCAGTTCAAACCTGCATTCAGCGCGCCTTACACGGGTGACAATAGCTTGTTGACGAGCAAAGAAACGCAAACATCGTTAACCACCACATTATTCGGGGGAGCCCGTTTGTGGAAAGGCGCCTCGGCTTATTTCAACCCCGAGATGTCGGGCGGCTCGGGTTTAAGCAAAACGCTCGGCATAGCGGGTTTCCCCAACGGCGAAACCTTTAGAGTGGGTGGGGCCGAACCTAAGATATATATTGCGCGACTGTATTTCTCGCAAAATTTCGAGTGGGGCAACGATAAAGACACCCTTGCAGATGATGTAAACCAGTTGGCTGGCCTGCGCAGCAAGCGTTATCTTAATTTTACCGTTGGCAAATTCGGCATGGCCGATTTTTTCGATGGCAACGAGTTTAGCCACGATGCACGTTCGCAGTTCATGAACTGGTCGCTGATGGATAATGCCGCCTGGGATTACCCGGCCAATACCCGTGGCTACGTAATGGGCGCCATGGCCGAGCTGGGCCAACCCACCTGGGCCCTGCGCTTTGCCTTTACTATGACTACCACATCCGCCAACGGCGCCATTTGGGACGAGCGAATCTCACGTGCTAATACGCAAACTTTAGAGTACGAAAAACGCTACAAGCTAAACGGCCAACAAGGCACGTTAAGAGTGTTAGGTTTCCGCAACAACGGTAAAATGGGCAATTACCGGCAGGCGCTTGCGGTGCAGCCCATTGCCCCCGTGGTAGATACCAACCTGGTTTACGGTAAGCATAAGATGGGCTTCGGTATCAGTGCGGACCAATACCTGAGCAAGGATTTTGGCGTATTTGCGAAGCTGAGCTATAACGATGGCAAAACCGAGACATGGGCATTTACAGAAATCGACCGCTCTGTAAGCCTGGGCGCAGTACTAAAAGGCGGCAACTGGAAACGCAAGGACGACGAGCTCGGCCTGGCCTTCGTGGGCAACGGAATTTCCAAACCCCATCGCGATTACCTTGCTGCGGGCGGTTATGGCTTTATTATAGGAGATGGTAAACTCAATTATGCTTCGGAACTGATTGCCGAAGTTTATTACAAACTGAACGCCTACCAGGGCAAACTATGGCTTACGCCCGATTACCAGTTTATAGCCAACCCGGCCTACAATAGCGATAGGGGGCCGGTAAATGTATTCTCGTTAAGGGCGCATGTAGAGTTTTAGGCGATAAAGCCCACTGGTGTCAAATAATATGATTGTTATAAAGTTTCTTTTTGCAGCATTAAACCAAAGGCCGTAAGATAAGTCCGTACTGATAGAAAGAACCCCGAGATGAGAAAAGCATATTTAGCAATAGCCCTTTTAATAACCAGTATTACCGCGTTTGCGCAGGTTAAAAATAACGTTACCAAATCGTCCATCACCTTCAAGATAAAAAACCTTGGTATTTATACGGGCGGCAAGTTGGGCACCATGCAGGCCAACGTATCTTTCGACCCGGCAAAACTGGCTGAAAGCAACATAGAGGCCGTTGCCGATGCAACCACGCTCAATACCGAAAACGAGATGCGTGATAACCACATTAAAAACCAAGACTTTTTCGATGTGGCCAAATACCCTAAGATAATCATGTCTTCGGTATCCTTCACCCGCAAAAACGCAAGTAATTACGTGGGCCGCTTCAACCTCACTATTAAGGATAAAACCAAGCAGGTAGATGTGCCTTTTAGCTACGTACCAACCGCAACCGGCGCCAACTTAAAGGGCAGCTTTAAAATAAACCGTAGCGATTTTGGCATTGGTGGCAGCGCCCTTACCCTGGCCGATGAAGCAATAATTACTATTGAGGTAGAAACAGCCAACTAGGTACCCCAATACTTAACAATAATTTAACTGTAGCCTGTGCCGGTGCGGGCAAATCATTCATATACAAAGCGTAACTTTGCTGTATGAATTTGCGCGTACTGGTCCTAATTAACTCGGCGGCGGTGGCCATTAGCCTTTCGGCGGTAAACTATTACTTCCAGCATAAATGGTACGATATGATGATAACCTTTTTGGTTACGCTGATAAGCAGCTACATCGTATTTTACTACCTTATAGAGAAATACATCTACTCTAAAATAAAACTCATCTACAAACTTATCCATAACCTTAAGCTTGGCCGCGACCTGCGCGATGCCTTGGGCGAGCACGTAAGCGCTAACCCAATAAAAGATGTGGAAGAAGAGGTTAAAGAATGGGCCCGCCTTAAAAAAATAGAGGTAGATGACCTGAAGAAGCAGGAGCGTTTCCGCCGAGATTTCCTCTCGAATATCTCGCACGAATTCAAGACCCCTTTGTTCGCCATACAAGGCTACATAGAAGCCCTGCAGGACGATGACTTTGAGGACAAGGAAATGGCCACTAACTTTCTTGAAAAGGCCTCTAAAAATGTAGACCGGTTAAGTTACCTGATCAAAGATCTGGACGAAATATCTAAGCTGGAATCGGGAGAGATACCTATAAACTACACCAAATTCAAAATAAACGATCTGGTTAAAGAGGTTTTCGAATCGTTGGAACTGAAGGCCAAACAGCACCATATCAAACTTACTTTCAAACAAAAATACGACGAGGGTATCTACGTAAATGCCGACCGGGAGAAGATAAGGCAGGTACTGGTAAACCTGATAGACAATTCTTTTAAGTACGGCAAAGAAGGCGGCGAAACCGCAGTAAGCATCTTTACCCTGCACGAGCAGGTGCTGGTAGAAGTTACAGATGACGGCATGGGGATAGAGGAAAAGTTCCTGCCGCGCCTTTTCGAGCGTTTTTTCCGTACCGATACAAGCCGTTCGCGGCAAATAGGCGGTTCGGGTCTTGGCCTGGCCATCGTAAAACATATTATAGAGGCGCACCAACAAACGATAAACGTGCGGAGTACTGAGAGCCTGGGGTCTACATTCGGGTTTACGCTGCAAAAAACCAAGCAAATACTGCCTTTTCCAAACATACCAGTGTTAAAAAGTTAACATTAAATTAACATTGCAACCGTACCTTTACACCAAATACATAAAATAATGTCACTTAACAGTATCTTCCAGTACTTCGTCCCAAAAGATAAAAAAGTTTTCTTCCCATTATTTGAGCAGGCCGCAAGCAATGTAGTAGCAATGGCAACTATTTTGGTAGAAGCTGTTAACAGCACCAACGCGGCCACACAGGAAGAGCTGTTTAGGCAGATAGACAAACTGGAGAACAAAGGCGACGAGCTTACCCATCAGATATACCTGGAGCTTGGCAAAAATTTTATAACCCCTTTTGATAGGGAAGATATACACGCGCTGGCTACTGCTATTGACGATGTAGCCGATTATATACATGGCGCGGCCAACCGAATGGCTCTTTACAAGATAGATGATTTTAACGAACATATACGTAAGCTATCTGATTTGATACTACAGGCTGCAGGCGATCTGGAGAAAGCAGTGCGCGAACTGAAAGATCTGCGCAACGTACGCGCCATAGCCGATTCGTGCATACGCATAAACAGCGTAGAGAACCAGGCCGATTACGTTTTCGACCGTGCCGTGGCCGATTTGTTTTTGTACGAAACAGATGCCATCCGCCTGATAAAATATAAAGAGATACTGGCCGCGTTAGAAACTGCAACCGATATGTGCGAGGATGCAGCAAACGTAATGGAATCCATTTTAGTTAAAAACGCCTAACAAAAACCCATTAAATGGTTACCACCTTATTAGTTGTCGTAGTTTGCCTTGCGATTATTTTCGATTTTATCAATGGTTTTCACGATGCAGCCAACTCCATAGCAACCATCGTTTCCACAAAGGTACTTACGCCTTTCCAGGCGGTGCTCTGGGCTGCTTTCTTTAATTTCCTGGCGTATATAGCTGTAAGGTACTGGGGTTTCCACGGCGGCAACTTCGAAGTGGCCAACACCGTTGCTAAAACTGTACTTACCCAATTCATTACTATGCAGGTAGTATTTGCCGGCCTTTGCGCCGCCATTACCTGGAATTTAATTACCTGGTGGTTTGGTATTCCTTCCAGCTCGTCACACACGTTGATAGGTGGCTTTGCCGGTGCTGGTATGACAAACGCCATGTTTATGGGAGTAAACGCCTTCACGGCGGTAAACGCCAAGGTTGTTTTAACCACTATTGCTTATATATTCCTTGCACCGTTTATTGGTTTGATTATTGCCTACATCATTACTATTTTCATACTTAATATTTGCCGCAACGCAAAGCCTTCAAAAGCCGAGAAGTGGTTTAAAACAGGCCAGTTGATTTCGTCGGCTGCGCTAAGCTTTGCCCACGGGGGTAACGATGCCCAAAAGGTAATGGGTATCATTTATGTAGCGCTGCTTTCATCAAATGTTATAATCAAAGGCGCGCCAATGCCAAACTGGATACCTATTTGCTGCTATAGTGCCATAGCGCTGGGTACTATGAGCGGCGGTTGGAAGATTGTTAAAACCATGGGTACAAAAATCACCAAAGTTACCCCGCTTGAGGGCGTTGCCGCAGAAAGTGCCGGCGCGGTTACCCTGTTCATTACCGAAAGCTTTGGCATACCGGTTTCTACCACACACACCATCACGGGTTCTATCATTGGCGTGGGCCTTACCAAAAGGGTATCGGCAGTACGCTGGGGCGTTACCATAAATCTGGTATGGGCCTGGATTATTACTATTCCAATCTCCGCTTTATTGGCCGGGCTGGTATTTGCTTTAGTAAGGGCAATATCGTAATATTGTTTTATTGGCAGCACTTTTGCATACAAGTAAGCACTATGAAAAAAACTCTCCTGTTTATCCCGTTCATTTTTATACTATTTTCCGGCTGCGATACGCTTAGTCAGGTTGCGCAAAGCACTGTGCAACAACTTGGCAACCCAAGCACCCTGGAGATTGCCAACGGACTTAAACAGGCTTTGGAGATAGGCACGGGTAAAAGCTCAGATCAGTTATCGGTTACCGATGGCTTTTTTGCCAATACTGCTATCAAAATTCTCTTTCCGCCCGAGGCTTTAAAGGCCGAGAAAACCCTGCGCAGCATAGGCTTAGGAAAGTTGGCAGATAATGTAATATTATCGCTCAACCGAGCTGCCGAGGATGCAGCCAAAGAAGCTAAGCCTATTTTTGTTAACGCCATAAAGCAAATGACCATTCAGGATGTTACCAATATATTGTTAGGTAACCAGGATGCTGCTACCCAATACTTCAAACGCACCACCACGCAGCAGCTTGCGGCAAGCTTTAGGCCGGTAATACAAAACAGCCTGAATAAGGTTGGCGCAACCAAATACTATAGTGACGCTGCTACGGCATATAATAAAGTCCCCTTCGTAAGTAAAATAAACCCCGATATAACCGATTACGTTACCCAGCGCGCTATAGATGGTTTATTTGTGGAGATTGCTAAGGAAGAAATCAGCATCCGCCAAAACCTATCGGCACGTACTACGCCACTGCTTCAAAAAGTGTTCGGTTATTACGACAAGAATAAGAAGTAGCAAGGATAGGTTCCTTGCTTAGAGTACTCTATGCGCGATATCTTCAGATTGCTTTCCTCTTAAACTAGGTTTTACAATCCCTTGCCTACCTAAATGGCACAACAGCAAAAAGCGCAATAAGCAATAATAATATCGAGATTAGCAAGAGGGTAAATGTGTAGCCCTTTAAGATAGGTTGTTTTGCGTGCGGCATCGTTATAATTGTTTCCAAAATTATTACGCAGCTATTAACGCAAGCGCAACAAGAGTTATAACATTATTCCGGGCAGATTGCTTTACTCGCCGATAAAATTGATCTATTTATCATTGTCAAGTAAAATGAGACGTGGCTTGCACAACATTTTGGACAATTATTTCGTTTAACAAGTCGTAGGCGCAACCCGCGCTTACATTGTGATAAGGTTTAGGTTGAAAGTCCCGGGCAGCGAGTGCTCCGGGGCTTTTATTTTTTTAGGGGCTTTGTATGTGGCATACATTTACCATCTTCGTTTTTTTGAGGATAATAGATGAGCGATATTAAAGAGCAGTTGTATGCACTATGCATTACTTACGTACGCACTCGAATGCACGCCGCAGAGCAGGCGATAGCCGAAGCGCAGCAAAGCGCTAATAATGACACCAAGAGCAGCGCAGGCGACAAGTACGAAACCGGGCGGGAGATGGCCCAGCAAGAAACAAACCGTAACCTTAGTCAGCTAAATGAGGCCAACAAGCTAATGGTCGCCCTGCAACAAATAAGTGCTGTCGGCAAAGCCGTAACAGCAGAAGCAGGCAGTTTGGTAACTACCAATAATGGAGCGTTTTACATTGCCATAAGCGCAGGCAGTTTACAATTGAATGGAATGCATTATTTTGCCGTGTCGCCGGCATCGCCTATCGGGATGCAGTTGAAAGGCAAAAGTGCCGGCGATAAATTCGCCCTGAACGGGAAAAATTACGTGATTGAGGCCGTTTCCTGAAAAAAACGGTGCAAAACGCGGCTATTTTCAAAATAAAGAGGATAGATTGATAAATTATTGTACAAGTGATTAATATCTATTCTATATTTGATGTAAACAAATAAAATGACAGGACAAAAACTGCTCATACTAAACTAATTTTTTGATGAACATATTCGTAGGAAGCCTTCCGTACTCATTAGAGGAAGCAGATTTAAAAGAGCTTTTTGAAGCTTATGGTGAAGTAACCACCGTTAAAATTATTATTGACAGAGAATCCGGCCGTAGCAAAGGGTTCGGGTTTGTTGAAATGTCTGACGATGAGGCTGCTCAAAAAGCAATATCTGGCCTTAATGGTTCGCAGGTTGCAGGCCGCAATATTGCGGTTAGCCAGGCTGAGGACAAAAAACCAGGCGATCGCAGAAGCGGTGGCGGTGGCGGCGGTTACAGCGGCGGTGGTAACCGTGGCGGCGGTGGCGGCGGCTACTCAAGAGACAGTAGAGGTGGCAGCGGCGGTGGCGGCGGCTACTCAAAAGATAGCAGAGGCGGCGGCGGCGGTAGCCGTTGGTAGTTCTTTAAGGCTTTGGCAAAGCACCGTTTCAACCGGTGCTTTGCTATTGTTTTTCAATTGCACGCTTTCATATAGTTTGGTGGCGTGATTTTGTGTATCTTACTTTTTTGTTTGTGTTTCGTGCGCTGGTCCTAATAGCGTATTCATGTTGTGAGTAAGCGTTAAAGCCTGAAAAAAACTGCCCTTGCGCTTACTTCGTTCATCGGAGTATGAGAGCGATTTGCACCATTGCTGTTTTTTTACTCGCTACCTTGAGCTGTGTGCACAACAGCCCTGTTGAAAGGGTAGACATTAAGCGGTTTGCCGGTAACTGGTATTTGCTTTATTCCATCCCCACCATATTTGATAAAGGTAGACGCGAAACTACTACCGCCTACAACTGGAACGCAGATAAGCAATATTGCGATTTGCTAACAACCTGCAAAAAAAAAGATGGGGCAACACAATCGTAAAATCGAAACTTTTCCAGGTAGAAGGCACCAACAACGCTGAGAGGAAAGCGCAGTTTTTGTAGCCCTTCGAAGTAGATTGCCGGATATTTGGCCTTGCCGACGATTACGCTTGCGTGGTAGTTGGCCATCCCGCTCATGAGTTTCTCTTCATTAGGAGCCGCAAACCCGGCATCGACAAAAAAACGATGATGTATTGGTAGGGAAGTGTAAAGATATGGGCTGCCCGATAGAAAAGCTGATGTCGCAAAAACATAGTGGCAGTTAAATTACGAGGTGCAGCAGCGCTTGCGCAATTTACCGCCACAAAATGCGTTGTTGGGTGAAAGCTGATTAGGGGCTTTGATAGTTTTTATTATTTTTGTCGAAAATATAAACCGATGAGCGAACTCATTAAAAAACAAGTAGCTGATGCAAAAGCTTTGATGGAAAAGGCAATTGCGCACACAGATAGCGAATTATTAAAAATCCGTGCAGGCAAGGCAAACCCAAGCATGTTGGATGATATCCATGTTGATTACTACGGCACGCCCACCCCGCTTAGCCAGGTAGGCAGCGTAAACACGCCTGATGCCCGTACCATAGTTGTACAACCATGGGAGAAAAACCTTTTGCCGCTAATAGAGAAAGCCATTAAAGAAGCTAATTTGGGCGTTAACCCGCAGAATGATGGCATCATCATCCGCATAAACGTACCACCGCTTACAGAAGAACGCCGCCGCGATTTGGTTAAAAAAGCAAAAGGCGAAGCCGAAACCGGCAAAGTAGCCGTGCGCAACATACGCAAGGATGCTAATGAGAAAATAAAGAAACTGAAAACAGAAGGTGTTTCTGAAGATGAGATAAAAGTTGGCGAAGCCGAAGTGCAGAAACTTACCGATGCCTACATCATAAAAGTAGATCAGCTTTCGGATGCTAAAGAAAAAGATATCATGACGGTTTAAGTTTTTTAACTGTTTAAAAGTAAAGGGAATGGCCAGTGAGGTTATTCCCTTTTTTTTCTACGGTTAATCTCGAGCAAGTTACCGCATTGTCAAATTAAAGTGGATGAGCTTCTTAGCCATTCCCTTTTTTTAGTTTTGCAGCACAGCATGAAAATATTAATCTCTTACTTATCAAAACACCGCTGGACAGTTGTGCTCGCACTGGTCCTCGCAGGTTTAAATATTGGCTTTTCGCTACTTGATCCCATGATTACAGGGACAATTATGGACAAGTACATCATACCTAAAGATAACATAGCCCGCAGCTTCGAGTATCGGTTTTATGGCTCATTAAGCCTTGTTGGGCTGGCTATCGGTGCTGCCATGGTATCGCGCATCGCAAAAAACTTTCAGGATTATTTTACCAATATCATTGTTCAAAAAACCGGGGCTGAGATGTATGCCGATGGGTTAAGGCATTCCCTGGAACTCCCCTATCAGGTATTTGAGGACCAGCGCAGCGGTGAAACACTGGGCATATTGCAAAAAGTACGCATCGATTGCGAAAAGTTTATTACCTCTTTCATCAGCGTACTGTTTGTAAGTTTGGTGGGGATGATTTTCGTCATCGTGTATTCGCTAAAAGTGAATTACCAGGTAACACTGGTTTATTTTTGCGCCATACCTATCATCACGTTCGTGAGCATGTCGCTAAGCAAGCGTATTAAATCTATCCAAAAGAAAATAGTTGCAGAAACTACCGCCTTGGCGGGTTCAACTACCGAATCGCTCAGGAATATCGAACTGGTAAAAAGTTTGGGCTTAGCCAAACAGGAGATAGAAAGGCTTAATAAAACCACCTATAAAATCCTGGATCTGGAATTGCGTAAGGTGAAATTTGTACGGAGCATGAGTTTTATACAGGGCACCGTTGTAAACCTGGTGCGTAGCGCTATGGTGTTAGTGTTATTGGTGCTGATATTTAAAAACGAACTAACTCCCGGCGATTATTTAAAATTTCTGTTTTATTCGTTCTTCCTCTTCAACCCTTTGCAGGAGCTAGGCAACGTTATTCAATCATGGCGCGAATCGCAGATATCGCTGGCGAATTTCGAAAACATCCTCAATACGCCAATTGATAAGAAACCCGAAAAACCGGTTCTCTTAGAAAAAGTTGATACCCTTACTTTTAGCAATGTTACCTTTAAGCATTTAACCGCTAATCGCAATGCTTTAAACAATATCAGCTTTGAAACAAGCAGTGGGCAAACCATTGCCTTCGTGGGGCCATCGGGATCGGGCAAAACTACTTTAGTAAAACTCCTGGTGGGTTTATATCAGCCATTGGAAGGCGACATCCTTTACAACAGTATCCTGAGCAAAGACATCGACCTTGACCAACTGCGCGAGAAAATAGGCTTCGTAACGCAGGATACCCAATTGTTTTCGGGAACCATCCGCGAGAACCTTTTGTTCGTACGCCCCGGTGCTACCGATGAAGACTGTATGAATGTATTGCAGCGCGCGGCCTGCCAAACCTTGCTTGCCCGTGCCGATAAAGGATTGGATACGGTTATTGGCGAAGGCGGCGTAAAGGTATCGGGCGGCGAAAAGCAACGCCTTTCTATAGCACGTGCCTTATTGCGCAAGCCGGATATTTTGGTGTTCGACGAAGCTACCTCTTCGCTTGATTCTATTACCGAAGAAGAGATAACCGATACCATCCGTGATGTATCAGTGCTTAACGACCATATCACCATCCTGATAGCGCACCGATTATCTACCATTATGCACGCCGACAGGATATTCGTATTGGAAAAAGGCTACATCATCGAAGCTGGCAAACACCACGATTTGATAGACCAAAAAGGCCTTTATTACGCCATGTGGAGGCAGCAAATTGGCGAGAAGTTTGCGGTAGAAGCATAAGCTGCCACTGAAACCGGCCATAAATAATAAACGCCATGCCTCTATCAACAGGCATGGCGTTTATTATTATAACAGATGTTTTCCTATAAATCGTATTTCACTACCACAGTTGGCAGTAAAGTTGCCGCATTAAGCGGTATCTGATCGTGTGCTACTATGGGCTTGCGCTGGGTATAAAACTCGTAAGCTGCACGCTGCACTTCGGCCTGGCCCGAGGATGGGTTGTTATAGCCGATAGAGAACGGGATAATAAAATCGTGGAATTTCTCTTTGTTAGGGATAATCCACTTCTTGTTAGTTTTTTTAAGCGCATCTATCATAGGCAGGGTAAGCACGTAATCATCGGCGTAGTAGACAACTATTTTTTGGATATTGCCGTTGATATCCGCCGTGAACTTGAACACGGCCATACCGGTTGCTTTTTTATCAACGATATCTTTACTCAGGTGCAGGCTATCTTTAAAAAAGCGGTTCATGATTTGGCCGCCACCCTGAAAAGGGAACGCCAGGTCTTCCTGCGCCTTGCAATAAAAGGCCGACGATACTAACACGGCAATAATTAATAGCTTCTTCATTTAATCTGCTTTAGGTTCGCGTTTGCTGCCTTCGTACAGTTCGTATTCAAATAAGCGGCAATCTAATTTACCGTTGTAAAACTCAATTTTGCGGGCTGCGCGCAGGCCAATTTTCTTAGCCAGATCCGGGTTGCCGGTAAAAACGTAGCCTCGGTAGCCTCCGCATTGTTTTTTAAGGTAATCGCCAATACGAGCGTAAGTTATTTCCAGCTTGGTGTGCACACCAAGGCGCTCGCCATACTCGGGGTTAAACATTACTATGCCCGGCTCGGCAGGCACCTCAGTATCCGCAAAGTCACAAACGCTGAATTCGATCAAATGTTCTACGCCCGCTGTATTTGCATTTTTGCGGGCAATATCTACGGCATCATCAGATATATCTGTAGCAATAATTTTAAAGCCTAAGGCTTTCTTTGCTTTATCCTTTAGCTTGCGGCGTTCCACAAAAAACACCTGCTCGTCGTAACCCATAATATGCATAAAGCCATAATTCATGCGGAAAAGGCCCGGGTGTTTATCGGTTGCCAGTAAAGCGGCCTCAATGGCCAAGGTGCCTGATCCACACATGGGGTTGATGAAGGTGCTCTGCCTATCCCATTTGGTAGCCATGATGGTTGATGTGGCCAGGGCTTCCAGCATTGGGGCCTTGCCCGGTATTTTGCGGTAGCTGTGCTTGGCCAGGGTTTCGCCAGATGTATCCAGATAGATATCGGCCTTATCTTCCTGCCAGTACAGGCTTACTACAGTTTTATTGGCATCGGCACCGCTGTTGGGGCGGATGCCTTTCTGGGCCTTTATGCGGTCTACTATAGCGTCTTTTACTTTTACGTTGGCGAAGAGCGGGGTAAGAATATGCTCGTTATTTACGTTTGATGTAACCGAGAAATAGCCGGTAAAATCAATCAGTTTTTCCCACTCTATCTGCACCAGCTCTTCGTAAAGCTGGGTAGGGTTTTCGGCGGTGAAGCTTTTTAAAAGGTATAGCACCTGGCTTGCGCAGCGCAGGTTAAGGTTAAGGGCAATGGTATCGGTAACGGTACCAACCAACTCAACGCCTGTTTGGAAAACACGGGTGGGCGTAAAGCCCAGTGCCTCAACCTCCTGTTGCAGATAAGGCGAAAGCCTTTTGTTGCAGGTGATTATGATTTTACTCTCGGTGTGGAAAACTTGCATGATATATTTGGCGAATTTATGAATAAATAACCCCGCTTTTAATTTCTTACTGCTAACTTTACATTTTAAATATTTTCGGAACTATGGAAATTAAAGGCAAAGTATATGAAGTATCTCCAACCACACAGGTTACGGAGTCGTTAAAAAAAAGAGAATTGATACTTGAGTACATCGAGAACCCACAATACCCTGAGTATTTGAAGTTCGAGGCTATACAAGATCGTACTGCGTTGATGGATAACGTTAAAGTTGGCGACGATGTGGAGGTTTTCTTTAACCTTAAAGGCCGTAAATGGACCGACAAAATGGGCAAGGTGGTTTATTTCAACACCCTGCAATTATGGAAGATAAACGCGTTAGGCGCAGCCGGTACCGCAGCAGCAGCACCACAATACGCGGCCCCAGCCGATATCAGCTCAAGCGCTGATGACGACGATTTGCCGTTTTAAGTTTAGTGAGTAGAGAATGGTGAGTAGTGAATAGTTGTAGAGCAGCTATTATTTATGAAATACAAAAGGCTTTTCGGGTAATCCGGAAGGCCTTTTGCATTTTCAACCTAACCTAAACGGGCGGTGCCGTCGCGAAATAATGACGCGAGGGCGGGCTAAGGCAACCACTCACTATTCACCGCTCACCATCCTCTACTCACCAAACTACTCCTTCACTATCCTCTTCACAGCAACATTTGCGCCTTGTTTTACAGTAAGGAAGTAGATGCCGTTACGTGGCAGGCTTATTTTTTTGCTGAAAGTACCGCCGGTGACCTTATCGCTCCAAAGGGCTTTGCCTTCGCTATCTGTCAGTTTCACGTCCGCACTGGTTTTGGCATCCAGGTTAAAACTCAGGCTGGTTTTGCCGGTGGAAAACTCGGGCGAGAGATTCAGGTCGTTGATGGCTAATGCTGCTTTATTCACCCCGGAAATCCTGTTAAGGGCCTCTTTATTGGCATCGGTTACCCGGAAGCTTACATCGGTACTGATGCCATCGTTATCCGTGCTGGAGTAGTTAAAAGTTTGGCTGTTCTTCCGGTCGAATGCCCTCATACGCTCACGCCCTGGTCCATCGAAAGCTAAAGGCCTGCGGGGCATTGGTGGCATATCATTAAAGCTGAAAGCATCGTCGCGGTCTAACCTTAAATCCGGGCCGTCCTGTTCAAGGTTGAATGCAAGCGTACTATCGCCGGGCACCTTCTTTAGGCGGAATGCGAATTTCTTGCGGATGGTGTCGCCATTACCGTTAACAAATGGGCCGGCCATATTGCCTTCTATGCGCCGTTCTATAATTACCTCCTCGTTATTCTTACGACCGCGCATGCCCGGCCCTCTGCGTATAACAATATCGCTGTTGCCGTCTTTATCGGTATGCCTAAAGGTGAGGTTGCCCATCTTATCCAGTTCGCCCAAGGCATCCCTGCGCTCCTCCTGCGTAAGTTTCTTAATGTCTTTGCCGTTTACGGTGGTATCGCCGTTGGTTATTTTTATTTCGATACTTTTTGGAGTATTTTGTGCCAACACCAATGGGGGCAGCCCAAATATGGCTACCAGGCTAAGTGCCAGTATTGCTTCCAGCCGTGGATGTATGATAAACTTTTTCATGTTTTGCGGATTAAGGTTATTGGCCAAAGTTATAAAACACTTATTAATCAATGTGTTAAATGCCCGCAGTGTAATTGTTAAAAATTGTTAAATGGAGTTATTGTCAGCGTAATTAAGATAATTTTGCTGTAACGATGAAGAAAAAGAGCATCAGTTTGATTATTGGTTTAATGGGTTTTGCGCTTTTGGGCGTTGTGGGCATGCAATATTATTTCTTGCGCCAATCATACCAAATGCAGTCTGACCTGTTTAGCCGCACGGTAGATGATGCTTTGAACAGCGTGGTAAGCAAGGTTGCCAAGCAGGATGCCATTACCTTTTTAACGGCAAAAACCAAAATACGCGCCTTCAGCCTCAAGGGAAGCGTTTACGATAAGCTTACCGAGATTAGCATTAACGGCAATGCCTCGGGAATGGACGACTCGGTAAACCTCAAAAAAAGCCGTAGCAAACGCATGCGCAAACTGGCCATGTTGCGCGATAGCTTGAAGCGCATGATCTTGCACAAAAAGATGGACGACGAGATTGCCAACCTTACCCAGCAAGGAACCGTTAACCTGCGTATCCGCATAGAGGAATATACAGACGAGTTTGGCAACGTGCAGGGCCGTTTCATCCCGGAGATAGAAAAAACGCCGCCCCGCCCCCTAAAAGCAAAAGTCTTTAAATACGATACTATACGCGGAACGTATAACGACCCGCAGTTTGGCCGCCAGGTGGTAACCGCTGTTAGCCTTAACCCGCTTTGGGTAGCGCAGCAAAAACGTCAGCAAAAGGAAAAAGAACTCAAGCAAGTAAAAAAGATGTTGGAGGCCGATTCATTGGCCAACCTGCCGCGTTACCAAACCAAATCGAACATCATAACCAACCTGGCCGAAGAATACCAAAAATCTAACGAACCCCTGGCCAAGCGCCTCAACGGTTTCTGGATAGATTCGCTCCTGAGATTTGAGCTGCAAAACCGCGGTATCATGTTGGATTATAGCTACGAGGTGGCCACCGCCAACAGCGATTCGCTCATCTTCTCCAGCGCAATGGATACCGAGGGCAAAAAGCCCGAGTTTATAGAAGCTAACACTTACCAAAAGGCCATCTTCAGCAACCAGGTGCTTGGCGACCCGGGGAAAATAAAGATATCTTTCCCCAAGCGGAACTCCTTTATATTGGGCAACATGACGGCTACTATGGGTACCACCGGCGGTTTGCTCTTTGTGCTGATATTTTGCTTTGGCTACACCATCTTCTCTATCCTCAGGCAAAAAAAGATATCAGAGATGAAGATAGATTTCATCAACAACATGACCCACGAATTCAAAACACCGGTATCAACTATTATGATAGCCAGCGAGGCTTTGAAAGATGAAGAGATTGCCGAAGATAAAACCCGTGTGGCCCGCCTGGCCAACGTTATTTACGAAGAGAACGTGCGCCTGGGTAGCCATATAGAGCGCGTACTGAACATTGCCCGCATAGAAAAGAACGATTTTAAACTGGATAAGAAACCGGTGGGCGTAAATGAGACGATAAACCTGGTGCTGGATAGCATGGCACTTAAGCTGCAAAAATACAGTGCTACAACCAGCCTTAGCTTAACCGATGAGGCACCCGTGATTATTGGTGATGAGCTGCATTTTAGCAACGTGATATACAATCTGATAGATAATGCCATAAAATACAGCAACAACGCACCTGATATCACTATCACCACAATAAAAAAGAATGGCTACGTTTCTATAAAGGTGGCGGATAAAGGTATTGGCATGAACCGCGACCAGCAGAGCAAAATATTCGAACAGTTTTACCGCATACCTACCGGCAACCTGCACGATGTAAAAGGCTTTGGACTTGGCCTTAGCTATGTAAACACCATTGTAAAAAGGCTTGATGGTACCATTGGCCTAAAAAGCGAAAAAGACAGGGGTTCGGAGTTTGAATTGAAGTTCCCCAACGCGTAGTTTGGGATTCGGAAAGTTCGCAGTCCGAAGAAGAAGCAGCGAAGCATAAGTAATACCTAAAATCCTGCCGATTTCCGCACTTACCGGACTTTCGGACTGAAAATTATGAAAAAAATACTACTAGTTGAGGACGACCCAAACCTGGGCCTCCTGTTACAGGATTACCTTCAGCTGAAAGGCAAGTTTGATGTGGTTTTATGTAAAGACGGCGAAGAAGGCCTGCGTGCTTTTACCAAACAAACATACGATTTGTTGATACTTGATGTAATGATGCCCAAAAAAGATGGTTTTACACTGGGCAAGGAAATAAGGAAGATAAACCCTAACGTACCTATCATTTTTGCTACGGCTAAAGCCATGATTGAAGATAAAACGCAGGCCTTTAACCTTGGTGGCGACGATTACATCACCAAACCGTTCCGTATAGAGGAACTGTTACTACGCATAAATGCCCTGTTGAGACGTGCCGACAAGGCAGAAAAGAAAGTTGCCGACGAAAACCCTACTCAGTTTAAACTGGGCAGTTATAGTTTTGATTATGGTATGCAGATGATAGCCCGGGGCGATGCGCAGCAAAAGCTATCTACCAAAGAAGCTGAGCTCTTGCGCTTGCTCTGCCTCCGAAAAAACGAAGTGCTTACCCGCGAGGAAGCCCTGCTAAATATCTGGCACGATGATAATTATTTCAATGGCCGCAGCATGGATGTGTTTTTAAGCAAGATACGCAAGTACCTGCGCGAGGACCCCTCGGTAGAAATTATCAACGTACATGGTAGGGGGTACAAGCTGCTTATCAATTAATCTTCCTCATCTCCCTGTATATCCTCCCCAAAATGGACAATGTTGCCGGCAACATCCAATATGCTGAACTGCCGCATGCCCCAGGGCATATCTTTCAGCGGCCCGTTGGGGTGTACCACGCCTTTCGGCTCTAATTCTGCGTATAGTTTATCTACTTCGGTCACGTTTACGTAGCAGCCCGTAGCTTTTGGTATCTCAGGGTCTTTGCAGGGCCATAGGTGGATGAAGATGCCGTCGCGGCTGAATATCAGGTAACCATCCCAGGCGGGGTGGAAAGTGAAGCCCAGTTTTTCGGTATAGAATTTTATGGTTTCTACTTCGTTAAGGGAGGCTAATATGGGTACTGCGTTGGTGAGCATTGTTATTTATTTTTGGTCAAATTCTCAATGTCATCTAGGTCTTTGTGCCTTCCTGATGCTTTTTTTGCAGTAATTAGATCGTTAATATGAATCGTTCGAACTTTTATGCCTTCCCTTTGGAAAAAAGTTGCGTTTCTAAAACACTCGTCAAAATTCATCCCCAACACTTCAATCATTATATCTATTGCCGTTGGCGGCCTTCCAAAAGTAAACACATCATGCTCGGGGTCGTGTAAAAAAACATCTTCGGTCATGCTAAAAACGGGCATACCAAAATGCAAAAATGCCATCTTGAGTCTTTTATAATTATCAGCAGTACGATCCACCCAAATGTCCATATCTCCGGTAGTCCTTTCATATCCATGTAAAACCACTGAAAAGCCACCGACAAGAATGTAGCGTACTTTGTTAAAATTCAAGGCTTTAACAAAGTCTTTAAAATCGTCTTTAAAAATGTTACCCATTTTTTTTGCGGCCCCTCATGCTAAAAGCTGTTCGGTCCATTTTAGGCGGATCATTTAACGGATAGTTATATGCGATACTATTAAGATAGTCGACTATATCCAAACGCTCTTTTAAGCTTAAATCTTTATAATAAGAATGATGGTCGGCGGCTTCTTCCGCCGTCTGCGCCTTAAAAGCCGTCCTATCTAATCGGTATTCGCTCATCACTCAAATATACCTCAATTAATTATTTCAGTGTAACAACTTTGTTAAATCGGCCATAAACTTATACCGCTTTATTTAAATAAGTTTGCCTATTGCTTAATTAACTGATCACGATGAAATTAAAACTACTTTATGCCTGTATAGTATTTACAGGCTTAACGGCCAGTGCATTAGCACAAGATGCCGTTGATGCGGCAGCCACTGCCAAAATTCGCGAAGAGGGGCTTAACCACTCTAAAGTGATGGATATCGCCTTCAACCTTACCGACGTTTCGGGTCCGCGTTTAGCCGGTTCGCCGGGCTTGAAGCGTGCGCAGGACTGGGCCGTTGCCCAGCTGAAAGAATGGGGCATGGCCAACGCCAAATTAGAACCCTGGGGCAAATTTGGTAAAGGTTGGGAAGTGCAGAAGAACTACGCTGCCATCACTGTGCCTTATTACCACGCCATTATTGCCGTACCAAAGGCATGGACTCCAGGCACCAATGGCCCTATAAAAGGTGAGGTGGTGTTGGTAAAAGCCGATAGCGTGGCCGAGCTTGATAAATACAAAGGTACCCTTGCCGGGAAGATTATCATATTTGATACCAAGCCGCTTACCGAGCGTACTTTTAAATCAGACGCTGCCCGCTATACCGACGAGGAACTGGATAAGATGGCACAGGCCACCATGGCACCACGTGGCCAACGCAACAATGCATTCGATCCTAACTCGCCTGCTATGGTGGCCCGGCGTAAGGCTATTGGCATGCGTACGGCTATCACAGCCTTTTTGCTGAACGAAAAAGCCGGCCTGATATTGAGCCAGGCCCGCGGTACCGACGGCACTTTATTTACCACCAACGGCGCGTCATATGCCGATACCGCCAAAGCCGTTGCGCCTGAGCTGGAAACCAGCAGCGAAGATTTCCAGCGCATATTGCGCCTGGTAAAAGCCGGCAAAAAGGTTGAACTGGAGGCGGATATCAAAACCGAATTCTTCACCAACGATTTACAGGGCTACAACGTAGTTGGCGAGATACCGGGTACCGATAAGAAACTGAAAGAGCAGGTGATAATGATAGGTGGTCACCTCGATTCGTGGCACGCTGCTACAGGCGCTACCGATAACGCCGCAGGCAGCGCAGTAATGCTGGAGGCTATGCGCATACTCAAAACCATCGGCTTTAAACCTAAACGCACCATCCGCATTGCTTTATGGAGCAGCGAGGAACAAGGCCTGTTCGGCTCGCGCGGTTACGTGCTTAATCACTTTGGCGACCCCAAAACAATGGAGTTGAAGCCCGAAGCGGCAAAGCTTGATGCCTATTACAATCTGGATAACGGCACCGGCAAAATTCGCGGTATTTATTTGCAGGGCGATTCGGCCGCGGGACCATTATTCAAAACCTGGCTGGAACCCTTTAAGGACCTTGGCGCAACAACCGTTACCATCAGTAACACAGGCGGTACCGATCATCAGAGCTTCGATGCGGTAGGCATCCCGGGCTTCCAGTTTATTCAGGATGCTATTGACTATGGCTCGCGCACACACCATAGCAACCAGGACACCTATGACCGACTCATAGAAGACGACCTGAAACAAGCAGCAACCATAGTTGCCTCTTTTGTGTACAACACCAGCGAGCGTAAGGATATGGTGCCACGTAAGCCGCTACCAACGCCGCCTACACCACCGGCAGGAGCCCCGGCGAGGAATTAAAGTTCACAATAGATCTGACTACTCTTAGAGCGTTGTCGAATCTTGAGGATATAAAAAAGCGATTGGTTTCTGCCAATCGCTTTTTTTATATCGGTAAATCTGGTCGTCGTTAAACCGCTATTTTTTATTCACGAAACCTATGCTTTGCGTTATCTCCTGTGGTTTGCCGTTGGCGTTGCCTTTCCATTTTGGCCCGTTAGTGATGAGCGCGATAGCCTTTTTATCCGTAGCGGCATTTAGGCTTTGGGTGATGTTTATATTGCTTAGTTTCCCATCCGCAGCCACCGTAAACTTAACTTCCACTACGCCCGGTTTCTCGCCCGCGGGCAGGTAACTGTTTTTAGCGATATACACGCGGAATACCATCCAACCTTTTGCGGGATGGGCAGTCGTTGGGTCTGTGTCTTCATCGTCAACGGTGTTGCGCGTAATTGCTGCATTATTAGCAACCGAATTATTTATAGCAGGCAATTTGGTGTTTAGTCCGGCTATGTTAACGCTATCCGCATTTGCATTAGTTTTTAGGTTAGCAAAACCCGAGTACCCAATCTGCAGCGGCAGGTTTTGAGAGGAGGTAGGCGACGCATATATGCCGTTCGCATTGTTAGTTAAAGCGGTTGTGGCTTTGTTATCGGCCTTTGCGGTAATGCCCGGTACAGGCAAAACGTTGTTATTATTAGCAACTGTATTTGGAAAATAACCCGGCAGGTATTTGTTAAGGTCGTAAGCACTGGTGGGCCGCTTGGGTTCGGTGTTAACGCCATCGGCCTTGCCGGGTAGCGGCTGCGATATGGCCCTTTTTTTGATGGCTACGGTAAGCGGCATATCTACGGTATCTGTTTTAGGGGCAGAAATGGCACCTATTATCATCTCATCCAAAGGCATCCGGCCACTATCTGCTTTTGCCGCCAGTGGGGGCGACATAGCTACTTCGGCAAGCGATGCGTCTCCGCTACTAACAGCGACGCGTTTATTAAGAATGACCTTATCGGTTGCCATGGTTGTTGGCCCGTTGCGCAATGCAGGGTTAAGCGCTTTTTTATCTACCTGTAGCTTGGCCAAATCATTTGCTTTCAACCGGGCTATGGCAGTAGTGGTGCCGGTTGTATCAGTTTGCGGTTTTAGCACTAGCTTTACCTCTGCTACTTTTGGTTGTATGGCGTCATCATTGCCTTTATACAACAATCCCACCACAACCATAAAACCTACTACGCCAGCCGCGATGGCGATAGTTGTCCATGGAATGATGCGGCTTGGTTTTTTCCCGGTACGTTCACGAAGCCGCTTGGCAAGCATATCGAGGTTAGTCTGCTGATTGCCGGCGGCCATTTGGTACCCCTCCAATGCATCCATCAAAAACGGGTCGTGCTGGGCTTCGCGCTCCAGTTGGTGCATAGCTTTGGCATCAAGCTCCCCGTTAAGGTACTTCTGTATCTGCAATATGTTGGGCCGCTGCTTATCCACCGTTTTTTTCCAGGCAAAGCCTTAAGTTGCGTTTGCCGTTTTGTATATAGCTTTTTACTTCGTTCAAGGTAAAGCCGGTTTGCGCAGCAATATCCTTGTAGCACATCTCATCTAAATAAAATAAGCGCACGCTTTGTTTTTGGGCGGGCATCAATTTATCCATACATCGCTCCAAAGCCTGTAGCGCTGCCTCTTTATCGGTACTATTATCTTCAGGATGCAAAACCGGATTGAATTCCATAAACTCATCCATCCCAACGGTAGGTAATTTTTTATCGTTGCGCAATTGCATCAAACAATGGTTGCGGCTAAGTACATACAGCCAGCTGCGAAACTGTTTTACCTCGTGCTGCTTTACCTTTGCCACCAGTTCTTCAAATATCGCCATAACGGCATCGCGGGCAAGTTCTTCATCCTTAAGGTATTTAAGGCAAAGGCCAAAAACCAGCGCCATGTGCCTTTCATATAACTTCCCCAGCACGCTTATATCAGCGTTTACGCGATAGCTGGCAACCAGCTCTTCATCTGCGGTATCATCGGGCCTGATTGGTTTTCTGAAGAAGCTCATTGAACGCCACAAAATAATTTTTTTTTATGGCTTATGGAAATTTGCTTTCGGCGATATTCTACTTGCAAAGGTTAAATATGGCATTTATCTGGTTAGTTCAACTGATCGTTGTTGAACTAACCTAATCTGTTTTAAAAGCGTAGAGGGGACTGTTGCCCACTCTTGCTATCCTTCGCATTCCGTTACAAATTTACTACGATGTTGAAAGCAACATCAAATGTGTTTTTTATAGCATGATCGCCCAGGCCGCTAAAGAAACTACCGGAGTTGTATATAATACCGTACTTAGTGCGGTCGATAATCGCTTTTCCGGTAACGCTTAACTCACCGCCGGTTTTTGTAATTGCTATGGGGCACTCAAAGGCTTGCGTTTTGTTTTTCATGGTAATTTGCCCATAAGCCTTACCGTTCCTGATGCTGTTTATTTTGATGGTACTTACAGAGTATTTTTCCACATCAAAAAAGTCTTCGCTTTTTAAATGGTTTACCAGGTCGCTGTTTTCCTGTTTCATGCTTTTCATGTCAACCGTAAGTAGTGCAGCGGTGATTTCATCGCCTTTCAAGTACACCACGCCTTCCCATAGGTTAAGCGTACCGCTAGGGGCATAAGTGCCTATTTCGGCATGCCCGGTCCATTTCAGCAGACTGGTCTTCGTGTCGATGGCAACCTTTTTTTGGGCCAGTAAAATGGTTTGACTCAGGCATAGCAAGCTTAGTAATATCAGTTTGGTTTTCATGGCTTTTATTTTACTTGGTGGTTAATACTTTGTCTTCGGTTTCAATTAAAGCAGTACCCTTGTACAGCTTTCCGTTCTCGTCTTTGGCTATAATGTACCAGAGCGCGTCACCACCGTAGGCTTGTTTGCCGTAACGCCAGTTTTTTTGGTAGGTGTAGGTTTTATTCGCTTTTAATATCGCACCCGGGCAATTAAAAGCTTTGGCGAAATCATCTGGTGAGTATTGCATGTTGGCATGCCAGCCACTTGCATCATACCATATAAAACTGCCGCATTCTATTACGGTTAAAGTGTGCTTGGTGGCGGTGGCATACGTGTGGTGCTTCCAGTAGAAGGTGTCGCCCTCTTTTACCGGGTAAACGGGGTTAGGGTCGTGCGACATGATAATACCTACCGGTAATTCCTTTAGCTTGTCGGGCATCAGGCGGCTTTTGTTGGTCCAATCGGTTTGTGCAAACAGGCTTAATGCTGTAATAGATAAAATTAGCGTGGTTAATAATTTCTTCATGGCTGTTTAATTTTTCTTCAAAATTGCAGCAATGAAGCAGGCGCATCGCCCCAAAACGTGAATTGGGGCGTACCAAAATAGGGCCGGGACTATTTTTTGATATATTCTGACGGCGAAAAGCCGGTAAGCTCTTTAAATATACGGTTGAAAGATGTTTTTGAATTGAAACCACATTCGAAGGCAATACCCAACAAAGTAAATTTTTCGAGGTCGTTTCCGGCCAATCGTCTTTTGACCTCATCAACCCGCCAGGTATTCACATAGCTGTTAAAAGGTTTGTTAAAGGCAGCATTGATATTGGCGGAGACAGACCGCGCGGGTAAATCGATATATTTCGCTAACTCGGCCAGGGTAAGTTCTGTGTTCAGATATAGTTTGCCGCTTTCCATTGCGGTATGTATTTTGGCAATTACTTCGGCATCAGCAATAGTGGTAGTGGTGTCCACCGGGAGCTGGACCTCCGGTTGGTAGGCAACTTCTACATTGGCCTGCCGGTAGCTATAAATACCTAAAATATAGATGAGCAAGCAAAGCAAATCATTAGACACATCGTATTTGTAAAACAAATTCCTGGCGTCGCGTAATACAGCTTCCACCAGCCAAAACACACAAACCATCACCATCAGCAATAGACATACTTTAAGCCAATTGAGCATCTTGAGGGCAATGTCTGAGTAGTTTTCTTTTAGCCAGCGTTGATAGTCTTTGATAATTAGAAGCGATAAAACGAGGTAAACTACAAGCGATAGCCAGGTGCCATCGTACTCTATACGATAGGTATAGGGTAGGTGCAGGTTAAACCAAATGTTATACCGTGTTTTATAATCCTGTAGAGCAACATACCAATAGAAACCTGCTTGCATAAGCACCGGCAAAAAATGCAGTAGATACCGCAAGCGGAATTTGAACGCTGCGTTGGTGATAGCTCTTACATAAAAATATAATAACGGCCCGAAACCAAAAGAAAAATAAATGGGTAGGAAATAAAGGTTGGCATTTTGGGAATATAAGCCGCTCACTCTAAAAAACGCATCGACGAGCCAGCCGCTGATAGCCAGTATTAGTAAGCCAAGCAGGCGGTTTGCTAGTTTGTTTTTGGTTGAAAAAATCAGCAGACCTGCTGAGAAAGCGCCTAATACAATTGCAGCAAAATACACAATTGTATATAGCGAGAGCTCTATTTTCATGGAAGGAAAGATAAGAAAAAAGGCCCGACGGACCTTACTTTATTCGAATGCGAATCCGGTAAAGCAGCATCGGCTTTTAAATTGGCTATAAACACTGCCACAGTTTAAAATACATAACTGTAATTTGGTATTAGCTATTCATCCTTGCAAAAGCCTCCAAATATTTATCAATATAAAATGCCTTCGATTTACTTTTGTATTGCATGATGAACCGGGGATGCTCCAGTGCGACAACCTCTTTAAAGAAGCTGTATTGCGCGTTTATTTTTTTGATGAACTTTTCGTTTTGGCCCGTACCGAAACAAAAGCATAGGTCAGTATCGATACCCAGCGCTATTTGCTTTCTGAAGTTATCGATGATATATGGCGTTACCGCCTCGGTTAATGCCGCGCTGTCGTAATAGTTGTAGTTCTTTTCCCTTCCTTTTGCATCAATGGTAGTAAAGCCGAGGGGGCAAACAGAATTGATGTAAATATCCTTATAAAATGCCTCCGGCCCACCATAGGCATTTATCACCTCGTACACGAATACGGAGGAAGGTTCGTGCGTTATGCGGCCCTCGTAAGCAATGTGGCACTCGCTTACCAGCCGTTTTGGGTCGGTAAAAGGGATGCCGGTTAAGCCGCTGCCGAACCTGCCGGGATTGATACCCATGATGAGGTGGCGTTTATGATCATCCGCATAATATTTACGATAAAATTCTTCGGATATGCGGAATACCTCCTCCTCTTCGCGAAAGGGGTTCATGATGCGGATGCCTGTAGGCAGGGGAGGGCCGGTGTACTCGAGTCCGCGGTTGAATTCAATTACTTTATCAGCGAAGGTCATGGAAGGGGTTTGATTTCGGATTTCGGAATTTCGATTTCGGATTTAGAATTTCGGATTTAGGATTTTTTTGATGGATCCTGTCCGAATACCTTGCTCAACATATCATATAACTCCGGATGTTTTGTTTGAAATTGCTCAGGCTTGGTAAAGAAATACTCCGATACTACCGCTAAAAACTCTGCCTCGTTGGTAGTAGCGTAGGGGTTGATGTCTGAATGCCCTTCTTCTATCTTATGAATTTCCTGGTGCATCATCTTTACCCATGGCTCCACATATTCATGCTCAAGGAAACCCTCGGGCACGCCGTCGGTTGCGCCATCGGCTTTGTCCAGCAGGTGCACAAATTCGTGAATTCCCGTATTTTCTTTGCCCGAATTTTTCGAAAAGCCTTTTGTCAACGCTGCGCGGGAGAGTATCATCTGCCCGTTCATATAACCGCTACCAACCATTCCCATAATGTTACGCCCCTCGCCCGCTTCGCCTTCAAACTCAAAATCTTTGTTGAAGGTATCGGGGTATAAAAGTACGTTGGTGACGTTACGATAGGTCCAATCCTTAAAACCGAAGATGGGGATAACTGCGCTTGCCGCCACCATGATGCGGTCGGTATCTGTAAGCTCCAGGCCAACGCCTTCTATACGGACATCATCCAGGAATTGCTCTATCTTATCTTCGAAGTAAAGTTTATCAGTATCGGTAAGATGGTTGTAGAATTGGATGTTGCTTGCGAGTATTTGCTTTTGAGCAGGTATAAGCACTGTTTTGGCCAATTTATGTTTGCGGCGCATTTTAATAATAACAGCAATAAAAAAGGCAGAAACAACTATGAACATTAATTCCATGACGACCATAAGTAGGGGGTATGCATGGGCAATTTAGTAAAAAATGTGGCATTGGTGGAATTACAAATATATCCTGTCCGCGACCGCATCTTTATCCCCGCGTCATTGCGAGGGAAGCGAAGCGACGAAGCAATCCTCGGCTTTAAGGTCCGGATTTGCAGAGCGGCTCTGCCTGCCGATGGTTGCCACGCCGCCCCCTTTCACAATCCACCCCTCGTGCGGCTCGCAATGACGATGTGGTGAATCTCGGTCCATTATCAATCGCCCAAAACAATAATAGCGATGAGCCTAAACCCATCGCTATTCTAAATCCGAAATCGAAAATTCGAATCCGAAATTATATCAAAAGCCTTACAGGCTCTTCCAGTAATTGTTTCAATGTTTGCAGGAATGCTGCTGCTAAAGCACCATCAACCACGCGGTGATCTGAACTTAGGGTAACTTTCATTACGTTGCCTGGTACTACTGCACCATTCTTCACAACAGGCACGGCTTGTATGCCGCTTACCGCCAGGATACATGCGTTCGGTGTGTTGATGATGGCCGTAAACTCGTCTACACCAAACATGCCTAAGTTAGATATGGTAAAGGTTGAGCCCTCCATTTCTGCCGGCTGCAATTTTTTGTTTTTTGCTTTGCCAGCAAGCTCTTTCACTTCCTGAGAGATGTGGCTAAGCGATTTGCCATCGGCAAATCTGATAACCGGTACCAGCAGGCCTTCGTCTACCGCAACAGCTACGCCGATGTGTACATGCTCGTTGGTACGTATCTTATCGCCCAGGAACGATGAGTTGATGGCCGGATGTTGTTTTAAAGCAACGGCAACGGCTTTCACCACGAAATCGTTGAAGGATATCTTAACCGGTGCAACATCGTTTATTTTACCACGGGCGGCAATCGCTTGATCCATATCTATCGACATGGTAACGTAGAAGTGCGGCGCAGTGAACAAGCTTTCAGACAATCTGCGGCTGATTGCTTTACGCATCTGCGTAACATTGCGTTCGCTGAATTTTTCTTCGCCTGTGAAGGTTGGCAATACTATTGGTGCTTTTGCCGGTGCAGCAGCCGGAGCCGATGCAGCAGGCGCAGCTGCTTCAGGAGCAGTAGCGGCTGGTTTTGCAGCCGAAGGTGTAAAGCTTTCTATATCTTTTTTGATGATGCGACCGCCATCTGCGCTGCCTTTTACATCATTCAAGTTAATGCCTTTGTCTTTTGCAATTTTGCGTGCCAGCGGCGATGCTTTCACGCGGCTATCGTCTTCGGTAGACCCTGTTGCGGTAGCGATTGGTGCAGCATCTGAACTTGCAGCGGGTGCAGCTTCGTCAGCCGGGGTGGCCTCCACAGCAGGTGCAGCATTATCAGCGTTCAGTAATGGGGTAATATCCGTACCGGCTTTACCAACAATGGCTATGATGCCGTTTACAGCAACAGCTTCACCTTCTTTAACCCCTATATATAATAACGTACCGGCTTCGTAACCCACAACTTCCATAGTAGCCTTATCGGTTGCAACGTCGGCTATTGAGTCATCTGCTTTTACTGTATCACCAACTTTAAAGTTCCATTTTTCAATGGTGCCTTCGGTCATGGTATCGCTTAGCAAAGGCATGCGTATTACAGCAGCCGGGATGCTTGCCAAATCAACCTTTGGTTTTGCTTCAACGGGTGCAGCAGGTTTTTTATCTTCGGCAGGTGCCGGTTTAGCATCTGCGGCAGGCGCTGCCTTTGTTTCAGCGGCCGGTGTAGCATTGCCTTCCAGCAACGGTTTATAGTCTTCGCCTTCTTTACCTAATACTGCAATGATGGCATCAACAGGTACGGCATTACCTTCCTGTACACCTATGTAAAGCAGTGTGCCATCCTGGTACGATTCAAAATCCATCGTGGCTTTATCGGTTTCTATCTCGGCCAATACATCGCCTGATTTTACCGTGTCGCCAACTTTTTTATGCCATTTTGCCAATACCCCTTCGGTCATGGTATCGCTCATCTTAGGCATTTTAACTACTTCAGCCATATACTGTTTGTTGTTAATATTTAGGTATAATAATTAGTCGCGGATGTAAGGATAATCCTGTTGCACATAAACATCGGTATAAAGTTCCGATGCTTCAGGCCATGGTGATTCTTCGGCAAATTTCACCGCTTCGTCTACCTGTGCTTTTATCTTGGCTTCAATTTCTTCAAACCAGGCATCGGTAGCGTAACCTTCTTTTTGTATGGTCAATTTTACCACTTCAATAGGGTCTTTGGCTTTGTAGCTTTCCAACTCTTCTTTAGTGCGGTATTTCTGCGGGTCGCTCATCGAGTGGCCTTTGAAACGGTAGGTACGCATCTCCAGGAAGGTTGGGCCTTCGCCGCGGCGTGCACGTGAAACGGCTTCGTCCATTGCGTTGTGAACAGCAACGGGGTCCATCCCGTCTACCGGCGATGATGGTATGCCGTATGGCAAGCCAAGCTTGTAAATATCTGTTTGTATGGTTGTCCGCTCTACAGAAGTACCCATGGCGTAACCATTGTTTTCGCAAACAAAAATTACGGGCAGTTTCCATAGCGCAGCCATGTTGAATGTCTCGGTTAAAGCACCCTGGCGAACGGCACCATCGCCCATGTAGGCAATGTTTACGTTATCAGTACCTTTGTATTTTTCGGCAAAAGCTATACCCGCACCCATTGGTATCTGGCCGCCTACAATACCATGCCCGCCATAGAAATGGTTTTCTTTGTCGAACATGTGCATTGAGCCACCTTTACCCTTAGAGCATCCGGTTGCTTTACCATACATCTCGGCCATGATAGCGTTTGGAGAGGTGCCTTTTGCTAATGCGTGCGCATGATCGCGGTAAGCGGTTATCAAGCTATCCTCGTGGCGTATAACCGACATAGCGCCGGCCAATACTGCTTCCTGCCCAATGTACAGGTGGCAAAACCCACGGATTTTTTGCTGACCATATAACTGGCCAGTTTTTTCTTCGAATTTCCGCATTAAAAGCATAGACTCATACCACATCAGGTAGGTGTCTTTAGTTATTTCGATTGAACTCATTTATTAAAAACAATTCTAAGAGAATGTGCAAATCTAATTATATCTCGCAAATAACCGAAACTGCAACGAATTTGTTGTAAAGATTTATTTAACATGAATGTAACCTTTTTCGACACCGGAACGCACTTTTAATTAAAACCGAAATATCATTTGGATAGTGTGTAAAAAGTACGCTTTATAAGGGTGCAATATATTGGTTTTTCGTAATAATCTTTTTAGTATTAGTGTTGCGTAAATTTTTTATAGCTTGGTTTAACCGCAGAGAATCACACAGAAAGGACAGTTTTTAGCAATATGCAAATCATTATAACACATCTCGAGACAAAAACACCAAAGAAATACTGTGTTGTTCTTCGGCTATACCGTGCGCACTTTTGTTAAAACTGCAGGCTTTGTCTTGATCGGAAATTGCCCTCATTACGGCGATCTGACTCGGTTTAAATAGCAGGCCTCTATAAGGCTTAAAATTAGTATTTTAGATATTTGTCATCTTTCGAAATATTTACTTTAACGATAAAATATATCAATATTGATTAATATATTCTACCGCAGCGAACATGAAATTAATTTCATTATTTATTTGGTGGTTTAGATTATTTGTATAGTTTTGTGTCTAACAATAGACACACTGTCTGATTTAATATACGTTTGTTGTCCCCTGATCAACAAAAAAAGAGATTAAATGAAGAAATTTGCACTTGCTATTGCATTATTTATGAGCGTTTTAGCCGCACAGGCTCAAACAAAAAGCGTTCCAGTTCAACCAGCTGATTCTGACGATCAGGAGTCTTTAGCTAAAGATTATCTTTCACAAATTATGGGAGTGGCTCTTTCGGCAACTTCTAACATGAAACTTTTCAACTTTGTGCACGATTGGATTGGTACACCATACCGTTTCGGAGGCAGCTCTAGAAAAGGTATCGATTGCTCTGCATTTACAAAACAGCTTTATAGCGATGTGTTTAATTTGACCATCCGCCGCAGTTCCCGCGATATCTTCAGCATGGTTAACCCTGTTAGCAAAGATGATTTGAAAGAAGGCGATTTGGTTTTCTTTAAAATACATAGCCGCCGCATTTCGCATGTGGGCATTTACCTGGGCAATAACAGGTTTGCGCACGCTTCATCTCGTGGCGTGGCCATCAGTAGTTTAGATGATGCTTACTACAGCCGTTACTTTTTTAAAGGTGGCCGTATGTTGGAATCGTTTAAGACTGAGCTGAGCAGCGATAACGCGGATAAGCCGGGGCCGGACAACAACTAGTAAACCTAAATTATTATATTCGTAATCCCCCCATCGCCAAATGGAGGGATTTTTTTTGCTTATGAAACCAGGGCCTAAACTCATTTCCTTTTGCGTACTATGCCTGTCGATAGCCGGTTGCATCAATCCGGCTATGCAGCAGGCAGCAAAAAAGCCTGAAACTGCGGTCGACACCATAATCCCAAAACCAACTGTAGATAGTACCGTACACATAGCCGCCGTTGGCGATATGATGCTGGGCACCGCATATCCCAACACCAATGGCTTGCCGCCCGATAGCGGCAAGAACAGTTTTAAGGAAGCCCTCCCGGATTTACGCGAAGCTGATATAGCCTTCGGTAACCTGGAAGGCGTTTTGCTCGATACCGGTGCGCCATCGGCCATGAAGCTGAAGTTCCGCAGTAAGCCTTATCTGTTTAAGATGCCTGAATATTATGGCGGTATTTTTAAGGATGCAGGTTTTGATATGTTGAGCGTTGGCAACAACCACAGTAACGATTTTGGATTACTAGGCCGCGACAATACTATGAAGGTGCTGGATAGCCTGGGCATTCACTACGCGGGACTTAAAACATCGCCCACAAAAATTTTTACGCTTAATGGGGTTAAGTATGGCTTTTGCGCCTTCTCGCCAAATAGCCAAACGGTGTCTTTGCTGGATGTTGAGGGTGCCAAAGCCATTATACAAAACTTGAAGCTGCAAAGTGATATTGTTATCGTGTCGTTCCACGGTGGGGGCGAGGGTGTTGCCTTTGAGCATGTAACCCAAGCCAGCGAATCGTACAAAGGCGAGCGGCGTGGCAACGTGTATGCATTTGCTCATGCGGCCATAGATGCAGGCGCAGATGTGATACTGGGGAACGGCCCGCACGTAAGCCGTGCCATGGAACTTTATAAAGATAGGTTAATAGCTTACAGTCTGGGTAATTTTTGTACTTACCGCAGCGTAAGCGTAGACGGTGTTTGTGGCCTTGCGCCTCTGCTAAAATTGCGTATAGATAAAAAAGGTCGCTTTTTAGGCGGCAATATCGTGTCGTACCGCCAATCGCACGATAGGGGGCTTGAGCGCGACACACTCAACCGTGCATCGCGACGCATAAAAATGCTTACCGAAACCGATTTCGGGCAACCGGGCCTCAGTATTTCTGAGGATGGTGCGATAACGCCGGTTACGGTTAACTAAGCCTCGTCCTTAGTGTTGCGTACCAGGCTTATGCCGGTAGAAAAGAATAATACAGAAATTACGCCCACTACGATTAATGTAGTGGCGTCCCCTTTATGGTTGATAACTTCAACCCCTGTCCAAATGAGGCCGATAATACCCAATACGGTAAGCACAGTTCCGAAAGTTCGTTTTAAATTCATATGTTTTTTATAGGTTATATACGTTTTGTATAGATGTATGGTATTAACCTGTTTTTGCGTAGTTTGTTTGGCTGCAATAAACAGGGGAAACAAAAAAGCGATTGGTAAATTACTAATCGCTTTTTTGTTTGGCTTAAGCATCAAAAAGCTTTATACTTGATTTTTGATTATCAAAGCCTTATTATTACCCAATGCATTTAGATAGTTATGACTATAAACCTGAGTTCGATTAATAATTGAGAATAGATTTGCCAATCAAAGGAAATGTAAGTATATTTAAGTGTCTGAAATTCAAATATTTAAATACATTTCCACATGATTGACTTCAATAAAATT
>NZ_SOZE01000044.1 GCF_004519315.1 Mucilaginibacter psychrotolerans
GCAAAAATCAAGGCTTTCAGGGCTACTTCAAGAGGCGTTAGAGATACTACCTTTTTCCTCTTCAGACTTGCTAAAATCTATGCTTAATCTTTTCTTCCCCCCAACTTTTCTCCTTGATCCATTATTACTGAGTGTCCGCTCATGCAAATATCGTAACCTGAAACTGAATTTTTTTTGGTTTTATTTTTCCGGAGAGTATTTGGCATATCCTGAAATCAAAAAAAGTGCTTAGATCTCTCTAAGCACTTTTAATTTTCCTGCGGAATGGACGGGACTCGAACTTATCCCTTTAATATTCTCTATTTCAATATTTTACAAGTTTGCAAAAGTGGCAATTCCCGAATTCTACACAAATAATTTGCAACAGTTTAATTCCTAATGACTTACATAAAGATAAGGATTAATAGCGATTGATGCAATTTATTCTAAACCAACAATTGCCGGAATATTGCAATAAGTCGAGCGTTGATAATGTTCAGTTATCCTTTATTGATACAAGAAATGTAAAGTTCGAAACAGCTATGGTTCAGAATCATCGCTCTTATATGCTTATTATCAGCAATTTAAACTTTTAAAGTACCTTACTGGCGAATTAATAACGGTCTTAAGTTTCCCAGCACCCTTTATGAATTGTTTTTGCTCATGAGGGAACATGCCGTTTGATAATCTGACATGCAAGCTCCTGAATTAACGCTTGCTATTTTTCTTTCCTTGGCTTATTGATCATTTCCTGGATGGACTGATTGACTTCCGCGACTTTTTTGTTTAAAAGTGTTATACAGGTTTCCGTACTGACAGGCTTTTGCTGCACTAATACCTCGTCAGTTAATACGTTTAACGTGGCATGGTCCGCGGGCGATGAACTTTTGATCGCGACGAGCAGCGCAGCGATCCTCTTTTGGTAGTCCTTTGTTAATTCTTCTAACCATTCGACTTCCAGCGAACTTGCATTGTTGAGGCGGTCGCGATATTGCTGCAGCCGCCAAAGATCGATTACTACTTTAGAATAATCCTGCGAAATGTTCAGGCCTGCTATATCGGGGATGCTGACACCAGCTAAGGTAGCGATCGTCGCCGGCTCTAAATTAATCGGAATGGGATTACCGAATTCACTGTGTTCGTACTCGTCTGTATCGTTTAAATGCAACAAGGTCTCCAGGTAAGTTTTCTGTACGCGGATGGCACCGGTGGCCACCGAATCCCGGATAAAGATGAGATCATAGGTAACGATATCCAGCGACGACAGCGGTACTAGGCACCATAGCAAGTCAAAAATCTGCTGTTCGGCTTCTTCAGGCAGTACCGGAAAGCCTTCCACACCAATGACGGCGTCCTTGCCGTATTCATCTTCGGTAATGGAAACGGGTGCCCGCAAAGTGTAGGGCGTCGTCTCACCGACGATGCGTAAGCCTTCCTGCAAAATTAAAAGCCGTTCCTGCTGGTCCTTTTGCCACCACTCTTTAATGACGGCCTTTGCGGACGCGATGGGCTGGTCTCTAAATGCGACAAAGTATTCTACTGTTGCGCGCAAACGCTGGTACCACGCTACCTCTTCACTTTCGACGTCGGAAAGGTCGAAATACCGGATGCCCTGACCCGGTATCGCGTGAAAGTTGCGCTGCCCGTTTTCCAGTTGCAGCACCATCTTTTTCATATTGATCTGCGCAAGATGTTGCTGCGCTTGGTTCAGCACGATATTGGAAAACTGGTTGATAAAATTCTGAAGACCTAATACCCATTCGTCCAGTTCCTTATACAACTGTTTGAATGTTACTTCTTCGCTCCGTTTGCTTTGATTAGGGTAACGCTGGCGGGTACGGATCAGCTTCAATACCTGATCGCCGAGATCGATCAGCGGCTGCACCGCTGCTTTTCTTCGCTGTTCATTGCTTTCGATAAAGAATTCAAAGAACTGGGTGCAGCGTTTGATAAACTCCAGCGCGGTTTTTCTTAATCTGACAAAAGCATGTTGCCAATCGTAAACCGATTGTGCCTCGTAGTTTTTAAGGATGGTATTGGACCAGGACTGGTTGATCTGCACCTCGAACAGGTCAAACAGACTTTCAGGCGGGATCGCTTTGTGCGCATCCATACGGAGCACCTTATAAAAATCATCTGTGGGGAACGGCAGGTAGATCAGGTCGGTACGGTATCTTTGGTAATCCGGCAGAAACTGATGGAACTGCTCTATCCGCCTTACACTTTGGTCATTCAGTTTAACGCTTTCGGCATCGAATACATATTGGAGATACAGCTCACCGTCTTTTTCTTCCGCCACTACCGTATCGGTGATCACTTTGAGCCACGATAGGATCTGCTGTTTGTTAGCCGTGACGAATTTATCGTAGCGTTCCGGCTGCGTTTTGCGGAAGTAAAAAAACAGGTCGCCCGCAGTGGCAGCCCCATCGACCGTCATGGCGTTGAGCAGGTCAACTTCGGTAATCACAAATTGCAAGTTGTTCTTATCATCGAGTTTACCAAACCATTTCAGCAGCTTGGCTAATCCCGCGGTTCCGTTCGAGGTCATACTGCCTAATTCTGCCCGGAGCGCCAAGATAAAATGGGCGACATCGCTCTTTTGGAAATCATATTTGGTTAAAGCATCCAATTTCTCCTGCAATGCCGATGGGTTGCGGAATTCTTCCCCGAAACTTTCCTGCAGACCGGCGATCACCCGCAGGTGCATGAATGGCAGCGTATCATAAATGAAAATCTCGATCCCGCCATTCTCAAAAACCTCATCAAATATATTGCGGTTCGCTTCCCAGTAGAGTTGTGGCTCCCGCCGCATTAAGCCCTCGATCACCCCGACCATTTCGGCCATACTTTTCGGCGCCATGATGCCTGCAATCTGTTGCAAAAACACGGGAACTTGCGCCGGTTCTAAATGCGCTAACGCACCGTTAGCGAACTGTCCATATTCGCCCGGTTCAACAATGTGCAGCAAATGGAGCAGGCTTTCTTCCATGCCGACAAATTCGTGTAACAGTTCGACCAGGTGCGCGGAACGCACTGGGTGTAGGCCCTCTACCTCCTTCGCACCTATCCGGATAAAATACTCTAGCTCCATTTCTTTGAGCAAAGTGCCGCGGTCACCGGTGATAGCGGAGACTTCCTGCACATGGGCTAACAGCTTTTTGCTTTGGAGTTTTAAACCCAGTACGTCGGCTAAGCCGATCATGCGCAGAAATTCTATTTTCGCGCCGCTGTTTCTTTCCCCTTCATTTAATTTTTTGACTTGATGGGCCAGCCGCTCGCCGATCATCTGACCCCTGGTTAGCAGAAAAGTATATTCGATCAGCAAGCCTTTTTCCTTCACGCGTTCCCAGGACGTTTGCCAGTTACGGTGATCGGCATGCACCTTGCCTTTGTCTTTGAGTTGCTGGTAGATATTCCTGGCCTCTTCCTCATTCAAACTGATATTACTCAGCTGGATATTGAGGCGGGAAACATCGCCACTGTAGCTGTACCAATCCTCTTCGCGGGTGGTTACGATGAATTTTACGGGTTGGTCAGCTAGGCCCGAAACGATGACAGACCAGTATTGTAACTGAAGATCAAGGCCATCAATAACGATAAGGGGCGATTCACCGATCTGCACCCTGCTCTTAATAAAATCAATAACAGGACCGGTGGACTCTGCCTGTTGGGCATGCTGCAATTGATAGATCGTGTAAGTGTCGAGCAGGTTAATTGCTGTCTGCCAGGCGAGGGTTGACTTTCCCTGCCCACTGGACGACTTGATCACGACCACATCCGTTTTTTCCAGTTGCGTGGCGAGGTGCTTTTCCCAGGTATAGCGGCGGGCCGGCAGCTGCTGTGAGACATGTTCAGGCCGGGCTGCTTTTCCCTCAAAATAATCTGAACCCGCGGTTGTCGCGTGATCAAAATTGACCGGCGTGAGCCAGCCATTGAGAACTGCAGGGTTTACGGAGCCTTTGTAAAAGGCATCGGTTACCTGTTGCAGCGTTTGCTTAAATAAGAGATGGCAGACAGTTGCCCGGTCCCTTGACCATTCGAGGGCATGAAAAAAAGTGCTTTTTAAATATTGAGCTTCCGTGCCGGGGTTCACTTTGTATTGATCAAGAAGCAATTTAATGGATCTCGAGTAAAGTAATTCGGCGCTTATTTTCTCAAAAGTGATTTGCTTTAAAAAGGCAGCGATATCCAGCTCCGGCGGACAGATGGCCAAACCTTTTACTTTAGCGTGCCAGTATTCGCTTGAGCTATCATTTGAGCGCTTGGCAACCAAGGAGTCAAGGTGTCCGGAAGAGATGGCCATATTGTAGACGAAACGAAACTGAAAACTTTTATTCTCGCGGTGAACCTCTAAAAAGTTCTTTAATACGCCCATATCCCAAAACCCCGAAGCATCCAGTGAATTAATGGAGGACTTTAACTGGATTAACTCCTTGCCTTTTAAAGTTAGTTTGCCCTTATCGAGGTCGATATCTTCTAGGCCTTCGAGCCTGAGCTGGGTTGGGGTATCGCCGTTCGCAAATTCCTTCAGCAGCGTATAGGTGGCGTACAGGGTTTGATAGGTTATACCGCTGATGTTAACAGCTCCGCCGGTTCGTTTGTCAGCAATGTCCGTTAAGTTCTCTGTTGTCCTTACTGGTTTTACCGGTAGCGCTTGTAACGTTTTTTTAACTTTAGATTTCTTGGTCATATGGGCAGGTACCAGGGTCGGCTCTGACAAATATAAACCATTCATGCCGGAGTTTCGAGTTGCACTGCCAAGAACGATGACCGACCCACTGAAAAATAAAAATTCCAATGGCGCGGGTCTTTGACGGGACTATTCGGACTGCAGGCTCTTCACCTTTTCGCTCAGCTCGGTCAGCCCGTCTTTTAAAGGCAGTCACCTGCGAATGTTTACGCTTGAACAATGTCATTAGCGGGCACCAACTCCAACAATTCTGGTGGGTTGGAATTGTCGGTGCAGATAACCCCGAAGAAAATAGAACTAAAAGCCTTCCACTGCGAGATTTTGAATGACCACGAGACATTTAAGAAAGAGATCGCTTCTATGTGGAACTGCCGGTCTTAAGGGTGTTCAACCCGGGCATCATCCAGCGCAATTATCTGCAGATCAAAACCTGCGCGAAGTAAATTTATATTGGCTATCGGGAAAGATGCATACATGTAAAATTGCTTGTTCTCCAAAAAAGCAGTAATTTTAAACACAGCCTTTAACCACGCTTTTTTCAGACGGCGTGATCACCTAATTGAATAACCTATCATGAGGATCATCCATCCGCAACCATACGTGCCGATCAATGCCCAGTTCTTCAAAGAGCCAGTGACCATCAAACTACGTGCGGCCGATTTTAAGGGTGTGGCGGTCATTCCCGGTCAAATGGCGGTATCTTTTCAATTCTGCTTTTTTCCGGATCTTTTTATTGAAAATGACGACGATATCGATTTTGAGGAAGTTTCCCTCAGCTTTCAAAATTGCTTTGTCATGAACCTGAAAGTTGAAAATATCAAGTCAAAAAACATATCCCTGCGCTTACATGGCTGTGTATTCGCGGGAAGAATTAGTGCACCCGAATTGATGGTGGTAAGTCTAAACAATTGTCTGTTAAAATATGGAATAACCTTATTAAATCTCCAGAAAGTCGAGCTGTCCTACACGACTGAAAATATCTTCCCGTATTGGTGGAAGCAGCTATTTTACCAGCTGAACATTAAAGATCTGAAATCATTTTTAACGGAGGAACAGCGTTATCAATTACACAATATCGGGCAAGTGCTTATTCGGTCATCAAGAAAGGATACAGACAAGCCGGGTTTTTACCGGTTTCCCAATAATACTTTGCCGGAATATAAATTCGGGTACAAGCTTTCAAATGAAGAATACGCTTTATTGAAAGTTTCCATCCATATCGAGTTCCCTACGGACGAAACGGACAAAAATACACAAATCGAAAATGTCAGTCTGCACTCGCTGGCGCTGGTCGGCAACCCGGGCGGCAAGGTGACGATCGAAAATGTGCACGTCGGAAATTGGTACCTGTCTGAATTTTCCCCCAAGGACGGGGCAAGTTTTTATAACATCGATCCCAGGAAGCCGCATAATGAAGAAACGAAGATTGGCATCCACCGTTGTAACCTAGACAAGGTATGGTTTGACAACGTTTACTTTGGTGATTTTGACCGGTTATCGTTCTATAGATCCAAATTCTCGAATGCCATTTTCACTTCCTGCAGCTTTCCCGAGGACTACGCAGCCTATGAAAAATTCCTGCCGATAGAAAACATACACTACCCGGAAAAACAAACAGCTAATCACCACAAGGATCAATACGAGATCTTCCTGCAGTTGAAAAAGGCTTTAGAGGCTACAGGCAATATCTATGAAGCCCTTAAGCTGCAAGCGATATCGCAGATGGCGCTGCATAAGATCACCACCATTGGCGGCGGGGATAAGTTTATTTTGTGGACAAACCGCGTGTCCAACGATCATGGTTTATCGATCAGAAAACCGTTTATCTGGTTTCTGCGAATCACAATACCTGGCTACCTGCTTTATCTCCTGTGCGCAGGTTTGCTGTTTCAACCGACGAAATTTGATCCGGACCTGATCGGTTACTATTTTTCTTTTATAGACCTGACGCACAAGATCGACTTTCTAAAAGAAAAGAACGGTGACCTGAATGCCTTATCGCTGACACTGGATTATGTCGCTAAACTATTCGTTGGCTACATCATTTTCCAATTCGTCGTCGCTTTCAGAAAGTACGGCAAGAAATCATAACATGAAATGAAAAACAGAAGCGACATCATCGAAAGGATAAATGCAGAACTAGCTGCGATAAGGGAACGACAATATAACTCGGACGGGTCTCCGCTCTATACAATGGATCCTACGGTGATATCGTTGGACTACCACGTCAGATCAGGTGCGCAAAACGGTGCAGTAAATATCTATGGCAACTTTAATGGCATTTTAAAATTAAAACCCCAGGTTGATCTGCGCAGTTCACTGAACGACTACCCAAACTTATTGGAGGAAGTCAAAAAAGACATCCGTGCTATTGAAAGAAAAATCAATGCCGAGTTTAGAAATGACTAAATCACTAAATTAGCGCATAGTTTTACACATAGCAAATGGACGAGCAGGAATCGGTAAAACGCAATGCCTTAGGCGATATAGAGCTCGGAAAGATCGACTTTGACATGTCAGCTTTCCGTCGCTCCCGCTATACCTATGCGTTTCACTATTTCGATGCCGAAGCCGGTCATTATAAACCCTATTTCGACTTGTTCAGCAAAACCGAAGAAAGGTTAGCAAATGCTAAAGAGGCAGCTGGTTTTTTTGAAAAACGGTTGTATCATTCCCCGGAGGAGCCGCCATTTGATTTCTACATCTGGTATCACAACTGGCAACTGGGTTTCCTGGTAAAGTATTTCAAAGAGGTTTTTGAGGAGCGCGCCTTCATAGAAGGCTACCAGCCGAGCCATAAATATTTTACTGTCCTGTTACCCGAAAAACTGTACGGGGAGATTATGGAGTTCATCAACCAGTTTGAACTGCTTCCTATCCGTGATCTGATCATAGAACTTATTGCTATCGGGCAGCATAAATATGTAGAAGATATCGCATTTTGGGAACGGCCCGAATACCAAAAGCTGATCAGTACTGCAGAAAAAGAAGCACAGAAGGCCTCGAGGGTTGTGGAAAAACTGCACGACAAGTCGTGGATGAAGGATGCCAGTAAGAAGCCTGCTGAACTCTTACAGGTTAAATTCATTTTCAATGATGAAACCATCACCATTCAACACGGCTGGCTCGTCAGGGAGTTTGTCGATTCCTTTAAAAAAGAGTTCGACGAACTACCACTCAAAAGCTGGAAAAAAGAGCTGGCCGCCTATCCGCGAAGATTTGAGGACAACAAGGTTAAAGCGCAGTACAAATACAAACTGGCAAAGTCCTTCTATAACTTGCTGACCGAAGGAGGCTTTCATAAGGTCGCGCCAAAGAATAAAACGCCGAACAATGTGATGCTTTGCGTGGCGAAGTTTCTGGAGTTTTGTTTGATACCGGTCGGTCAGCCGGATGAAGTGGACGAGGTGAAGATCAAATTAGTACGAAACTGGATAACCCGTAAGGATTTCAAACCGCACACGACCTCACTGGATGTTCCTATCGATTCCTCAAAGCTTAAAAAATACTTCGAGCCGGGATTCGTTGACCTGGTTGCTGACAAAAAAAAAGTTGATGCGTTATCCATCGCGGTCTATATCGGCGAGCGGTTTGATATTGGTGAGCAGTTGCCTGACCTCGCCCACATCGCCGGGGCATTGAAGGAATGTGGTTGGATGGTAGGCCACCAGCTGCTCAATGAAAATGGCTGGCGGCCCACTTTCCCTGAGTTCGGCAGCCTGGCAAAGCTGGTGAACGGCGTCCGGAAAAATCAAAAACTCGCTGTCTTGAAATTTCGCATGGAGGGTGATAAGTCGGAGTCAGAACTTAGCTCGCGTTTACCTCTTTACCTGGTAGAAGAAGCGCTGAAGGATTATTCGGACGATCATCAGGTGGAATTCGACAACGATACCGCCCGAACATTTATCGAACCGGGAGAGCAAGGCGGCGTATCGGCCAGGCATGATGATAAATTCAACCTACCTGAAGAACGTTTTATCGTTCAGTTCGTCAAATCCTTTTACGATTATTTGTTAAATGAAATGCCGCCCACGGAAAAAGGTGATTATATGCCATCCGAGCGATATTATGCCATTATCGCGGTCATGCTTCAACAAACCTGGTTTTTCTACCATATGCGACATCCCGAATGGTTCGTGATTCAAAAGGTGAAGCAGTGGCATGCACTGGCGACGGCAGGAACAAAAGCTCCTTGAAATAAGGCTCTGCTGTTCCTTTGGGCTGTTCCGCCGATACCGAAGTTTGCATTATAAATCGCAAACGAAATGAAAGAGCATGCAAAACCGGTTGAAATAGTATCCCTAAATTTGCTGGGGCTGAAGATCGAATTGAAAAATCCGGGGCTAACCAGCGTAATCATCTTGTTGCTGGTCCTATCCTTTTTGATCAGCTTGGTATGGTTGCTAAAGGGTGAGCCGGGAATTTATCAGTTTTTAAAAAAGCTGATAAATTCTAATAGATAAAAAATGCAACTGCGGATGGTTACAGCCGTCCACTATTTAATGCCGAAAAAAATTTACAATAGAACCCTACGCACAGACGTAATGAGAAATTGTTGAAGCAGATTGCCCAATGAGTGCTCCACGACCGGTGATTATTATTGTTGTTGTGGTATTAAATACCTATTATTGAGCTAATAAACCAAATCTTGTGCACCATCCATCACAATCAACAACGCAACTTAAGTCGCTGCTTTTTGCCGAAAAACCGCGCGAGAATGCGGGTGCACGCAGTTCAAACCGGTTTGATTATCAGAAAAACTGGGCTATTGTAAAGCTTACCGAATTGCATTCTACTGGCCAGGACTACTTGCTTGCATTCGAGTTTCATGAAGATGTAGCTGTGTTTAACTCGTCAGATGATCCCACAATGGTAGATTTTTATCAAGTAAAAACAACGGATAGTTCGCATTGGAAACTTACTGATTTTGCGAAAACAAAAAAGGGAAAGGATGACAGTATTCTTCCATCGACACTAGGGAAGCTTCACGGTCAACTCGAAAACTTTGGTGATGCTGTTGGCGGTCTTTATCTAATTACAAATTCAAAAGTTCAGGGTGCCTTAAAAAATAAGACAGATTGCCTGACGGTTACCGCATTTAACTTAAAAGACGTATGCGACGAGGATCTTAAAAAATTAACTTCAAAGTTAAATGTCGAGTTAGCCGGAAAAGATCTGACAAAGCTTACGGACCTTATGGTATTCAATCTCCAGCAATTGGATATTAAACACCACAGTGAGATTACAAGGGATAAGTTAAGTGCATTTATTGAAGCGACCCTGCCAAATGTCAAATATCAGATCGGGCCAATCTATAAAGCTATATTTGATGAGATCAAAACAAAAAACAACGTTGAGGCCACTGCCCTTTCTTTTAATGAATTAAAGAAAACTAAATCGGTCAGCCGTGCTGACTTTGATAAATATTTGGCTGCGCTCGAAAACAACAATTCTATGAAGGACACAGCTGCAGCGATCGAACAGCGCCTGAATCAAGAGTTGACTGACTATCGCTTCGTGGCTTCCTTTAAATTGCAGGCAAAGACATACGAATTAGCACGGATGAGTTATAACGATAAGCAATTTCAGCAGATCGAACACAAGGTTTTTAACCAAACTGATAATTTTTCGTCGCTAACTGGAAGAATAAACTCGGACATGGAAAGTATTTACGCAACGTTGCCAAACGAAGTTGTAACTAATCTTTCATATGGCAAGGACTATATCAAGACGATCATTTTATTCAGGTTGTATGGAAAAGGGTAATTTCAAACGGCTTATAAGAAATTTAAGAAATTGGAAGAATGAAGCAATTCAAATTAAAAGAGATGACGCTGTTGTCGTTAAAGGAAAGGAGATCAAGAAAAGTGACCTTCAGTCCGACGAGGACAGTAATAATCGGGACAAATGAGACCGGCAAGTCATGCCTTATAAAGTCCATATACTATACATTCGGAGCAGAGGCGCATAAAATGCACCCGGACTGGCTGGATGCTCAACCGATATCGGTTATCCGGTTTTCTGTAGATGAAGAGGATTATGTGATTTTCCGCCAAGAAAAAACTTTCGCTTTGTTTGATAATAATGATGACATGATAGGCAAATACATCCGCGTTTCCGATATTGGTGCCAAACTCGCAGAGTTATTTGATTTCCAATTAGAATTGCGTGATCATCAAAAAAAGATAGTGACTCCTCCGCCAGCGTATTTGTTTTTACCATTTTACATGGATCAGGATGTCAGCTGGCAACGTAACTGGGATAGTTTCAAATCGCTTTATTTACCAAAAGCACGCTTAGACATCATTAATTATCACACAGGCATTCGTCCTAACCAGTATTATCAAACAAAAAATGAACTCGGCATATTAAATGAAGGCATTGCAGTCGCAGATAAGGAAATTAAATTGATCCGTGGCATGCTCAATAATGTCAAAGAGAAACTAACCATCTCTGATTTCACGGTAGATCTTGAAGCCTTTCAAGTTGAAATAACGGCGCTTTTAGCCGAGTGCCAAATACTAAGAATCGATCAGGAGGATTACAAAACCAAATTATCAAAACAGTTCAACCATAAAATTAATCTTGACGCACAACTGCTAATCGTTAGAAAAACGCTGGCTGAAACTCAAAAAGACTACTCCTATGCACTGAATAAGGGGGAGGATATCGTGCCTTGCCCTACTTGCGGGGCAGAGTATGAAAACTCGTTTGCAGAACGATTCGGCATGGCTCAAGACGAGCAAAGATGTTATGATCTCATTTTGGAACTGGAAGAAGAATTGGTAACCATCGAGGCAGATATCAATAAATTGAACGCAAAGTTTGTTGAAAGCACTAAAACCCTGCTTGAAATTGAGACACAGTTAGATCGGAAGCAAGGGGAAGTCAAGTTGAAGGACTTAATAGAAAGCGAAGGTAAAAAGGAAGTTCAGAACTTGTTCAGACAGGAGATCGCCGCATATTCCAAAGAATTAGAAGAAAAAATTAAATTACGAGATCAATTAGAAACTGATCTGAAGTCGTTGGAAGATAAAAAGCGTGGAGACAAGATTAAAAATTTGTACAGAGGATACATGAAGCAATTTTTGAATGAAGTTAATCTACCAAATGTGCGACAAAAATCCTATGAAAAAATTGATTCGCAGTTGTCAGAGTCAGGGAGTAAAACACCACGCGAATTCATGGCTTACTATTATGCCATTTTAACTGTGATGACTCAATACGCTTCAGCCACTTTTTGTCCCCTTGTGATTGATTCGCCAAATCAACAAGCGCAGGATAAAGACAATTTGCCGACACTATTGAATTTTATTATCAATCGCCAGCCTAAAGATTCGCAATTAATCATGAGCATCGAGGGGGATCATGGTATAGACTATAAAGCCGATATCATCCGATTACAAGAAAAAAACCACCTTTTGCAAGAAAGTGGTTATTATAATGATTTCGAAAATATTAAACGATATTTAGATGCAGTTGTCGGAGGCCAGCGCCTATTTTATTAATTTAAAAAACGTCAACTCAAAAGTCCAGGACTGCATCAATCGCATCGTCCGCCTTTTTAAAAGGAAACGTTAGATTTGGTATCGCCTGGTTGTTAATCATGATATGAGATTATGTGTATTGACGTAATTTCAAACCGAGATTCCACGTCATTAAGCAGTTTTTAGGGTTTGTTAAACCGTTACTTTCCTGATTTGCCGCCATCACTTTTTAACCAGGTAGCAGATGGCGGCGATTACGATCAGGCAGACCACTACTATAGCGATCAGGGCGAAAGAAGTTTCAGACATGGCTTTGTTTTTATGGTATTTTAATAAATTAATTTTCAGGTTGAGCAGGGCGGTCAGCAGGCCGATGGCAACGGTGATAAAAGGCAATAATTTTAGTAAGGTCTCCATACACTATATATTATGTTACGTTCATGATTTGAGCTTCCTGGACAGCATAGCAGAGGGTTGGCGCGGTGTCAAGTATTTCACCCCGGCGGAAAGACGGGTTTTAATAGCGCATATAGTACTCAGGCAGCGCCGGAAGTTTCATTAAGCAGCGAAAAAAATTTATACCGCCCGTCATTAAGATAAATTATGGTATCCCCGTCGCGAAAAAACGGTCTAAAATGGATGCAAAAAGCTGATTTTGAAGGGTAATTCACAGGAAATTTTGTCTTTATTAAAAATAATTCGCCTGACAATCAGTGTTATGTGTTTATTTTTCACAGATTTATAATTTTTTTTATTTTTCAGCCGGATTTGACTGAATCGCGGTCCTGATTTCTTTGCGCATTTTTGAGGAATGAGTTTAAGTTTAGAAGACACACTTCGGTTATGCGATAGCGAGCGCAATCACCACGGACTGACACTTGCCCGGAGCTATGAGGGCTTCAAAGCATGGTTTGCGGCTTTTGAAAACGGCAGCGATGAGTTTGACCTGCATCTCGCTTACATGCGCGAACTTGACATTCCGAAAGAGGAAGCTTTCTTTATTTTAGCTTATACCGGTACTCACTCCAGCTGGATCAACAGCGAACTTCGGAACGGTGAGGAACTATCAAGCCGCTGCAAGCAAGCATTCGCGGAATCTTTAGATCAGGTGCTTTGTAAACTTACCTCATTCAATAATCAAATCGTCTACCGGATGGATATCCCACCTGACGATGAGGAAGAGACTAGAAGCTGGTTTGATCAACATGTAGGCGCAAAGTTCGAAGTTCCTTATTATCTTTCAACTGCGCAGGAGGATTACCATAATACGCCCGTCGTCTGGAAAATCCAGACACTGGCTGCCGATAGTTTTGGCAAGGATATTTCCAAACTTACGAATAACGAGTTTGAGCGGGAGGTGCTTTTCTGTCGGCACGCTAAATTTGAAATATTGGGAATTGAGCACGGGACTGGGTATGTGATGTTACAGGAACTTACGAAGGACGCCGCAACCGATTTTCCCCTGGTTGGTATCTATAGCCGCAACTATTAGGAACGATGGCAATTTTGAATGCCCATTAAATTTGATTATGAAAAAAACGATCTTTTATTCCTGGCAGTCTGATCTGGCCAATAATACTAACCGGGGGTTCATAGAGGACAGCCTCGAAAAAGCAATCAAAGGGATAAGCCGCCAGGAAGTACATCTCGAAGTGGCGATCGACCGTGATACGCAGCACAGTAGCGGGACCCCTGATATTGTAAATACGCTTTTTGAAAAGATAGACAAATGCCAGGTTTTTGTTGCGGACGTTAGCCTGATTAATACGGAAGGCAAGCGCACACCTAATCCGAATGTACTCTTGGAACTTGGTTACGCAGCCAAATGCGTTGGCTGGGAGAACATCATCTGTGTTTATAATACGGAATACGGTCAACCTGAAGAATTGCCTTTTGATTTGCGTTTCCGCCGGCCACTGCAATACAAGGTTAGTAAAACCGGGCCGAAAGCCGCTGAGCGAAACCTGATGGCAGCCGCGCTTCAAAAATCACTTCAGGCGGTTTTGGATAAGCAGCATAGCAAAGATGTCATCTATGAGAATATCAAACTACAGGTCGATCAGCATTTGATGGCAATCGCTAATCTCGGGTATAAGCTATTTTACGGCTATAAGGGTTTTATTACGCCGCGTGACCTTTTTACTTTAGTTGATCTTACAGTACAAGAATTATCGGAACTATTGAGTTCCGGTGACTTTATGGGCTTCCAATTATTCAAAAACACTGAAAGTTTACAGGATAGTTTTCAGGCCATCGTTAACAACCCGATCTTTGCCAAGCATATTGATGATGATAAAGTTGCCGCACTGATCAAACTGGGCAACGCACTCTATCTTTTGAATGAGAACCTGGCGAACCGCCGGAAGCTGTTCCGGAAAACTGAAAAAACGGTTAGCGGGTTCCATACGATTGAAGGCACGGCTGTAGAAGCGGGTAATAAACCGGGCAAATTTCTTTTGCTGAAAACGATTGATCAGGAGAAAGGTGTGGTGATGGATAGCGGGGATTTTACCAGATACCGGCAAACAGATCTCTTAACCTTTTTCAAGGTTGCCGAGGGCCAGGTATTTGTGCTGGTGTTATTGTTTAAAGAAGTGTTTTCAGCTGTTGGCGCCGTGATTAACCAATGGGGTGGCTCAATCATGCTGAACCCCGCTCGGATCTAAAGGCGCTCAAATTTCCGGTAGACCGTATTCGCGGTAATACGAATTCAGGCACCACTTTTTACAGGCTTCATAACTTTCTTTTTCTGCGGCAAGCTCCGGATATTTGGTTATCGTTTTTTCTGCGAATTCCCAGGCGAGTTCTTCCCTGGCGACCTTGTTATCTCCGGGCGTTATTTTCGGTGACTGAAAATGGCCGAACTCATGAAACAGAATCCATAACACGTTTAGCGGCACTTTCACATTTTTAAGGCTGATGCGGATATGCTCAGGTTTATCGTCGTAGGCTTCAAAATTAGAAAACTCAACATCATAACGTGCAGAGATATTCACGCCTTCTGCCTGCAGGTCATCCAACACGCGGGTGACTAATGCGCGATATGGTTCCAGCTTACCTTGAGCGCAAAACTCGTCGATCTTTTGTTCACGAGGCGTTTTAAGTGGCATAGGCTGGGTTATAAAGCCAGGTCCAGATCTTGTTCGCTATCCGGAATGTTATTGATGTCCCGGATCACCACGATTGACGGCGTATCATCATGGACACTGGCGTAAATATTTAATCCTTCTTTCGGATAAATAACGCTTGCGGCATAATGCCGTAATGCGTCGACCAGTTTTTGCTTTGCTGCAAGCGTAACGCCGAACGGCGGCATGGCAGTCAGGATGCAGCCGGTTTCAGCTCCGGTTTCCGGATTGTTCAATCTTTTGATAAGTGTTCTCATGGATAAGGTATTAATTAAGGTGCAATATAAAATTATCTCATAACTATTTTTTATCGATTACCGACAATATTAATTTTGAAATCAAACCATATATTAGGTTAAGCGTTTTTCGATAAACCCGTCTTATGCCTAGCCAAAGCGTTTATTTCAAATTCCGTAATACATTTGACTTTTCCCCTCGCCGGTTTGAAATAGGAAATGCTATCATTCAGAACAAAGGGCTAGCCGACAACTTCTTTTTAAAGAAGCTTTACGATTTAAGAGAAGATGAATACGGCCCATATTACTGCTTCCACTTTGATTACTTTTCGATAAGCCTTCCTGGCCAGGAAGAACGGTATTTCAATCATGTGACAGATATCATCATCAATCGCATTGACCATTATAAAAAGAAAGACCCGTTTTCATCTAACTATCCGAATCACATGGCAAGCGTTTCTAAGTTGGAGGCTTTCCTTGCCTTTCTGAAATCTGTTGACCGCTGGCATAAGCTTGATCCTATTGAATCAGTAATAGCTGAGAAAGACCGGGAGATAGACAGATTAAATGCTAAGATCGAAATGCTGGAAGCGCAGATAAAAGAAGCGACTAAATATGATGCCAGTGAAAAGATCGTGCTAAGCAAAGGTGGCATAGCTGCTTTTATGGATGTTGTGCACCAGATACAAGATTTAAAAATGCCTAATGGTAATAAGTTGGCCCGCTCACAAGGTCAAAGCCCCTGGTATAAAATGATCGCCAAATATATTAAACACGGCGATAAGGACATTTCTATTGATACCGCACATAATTACTTCCCGGCTAATAAGGATGACAAACCGGCCAAGTATATAAATATAGACGAAGCGGACAAGCTTTTCAAAGTAGTCTCTAAAGACAAGGAATAGCGTTTAGCCCTTCGAATCTGACCAAACGCCAACATTGGTCATTCATTCCGCCCTTTTGCTCCTCAACTTTGAACCATTGCGTTCAAGGGAACCCAAATGATCGTTCCCGCGAACCGGTTTAACATTAATCTAAAACACGGAGGAAAGAATGAATTTAGAGATTATCACCAAAGAAGATTTAAGGGAGTTTGAAATCAAGCTATTAACGGAGATAAAAAAGCTCGTGCAACTCGACGGGCAGGGTGCGTCCAAGAAATGGCTGAAAAGCAATGAGGTCAGGAAACTGCTAAAGATATCACCCGGTACTTTACAGAACCTCCGCATCAATGGCACGCTAAACTTTACACGCATCGGCAGCATTATCTACTATAAGCTGGAGGACATCAACAAGCTGCTGGAAGGAGGCGTCAAATGAAGAAAGCCATTTCAACACCGGCGCTTGCCGGTTACGCAAAACGGTTGAGCCAAATGAGTAAGGACAAGCGGCTGAATGCAACGCATATCAGTCTGTTTACCGGATTGTTCGTCTACTGGCAGCGAAGCGACTTCGCCAATCCTTTCAATATTACACGAAAGGCACTGATGGCTTATGCTAAGATCGCATCCATTGCGACTTACCACAAGTGTATCAGGGAGCTTGATGCGTATGGCTATGTCCGTTACCAGCCGTCTTTTCACCCGGCAAAAGGGAGCCTTATTTACTGGCCGGAGAATCTTGAAAAAAATTAATCGAAGCAGTGAACGCGGGCTTTGCCCGCAGCAGCACAACCAGACAGCTAAACAGCTGGGTAGCACGAGGAGCATGAGCGACGAAGTGGAGCGAGTTAATGTTTTTGCTATACAAAAACCCGGATACACCCTTGCGGGATGATCCGGAACTCGCTCCCGTTGGTCGGCTTTTTTTAGATCAGGAAGGAATGAACACATGAAAGAAATTGCTGAAAATAACAATCTGCCAAAGAGGCGGACACCGGGAAGGCCAAAGAAAACCATCCGTCGGAGCGATCTTTTGATGGTACGGTTAACGCCTACGGAAAGAATCTTGATTGAGGGCCGGGCGAAAAATGCTGGGCTGAAACCAAGTGAATGGTTCCGAAGAGCCGCTAAAAGCGCCAAGGTTTTTCCACGCTTTACCGCCGAAGAAAGCGGCTGGTTTAGGATGTTGGCAGGACTGGCGAACAACCTGAATCAACTTACCCATCTGGCACATGTGGCAGGACTGGTTTCCCTGGCTTTAAAATGCCAGGCTATGCTGAGGCAGATAGAAGAATTGCTAACTAAGATCGGTAATCATGATGGGTAAGCCAATAACCGGAAGGAGCTTTGGCGGCTGTATCCGTTATGTGGTGGATAAGCAGCAGGCTAAGATCCTGGCAGCCGAAGGCGTACGGATGCAGAACGCAAGCACCCTGGCGCACGACTTTAACCTGCAACGGAAGATGCGGCCGGAATTGGGCAAAGCAGTCGGACACCTGGTGCTGAGCTGGAGTAAGGAAGATCTGGCCAAGCTGAGTGATGACATCATGGTAGAGCGGGCAAAGGAATACATGGGAAAAGTAGGTATTCGTGATACACAGTATGTAATCGTTCGGCACAGCGACCGCGCTCACCCGCACCTTCATTTGATCTATAACCGAGTGGACAATAGCGGTAAGACGATTAGTGATAAAAACAACTTCGCTAAAAATGTCAAAGCCTGTAAGGAAATCACCCTAAAGTACGGCTATCATTTAGGAGAAGGCAAAGAGAAGGTTAACCGCCAGGCATTGAAAGGCAAAGAGAAGATCAGGTATGAGCTTTATGATGCGATTAAGGCAGCATTAAAAACGGCAGCCAACTGGAAAGGATTGGAAGCAGAACTGGCAAAGCAGGGCATTAAGATCGACTATAAATTTCGCAGTGGTACTAGCGAAGGGCAAGGTGTGTCTTTTGAAAAAGGCGACCTCAAAATGAAAGGCTCTGCCATTGACCGCAGTTTGAGTTATGCTCGCATAGATGCGACTTTAAACCGAAACCAGCAGGTACAACAATATCATGCAGCAAGGGAAGCAAATCAACCATTCGTGGCCAACCAACTGCGCGAATCTATCCGGCAGAGCGTGCAGGCGGAATATCGCCATAGCCCTGATGGTGGTAAAGGATTATTGCAAGTTCTGTTGGAACCGCAATTTGTAGCTGCGGCACCCGACCCGATGGGTGATGCAGATATAGCGCGCAGGAAACGCAAGAAACATGAGGCGGAACAATCCCGATCACAGGGAATAAGCCGGTAACGATCAATCAAACTATTGGATGAACATTAAAAGTTTAGTGTTATGCAAAATGAAGAATTAGAGGAAAAGGTAACGATGCTGGAAGAGTTAATACAGGGCTTCGTTGTCAGAATGAATGTTGTTGAAACCGAAATGCCGGAGTTTCTGAAATTTTTTTTACAGCAGTACAAGGAAACATTGGACCGGATAGCCTCCCGCATTGAAACAGCTAATAAACGTTACGATGATGCGAAGATCCAGCAACAGATCGACGAGGTAAAAAAACTTGTGGCAACCGTGCCTAAAGTGATAGGGGTAAAAAACAGCCATCATTTCGGAGCCTGGTCAAAAAGCCTGATCATTGGTGTAGTAGTATGTTTTGTGGTTACATCCTTATCCTTTGGTACAGCCTTATACCTAAACCACGAGAATGATAGGCTGAATAATGATGCCTATAACTTCTGGCTGATTAAGGCGCTTTATCCTGAAGTATCCAAAACCATCGAAAAAAAGTTAACGGAAGACCCGAAGAGTTTAAACCAACAGGCAGAAAAAGCGATGGAAAAGCAGGAGGCGGTTGTGGCAGCTCAAGCTCAGGCTGAGCAAGCGGATAAAGAACTGAAAGCGGCCAGGGATAAATTGGAAAAGGTGAAGTCGGATAAGTAGATGTATTTTTTAAAATGATGCTGAAAGCTTCAAAGCGTAATTGATTTTAAACCGACTACTAACCCCGATAGGGTATAATACTGACGCCAATGGAAAATATAATCCCGATAGGGTATAATTAATAAATTTAATTTACATTTGTACCCGAAAGGGTATAAATATGTTATCGGAATATTTAAAGAAAAAAAGGAAGTCGTTAAATCTTACACAGGAAGACCTGGCTGCAAAGGCAGGTGTTGGGCTTAGGGTTGTTCGTGAGATGGAACAGGGAAAACCAACATTACGCATGGATAAAGTGAATCAGGTCTTGAGCTTATTTGGCGCAGAACTTGGGGTGGTATCAAAAGCAAAAAACGATGAGTAGGAAAGGTTTAGTTTATTTTCAGGACGCGCTGGCTGGTGTGCTTGCGGAAACTGATGATGGTTACGAATTTACTTATCAGGCCGTGTACTTGGAGCATAAGGAGGCAAAACCGGTAAGCTTATCGCTTCCATTGTCAACCCAGAAATATGAAAGTAAAGTATTGTTTGCCTTTTTTGATGGCCTGATACCAGAGGGCTGGCTATTGGATCTGGCAACGACACACTGGAAGGTCAAAAGTAATAACCGGTTTGAATTATTACTATTAACATGCAGGGACGCGATCGGAGCAGTAACGGTTATTCCCAAAATAGATTAAGCTATGGCAAATTGTTGGTTTTGTTATCAGGATGCAGGTGAGTCGTCTTATCATGAAAAATGTTCAAGGCGATTTTTTGGTTCGGCCAAAGTACCGGAGCTGGAATTGAATAATAAACTTTTGAAAACATTGGCTGAACAAACCATCAACGAAAGGATAGCTGTGACTGGAGTTCAGCCTAAACTTTCTGTTACGCTGGAAAAGACGAAAGGGCATAACCGGCTGACTGTAGTAGGGCTTTGGGGAGAATACATCCTTAAACCACAACATCCTGATTTTCCGGAAATGCCGCAATCGGAAGATGTGACTATGCATTTGGCGGGCTTGTTTAAAATGCCTGTTTGCGATCATACTTTAATGGAAGCGTCAGACGGCAGTCTGGTTTATCTGGCCAAGCGATTTGACCGGGTGAAGGGCCATAAAATCCACATGGAAGATTTCTGCCAGCTTTCTGAATTTTTAACGGAAAACAAATACAAAGGATCTTATGAAAAGATCGGCAAGCTTATCCTGAAATACTGTACGCAAACTGGGTTTGATGCACTGACTTATTTTGAGCGGGTGTTATTTTCTTTTTTGACAGGCAACAATGATATGCACCTGAAGAACTTTGCTGTGCTGTATGGGGACGAAGGCGTAAGCTTGAGTCCCGCTTATGATATGCTCAACGTGAATCTTGTTAATCCAGAGGATGATGAAGAACTGGCCCTGACAATAAACGGAAAAAAGAAAAGAATTAAATTAGCTGATTTTGATGCGTTGGCCAAAAGTATGAATATACCTGAAACCGCCGTTAGGAATACGTATAACAAATTTTCTTCCGGTAATAAGGAAGTTAAAGAGATGATCACGGCATCTTTCCTAAGTACCGAAAAAAAGGAACTATACCTGGAAATTTGGAATCAAAAGCAACGGTTGTTTAATTGACAAGTCGCAGTTATATATTATGGGTTCTTCTCCTGGCGAGAAAAAAACAAAAATCCTTATTCCCCGCACTCGCGAAGATAGCCCACGCCGGAATCAAACGTCAAGGGTACACAAGCGGGCCGTTGTGTCCGCTTCCAGCGGTTGGCCCGCCCTTGACATTTGATCCGGCTAAGCGCTTTTGTTGCTTAAGCGTTGAATAAGGATCGGGCGTTCACAAGCGCCCAAATCGCAAGTCCTCACTGCGAACTGGACAGTTCGTTTTTCATGAAACTCGAAGTGGCGAACTGATTTTAAATTTTATATTTGGATACGCTGTAAGGAACTGGATGCCGAACTTAAACGATTACCTGCATAAACTTACTCACCTGAAGCGTGGGGTTACAAAGTATGGCTTGGCGCCACACAAACCCATTTTTCTGATAACGCTGCTTGAATTGATCAATAACGGCCATATTACGGCAAACCGGGTTTTTGTCGATACGGATCTCGTCGGTATATTCCAGGAAAATTGGCGATTATTAATTAGCACCCTTCATCAACCGGATTTCACACAGCCATTCTTCTACCTGCAAAGTGAGAAGGTAGGAAATAAATCCATTTGGCAGTTAATGGCCAAACCTGGTTGTCAGATCAACGCCTATATTAAAAGTGTCAATACGCTGATCCAGGTTTTGGAATACGGACATTTCGATCCTGAATTGTTTCAATTGCTGGCTGAACCAACAGCCCGGCAGTCTATATTGTTGGCTTTGCTTTCCACCTATTTTCCAGAAACACAGCAGGCTTATTTTAACAACAAGCGATCAGGTAGGGGATATTATCACGATTTACAGGATTATGTATTGAATGAACCGGAGGCCCAGTATAAAACGGTTAGAATTGAAACGGAAGAGGATGTGTTCGTTCGTGGAGGTTTGTTTAAGAAATTGATTCCAAAAGTTTATAACAATACTTGCTGTATCACTGGAATGAGGTTGGAAAGTACGTTTGGTCACAACTTTATTGATGCTTGTCACATCACACCTTTTAGCATATCCCATGATGATAAAGTCAGTAATGGTTTGGCATTGTGTCCTAATCTTCACCGTGCCTTTGATCGTGGATTGATCACGGTCGATTCGAATTATTTTGTAGTTACCTCCCAGCATATCAGTGAGGACATCATACACACCTATAGTCTAAATCAATTAAAAGGAAAAAAGCTCATCTTGCCAACGGTGCAGCAATATCGACCGGCATTGGAAAATCTCGAATGGCACTGCGATCATATTTTTAAGGGTTAGAATCAAATGAAGATTTTAAACGACTTAAAAGTTGCATAGAAACGGTTCGAATCCTAAAGGGGTTACAATCTAATGGGACCTTGCGACCGTAGTTTACGAGCTTTTTTTTGAGGATTTGAAAAAAATTGCGAGTATATAAATGACGACGATATTTTTTGAACCGGTTAAGAAGGCACTCTAAAAGGGTTTCTGAAGCCCGCTATCTTCACCAAGCTTAACCTCAAACAATGACCCCAGTAATAACTATATGTTACGGAACCTGACTCAGGTCATAGACCGACAGCCGGTTGTCCGCCTCCAAAAACGCACAATGATGGCGCTTCGGTACTGGTAGCACGGCTTTGATCTCCTGCTCCGTTTGGATCGTACTTTGCCGGCCCGGCGTATCCGTACTGGTATCAAATACAGCGGCGCTTTGCGCATCCGTGATCACCAGTCGATTATCGGTCAATAACTGAATGTCAGTTCCTTGCAGGTCATGCGCAAATCTTTCCGAGCTGACTTTCATTTCTTTCAGCAATGGCGTCACCATAAAAGCCCCTTCGATTGTCAGAACGGCGATCTTTAGCGCCGTATGAGGCCCGCTCACCGAGATTTTCAAGATTGGCTCTTCCAATGATAGTATCTCAACATCCCCCGTAAAACTCAGTCGAAGCAACAAATTATCCAGATAATAATAAAAATGATCTTTCCGCCACACCATTCTTCCTGGCTCAAAACGTGCTTGTCCCGGGTGAAAGCGCTCGTCCTCGATCTTGCAGTCAAGCGTTTTCAGCAAGTCGCCCTTCTGATTAAAGTGGCTCAGCACCAGCCCGTGCATATGAAAATGTAATACCGTCACCCCGCCAGCCGCATTCAAACAGCACGCTAGATTACCGCCCGGCAAATAATTCACGCTCCGCAACCAAAGCTCCCTGTCAAAATAAGAATAGCTCTCGAGCTTTTGCTCCAGGTAAGTGCTCAGAGATTCCCCCAAAACCAGCGCCTGTTCCGATAAGCCCGCATCTGTCACTAAGTAATACGGCTGGGCACCCGCCGGTACCTTGAACAGGTAACGGTCATTGGTCTTCCCTTCCCAGTTCATCCGCAGGAAATGCAGTTCATCTTTTTTCAGCCCGATCGCTAGGAGCTGATCATGATAGACAGCCAGCGACAACCATGCCGTATATTTGTCCAGTTCCAGATAACTGGCCCCGCTTAGCAACGGCGGCAAACTTAATCTATTTTGGATAAACCTATTCGTATCGCCGCCTACCAGGCGGTCCTGCGGCAGGAAGCGCCCCAGCAATTGCAGCCCGCTGGTATCGCCTGCCGAAGCCTGCTGGTGGACGATCTCGTAAGCCATATCTAAGCTCGCCGCCCGGAAATGGCCCTCCGGCATTTTCGCCGCCATCCCCGCCAGCACATTCAAAAACGACGTCCTTTTCAATCGCGGGACGTGCTGCGCATACACTTTTTTCGCCATCGGCACCAGTTCACCCGGTTCAATTACGGCAAAATGCCCCAAGTAAACCTCCAGGCAGCGCTCTGCATTTTTGCTGTCCTGCCAGCCCTCGAGCAGCAACTGCAACCCTTCCTCTTCTTCGTTCAGTTTCTCCCGGGTTAGCGCCGCGGCCTGCAGGTGGTCACCCGCAGCTTTCAGTTCCTCCTGCCGCTGACGGTAATGCAGCAATGCCTTTTCCTCTTGCCCCAGCTGACGGTACAGGTCCCCGGCCTTTTCCAGCAAATTCAAATGAATATACAGCGGGATCGCTTCAGCCAGCAGCCCGCCCTTTTCAAGGCATTCCGCCGCCATCCGCTCGTTTTTTAAATGGTCTTTATAGATCGCTGCCGCTTCGCGGTAACATTTGCCCTGCTGCAGCACATTGGCGGCTGAAAAGAAATTACCCAGCAAATGCGCATAAACATAAGCCGCCCGTTTGAAATTACCCGCCGCGATCGCCTCATTGGCTGCTTTTTCATAACGGTCGCGCAGCATCCGGTTATAATCGCCCAGGTCCCAGCCATCCACGCGCCCGCCGCCTCCCAGCTTGCGGAGGTTAAAATCCAGCGAACGCCGGGTCAGCAAGGCAGAAGGCGGTGCCGTTCCCCGGTCTAAGTAAGGACTGGACAACGGGATCGCATACTTGAGCGCTTCATCCGTATCTTTATCAAAAAGATCGACTAAACGTTTCAGTTCACTATCACGTTTTTTCTCCAACTCCTCCAACCGCTGGTTCAGCCATTGTTTGGTGCGTTGAAAGAAGCCTTGTTGATTGGAGGTGTTCACGTTGCTTCGCCCGCCGAAAGAAAACAGACCTGGAATTTTAAAAACAACACGCCCAAGTATGATCAGCAGCGGCACTAACGCACCTGTTGGAAAATCGTCTTGCTTAAACAACAACGCCAAGAAGCCTAAAGCGATGATGGCCAAAATAACCGGCCCAATAAACATCAGACCAAATAACAGATAGAGCCCGGCCCTGGTCAATAAATTCAAAGCCTTTTTGCCCTGCCGGCCCAGTTCCGTTTCCCCCGCATCGCTGGCCGGAATTTCCGACAGCGGTTTAATATTCACTTCCGCTTTGATCGTATCCAGCACATCTTCTGGCGCTTCCTCCGCTTCCAGCCCGATCATTTGTAAAGGCGGCGCCGGCATGATGCCCGGGTGTGCCAGGCTCCAGTCCGAAACCAGCGGCCCGGACAAACGCAGCAAGCTCCCCAAAATAACTTCATCCTTCGCCTCGAAACCTACCAAACCAATGCCCGGATGGAAGACTTGCAGCTCCCATAATAATAAAGTTTTTAATTCAGAAATAGCCACTACTGGCTGCAAACCAGCATTCAGCGGAATAAAGAGTTGATCCCCCAGACGGGTATAAGGATAGCGAACAACGCCCAATGGAGGTAATGCCTTTCCATCAAAGACCACGAACAAGCCGCCTGCACTATTCTCCGCCAAAGTCAAAGGCAGCACAAAACAGCGCAACGAAGCCAGCGGCACCTGCCAGCTGTCCAGCTCACGGAACCAATCCGCCGGCAAAGCACCGGGGATAAAAGCACCCTGGACCGCGCCGCTTTTCTTTTCGCTATAAACTAACTGGAGCTCCATCTTATTTTAGCCTTTGGATAAATGGTTGAATATACGCCGCGTAAAAATCAGCCGCCAGCATCACCCCCGTCTGCCGGTTACCGGTAAAGTAAGGATTGCCCGTCAGTTTACCGTCGGCGCTCCAGCCGGCAGTCGTCTTTTCCAGCACCAGGAGCAGCGTACATTCTGCCACGCGGGTATCCGAACTTTTTAAATGCAGCAGCCCCCGGGAATCCAGCACCGCCTCGCTCCCGTCCGCCCACATATATTTGGTAAACTTCAAATTAGCCAGGTGCGCGATCTCCATCGTCTCCCGTTTGGCCGGCGTGATCCATTCCACGGCCCCCATGCCATTCTCCTTCCAGGTCAGGAAACGCCCGTGCGGGTCGAGGCGCAGCTCCCGCTGATCGACGAACAGTTTCCCTGCGGTATGCACATAGATGCTCTTCGCCGAATTGACCACGCTATAGCCGTTATTGATCAGCTTTTTGACTTGGTTCAAGACCTGGAAATGCGGAATGACCGCCGCTTTCTTAATGGTCTCTACCGTAAAACGACTACTGGTCTGGTGCCCGGTAAACGGGTCGATAGCGGTCACGCTATCGGCAGTGGAAACGTGAAACAGGCCGCCATCAAAACAGGTATGCACCGCCTGGAGATTATCGATGGTGTTAACGAGCACCGTCTGGTTGGCCGCATCTACCTGGTAAATTTTCAGCGTCGCCGCTGCAAAGTTCCGGACCAGCAGCAACAAAAAGCCTTTAGCTTCGCCAAAGTAAGCGTCGCCACTGTCTACCTGTTCGATCAGTTCCAAAGCGCCTTGGTCTTTATGCTGCCAGCTCAACAACCGCCGGTCTAGTGTCAGGATCGCCACCCGGTCACCCGCATATTTAAAAACAGTTTGCTGATGCAGCTTGATCTTAGAGGCTGGGAACAGCAGTGGAAAATCCGCCGCGTTCAGCATCGCCGGCAACCCCGCTACCTCATAACTTTTGCGCAGCGTACGATTTTGTGTGAACAGCGTCTCCTGAAGGTCGATCAGCGCCTGATTGACCAAATGGTATTTCTTTCCCAGCGTTTCATAGAGCGCAATACGCCCATCCCGGTCCACTTCAACCAAGTAATCCAGCTGCGCTTTGACTTGGCCGAACGCCCGCATAAAAGCTGCATCCTGCTGGTAATGGCTACCAGTGATTAGGATATATTTATCTTTTGCAGAAACCTGTTCTGTCATCAACTTTTTAAGCGCCGGGCCGCAGTTAAAGCCCGTATCCAGCTGTTCCAGCGCTGTGATAATGCCCTGTCGGCTGTTCAAGTCAACTTCCACTATAGACTCGCCGCCCAGCGCCCAGGCATCCATCTGCACCTGTTTTTTGCTTTCGTTAAAAGCCAGCCCGGCGGCCAGCCCGAAGACCCGCGGCATGCCCCACATTTTTAGCGTCGTATCCAGGATAATATGCCATTGCTGCTGCTGGCTGGCTGGCATCGCCTCGCGCTGCAGGAACAAAGCCTCGTTATTGGCCAGGCGTGCCGTCAGCACCAGGTCATCCTGCGCCAGTTCACTTAATAATAATTTATCAAAATGCCCGCGGTTACTGATATCCGACACCCCGCCGATAGACTGGTCGCTGCTCCCGCTCAAATGCATTGGAATATTTAAAGCCGCAATGATCTTTTTGCTCAGCCGGGCAATACCCGCCGTTTTCAGATCTGCCGCCAGTTGCTCCATCAGGTCCTGCGGTACCGGTGCCGGCAGCCCGACCTTCGCCGGCTGAGGCAACACGCTAAGCCCTGTCCGCAGCTTCAACTCCAAAGCTGCCGTATCCTGGAACTGCTGTAGCGCGTACACCAGCGGCGCGATATCACTGTTCACCAGCGTATAGCTCAACTCCCGCTGAAAACCAAAGACCTGCTCGTCCAGGCTGCCGCTTTTAAACTCATTGGTTAGCGACTTCAGGCGCTTGCCCTCATAGCCGCCTTCCCGTTCCAGTATCGCCTGGAAAAGCGCAATCCGTTTCAGCCCCGAGCGATATTCAAAAGGCAAGGCATTGACCAGCGCCAATAATTCCAGCACCTGCTGCATCCGCTGCTTGACGAAGATATGCTCTTCTTCGGTATAGACCGGCAAATAGCCCAGTTTGAACAGGTAGCTATCAGGTTCGAATAGCTCCTTATAATTATCTTTACAGGCACAAAGCAACAATAAAATCGTCCCCACCGGCACCTGGTCAGGAATGACCAAATTACTTAAGATAAAGGTCAGATCTTCCCGGTAGCAGATCGTCCGCCCGTTAGCGAACTCCAGCACCGTCCCGTTCTCCACCCACTTCCAGAAATAATCCTTCGGAGCCTGGAAATAATGGATCGTATTGGCGGTCAGTTCAAGCATGGCCGACCGAAGTTAAACGTATTGCACTCCGCCGCGCCGGTTGAAAGCCGGACAAAGGGATCGAATCCCAAGTAGCATCAGCGTTAAATAACATAAAAGCATCCGAAACGCCCTGACTTTCAGGTAATAACTCTGCCAGTGCCGGCGGATCAAAGTCAAAACCGGCCGGCAGCAGCAATTGCCCCTTCGCCCAATACAGTTTCCCTGCTACATTTGGCAAAGGCTGACCAAAGACTAACACCTGTCCCTCCGCCGAGACAGCGAAACGCAAAGGCCGTAGCCGGGTCTCCGGGGCCTTATCGGCATAAGCCTTCCAATCAAACAATGTGCACAGTAAAGCAAAAGGTTCGTGCTCCACAGCAGAACAGCCCAGCCGCAACTCCAATTTTTCAACAATACTTCCCGGTATGGCAGAAACCGGCATGGTCACGGGTAAAAATATTTTAATAGTCTGCCAGTCAAGCACCGGCAGTTTGGCCACCGGCGTCGGCTTACCCGCCGGGAACAGCAAACCATCTCCGTCCAACATATATACCGACAACGCCGGCAGTCCCGCGATTAGAGGATCGGGTTTTTCCAATTCGAAAATACCGCGCAGCCAGATCAGGCCCTCGGCTTCTGCAGCTTTTAAACCGCTGATACCCCGGATCTCACCCAGCGCCGCTTTATATTTGGTCTCCAATACCAGAATCTTTTCCATCAGGCCGTATGCAGTATCTGTTTCCACAATTCATCGATCGGCTTTTGTACGTAGGCCCGCTGCTCGATATTACCGATCCAGTCGGCGCGGCTGCTCAAATGGCTCAGCCTGTCCTTGATCAGCGAGCGGTCAGCCATCGACAGCTCCGGCTCCTGCCATTGCTCGCTCAGCTTTTGCACCTCGGTAAACAATTCATCTGCATTCGGCAACGTACTCAGCGAAGCCCGTGGGTGCGGCGCCACTTCGTCCGCATCCAGTTCCACCACCACGTTTACAATATTGCTAATGATCTCGCGCTGCTCTTCGGTATCCCAGATATGGCGCAGCACCCACAGATCGGAAGCCAACGCCTTTTGGCGCTTACACAGCAGCGCGCTAGCGGCGATGAGCCTTTGCAGCTTCACCGCCCGGCGGTCAGAGACCTGCAGCCCGGCATTGCGCAGTTTCTGGATCAGTTCGATATAGACTTGGCGGATACCGCTCAGGTCAACCAGGGAAGTAAAACCCTGCAACACACGGATTTCCTCGGTAGTAATCGAAGGTTTTTCCCCGCCTGTCTTTTGCTCCAGCAGCCAGCCGGCATCCAGCAGGGCATTGAGCTGCTGGGGGTCGACATTATCACAGCGCACGCGGATCAAAAAACGGTCGAACAAAGCCTGTAAAGCCTCATCTTCGGGCAAATGGTTACTTGCACCGATCACCATCAGCGCCGGCAACTGCCGGGTCTCCCGCCCGCGTCGGAAAACCTTCTCATTCAGCACCATCAGCAAGCTGTTCAGGATCGCACTGTTCGCGTTCAGCAGCTCATCCAAAAAGATCAGCGACGCCTCGGGCAACATACCTTCGGTATTCGTTACCAGTTCACCTTCGCGCAGCTTGCGGATATCAAAAGGCCCGAACAATTCATTGGGTTCAGTAAAGCGGGTCAGTAAATATTCAAATGTCTTGCCGTCGAGGAGCTTCGAAAGTTCCCGTACGGTTGCACTCTTGGCCGTTCCCGGCGGGCCCAGTACAAATAAGTTCTCGCGCCCCGCCAGGCAAATACCCATCAGGTCGATGATCTCATCCTTACCTACAAAAAGTGCTTTGAGGTGCTGCAGCACCGCCTGCAGTTTATCAATGGTTGTGAATTGGCTTTGGTTATCAGTTGTCATCATATCAGTTCGTTTGGCAAAGGCTGTAATTCCAAGCTCGGCCATAGTATTTTTTGGTGCAGCCCCAGCACTTCCTGTAGTGCGGCCGCAACCTTTACATTATCATTTGTCCTGCCCGCATCCCGCAAAAGGATGACCCGGTCAACGTAAGCATATTTTAAAGACAGGTGGCTGAAAATCACATCCAAACTAACTAGATCATCTGTACTCACATCTACCCCCAGTCCCACAGAGGAAAAAGGCCAGGCAGCAGCCGTCGCCCTCAAACGTTCCACCAGCGGATCATCCGGCGCCAGCCCGCTGCTCAGTTTGAACAGCGGCCCCAAATACCGGAAGACCAGGTCCACCGCATACACCGCACCGGCATCCACCTCCCTGCCATAAGGCTGCAAATGTATAGCCATCTGGTCCTCCTCGAGGTCGCGCAGCAGCACGAACTGCACCGCCCGAAAAAAATACTGCGCCGCCCAAAGCGCCGCGGCCTCATCCAGCACCGGCGCTACATAGGCCATTTCAAGCCGGTCGCTTTCGTAAAACTGGCGGATAAGCCGAACCGCCTCTCGCAGGTCAGCCTCTTCTACAGCCAGCAACTGGCGCGGTACAGTGACCACACCTTCTGTAAACAGCCGGTTCAAAAATTCGCTCAGTTTCAATTCCATTAAATAAAAGGAATTAAATTTAAATTCGCAAGTATCAGCGTTACTTGATATATCATGGTAGGGTATGTTTCAACATTTCTCTTCTGAATCACAGAGTCTAACGTGTACCCTGCAGTGGCATCGTACTTGGCCGGCTGGGCGCCGCACAGTAGTATGGAGGTTGCTACGATTTGCGGCATCCTAATGTGCGTTTCTCAAATCATTTTGTAGATGATTTGAGAAAGTTGGTAACGTTAAAATTGTGAAGGATATGGTTCGAAGCCCTGTCTCAAGAATTACGCAACTCCAGAGAATGGGATCGAATCAACGATTTTCTCAACAACACAATTACCCACCGAGCAAGGCTCGGTGGATAATGTATAAACTCAACCTACGGCTAACTTTTCTCTTAATTGCTGCATGTCTGAGCTGATCTTATGATCTAAGACCTTAGCATATATCTGTGTAGTTTTTATACTGGTATGCCCCATCATCTTTGCGACACTTTCTATTGGTACACCATTGTTCAGTGTTACAGTTGTCGCGAAGGTGTGCCGGGCGATATGAAAGGTTAACGGTTTGTTTATCTTACACAGGTCGGCGATCTCTTTCAGGTAGGCATTCATCTTTTGATTACTCATTACCGGAAGCAAGATGTCCTTTACCACACATTGCGGATGGTCTTCGTATGCACGAATAATTGATAAAGCAGTGGGCAATACAGGTATTCTTGACAATGTGTCTGTCTTTTGCCTGTTGGTATAGATCCATAAGTCGCCATCAGCACCTTTAACCAGCTCTGAGCGTTTCAGCTTATGTACATCGACATAAGCAAGGCCTGTGTAGCAACAGAAGACAAACATGTCTCTAACCGTGCTTAAACGCTCCACACCGAATTTCTTTTTGCTTAACCTATCTAATTCTTCTTTCGTTAATACTTCTCTGTGTACCGCTTTTTGCTTGGGCTTATAGTTCAGGTATGGGTCTACCGTCAGCCAGCCATTGCCCAGGCAGATGCGCACGATCTTGCCTAAGTTTTTGATGTATTTGATAGCCGAGTTGTTACCGCACTTACGAACGCTCCGCAGGTAGTATTCGAAATCAGTCAGAAATGCGAAGTTGATCTTGGTTACAGGAATATCTGAAATGTTATACTGCCATTGCATGAATTCTTTGCAATGCATTAGGCAGGTCTCATAACGTTGAAGCGTACTCTTTTCAAATTCCTGCCCGACGAGACTTTTCATCTTGGTATTATGATCTTCAAAGATCGCCACTAATGTACGTGCTTTCTCTGCCTTACCGACAAAGCGGTTCTTAATGGTTTCTGCTGTTATCAGTTCATCCGCGTCTGACATCCGGCGTTGAAGTTCATGGATTTTAAACTGAATATCGTCTAAATAAGCATTCAATGTCCTGGATTCTGTTTTTGATCCGATGGCCCTGCCGGTTACTGCATCCCATCGTTCCGGGTCGCATTTTCTGCTGATGGCCATTTCCGTGCGCTGGCCATCTACTGTAATGCGTAAATAAATGGGCATCTCACCTGATTGATAATTTTTGGGCTTTCTCAGGGAAAAAAGCAAAGAGAGTGTAGTTCTCATGACTTTTGATTAATTAAAGTGAAACAAAATTGATTAATTAATCATCAGAAATCAAGATGTTCAATAACTGAACATGCTATATATCAAACCATTGTAAGCAAATTCGGGAGTTCGTAAGCAGACTTGTAAATGACTCCCGAATTACTCCCGAATACTATGCGAAAACGTGAAAAATTTGGTATGCCCTGAAAATGAAAAACCCCTTAAATGATGTCATTTAAGGGGTTTTTACTGTTTTTGATATTGAAAAAGCGGAATGGACGGGACTCGAACCCGCGACCTCCTGCGTGACAGGCAGGCATTCTAACCAGCTGAACTACCACTCCGTTTGGGACTGCAAATATACGCGTCTTTTTGGCTTACGCAAACTGTTTTTGAAAATTTATTCAATAAAAACTTTTATAGCTTAATTGACAGCATTTTGGCTGCAATTTCAAAAAATAATTTAATTTCGTTGCTGTTACCCCATATTACCAACGTAAATAAACTTATTTAAACCGTAAATGCTATTGTTAGGCATCGATATTGGCACGTCGTCCGTGAAAGTGAGCGTTGTAAATACTGTCACACAGACAGTTATTGCATCGGCGCAATACCCGGAGCAGGAGTCGCCCATACTATCTTTGCAAACGGGCTGGGCCGAGCAGTCGCCGGATATGTGGTGGCAGCAAACGGGCCATGCCATTGCCCTTTGCCATAAAAAAGGCGGTTACCAGCCAAAAGATATTGCTGCAATAGGCATTGCCTACCAAATGCACGGGCTTGTACTGGTTGATAAAAACCACCATGTGCTGCGCAATAGCATTATTTGGTGCGATAGCCGGGCCGTAGAAATTGGCGACAAGGCATTTGAAGATATCGGGCAGGAAGCTTGCCTTTCGCATATGCTGAATTCGCCGGGCAATTTTACCGCAGCTAAACTGGCTTGGGTAAAACAAAACGAGCCGGATATTTATGAGCTGATAGATAAGGTAATGCTCCCCGGTGATTATATAGCCATGAAACTTACCGGCGAAATTACCACCTCGCCCTCTGCGATGTCTGAAGGTATTTTCTTCGATTTCCAGTTCAACGGGCTTTCAAAGGATATAATAGAATACTTCGGTTTTGCCGATAGCCTTTTCCCCATAGTAAAGCCGGTGTTCTCATCACACGGTCGTGTTACCGCAGAGGTGGCAGCGGCTCTCCAACTAAATACCGGCACTCCTGTAACCTACAAGGCGGGCGATCAGCCCAATAATGCCCTATCCTTAAATGTATTGAAGCCAGGCGAGGTTGCAGCAACAGCCGGTACATCGGGCGTTATATATGGCGTGAGTGACCAATTGGCTTACGACCGGCAATCGCGCGTAAATACCTTCGCGCATGTAAATTACGCTAACGAAAATAAGCGGCTGGGCGTTTTGTTATGTATTAACGGTACCGGCAGCCTGTACCGCTGGGTTAAAACGGCAGTGGCCCCGCACCTCAGTTACCCGGAGATGAATGCCGCGGCTGCGTTGGTGCCTATTGGCAGCAACGGATTACGTGTTTTGCCCTTCGGCAATGGCGCCGAGCGTATGCTTTGCAATAAGCAGGTTGGTGCGCACCTGCACGGCATCGACCTTAACCTGCATACCCCAGCGCATATTTACCGTGCGGCACAAGAGGGTATTGCCTGCGCCTTTCGATACGGCTTGGATATCATGCGCGAGAATGGTATGAACCCTACCGTAATACGGGCCAGTAAAACCAATATGTTCCTTAGCGATGTGTTTACCCAGGCATTCGTAAACACTACCGGAGTACCTGTGGAGCTATATAATAACGATGGCAGCATGGGCGCGGCGCTTGGTGCCGGCATTGGGGCAGAAATATTTGCTTCGGCAACAGAGGCTTTCAGCAATAACAAAGCGGTAGCCTACGTTGAACCAACGAACACCGGCGATTACGACGCTGTATACCAGGATTGGAAGATAGTACTAAACCAGCATTTATCGTATGTTTAATCCCTTAATTCGCCTAAAACCATTGCACAAATATTGACACCAAATAACTATATAAATGAATACCCTTTCTAATGGCGATAAGATCGTCTTTGTTATCTATTTTCTAATAGTCTCCTGCTATGGCTATTGGATTTATCGTCGAAAACATAATGCCGACGCAACCTCTAAGGATTATTTCCTCGCAGAAGGGTCGCTTACCTGGTGGGCTATAGGCGCTTCGCTCATTGCATCAAATATCTCTGCCGAGCAGTTTATTGGCACAAGCGGTTCGGCCTTCAAAATGGGGCTGGCCATTTCTACATACGAATGGATGGCTGCGGCTACCCTCATTATTGTGGCAGTGTTCTTTATCCCAATTTATTTGAAGAACAAAATATTCACGATGCCGCAGTTCTTACACCAGCGGTATAACGGCACAGTAGCCATGGTGATGGCGATTTTTTGGCTTTTGTTGTATATCGTGGTAAACCTAATGTCGATATTATACTTGGGCGCGTTAGCCATCAGCGGTATTTCTGGCATCAATATTTATATCTGTATCATCGGGCTTGCCATATTCGCTGTAGTAATTACGCTGGGCGGTATGAAAGTTATTGGTTACACAGATGTTATACAGGTTTTCGTCCTCATCCTCGGCGGTCTTGCTGCAACCTATTATGGCCTGGGTGAGCTGACTAAGAATACTGCGGACCACTCTTTGCTTGCCGGGTTGAAAACACTTCATGCCGAGGCAACCGACCATTTCCATATGATATTTAAAAAAGATAATGCCAACTATATGGATTTGCCTGGCTTATCGGTATTGATTGGCGGTATGTGGATAGTAAACCTGAATTACTGGGGCTGCAACCAATACATTACGCAACGGGCTTTAGGTGCAAACCTGAAAACAGCACGAAGCGGTATCCTTTTTGCTGCTTTTCTTAAATTGCTTATGCCGGTTATCGTGGTGTTACCTGGCATTGCAGCTTATGTGTTGCATCAGCGGGGCATGTTCCATCAGGAAATGCTGAGCTCCAAAGGAGTTATAGATTATAATAAAGCTTACCCAACCCTTTTATCGTTATTGCCATCAGGATTAAAAGGCCTTTCATTTGCCGCATTAACAGCAGCAATTGTAGCATCGCTGGCGGGTAAAGCAAATAGTATCGCTACCATTTTTACACTGGATATCTACAAAAAAGCGATCAACCCATCGGCGCCGGATAATAAACTGGTTTCCTTAGGGAAATGGTCGGTCGTAGTTGCTATGGCGCTAGGCGTAGTAATGTCGCTTGTTATTGGCGAGCAGTTGATGGGCGAGGGCAAGCAGGGCTTCCAGTATATACAGGAATACACTGGCTTTGTATCGCCGGGCATATTTGCCATGTTTATTTTAGGCTTCTTCTGGAAAAAGGCAACATCAAATGCTGCGCTGTTTGCTACCATCGGGGGCTTTGTGTTTTCGGTGATATTTAAGTTTTTGCCCAATTATGCCAATCTGGCGTTCTTATCGCCGCTCGGTTTCTCTAAACTGAATGATAAAGGCATTTACGAAATTCCTTTCATCGATAGAATGGGCTTCGTGTTCCTTATCTGCGTAATCGGCATGTTTATCATTTCTAAAATAGATGCCGCTAAAGGCGTTGTTGCTAACGGCCTGGAGATTGACGCATCGATGTTCAAAACAAACCGTGCATTTACCGCCGGCGCACTTTTAGTGGGCGGTATCATTGTGGCTTTGTATTCTTTCTTCTGGTAATAAGAAACCAATAAATACCTTAAAGCGGTCCAAAACAGGGCCGCTTTTTTTGTTTTATACCGGCGATAAAATTTAATTTAGCCTTCAAAATACTGCTATATGTTCAGCAACTTAAAACAAACTTTCAGGTGGTTTGGCCCCACCGACCCGGTAACCCTAATGGGTATCAGGCAAACCGGCGCCACGGGCATCGTAACTTCTTTGTATCATATCCCCGTGGGAGAAGTTTGGAGCCTTGCCGAGATAAAAGTCCGCAAGCAAATGATTGAAGATGCCGGGCTTGATTGGACAGTTGTAGAAAGCGTAAACATACACGAGAGCATTAAAACAGCTTCAGTAGAGCGTGATAGGTATATAGCCAATTATGTGACTACCTTGCAAAACCTGGCAGCCGAAGGCATTACTACGGTTTGTTATAACTTTATGCCCGTGCTGGATTGGACGCGTACCGATCTGGATTACCGCCTGCCAAACCAGGCATCGGCCCTTAGATTCGATGCGGTGGCTCTGGCTGCTTTCGATTTATACATATTAGAGCGGGAAGGTGCTGCGGCTGATTATACGCCCGAGCAACAAGCGTCGGCAAAATCATTTTTAGAAAACGCCACTGATGATAAAAAAGCGCAACTCATACACAACCTGATGGCCGGCCTGCCAGGTACCAATAAAACACTTACCATCCCCGAGTTTAAACAACACCTGCAGCAATACGCAAATACGGATGCCGCGGCTTTAAAGGCAAATCTGGCCTATTTCCTGCAAGGCATTATCCCTGTAGCCGAAGCTGCTGGTGTAAAGATGTGCATACATCCTGATGACCCACCTTTCCCTATTTTAGGCCTGCCGAGGGTAGTTTCTACCGAACAGGATTTGCTGGATGTAATCAATGTCTGCCCTTCGCCAAGCAACGGCATCACTTTTTGCACAGGCTCGCTGGGCGCAAGAGCGGATAACGACCTCGCGGGCATCATAAGCCGGCTGGGTAGCCATATCCATTTTCTGCACCTGCGTAATGTAAGGCGCGAGGGTAATGGTAGCTTTTATGAGGATGAGCACCTTAATGGCAGCAGCGATATGTACACCGCCATGAAACAAATTATATTAGAGCAGGCCAGGCGCACGGAAAGCGGCCGCAACGATATCGCCATACCCATGCGGCCAGATCACGGGCATAAACTACTGGATGATTTTAACCACAGTACCTATCACGGCTACTCTGCCATAGGCCGACTAAAAGGCCTTGCAGAACTGAGGGGCCTGGAAATGGGTATCAAAAAAACACTTTTCGGCTAAGCTGATTGAAGGGTAGATTCCCGCTGTGAAAACCTTATAAAAAAGCAAAGGGCACCAGATGAAGGTGCCCTTTTGCTTATATAGATTTTTGTTGAAGATTAGTCGCGGTGACCATGATCGCGTTTATCTTGCTTTACTTGTTTGCGGTCGTTGCGTATATCTTTCCGGTCCTGGCGTATGTCCCTGCGGTCCTGACGAATATCGCGACGATCAGCTACCCAGTGGTTTTTGTATTTTGCATCGCGGCTATCGCGGATGATTACCTGGCTTTTGCGGCCCCTATAGTTGGCGTATTTGGCGCGGTAAACATCGTTGCGTACCCATGGGGTGCGTTCGTTTACAACTACTTTATAGCCATTGTACACATTGTAGCTGCTATATCTTGCAGGTAATGCGGCGCGATGCACCCATACATTGTTTTCTACGTAAACGTACTGGTGGGCAGGGATATCGTAGTAGGCATCAATATCCGGCATATAGTAATAGTCGGCGTGATCGTAGCCTACGGGGCCCCATTCTGGCTGGCTGCCAATGTTTATGTTTAAACTTATTTGTGCTTTAGCCACCTGGAAACCCAGGGCGCTTAGGAATATTGCGGTTGTTAAAATAATCTTTTTCATTTTCGTATGTTTTGCTGGTATGACAAGCAAACACACCGAATGGTTTAAACAGTTTACTGAAGGAGTGGGGTTATAACAGGGTTGTTACAGGGGAAGGGGCAAGACATCAAGTATCAGGAGTTGATATAGGAGGACGCATCGCGTAAAGAGCACACGGGCAGACAGAAACAGCTACTCTTTATTCTTGGAATCTTGATTACTGCTTCTAAGATTAGTCGTCGCTATCGTCTTTATCGTCTTTTTTGGAGGCCATGGCCAGTACCGGTTTGCCTATCACCTTAAAGCTGCCTTCGCCTTTCAGGATAGATGCCAACTGCACTTTATCCTGCATAGTTTTAATAGCCTGGGCAAGCTCTTTATCGTATTTAAAGTTGGCTTCGTAGCGACCTTTTTCGTACAGATAGCGCGATACGATTTCATTCTCCAGCACCTGTTTTATTTCTGTTTTATGCAGCATCAGGTCGTTTTTTTTGGCAGCAGCCATTTTTGCCCTGAGGCCGTCGTACTCCGTTTGTATCTCGGGGAATTGTTTCTCCCGAGTGGCTTCTGTTTTCAACTGGTCCAGTATCCGTTCTGATGCCGTGTTGTAGGTATAATTTTTCCCCGCGAGGAATTTAGTGAAATCGAGGTACTCTGCATCGCTTAGCGTAAAAGCGCGCGGGTCGCCAAGTTGCGGGTGCGTATTGCGGTATTGGGTGGCGTAATCAAAAAATAGCAGTTTGTTTACCAGGGTTTGGGTAATGTTGGCAAACCTATCCTGCTTCACAAAAATATCCGGGTAAACCCCGCTGCCATCGAATACAGATCGACCGTTTTTGGTTTTGAATTCATGCATCAGCGAATCGGCCACTTTAAGTACACTGCCATCATCTTTACGGTGGGTATAATCAAGCGCCTGCACGCAGCGGCCCGAGGGTACGAAATACTTGGCAATGGTAATTTTAACCAGGCTGTTATAAGGCAGGCTGAAGGTTTGCTGTACCAGACCCTTGCCATAGCTGCGCTGACCGATGATGATGGCCCTATCCAGATCCTGAAGCGCACCGGCTACTATTTCTGATGCTGATGCCGAACGGCTGTTTACCAACACCACCAGTGGCAGGTTGGGCTCCAGCGGGGTAGCTACCGTATTATAGGTAAAGTTTTTCTCTTTTATCTTGCCTTTTTGCGATACCACGGTCACGTCCTTGGCTACAAACAGGTTTACTATTTTTACTGCCTCCTGCAATATACCCCCGCCGTTAGAGCGCAGATCAAGTATGATGCCGTTGGGGTTATTCTTTTTTAATGCGGTAAGTGCGTCGGTAACTTCCTGGGCAGAGTTCTCCAGGAACTTATTGAGCTTGATATATCCCATATTGCCGTCAACCATACCCGAGTAAACCACATTGGGTTGTTTAATCTCGTCGCGGATGAGGTTCTTTAAAACAGCAGGCTCGCCTTCGCGCTTCATCAATAGGCGTATCTCTGCGCCTTTGGTGCCTTTAAGCAGCAGGCTCACTTGGTCGTTGTTCTTGGCGGTGAGGTCGATGTCGTTTATTTTTACCATCTGGTCGCCAGGGCGTATATCTGCCTTCTGCGCGGGGAAGCCTGCAAACACATCGGCTACGTAAACTTTGCCATCGCGGGCAAAAATGCTGGCACCAATGCCGCCGTATTGCGTGCTTACATAGTGCAGTTTATACTCTTCTATCTCAGATTCGGGCACGAATTCGGTGTAGGGGTCCAGGCCATCCAACATGGCATCTACACCCGTTTTAACCAATTTAGAGGAGTTTATATCATCTACATAATTAATGTTGACTTCCTTATAAACCGCCGCAAAAACATCCAGGTTCTTGGTTATCTGAAAAAGGTCGTCGTTAAACCCCCAGGCAACAACGGCAACGGCCAACACGCCTGCAAAAAATGCAGGTTTCCTGTAATTTCTCTTCTTCGGTTGATTGTTGTTCATCTGCTGCCGGTCATCAAATATAAAGCTACAAAAAGCAATGCGGCTTTCTAGTAATTAACTCATTTTAAAGGCGGTTATTATCAATATTCACCAACGCTTTTTTTAGCGTGAATACTACGTAGGCCCTATCGCGGTTCACCAGTTGCATCAAACGGGTAATCAGGCTCTCTTCCTGCCCCTCGGCGTATTGCAATTGCTCATCGGTAAGGTGGTTGTACTTACGCTGCACCTTTATTTTTATACGCGGCCAATCTTTGTTGCTTATCGTAATTTCTGCCATAAAACAATTTTATTTCAGCAAAAATATAAAAAATACGCTGTAGCCCGCGTTTAATACCGGGCTTATAATTAAACTTTTACCTGCAGCCCACATCTAACCGTTTTATTAACCAAACGGGGTAAGCGGCGGTATCGGCATAAACAACTTTCGCCGCAGGCTGTTATACCTTGTTATAAACAAACCCATTCTATGAAAAAGTTATTTTTAAGCATTGCTATCATCACAGCTGCGGCGTTTAGTGCCAAAGCGCAATTTTCGCTGGGCATAAAAGGCGGCCTGAACTTCTCCAAGATTAATACCGATAACGTAAGCGAATCTACTAAAACGGGCTACCAGGCGGGTATATTCGCCCGGGTGGGCTCCAGCGTTTACCTGCAGCCCGAGCTCTATTTAGGTAGCAGCGGCGGCAAGTTTGCTTTCCAAACCAACAACAACACCGTTACTACCGAAGGCAAGGTGAAATTCACCACGCTTAACCTGCCTTTATTGATAGGTAAAGGCTTTGGTGGGGACAATTTGAACTTCAGAGTTATGGCCGGCCCTGTTTACAGCTATGTGTTAGATCAGAACGACAACTTCTCCAGTGCAGTAAAATCGGCGTATGCCGATTTTGGCGATTACAAAAAGAGCACTTTAGGTTTCCAGGCTGGTGCGGGTGTTGATATCGGGCATATCACAGCCGATTTCCGCTATGAAGGCGGCCTTACCAAAATAAACCAGAATTTTGGCCAGCGCCAAAACATCTGGGCACTTAGCATTGGTTATAAACTGTTTTAAGCAAATAGCTCATGAGCTTGAAGGAATCCCGGCGCATAGCCGGGATTTTTTTTGCTATAATTTTCGCCGTCTCCTATCTAAATTAAATTGCCTGATAAAAGCGGAAACAATTTTGGAAGCTTATTTTAACGGTAAAGCAGTTACCCGTACTTCCGTGTAAGACAACATTGGTTGCGATTTTGCTTATCAAGCAAAATAGGCCGGAGTATATTGTTCAAAAATTTAAAACTGCCGTTATAAAACCGCGTATAAGTACCCGATTTGAAAATATATTGTCGTATTACGCAAGCGGAGATGTATTTTTACTTTATACATCTATCCAATATGGACAACACTTTATCAAAAATTGAAGCCCCGGCTACCATTTGCACGGGCGAATATTTGGATAAGCTACTCAACAGCCCCCATAATTCGTCGGCCATGGATACCGAGTTACAGAAGATAAACGCACATTTTGTGCAGGACGAGAACCTGATGATACGGGTGATAGCCTTTATGGGCATAGCCTGTGTGTTGCTTGCCGTGGCCTGCATGTTTTTTTTGCCGGGAGCAGCCCTCCGCTAATACTTGCCTCTCTCCCTACACGCCATATACCTAAGTTATTAATGCAAAAACCTCAGGCCCACAGCCCGAGGTTTTTTTGTGCTATTACGAGTAGAGCGCTGCTACGATAATTTCTCCTTAAAGAAATCGATAGTGCGTTGCCAGGCCAGCTCGGCGGCGGCTTTATCGTAGCGTGGGGTGGTATCGTTATGGAAGCCGTGGTTTACATTTTCGTAGATGAAGGCCTGGTACTTTTTGTTGTTCTCTTTTAGTGCGGCTTCATAGGCCAGCCATCCACTTGTGATGCGGGTATCTAATGATGCATAGTGAAGCATCAGCGGCGCATTGATTTTGGGTACATCGGCAGCGGCGGGCTGTGAGCCGTAAAAAGGTACAGATGCGGCTAAGGTGGGTATGCGCACGGCCATCATGTTACAGATGCCACCACCGTAGCAAAAGCCAACTACGCCCACCTTGCCGTTGCAGTCGGGATGGGTTTTGAGGTATTCGTAAGCGGCTATAAAATCTTCCTCCATCTCGCCTTTATCGCGCTTGCCTTGTAGTTCGCGCCCGGCATCGTCGTTACCGGGGTAGCCGCCGAGTGGGGTAAGGGCATCTGGTGCGAGCGAAACGAAGCCGGCAAGGGCTGCGCGGCGGCCAACATCTTCAATATAGGGGTTAAGCCCACGGTTCTCGTGCACCACAATGATGCCGCCCAGTTTCTTTTTGGTATCGATGGGTTTGGATAGCAGCCCTTTTATAGTACCGCCACCTTTTGGCGAAGCATAATTGATATAGCCCGATTTCAGCCTAGGGTCATCGGCCTTTACCTGGATATTGCCCTTATAATCGGGCATCAAAAAACTCAACAGTGCGGGCACCGTTAGGCCGCCTACGGCATAAAGGGATAATTTTTGAACAAATGCTCGGCGGTCGAGCCGGTTGTGCGCATAATCGTCATACAGGTCAAACACTTCCTGGTTAACGTCTTCTTTATTGATGTGGCTCATGGTAATTGGTTTTCTCAAATTTAGTTAGGGCCTGGTGAATATCGTATATATAATTGATTGTTAGTATATTATATAATAAATTCCTTTTAAAAGTGCAAAGGTTTTAGTATTTTAGGGTCATAATCCTTGCACTAATGATCAAGTA
>NZ_SOZE01000045.1 GCF_004519315.1 Mucilaginibacter psychrotolerans
TGGAGTGCCTACCGCTTCAATCTTGTTTTTTATGGTGGCTTCTAATGGTGAAAGTATTACCCATCCGCTATCTGGTTTAAAGCCCCTTTGCGTAGTAACTGACTGTCTAATAAAATCGCTCATTTTTTCTAGGCTACTTAGGCTTTTATCGAGCAAGCAAGTATCAGTAGAACCAGCATACTTCTCGTTTTGCGCTACCAGTATATTGGCATCAACCGTTGCTGAATCAAATACCTGATAGCCCCCAAAATCTACTAATAATAACGGATTAGTATGCTCTAAGAAAAATTTACGTGTGGCTTCGCCATAATTAGCACGCATCCATTTATTGGAAGTGATATATCCAAAAAAGTAACCTGGCTTTAGCAAGCGTTGGGCTTGTTCATAAAACAAACAATATATATCACCCGTACGGACGAACGTTTTGTAACCACATTTCTGCAATACATCCGCATCAGCACCCATTTTCTGCAGCTGTATATAAGGCGGGTTGCCTATAATAACCTCGAATCCTTCAAAATCACCTTGTTCATTGAGCACTTCCGGAAATTCAAACCGCCATTCAAATGCGCTTTTGTAAACCGTATTATCCTCTATTTCTTTTATTTCAACTTCAATTTTATCAATACTTATATTTAATCGCCGCACCTCCAGGTCCATATCCTTTTGGCTGCGTTTCTGGCCAAATAAATCGAAATTGGTTTGTGTCAGTGCCAAGTTACCGCGTAACTCTGATAGACGTTTGCGGCGAGGGTCGCGCCGACCTACAGTTTCGTGGAATTGATCTTTTATTTTTTTGATAAAATCTTTAAGCTCCTCTTTAGCCTTTTTATTCGGCTCTTCTTTATATGATTGCACAGCTGTTTGGTAATCCCAAACGCTGAATTTCTGTTTCCGGAAAACTTCAGATAAATCTTCGGTCAGGGAATACTTGCTCAATAATGAGTTGCCTTGTTTGATGTTAATATCGATATTGGGTAGCGTCTCTAACTCCAAATAATTGTCCGGTTTGTAGTAGGTATGTTTTAACAGTTCTATCCATAAACGTAGGCGGCAAATTTTTACCGAATTGGGATTTATATCCACGCCAAAAAGACAATGCTCAATAATATGGCGTTTCTCCTCAAATAACGTGCTTTGGATGCGCTGCTCCGCCGGAGAAACAACATTGCCGATATCAGAAGAGGCAATGATAGTATAATCGAAAAACTTCAAGGTATCGGGATATGTTACCACCAATTCGTCATTTGCGATGCTTACTTCCACTTCGGAAAGGCGGCTGCCAGCAACATCCGCCAAAATGCCCAATTCCGATTTGATGATGATCAATTCATTCAGTGCGGAAACCAGGAAGTGGCCCGAACCTACGGCAGGGTCGGCAATTTTTATACTGTTAACAAGGGCGTTAAAATTGAGAATATCCTTTGTGTTCCGTTTGTCGCGCAAATAGTTTTTCAAATCCTCAGTACTTTCACATTCCCAATTGTATTCGTCGTTAAATTTTTTAACAACAGCTCTCCTTATTGTCTCTTTGCAAAGGAAGGTAGTAATCGCTCCGGGAGTATAAATAGAACCATCCTTGTAACCGTTAATTTTTTCGAACACAAGGCCCAGCACAGCCGCGTTTATGATTGTTTTGTTTTCCTCCTGTACCTCTTCTTTACCTATCGACGCAAAATTGTACGCGTCCAAAAAGTCGAACAGGTAGTGTAGGGTGTTTTTTTTCCCGGTATTCTTAATGTTGGTGCCCTTATTAAGTACTGTATTTGCGTAAAGCTCAATATCTAAATTATCATCCAGGCTATTAACCTTTATGGTAAATTCTTCCAAGTCCGAAAATTCAAATAACGAGCTGTTAAGATATGGGATATGCTTGTACTTGCTTTGTATATTGGCATTGCGTTGTACGGGCTGTTTGGCCAATACCTGGAAGAATAATTTGTAAAGTTCATCGTAGTCGTTTACCACTTGCTGGTTAAGAAAACGGTACTTGCGGTCGCCTTTATGATATTTAATTAATTGGGCTTCAAGTAGTTTTAAAAATAATATCCGGTTCACCCAGGTAATGCATAATTCTAAAGCAGCGTTGAATAACTCATCTTCGGCGGTATCGCCTTGCAAATGTATGGAGGGCACTTTACGAATGGCGTTCTCGAGATTTAGGATTTCAATAGTATTTTCTATTAAAGATGCGGGCTGCCGTTTTCCTTCGGGCAGTCGGCGTATAATTTTACGGCTGCCATCTTTAACCTCTTCCAATCCTATAATGTGAAGCAGTTCCGAAAAAAAGCCCTTGTTTAATGAATTACTATCATTTAAAAATGGGAGCTTTAATAGATGTACAGGTGTAAAAAACTTGTACAGCGGTATTAAATCATTGTCTTTGGTATTATTTGCATCAAGTAGGGGCAGGTATTTCTTTAGGTTAAAATAAGTAAAGCTTATTTCTTTATCAAATAAATCTAAAAACGGCTTAGCGATTTCTTTATAAAAATGGTCGGTTGATGCGCTTACCTTTTGTTTATTATCCCACTCTTTATATGCTTTAAGCAACTGCTTATTTTCATTAAAAATGCGTTCGAAAACAGCCGCGTCAAAAATAAACCACTCATATATATTGGTGATAACCAGGTGTGTAAGGGAGTTGTTTTTATCCTTGGAGCGTTCGCGTAAATAATACAAGATAAGCTCATGCATTGCCTTTGTGTTCAGATTGGTTTGGGTAACCATATCTGCTTTGTTGGTGGGGCGTTTAACTTCGAATAATACGCCGGATGGGGTGGCAGCTTCTTTGCCTAAATGAATAACGAAATCTGTTTTGCCTTTGGTAGCAATAAGATAATCTGGATTATAGAAAGTATTCTTCATAAAATCCATCAAATGGATTTTAACGTTTTCTTCCGACTCCTTTTCATTAATAAGCCCCAGCATTAATTGCAGGTTCTTTTTGAAAAGGTCCAGGTCAACGCGTCGCGGGCTTATTAAGCGGTATGCCTTGTTTAAGGATGCCTTTAATTCTGCGATATCTATTGTCATTCAGGTTTAGTTAAATTAAATAAGGCGTTTAAGTTAGACAACTTTTTGTGTAAGTGCATAAAATATTATCTAATAAGATATGGTTAATTTTGATAAATCACCGCTACTTTGCAACTGGTTAGGCACGAGTGAGCCTCACAGGCGCCCTACGCTTCACACTTGCGCTTTGCATAAAAAAAATTTGCATTTTTTTTATGCAAAGCGCTTATAGCATTGCTTATGAGATTCCTCGTCGCCCCTTGCGCGCATGGCCCTTTCCGGCTCGCTCGAATGACAGGGTGGGTAAAGAAGACACTCCCTTAATCGCAAAAATCCGCTTAATCCCGGTTCAGACGCCTCATCACCTCCAAACAAGCCCTGCTATTGTGATAGGGGCATTTCCAGAGGCCGGCTTTGTCTTCGGTAGCCATAACGCGGCCATCGGCGTAGATGCCCCAAAACCATTCGCCGTTTTTGGTATCGAGGATGTGTTGCTTTACGAAATCCCAGCTGCGGGTGGATAGCTGCAACCACTTTTCGTCGCCGGTGATTTGATAGGTATTGTAGAAGCCTACCATGGCTTCGGCCTGCGGCCACCAGTGTTTTTCTTTCACCAGGTGGCTTTGCGCTGGCTCGTATTCGTACCAAAGGCCGCCATCTTTGTCCAATCCTTCCAGGGCGGCTTCGGCTATTTGCACGCAGAGGAATTTTATTTGTTCGATGAGCTCAGCATGATGTATTGCCTCGGCAGCTTCCAGCAAAAGCCATGTGGCTTCAATATCGTGCCCGTAGGATACGGTATCAGATTTGGCGTTCCATTCCTCATCAAAAAACAGGATGAGGTGTTTGGTTTCCGCTTCAATAATGTAATCGATGAAGTTGCGCAACAGCACTTCTATCTGTATGCGCAAGCCTTCATCGGGCCAAACGGTATAAAGCGTGGTATAGGCCTCCAGTACGTGGAGGTGGGTGTTCATGCTCTTTTTCTCGTTGGCATCCTTGGCGCTCAGGCGCAAATCGGCAATAGGCTGCCAGTCGCGGGTAAAGGCCTCCAGGTAGCCGGTATGCCGGGTATCGTAACTCTTTTCTACTAAAAGGTGGTACAGTTTCCTGGCCTCTGCCAGTACTTCTTCGTCCTTGGTTGCTTTATAAAACTCGCTGAATGCATAAATGGTAAACGCAGATGCATACACCTGCTTTTTGGTATCTAAAGGCTTGCCCTCATGGTCCACCGTCCAGTAAACGCCGCCGTATTCCTCATCAATAAAATACGTGCTGACGTACCGATAGGCAATTGCAGCCATTTCCAAATAGAGGGCATTTTTTGTTTTATTATAAGCTGCCGAAAAACTCCACAGGATGCGGGCATTCAATACCGAACCTTTGGGCGAACCGGGGATAACCTTATTGTCGTTATCTATCCGCCCAATAAAACCGCCGTACTCCTCATCCATTGTGTTATCTACCCAATAGGTGAGGATATTTTCCAGTTCCTGTTCCAGTTCTTTTTTATAATCGGCAAGTACTTTATTCATCCTTATTAAACTTCTCTTGTCAATTCAGCTACTGCTTGTTCAAGCGTCCACGCTTAATATTTTTGAATCGTCACGGAAGCGTGGACGCTCCAAATGTGTTTCAGTCAAGTATGGACGCTTGACCGGGCGAAGGAGCCCCCTCTAAATCTCCCCCGGTTGGGGAGACTTTAGCTTTGCGCCCGTTTTTCTTTTAAGTCCTCCCTACCGGGGAGGATTTAGGTGGGGCTTCCGCTGGGAGGGAGTTTACTCTTATTCAATTAAACCAGTTCCTTCAGCTTTTTATTGTTGTTGATGATGGTATTCAGCGTATCTACAGATGCTGCCGAACGCAGACCATCGGCAGGCGTATTGGTTACGTAATCGATAAGTTTATCTACCGTGGTAGTGGCCACGTGCATGCGTGTGTCTGATGATGCGTAGTAAATAAACACGCTGCCATCCTCATCCTTTATCCAGCCATTGCAGAAAGCCACGTTGCTTACGTCGCCAATGCGTTCTGCGCCTTCGGGGGCTAAAAAGTACCCTGCGGGTTTGTGGGTTACTTTGGTCAGGTCCGTTAGATCGGTCATGAACATATATAGCGTATAGCGCAGGCCGGCGGCGGTATTGCGCACGCCATGTGCCAGGTGCAACCAGCCTTTATCCGTTTTGATAGGGGTGGGGCCCTGGCCGTTTTTGGCTTCGTAAACGGTGTGGTATTGTTTGTTATCGATGATGGTTTCCTCGTCTACCACGGCGTTCTCCATGCTATCGCAAAGCCCGAAACCTATTCCACCGCCTTTGCCCGCGCTGATGAAGCCATCCTGCGGACGGGTGTACAGGGCGTATTCGCCATCTACAAACTCGGGGTGCAATACCACGTTGCGTTGTTGCGGCGAGTTGGTTTTTAAATCGGCCAGGCGTTCCCAGATAAGTAAATCTTTGGTGCGGGCAATGCCGCAGGCCGCAATGGCCATGCTTTGGTCGTGCGCGGGCGCTGCCGGGTCGCGCCTTTCGGTGCAGAAGAGGCCGTATATCCAGCCATCCTCGTGCGCTGTGAGGCGCATATCGTACAGGTTGGTATCGGGTTCGTCGGTTTCGGGCATGGTGACGGGGTTTTCCCAAAAGGTAAAATGGCTTATCCCGTTAGGGCTTTCGGCCACCGCAAAGAAGGATTTGCGGTCGGCCCCTTCTACGCGCACCACCATCAGGTATTTTCCATTGAATTTAATGGCCCCGGCATTGAACGCCGCGTTGATGCCGAAGCGTTCCATCAGGTAGGGGTTGGTTTCGGGGTTCAAGTCATATTTCCAGGCTACGGGGGCATGCGCAGCGGTGAGCACCGGGTTTTTATACCGGTCGAAAACGCCGTTGCCCAAGCCGTCTATCTCGTTAGGCGTATCTATCAATTGCCGGTAGGCAGCATTCAGCTGCTCCAGCTTGTTCTTAAAGGCAGGGGTCATAAATATTTGTGTGTATTAATATTCTTTTAGTTTGTTCCACCAGGTGCGTTTCAGTATCAGCATCATCACCGCCAAAATGGCTATGGTAATCAGCAGTGGCGAGTGTTGACCCAGCACCAGGTACATGGGCAAAATCGTGAGGCAGCATTGGGCAATAGTACCGATGACCACATTGAACATATTGAGCTTGAAGTTTTTATTAGGTTGAAAGGACGGGTCGTTGGCCATGGCTATCTTTTTCACCGGGTCCCAAAAACCCCATGGGCGTACGTTGGTGTAGAAGGACTGCAAAACGGCAGCATCGGTAGGAGGCGCGGCGTAGGAACCACCGATGGATCCCGCCAGCGAAATTCCAAACAACACCGGGAACCAGTAAAGCAGGTCTCCTTCGGAGATAAAACCAAACTTCACCAGCAAAGAAAAAGCCATAGCTGCCAGAATGCCGGATAGCATTCCCCAGAAAAAACCGCTGGCATTAAACCGCCACCAATGCCATTTAAGTACGTTTGCTGCTATGTAGCCGCCATACAGGGCGGATACGATCCATTGCAGCACGCTGTTAATATCCTTTACGAAAAAGCCAAGGAAAACGCCCAAAGCCACCACAACCACGCCCACCAGGTAGTTCATGCCGATGATTTTTTTGGTGGATGCTGCGGGGTTTACATATTTGATGTAAATATCGTTAACGATGTAAGCCTGTGCGGCATTCATGGTGCCGCTGAAGGTGCTCATGAAGGCGCCCAGCAAACCGGCAAGCAACAGGCCCACCAGTCCAACCGGCAAAAAATTATTGATCACCGCAGGCAGTATGCGCTCGAAATCGATGCCACCTGCACCATCGGCCAGGTTCATCTGGTGATAGTAGATAAGGCCCAGGGCAGTCAGACTGATAATGAGCGTATAGCGGATAGGTAGCAAGATAACGCTAACGAAACCGTTCATTTTGCTGGCTTCCTCTGGCGAGCGGGTGCTCAGTATCTTCTGCATATCGTAGTTTGGCGCTGGGCCGGCCAATGCTGCGAAGAAGCCCTTGAAGGTCATCATCATAAAGAAATACGCAAACAGGGAGTAGCCGTCGCTCTTGATTTTCACGTTGACTTCTTTGATAATGGTAGACCAATCCAGCCCCAGGTGTTTGCCGAAAAACGGTGTGTACCAGCCGTTGGGCACATTGAGTTTATGGTTAGCTATTTGTTCTGTAGCGATAACGCCTATCCAGATACAGGCCACCGTCATGATGCCGTATTTTACCATATCGCCGGTTACGATGCTGTGCATACCGCCGATGATAGAGTAAAACATGGCAAACAGCGTAAAGATGATGCCGTAAACATGGGGCACGTATTGCGGCGCAACCTCAAAAGGGATGTAGCCTTTAATCAGATCCCAGGGGATGAATATTTGGATGAATTTACCCAGCCCGATGAAGCCATAAGCCATAAAGCCCAGGCAGCTGAGCAATGCGAAGGCTATCACCACCAAATGGGAACTGGTTACGCCCGCGCCTGTTTTACCGAAGCGCGTTGCCAGCCATTCGGCACCGGTGGTGGCATTGGAGCGGCGCAGCCAGCGGGAGAGGTACATCATCAAAAACACCTGGTTGAATACCGGCCACAGCCAGGGGATCCAGATACTCTTCATGCCGTACACGAAGCAGAGGCTCACCATCCACATGGTGCCGCTGATATCGAACATATCAGAAGCGTCGCTCAAACCAAGCTTATACCAGGGCAGCGATTTTCCACCCAGCATGTAGCTGTCCTTATTTTCGCGTGCTTTTTTGCGGTACCACAACCCGATGAAAATGGTGCTGAGCAGGTACAGGACAATGATGGAAATATCAATCAGGGACAATCTCATTTATCAAAATTTATTTCACGGGAAAGCCAGGAATACCACAGAAAATCAAAGAAAAACACCGATTTTACTCCGGTTTTTTAAGGTTTTCGGGGGTGTTTTTGGACTATTTCCGGTATGGGTAACTGGCTGGTACCAAAAATAGGCACTTAGCCCACCCAACCCTAATACTATTTTAACCAAGTATTAGTTTATCACGACAAAATCCACGCAATACAGTAGCATCAATCTGCATATCTGCACATCTGAAATCTGCACATCTAAATAAATACCCTGTTCCCTGTGTACGTTTCACGGAACTCTTTGGGGATGCAGAATTTCTTGCGTTTAAAGATGCGGTTGAAGTTGGAGATATTGTTGAACCCGCATTTATAGGCTATTTCGGCAATGGTGGTGGTGCTTTCGATGAGCATGCGCGAGGCATGGCCCAGGCGGATCTCGTTCAGGCTGTCTATAAACGTCTTACCCGTGCGCTTTTTGATGAAACGGCTGAAGGAAGCATCGGGCATGTTGGCTATTTTGGCTACTTCGGCGAGGGTTACCTGGGTGTGGTAGTTGGCGTTCATGAAATCGAATACCTTCTCTATGCGGCGGCTGTTATAGTTGAATTGCTCATTGGTGAAGCTGGCATCGGATAAAGTCTTCATATTGCGACTGATGGAGAGATCGTGCAGGATGCTCATCAGCTCCAGTACCGAGTCGAAGCCGTTTTTCTTATCCAGCGACTGCAGCCTGCCCCGTATGGCGGCAATGGTTTCGGGCGGAAAGGTGATGCCGCGCTGCGATTTATCCAGCATGTTCTTTACGAAGCTCATCTGGTTGCGCCTCAGGAACTTATCGTCAAACAAATCCTTATGGAACTGTATGGTAACCTCGGTAATGGCTTCGCTTTTGGCCTGGTGGGTAAACCAGGCGTGGTACAGGTTGGGGCCGATGAGTACTAGCTCCAGATCGTCTATCACCTCTATGCTGCCGCCTACCACGCGCTTTGCGCCTTTTGCATTGATGATGAGGTTCAGTTCATACTCCTCATGGTAATGCAAGGGGAAATCAAACCTGGTTTTTACCCTGCTGAAAATCGTAAAACAATCGCTTGGGGTGAGGGGGGTAATCTCACGCATTACATTGTTAGGCATCTCAAAATCTAATTGGTTTTTATCTGCATCGATACTGATACGAATTTAACACAATAATATCATATTGTTACCAAAATAGACAAAAAGTGGTGTATTTTAGCCCCTTTTTCAGTCGTTTTTGGGTCAAAAACCACCCAAAAACAGCCTGAAAATGCCCATTTTACCCCCAAAAACCGGAGTAAATCGGAGAAAAATCGGTGTTTTTCTTTGGTTTTCGGCGACTTTTTCGGTGTTTTTCAGGGCTTTTTGTTGCCATTTTGGATGGAAATCCACCATATTCCCGCCTTTCTTTTTTCTCTCCCTTTCCTCTCCGGCCTGGTCTTAAATTCGCCCTTGCACATGTTAAACTTGTGTTACATTTTTATACCTGTTTAAGGCATCGCTCCCAACGCCAAAGCGCTATCGGTCTGTAATTTGTAATAATCAATCTCCTGGTAAAACATTTTGCCGCTTTACGCATTCTATATCTTCGTATTAGTTATACCTTTGCCCGCTTAAATGGATACTATAAAAAGTACAACAAAGCCAGTGCCGTCCCGCTTATCAAAAGCGAAGGGCGCTGTCAGCGATTTCTTCCTGATGCTGTACAACATCTACAGCTTTGTCATCCGCTTTTTCAAAGAGTTTTTGCTCCCCCCATACGATTTTAAGGAAATCGTTCGCCAGTGCTACGAAACCGGCGTGCGCTCGTTTACCCTCATCACTTTAACCGGATTTATCGTAGGGGTCATCTTCACCAAGCAAAGCCGGCCATCACTTACCGGTTTCGGGGCTACATCGTGGCTGCCATCGCTGGTGTCTATTGCCATCATGAAGGCGCTTGCACCGCTCGTTACCGCGTTGATTGCTGCGGGTAAGGTGGGTAGCAGCATCGGTGCCGAACTGGGCTCGATGCGGGTTACCGAGCAGATTGATGCCATGGAGGTATCGGGTACCAAACCTTTTAAATTTTTGGTGTGTACGCGGGTTATCGCAACCACCATCACCATACCTTTGCTGGCCACCTATGTGGCCTTTATTGCGCTGCTAGGCGGTTACCTTAACGTAAGCGCCAACGAGGGTACCACTTACATTACGTTTATGGAGCAGGCCTTCGAGCCGCTTACCTTCGTAGATTTTTGGGCATCGCTCAGCAAAGCAATCGTGTTCGGTTTCACTATCGGCATCGTAGGCTGCTACCAGGGCTATAACGCTGCCAAAGGCACCGAGGGCGTAGGCAAGGCCGCCAATGGCGCGGTAGTTACCGCCATGTTTTTGGTTTTTATTGAGGAAGTTTTAATTGTACAGATAGCGGGCTGGTTCCGTTAACAACCATATGCAGAAGCAAAAGGTAAATATCGACATGACCAACGAGGTGGTTAAGATACGCGGACTGGAGAAATCCTTCGGCGATTACGATGTACTGCGCGGTATCGACCTGGACCTTTTTCAGGGAGAGAACCTGGTGGTGCTGGGCCGCTCAGGTACGGGCAAATCGGTATTGATCAAACTCATATCCGGCCTGTTGATGCCGGATAAAGGCACCATTGAAGTTTTGGGTAACGATGTGCCCCACATCAGCCAGCGCGAACTGGAGGCCCTGCGCATCCGCATCGGCTTCTCGTTTCAGAACAGTGCCTTGTACGATAGTATGACGGTGCGCAAAAACCTGGAGTTCCCGCTGGTGCGCAACCGTAAGGGCATTACCAAGGCCGAGGTAAATAAGAACGTGGAAAGTGTTTTAGATGCCGTTGGCCTATCGCAAACCATCAACCAAATGCCTTCCGAGCTTTCGGGCGGGCAGCGCAAACGTATTGGCATTGCCCGTACGCTTATCCTCAACCCCGAAATTATGATGTACGATGAGCCAACCGCCGGTTTGGACCCCATCACCTGCATCGAAATAAACGACCTCATCAACGAGGTGCAGCAAAATTACAACACCTCATCTATCATCATTACGCACGATTTAACCTGCGCCAAGCAAACCGGCGACCGGGTAGCGATGTTGTTAGACGGGAAGTTTCAGCGGGTGGGTACCTTTGAGGAGGTATTTAATACCGAAGACCCAAGGGTGAAACCTTTTTACGATTACAATTTTACAGAATAACATTATCACCATATACCTATGGATGCAGCAGAAAAAAGGAAATCAATAACAGTAGGCGTATTTGTACTGCTCGGTGTGGCAGTATTTGTAATAGGCATACTCACACTGGGCGGCCAGAATAAAAGCTTTGTAAAAAGCATCAATATCAGTGCGGTATTTACCGATGTTGCTGGCTTGAAAAAAGGCAACAACGTATGGTTCTCGGGCGTAAAGATAGGCACCATCAAAAACGTTCGTTTTACCGGCACCTCGCAGGTGGATGTGGATATGAGCATTGAAGCCGCTACCCAGCAATACATACACCGCAACGCGCTGGCACACATCAGCAGCGATGGTTTAATAGGCAACAAGATCATTGTGATAGATGGTGGCAGTCCGCAAGCACCAATAGTGCAGAATGGCGACGTGCTGCAGGCAGCCAAGCTATTATCGACTGACGACATTATGGCTACCCTGCAAAAGAACAACGAGAACCTGCTGGCCATCACCACCGATTTTAAAACGCTTGGTCACCAGATACTGGCCGGCAAAGGCACCGTTGGCGCATTGCTTGCCGACAGCACCATGGCCATGCAGCTGCGCGCCGCTATGCGCAACCTGCAAACCACTACGGCAACCGCTTCGCAAATGGCTGTTGCGCTCAACGCCTTCAGCAATAAAATGAACACCAAAGGCGGCCTGGCCGATAAAATGCTGACCGATACCGTGGCTTACGCCCGCCTGCTGCAGTCAATGGATAAGCTGAAAGAAGCAGCTAACAACGCCACAATACTAACCAACAACCTCAACACTGCCAGCAACAAGCTTAACAGCACCGATAACATCCTGGGTGTGTTGCTGAACGACCCTGCCGGCGCCAAAAAGGTACAAGCCACAATTGATAAGCTGCAACAAAGTTCGGTAAAGCTAAACGACGACCTGGAAGCCGTACAAAGCAACTTCCTGCTCCGCGGTTTCTTCAAAAAACGCGAAAAAGCCAAACAGGATAGTTTGAAGGGGAAGATATAAAGGGAGGTTATCCTTTTGAAAAATAGCGATGGGTCGAAAGCTCATCGCTATTTTTTTGAACTTACCTTACTACTCCGCCGCGCCAAGTGTCCACACTTGGCGCAATAACGTCGGTAAGTGTCCACACTTACGTCAATCCAAATGCCCAGGCCGGAAGCGTGGACGCTTCCTACCTGCCTCGGCAAGTGTGGACACTTGCCGAGGCGGGGAAATCAAATTTCTCTGCCGTGCCAAGTGTCCACACTTGGCGCTTAAACAAGTGTAAGTGTCCACACTTACACTTGTTTAAGCGCTAAATATTTTGCAATTTTAATCCATGTCACGCAATGCCTCAACCGACGAACTTTATTTTGTTACCCTTACTGTAATCGACTAGATAGATGTTTTCACCAGGCGGCAATACAACGATTACCTGATAGAAAACCTTGCCTTTTGTCAGCAACATAAAAAACTGAACATCTATGCCTACGTGATTATGACGAACCATATCCATTTGGTAGCAAATGTTTCTGAAGGGTCGCTTGGCGATGTGCTTGGTCATTTTAAAACCTTCACCTCAAAAAGGTTGGTGGAGATGATTGCCAATAACCCGCAGGAAAGCAGGCGCGAATGGATGTTAAAACGCTTTGAACTTGCGGGCAGATACAATCCGCTTAACACCAATAATCAATTTTGGCAAAACGGGAATCATCCGGTATTACTTTATTCGCCCGAAGTGATCCAACAAAAGATAGATTATATACACGATAATCCCGTTAGGGCAGGTTTTGTAGGCTCGGCGCACGAGTTTTGGTACAGCAGCGCCAATCCTGAAAGCCCTTTGAAAATAATTTATTGAATGGTGTCGAGAATTTGGGGGTACTGTTTCGGTTTACAACTCCGCTCCTCTGCCGTGCCAAGTGTCCACACTTGGCGCAACAACTTTGGTAAGTGTCCACACTTACTTTACTTCAATTGCCAGGCCCGGAAGCGTGGACGCTTCCCATTTACTTTCGGCAAGTGTGGACACTTGCCGGGGCGGGGACCCTGCCGACACCTAAATCAACTAAGGTGCTAAAATGGTTTTTCGCTGAATGCCGGGTGCGCTGCTTAAGGGGGCAGTTGTAGAAATAACGTACAAATCAGCCTGGTTGTACGTTTGAAAAAATATACTTTTAAAGCTGGTTTTTTAACGGTTCCGCCGGTTATTTTTGAAAGAAAATCACTTTTTTTTGGAAAATAGTATGGAATTTAACCAAAACAATACCGTTATCCAACTTTGCCTGCAGGGGATGAACCTGGAGGATAAAGGTCAGCCTGAGGGGGCGCTCCGCCACTTTTTTCAGGCGTGGGAGGAAGCTACAAATGACTTTGAAAAGTTTATGGCCGCCTGGTATGTTGCCCGGCTTCAGCTTGATGTTTCTGACAGGTTAAAGTGGTACCATACGGCGTTGCAATTAGCCCTGGAGGTGAATAACGACGCTGTTAAAGGCGCATATGCTCCGCTGCACTTTTATATTGCTAAGTGTTACGAAGAACTGAACAACGTGGAGAACGCCAGAATTTACCATGAGCTGGCTTTACTGCCCGCCAGCCGACCTGCAGACCAGGGGCCTTTTTACCATGGCACGAGAGCAGACCTTCGGGCAGGTGATTTGCTGACTGCCGGCCGTATGTCCAACTATCAGCCCGATCTCGTGATGAACCACATATACTTTACGGCACTGGTTTACGGCGCGGGTCTCGCCGCTGCCCTGGCTAGGGGCAACGGTGGGGAGCGCGTTTATATCGTTGAGCCCACGGGCGACTTTGAGGACGACCCCAATGTAACCAACAAAAAGTTTCCGGGCAATCCCATGCGTTCTTACCGGACCCAATACCCTTTGAAGGTTGTTGGCGAAGTAACGGACTGGCTGAAGCAAACGCCTGAACAATTACAACAATGGCGTAAAAAACTGGCCGCCGGCAAAGGAGAGGTCATCAGTCAAATTGTGTGCAAACAGGAAATTGTTTCGGTCCGCCGAATTTCCGTCCCAGCATGGTCTTTCGATAGAGGACCCTGCGGTTTCAGCACCGTGATGTATTTGCATATACGAAAATCCGCAAAACCAAATCACCCTCCGCAGGGTTCTTTTGCGAAAAGTCCCTGAGGAGGCGGAGGTTTGACAACGCCGTTAGTACCTCATTAATCATGCTTACTAATCCTGCCCGATCCCGAATGCTTGTCGTTAACGATTTGTGCATTCCCCGAATAGCTTAAACCACCCGAACCGGATATACGGGCAGACACGGCTTCATCGGCTATGATGTCCACGTTGCCGGAGCCGGAAATGCTGGCTTCTACCCTTTGAACGCGCAGTTGCTTGCCATTAACTTCGCCCGAGCCAGAAACGCGAATTTCGGCCGCGGTGGCGCTACCGGCTAAAACGGCATTGCCCGAACCGCTTACGCTTATCTGCAGCGTTTCGGCATTTACAGCCGCCTTCAAATTACCAGAACCGCTTACGGCAATTTTGGCGCGCTGCCCGGTGATGCTGCCGGCAGCAAGTACCGCGTTGCCCGAACCGCTGCTGCCCAGGTAGCTGAGGCTTTTTGCCGAAACGTAAACATTGGCGCGTTTTATATCGCGGTGGTTTTTCCACCAGTTTTTAAATTCTATTTTCAATATGCCGTTTTCTACTTTGGTTATCACTTCTTTTTCTACAGCGGCATCAATGTCGAGGGTTAGGCTTTCGGTGCCATCGATTTTGATGGTGACGTTAAATGGCCCGTTGCATTCGATACCGGTATAATCGGATACGGATCGTGTGGTTGTTTGCGCTTTGGCATTGGTAAACATCAAGCACGCGAATGCGAAGGTTAAAAGGACGAAAATGTGCTTTTTCATATGGTTTGTATTTTGCGTTGAATGGTTCTTGTAGGTGTTCACGCTAACTCCTCAATAGCTGTTCCTATTTTATATAATGCTTAATTACAGCATTTTATGCATTTTGCGGATAGCCCTGGCTGTTCGTTTTTGGTACAATGGGTGGTCGGAAGCGGTCGACATGGAGCCCATGCTAAATCTCTTTTTGCCGTGCCAGGTGTCTACACTTGGCGCAATAACGGCGGTAAGTATCCACACTTTTAATAATCATATTTCTTTTTTCAATTATTATTTCTACTTTCGAAAAGGGAATCGAGCGCCCCAGTTGTGAGTGACTGAAACGCGAGGTTATATCAAAAATTGACAAGTCATAACAGCAAATTTTGTTAAACCGCTGGCATGGTTGTCTTTAAACACTCTCGATAACCACAAAGTCCAGCAATTAACAATAGTTGCTATGAAACTTGAAATCACAAAAGCTTGCGCGGACTCCTTACGCGCCTTCACCCAAAACAATTACTGCATTCCATTAAAATCGTCCCATGCCCATGAACTCGTGGCGGCTTATTTTGGCTATGCTTCGCGCGCCTCGCTGATTGCTGACAGACAATGTCCGATTGATAAGCTGATGGATGCGGAAATCATCATTCTGAATCCTTCACCACCTTTGGTTAACCAACGCCTTAAATCCCTAGGGAATCTGTCGGTAGAACTCCCGCCCAGCGATGTGCTTGCTGAAGGCGTTTACGCGCCTATTGTCGCCGATGAACAGTTTTCTGGGAAAATATGGCCAGGCCTTCATGAGGCGGCGATGGCGCTGGTAGAGGAACGTGCAAAGGAATTCAAGATGTTTGGAAAAAACATTGGAGAAATGAACTGGATATCCAATGTTAACATAAAAACGACGGAATCCCATGCCCTAATGACGGTTATCTTCGATTATCCTGCAAATACAACAAATGCGCTAAGGTATTCAAAGGTAGATATTATGCTTCCGCGAATTGCTGGTGGTATTGGTTATTCTAAGCTCGAAGCCAGGCCCACTTTTTATTACGGGCATATGACCGACCCAGACTTCCGGCTAAAACATGGAATCGATTGATATTATCTATCAAGTTAATTCTGCGCGGCCTGAGGTTTCAGGCCGCTTTTTTTGGTAATGTGGTCAAAAATAGTTGGCGCTGCTTTCACATAAATTCCTATAGATTCTTTAATAAGCAAAAAAAACACGCTTACTGAGAGATATCGGTCATATTGTTTGTGGCTATTCCTTTCAATGGCTAAGAAAACTTATCTTAAAAAAAGCCAATTGAAATCGCTTTCAATTGGCTTGATACATTTAATTGATAATCAATACAGTTACAGAGGTTTCACCAACTATTTTTGACCACATTATCCTTTTTTTTTATTGGCCTATGTATAATGATACCTCCCGTTCCGGCACGGTCTCTCGATAGAGGACTCTGCGGTTTCAGCGCCGTGATGAATTTGAATATACGAAAAGCCGAAAAACGAAACTACCCGCCGCAGGGTCTTTTTTTCAAAGAGACCCTGCGGAGACGTCAAGTGTGGACACTTGCCGAAGCGGAGGGCATCAATTCAAGTTCATCTTTCATACCTAATGCGCCCCTTCACAGTGCTAAAACTAATCAAAAGGGTCTTTCTTTTTAGCACACAAGCTGCGCAGGTAAACTAAAGCATTATATAGCCGCTCTGCATCTTTTTCTGTTTCCATATAAATAACCATACCAGAAAGGGTACTGCCATCCGTAGATAAAGTTACGCGGATATAACCCGGCTTATTCACAAGCATTATACCTTTATCCTGCTTAACCACGTAAGGATCGTTACATATTGTTTGGGATAGATCAAACAGGTTATAAGTTTTTTTTGATGACACAACAGTTCCGTCTTTTGTCGCTGTTATGCCCGATTTTGCAAATTGAGCAGCCGTAGCCATTTTATCATTAATATATTTTACCGTTTCATCAAAACTCATGTTTTGGGCTTTTACGGTAAAAGTTGTTATGGATAGTAATAGAATGAATAAAGTTTTTTTCATGAATGAGCGGGTTTAAAATTTTTCGGGCTTTTAATAAATAATAAATTGATGATATATTATTATTTTGCGCAGGTAAAATAAAATTCATTTGGCGAAACCTGTTAAACATTTCTCCAGTTTCTCTTTCAGCCACGCAATGGTTTATTCCTTGGTTTGCGGCTTCAGGCTGGCAGTTAGCAGCAGCAAACCTATCAGGGTAAGTAGTTTTTTCATATTGTGATGATCAGGTTAATTTAATTTATTTTAATATAAATATACATGGCGATGTTTTTTGGGCGGGTTTCAGTACCTACGCCAAAAACAGCATAGTCTTTTTGTGCTGCCGCAACATACCTGTTTTTTTCATTATGTTCCTTCGGGTGCGCTTTTAAACCATCGGCTGTCCAACGCCTCTCCGCATTGTCTGGGTAGCCATAACCACCAAGGTAACCCGCCTCGCCTGTCCAGCCGTGGCTATGCGGCCCTACTGTATCAGGCTGATATTGGCCCGCCTGCCTGCCATCAGGTTTAATCTTATCATCATTCCGGCCATAGTTAAGCCCGCGTAAAAACATGCCCCTTGCATCGGGCGCGTTAATAATACCGGCAAAGAGGTGCAGTTTGCTGCCTTTAATGGCGCGGCCATCGGCCAGTATCCAGCCATCGCCATTTAATTTTTGAAACTGATCGGGAGGTAAAATAGAATATTTAACATCGCCAAGGCCGCTTGCCGGGCTTTCGTTGCGTTGGGTAAAGGCATATGCTGTAAGAATCAGCCCGAGTACAGATACAGCTAAAATTATTTTTTTCATCTGATTGAATGATAAGGTTAAGAATTGAACTTTATTGACAGATATAGCTATAAGGAATCATTTTTACGTGATGACCTTGCTGCTTTTCGTTTGCGATCTTCTCGTCCATGGCGTCCTGCGCTTCCTGGTGGGTCAAAAAGCTTTTGCTATAAAGCCCCTTCGTTGATGCTACATTGTTACGGCCGCCAAATTTTTCTTCATTGTTGTAAGCCGCAAGATATTTGGCAAATCCAGCCTCGGCATTCCCCCAAAAGCGGCTTTCTTCTTTACATTCAGGATAAGGCGGCTGATAAATGATCTGACTAATCAATGCCGTGTGAGATTCCGGGTAGACACCGCTCACATACACAAAGCCGTAAGTCCCCTTATCGCCCGCTTTTTCTATTTTATTTTTAAAGCTTAAAATTGGCAATATTGCTGCCAATGCCAAGCAGGTTAACAAGTGTTTAAATTTCATGGTGATGTAATTTTAATATTTAGTTACTAAAAGAGTTTTGTGCTCTTGCTTTATTATTATCGCTACCAATAGTAATATATTTTTTAATGTGGCTAAATTTGATCAGTTGCCGTTATTTATCCAAAAACGGATCTTTTTCCTCGTTGTCAAGTTCTTTTAATCGTAGGATGGCATTTTTTTAATCTTGTAAAATTGTTAATATTATCGGTCGCTTATCTGAAAATAAATCCGGAATCTGGTTCAGTGGTTGATTTGCTTATTGACTTTCTTTCACCAAGCCCATCAGTGTAATACACTCTCCAATCTTGAGTTAATGCGACAGATGTACCAGGAAGTTCTACTACTAAGTTTATTACAGGTGACGAGGAATGAAACCAAACGCTCTTTTTAATTTCAACAACCTTCTTAAAGCTGATATTGCTATATGACAGCACGTTGTTTGCCAATTATTTACCATTAGAATCGTAAACTACATCTCCCAGGGTAACTGAGTATTTTTTAGTTGCATAGTCATAGCTTAAAGCCGCGCCATACATAGGCTTGTAATAGACAATCTTTTCCATATCTGTAAAATTATTATACCGGCCATCTGTAAATTTCAGCTCTAACCCGCAAGCTTCTTCTAATATTTGATTGATGTAATTTATGGTTTCAGCGCGCGTAGGTTTGGCAGTTTGTGCCTGGCTCGTGAACAACGCGGTTACAATAAGAACAATAGAAAGTAAAAGTTTTTTCATGATATAACTATGAATATTGTTTACCTCACTAAATAATACAAAAAACCGAGCAAAAAAAATACCCGTTTACGGGTATTTTTTAGCGTAAATTTTGAATGAACATCAAATAATATTGTTATTTTAGTAACAACCGCTCTTATCATGATTAAAAACGACTACACTAGCATCATATCCCAAAGTATTGGCGAAATTGTTTTAATAGCTGATAAATTACCCGGCGTTGTTATCATCCATGACCTACGCGACTGGTCTGTCGCCTGGATGTCGAAACGGGGGTTGGATCTGCTCGGTATAACGCTGTCTGAGGTTACTACTATAACATCAGCAGAATATTTCGCACGTTATTTTAACAGCGAAGACACAAATGAATCTGTACCTAAAATATTGGGGCTGCTTCAAAAAAATAATGACGGCGACTTTTGTACGTATTTTCAACAAGTTCGCTTTAGTATCCCTGATGATTATAATTGGTATATGAATGGTTGTAAAATACTTGCCAATGATAACGAGGGAAAACCGCTATTAACAATTACGTTGGCATTGCCCATTGATGCTATGCACCACATGACAACTAAAGCATCGAGGCTGCTTGAAGAAAATAATTTTTTGCGGCGAAATTTCCAGTTATTCTCGAGCTTAAGTAAACGCGAATGTACTGTTTTAAAATTATTGGCATTAGGAAAAAGCTCGACTGAAACGGCTAATGAGCTCTTTATTGCCATTGGTACAGTGGAGACGCACCGCAAAAACATCAGACGCAAATTAAAAACAAGTGATTATTACGAGTTGTGCCAATTTGCGAGAGCTTTTGATTTAATATAAAATAGCGACATAGCTTGCCTGAGGAGGCTATTTACTTAAATTAACACATATCAAATGAATACCTAACCCAACTTTGCATGCAGGATCAAAAACAAAATTTAACAAATAAACGCGGTAGCTCATTGTTGCCCGGAGTGATCATTATTCATCGAATGCCAGGCTTTAGCCTTGAGTAAATGTACCACTCTGGCGTGAGATGACGTGCGGGGCGGGCGGGTAAAGGCTTCTCGTGCCAAACCCACCAAGGCAAACACTCGGCAATCATGTTTTTTAGCCTGTGGTCGGTTTTATCCTCACACCACTCCGATTATCTCCCCGCACCGTCTCTCGAAAGAGCACACTTCGCTTCGGCCTGTAAATAGTTCTAAATAACGAAATCACTCGCCGGAGGCGCATTTTTCAAAGAGGCCCTGCGGGGGGGAAATATCTTAATAAACATTCAACCCCCGCTACGTATATTAGCCTAACCCTTTCATTATGAAACCCAAAAATCACCTCAGTTTTTTCACCGCCGGTATATTTTTGCTCGTTACGCTACCCATATCCGGCTTTAACACGCCTAACCCTACGGCCACTAAAGCCGACGATTGGTGCAACAGGCCGCCCCGCCCGGGACTGGAAAAGTTTAAGGAAATCAAAACCTCCAGGCCATGGTTTAAGGTTTATGCTATAGGGCATGATACCTATGCCATAGATGAGCCTTATAATTGGGAGGAAACGATAGGTTACCTGATACTGGGTAAGGATAAAGCACTGTTGTTCGACACGGGCATGGGGCTGGATACGATTTCATTATTGGTGAAGGAACTGACTAAGCTGCCGGTTATAGTACTCAATTCGCATACGCATCCCGATCATATTGGCGGTAACCACGAGTTTAGCAACGTCCTGGCTATGGATACCCGGTACACCCGCAGCAATGCCGCTAAGGGTTACGCGCACAACGACGTAAAATGGGAGGTTGCCCCGGCTTCATTTTGTTTAGCCCGCTTACCAAAACAGGATACCGCCCGTTATGCTATCAAACCTTTTAAGGTGTCGCGCTTTATTAAAAGCAAGGAGGTGATTGATTTGGGACAAAGGAAGCTACAGGTAATTGCCACTCCCGGGCATACACCAGATGCGATATGCCTTTACGACGCCCGGGCGGGCTATTTATGGTGCGGCGATAGCTTTTACGAAGGGCCAATTTTACTTTCTTCGGACGGTACCGACCTGAAAGCCTATCAGCAAAGCATCAACAAAATGGCCCGCCTGGCCGCAAAAGCAAAATGGGTATTACCCGCCCATAACCTCCCAATGGCCCAGCCCGCGCTCTTGATAGAGGCCGCAAAAGAATTTAACCTAATAGCCTCGGGCGCGAAGAAAGGCAAGCCGGGAGAGGACCATACATTGACGTTTACTTACGACAAATTTTCGTACCAGATTGGTGAAAAGTTTATGCAGCAATTAGGAAGATAAATTCAGCTGTGCATATTCTCTCATCTATACATCTAAAACTGGAGTCCGTATCAAAAATAAATCCAGTGTTAAACAACAAAAATAAATTTGGTCAAGATAGGCTTTGTGCCCTTTGTGCTAAACGGCATGCCAATCTTTGCGGCCTTTGTGGTTCAATTTTACCACAAAGCCAAATCTAAAATGTATTGATGATACCGCCTCATCCACTCAAACTATCCGCCATCCCCCTTGTTATACCATCATGAAAACACCTAATGTAATATGGCAAACTGTGGGGCTGGGTGCTGTTGCGGGTATGCGGGCTACTATGGCACCCATGCTGGCCAGCCATTATTTGAGCAATCACCCCAATCCGGCATTGTCGGGCACGGCGCTGCGGTTTATACAGATGCCGGTTACTGCTGTAATTACCAAGCTGCTTTCTGTCGCCGAAATTGCGGGCGATAAACTACCCACCGCGCCGGATAGGATAGGCATGCCGCAGCTACTGGGGCGCGTGGTGTCGGGCGCTTTTGTTGGCGCAACCATATTCAAGGCCAATCGCAAAAGTGTTATGGAAGGTATATTGTTAGGCGGGGCATCGGCATTGGCTGCTTCCTTCGCAAGTTTTTACCTGCGTAAGTTGGCCGATAAAATTCCGCACGTAAAAGACCCCGTTGTTGGCGCGGTAGAAGATGTGGTGGCCCTGGGCACGGGCTTGTCTATACTGCCGGGATAATTCAATTAGTTAAAGTAGCTGGCGTACGCTTATCGGGCGGCAGGGCTTGGTATTGCTTGTAACTATCGCTCAGGTAGGTTATCATGTTGAAGTCCTTGCGGTCGAAAACTTTCACGCTTGGCGTGTACAGGCTGATGAAGTTATCCAGTTCCTCGCCCTTAAGTGGCACGTATTTACCTATAGTTTCGGGCACAAAGAGCTCATGGATGCGGTCCATCGTATCAAAATCATGCAGTTTTTTGTCCAGTTTGGCTTTGTCCCGCTCGCCTTTTTTCCAGTAATGTATGCGAAAAACTGCGCCACCATCTAAGTTGCCCATGCGGTCGCGGTGGTAAACCATCGTTTGGCCATGGTATTCCTTATCGTAATTTTTGAATTTCTTCGCCAAATCAGTACTAGTGATGTCCACCTGCTTAAGCTGTATATTCTGAGGCAACATAAATATTTCGGTATTGCCAAGGCTGGTAACCACCGCGGTATCGTTGTAGTAGCCAAAGCTTTTGAACAAAACCAGGTCGCCAAGTTTGGCGGGAATAGAGAAATTGCCAGCTTTGTCCGACTGGGTGTTCTGCTTATTGCTCAGGTTCTCTATCCAGATATTGCTGAGGCCTAAACGCGTTTTATCCTCAAACACGCGACCTTTGAATGTTCCCTGGGCTAGCGCAACCGAACAGGATAACAGGAGTGTGAAAATCAGCAGATATTTAGGCATAGCCTAAAAGTATAAAAAAAGTAGCATGCTGATGACCTGTGCAGAGGATTTAACTAAATTTAACAATTAAAAGAGGCTCAGAATTAATGATTTTAACCTGACTTAATACAGAAAGAAATTTTTTTAACCCGGCTATTCTATTTAAGTAGTATATTTATTGGCAAAAAAAACGGAACATCCTTTTATTTTTGGTTACGCTGATACGCATTTATACCCGAACCCATTTTGGAACAGAACTTAATTAACAACGGCTCGGCTTTGCCAGGTGGCGTACAAACACGGCAAGATTTGTATAATAGCTACGGAGGCATGCTGCTTGGATACCTTTTTGAGGCTACCAAAAGCAAGCCCATTGCCGAGCAATACCTGGTTGATATTTTCAACGGGTTGCAGTTTACCGATATACAGGCTATGACCAAGCCAGGCATAAATACCTTTTGCCAATTGCAGGCAATTGCGCGTAAAAAGTTGGCCTCGCTTTCTGATGCTGTTGATGAATGCGCCGGGCCGGCTGCAGAGTCGAAAGCTCTGGCCGAGCAAAGCAACAAGTTTACAGATTTGATGGAGCCCGAGCAGCGCCGGGTATTTTGTGGTATTCATTATCATGGCAAAAGCACCGGCACCCTGGCAGCCGAGCTGAACAAAACAGAAGAGGCCATCAGGCGGATATTAAAAGAATCGTTCAACGTTATCAGGAACCAACGCAATGATACAGCAGCAGTATATAGATAGTGGCATTTTAGAAGCCTATGTTACAGGCACTGCCACCGATGCTGAGGTGCGCGAGCTGATGTACATGAAAGCCCAATACCCCGAGGTGAACTTCGCCCTCCAGCAACTGGAACTGGATATGGAACATATTGCCCAACACATGGCCATTGCCCCGCCGGCTGGTACTTGGAACAAGATATCGGACACCATAGACGAACTCATCCTGCGGCCCGAGTTTAACCCCGGGCAGTTTCAACCCAACACAGGAGATAAGGGCTTTAAAGATCACCAAACAGATAACGGCCCGCATTTTATAGAGGTGGAAGCGGAATCTAACCACATGAAGATCCATAAAAACTGGAAATGGGTTTTTGCTGCGGTATTTATTTTAGGCAAGATTTTCCTCGGTTGCGCCATTTATTTTTACCTGGAGAACCGCCAGGCGCAGCAACAAGTGCAGGAACTCAAAACCGAGCTTAAACAACTGAAGAAATAGCAAACGCAACAGCGTTTATATAAAAAAAAGCCGGTTGAAGCGCAAAAGCTTTAGTCGGCTTTGCTGTTTTTACCAGGTAGATACTAGGTAAAAACAAAAAACGCCACCCTGCGCGAGGATGACGTTTCAAAAAGGTTCTAATCACTAATTGCTTTCTTGCCAAATCTGGGGATTAATTCAGCTCCAGCGTTACGATAGATTTAGAAGGTAGGGTAACGGTAAGCTTGTCGCCGTCTTTTTTAGCGCCGGTAAAATCTTTCAGCGTTAGTTTGTTAGGCTGCTCGAACGTGTTTACATCGGTAATATTGGCCGAGGTGAGGATGGTGCCTTTCACCTTGCTCCAAACGATATCCTTAAGCGCGGTGCTTATGGTAACGCTGTTGTGCAGATCCAGGTTTACCAAGGAGATGTGTATTTTACCGTTAGCATCCTGCGAAGCAGAAACGTTTACCGCAGCTATTTTTTTGCCGTCTACCTCGTAATCGGGAGAGTTGAGTTTGATGTTGAGGTATTTGGCATCCTGGTGCACCTGGTACATATCAAATATGTGGTAGGTAGGGGTAAGGATCATCTTCTCTTTTTTGGTGAGGATAAGCGCCTGCAGTACGTTGATGGTTTGGGCCAGTTCGGCCATTTTTACCCTGTCGCAATGGTTGTTGAAAATATTCAAAGTGGTGCCGGCTATCAGTGCATCGCGCAGGCTGTTTTGCTGGTACAAAAAGCCTGGGTTGGTGCCCGGTTCAGGGTCGGTCCAAATACCCCATTCATCCACTACCAGGGCTACTTTCTTGTCGGGATCGTATTTGTCCATTATGGCGGCGTGTTTGCTCACCAGGTCGTCCATACGTATGCAGTTTACCATGGTGTTAAAGTACTCGGCCTCGCTAAAGCTGGTTGCCGAACCCTTTTTGCCCCATTGGCCTGTTGGTATGGTGTAATAATGCATCGATACGCCCCACATCATCCAGTTAGGGATGTTTTTCATGAGCGTTTCGGTCCAGTGGTAATCGTCGGAATTAGCGCCGCTGGCAATTTTCTTCAGTTTTGCACCGGGGTAATCCTTCGCAAAAGCCGCGTAGCGCCTAAACTCGTTGGCGTAGTATTCGGCAGTCATGTTGCCGCCGCAGCCCCAGTTTTCGTTGCCTACACCCCAAAACGATACCTTGTAAGGATCGGCGTGGCCGTTTGCCTTGCGTTGGCTCACCACGGTGCTGGTGCTATTGCTGTTAAGGTATTCTATCCATTTGCTCATCTCATCTACCGTGCCGCTGCCCAGGTTGCCGGCAATGTATGGCTCGGTACCCAGCAGTTTGGCAAGCTCTAAAAATTCGTGCGTGCCAAAGCTGTTATCTTCGGTAACGCCGCCCCAGTTGGTGTTTACCATGCGGGGACGTTTTGCGGTGGGGCCAATGCCATCGCGCCAGTGGTATTCATCGGCAAAGCAGCCGCCCGGCCAGCGCAGGTTGGGTATTTTTATCTTTTTGAGGGCTTCAACCAAGTCAAGCCGTATCCTGTCCTGCTTTTTCACGGGCAGGTTTTTGTCTACCCAAAAACCATCGTAAATGCCACGGCCCAGATGCTCGGCAAATTGCCCGTAAATGTGCCTGCTGATGGTTTCCTTAGAATCATTGGTGATGGTGATGCTGCCATTGCTTTGGGCAAATGCAACCGACTGCCCCGCCATGAGTAGCAGGAATAGGTACTTCTTCATAAAAGGTTATAATTAATAAGTGTTGTTTTAACAATTATAAAAGTAGGTATTTTTTTGGCTTATGCAAACGGATTAAGATAAATTTGAAAAATCATCATCTGCCATGAAAATATACCCCATCGTTATAGTCCTGATTTCCGTGCTTTTTGCCGCCTGTAAGCCCGGGCTAAGTCCCGAACGCCTGTACGGCAAATGGAATTACACCCGGGTAGAAAAGCCCGCGTCGCCCGGCGATAGCATAACCCGCTTTGTTATTGCAGACGAAAAACCGTTCATTGTTTTCAATAAAGACAATACCCTGCTGATATACTGGGGAGGCAAGGTGCTTTCGCAAGGCAAGTTTACTACTGCGGGCATGGATATCAAATACCGGGAAGATCTGGGCGATGGCAAAACCCGCGATTTCCCCTTCGCGGTTAACGAGCTGTCGGATAAGAAGATCATCTTCGAAACCCTGGGCGTAGATGGTTCAAGGGTGACGGCGGTGAGGGAGTAGGCAGCTTGCAGTGGGCAGTTTGCAGTGGCAGTAGCAATTAATGTCTGAACTCGAATTTTAAAGGAATTTTAAGAATTGCCAGAAGCACTTGCGCTGGCACAAAGCCAATTCTGAATATTCTCTAATTCCATAAAAGTCAGTTCAGACTTACGCAGCCCCAAGTGTGGACACTTGATGAGGTGGGTTATCGTAGAGACGCAATTTGCGTCTCCCGCATGCAAATCACCCATGCAAATCTGTGCACAATATTGCGAGTCGCAAAATATTGCGTCTCTACGGTGAAAAACCAAAAAAATCGGTGAAATCAGTGCTTCTAATGAGCCGCTGCGCCGCCACCCTGCTTCGCCTCAACTTTAGTCTTGATAAACCGCCTGCCAATCAACAACAAGCACAAAGCCATTGCGCTGGATACAATAATGACGGATGCCATGGGCACGGCAGATTTTGCTTTGAATAAGCTGATGCCAACCGACACTGCCGAGCCAATGGCCATTTGCGATGCCCCTAACAGGGAGGATGCCACGCCGGCATTCTTTTCGAAAGGCGCCAGCGCCAATGCCGAAGTATTGGGGCTAAGGAGGCCCACGCAGCACAGGATGCCGAATATCATGATGATAGTACCCACCAGGCCGAGCCAGCCCTGCAGCGCGCCGATTAAAAACACCACCGCTATGCACGCCATGGCAATCATTACCGCTATTACGATCTGTTCGCTTTTGTATTTTTTGACCAGCATGCTGTTTACCTGACTGGATCCGATGAACCCGATGGAAAGCATGGCGAATATCCAGCCATAGGTTTTGGTGCTTACCTTAAATACCTCCATAAAAACAATGGGCGATGCCGCGATATAGGCGAACAGGCCCGAAAACGCCAGCGCGCCGCAAAAACTATACGTGTAAAACTGCGGCGTTTTCAATACGCCTAAAAAGCTATTGATAATAGGCCCAGGCGCAAGCGAATAGGAGGGATCCGGCGGGTAGCTCTCGGGCAGAAGGAATATCACGGCAAGGCTTATCAGTACCGCTATTACTGTGAGGATAAGAAATATGACATGCCAGCCCAAAGATGCGCTCACATAGCCGCCCACCGTAGGTGCAATAAGGGGCGACGCGCCAAGTACCAGTATCAATAATGCGAAAACCTTGGCACTATCTTTCACCGGGAACAGGTCGCGTACCATTGTCATCGAAGCTACTGCCGCCGCGCAACTGCCTATGGCCTGCACAAATCGGAGGCCGATAAGCATTTCGATACTGCCGGCAAAATAGCAGCCGATGGATGCGATGATGTACAATGCAAGTCCGAAGTACAGCGGCCGTTTACGCCCAAACCTATCCAGCAATGGCCCGTACAGCAACTGACCAGCCGATATGCCGATGAAGAAACTGGATAGCGAGAGGGCTACCGTCTCGGTAGTGGTATGCAGCGATTTGGCAATGGCCGGGAAACCGGGTAAGTACATGTCTATTGAGAATGGCCCCAATGCCGTTAGCGCGCCTAGTATCAATATCAGGCGGAAGTAGCGTTGCTTCGTCATCTCGTAAATAACGCGCTTTAATTTGAGATGCAGGAAAGCGAGCGCGAATTATTGCAAAAAAGTGAACCGCTGATTTTAATTGTTATGTTGATTGTCTGAACCATGATTTATACGATTAAAGGATGAAAGGATTTGAAGAGTGCAATCAAGGCAATCCTTAAATCCTCATAATCATGGTTCAGAAAATTATAGCATTGCTTGCTGTCTGAACCATGATTTATACGATTAAAGGATGAAAGGATTTGAAGAGTGCAATCAAGGCAATCTTTAAATCCTCATAATCATGGTTCAGAAAATTATAGCATTGCTTGCTGTCTGAACCATGATTTATACAATTAAAGGATGAAAGGATTTGAAGAGTTGTCTCGTCCTGAAAAAAGTGCAATCAAGGCAATCCTTAAATCCTCATAATCATGGTTCAGACTGAACTACGCGGCTTTCTCCCCTATGGTTTTACCGGCAACAACAGGGGCCATGCTTAGGTTGCCGTTGTGTACGCCGCCCACTTCTACCTGCAGCGTAGCGGTTTTGATATCGCCTGCAATATTGCCTGTACTACGTATCTCTACAGACGATGCATTGATATCGCCGGTAACCTTGCCATAAACAACAATTTCTTTGGTAACGATGTTGCCTTTAACCACGCCCTTTTCGCCAAGGATGAGGCCTTCATCAACCGTGATGTTGCCGTTTACGGTGCCATCTATACGGGCAAAGGCAGGGGCTTTAAGGTTGCCGTCTAAAACTGCGCCTTCACTAACGAGTGTTGATATTGCCTGAAGGTCAAGCGCTACTTTTTCTTTTTTACTGAAGATGGCCATGGGGGGATTGGTGAATGGTTGGTGTTTAGTGAGTGGTTGATTGGGTGAGTGGAGAGTGGTTATATTGTGGTGAAATTTAATAATTGTTAAAGGTTGTGATGGTCGCTATCCAGGTGAGCTTTGCAACCACTCACCACTCACCACTCAACCATTCACCACTCGCTATTTATTCAGCGTTAAAAAATTAATAGGATTTACAGGTTTGCCGTTTTTGCGCACCTCGTAGTGCAGGTGCGTGCCGGTAGAGTGGCCTGTTGAGCCTATCTCGCCTACTTTTTCGCCTACGGTTATCTGCTCCCCTACTTTTACCGTAATGCGCGAGAGGTGCCCGTACAGGGTTTCGAAACTATTGCCATGATCTATCCTTACGCAGTTACCATAACCGCCGTACCACCCTGCAAAAACAACTTTGCCATTGGCGGTGCTTTTGGCCTCATCGCCACGGGCACCTTTAAAATCAACGCCGGGGTGAAACTCTGCACTGGCCGAGTTGAATGGGTCGCTGCGGTAACCGAAGAATGAGGTGAACGAGCTAATTTTGGGGTATCCCATTGGCGTAAAGGCCACGTTGCTCATCAATTGGTTAAGATAATCGTTATAAAGGCTGTACACCTCTTTATCAGATAGCTTTTTGCCTTCGGCGTTGGCATCACCGCCTGTGCCTTTGGTGGTAAAACCTTTAAGGCCGCGGCGGCGCAGGTAATCGTTTATGGTTTTAAGTTTGCTTTCTATCTGTTGGATATAGCCCTGTGCAGCATGCTGTTCGCCTGCTTTTTGCAGGTTTGCAGGTATCTCGCCCTTTAGCTTAACTATCTGCGATAGCAATGCCATCTTTTCCTGTTCCTGCCGGGTGTTTTGGGCAGTTAAGTAGCAGATGAAGGCTGCCAGTATAACAAATACCGCAGCCACCGCAGCGGCGTAATGCTTTATCCGTTTTAAGTGTTTGGTTTTTACCTGCAACGATTGGGGTTTTCCGTTGCGGCTTAAGATCATAATGGTACTTACATCAGATGTCTTCGGGGTCATCAGGTTAATTAATTGGGACCGCAAAGTATGAAACGGAATCCATTTAATCAAATTAACATTGCGTTAACTTGTACATCTACAAGTAATTATAATTAATTTCCTGCGTAGAAATTTTTTTGCATAAAAAAGGCGATGAGCTTTACAGTTGGCGGTTGCCAGTTTTCAGTTGGCAGTGTGCAACGCGAAATTGGCAAAGAGGCATGTTAGCAATTTTACCTAAAATAGGTAGCGGCTTAAGCAAAGTTCCACCTGTAACAACAACGCTTTTACAGCAATCAAGAGATACTGCCAACTGCAAACCAGTAACTGCCAACTGGCTTACATATTCAAACTCAAATATTGTTTCGGGTTAACAGGGCGGCCATTCTTGCGTATCTCGTAATGCAGGTGCGGGCCGGTTGACCGGCCGGTTGAACCAACTTTACCAATTATATCGCCCACGGTAACGCGTTGGCCTTCGCGCACGTTTATTTTTGACAGGTGGCCATACCAGGTCTCTAGCCCATTAGCGTGTTTAATGCGCACGCAATTGCCATATCCGCCGGCTTTTGCTGCATATATTACGTTGCCACTGGCAGTGCATTTTACGGCATCGCCTTTGTTGCCTCTAAAATCGAGGCCGGGGTGGAACTCACTGTTGCCGAAATCGAAGGGGTTGCCGCGGTATCCGAAAAACGAAGTGAAGGAGCTTAGGCGCGGGTAGCCCATGGGCATATAAGCAATGTTGTTAGCCAGCTTATCCAGGTAGGTGTTAAACTCGCTATACATCTTGGTATCGCTTTTAGCCTTATTGCTGCTCAGGTTCACGGTTTTAAAACCAATGCTGTGCAGCCCGCGCTTACTCAGGTACGTATTGATGTTTTTAAGTTTAGATTGTATGCTTTCTATATAGCTAACGGCCTGGCTGCGGTTGCCGTCTTTTTCGGAGTTGGCCAGCATGGCCTCTTCGGTGGTTTTGTCTACTTCGGTTTGTAGTGCCGCAATCTGCGAGTGCAGGCGGGTGTTCTCGTGGGCCTGCTCGGCCAACTGGCTGTTTAGTTTCATAATGGCGGTCATCAATACCATTACCATAATGATGCCTGCCGCCATGGCCAGTTTAAGATGATTAAAGTGCTTTGCTTTTACCTGTACTACCCGGGGTTGGGTTTCATTTTTTTGCGTAAATATGCCCATTACCTAAACGTTCAGTTTTTAAGTTTTTTCTTTAGTTAATTAATCGGGGGTCAGTGTTAACCGACACCGCAATATAATAATTAATTTAATTGCAGCGCAAGATGAACTGATTATAACCCGAACGTCAATTAATCGGGTTTATTCTTTGTACGTATATTTTTTGTTAAATGATTTGGTATTTTTGTTTATAAATTAAGAATTAAGCTAACATACATATGTACCCGGAATATTTAGTGGCCCCGATGCGGGAAGAACTGACCAGAGTTGGTTTTGAAGAATTGAAGGATGCAGATGCAGTAAACCAGGCTATCAAAAGCGAAGGCACTGTATTTGTGATGGTTAACTCGGTTTGCGGCTGTGCTGCTGCCAATGCGCGCCCTGCTGCACGTATGGCCAGTGCCAACGAGAAGCACCCCGACCGCCTGGTTACCGTTTTTGCCGGTATGGAGCGCGAAGCTGTTGACGCTGCCCGTAACCTGATGCTGCCTTACCCGCCATCATCGCCATCGATGGCTTTATTTAAAGATGGTAAACTGGTGCACATTATAGAGCGCCACCAGATTGAAGGCCGCCCTGCGCAAATGATTGCCGATAACCTGATTGGCGCGTTTGAAGAGTACTGCTAGTTAGAAGCAAGACTTTTAGATTCAAGAGCCAAGAAAAAATAAAAAAGGTTCGGTGCGAAAACGCCGGACCTTTTTCTTTTTTGTCGAATTTTTAAATCCTGATTCTTATTTGTTGTATCTTAACTCTCGTCCTGATTCTTGTATCTTAACTCTTGATTCTACTAAGTAAAACCCATGCTTTTCCAGTTCAAAGACCAGTTTCCGCAATTAAAGCTTCACCTGGATAAGTACTTGCAATACCAGGAACGGCTGGAGCTGCCTGCAAAAACCATTCTGTTAGAAGAGGGAAAGGTTTCGCACCGGTATATTTTTGTTGAAAAGGGTTGCCTCCGGCTCTACTTCAACAACAATGGCGATGATAAAACGGTACAGTTCTTTTTCGAGAACGAGGGGCTCAGCTCGCTGGAAAGTTTCGTAAATAATACGCCCAGTATGTTCACCATCGAAACCATTGAGCCTTCGGTGGTGTATGTAACGCAGCAGAAACACGTGGGGAAACTGATGGAGGAGTTGAGTAACGAGCCCGGCTTTATGAAGATGATGCTGCAAATATTTGCCCGCAGGCAAACGCATTATATCAACGAGTTTGTTTCTTTCATTCGCGATACGCCCGAACAACGTTATCAAAACCTGCTTGCCGATAGGCCGCATATCGTACAGCGCGTACCGCAACATTATATTGCCTCGTACCTGGGCGTAAGCACTGTGCATTTAAGCCGCATTAAAAGCAAACTGGCAAAGGGTAAGTCGCATTTTTAAATAGGAATCGTAGGTCAGGGAAATAGCCTTTAAGGGGGAGGCACCTACGGAGCCAGTAGCATTGCCGATTATTTTCTATAAACACGATGCTCCTAGCGGAGCGTAATCTCAGTTCGGTCTAAACACTCCGGAGGAGTATCGTGTTTATAGCATAAGTGAGAAAGGCGAGAAGGCTCCGTAGGTGCCCCCTAATCAGCGACTTGTTTAAAAACGATTTCCCCGCATCGTATATACAGCAGTGTTTTTTATAAAAAAAGAAATCGTAAATTTGTTAGAAGGAGGACGAAGGAATGAGCAAAAAAATTGTAAAAATAGACACTGATGAACCGGATTCCTTTCCCAGAATCAAATCCTACTCTGTTTCGGAGATTCTGGCCGCCGGGGGTGCAGAGGCTTTTGCCACGAAACTGGGGAAGACATCTCAGAACCTTATCGCCCGTTTAAAAGAACTGCCAAAAGAAGCCTTTTTAACCGAAGAGGAAGCTGAAATAGCGCTCGAAATGCTCAGGAAAAGTAAATGAAATTGTTATTTGATACGAACATACTGGTTCATCTGGCAAAGAACATCCGCTAAAATTACTCCTTTATTTACCACCGATAACGATTTCGATCACATCAATGGCGTTTTCTTCGATGTGGTTAAGGTCAAGTCATCCTCACTCAAAACTTGATAACATATGTTATCGTACCGCACGTTCCGGCGGTCTAATTTTGCTTCCATCAAAATAAAATAAGATGAAAGCAGCAGTGATATACCCTCAGGATGGCTTACCCCGGTACGCCGACTTCCCCGAACCCACCGTACAAAACGATGATGAGCTTTTAGTTACGGTAAAGGCCGTTGCCATTAAGCATTTCGATAAAGGCCGTGCAAGCGGAACGCATTATTCAAGCAGCGTACCGGCAACCGCTGGCAAGGCTATTGGTGGCGATGGCGTTTGCCTGCTTGCCGATGGTACCCGCGTATATGGCATGGGCGTAAGCGGGATGATGGCCGAGAAAGCCGTTATCCATAAAAACCGCATGGTACAAATCCCCGCTGGTTTAAACGATGCTACCGCCGCAGCACTGCCCAACGCCGTCATCGGCGCAGCCATGGCCCTAAAGTTTAAAGCGGATATACAGCCCGGCAACGTGGTGCTGATAAACGGCGCAACGGGTTTTACCGGCCAGGTAGCGGTACAAATTGCCAAACATTATGGTGCCGCCAAAGTAATTGCAACCGGCCGGAACAGGGCTGCGCTTGATAAATTGCTCGCGCTTGGCGCAGATGAGGTTATTGCGATTGAGCAGGATGGCGAAGGTTTTAAAGCGCAGCTAAATGCCATAAACGCCCAAACACCCATCGATGGGATTATAGATTATTTGTGGGGACATACCGCCGAAATGATTTTTGAATGCCTGAAAGGCGATGGCTCGTTTACAAACCGGATAAGGTATGTGTCCGTTGGTGCCATAACCGGCGACCTTATTCAGTTCTCCGCCGCTAATTTGCGCAGCGTAAACTTGCAGCTAACAGGCTCGGGCCTTGGGGCATGGACTAAGCAGCAGGTTGGCCAGCTATTTTCAGAGATCCTTCCGGAGATGTTCCAACTGGCAGCGGAGGGGAAGCTCAGCATCGAAACTCAATCCGTTAAACTGGAGAACATCGCCGAACTGTGGAGCCTTGATGTACCCAACGGGCAACGGTTGGTGGTTGTGGTTTAGAGGTTGGAGAATTGTTGATTAGAGATTAGTTGGATTAGCGAGAAATATATAAAGCCCGGTTTTTTGCCGGGCTTTATTGCGTAATTGAAATTTATCTAACTTCTGACCTCCGGTTTCTAACCTATTATTTCCAACCTCCAAATTCCAGGATCTTAATTTATTACGCCTATGCATCCATTAACCCTACTCGGTTTTCAAACTCTTTACCGGGTTAGTTAATGCTGCCTTTATGCTTTGGTAGCTTACAGTCGTTATAGTAATGATAATAGCCGAAAGCGTTGCGATACAAAATACACGTGGCCCTATGGTGATACGGTAGGTGTATTTTTGGAGCCATTCTTCTAAAAACAACCAGGCTATCGGCGAAGCGATGAGGCAGCTTAATATAACAAGCACTAAGAAATCTTTCGATAAAAGGAACCATAGCTGCGTTATACTGGCACCTAACACTTTTCTTACGCCAATCTCTTTGATGCGTTGTTGCGCAATAAAGGCAGCCATGCCAAACAAACCCAGGCACGATACAAAAATAGCCAGCGTAGCAAATATGGCCGAAAGCTTCCCTACCAATAGTTCTTCGTTAAACTTTTGGTTGTAATCATCATCAACAAAACGGTAATCATAAGGGAACGCCGGGTTATACTTGTTAAATATGCCGGTAAGTTTTTCTATGGCCTTGCGGGTATCCACCCCGGCAGACAGGCGGTAGATCATATTCCATCCCCCGCCGTTAACAAAGGCGGTAGGGTCGGCATTTGCATAAGGTGAATCCATCAATGCGTCTTTTACCACCCCCACAATCCGGTACTGTTTACCATTTTTACTAATGGTTTGATTTAAGGGATCTTTTAACCGCAGGCGCTTTACTGCTGCCTCGTTCAGTATGAGGCTTAACGAATCGGTTTGTGAGTTTTTGATAAACTCCCTGCCCGATAACAGCTGCATCCCTAAAGTTTGCAGGTAACCATCACTTGCCGTAATATAGCCCAGTTCTACCGTTTCGCCTGGGTATTTCCCGGCCCACGAATCTACATCGCCGTGCGAGTAAACACCCGTAGCCGGGCTGCTTGAGGTAGTTACCGCTTCCACCACGCCGCTTTCAATAAGTTCGTTTTTAAGCGCGGGGTAATTCCTGCTCAGGTCTTCGTTCATATCCGTAGTAACCAGCCTGTTTAAATGATAGCCGGTAGGCCTGTTTTTAGCATACTGAATTTGATTATAGATAACTACGGTACTTATAATTAATGCAATGGAACAACTAAACTGTAAGATAACCAATAACTTGCGCGATAGGGTGGCGCCCCGGCCTGCTTTTACACTACCCTTTAAAACCATTACCGGCTTAAATGATGACAGGTAAAACGCCGGCCTGCTGCCGGCAATGAGGGTTATGGCTGCAACACTTGCCACTGCTATGAGCCAAAACACCGGGCTTTCAAAAGGTATGCTGATGGTTGTACCCGTAAGCGAGTTAAAATAAGGCAACACCAATTGCACCAGAAACAGGCATAAGGCAAATGAAACGGCAACCACCAGCCCGGCTTCGGCCAGGAACTGCACGATAAGATCGTTACGGCCCGAGCCGATTGCTTTTCTTACGCCAACTTCGCGGGCTCGTTTTTCAAACCGTGCGGTGGATAGGTTTACAAAATTAATACAGGCTATCAGCAGCACAAAAACACCAATAATGGTAAACATGCGCACGTACTCAATAAAGCCGCCGGTAGCCTTTCCGTTTTTATAGCTATTATACAGGTGCCAGTCTTTCATGGGCTGCATAATTACGTTAGAGTTGATGGCATTCACACTGCTTGTTTCTCCCTTTTCAATATCACGTATTTTTGCGGCAACGCTGCTGTAGCTTACGCCCGGCCTTAACTTTACAAACTGCCAAAAATTATTATCGGCAAAGCTGCTTGTGCGGGCTTCTTTCACCCAGTTCTGAGAGATTTCGAAGTATTTAAACGGAACTAAATATTTGAATTGAAATGTTGAGTTTGCCGGCAGATCTTTTATCACGGCGGTAACCTTTAAGTTGTCGTGATTATCAAACCTAACTACTTTGTTAACGGCATCTGCTGTGCCAAACAGCGCTTTGGCCGTTGATGCTGTGATAACGATACTATACGGATCTTTTAACGCGCTGGTAAGGTTACCCTGACTGGCAGCGTATGGAAAGATTTTTAAAAAATCCTCCGCAGCAAATATCCCTTTTGAAAAAAGCTTGGTCTCGCCCACCCGCAGGCCATGTGCGCTTACCTGGTCGGTCTCTGCCACATATTCAATCTCGGGTATTTGCGACCGGAGAGCATCTGCCAGCTTAAGTGAAGTGCTGCTAAAGGTAAGCGTATCACCATTACTGTTAAAGTTGCGGCGCACCTGGTAGGCCTGTTCATAACCCGGCAAAAAGCGGTCGAAACTGTATTGAAAGTATCCCCATAAGCCTATCAGCATGGTTACCGCAATACCTATGGCAAGCCCGCCAATGTTTAAAGCGCTATAAACCTTGTGCTTAACTAGGTTGCGCCAGGCAACTTTGATGTAGTTTTTGATCATATAGTTAAATCTTAAATTCGAAACAATAAATCCTAACGAGAATACCCATTCTAATTCAGAAATCGAAATCCCGAAATCCGAAATCAAAACTATTCGCTCTTCAAACTCTTCACCGGGTTTACCAGGGCTGCTTTTATAGATTGAAAGCTAACGGTAACTGCGGCAATCAAAATCATCAAGCCGCCCGGTAAGGCAAACATCCACCACTGGATAGTTGTGTGGTAAACAAAGCCCTGTAACCAGCCCGACATAAAATACCAGGCTATTGGCGCGGCCACAAACAGGGCAAATACCACCGGCAGTAAAAAGTCCGACAGCATCAACGTAAATAAGGATTGGACACCGGCACCCAATATCTTGCGGATCCCAATTTCCCTGGTGCGTTGCTCGGCAGTAAATATGGCTAATCCCAACAGCCCGAGACAAGATATAAATATGGCTATCACCGCGAAATAGTTGGATAGCTTGTTTACTACCTGTTCGCTCTTATATAGCTTTGCGTATTCATCATCAGAAAATTGGTAAGAAAATGTAAAATCGGGGTTCAGTTCTTTACAGATCGATTCGAGGCTCGTTAGCACTCTTTTGGTGTCGCCTGCTTTAACACGCAACAATATGGTTCCCCACTTTTGGTTATCGGCCAGCCTGATGACAAGCGGCTCTATACTTTGGTGCATAGAGTTAAAGTGAAAATCTTTTAAAAGGCCTATTATTTTACCGGCACGGCTGCCCATAGCCAATGGCTTCCCAACGGGTTTGCTGTATCCTATCTTTTTTGCAGCCGCCTCGTTAATCAGATAGTTGGCCGAATCGGCAAACTGTTTTGAAAAATCCCGCCCGTCTAATAGCTCCAGTTTCATGGTTTTAACGAAGTCATAATCTACCATCGCATCCGAAAAAGACGAATTGCCCGGTGCTTTTCCCGGCCAGGAAATATCTCCTTTAGTGTGCCCAATCACGGTGGGCGATTCCTTCATTTTAGTGACAGCTTGTATGCCTGGTAAACTACCCGCTTCATCTTTAAAAAGTTCATACTTTTTTATCAGTTCGCCTTCCAATGGTATATATACCAGGTTCTCGCGGTCGTAACCCAGGTTTTTCGACTGCACAAAGTCCATCTGCCGCGATATAACAACCGCGCTCACAATGAGGATAAGCGACATGGCAAACTGAAAGATCACAAGCGCTTTGCGAAAGTATGCGGCTGAAGGTTTTATTTTATATCCGGCTTTTAAAGTACGCACCGGGTTAAGCGCCGAAAGAAACAATGCCGGGTAGCTACCCGCTACCGCACCAGTTATTACAACCAGGCCAAGCAATGTAAGCCAAAATAAAGGCTGGTTATAAGGAAGCGATATCTGCTTCCCGCTGATGCCATTGAAGGCCGGCAGCAATGCGACAACGATAACCAGCGATAACAGCGCTCCTATAAAGGTTACCAATAGCGCTTCGCTCAAAAATTGCTTTACCAGGCTTGCCCTTGCTGCGCCAATAGCTTTTCTTACGCCCACCTCTTTTGCCCGCTTAACAGACCGTGCTGTAGCCAGGTTCATAAAGTTAACGCAGGCTATCAGCAAAATGGCAATTGCTACAATATTAAATAGTTGTACATAGGCAATCCTGCCGCCATCCAGTTGCCCGTTTTTAAACAACGAATGAAGATATCTTTTGGTATATGGCTGTAGCAGCAACTCCGATTTTGCACCCTGTTCGTCTGCCTTGAATTGTTGTATAAATGCTTTGATCTTGGCACCCACCACCACCGGGTTGGCATCTGCGCGTAGCTGTACAAAAGTATAAGGGCTGCTGCTCTCCCAGGTTGCTGCCCAGGCGTTTTCGCTTGTAAAATCTTGCCATCCCTTTAGAAAATCAAACTGCTGCGAGGAGTTGGCTGGCAGGTTCTCAAACACAGCAGTGATGGTTAAGTTATCCTTATTTTCAAAACGGATGGTTTTACCTATGGCATCCGCCGCCGACCCGTAAAACGCTTCGGCCATTTTGCGGGAGATGGCTAAGCTGCCGGGTTTGTTCAAAGCACTTTCGGGTCTTCCCTCTAAAAGTTTATAGCTAAACATTTTAAAGAAATCGGCACCGGCGTAGCTGCCATCCATTTTTAATACTTTGTTAGCGGCCTCAAACGTAACGGGGTGGTTTTGTTCCAGCCCGCTGGCGTACAATACTTCGGGTACCTGTTTTTTTAGTTCTTCGGCTAATGGCGCTTGTGTAAGGTAGCCGGCCTCTGCAATCCCGTCGTGCGTTTTACGTTCGTAAACCTGGTATAAGTATTTACCGTTTTTATGAAAACCATCCACGCTGTATTCATCCCAAACCCACAAGCCAGTCAGCATGGCCAGGGCCATACCAACTGCCAGTCCGCTGATGTTTATAAAAGAGAACGCTTTGTTAACAGCGAGGTTACGCCAGGCAACCTTCACATAGTTCTTTATCATACTTAAATTTATTTGAGAAGATCTACCTGCTGGCTGCCAATCAAATCGGGTTACATTTTGCTGGTTGCTGTTGATCTTATTGCGTATGTTATTGAAAAGCGCTGCGCTGTTGTCGCGCTCTGCCTCCAAACTGCTCTGCCACCAGTCTTCAATGCCGTTTAAAGCATTCGCCAAAGCGGGATTATTCTTAAGCAGATCAGACAGTTCCTTAAGTTCGTCTCCCGATGCTTCCCCAGCCAGCTTTTTGGCTGCAAGGTTCAAAATATGATCTTTAAACTCCATACTTAACCGTCTCTATTCGCTCCTCAAACTCTTAACCGGGTTGCTTAGTGCCGCTTTGATGCTTTGGTAGCTCACCGTAAGCATGGTTATACCTACCGCACCTACGGCAGTGGCTGCAAATATCCACCAGGATAGGTCGGCGCGGTACTTATAATTTTGGAGCCAGCCGCCCATAAAATAATAGGCTACCGGTATGGCAAACATTAGCGAGATACAAACCAGCGCAATAAAATCTTTCGACATTAATTGCCACAAACTGAACACCGATGCGCCAAGCACCTTGCGCACGCCAATCTCCTTGGTGCGCTGCTCTGCCATAAATGAGGCCATGCCGAATAAACCCATACAGCTGATGAAGATAGCCAGCAGTGTAAAAAAGCCGGCCAGTTTGCCTACGCGTTCTTCACTGGAGAATTTACGGGCATATTCTTCGTCGGTAAATTTATAATCGAATGGACTGGAGGGGTTGTATTGTTTAAACACTTGCTCAACCTTGGCCAGCGCATCGTGCGTACTCATTTTAGGGTTCAGGCGAACATCTACCAAGTCGCCGCCGCCGCCCGATAGCGAAAATAGCGTGGTCTTTACCGGCTCGTACGGAGACGACATCACCAGATCCTGCACCACACCAATCACATGGTATTTGTAATCGCCACTTTTTACAGTAGCACCTACGGGGTGCTTCAGGTTCATGAATTTCACCGATGCCTCGTTGAGGATAAGGGCCGATGAGTCGGCTTTGTTATCCCGCGAGAAATCGCGACCGTCTATGATGTGCCATTGGGCAACTTTTCCAAATTCGGGGCTTATCCTGATGAAGGCGAAATCGTCCTGCAGGTCCGGCGCTTTTCCTTCCCAATCGAAACCGCTGCTGTTAGAGTACACATCGGTAAGCGGACTGCCCGATTCGGCAATTTCTATAATAGCTCCACTTGCCAGCAAATCGTTACGCACGGCACTGAAGTTTTTGTGGATATCCTCCGTTTTCATGCTCATTTGCACCACGCCCGTACGCTCGTAACCAACGGGGCGGTTTTTGGTAAACTGCACCTGCCTGAAAACGATGAGCGTGCCGATAATGAGCGTAGCCGACACAAAAAACTGCAGTACCACCAGCACTTTGCGTGGCAAGGCAGCATATTTGCCCGCCTTAAAGGTGCCTTTTAAAACCTTAACGGGCTGGAAAGACGACAGGTAGAATGCCGGATAACTGCCGGCAATGATACCGGTAAGCAGGGTAAAGCCGATGCCCAACAGCCAAAACACGGGGTTGCCCCAAAGCACCTTCATGTCTTTACCGGCAACCTGGTTAAACCAGGGCAAGGTTACCCATACCAGCAGGATGCACAGCACGAAGGCAAATGCCACCACCATTAACGATTCGCTGAAGAACTGGGCGATGAGTTGTGCCCTTACCGAACCAACTGCTTTGCGGATACCTACCTCTTTAGCGCGCTTTTCTGAGCGGGCGGTGCTTAAATTCATGAAATTGATACAAGCCAGCAGCAGCACAAACACACCGATGATACCAAACAGCCAAACAAACTGTACGGCGCCCCCGGTGTTTTTACCGTCTTTAAATTCGCTGTAGAGGTGCCATTTTTCCATGGGGTGCAAAAACACCCGCGGGTTAAAAGAGGCACCTACCTTATCGCCCTGCGCAGCGATGTTCTTCTTCTTTAAATCTTTGATACGGGTATCTACTTGCGTAATATCCGCACCGTCGTTTAGCTGTGCAAACAGCTGGAAGGAGTTGTTGCCCCATTGCGTCGAAGCACGTTTCAGCCAGTCCTCCGTTTGCACGTAAAGTTCCCAGGGTAATATATAGGTCAGGTCGTTAAATTCTGTGTTGCGGGGCAGGTCTTCATACACGCCGGTAACGGTTACATCTTTTTTATTATCAATCCTGATGGTTTTGCCCAGCGGGTCATCGCCACCAAACATGGCGGTTGCCACCTTTTGCGATATGACGATAGATAGCGGGTCTTGCAAGCCCTTGCGCGTGCCTTTCAGCATTTTCAGTGTCAGCATATCGGGTGCTTCCGGCTGCATGTAGCTGCCGGTCATGCTCAGCTTTTTATCGCCAACGGCAAGGATGTGCTCAAAGTTCCAGCTGGATAGTACCATGTACTTAAAATCGCGGTTGGGCCCGGTGTAGTCGCTGCGTAACATGGTGCCCAATGGTATAGGGATGGCCACCTGGCTAAAGGTATTACCATTGATGGTTTGGTGTTGCATTACCTTCACTACACGGTTGTAGTTGTCGTGGTATTTATCGTAAGATAGCTCGTCCCATATCCAAAGGCCGATGAGCATAGCAACAGCCATACCAACCGATAAGCCCGACACATTGATAAACGTATGCGTTTTGTTTTTGATGAGGTTGCGCCAGGCAACTTTTAAATAATTTCTAAACATGGACCGCTGATTTTAATGATTTTAGGATTCCGTTGATTGTTTGGAGGATTACACCGATTAATATGATTTTTCGCGCTTTAATGTTTTTAAGGTGCTCAAGAGATTCTGTGTTAATAATCAAATATTTTTTAATTTTGATTTATTAAAGGCGGCTTAAGTCAGCCTGTTTAGGGCAGTTCATCATTTAATGGCTGCCCTAACCCTTTTAA
>NZ_SOZE01000046.1 GCF_004519315.1 Mucilaginibacter psychrotolerans
TCTTTAGCATAGTACAGTTTTTTAAATAGTGAAACGTTCCAGTTATCACTCTAAATTAAAATTTCGGCGCTGCTTACGCAGATGTCCGCACATGCTGTACTATGCTTTTATTACATCATTACTTACAGAATTTGAGAATTAACAGAATTTTTGAGATTTGGTTTCGTCTGCACATCTGAAATTTGCATATCTACACATCAAAACTATCGTCATGAACTTGTTTCAGTACCGCATCATATATTCACGTCTTGCAAAGCCGCTGTGCAACCGGCTCTGCTTGCCGATGGTTGCCACGCTATCGCTTATAATGACGTTGGGGAATATTTTCATCTGCACATCTGAAATCTGCACATCCGCACATCTATCATTGCAATCTTTTTTTCGCCAGTTCGGTGCTATAAACCTCATTCAGCTTTGGCGATGGGTTTACCAAAAGGTATATCCTGGTGCCTTTTTCGCGGGCCAGCGGCGTAGTTACCTCCCCCATTTGCTTGTAGCTTTCTAAAAGCGGGGCCAGGCGGGCGGTTACGTTATCATCATCGTCTACATAAACAATGTATTTGGCGTTCAGGCTGTCGGGGGCCCAAAGGGTAAAGCTGCTGTTGAGGCTCACCACATCGGGCATGTTGTATTTTTTGTGGAAGTGGTGTAGGGCACCGGCTTCGCCGTAGTTATCGGCATATATCTGGGCGTGCTTTTGCTGTTCGGGCGTAAGACTATGGTATGCATCTGCCGCTTTTTTAGCCATTTCTTCCCAGCCCAGCATATCGGCATAGTCTTGCGTAAGGGGGTGTTGTTTTTGGTCCTCCCAGGTTACGGCAAATTTTAAGAAAGGCAGGTGCTCTGCAGAATACCTAAATGCGGCTAGTGTTTTATCTAAAGATAATACAGGCAAAAACAAGGGCAGTAATAGCAGGTTGGGCACTATAAAAAGCAATATCGTTGCAATACGCAAAACCACCCACGATCGCGTGATCATCTTTTCCAGGGCAAAACCACCCGCCGCAAATAACATGGGGTACGCGCCAAAGATGTAATAGCTTTTGCCATCCATATACAGCAAAAACAGGAATATAAGTATATAGGCAATGGCCAGATACCGGAAACGCCTGAGCTTGAAGGCAAACAGCAAAAAGAAAAAACCGGTAAGCCAAATAAACAGCGATACGCCATTTACCAACAATTGTTGCAGCATAAAATCCGACGGCTTTACGTAATCGAGCTGAGTTTCGCGCAGCTCTTTCATATGGGTTATAACGGGTAAATGGTGCGCAAACTGCCAGATAATGTTGGGCAGGAATATCAGCACGGCAATAAGGGCCGAAATAACCACGTGGCGGTTGAAAAGCAACTTGCGCTCGTTACTGATGAGTATGCCGATGATGAGCGAACCCGTAAAGAAAGCCATGCTATATTTGGTGAGCATACCCAGGCCAACTGCTGCGCCAAGCCAGTACAGGTACCGCACATCTGCCGTATTAAGGTATTTACAGAACAGCCAAACGGTAAGTACCCACCATAACTGATCGAACACCACGGGCTGGAACAGATAGTTGCTGGCTACAAAAGCCGGCGCAAAAATAAGCCCCAGGCAAGCCAGTGTAATGGCAAATCTGCGACCCCCCAGTTCTACGGTAATGCGGCCGGTGAGCCATATGATCAAGCCACCGGCTATGGTAGGGAATATACGCGCTGCAAACACCGAATCGCCGAATAAGGATAGGCTGATACGCGCAAGCAGGGCGATAAATGGTGGTACTTCTTTATAGCCCCAATCCAGGTGGTCGGCTAAAACCAGGTGCAGGAACTCATCGCGATGGAAGCCAAAACGACTGATCGACAAGAGATTGAGCGCAATTTTTATCGCAACAAAAATGAATATAAACTTAGAGTAACTGCCTCTCCGATTTTTATAGGACATTAAACGGGGGGATTGGTTGCGTTAAAGATATTTTAAAAAGCTGAAAGTACAAAAGGTCGCGACAATCGAAATCCGAAATCACTAAATCACCACTCATTCATCACTTACATTACCCACAGCCGCCATACGCCCGATATCAGCATACAGGCAAAAGCCAGCGGGGTTAATATCTTCCAGCAGAGGTTCATCAACTGATCAACGCGTATGCGGGGCAGTGTCCAGCGTATCCACATCTGTACACCAACCAGGCCTATTGTTTTCAATAGTATCCAAATGATGCCCCATGCGGTGCCCGTGGTCCAATCGGCCAGCCTTAGCCAGCCCATATTGGGCAGCGGCGTGTTCCAGGCACCCAGGAACAGGATTACCCCTACCATAGATACCAGGTACATCATGCTATACTCGGCCAAAAACACCAGCGCGAACTGTAAGCCGGTAAACTCTGTATGGAAACCCGATACCAGTTCAGAATCTGCCTCGGGGATATCGAAAGGTGCGCGGTTGCTTTCTGCCAGCGAGGCAATAAAATAGATCACGAACGCTACCAGCAAATGAGGCGCGCGGAATACATTCCACGATAAAATCCCCCCCACATGGCTTACATCCCAAATACCTAAGAATTTTATCTTCTCAGCTGCCAATATACCCTGTTGCATAGCAATCTCCTGCAGACTGAGGGTTTGGGCTATCATTACTACGGCAATCAGTGCAAAGCCGGCGGGTATCTCGTAAGAGATGATCTGCGCTGCCGAACGCATGGCACCCAATATAGAATATTTGTTGTTGGAACCCCAGCCGGCCATCAATATGCCGAGGGTTTCTATAGAAATAATGGCAAAAACGTAGTACAGCCCGATGTTGATATCTGCCGGGATAACACCCGCGCTCCAGGGCAGGGCAGCGAAGCCAAGGTAAACGCCTATAAAAATGATCACCGGAGCCATGATGAAGAGCACCTTATCGGCCGCTGCGGGAATGATAAACTCCTTCTGCACCATCTTCAGCATATCGGCAGGTACCTGCAACCAGCCGTATTTGCCTGTTTCTGTCGGGCCAAGCCGGTTTTGTATAAAGGCGCTTACCTTACGCTCGGCGTAAACGCCAATCATGGTAAACAGCCCTACAAAAGCAAACAAGCCAAAGGCAACGATAAAATATGTGAGGTAAAAATTCAAATGTGTGCTATGAGCTTGCAAACTTAATAAATGGTTTTATGATTTCACCGATTTACGATTATTGATTACACCAATTCCAATGTCTGAACCTTGATTTATAGGATTAACCGATTCCCTTGATTCAAGAAATCCTATAATCAGGCCATTATAAGCGAAGCAATCATCTGCAGGCATAAACAGAATGTAAATCGGCTCTGCTACCTGTTCCGTCCCATAAATGGGGCGGCAATGAATGTGCATCGTTCATCCACCCTCATTGCCGTCGGTTTTAACCGACGGTTGGATAGCGAGTAAAGCGGACTTGCAAAGCGGCGATGCACCTGTTCCGTCCCATAAATGGGGTGCAATGAAAGTGCATCGTTTATCCACATTCATTGCCGTCGGTTTTAACCGACGGTTGGATAGCGAGTAAAGCGGACTTGCAAAGCGGCGATGCACCTGTTCCGTCCCATAAATGGGGTGCAATGAAAGTGCATCGTTCATCCACATTCATTGCCGTCGGTTTTAACCGACGGTTGGATAGCGAGTAAAGCGGACTTGCAAAGCGGCGATGCACCTGTTCCGTCCCATAAATGGGGTGCAATGAAAGTGCATCGTTCATCCACATTCATTGCCGTCGGTTTTAACCGACGGTTGGATAGCGAGTAAAGCGGACTTGCAAAGCGGCGATGCTACCCGAGGGTTGCCACGCTATCGCTCGCAAGGAGGATTGTGGCGAAATCCGCACATTTGAAATCTGCACACCTGCATATCTATTCACACCCTTCCCTTACATCCACAAACTCGCTCTTTACGGCGTCGTTGAAGAATTGCGAAGCGTGATGATCAAAATCAGCAGTATCATCTATCGTGGTATAGAATTTACGGCTGCCGGTTTGGGTGATGCGTTGTTCAATTTCGGGGTGGCGGCCAAGGTAATCAACCAAACTGGTAGCTACGATATCGCCTTGCGCTACAACGTTTACACCTGCCGGTAAATGAGCCTTGATCTTTTCGGCCAATAGCGGGTAGTGCGTGCAGGCCAGTAAAATGGTATCGATATTGGGCGATTGGGCCATCAATTGGTCGAGATACAACTGTACATAATAATCAGCACCGGGTTTATCGTATTCGCCGTTTTCTATCAGCGGCACCCAAAGCGGTGCAGCCTGCTGATGAACCTTTAGCTGCGGGGCAAAGTGCTCAATCTCTAATAGGTACGATCCACTTTGTATCGTGCCCTTGGTGCCCAGTACCCCAATCTCGTTGGTGTTGGTGTAATTGCCAATAACTTCTGCCGTTGGGCGTATAACACCCAGCACGCGTTTGTCGGCATAAGCTTTCGGCAGATCCTGCTGCTGTATAGTACGCAGGGCTTTAGCAGATGCTGTATTGCAGGCCAGAATTACGACCGGGCAGCCTTGTTTAAACATCCATTGCACGCATTCCCAGGTGTATTGATGTATCGTTTTAAACGAACGGTTGCCATAGGGCGCGCGGCCATTATCGCCCAGGTAAATATAATCGTAGGCGGGTAATTGGGCTATAATGGAGCGGAAAACGGTTAGCCCGCCTATGCCAGAATCAAAAACGCCTATTGGTGTGCCGGTTGTCATATATTGCCAAAACTAAAAAAAGCGCCCCGTAGTTGGGGCGCTTTTTAGGATTAATAATCTTTGTTACGCTTATTTCAAGCCCAATTTCAGTTTAACAGTTGCCATTAAATCATCAGCATCCGGCGCTACAATAAGGTCGGTTTGCGATGAATTTAACACGTAAGTGTAACCTTTTTCTTTTGCTACGGTTGCAATGGCGGCACGTGCTTTATCAACCAATGGTTTGGTTAACTCGTTTCCTTTTGCTTCTACCTGTTGCTGAGCGGTGGTTTGGTAATCCTGGAAACGTTTCTGCAGATCCTGCAATTCAGTTTCTTTTTGAATACGAACAGCATCAGACATTGTTGCTTTTTTATCCTGGTAATCTTTAAGCTTTGTTTGCAACTCGGTGTTCATGGCAGTAAGTTGATCAACAAATGTTTTTTTGTATAGATCGATTTGGGTAGAAAGCGTCTTAGTTTCTGGCATTAAACCTACCAATTGCTCAAAATTAATGTGGGCTATCTTGGTTTGAGCCTGGGCAAAGTTGCCTGCAAATAACATTCCTGCTGCAACTAAAGCAACTTTAAATAATTTTTTCATTGTTTTTTTGTTCTGTTCTGGTGTTTAATAAATAGTTCGCAAATTTATATAAAATTTTTATTTCGCAAGCACTCCGGGTTTAAGCCCAAGCTTGGTAATCACATCGTTACTTTTGTCATAGCGTGGGCTGGCATACAACATAATCACCTCGCTGTTTTTGTCGAATATCATATCCAGATTATCGGCCTCGGCAACTGCTTGCACTGCTTTTGACACTCTATCTTGTATAGGTTTAATCAGCGCGGTGCTTTTTTGCGCAAGGTCGCCATCGGGACCAAATTTCTGGCGTTGGAAATCTTTTGCTGCTTTCTCTTTTTCCACAATTTCCGCTTCGCGGCGTTTGCGCATGTCCGGGGTCATCAGCACCTGATCGGCCTGGTAGGCCTTGTACAGACGGTCTATCTCCTGGAAACGACCGTCCACCTCGCGCTGCCATTGGTCAGACAAAGCTGCCAACTGCTTCTGGGCAGATGCATACTCGGGTATGTGTTTCAGAATATTATCCGAATCTACATAAGCAAACCGCTGCGCCATGGCTGCTGTGCAAGCCGTAACGGTAAAAAAGAGTACTAAAATTATCTTCTTCATAAACTATGCTGCACGTTTAATTAAATCCACCGCTTAAGCTTTGCGATATGGTAAAGTGTATATGCCCTTTGTTTGCCGTAGGCTGGCCGGGCAACGCATCGAAACCGTAACCATAATCAAGCCCAAGCAAGCCAAATATAGGTAAAAATATCCTTGCACCCACGCCTGCCGACCGACGAACGTTAAACGGATTTACCTGACTTATATTATCCCACACGTTACCACCCTCTACAAAGGCCAGCATATATATGGTTGCCGACTGGCTGGCAATTACCGGGTGCCTTAACTCAAAAGTGTATTTGTTGTAAATAGCATTACCCTGGTTGCTATTGGCATCTAAGCTGGAACCCGCCGGCACTACAGAATAATTTTCGTAACCCCTCATACCAATGATATCCGTACCCTGTAAAAACTGGTAGCTCTGCATACCATCGCCGCCTAATTTAAAGCGTTCGAAAGGCGATGGGCCTACCTTGCTATTATACTGGCCAAGGTAACCAAATCTTACCTGGCTCATCAATACCAGCTTACCGGTTAATTTGGTGAACCACTGCGCATCAAATTTTACCTTGAAGTACTCAACAAAGTGGTACCTTTCCTCGGACGTAGCAATGTTGTAGTTGATACTATTGAACAACGAGTATGGTGGCGTGCCTTGTAAGGTTAGCTTAATGTTGGAGCCTGACGTAGGATATAGCGGCACATCTACCGAGTTGCGGCTAAGTTCCTGCGTTAATTTGATGTTGTACGAAGTACCGTTGTTGAACAGGTAACCAGAGTAATTATCCAGGTTATAGTGGTCAAAGTTTAACGAGTAGTTCAACTGGAAGTAGTTATCAGGCCAGTTTAAACGTTTACCCAGGGTAATACCCACACCATTTATGCGCAGATTGTTGTAATTAGGGCTTGTTTTCGCATAATATTGTCCTGTAGAACTTCCCTGAGTGTAAGCCGATACAGCAAAGTAAATAGGTTTTTTACCACCCAGCCACGGCTCGCTAAAGGTAAAGGAGAAGTTTTGGTAACTACGGCCGCTGCTTTGGCCCCTTAAGCTCAGTTTCTGCCCGTCGCCTTTTGGCAATGGCCGGTATGCTTTACCATTGAATAAGTTACGCAGAGAGAAGTTGTTGAAAGTTAAGCCCAGTGTACCTACCAGCTGGCCACCACCGAAACCGCCCGAAAGCTCAATTTGATCTGATGGTTTTTCAACCACGTTGTAAACCAAATCCACAGTACCCTCAGCCGGGTTAATGTTGGTTGGTCTTGGCTCAGTCTTTTGCTCGTCGAAGTTACCCAACTGGCCAATTTCGCGTGCACTGCGTATCAATAGTTCTTTATTGAATTTCTGTCCCGGTTTGGTACGTATCTCGCGCATTACCACTTTATCGTTGGTAACATCGTTTCCTTTTAGTATCACACGGTTAATGGTGTACTGCGGGCCTTCGTAAATACGGATATCCAAATCTACTGTGTCGTTATGGATACGAGTTTGAACCGGATCGGCATTGAAGGTAAGGTAACCATCGTTAAGATATAAAGATGATACATCATCGTTATTTGGTGTTGGGCCGCTTAAACGTTTACCTAATTCTTCCTCGCTGAAAACCGCGCCTTTTTCAATTGACATAACGCGGGTAAGGATCTCGGCAGGGTAACGTGCGTTACCGCTGAATTTGATATCGCCAAAGTAATACTTATGGCCTTCGAATATCTTAACTTTCACGTCGACGGTTTTATCGTCGTGGTGCAAAACGCTATCGGTAAGTACCTCTGCATCACGGTAGCCGGCACCCTGCATTTTATCTACAAGGTTCTGTTTGTCTTCGTCGTATTTATCCTGCTTGAATTTTTTTGATCCGAACAGGTTGTACCAACGGCGTTTGCGGGTTTTACTCAGGTATCCACGCAGTTTTTTCTGCGAAAAATCCTTATTCCCTTCAAAGGTTACGTCGTTGATCATCACCTTGGTCTTTTTATCCACGGCCACATTCAGTATTACGCTGTTGGGGTCGCCGGGGTCTTTTGTTTGGGTGATGTTAACCGTTGTGTTCAGGTACCCTTTTTCATGAAAGTGCCTTTTGATGATAGCCGTAGTGGTGCTCAGCAGGTTCTCGTTTACAATCTTGCCTGTTTTATCACTCAGCTTTTTGGTAACGTCTTCAATTTCGCCTTTACGTATGCCGGTGATGTGCAGCCTTGATAAACGCGGGCGCTCTACCACGGCAATTTCCAGGTAAATTGTATCCATGTTGATGCCGGTAACATTCAGGTGGATATCATCAAAGAGGCCTTGTTTGTAAAGGTCTTTGATCACGTTGGCGTTGGCCTCGCCGGGCAAGTTTATCTTATCGCCCTTGTTGAGCTTGGATATCTGCAGCAATACATCTTTATCAAGATATTTAGCCCCACTAATGGTGATGCCGCCGATGATATAGTCTTTGGGACTAAGATAGCTCAAGCTGTCGGCCGGGATAGTTTTGGTAAGCGTTGACCGCCTTTGGCCGGGTATCTGGGCGATAACGGCGGTGCTTAGCAAAGAGAAAAGTATAGCAAAAAAAACTTTATTCATCCGAATATTTTAGTGGGCTAAAAATAATTTATACAGTTGTTAAAAAGTGTTAAAAGGAAAAATTTAGTTTACCTGCTCGCTTGTCATCCCAAAACGGCGCTCGCGCTTCTGGTAATCAAGTATAGCTTCATACAAGTCTTCGCGCCTGAAATCGGGCCATAATTTTGTGGTGAAGTAAAGTTCGGCGTAGGCAATTTGCCACAGCAGGTAGTTGCTAATACGGTACTCGCCGCTCGTGCGTATCAGTAGCTCGGGGTTGGGCATACCGCCTGTATATAAATTATCCTCAAACGTGTTCTCATCAATATCCTCGGGTTTCAACTCGCCGCTTCGTACCTTTAAAGCAAGGGCTTTGGCCGCGTTTACAATCTCGCGGCGGCTGCTGTAGCTCAATGCCAGCGTTAGCACCAACCCGGTGTTACCCGATGTTCTATCTATGGCGTTCTTAAGTTCGCGGTGGCATTTAGCGGGCAGCTGCTCCAAATCGCCAATGGCATTAAGGCGAACGTTGTTTTCCATCAACTTGTTTATCTCTTTGTTGATGGTGCTGATAAGCAATTCCATAATAGCGTTTACCTCGAAGGTGGGGCGGCTCCAGTTTTCGGCACTAAAGGTATAAAGGGTGAGGTATTCTATCCCCAGGATGCCTGCACCTTCTACCACATCGCGTACCGATAATACACCATTATGATGGCCAAACACCCTCAACTTGCCTTTGCCTTTGGCCCAGCGACCGTTACCATCCATAATAACTGCTACGTGGCGGGGCAATCTCTGCAAATCTATCTGATCCTTGTAACTCATTTTTCGGGAGGTTTTAACAGCCAAATAAAGGCCGTTAAATACATGGCTATACTTAAAAACAAACTATTTTAAGCAAAGCCAACTGTAAATACGCTTCTTTTTTAAGGTGACAAAGGTAAAACTTACTTTGTATTATTTTAGTATGGTAGGAAAAAGAAATATGCGGGTAACGTTGGGGAGATGTTGGAGATGAGGGGGTTTGATTTTTGGGGCAAATTCCCAACTGCCCCCCCCTCCCAACCTGCGTTCAGGACAATAGAGAGGAAACAGCCTGATCAATTATCCCTAATGGTCACCCACTGTGCCATATACATAGCATAATGCATAAAATTTGCTTTTGCCCGTAACGTTTTTGCTTTTTTAGGACTCTAAAAGCATATGAGGTTACCTATACTATTAACATTTGCCCTGGTGCTGCCGGCATTTCAGCTTTTTGCATCAGCCGATACAACTATTGTAGAACGACATTTTTCGAAAAAGCAACTCAGCGACGACGTATCGTACCTGACCACTACCGTTGAGCGGGTACATCCTAACATGTATCATAGCATCAGCAAGCAGCGATACCGGCGCCTGGCAGACAGTGTTAGGAGTGCTTTGCACGATGGGATGACCGAAAGGCAGGCCTGGCCCCTTATGGCAAGGCTTGTTGGGGCATTAAATGAAGGGCACAGCACCTTTAATTACCCGGATAGTGTAGTAAGCCAGCTTAAAACAGGCGGTCGCCTGTTGTTCCCGGTGCTTGTTCAGGAATTCAACAGAGAGCACCTGGTGGTGCGTGGCGACCTGTCTACCGAGGATAAACTTTTGCCTGGAGATGAGATCACCGGCATTAACAGTATAAATGCCTCAAAACTGGTTGATCTACTGAGTGGCTACACCGGCGGATTAAAAACATTCCGGTCGATTGATGTGTGCCGTAATTTGATCACTTACCTTTACCTATATAATATCACCGGCCCCTATCATATCACCTACCTAAGAAATGGAAAGCCGGGTAGCGTAATGCTAACGGCAATTAACTGGGCAGAGTTTCGGGCGCATATGAAAGAAAGAGCAAAAACATTTCCCGGTGCCACGCATTACCCCGATTATGCATTTAAGCACCTGGACCAGCAAACGGCCTATCTTGCTATCAATTCGCTCAAGGCCGAACCGGCAGTATTCAAAAATTTCCTCGACTCGTGTTTTCAAAACCTGCAGCAGGCACCTGCTGGTAAGCTAATTATTGATTTGCGCAGGAATGGCGGCGGCAACTCGACTTTGGCGCAAGTATTACTGGGTTATATTACCGATAAGCCTTTCCGTATGGCAGGTGGCGTGCGGTGGAAAGTAAGCCGCGAATATAAAGACCAGCTCAATAAAAAGCTGGCCGGTAAAGGTGCCGAAGAGATGCCCTATTATTTTAATGCTGCCGATGGCAGTGTACTGGCCGATACCAGCATCCAGACAACAGCTCCGGAAAGCAATCCCTTACGATACAAGGGCCAAGTTTTTGTACTGATTGGGCCACGAACCTTCTCCAGCGCGAACATGCTGGCCAACACCATACAGGATTATCAGCTGGCAACATTGGCAGGCCAACCCTCGGGCGAACCGGCCAACGATTATGGTGAATTGATTTTTCTGACGCTCCCAAATACGGGTTTTACCTTTTCTACATCAACCAAGCAATTCATCAGGGCCAATGGCGATGTTAAAGACACGCACCCCGTTTTTCCGAAGTATAAAATTACTGATGAACCCAACACCTCTGTGGATGAAGCGATAGAATTTCTGAAAAACAGGTAAGGCATCCCCCCGATTAGCTCAAACACTCGTTGTTGCGGCAAGGAAGGTTTGAGCTGATTTTGACAGGGTTTGTTGCTAAAAAATAAAGTGTTGCTAGTCCCCCATCAATAACTCGCCATTATCTTAACCGTTGGATCAAATCCCATAAGTTGCCATAAAGATCTTTGAAAACAGCAACAGTACCATAACTTTCCACTACCGGCTCACGTACAAAAGTGATACCATTGGCTATCATCCGGTTATAATCGCGATAAAAATCATCTGTCTCTAAAAACTGGAAAACCCTGCCGCCACTCTGGTTCCCAACCGTGGCCAACTGTTGGTCGTTAGCCGCTTTAGCAAGCAACAAACAACACCCCTTGGCGCCGGGAGGTTGAATCAAAACCCATCGTTTGGCTGCTGAGAGCACCGTATCTTCCACGACAATAAAATTTAGCTTGTTTACGTAAAAGTCAATCGCTTCGTTATAGTCTTCCACTAAAAGGGCGATGTGGATGATTGATTGTGTCATATCCCAGTGTGTTAACCCACAAAATAGTTAATTCTTGCGGTAAGTGCTGTAACTTTTGCAACACTTAACCTATGAAGCACTACCACGCGCGAGGCTGAAGGCGTTTGCCTGTCGTAAAGGCTGCTTGCGTCTAAGCGACCAAAATAACCTGCCTCCGCCCGGCAATCATTGGCTACAATGGTAGATAAAAAGGCTTCCTACCCAATAAACTACTTTACTTTAAAATGCACTTTATATGGTAGCAGCGGATAACCTGCCTTAGATTGAAACGACCTGTCAGTAATTACGAAATCATAAGTTTGCCCGGGCTTTAAGCTCAATTTTAACTTGAACGATTTGCGGTCTTCCATGAATCCGGCAACACCTGAAAGAGGAAAGTGCTCTTTACCGCTTTCGCCAAAATTGAAAGAGTAACCTTGGCCCATTGGTTCAGAGAAATTGATGGTGAGTTCAGTCAGCGCAGGAGAAACGTCGTCTTTCCCATTAAGGTCCGGAGTAAAGCTAACTACCAGCGGTTGCAGCTTTTCAAACTTTTTTAACAGTACATCCTTGTCAATCGGCTCAGTATAATATCCAGACTCCCTCAGAAAATCTGTCACCTGCTGTTCATTGGCATAATCTAATTCGATGATTTTTTTAATCGCCTCTTTTTTATCTGCTTGGCGCTTGTAGTACGCTTCGCAGATAACATAGCCCATAAAATAACCCAAATCTGCATGTAGGCTTCTGGAGCCATTATACAACCAGTTACCCGTTGCGGTGCTAAACATTTCAATCAGAAATTTGTCTTTGAGTTCCTGCTCATGCGCACGGCCGTAAATCATATAAGCGTTATTGTTTTTTTGGTGCGTAACCAGTTCTGCAACAAAGTCCGCTGCGCCTTCCGTTATTGTTTGCGCAAGCAACAACCGGCCTTCACCAGCTTTTTGCTGTGTATGCACATATTCATGGATATTAAGGGCAACAAGATTTGAAGCCTGTTGATTTTTGAATACGTTCATTAACCAATCGCCCAATTCCGAAGCATCGGTATTTTCGTTTGCTGTCGCAATTTCTGCACCCACAAGCACCATATCATTTGTGGTGGTACCGCCCGAACGCAGGCCGCCAATGGTAAAATACATTTTAGCCGGGCGCATTTCGGGGTACAGTTTCCTAAAGTTGTTTATACTCCTGGTAATGGCGGGTACCTGATTTTTGATTGTTAGGGTATTACTCCTGATGCTTTTCCAAAATTTGGGATATTTATGAATCAGCGTAACCCACAGCTTCGCATCGTAGTCGCGCGCTTTCATAAAAGCTTTCAAACCAGGCGTGCCTTTGTCCACGTAAAGCTGTTGAATAAATTCTACTTGTTTTGTCGTATCACTTGTAGTCGCGACACTATCATAGGCTTTCCAAAATCGGTCAATATCATCGGTATAGACCACTTTGATTTTTTTTGGCTGCGCTTGAATGAGTAAAGGGAAACAAAAAGTGAAGGCAATTAGGTAAATGTATTTCATATTAGTTTTTAGACGAGATTAATTAAAATGGGTTACACTGGAATTAAATTATTTCATCAAAAAAACATCAATAAAGCGCTGCAAAATGGCGTCTTTTCCACTGCAAAAGCCCGGATAGGCATTATAGTTTGGGCTGTTGGTTTCGAATACTTCTATTCCCCTCCAACAAAAATGCATCGCTGCAAGGGCAAGGAGGGCTTGTGCTATATATAAAGGATAACGTCTCCAATAAAATATAACATAGGCGATGAGAATCAATACTAAAAAAGTAAATTTGGTTCACACACCATAAATCCTGATGTTACCAGAACCACCGTACTTTGACGCCAACGTTTGGGGCTACGATACCTGGCGCCTTTTAAGCGCAGCTTATTTAGGCGACTTGGAAACTGTTCAACAAATGCTTGAACAAGACCCAGCAAATATTCAAGCCCAGTTTGCTTATTACGAACCCATTCACTACGCCGTAAGAGGAGGAAAAGCTGATATGGTGGAAATGCTGCTGGAATACGGAGCGCACCCCCTGTCACCGGGATGGACAAAATTGGGCGACGAAACACCCTTGGCAAAGGCCAAAGACCGGAACAGAGCAGATTTGGCCGACTTACTTAGCCGGGCCGCCGGAAAACTTCCTGCATTCCAGCCACCCCCTACCCAACCTAAGACAGATGAACAACAATTAGATTATCAATTTCAGATAGCCTGTGGTTACCAGGTTGACCGGAATATTATCGATGCGATTTTAGTTAAACATCCCGGGTGGGCTACTGTTGGTTTGTATGAGGCTGTTCATCATAATCGCATAGATATCGTTAAATATTTGCTTAAGGCCGGAGCCGATATCAACGGCCACATGCCTTGGGCATGCTGGCTCACGCCACTAATGCATGCCTTACGGTACAGTGAGGCAAACTGGGAACTGGCTGATCTGGTAATTGAACAAGGCTTTTCTGTAAATGCTGTTAACGGACTTGGCATGACTGCGCTTCATATGGTGATCATACAGGATCGGCCGGATGCGATGGACTACCTATTGAACCACGGTGCCGATATGAATATAATAGACACTGAATTTTGTTCGACACCTGTTGGATGGGCGGCCCGCTGGGGTAAATTAGAAATGGCAAAAAAGTTATTGGACCGGGGGGCTGATCGTAATTTATCCGGAGCCGATTCCTGGGCTCGCCCTATCCTTTGGGCCAAAAAAGGAAATCATGAAAACATTGTCAAATTACTCCAATAGGATTCATTTTTACTGAAAATCCAATAAAAATAATTTCTGCTGCGTTAACATAGAGCGAGCTTAAATAGAAGTAATATAGATAAACATTCAATGCGAATTTTTTTTTTGGACTCCTAACAAACTTGTCGTTATTATATTTTTCTTAACAGCAGTTGTTTTAGTTTCAATCTGGTATTTCTTCACTCATTATCCTATTTTATAGATTAACTTCTGCCTCAGCCTAATTATCCAAGATCGGGTGCTCTTTACAGCTTTGGTAGCATAATTCTCAACGTCTTTGCCCTCCCCACCAGCAAAAAACCCTCCCCGCCAAGGCGGAAGAGGGTAAAACACACTAATTTATTGATGAAGTTTAGGTTATATAATCAGTAAGCCTGCTTCTCCTTCAGCACGCTGATGTCTTTAGCATCGATATCAGCGATGGCGAATTGCGGCACACCAGTTATGGTCATTTCATCCAGCGTGTTCACCAGGTTTTCGTAAACGGAACTATCGGCCGGTTTTATAATTACCATTAAGCCCTTGCCGGTGGCTGCCAGCACCTTTTTCTGAACCTCCATAATAGCGTACCGAAGGCCGCTTTTGCCGTAGTTGGTTATGGTGGCCGGCAATAGTGGTTTATCTGCCAAGCCTAAATAATACATGGCCTGGTTATTTTTGCCCAGGCATATGGTAAGCGTACGCGAGGCTACCTGCGGCCCTGGCTCATCGCCAACAGGCATATTCAAATCCATTGCCCTGGGTTTGGTTAGCGTAGTGGTGAGCATAAAAAACGTGATGAGCAGGAAGGCAAGATCTACCATTGCGGTGAGATCAACACGCAGGTTTTTTTTGTTGCTGCGTACCTTTTTGCCTTGTTTTTCGGGAGCGGAGTTTAGTTCGGCCATGGCTTTATACGTTTAGGGTTAAACAATTGGTTTGTGTAATTCAACGTATAAAAGTAATGCAAAGTTTCAATAAAACAAATTATATTTTGTTTTATTGAAAAATATACAAATATAATATCTAATACACTGAAATAACAGGCCATTGGTTTGCCCGCTGATTGCTTAAATACTCTATAGCCTTTCCGCTTCAATAGTTTATCTCAGGAAAAACAGGAAGAATAAACGGCCGGAGCTGCGACCCGTTGCAACGCTTTTCGGCTACGGTCGCCGCTATATGGGCCGGGGAAGGGGATAATGTATTTTGACAAGTTTAAGTACAAAGCGGCATCCCTGGTTTACAAAGCAGGTATGGGTGCGACTATAGCAGGGTTCGGCTGCTGGCAGTTAGCTGCTAATGGTGTTTACTTTAAATCTTGATTATACGGCAAATATTGTAGCCGCTTTTTTTAAGGCGGATGCCACAATTTGATGCATATCGTAATAGCGATATTCGGCGAGGCGGCCACCAAATATTACATTGGTTTCCTGGGTGCTTAGTTGCTCGTACTTCTTAAACAGGGCGCTGTTCCGCTCATCATTAATGGGGTAGTACGCTTCTTTCTCCGGTGTCCATTCCTGCGGATATTCTTTGGTTACCACGGTTTGGGGCTGTGTGCCAAATTCAAAGTGTTTATGTTCTATGGTACGGGTGTAAGGCACTGCTTTATCGAGATGATTCACCACCGCATTGCCCTGAAAATTGTCCTGATTGTAAACCTCATGTTCAAACCGCAGGCTGCGGTATTCTAGCTGGCCAAAACGGTAATCATAAAACTGATCGATGTTGCCGCTAAACACCAGCTTATCAGCCAGCGCATCCCATTCATCGCGCTGATTAAAATAATTTACATTCAGCCTAACCTCAGTTCCATCCAAGAGCCCTTCAATCAGCTTATTATAGCCTCCAATAGGTATGCCCTGGTACTTGTCGAAAAAATAGTTGTTGTTAAAAGTAAAGCGTATCGGTAGCCGTTTTATAATAAAAGCCGGCAACTCCGTAGCCGGGCGGCCCCATTGTTTTTCGGTATAACCCTTAATCAGCTTTTCATAAATTTCGGTGCCCACCAGCAGTAATGCCTGCTCTTCTAAATTGGCCGGTGCTTTAATATTTAAATGCGCTATTTGTTCCTGAATTTTCTTTTTAGCCTCATCCGGGGTTTTAATACCCCAAAGCTGGTAAAAGGTGTTCATGTTAAAAGGCAGATTGTACAACTCTTCCCCGTAAATTGCTATGGGCGAGTTTACGTAATGGTTAAACGTTACAAATGAATTCACGTAATCCCATATCGTTTTGTCATTGGTATGAAAAATGTGTGCTCCATAGGCATGCACGTTTATGCCCGCTATCTCCTCGTTATAAACATTGCCGCCGGCGTGGCTGCGTTTATCAATCACCAGGCACTTTTTTCCTGCTATTTTTGCCTGGTGGGCAAACACAGCGCCAAATAACCCGCTGCCAACTACCAGATAATCGTATTGCTTTTTTTCAGGCATAATCAGTTACGCACTTGGTTAAATGATGGCATGGAATATCGAAGCACACTTGGCTTAAAATGGATTGATTGTCTGTAAAATCCTTTTTACCCCACGCGGGGTTAACAAGCGCGACCGGTAATATTTTGAAAAGAGCCATTTAAAGGCCGTAGTTCTATCCTTTAGCAAGGCTGCTGTAGTAATTGCCCTGGGGATTTTCTCTTTTAACATTTGTTGCACTTCGGCACCAAGGTCTTCTTCCTTACAATCTTCTAAAATAATTTTTACCGATTTATAATCGTTATCGGCACCGGCACCGCGCGATTGTGAATCGTGCACAATCCGGCAAAGTGCTGTATACTCATTTACAAAATAAAAAGGCTTACCTAACTGTCCTAACCTGAAACCAAAATAAAAGTCGGTAGCTTTACCGGCCCGGCCTTTATCCGAGTAGCCAATAGTAAGCACCGAAGCCCTTTTTACTAAAAAACCATTATTGGGGAACATACAAACCGTGCCCGCAAACATACCGTTTACCAAACCAACCCTTTCCGGCGTTCTGAAATAGTTAAGGTTAACGTTTTCTGAATTGGGTATTACTTCGCCGGCTTCGTCAATCAGTCTTTGCAGGCCAAAACTGGCAACTATTTCCGGGTGTTGCTCAAAGGGCTTTTTCAAAGCTTCCAGGCAGCCGGGATAGATGGGGTCATCGTCGTGCAGATGGAGTACCAGATCGCCTGAAGCCTTCGCATACTGAAAATCCACGTTGGCAACTTCCCTTAAAGCAGGCTGGTGATGAAAGTAATGGATAGGAACCGGGCTGTTAGGGATCAGCTCTTGCTTAACCATCTCTTCCGTCAAGTTGTCTTTAGAGTCGTCCCCGATAATAATTTCATCAGGTAGCAGAGTTTGTTTCCATACCGACAGCACCGTTTCTTTTAAAAACCCAGGCCGTTGGTAGGTGGGTATGATAACTGATACCTTCATAGTTAATAGCATTTACTTCCTGTTTTTTGTACTTATCAGCTAAAAGCGCAAAAATGAGCAAGTAAATATACTTACTATTTGGGCTTTATCAAATAGCGGCGCGTGTGGCATACACTTAAATCAAGTTTAACGTTTCCAGTCGCCTTTTCACATCGCAACGGGGCTTAAATCCTGCGTGTTAAAACAATAAGGCAGTTAGTTCTGTGCCCGTTTCCGCCTAACCTACTGTTCGTAATAACACTTCTCCGTTACGAAAGTATAGGAAAGGGTAAAACCAAAGAAGGCGTAGATGTCCTTGCTGCGCAAGTCGCCGCGCTGGCTGCCGGGACTGCCGACATAGGTGCCCGTGCGTTCGCCGCTGCGATCTGCCAGGGCAAGGGAAAGCTGGCCCGGGGGCAGCTGGTTATGCGGCGCATAGTAGCCGCTTACATCATCTAAAAAGTCGGTATGGGTGTAGCGGTAGCCCAACTCTGCGGCTACCGTCCATTTGCCGCTGAAGTTGTATTTGAAGCCGGCTCCATAGGGGATCACGATGGTGCTTTTTCCGTACTCTGCCGTTTGGCCCTCGGTGCGCAAGGCGCGCAACTCCACGTCGCTGCCTTTGTAAACCGCCATCGGGTTAAACGAGGTGGTACCTATGCCCAAATAAATGTAAGGCGTGTATTTGTTTTTGCCGGCATCGGGTATATACTTCATAAAGTTGAACTCGGCCATCAGGCTCAATTCTGTTAAGCCGTCGGTAAAGCTCAGGTTGCGCTGGCGTTGTTGTGTGTTGTTTGAGGTGCTGTCGGCCCCGGCAATTTTGCCATACTGGTAGTTGAACCTGGCACTTAGGTAGCCGTTAAAATTGTGTTTGATGAAGAACCCCACCGAGCCGCCGCTGGGTTTAAACGGACTGGCATTTAAATCGCCGGTGTAGCCTGCGCCACCAAGTGCGCCGCCAAGTTCCCAAGTGGCCTGGGAATGGGCAGTATAGCTTATCAGCAATAAAAGCAGGGCAATGAGGAATTTAGGCATCCGTTATGTTTAGTAGTTACGGGCATCTAAACCCCACAACAATTTAGTTCTTAACGTATGTAAATAGCTTTCATTACTCAGGCGTATTAAATTTAGCTTGAAGGCTGCTTTATACACTCGGAATTTCATGGTTTTATCGATAACGATGGTGCGGCTGTCGCAGGATACGATATAGTTGGTGCCCCTGCATTCCACCTCGAAAGACAGGTTGCTGGTATCGGGCAGTATAACCGGCCTTACGTTCAAATTATGGGGCGCAACGGGCGTAAGCGCAATACAGTTAGATTGCGGGAAAATAATAGGCCCCCCGCAGCTGAGCGAATAGGCCGTTGAGCCCGTGGAAGTGGATATGATGATACCATCGCCCCAATAGGAATTCAGGAACTCATCGTTGAGCGATACATGCGTGGTAATCATGGCCGAGTCGTCGCGTTTGTGGATGGTAACATCATTGAGCGCAAAGTTATCCTCGCCAAACAACTTCGCGTCGGAATCTATCACCAGCATTTCGCGGCTATCCAGCGTATATTCTTTATTCACCACCGCATGCATGGCTGCGGCGATATCATTTTTGTTGATACTAGCCAAAAAGCCCAAGCGGCCAAAGTTGATGCCGATAACAGGCACACCACTATCGCGTATGAGGGTTACCATATCCAGCAGGGTACCGTCGCCGCCTATGGTGATAAAGGTATCAATAAAGTCTTTTATAGTATCTCCGGGTTGCAGTACTTTGTAGGCCGAGGTATCTACATTACCCTGCAGGTGGGCATTGAACTGGTGGTGTACGTACACTTCTACCTGGTGCAGCACAAGGCTATCAAATACCTGCCGTATGTACGGGAATACCTGCGGATCGTTAAACTGACGGCCGTAAACTGCTATTCTCATCTCCTAAAAAACACGAATATCGAACTTTGAAAGCAAAAAGCGGCAGTAAATCTCAAAATCCCTAAATCCTGGTTATATTAGGAGATGGCACTTAACGTTTTAAAATCCCTATCTCTTTTTATACTTGCAGGCCTTTGCGAAATTGGCGGCGGTTATCTTGTTTGGCTTTGGTTGAAAAGCGACAAACCGCTTTGGTACGGCATCACGGGCGGCCTGGTACTGGCACTTTACGGCGTGGTAGCTACCTGGCAAACGGCCAACTTTGGGCGGGTGTACGCCGCGTACGGTGGCGTGTTTATCGCCATGGCACTGGTATGGGCATGGAAAGTAGATGGCTTTAAACCCGATAAGTGGGACATCATTGGGGCCATCATGGCGATTGCAGGGGCTTGCATCATTATTTACGCGCCGCGGAAGTAGTTGTTATTTCGTTATTTTTTGTCGAATGTAGAAGTACGGAATGCGTTTAGCAATTCCTCTCCCCTTTTCCTGTCTACAAATAATATAACCACAGAAAAATCCTGATTACCAAACAGCCTGCTGAACATGTATGTAGTAAGTATATTATCGTTGGGTAAATAAATGTTCAGTTTAAACACTCTGAATTTAAGTTTATCCACAATTTCTGATGTGTAAGCACTATCCATTTTTACATCGCCCAACTGTTTCGAGAAAGTATTGTAAAGCACATCGCCCACTGCTTTGCAACTTGCCGAATGGCTGCCGTCTGTCTTGACATCAAACGGCTGATAGTTCGATTCAAAATAATGCATCTGGTCGCTCTTGAACACGAAGATTGGCTTTGACTGGTTTATCACCTTGTCTTTATAAGTGTCCTCGATAGCGGCTGTTCCTTTTTGCTGCATACGGGCATAATCCTGCGGACTCATATTACTGAAGCCCTCGGGGATAGTTATGTGCCATTTAAACAGAGCATTATAGAGTTTTTTCGCGGGGATGCTGTCCTGTCCTTGGCAATTACTAAATAATAAAGCAATTGCGATAACGGATAGTGTGATATATTTCATCTGCTTGAATATCAACGACATCATTTAATCAAACAAATCAGCGGTTCAGCTCATCCATCGTAACCTCGTTGCTCAGCAAAGTACCGAATAGCTCCCAACGCTTTACCGGGTCTTTTGCCGTTCCCCCTTGTTTTTCGATATGATTTTTAACCAAATCTAACCCGTAGTTATAGTTAATAACATAAGCCCTGTATTTTTTGATAAACGTTACCGATTTATCGGCAGTTTCATCGTTCATGAGGCAGTATTTTTTAAGGTAGGTGCGCGCTTTGCTCTGGCTCCAGTTATCGTCCATGAGGCCTCGGGCGGCTTCGTTACGGGCATAGTTAAGTTTACCTTTGATAGCCAATGCTCTGAAATAGGTATCGGCCCCTGCGGTGTCCAACCCAGCTAAGGGTAATAATACGTTTTTGGCGAATTTTATCTTCTCATCGCCAGGGAAGGCCATCTCTATGCCGTAATTGGCGCTCCCCTCTGCAACTAGCGACTGCGGACTGAACAACGGGTACATCGAAAGCTCTACGTACCCTCTATCGTGGTACAGATTTTTCTCCAGCAGCATATTATACACGTGATGACCGGGGTAGCTTTCGTGGCTGCCTACATCTATGGCGCGATCTATGAAAATCTTCAGGTCGGTATTTATCTGAATAACGCTTTGGTATTTGCCTTTATACCAGTTATAGCCGTTCCAGGGTTTATCTGTCACGAATTCCAGCGCGAAGGATTCGCCGGCAGGCAATTTATAATGCGCCAGCGTGCGCTTGCGCGATTCGGCAATGGCAGCTTTGATAACCGCATCCAATTTATCCTTCGGGATGATGAATTTATTGGCGAGTTTTTGAAAACGATCGTTCACATTACCCTTACCCGGTAGCAGGCTATCCAGCAGGGTTAACTGCCCTTTGAAATAATCCTCGGTGTTTACCGGAGCAGTAACGCCGAAGAGTTGCATAGATTCCTGATCGAAGGTACTGTACTCGCCCGAGAATATCTTGATACGCCCGCTGAACGAGGCAAGTTGATCGTATAACCAGTTGGCGCGCATTTTATTGGAATCCACTTCGGCCGAGGTTGCTAACAGCTTAATATCGTTCATCAGGCTATTTACCGATGCCAGCAGGCTATCCCTCGGGAATTCATCGCCGACAACCTCCTTCGGCTTCAACGAATCCGGACCGTAATAGGCATCCACAAAATCCTTATCATACTGCCCTATGGTTAAGCCCAGCCGCACATATTCCGCAGCATATTTATTGAGGAGCCTGGTTTCGGGCTTATCGGCATTTTTAGTACAAGAAAGGGCGATGATGGAAATTATCAGCAGGAAAAAACGATTTTTCATGAGGCGGTGGTAATAGTAGGGGCTGCAAAGCTAATAAAATACGTTTGGCAGGGAGAATAGTTTATGTTTTTTAGATGGCGGTATCTTATGAGGAATAACATTTGTTGTTTTGTTGCTGTTTGTTTTGTTTTTGCTTCTTGTTTTGTTGTTGTTGTTTCTTTTGATGTTGTTTAGTTCGTTGTTGTTTCTTTTTCTTATATTTGAATAAGAAATTGTATGAGCTATGAAAGCTTCCATGGGATCACAAGTAAGGCAAGCACTTTCCAGTTCTAAAACTGCAAAAGTGCTAACAGCGGCGATTATTGCCAATGGCCGTTTTGCTGATATTATAAAAGTTGCCGGTGCCCTACCCGATGGGCAGGTTTTAACTTTAAAGCGCATAAGTATAAAGGATAGATGAATTTAGCCCTCGGCTTTCTCATTATCTTTATTATTGCAATGCCTGGGATTGTATTTCGTATAACTTACCTTTCAAGTCCATATTCCAAAAGAAATATTAATACCACTGCCATCGATGAAATATTTAATTCATTGATACCGGCATTTATTTTCCATTCAGTTTTTATTTTACTGATAAACTTATGGAGCCACACCGTTGATTTCCAGTTTGTTTTTAACTTATTAATAGGGAACAATACTGCGAAGAACATCAACCAATTAAACGTCTACATCGGCCCGTTCCTGATTTATATGTTGCTCAATATTGCCGTAAATTTTGTAGCTGCCTACTTTTTCAGAGGCTATGTATTAAAAACGCGGCTTTATAAAAAATATCCTTTTTTAGGCATCTATAACAAATGGTATTACATTTTAAAACCGCTCGCTTCGGAAGAAGAAAAAATATCGGTATGGCTGGATATATTGGTTGAAACCAAACACGAGAGTATTATTTACAGGGGATTTTTAACAGATTTCTGGCTTGATAAAGATGGCAGCATTAAAGAGCTGCATATGGAAGACGTAAGGCGTAGGGTGCTTGCGAAAGACACACAGGAATTTGAAACAACTTTACAGGAAATAGTACAAACAACAGATGTAGCAGGAATAGCTGATAATGATACACGGCAAACAGACGAAGAATTCGTTTTTCAGCCAAAATCTGCCGCAATGGTGGATGAACGATATTATTATATCCCGGGCGAATTATTCATCATTAAGTACGATGATGTAAAGAATATGAATATAACTTACTTCGAGGAACAGATTTACACAATCCCTTTGATAGAGCAGGAAAATAAAGGATAAGCCTTCGTTCTACAAATTCAAATAATTCATGAACGAATCGAACCTGTCTTTGGCGTTATCGTTATGGTCGGTGAAGTTGAAGGTAGCTTTAACATCGTAGCCATAGCGCAGGAAGGTGGCCAGGATGTTGGAAATATCCTGCTTATTTACTTTCAGCGTAACTTCCATACGGGTACTATCCGGGAAAGTACGGGTATAGGAGCTTAGTATCTGGGCATTGTCTGACTCCACCACTTGCGACATGTGGGCCAGCGAGTTGTTCTTATTGCTTATCTCCAGCACAATGATACCGCCTGGCTCGCTTACAGCGGTAAGCTTGGCAAAGTACTCGTTCATGGTGTTGATGGAGATCAGCCCTACATAATCTTTCTTGATATCCAGTACAGGAACCACGCTCAGGTCGCGCTCGTAAAACAGGCGGATAACATCATAGATATGCTGCTCTTCCAGCACGTAGGGGTTCACCAGCGAAAGGGCTAGCGCACCTATAGGCGTGTTGTAATCAGGCTCTTCAATCAGGTCATCTTCAGATACCAGGCCCAAAAACTGCTCTTCGTTTACAATTGGCAGGTGGCGCACGCGGAACTCCGCCATACGGTCGAACACCTTCTGAATACTATCAGAAGTATTGACAGGAGGAATCGCGTCAGCAACAAGCTCAATTGCAAGCATATTTCATTGTTTTAATTTATCTAAAAACACCGTTAGGTATTTATTGAATTCCTCCGGATGCTCCATCATGGGTGCGTGCCCGCATTTATCTATCCAGTATAAATGCGAGTTGGGCAGCAGCTCGTTAAACTCAAGGGCAACCTCGGGCGGCGTAATTTTATCGTCTCTACCCCATATTAACGCAACAGGCATGGTTATCTTGCGCAGGTCGTCTTTCATATTATGGCGGATGGCCGATTTTGCCATGGCCAGTATGCGTATTACCTTGGCGCGGTCGTTAATATTGGCGTAAACCTCGTCAACCATCTCCTTTGTAGCTACGGCAGGGTCGTAAAATGTATATTCTACTTTACTTTTCACAAACTCATAGTTCTCGCGCCGAGGGAACGAACCGCCGAAAGCATTCTCGTACAAACCCGAGCTACCCGTTAAAACAAGGGCCTTTACATACCCGGGATGAGATAAAACGTATATCAAACCAACATGCCCGCCAAGGGAATTGCCAAGCATGGTTATTCTCGTGAGCTTTTTGAACCTGATAAATTTATGCACGAATTTAGAAAGTGCTTTTACACCGGTAGTTAAAATCGGCATATCGTAGATAGGCAAAATAGGGATGATAACTCTGTAGTGCGGACTGAACTCCTCTATCACCTTCTCCCAGTTGCTCAACGCACCCATAAGGCCGTGCAACAGCAACAGCGGCTCGCCTTCGCCATGTTCTACGTATGTAAATCCCTTTTCTTCTTTCAGTACAAAATTCATAATTCCTGCTTAAAATGTGGCTTTAAACCCGTGCAGACCGTTTTTCATTTCAGTCTGAAAAGCTGTAAATACCACCGTAAATTTAGTTTATTAGGGTTTACCTGCAACAATTTTAAGAATTAAATTATCCTAACAGTTGTTTAACAACTTCAGACACCGTTTTGCCATCGGCCTGGCCGGCAAGCTCTTTATTGGCAACGCCCATTACCCGGCCCATGTCTTTTACAGAGGTTACGCCCAGGCGACCAATTACCTCTTGTATGTACCCTTCAATCTCAAAACGCGTCATTTGCTGGGGCAGATATGGCTCTATCACATACATCTCTGCCATCTCCACTTCGTACAGGTCTTGGCGGTTTTGAGCCTTGTAAATATCTGCCGATTCTTTACGTTGCTTGATTAGTTTTTGAAGCACTTTTATCTCGGCTTCCTTGGTTAATTCTTCGGCAGCGCCTTTTTCGGTTTTAGCCAGCAGCAAAGCCGATTTAATGGCACGCAGCCCCCGTAAACGATCTGGCTGTTTAGCTAGCATCGCTTGCTTGATATCCTGGTCTATTTGTGTAATGAGTGACATATGTTAATTGTGAATGAGTGAGTTATTGAATGAGTGATTTTTATTTCGGAATTCGGATGTTCGATTTCGGATTTATTTTTTTCGGATGTCGGATTTACTTTCTCTCATTTGCACATTTGCACATCTGAAATTTGCAAATCCATTTTTCATCTGCGCATCTGAAATCTGCACATCTACCCTACCCCCTATATATATTAGTTGCCGTTGCCTGTGCGGTTGGCATAATAACAATATCGTTGATATTTACATGGGCCGGGCGCGATGCCACAAACCAGATGGTTTCGGCGATATCCTGCGCCACCAGCGGCTCAAACCCATCGTACACTTTTTTGGCGCGTTCTTTATCGCCTTTAAATCGCACTTCGCTAAACTCGGTTTCTACTGCGCCGGGGTGTACTGCCGTTACCTTAATGCCGTGGTTCAGCAAATCCAGCCGCATGCCTTTATTTAAAGCATCTACAGCGTGCTTGGTAGCGCAATATACATTGCCATTAGGGTAAACTTCTTTACCCGCTATCGAACCCAGGTTGATGATATGCCCAAAGCCGTTATCAATCATCCAGTTGCTTACCACGCGACTTACGTACAGCAGGCCCTTAATATTGGTATCAATCATGGTTTCCCAATCATCGTAGTTGCCTTTATCGATGGGGTCGAGCCCCTGACTAAGGCCTGCGTTGTTAACCAATACGTCTACCTGTTTCCATTCTTCGGGCAAGCCCTGCAGGTTTTCTATCACCTGCTCCTTGTTGCGTACATCGAAGCAGGAAATAGCCACCTCCACGTTATATTTCTCGTTCAGCAAAAGTGCCAGACGCTCTAAACGCTGCATGCGGCGGCCCGTAAGTATCAGGTTATAACCCTCGCGGGCAAACGTATGTGCGCAAGCTTCACCTATCCCGGCGGTTGCCCCTGTAATTAATGCAATCTTTGCCATAGGTTATGTAACTATCCGCAGCGAAATTATGTTTTATTTTTGGATAAGATGTCTGAATCAGAATTTTCAAAATTTTAGAATGAACAGAATGCACGCGCAAAACGCAACCAATCGGCAAGTCATTTGCCCGTCAAGCTACTATTCTGAAAATTCCTTAATTCTGATTCAGACTATTCGAAATACAAACTAAACATTATCGTATGCAATGATAGCTTGCTGATGGGGGCCGAAAATGGGTGATTCTCGGGTACTAATAAGTTGCCGAAGGTGTTGGTTACTTTGATCTCCGGCGATAGCTTGAAATATTCGAAGTAAATATCAAAACCGAAACCAGCCTCGTAAGAAGAATAACTTTTGCTATTTCTTACGATTCGCTCAATCGGAGCGGTATTATCGCCATCTTTTTTGTTTCCTATGGAGCTGGAAAACTTTACGCCCCCAAGCAGGTAAGCGCGCAGGTTGCCTACCCTATCAGACTTCAACTTAAGCGATAGCGGAAAATCGACCGTGGTGGTTTGGATGGGCTTATCTATAGGGTCGGCAGTATTCTTAAAGGTGTAGCGCAACTTACGATCTGCAAATATAAGGGCAGGTGTGCTGCGTATCTCCAGGTGATCGGTAATACGGTAGCGGGCAATGAAGCCTACCGCAAAACCCGGTGTTGTTTTAGAACTAATGCTGGTAAGCGAATCGGTAACGTAGGCTTGGGCATCCGCATCATAAAAAGGCGCACGCCAGTTGGGTTGCTTTACTATCTTAAAATCGCTGCCGACGTAAGAAAAACTGAACCCCGCGCTGAAGTCGTTTTGGTCGGCCCCGCCACCCCATGCCGGCGAAAACTGTTGCGCACGCAGCAGGTTGCTGCAACACAAAAGTACCAGTAAGGCGGTTAGGTAGCGGTTTATCATTTAATACCTGTGTAGATGGAACAGATACCAAACGCTAAAGGGCGGCATTTGGTATTTTTGAAACCTGCTTTTCCCATCATATCGGTAAAGGACTTACCATCGGGAAAAGCAGCTACAGATTCGGGGAGGTAAGTATATGCGCGCGCATCCTTGCTAAAAAGCTTGCCTATGCCCGGCGTAACATAATTAAAATAAAATGCATACAGCTGTTTTATGGGGAATGCTTTGGGTTTAGAAAATTCCAGTACTACAGCTTTACCACCCGGTTTAAGCACCCGTTGAATATCGGCCAGGCCGTCGCCCAGGTTTTCGAAATTGCGTACGCCGTAAGCCACGGTAACTGCATCAAACTCGTTTGCCTCAAATGGCAGTTTTTCCGAATCGCCCAGTTTTACTTCGAATTTATCAGACAGGTTGCGTTTCAGGATTTTCTGATCGGCAATATCCAGCATACCTCGCGAAATATCCACACCGATTATTTTTTTAGGCTTGAGGATAGAAAGCGCCTCAAAGGCAAAATCTCCGGTACCGGTAGCTACATCCAAAATCAGCTGTGGTTTATCGGCTTTCAGTTCATTAATAGCTTTTTTGCGCCAGATAATATCGATACCCAACGACATGAAGTGATTCAGGAAATCGTAGGTTTTTGAGATGTTGTTAAACATATCGGCCACCTGCTCTTTTTTGGTGCCCTGCTGATCGTGGTACGGAGTTACGGTTTTGCTCATATTAATTAAGGGCAAAGATAGGTTCTTTGCTCGGCTTTTTTCTATACCGACGGATTTGAAAACCATCGCTATACTTGAATTTACATTACCTTAACTATTTTGTGGCTAGCGGTTGCTCTCTATTAAAGATTCGATTACAAACAATTATTTCATTATGCGGTTTACGGCCCAGGTAAACTGCGTGCTATTCACGCAACCCACCATCCCAATATTAGCCTAAAAAGGCTAATTAAGGCATGATTAGCCCTTTTAGGCTAATGTAACAAAACAATTATCCAGCCAGGATAGCTTTAAACTATTTAAATAAATTTATACCTTTCGCCTTCCATATCTAAACACACAAAACCATACTTATCGTTCCAATCATGAAAGAAAACAACGAAGCATCGCGCAGAGGGTTCCTTAAAAAACTGGCCACTACCGCAGCGGCGGCCACTGTTGGCAGCAATTTAATAGCAGCCGAAAATATTGGCAGCTTTCATTACCTAAAACAGCAATACAACCGCATCGGCGCTAACGACCAGGTGAACATTGCGCTTATCGGTGCCGGAGGCATGGGTACTTCAGATACCCAAACAGCCCTGCAAGTGCCAGGCGTGAAGCTGGTTGCCGTATGCGATTTATATGATGGCCGCCTTGCCGATGCTAAGAAAAAATGGGGTGCCGATATTTTCACTACCAAAATCTATAAAGAAATACTGAACCGCAAAGACGTTGATGCCGTTATTATTGCCACGCCCGATCATTGGCACCAACAAATTTCAGTAGATGCCATGCACGCCGGTAAGCACGTTTACTGCGAAAAACCGATGGTACACTCCGTAATGGAAGGCCCTGCGGTAATAAAAGCACAGCAGGAAACCGGCAAGGTTTTCCAGGTAGGTAGCCAGGGGGTGTCGTCGCTTGGGAACGAGAAAGCCAAAGAGCTTTTAAAAAGCGGTGCCATTGGCGAACTGAACTACGCTGAAGGCTTTTGGGCACGCCGTGGCGCTGTAGAAGTTTGGCAATACCCCATCCCTGACGATGCGTCTACCCAAACCGTTGATTGGGAAACATATGTAAGCAACACCCAAAAACGCCCGTTCGATAGCAAAAGGTTCTTCCGCTGGAGAAATTATACTGATTATGGCACCGGCATGGCTGGCGATTTATTCGTACACCTGTTCAGCAGCCTGCACTTCATCACCGGCTCTATGGGCCCTAATAAAATCTACGCATCGGGCGGTTTACGCTACTGGAACGATGGCCGCGAAGTGCCTGACGTTTTGCTGGGCACATTTGATTATGCCAAGGCTGCGGCCCACCCGGCGTTTAACCTAAGTTTACGCTGCAACTTTGTGGATGGCACCAGCGGCACCACCTACTTAAAATTGGTAGGCAGCGAAGGATCGATGGATATTACCTGGGATAGCGTTACCCTTAAACGCAACAAAACCATTGATAATACCGACCCATTCTACATCGAAAAAATGAAGGCCATGGGCCAAACAACCAGCGGACGCAAAATGATGCTCCCGCCCGAGCAAATTACTTACGATGCCGAAAAAGGCTACCTGGGCGGCCCTTACGACCACATGAATAATTTCATTAACGCTATACGTACCAATGGCAAAGTTGCCGAAGATGCCATTTTTGGCTACCGTGCGGCTGCTCCTGCCCTGCTTTGCAACGATAGCTACTTTAAAAACGCCCCAATGTTTTGGGATCCCGAGAAAATGAAAATGATAAAAGCATAACTAATACCGAATGAAACACCCAATAACAATACTCAGCATAGCCGCCGCACTTACCTGCGCGATAGGCGCGCAAACCTATGCATCAAAAGTTGACCACCCGAAGCCGGTAAAGAAATATGTTGTAAAGAAAGCACCCTGGGTTAGTCTCTTTAATGGCAAGGATTTAACAGGCTGGCACGCCTTCAACAAAACCGTACCACCGCAAAACTGGCAGATTGAGGATGGCGCACTGGTTTGCCTCGGTGCGGTAAAAGGCACCGATACCGGCGGCGATATTGTGAGCGATAAACAATACGCTAATTTTGAGCTGGCCTGGGAATGGAAGATAGATAAAGGTAGCAATAGCGGCGTGCTTTATCACGTACAGGAAGGCCCTGGCTTTACCGCCACTTATTTAACCGGACCCGAGTACCAGATAATAGATGATATTAACTGGGTGCCCGATATTTTAGAAGAGTGGCAAAAAACCGGTGCCGATTATGCCATGACCATCCCTAACGGCAACAAGAAACTGATGCCTGTTGGCGAGTGGAACACCAGCCGCATCATTTTCAACAAAGGCCATGTAGAGCATTGGTTAAATGGCAAAAAAATACTGGAATTTACTGCCTGGAGCCCCGAATGGGAAAAGAAAAAAGCCGAAGGCAAATGGAAGGACCATCCTGAATACGGTTTGGCCAAACTAGGCCACATTGCCCTGCAGGATCATGGGCATAAAGCTTATTTTAAGAATATCCGGGTAAGAGAGCTATAATAATTAGCCTATGAATAAGAAAAGCAGGGCTTGCGGTACGATGTGCCGATAGCCCTGCTTTTTGTTTATAAGCCAAAGGCACTACGCTCCGGGGCCGGTACACCGCCAATCAGGTTTATTGATGAACCATCAGCCGATATTGATAACTCGTCGATTGATAACTGCCTTTCGTATCAAACAGCCTATCGCCAACACGTATTTGTCGACTACCGCACCCCTTTCGTCTAAAACTTTTGCCCGGCGCTTTGGGTAATAACATCTTTGCGGCATAAACACAGTCGCAATGCTCCGCCAAAAAGATTTCACCATCATCCTTATCCGCCTTTTACTGGGCTATATATTTTTATCTGCCGGTTTGTGTAAGCTCACCCACGGACATTTTGGGCAAATTATAGGCCCGCCCCTATTGGAAGATACTTTGGCCAAATATGGGCTTGGCTTATTTGCCCGGATAGTGGCAATTACGCAGGTGGTTTGCGGTACATTGTTGTTATCGCAGCGCTTTAGCACCATTGGGGCGGTTATGCTGCTGCCTATGAACCTATCCATACTGGCGGTAACCATTTCTATGCATTGGGTGGGCACACCCTACGTAAACGGTTTCTTCATCGTGCTCAATATCGCCCTGCTGCTGTACGACTGGCATAAACTAAAAGTACTCATTAACCCGGTTTTGTCTGCCGAAGCAAGGCCAACGGCTTTAGATGCATATAATCAAAACGTCTTCAATATTGCGGGAACTACTTTTGCAGTGGCTGCCCTTGTTGCTTCGCGCTTCAGCGTTGCCTTTACCAACGTATTTGCCATAGCGGCATTTGCGGCTATGGGCTACAGTGTAATACAGGTAAAAGCCATCACCAAAATGCAGGCCCTGGTAGTTGCCCTGGTCATTTTAAACATGATTATTATTACCCTTGCAAGTTTGTTGGGCACGATTGCCCAGAAGTTGGTACTGTTCAATACCCTGTTGATTTTTGCGCTCTTTGCGGCATCGTTCATCAAGTTACCCAAGCGGAAAATTTTACCAGTAGCGCAATAGCCTATAACCAAAAAGGGAGCGCAACAGAATGCGCTAATCTTTTTGATTGGTGTTTATATCATGCCGCTGTTGTCAATAAGCCTAACGATATCGAGACAATCACTAATTGTTTGTAGGTTTTTTCAAACCCATTGAAGAAAGAACATCGTCTTTTAATTTAACCGCAGCTTTCTTTTTTATTGTCTCAACTTCACTTTTATCGAAAATTGTCAGAAGCAGTATCTCAGTTCCTCCTTCCGTTTGGCGGAGTAGGTAGTACATTACTCTAAATCCACCGCTTTTTCCCTTTCCTTTGCTGGGATCGCTCCATCTAACTTTATAAATACCTTCTCCATAAGGCTCCCCTAAATGAGGGTTCTCTATCAAAGCCGATTCAAGCGAAAGAACACTTTCTTTTAAAGTTTTATACTTTTTGGCTAAGGGTTTCAAGCTTTTCTTGAACTCGGGCGAGTAATAGACTGAATTACTCATCCCACAACTCGTCGAAGCTTAGTGGCTTAAGTTTGCCTTCCCGGATAAGCCGGGCTTCCTTTAAACTCTGGTTGAGCGATACCTGCTCCTCTTTAGATAGTTCGCTGGAATCGGCAATAATAACGCCGCCCTTGCTTTTTATCAATTGCGACAGCTCTGCAGCTTTTGCGTCGGAAATATCAATTGTTAGGGTTGTCATTTATATCGTGGTATAATCAAATATAACAAAAAAGCGTACCACTTTGCAATAGCACGCTTTCTTGGTTAATAAAACTTTGGTGGTGGGATTAAATTCGTATCCTGCCGTTGGTGCCAGTAAGGGTATATCGGCGCAAGTGCGCTGGCGGCATCCAGTTTCTTCACCTGCTCGGTAGTAAGGTTCCAGCCTACTGCCGCAAGGTTTTGTTTTAATTGCTCCTCGTTGCGGGCACCTATAATGATGTTTGCCACCGTTGGGCGCTGCAACAGCCAGTTAATAGCTACTTGCGCAACAGATTTGCCAACTTCTTCGGCTACTTCATCCAAGGCATCAACAATATTGTAAAGGCGTTCAAAATCGGTTTCGGGGCCGTGGCTACCGCCCTGGCTTCGGCGGTTATCTTTAGGGATGGGCTGCCCGCGCCTGAATTTGCCACCCAACTGACCCGAAGCCAATGGGCTCCAAACGATGGTGCCTACGTTTTGGTCGATACCAAGCGGCATCAGTTCCCATTCAAATTCACGGTCTAATATCGAGTAATAAGCCTGGTGGGCTACATATTTAGCCCAGCCATAACGCTCTGATGTTGAAAGGGATTTCATCAGGTGCCATCCCGAAAAATTCGAGCAGGCAATATAACGTATCTTGCCGCTGCTGATAAGGTCGTCCAGTGCGTGCAGGGTTTCTTCAACCGGCGTGTTGCCGTCAAAGCCGTGCATGTGGTAAATATCAATGTGATCGGTTTGCAGGCGGCGCAGGCTATTTTCTACGGAGCGGATGAGATGGTAGCGCGACGAGCCGTAGTTGGGGTCATCGCCCATTTTAAACGTTGCCTTAGTAGATAACAGCACCTCATTGCGGATACCCAGCAGCGCTTTGCCCAATATCTCTTCGGCTACACCGCCCGAATATACGTCGGCAGTATCAAAAAAGTTTACGCCAGCGTCCATACACAGGTGTACCAGCTTCTTTGCATCATCGAGTTGGGTTTCGCCCCAGGCTTTAAAAAATTCGCCGGCACCGCCAAAAGTAGCAGTACCAAAACTAAGCACGGGAACTTTAAGGCCCGAGCCACCTAATTGTCTGTATTCCATAAGTAAAAGTAAGTTTTTTCATTACCAGCAGAAATACCTCCGCCATATTTCAAATCTCGGTTATATGGTTTAGACTTTGTATCACGGCAATAACATAATTGTCATTTTGCTCAGGCACGGGCTTTCCTCCGGCCGACCACAAATAATTGCCGGCCTTTAAACCAACAGGCCTTGCAGGCGGGTTTTAAAAAATGAAATAGCGATGTAACCCGGGCAATGATAAACCTGCGTACCCCAGTTTCGGTGTGCACATTCAGCTGCACCACAATCACAGCCAGCATAAGCAGCACCAGCGAATAAAACGCCAAATTTTGTAACGCGCTGCCAACGCTTAAGTGCTGCAATTGTGACACCTGCAATTTGGGAAACATGATGATAGATGTTTATAAATGGTTTTGCCAACCGGTAACCGGCCCGACAATTCAAATCTGGAACAAAGCTAATTAATTAAAAGTTAATTCAAAACTTTAAGGGATGTTTTTGTCGTATTTTTTTTAAGTATTGCTTAATAATCCGTTGACTTAGCAGTTCAAGAAGCAGTCAGAATCACGTATCAATAAAGTTTAGGTTAATTTCTTCTCCAGGCAAACAAAGCGCATGCCAGGCCTGAAAGCAAGGCCAATTTCGCCGGCAAATATGTATCCTAGCTTTACAAAAAGCTTCTGCGCGGCTTTATTTTCTTTGTTGGTATCTATACGCAGCAGGGGGATTCCACGTCGGTCGGCCTCGTATTCTGCTTGCATTAGTAATGATTCGGCAATGCCCAGCCCGCGATAATACGGACTCACCACCAGGCGATGGGTGACGATAGCGGGTTGGCTAATATCTAGCCCGGCCTGCTCATACTCTGGGTATTGCTCGGTAGTGATGGCGGATGCGCCTGCTACCCGGCCATCAATATCCGCAACCCACAACTGGTTCAACGCTACATCTCCTTCAAAAGCTTCGGGGTTTGGGTAGGAATCATTCCATTGAAAGTTGCCTGCGGCCTGCATTAAAGGCACGGCCTCTTTCACGATGGACATGATAGCGGGGATATCGGCAAGCGTAGCGCGGCGGATGTTCATTTCGGTTAATTAATTTAAAATCAAGAGGTTAATTGTCTCCTTTGCAGTAGCCCAGGCAAAACATGCGGATGTGCCTAAACCGCTCATTCACTGTCTTATCCAAAGGCTTTAAATATCCGCTATCGATAAGCAGGGTGCTACCTAAAGCTGGTGCAGGCTGCCCATGCCATTTTAGTTTGAGGGTATCTCCATTTTTATCCCAGGCACCCAATTTCCAATTGCTGTAAAAGAAAACGCCGGTGGAGTGCATCTCAAAGGTATGATCGTTTCTAAAACTTATCAACGATTGGCCCTGTGATCCTTGGTAGCAAGCCCGAAATCCGACCGGACTCAAACCCTGCTCCCATTCACCTACAGGTGCAAATAACACTATCAGATAAACCGCTACCGGATAAAAATAGCCTAAATTGAGGTTGGCTCTATTTTTTACAATTGATATAATCTGCTTAATCAAGCCTACAATAATCATTATCACTATTAGGCATATGGATATGACAGCACCCACAATGCATCCCCAAGGCATGTATCTGTCGATATAACCATCATAATATACCAATAAGGCAAACCCTAAGCTTAGTGCTAAAGTTCTTATTAATTTGCTCTTATTTGATAGATGGTTTGCCATTTTGATTTAGGAATGGGATTATACAGAAAAGCTCGTCTGACACAGCTACAAATCTTTAGCGCGCACATCTTTAATGGTTATGCTTTTTATGAATATCCTTCACGAGGCATAGCTTCTTTATTTCATCCAGGCGGATAGGGAACGGCGCATACTTTAGGCGGTTGCCGATCATCTCGGTAGTGTTATCAGAGTGAGCTATAACCTCCTCTGGGTTATCGCTGGCGAGGAGGCGTTTATACATGCGATAATCGCCCCATTCTATGTAATATACCTCACCCGGCAGTATTTTTCGGTCGCTGATAATTTTGAGGGCCACCCAGCAGCCGTTCTCCAGGTATGGGTACATGGAATGCCCCCAAACCGGCAGCGCGAAATCACATTCCTCAATACCAGGGAAGTTCATCCGCCCCACGGGCAGCGCATCGTTTATATCGTTGTAAACCTCTACGCCAGATGCTGTGGCTATGATATCATACATGGGGATACCCTCACCCGTCCGCACATATACAGGTTTATCCGTATTTTTTGTCCCGCCCAGCAAATCTCTGTATTTTTCTTTAAATATCTTCAATTTCTCTGGATCAATATTCTGACGGCTCTTGATTATCTCGGTAATGCTGCTGGCATTGTTAAAACCGAGCACATCGGCAAGCTCGCTATTGTTATTAAACGCTTTCCCGCGTAACTGATTATACAGAATAATAAACTCCAGTGTCTCGGGTCGTACGGTTTTTATTTTACCATGCCTCGCTTGCTCTTCCATGCCGAAAATTATTTTTATTTATTTCTTGATTTAAATAAAGATTATTCTTTATATTTGTAATGCAATTACAAGATAAAGGTACTTATAAAATCCTCCCGAACAAAATTAAAATCAAGAACATAAAGAAACAACCCAACCTTATGCACATAGCTCATAGCGCCTTCCGCAACAAAACCAAAGCCGGCCACGCCCAACTAAGCACCCCCGAAATGCAACAGCGCATAGCAGCCTACCATGCCACTTGCAAGAAGTACAAACAGGAAATAGCTGCCATACAAAAGTACCTCCCCGGCTGGATGCCCGCCTTTGACGCAGCACTAAGCCGATAACAGATAAATGATCCATTGAACTTTTAAACCAATACAAAATGAAACTAACCCAAAAACTAAAAGACGAATTGTGGTGGATGATTATATCCGTAGACTATAATTATAGCCGTATCAGCATTGCCGACCACGACCTGGGCGATGAAGTACTCACCCTGTGGCTGGAAGACAAACACGATTTCAAAAACAGCCTGGATGAATGCCTGCAATTAGACATCCCCCTAAAACAATTCGCCAAACTAATAAAGGCCGAAAACCTGAACAGCTACGAAGGCAGCCGAGTACACCCCAACAAGCAATACGTTTATAAAACCCGTATAGAGATAAACGCGCCTATAAAATGGTACCGCGAAGATGCTGCTCCAATAGAACAAACCTGGGCCCGCGAAGCCATGCTGAAGAGCATACTCACCCAATTGGTAGAAACCGAAACCGTGGGTCAAAACATGTAGAAAATATGCCAATCAGCATTAAATTCATTTTAATTCTATTGTCTGTTATGATTGCTGCATCCAGCAGAGGCAACGGCGGCGGTCCCTTGAATCAGGAATCCAACAAGCTTTGTAAAAAGGGCCGACGGATTAGATTATTGCAGCCCCGATTACGTTAGCAACGCATTGGCAAATAAGCACAGGCCCAAAAAAAGCAGGAATAGCAAGATAAATGATTTCATAAGCATGGTATAGATTGATGATACAAAGCTTGTGAAACCCAGGCAGCAGGGCAACCGTGTTTTAACGGTAATTGAACGAGAATTTGACGGGGAGCGATTAGATGTGCAGATTTCAGATATGCAGATCCAAAAAGCGATCCGCTGGTGATTTGGCGCTCAGGCCTAGGCAATGATATGCCCAGCGTTAATTCCCCCGCTTTTCGGGTGCAGCCATTGGTGCAACTTCAACCAGTTCTTCGGTTTCGGCAATGGCTTCTTCGGGTTTGCTTTGGTAGTTGAGCTTACGGAAACGCCACAGGGCAAAGGCTGGCTCCTGGAAACGGTTGATCAACTTAAAAAATTTGGGGAAATTGTGAACTTCATCGAGCAACAGGCCCGGTACAATACCATTATTATCGAGTATTTCGCGAATGGTGTATTCTTTGCCTTTGGTAATCCAGATCTCGAAATCGCGACGGATTTCTTCGTTCTTATCAGCGTCTATCTTATCATCAATGCAAATTACTTTATCACCCGGCTTCATGCAGCAAAGTTATTGATTTTTTTGATCACACCGATGAAAGATTGATTTCACCGATTAACACTGATTGCATGTCTGCCACTGCGAATTGCCGCTACTACTTTTTTGCACGCATTCCGGCTAACGCTTCTTTAAAATCGCTATAATAAGAATCTATCGTTTTGGTTTTTATTGCTGGCCACTCGCTTTCTGGTAAGCTTAAGGGCTTCTCTTTCCCTTTGGCCGTTGAAGCGTTAGTAAAAGCATCCATCCCGCTTAAATTAAGCCAGCGTTGGTCGTACTCCTCATTGTTGTCTTTAACAAATGCCACAACCCTACCAATTATATTTTCTAAGGTGTCGAGATTTTTAAAAGCATAAGTATTTATTTCCGGTCCAAAAGTAGCATTAACTTGCGCTACAGGCCCGGATGTACTTTTGTCGGTACAACGATTAAAATCGTAACGGGTGCGTAACTGTGCAACATAAAACCAAAAAAAGGCCTCATCTTTTCTATCAAGTTTAAAGAGCACCGCAGATAAAGCATATAAAACAACCGGATTATGTTTATTGGGTTCGGCAATTATTAAGGCAATTAATTTTGCTCGCTTGGATTTTTTTGCATTAGTCAATTCCAATACTAAATTATTATCGCCCTCAACCTTTATTTCTTTATATACGCCTGTTGGCTCAACAATATGATCATTTACCTGTGCTTTTAACACGGTGGTAAAACAAACGTATAATATAATGGCGGCGATATTTTTCTTCATATGTTATCTAATGTAAATATTACCTGTTTCTTGCCCGCCTACTGCAAACTCAACTCCCTGCCGGCATGGCAACATAAAAAGCAGTCCCTTCGCCAGGGCTGCTTTCCAGCCAAATGCGCCCGCCTTGCAACTCGGTAAATTCTTTGCATAGCAGCAACCCCAATCCTACGCCTTTTTCATTATTAGTGCCAAAGGTAGCCCCGGCCCGTAACGAGAAGAGCTCGGCCTGCTTCTCCGGCGTGATACCGATGCCGGTGTCGCGGATGATGAGCCAGCACTCGCCGTCGATCTGTTCTGCTTTAAAGACTATCTCGCCTCCGTTGTGGGTGAATTTGATAGCATTATTGATGAGGTTGCGTATCACCAGTTGCAGCATATCGTTGTCGGCTACAATCTTAATATCCCAATCCAAATCGGCACTAAGTGTTATTTCCTTTTTTAGGGCTATAGCGCGTTCCAGTTCGAGGGTATTAAACAATGTACTGCGCAGTGTAACATAACCCAGCTTTACGTTTACGCCATCCATCTGGCCCTTACTCCATAACAATAGTGTGCTCAGCATCTCGTTGGTGCGGCGCGTAACCTTAAGCAGATCGCCCTCAACCATACGGCGCTCTTCCGTATCAAGTCCGTATTCGGTAACCAACTCCAAATAATTCTGGATATTACTGAGCGGCGAGCGCAGATCATGCGCAATGATAGATAGCAACTTGTTACGTTCCTGGTTTATACGTTCCAGTTCGTGGTTCTGGCGCATAATCTGCTCGTTCTTGCGCTCTATAGAAGTGGCCCTATCGCCGGACGACCGCTTTTCGTGGTCGTAATTTCGACGCAGGTACGTAATTGTGTAATATATTACGATAACCACTACAACGTACGCCGAGGTCATATCCAGGAAGCGGCTCCATGCATTATTGTAGGTATAGGGCACTAACTGAGGGTGCAAATACTCCAAAATATTAAGGGCCAGCACAAGCAACACGTTAAGCGTTAGCCAAAAACGTTGCTGCTTTTTAGGGAGGATACAAAGCTGTAGTAGTATGCAGAGCGCCATAAAAAACTCGGATGGCCCAAGCGTGCCCGAGTTGTAGAAGAAATTGCCTGTGAACAACAAATTACTCACCAGCGTGAATATGATAACGGCTGGCCTGGGCTTGTTGCCATACCGCGACAGGTAGTAAACAAACAAGCATATTAATAGCGTCGCCATACACAGAAATGCTATGAGCGGCAGGCCTATCAAAAAATTAAAAGGCACGTTGTAACTAAGAGATACTACGGCTAGTATACAAACAGAATGGAATATCCTAACCTCCAGCGGAAACTTTGCCGTGGAGCCGGTAATCCTTATCCAAAGCTTATTTAATTTTCCTAAGAGGCTCAACGTTCATCAATATTTAGGTAACACAAGGTTACGGGTAATAAAAGGGGGAATAACGCTACTTTTAGACTTTAGGTCGTAAATATAAGCTAAGCATATACAATTACACTATGAACAAAACAGGTTTATTACCGCAAAGCGACGATACTGACCTGATTACCTGCAACAATTGTTATTATTGGGAAAAACGTAAACTTGTCGAGGCAAATAACCTCTCCTCCAACTATATCCGGGAAGCTTTGGGCAAGATATAGGAAGGCCCTGGTTTGTAATCGGTGCATATTATTGAAGCTTTGTTACCAAATATAACATGCATTTTGCAAATTATACAGCAAGATTCAATATTCAGGTAGTTCTACTTGGTTTTTTGCCGGGCCGATGTGCTAATAAGCTTATTCCATTGGTCAACAACAGCCAATCTCCGCAAAAATGCGGACTTTAAAAACCTTATAGAATAAGGCGCTTGGGTATTGCTAATAATTTTAGTATATTTAAGCTGTAGATACCAAATACGCTAAAATTATGTTTCAAGGATTAAATATACTGGAGTTTACTGAGAAATTCTCAACTG
>NZ_SOZE01000047.1 GCF_004519315.1 Mucilaginibacter psychrotolerans
GCCTTGCAAATGAAAAACTAACGCTTATCTTTACCCTACCTAACGTTCTTTATAGCACCTCAAAAGTGCAAAACGGAAAACAGCCAAAAACATAAAAACTTTATGGCAGCCAATACGATTACGGCGCAAGGTTCTATGACCCGTTAATCGCAAGGTGGAATACTATCGACCCGCTGGCGGAAATTAGTCGTAGGTGGTCGCCTTATAACTATGTCCTCAACAATCCTATTAGTTTAGTCGATCCTGACGGAATGAAAGTTGATAGTGCAAGTAAACCTGAATGGGATCGTCAAAAACAACTTATAACAGATAAGCGCAATAATTTTAATCAAGGTATAGCCGATCTTAGGGCAATTGCAGGAGCTACCGGAGTTAATTTAGATGGTCTGATTAGTGGAATACAACAACAAGTAACAAGTTTAGATGGAACTCTATCTAATTTGACTAACTTAGAAAATAGTACACAAGTATATGCACTTAGGGGTGGTGTTACAGAGGTTGGAGGTACAACTTTAAATCCTCAAAATCATATAATTACTTTTGCTTTTGGAACGACGGCTAATTTTATTCATGAGACTACACATGGTGGGCAATTTGAAGCAGGTGAGATTGCGTTTAATTCAAGAGGCGCAATAGTTGGGCAAGATGTTAATGATGAAATTTCAGCATATCAAAGGCAATTTGCATATGATCCATCTTCCGTGTCAGGTCTTCGTTCATCTTCAGTTGCAAATACTCTTGGTGCTATTAACGCTACTTGGGTTCAAGGAATTACCACATCAACTGGTGACAGAATTTATGCTCCAGGAGGAACAGCCAATACAGGTATAAGCCCTGTAAATATTAATTCAGATAGAGCTGCGTTAATGCGGGCATATCCAAACATAGCGAATCAACTTCAGAGTTTGCCCGCGAATTTTACTTTAAAATCAATCCCAGGATTATACTATAAACACTAGAAATGAAAAGATACCTAATTTGGGGAATGCTGTTTGCTTCCTGTACTATTAATCAAAAGTTGTCTGGTACTTATCACGCTAATGGTATTGATTATAACGATACCTTGAAACTAAATAAAAATGGCAGTTTTGTTTTACGGGTCGAAACTACCGAAAGTAAACCGACGTGTACAGGCCAATGGCAATTTCTAACTAAGGACACAATCCTACTAAAGTGTAATCCTGAAGGTATATCCGAAATGATTTCAAATACGTATATATCGGAGAGAGAAATGAAAATTGTACTGTTGCGTGACGGTAAAATAAAGTACAAAAACATGATATTAATTAAAGCCCCTTAACGGGGCTTTGTTATCCCATCTCGCGCCAGCATTAGCGTAGCGGTGCTGGTGTGTTAAAAGCAAATAAGACAATAGCAACAAAAAGGAATAGAAAAGCCCGGCTAACCGGGCTTTTCTATTTAACGGCAATATTCTGCTCAAAGAAAGTTTGAAACTTATTTTTAGTAAGCATACCATCAATAATACGATATACAGCATGTTTATCTTCCTCGTCAAGTTGAGAGATAAGCTGCAACTTTTCATTAGCGGTTTTATCCTCTACCCTGAATAACTTAAACCTCACATGAAAACCTATTACAGAATTATGCTCGGCAGGAAAAGTAAATCTTTATAATGCCCTATGAAACTTCATCAAGTATATAAAATTGTTAAGTGTAAGCTGATTCTCGACCCCGGAACCAGTAGAAGAAGATTTGTCCCGATAGAAGGGCAAGGTCTTCCAACTAATATATTTATTGAAGGCGATAGGGCCATTAGAGAACGTTACCCTTTAAACACCATATTTATCGCATCCGACGTTAAGGTATGCAAAAAATCAGATAGGGAGACATTTTACCTACGTGCTAAAAACCAAAGCTTGATGCCGTTATCATCACTTAAGCTTGATGTGCATAAGCCTTAGTTATAGTCTCATTATTATCGCTGTCAGAAACGTTCTGTTTACGCCATTTAAAAGCATCACCCAACCACAAGCCGGGGACGCTTGCGGCAGCGGGGGGTAGTTGCCATATGGCTACCTTGCATGCGGGCCACAAGCCGGGGACGCTTGCGGCAGCGGGGGATAAAACAAGTTTGGATATCACCTGGCTAAAAGATAAATCGTTAGCCGACCTCGACAACCTCCCCGACCCGGATGTACTCGCATTGGACATCATGGAAAACTTAGAAGCGGGGCTGGAAAATTTCAGGTCGATTGTGAGGCAGTTGGGGTAGTAGCCATGTGGCTACCTTGCAAACGGGCCACAAGCCGGGGACGCTTGCGGCAGCGGGGGTCATACCAACGAGTATAGTTGTAAATATGATTCCGAAATTGCCTGCAAACATTATTTCAGATAAATCAAGCATTGATGATAAATAAAAAAATACTAATTTATATCGGCATTATATTAATGATAATGGGTTGCGTAATTTATGATCTTTTTAATCGTCGTAACGCGGAAATTGCGCTAAAAAACAGTGACACTGTTGTAGCTATAGTACGCGAGATTGGACCAGGTAGAGGCAACTCCACTATCTATGTTGACTATGTTTATGCAGGACAAAATTTAAATAGCAACTTCTCTGTTTCGGTTGACACTTTCAAAATAGGTGAGAAATTACTGCTAAAAGTATCCAAGGGGTCGCCAAGTAGGTATATTGAATACCTTAATAAAAAATTGTAAAGTGTTAAAAACAGAGGTTTTGACGATACGTTGATATTAAACAACTAAAGTATTACGCCTCTATTGGTGTCCCTTGGTGCTCGCCGTTTCCGCCCTTGTTGGTGTTCGTGGTGTTGACCGTTGTTGTGTCTTATGACCAACAACTGAAGCGCGGGAATGCCCTCGGCTGATGCCCTATGCTGGTGTGCGCGTGCCTTGTGTATTTATCCTTCCTCCGCAGTAGGGATTGAAAGGGGAAGCCGACCGCGTGGGGCTTGAGTGGCAGGCAGGGCGGCCGAAGCGCAGCGTAGCCCGACAAAGCCCGGCCTGCCTGCCGGTAGGCAGGGCCGAAGGCACTGCCCTAAATATTTCTTTGCGTATGTTGATGTGTTACCGGCAATTATTCGCCGTTGACCGCTTTACAGATTCGCTCTTCCTGCCGATGATTGCCGCGTCGCCCCACCGCTCAGCCCCAGGCTCCGCTCCTCGCAAGGACGTGGAGGTGAATAGAATTAATCCATCTACAGCAATTTATTTTAAACCACTATCCTGTTTAAGAACGGCATCATACCTTCCAAATGCGTAACCGCTTTACAGGTTCGCTCTTCCTGCCGATGATTGCCGCGCTAACGCTCGCAATGACGATGTGGTGAATAGAATTGTCAAATTTGGAAGGTTGACAATTCTATCGCTCAGGATGACAAAGGGGAAAACAATACCATTTGTGGCTACCTGATGATGAGCACGGGCTTGTTGCTACTGCTTTCTTTACTGGCAAATTGCACGGTGATATTTTTATTTGATGCATCCTTTATTACAAAGCTTGCATTTTTGTCGCCGGCTAGCTGTGCCTTTACAAAGGCTGTTACATCAAAATTAATGCGCTTGGGTTGGCTATCTGCAACAGCGGTGCTTAGTGCGCCTGCAGCGGGTTGAGGTGCGTTAGTAAATGTAAGGCTATTTTCTTGCCAGCTGCCGTCGTCGATACCAAAGCTTGATAACGTTAAGCTATTTGTATTATCTATATTTTTGCCATAAACACTTAGCGTTGCAGAATTTACGGTACTGATATCCTGTAGAGAAAATTTAAGGTATACCGACCGCAGATAATTATTTGCGGTAGCGCCTTTAATTACCAGGGCGGTATCGGTACCATAATTAGCGGTGCCGAAGCTGCCATTGCGTACAAAGGCATCTGCAGACGGAAGCAACTCGATGGACGGGGTACTGGTATTGAAAACCGGCGTGCCTTTGTAATTGATGGCAGAAAAATTACCACCGGTATAGTGGATATAACCATTAAGCACTGCCGCTACCCCGGCAGATTTTGCTGCACGCATTGGCGCAAGTACCTGCCATACATTTGTTGCCGGATCGTACGCAAAAACCTGTTTGCCCGGTGTATTATAACCGGTTTGGCCGCCAAGTACAATTATCCTGTTCCCGTAAACTACTACAGACGATAAAATATGATCCAGCGCAAATGGCATATCGGCCATATTGGTCCAGGTATTGGTTTGCTCGTCGTAAACCTGCAGCGTTCGCTGGGTTATGGCATCTTCATTTTGATAATGAGAACCGCCCATTACATAAATTTTCCCATTGAAAACAACCGCTCCCGGATGATTTACAGCGTTGTTTAGTGGTGCAAGTGTTTTCCACCCTGCCGCGGGATTGTTAAGCTCAAATACCAAATGAATCTTAGTGTCTACACGCGACTTATCGGCACCGCCCATATAATGTAGCTTACCATTTAAATAGCGCAATTGCCCGGCACCCAGGGCTTGCGGCAAATCGGGCATCCTGGTGTAATCGTTTGTGGCAACATTGTATCTCCACACCTGCTTGGTGCCGAATATCTGGCCGGTGCCTGCTGCATCAGATGTGTACCCTCCTGCCATATAGATATCGGTTCCATCGGTGGTAACGGCAACATGCGTGCCTCCCCCAAAATTAGATCCGTTGGGTTCCTGCGGTAAACTTTTGATAGATGCCCAGGTATCCACATCCGGGTTGTAAACGTAAGCACGTTTGGTAGGCGTCCAATTTGGGCGTTTGTTTACATCAAAACCACCGAAGATGTAAAGTTTGCCTTGCACAACCTCGCCTTGTATTTCATGCGTAGCCAGGGGTTGCGCTTTTGCTGTACCCCAGGTAATCGACGAAAAATCGTCCCCGGCGGCAGGTGCGGCAAAAGGAGCTACCGCGATGCTTTTAAATTTGAGATCTGCCGGTGCAAGCGGAGCATCGGCCTTTTTACAGTTTGATAAACAGCCTAAAGCGGCCAGCGCAGCTATTTTGGTGGATTGTTTGAATAAGTTTGTAACCATACCCTGCAGGTGATTTAATGATACGGGTAAAGCTAAAGAGAAACCGTGGGCCGATAAGATGCCGGCACCTGATTGCCCCATAAATGAGCAATAATGGGAAGGCCCGGCGCGTATCTGTTGGCCCGGCCTCCTGATGCGCGTTCCTAACCATTTGCACGGTGCAGGTTTAGTTAAATAACCCCACTGCTGGTTCGCGGGTGGCTGCCTGGGATTTAATAATGCGGCTAGCCTTACAGCATTTTTTCGACACCCCGGCAACGTATAATGCTAAAAGCTATTTACAATGTAAAAAAGGCAAAATTAGCCTTTAAACCAGGTATAAACACCTGTTTTTCAAATATTTAAAAATATAAACTTTTGTTATGGTTATATTTAGAAACCTAAATTATAATCATGTCAACACCAGTTATAGAAAAAGGAAAGGATGGATTTTACCACCCTTCCACAGAAGAACAAATTACCGCGCTTGTGAAAAAAGCGTCGCAGGAAAACCTTGAAATTCGCTGCCGTGGTGCAGCCCATTCCCTGGCAAGGGCAATTTATACCGACCCGGGCCCAGGCGAACCACCATTACCTAACGAAGTATCCGAGCAAAAACCACCGCTTGGCCCAAACCTAAACATCATGTTTGACCAGTATGCCAAACTGGTATGGATAGACCAGCAGGCGGGGATAATAGAGGTAGAGGCCGGTATACACTTAGGATACGACCCGGAAGACCCAACAGGTACTTCTACCCTGGAAAACAGCCTGCTTTACCAAATATTCACCAAAGGGTTTACACTGAGCGATCTGGGTGGCATTTCGCACCAAACGGTCAGCGGGTTTTTAATGACCGGCTCTTCGGGCGGGTCGTTATGGTATGGTATTGAGGAAAATATCATAGGCCTGTGTATCATAGATGGAAATGGTGAAGCCGAATGGTTCACCAACGAGCAGGACGAATTTGGGGCCGTGGTGCTTTCGCTGGGCCTGTTGGGCATCGTAAGCAAAATAAGGCTGAAGCTGGAGCCCAATTACTTTATTTATGGGCAGCAGATCACCTACCCTACCACGCAACCGGCCTGCCCGATTGATCTTTTCGGCCCGGGCACTGCCGATAAACCTTCGCTTGAAAACTATTTATTAAAAACACCTTACTCCCGCATCCTTTGGTGGCCCCAGGAAAAAGTTGAACGGGTGGTGATTTGGGAAGCAACCCGCGGCGCGGCAATGCCGGTATTTGATCCCGCCCCCTACGAGGAATTCGCGGATAATAACTTTTTGAGCAATGTAGAGCAACTGGGCGCTTCGATGCTTTTTACCATGCTGGGTAACAGCAAATTTGGCGTGGTGTGGCAAAAACTTAAGCCCTCTTTTGCCGAATTCAGGCACCTTACAGAACTTTCGTGTGGATCGGGCTTTTTTGCCAGGTTGTTTGCCGCTATCATCACCTTTATACTACAGGTAATCGGGTTCCTGCTTACCCTTTTCCTGATGACCTTCCCGGCTATTCTGCACGCGCTTTACGCGCCGGTTGTAGATGTGCTGCAACCACTCACCAAAAACGGAAAGGGCCAGTTATTTATGGATTATACCTACAGCAGCCTGCCGATGGATAACGGTGCGAACGACGTGCTGATGGGGACCGAATTTACCGAGATATGGATACCGCTTGCCGATACGCAACGCGCCATGCAGCTGCTGGATAAAATGTTTAAAGAAGGTAAGTTTAAAGCCACCGGATACTACTCTACCGAGTTATATGCCGGCAAACAAAACAGCTGCTGGTTGAGCCCTGCTTATGAACGGAATGTATTCCGGATAGATTTTTTTTGGTTTAGTACCAACGAAGGTAACCCTGCTGCACGCGACGGCTTTTTTAGCCAGTTTTGGGACCGCCTGAAAGCGGAACAGATCCCGTTCAGGCTGCACTGGGCAAAATTCCTGCCCGAGTATGAGTACGGGCAATGGGCGGCTTACTTCCGTTCACAATACCCACGTTGGGACGATTTCATGGCCCTAAGGCAAAAACGCGACCCGAAAAATATTTTCCTGAATGACTACTGGTCGTTGCACCTGTTTGGTACAAAAAAAGACGCTTTGCCAGGCTTACCGGCTGATATAACAGGTTCTTGATTCGCCGTCACCGCAGGGTGTTTCGATAGAAACCCCTGCGGCGGCATGCCGAGCGGATATGCTGTACAGGAATGTTCTGGTGCCGCAAGGTCCTTTTTTCGAAGAGACTTTGCGGGGACGAAAACCAACAAATACCTAGAGCCTCACAAAGGAGTAAAAGTGCGTACCAATTTGGGCAGTCCCTGCGGGCCTATATGCCGATTGGCAGACAGGGCTATGCGCTTATACTTCACAGGCCTTAACCAAGGGCCGGCCCGCAGGACAACTATGGAGTATCTGCTGCTATCCTATTGCATTTCTGAACCATGATTAACAGGATTTAAGGATGGCCTTGAGTGTATTTTAGGAAATTCTTAAACCGCAAAAAATCAAGGTTCAGACAAATTTCGGCACTCCACACGGCAGGTCGCCGTTGTGCAAATTCCGTAAGCATAATGATTACTTTTATGATGGGGTTCTGAAACAAGTTCAGAATGACGTTTAATGTTCTTTGGGGTTCCCTGATTGCCACACCACCCCTACTTCCCCGCCAAATAAAACTTTTCCCAAAAATCAACCGATTTGCTGAGCTCGCTCCTATCGGCCGTGTTGCCGCCGCCACCAGGCATGCCGCCGCCACGACGGCCACCGCCGCCGCCCATGCCGCCGCCGCGACCGCCACCCATACCACCTCCGCCGCCCATGCCGCCGCGACCGCCACCACCCGGGCCACCGGGACCACCCATATCGCCGCCGGCCGGCCTGTCGCCTTTCTTGGGGAAAGTGAGTCCATTGATTTTGATATTAAAGGCCCATTCGTTTTTGCCGCTGGCATCTGCATGCAGCATGGCTATGGGCACTGCGGCTTCGTACACCAGGTATCCCTCGCTATCAAAGCCAAGCGCGGTTTTGATACCGTATAGGTTGGCGGTGGTCATTACCTCGTTTAGTACGTCGGCAAAGCCCGTTGCCTTTATTTGTTTGAGGCGGGTAAGGCCGACTTCCAGGCGTTCCTGCTTGTCGCCATCGGTACCGCCGGGTTGGGGCTGCTGACCATCATCGCCGGGCTGTTGCTGCTGCATGGCGCGGAAATCGGGCAGGACCGCGGGGTCGGTATAGGGGAAGGTAACGCTGAAGCTTTCCTTCTTTTTGCCTTTAGGGTCGATAGAGAAGGTGATGCCGGCCATCAGCGCGCGGCGCTGCTCGCTATGATCGCTGATGCGCAGGGCTACGTATATATTGTCTTTATCGTTGGATATGGTGTAGGGGATTTTCTTTTCCTCGTTAATGTAGCGGAGGCTGTCGCCCCATTCGGTCAGTTTGCCATCAACCAGCACCGCAGCAGGTGCAGGTTGCAAGGTTGGCTTATCGTTTTTGTTTTGGGCAAGGGCAGCAAGCGGCAGCGCAAAAGCGGCCAGCAAAAGGTATCGGGCGGGAGTTTTCATCGTTGGGGTTGTGATGTAATTATCAGATAAGATTACAACAACGGCAGCCTGCGCTTATTGTGGAGGGACAACGTAAAGAATTTATTACAATTGGGGATTGGTGAATGGTTGATTGGTGAGTGATTGGAAAATCAATACCGAACACCGAAGGCTGAATATGGAATGATGAAGTGAAAAAAGCAACAACCGAATCCTAAAATCATTAAAACAGCGAAGGACTCTCGGGCGCGAAAAACAATCAAACTGCGGAAAAATTATCGGTTCAGCAATTTTTGCGGGTTATGACCGCATACCTACAAATGGAAAAGCATGCCAATGAAAGGAAAGCTGTTGGTTTAGTGAGTGGTGAGCGGTGAATAGAGAATGGTTGATGCCTGAATTGTAAAGATGAATATAAACTGCGTTTCTAACTTCTCCAACCTTTCTAACTATTTTATCACCACCGTATTCAGCATCTTGCTTAAAAACTCGGGGGTAACGCCTATGTACGATGCTACCTGTTTTTGCGGCAGCGACCGGATGAGCGATGGGTACAGGGTGCAAAAGTTGCCATAACGCTCCATGGCACTTAATATCATATTATCTATTTGCCGGTGCTGGTAGGTGGCCATGGCATTCTCGGATAACATACGACCAAATCGTTCAAAAACGGGGTACTTCAGCTGCAGGGCATCCATATCGGGCTTATTGATAAAGAACAGCTCGGTTTCCTCTATCGCATCAATATTTAAGCGGGCAGGTTCGCCGGTGAGCAGGCTGCGCATATCCACTATCCACCAGCCGGGGGGCGCAAACTGCAGCACATGTTCGCCGCCATTTTTATCAATCGCGTAGCTGCGCAGGCAGCCTGCGGTAACAAAATATATCTTGCTGTCCACGTCGCCCTGCTCCAGCAGGTATTGCTTGCGCTTTACTTTTTTGTAATGCAGCAGCGAGGTGAAGTAAGCGGCCTCCTCCGTATTGAGGGTAACATAGCGGGCAATATTGGCGAGGATGGGCGTATGATCCATAGATAATACAATTATAAGGAATGGTAAGAAGTTCACGAATTGATTGACACGAATTTCACGAATTGAGGCAAATTTCACGAACAGGGCGAATTTTGTCTGAACCTTGATTTTTTTGATTATAAGATGGCCTTGATTTCTCCTTCCTTGATACTATCGCCCATGAACTATGAACCACCAACCATGAACGCTTTTTTGTATTTTTACCCTGATGAAACTTAAACTAAGCCTTATACTATTACTTGCTAGCCAGCTGGGCCGGGCGCAGGATATGAAATTTGCGCGCAAGATGGTGGATACCCTCACCTCGCCTTACTTTTGGGGGCGCGGCTATACCAATAACGGCATGGGTAAAGCGGCAGATTTTATTGCCGCTCAGCTAAAAAGTTACGGATTAAAGCCCATGGCCGGCAAAACTTACCTGCATGAGTTCAACTACCCCGTGAATACCTTCCCCGGCAAAATGGAGGTAGCTATCAATGGCGTGGCTTTGGTGCCGGGCAGGGATTTCATTGTTAGTCCGGATAGCCGCGGGGTTACCGGCGAAGGCAAGCTGGTGCAGCAGGACAGCACCCACTTTGTGGATGCCGTGAACCGTATAATGGTCACTTTGGAGACAAAGCTCACCTGGTCGGCAGAGCAAACGGTATTGGATTATACCGTGATACAACTGGATAAAAAACTCCAAACCACCCTCCCGAAAACCATCAAAGTTGATATAGAGAACACGTTTAACCCATCGTTTAAGGCGGCAAATATTTGTGGTGTGGTAAAGGGTACTTCCCATCCCGATTCGGTTATCGTGTTCACCGCTCATTACGACCACCTGGGCGGCATGGGCAGTAAAACTTATTTCCCCGGTGCCAACGATAACGCCAGCGGCGCAACCCAGGTGCTTAGTCTGGCCCGGTATTATGGCCAGCATCCGCAGCCTTATACCATGGCATTTATATTTTTCGCGGGAGAAGAAGCGGGTCTGCTCGGCTCCAAACATTTTACGGAGAACCCATTGATCGATCTGAAAAACATTCGCTTTCTGGTAAACCTGGATTTAGAGGGAACCGGCGTGGAAGGTATCACCGTGGTGAATGCATCAGTGTTCCCTAAAGAGTTTGCCTTGCTGAAACAGGTGAACGAAAAAGGGAATTACCTGGTGAAGGTGAACTCACGCGGCAAAGCCGCCAACAGCGACCATTACTTCTTCAGCGAGAAAGGTGTACCAGCATTTTTTATGTACACCCTCGGCGGCATCAAAGCCTACCACGATATTTACGACATTAGCGCTACCCTGCCGCTGAACGAATACGAAGACCTGTTTAACCTGCTGCTGAAATTCAACGAGGGGTTGATGGGGAAATAATTTTTATCAGAGACATCGGAAACATAATCACCAATGGAAGAGCTAAGCAAAAGCGACAAACGTGTAGCCCGCGAAGTGATAAGCAAAGGGATGCACGAGGAATTTAGACGAGGGATGGAATCGTTCTACAAATTATTAGAAACCTGGCGCAAAACCACAAATGAAGACCAATTGCATTACGCAGAATTATACGGCGCGGTAAAGGATTTCGACAAGCAAATTGCACGACGGTACGATGGTTTGCGGAATTCGATGCTTTTAAATGTACTGTCCTGGCAACTACGGGACGGCTTAATTGCAGAAACCGACCTTGATTCGCTTTCGGCTGAAACAAAAGCCCGGGTAGTCAGTTGGGCCAACCAGGATTTCTAATACCAAACAAATATGCTATCAACCGCCACAAAAGGCAATCCTCAGCGCATAGCCGTAGCCAAAGGGTTTGTCATCGTAACGCTGCTGTTCTTTGCCATTGCGCAGGTTAACCACCTCTTCGTTTCGGTTACGGGCATGACGGAGTGGTCCGCAGGGATGTTTACGATTTCGCGGTGTTTCTATTGGCTGTGGCTGGGCTGCATTTACTTATACGTAACGCGCGTTGAACAGCAGCCTTTGCTGCTGTGGCCCGAGAAAAGCTATGGCGTTGGATTCTACCTGGCATCGGTATTCGGCATCATCTTTACGCTGGGTATAGGTAATGTAGCCATTACCTATGCCTTATACTTTGCGGGACTATACAAAACAAACGAGGCTGTTTTAGGGCTCGGGCAATTTAGCCTGCTGCTGAAAATATTTATATCGTTAACGGCGGGCATCGTAGAAGAACTGGTGATGCGCGGCTACCTGATGCCCCGGCTGCAGCTATTCTTCCGAAAAAGCTATTGGCCAGTTATTATCTCTTCTATATTATTCGGCATTGCGCATGCCCGGTGGGGCACCCTGGCCAATGTGCTGGTGCCCATGTTCATCGGTTTTATATTTGCCTGCCATTACCAAAAATACCGCAACATCAGGGTGCTCATATGCTGCCACTTTGCCTGGGATATGATTAGTTTGTTGATGCTGCCGCATGGGGGGGAATAAGGAAGTGGCGTTTATCACAACAGCAAACTAAAATAAAACCTACTCTCCTCGCTTAATTCTCTTTCAAGGCCGATGGTGCCGCCTTGAAGCTTGTTAAAACACGAACTACTTGTGCTTTGTTATTATCAACCAATGAAGTATATTTGTTTGAAACTTCAAAACGATGAGTGACAAAGACATAGAAATGCTAATCGAACTTGCCAAGGTAAAATTGGAAGAAGCCGAACATATGTCTAAAAAAGAAGCTATCCTTTCTCTCAACAAAGCGGGCATCCTCACAAAAAAGGGCAAATTCGTGAAAGCTTATAGTGAACTTGAAGACGCTAACGCGTAAACTAATCCATGTACGATATAAGGCCAAACTTCATCATCGGCTTTCATGGCTGCGACATTAGCGTTGCCAATAATCTCGTTAACAACCCCGACCATATAAAAATCAGCACCGAAAAATTCGACTGGCTTGGCCATGGAATGTATTTTTGGGAGAACAATTATGTACGCGCTATGCAATGGGCAGAAGAAAAGAAAGCCAGGGGTAAAATAGCTACGCCGGCGGTGGTTGGTGCCGTTATTCAGCTTGGCCAATGTTGTGATTTCCTCGATTCGAAATTTATCAGGATGATACAATCTTATCACCCGATAATGGAGTTGGAATATAAAGCTGCAGGAAGAAACCTTCCCGAAAACCTTGATCACGCGAAAGACCCGAATAAGGATAAACTTCAGCGGATTTTAGACTGCACGGCAATAGAGTTTATGCATAGTAAAATAGCTACGCAAATAGCGGAAGATATTTCCAATAAGGGCTACAGTAATTTCCATAATTTCGACTCCACAAGAGGTGTTTTCACCGAAGGTGGCCCCGCTTTCCCCGGCGCGGGTATTTTAGAAAAAAGCCATATTCAAATCTGTGTACGAAACATAAACTGTATCAAAGGCTTTTTTAAGTTAAGGAAAGAAATTGAGTTTAAACCTTGAAATCACCTTGCCTTATAACCCCATTTTCGTCTCCGCAGGATCATCTCTTTGAAAAAGGTCCCTACCCTGCGGCACGAGGACATTCCCGTACAGCATATCCACTCTGCGTGCTGCCGCAGGGTCCACTATCGACAGAACCTACGGAGACGTCAGTAGACCCTGCGGGGACTAATCCGTAAAAGCAGCATAAAGTTACTTTTAGGGGTACATAAAGAAATCCCTACACGGATACCATATACTAGATAAAAACATGAATGCAAATAAGATAAAAACAGTTATACAAGAACTTGTAAGGGAACTGGTAGAACTTAAATACCAAGACATTTATGAGCAAGACTATGAAAAAATAACTAGTGCTCCTGCAATTCAAGAAGCTATTGAATCGTATGGTCAGGTTTTGACAATGCCACCAAACAGTGCATTTGAGAACATTGACATATACGAAACAGACAATCCAAATAAAATACAAGTTGATTTTGACCTTTGGTTTAACAACAAAAAAAGTGATTTAACATTGAGTTGTGCTGTATATGACGACGGTAAAAAGGGAAAGTACAGTATAGAAAACATACATATGCTATAGAAGATTTTCGTCTCCGCAGGGTCTCTTTGAAAAAGGCCCCTGCGGCACGAGGACATTCCCGTACAGCATATCCGCTCTGCGTTCTGCCTCAGGTTCCTCTATCGAGAGACCCTGAGGAGACTTTAGCATCTATTGACTATCATCCATTGCCTATCGACTCCTCCCCCCTCACACCGGCAAACTAAAGTAAAACCGGCTCCCCTCACCTAGCTCGCTTTCAACGCCGATGGTGCCGCCTTGTGCGTTGATGAAATCTTTGGAGATGGCCAGTCCCAGGCCCGAGCCGGACTTATTTTGCCCATCGGTAGGTACCTGGAAGTAGCGGTCGAACAGGCGTTTTTGGTAGGCTTCGTCTATCCCCCGGCCGAAATCTTTTACAGAGAACTCTACCTTGCCCTGTTTAGCGGCAACCTGTATCACTATCTTCGATTTTTCGGCGCTGTAGCGCAAGGCGTTGGATAGGAAATTCACAAGCACCCAGGCCGTTTTTTCGATATCTACGTGCACATCGGGCAGGGTATGGTCTTGCACAATCTCCAGCTCTACTTTCTTTTGCTCCGCCTGGAATTTGATGGAGGTGATGGCATACTCCACAATTTTCATCGGGCTAACGGGTACGAAGTTCAGCTGGATATTGCCCGTTTCTACCTGCGAAAGTTCCAGCAATTCGCTTGTGATCTTCAGCAGGCGGTCGCTATCGTCTTTAATATGGGCAATCAGTTGGTGCTGTTCGTTATTCATGGCGCCTACGCGGTCGTCGTTCAGCAGCTTGAGGCTCATTTTGATGGAAGCGATAGGCGTTTTCAACTCGTGCGAAATGGTGGCGATGAAGTTGGTTTTGGCTTCGTCGCGTTCTTTGAATTCGGTAATATTTTTGAGGATATACACCTTGCCCGCCGGGCGGTTGGCTATCTGCAACACATCCGTGCCGTGGTTGATATTGGGCACCGAAATGCTGCTGCTCTGCAACTGGAAGTAGGCTTCCCGCCCATCCAAAACGATCTTGAAAGGCTTTATAGGAGCATCATCACCAATGATGGACCTGAACAGGTCGTTGCCTTTGGTGAGCGCTTCTGTATTTTTGCCGATCACCTTATCCTCATTGATATTGAGTGCTTTGCGGGCAGCATCGTTCATGAACAGTATTTCCTGCTTTTGGTCTACCCCAATGATGGCATCCTGCATCTGCTCGATGATGGCTTCAATCCTGCGTTTCTCTGATATTACCGTGGCCAGGTTGCTGTTTTCCCACTCGTTCAATTGTGCCGCCATGGAGTTGAAGGCATTAGCAACTTCGGCAAACTCGTCGTCTTTTTCGAAACGCAGCCGGGTATCGTAATTCTTTTGCCCGATCTCGCGGATACCCTCTAATAAGGCACGCAAGGGATTGGCGATAAAGCCCGGAAAATTCACGCTGAAACTGAACAACACCATAAACGAGAAACTCGCCACCAAACCCAATATCAACGCGGCATCATCTACCGTTTTACGTGCCTGGGCATCTTTGCGCACGATGGCCTGCAAGTTAAGCTCCTCTATCTTACCAAGGCCCGTTGTTATCTTATGGTAGGCCGACCCAATCACCCGGGTATCGCTGCTTAGCTTCGACAATTTATACGCCGTGAACCCTGCGCGTAAGGTATCAGTCGCTGCCTTTTCGTTCGGCTCGGTGATGTTGTGCTCCTGTAGATACAAATATTTCTCAAACTTCCGCTCACCCGCCGTATCTGCATTAATGCCACCATTATCGAGCAGTTGCCGCATCTGCCGCACAAAATTCAGCGACTCGTAATTGTTCTTCAATATCGCCTTCGAGTTCTCCGAAATATCGCGGATGTAGAACAAGGCGGTAGCACCGAAAAACAGTACCACTACAAACAAAAAGCCGAAGCCTAACCGGAGTTTAGTTTTTACTTTCATGATAATATGACCAGATCGGTCTCTGTTGCTGCAATTTTGTTGAGTAATTCGTTAAATATAGCCGTTCTTAAGATCACCTGCCACAAATTCAAATGGGGTTTACCTATGCAGATGGTGGTAACCTCTTTCTCTTCTGCTATTTGCATAATGGTTTTGGTAACGTTGTCGCTTTTTATTTTGATGAGTTCGGCACCAAGCTCGGTCGCCAGTTTAAAATTATTGATCAGGTGCCGCTGTTTATCCAGTTTTATCTTGTCCAGGCTCTCGTTGCTGCTTTGTACATAAAGCACTATCCATGGCGAGCGGTAATACGAGGCCAAACGCGCTGTTTTGCGGATCACGATCTTCGCCGTTGCGGCATTGGATGAAATACAGGCCAGGAATTTTTCGGGCCGCAGCTTTATTTGCTTGGGCACCTCCACGTTAATCTTCCGCTCCAGGTGGTGGGCAACTTCCTTCAAGGCAATCTCGCGCAACTGCAGAATTTTTTCGTTGCGGAAAAAGTTTTGCAGCGCGGTAGCCACTTTGGCTTGATCGTATATCTTGCCTTCTTTTAAGCGGGCAATGAGTTCATCGGCAGTAAGGTCTATGTTAACGATCTCGTCGGCCAGCTCCAGCACCTTATCGGGTACGCGCTCGGTAATGGCAATACCGGTGATAGATTCTATCTCTTCGTTCAGGCTCTCCAGGTGTTGGATGTTTACGGCGGTTATCACGCTGATACCCGCCTCTAAAATATCTTTTACATCCTGCCAGCGTTTGCTGTTTTTGCTGCCTTCGATGTTGCTGTGGGCAAGCTCATCCACTATCACCACTTCGGGGTGGCGGTTAAGGATGCCCTGCAGGTCCATCTCTTCCAGCTCTTTTCCCTTGTAAAAGGTTTTACGGCGGGCGATGTAGGGCACGCCGGCCAGCAGGGCATGTGTTTCGGCCCGGTTGTGCGTTTCGATATAACCTATTTGTATATCGATACCGTTTTTAAGCAGGGCATGCGCTTCCTGCAGCATACGGTAAGTTTTGCCCACGCCGGCACTCATGCCGATGTAGATCTTCAGCTTACCGCGCCTGCTATCCTTCAACAGTTCGATGAAGTTTTTTACGGAGTCGTCTTTATGGTCCTGCTCTTCCATACTTCTTATTTTTTAACCGCCGAGGGCACAGAGGTTACGCAGAGAGGCACAGAGGTTTTTGAACTTTCTCTGCGAGCCTCTGTGTTTTTCTCTGTGGTTAAATTCTCAATATTTAAAATGCGTAAACCGCCGCTATTAAAAACTGCGATGCCGTTTTTGCAGGCCCGCCATTGCTATTTACAAACTGCATCTGTTTGCCTTTATCCAGCCTCACTTCGGGTATCAAAGTTAGCGGACCAGCCTTTACATTCGCAGTTAAAGTATATGCTTTAATGGACTGCCCCGCTGCCGGGCCTGCGGGTGCAAAACCTCCGTTTTTGGTTTTGAAATACTCACCGCGTAAACCCAAAGTTACCTCTTTAGATACTGCCAGTTGCGGGTATAAAGCTACGCCTTCAAATCCGCCGCCAACAGCATCGGGTGCGGAGAAAGTTGCGCCGTTTAACCCGAGTTTAAATGCATTGGTAATTTGGTAAGCAGTTGTTAAATCGAATATTGTGCCCGATGTTTTTACGCTCAGCACGTTAAGGTATGCAGTCCATCCGTTTACCGGGCTTACAAATAACTGTGCGCCAAAAGTTGATACGTCACGGTTAGACTGGTAGTTATTCCAGGTATCGTTGAATATGCCAGCCATCAGGCTTACTTTACTATTGAAAGCATAAGTAGCTTTAAGCCCTGCATTTTGGAACGGCCCATTAGTGAACAGGTACGAGGTAGAATAGTTAAAGTTGCCTACCGGCGATATTACCTCGTAACCTACGAAAGTAGCGATGTAGCCTGCAGTAAGGTTCAGTTTATCGGTAACATCGTAACCGACATATAAATTCTGGATATGGAACGACTGCCCGTTGGTACCGGCGTTGGGAATGGATTGCCCCTCCCCGCGCGGACCGAAAGATATTTCGCCTACGAAAGACGTTCTGCTTACCTTCTTCTTCACGGCCAAATCTATCATACCTAACGATACAGAATTTTGGTCGGTAGCGAAACTGGTGGGGATATTGGAACTCCCCGCCGCATTGCGGAACCGCGAAAAATCATATTTAAAATAAGTATCTACCGAGCCGGAGATGGTTAGCGGTGTTTCTACGGTTTTAGTAGTGTCCTGTGCTTTTGCGAAGGCTGCTGATAGTATGAGTGCAGCTGATAATAGTACTTTGTTCATTTTCGATATTCCAATCTGTTTTTTAACCACAGAGTTCGCTGAGGTTGCGCAGAGAGGCACAGAGTTCTTATAGCTTGTTTTTTCTCTGTGAGCCTCTGTGTTTTCCTCTGTGTACTCTGTGGTTAAATTCTCTTTATTTTTTTAACTCGTCTAAAGCCACATTCAATTTCAACACATTCACCTTAGCAGGGCCAAACAGGCCTAACAGTGGTCCTTCGGTGTGTGCGGCAACTAAATCTGTTACTTGTTGTACGGTTAAGCCACGAACATCGGCAACACGTTTGATCTGGATTTTGGCGGCATCCGGAGAAATATCCGGGTCTAAACCGCTGCCAGATGCTGTTACCATTTCGGCTGGGATATCGCTGCGTTTTAAGTATGGATGATATTTAAGCAGGGTATCTATGCGGCCAGCCACATCCTTCAAATAATCGGGGTTGCTGGGGCCTTTGTTGCTACCAGCAGAACCGGCTGCATTGTAACCAACTGCCGATGGCCTTCCCCAGAAGTATTTTTGCAGGGTAAAGCTTTGGCCCTCGTTGGCGTAGCCAACCACCTTGCCGTTTACGCTGATGGTTTCGCCACCGCCTTTGCCTTTAGAAAGTTTACCGGCAAAGGAAATAAGCACAGGATATATTACGCACAGCAGCACAATGAGTACCAGCGTTAAGCGTATGGATGTCATTAAATTTTTCATTGTCTTGTTATTTTACTAATTAGAAGAATAGGGAAATAAGTAAGTCGATTAATTTTATGCCGATAAATGGTGCGATCACACCGCCCAGGCCGTATATCAACAGGTTGCGGCGAAGCAATGCGCTGGCACCTATTGGTTTGTACTCTACGCCTTTCAAAGCCAATGGTATCAGCATCGGGATGATAATGGCGTTGAAGATCACCGCCGAAAGTATCGCACTTTCGGGACTGTGCAGGTGCATGATATTGATGGCCTGCAATGCCGGGATAGAGGCAATAAACAAAGCCGGAACAATAGCAAAGTACTTGGCCACGTCGTTAGCGATAGAGAAGGTAGTCAGCGTACCGCGGGTGATGAGCAACTGCTTGCCAATCTCTACGATCTCGATGAGCTTGGTTGGGTCGTTATCCAAATCCACCATATTACCTGCCTCTTTGGCTGCCTGGGTACCGCTGTTCATGGCTACACCTACGTCTGCCTGGGCCAGTGCGGGGGCATCGTTGGTACCGTCGCCCATCATGGCTACCAGGCGGCCGCTTGCCTGTTCGGCTTTGATGTAGTTCATCTTATCCTCGGGCTTGGCCTCGGCAATAAAATCGTCCACACCTGCTTTTTCGGCAATAAATTTGGCGGTTAGCGGGTTATCACCGGTTACCATTACCGTTTTGATACCCATTTTACGCAGGCGCTCAAAACGTTCGGCAATGCCGGGTTTGATAATGTCCTGCAATTCTATGGTACCCAAAACCACTTCGTTTTGCGATACCACCAGCGGCGTACCACCATTCGAAGCGATTGCTTTTACGCGCTCTTCCACATCGGCAGGCACTTTATTACCAGCCTTAAGGGTAAGGTTGCGAATAGAGTCGAAAGCACCTTTACGTATACGCAGGCCTTCTTTGGTATCGATACCACTCGAACGGGTTTCGGCCGTAAACTTGATGAACTCTGCACCTGCGGGTGCGGTAGTGGCAATGCTCATTTTGCTTTGCGTGGCCAGTTCTATGATCGATTTACCTTCGGGAGTCTCATCGGCTAATGATGATAATACCGCTGCTTTTACCAAATCATCAGGCAACACATCAATGGCGGGCCAAAAATGGGTGGCTTTACGGTTACCAATGGTGATGGTACCTGTTTTATCCAACAGCAGTACGTCGATATCACCGGCAGTTTCTACCGCTTTACCAGATTTAGTAATTACGTTGGCACGCAATGCCCTGTCCATCCCCGCAATACCGATGGCCGATAAAAGGCCACCGATAGTTGTGGGTATCAAACAAACGAAAAGCGATATCAATGCAGCTATTGTGATAGGGGTATTTGCATAATCGGCAAAGGGTTTCAGCGTAACGCATACGATGATGAATATCAACGTAAAGCTGGCCAGCAGGATGGTCAAAGCTATCTCGTTGGGTGTTTTCTGGCGCGACGCACCTTCTACCAGGGCAATCATCTTATCCAAAAAGCTTTCGCCCGGCTCGGTGGATACCATTACTTTGATATTATCTGATAATACTTTGGTACCACCGGTAACCGAAGATTTATCGCCACCTGCCTCGCGGATAACCGGGGCAGATTCCCCGGTGATGGCCGATTCATCTATCGTGGCCAAACCTTCGATGATCTCGCCATCGGTAGGAATGGTATCGCCGGTTTCGCAAACAAATACATCGCCTTTGCGCAGCTCGTTTGATGATTTGCTTACGATGCTGCCATCTTTCAATAAAACTTTAGCAGGCGTTTCTTCACGGGTTTTGCGGAGGCTGTCGGCTTGTGCTTTACCGCGTGCTTCGGCAATGGCCTCGGCAAAGTTGGCAAATAACAAGGTAAGCAGCAGTACGATGAAGATGATAAGATTATAAGCAAATGAACCCTGGCCGGCATGCAGGAAACTGTACACGCACATGTACGCCATAATTACGGTACCTACTTCCACGGTAAACATTACCGGGTTGCGCAACATCACCTTGGGGTTCAGCTTTATAAACGACTCCTTTAATGCAGTTTGCACCAGGGCCGGTTCGAATAATTTATTTGATCTGGTTGTCATTTTAATAGTTTTTTAAGCCCTCCCCTTCCGGGGAGGGTTGGGTGGGGCTTATTTTACCATTGAAAAATATTCTGCAATAGGCCCTAATGCTAGTGCAGGGAAGTATGATAATGCGTTAAGTACCAATATTACGGCGAAGGTCATCAGTCCGAAGGTTATGGTATCGGTTTTTAACGTACCTGCAGATTCGGGGATGAATTTCTTTTTGGCCAGCAAGCCTGCAATAGCTACCGGGCCAATAATCGGCAGGAACCTGCCTAAGATCATCAGGACACCTGTGCTTACGTTCCAGAAGATATTGTTATCGCCCAAACCTTCAAAGCCGGAGCCGTTGTTGGCGTTAGATGAGGTCATCTCGTAAAGCATTTCGCTAAAGCCGTGGTAGCTGGGGTTATTTAACCAGGCCGATGGTTTCACTGCCCAATCGGCATTGCCGTGGTTGGTAAAAACAAAGGCTGCTATTGCGGTACCTGCCATAATTAAAAACGGACTAAGCAAGGTGATCAAAGCAGCAATCTTAACTTCGCGCTCCTCCACTTTGTGGCCCAGGAACTCCGGGGTTCGACCTACCATCAAACCAGAGATAAATACGGCGATAATGAGGTAGATAAAGTAGTTAAGTACGCCCACGCCGCAACCGCCGAAGAAACCGTTGATCATCATGCCCAGCAGTTGCCATAAGCCGGTAAGGGCCATGGTGCTATCGTGCATGCCATTAACAGATCCTGTTGATACAATGGTTGTAAAAGTGCTCCAGAAAGCTGTTGCAGTAGGCCCAAAGCGGACTTCCTTGCCTTCCATAGCGCCGGTGGCCTGCGCAATGCCCATTTTGGCAATGGCAGGGTTACCACCCGTTTCGCTACTGATACTTGGGATGAGGAGCATTAAAGCACCTATCATCATTACCCCGAAGATTACCCAGCCTATTTTTTTACGACCGATAAAGAAACCGAAGCAGAGCACCATTGCAACGGGGATAATCATTTGCGAAACGATCTCGGTGATGTTGGTTAAATAGCTGGGGTTTTCCAGCGGGTGTGCCGAGTTAGCGCCAAACCAGCCGCCACCGTTTGTACCTAAGTGCTTAATGGCTATCATTTGCGCTGCCGGTCCGCGGGAAACTTTAACGGTATCGCCTTGTAAGGAGATGAACTGGTCTTTACCGGCATAGCTGCTTGGCGTACCGTTAAAGGTTAATATCAAGGCTACTACTACTGATAATGGCAATAATAAGCGGGTAATGGCTTTTACAAAGTAATTCCAAAAGTTACCCAGGTTGGTAGTGGTTTTGTCGCGGAAGGCTTTAAAGAAAGCAACCGCGCAGGCAATACCTGTGGCCGCGCTTACAAAATGCAAAAACATGAATATAAAGTGCTGTACCAGGTAACTGGCACCGCTTTCGCCGCTGTAGTGCTGCAAGTTACAGTTTACCACGAAGCTGATAATGGTGTTGAACGATAAATCGGCTGTCATACCCGGGTTGGCATCGGGATTAAGGGGCAGTTTATCCTGGTACATCAAAACAAAAAAGCCATACACCAGCCAAAGGATATTGATGCACATCATGGCCTTCAGGAACTGTTTCCAGTCCATCGGCTCGTTAGGGTTAATACCCGATAGTTTATAGATGCCGTTTTCGATGGGTTTCATAAAATCGGTCCATACTTTTTCGCCGGCAAACATTTTTGCCAGGTACTTGCCCAGCGGGATACCGATTGCCAGCATCAGCACAAAGGAGACCGCGATTCCTAAAAATTCTGTGTTCATGGTGTGAGGGGGTTAAAAGTTTTCGGGTTTAAGCAGCACGTATACCATGTATAAGAAAACTGCAATGGAGATGATGAATAATGCTATCATGGCTTGTTAGATTTGTTCGAACCAGTCGATTGATTTAAAAATTACCCAGCTTAACAAAAGCAGGCAGAGGGAAAGGACTATGGTTGTCATCGTGTTATTATTTTCATCACCTATGCCAATACCAATACCACAATTTTATTCCACTTTATAAGTATTTGATAATTAATATTTTATGATAATTTTCATTGAAAATAAAAACGCGGTATAACAAAAAACCCTTCCATTTTGGAAGGGTTGCTTATCATAAGGGAAAAAATCTTAGGCGTGGCCGGAGGGCGCTATCTTCTTTAGGTTGAAGTACGAGACCGGACTCACCACCAGCGGAATTTTCTCCACCCTGGTTTCGCTGGTATCTAAACCGAATGCCTTGGCATCTGACTGTGCAAGGCGCTTAATGGCAAAGTAGCTGTTCAAAATAAAACCTTCCTTGGCGCTGAACTCGTTTTCGTATGAGAGGAATTTCTCCATCAGCACAAACTGGAAATCGGCGGCGAGGTGGTAATGTTTTAAGGATGGATAGCGGCTGGTAATATCCAGTTGGTTATTGGCCACCATCTCCTGTACCACTTTGCGGAACAGCACATTGATGCGCGGCTGCACCCTAAAACCAAGGCGGAACTCTACCCTGATCACTTTATCATCCTTCAGTTCTTCTACACTGTATTCCATGGTAAAAGGCTCATCGGTACGCTCAATATGCAGAAACCAGTAAACATCGGCTCTTTTGGGCTTACGACTGAGGATGGAGTAGATGATCTTCTGCTCTATTTGCTTACTATTATTGGCTTTGGTGAGGTAGATAAGGTGTGTGGAGAATTTAGAGATGGTAGTATCTGCACTCAAGGCTGTTAATATGGGCAGTTGATCGGCCAGGTCAACAAAGCTAAGGAACCTGTTGTTGATCTTTCGCGCCCTGAACCAAATATACATGGTAAATATCAGCCCCACCTCAAAACCGACGAAGAACAGCCTTTTCAGGATCTTGACAGCGTTTGCCACAAAGAACGAGAACTCTACCGTGAGGAACATGCACAGAATGATGGTAACCAGCCATACCGGCCAATGCTTTACATAGCGCATAAAGTAATACATCAATATGGTGGTCATGAGCATGGCTATGGTGATGGAGAAACCATAGGCGGCTGTCATGGCTTCGGAGGTTTTAAAGTAAAGACTCACCAATATACAGCCGATGCATAGTAACCAGTTGATGCTGGGGATATAAATTTGGCCGCGGATGTTGGATGGGTATTTCACCGTGATGCGCGGCCAGAAGTTCATGCTGATGGCCTCGCTGATTAAGGTGAACGAACCGCTGATGAGTGCCTGGCTGGCAATGATGGTAGCCAGTGTTGCAATCACCACCGCCGGTATGATAAAGCCATGCGGCACGATGGCAAAAAACGGGTTAACGCCCTGCACAATATCGGGGTTGGCTTGCCTTAACACCCAGGCACCCTGGCCAAGATAATTCAACAATAAGGTGATTTTCACAAAAATCCAGCTCACCTGTATATTTTTTCGCCCGCAATGACCAAGATCCGAGTACAATGCTTCGGCACCGGTAGTACATAAGAACACTGCACCCAATAGCCAAAAACCATTGGGGTGCTTTACCAAAAGGTCGTAAGCGTAAACGGGATTGAATGCTTTGAATATGATAGGGTATTGCGCAACTTGTACAAGTCCTAAGCCGCCGAGCATTACAAACCAAATCAGCATGATTGGCCCGAAAGCCGCCCCTACTACGTTGGTACCAAACTGCTGGAAAAAAAACAACAGGAGGATGATCACAATAACGATGACCAGAATAATCGTACTCCCCGGGATAATCACGTGCGATAAAGCAGGCACCAGCCCCAGCCCTTCTATAGCCGAAGTTACCGAAATAGGGGGCGTTATGATACCATCGGCAAGGAGTGTACCCGCGCCAATGATAGCCGGGATGGCCAGCCATTTACCATACCGCCTTACCAGCGCAAAAAGCGAGAATATACCGCCTTCGCCCCGGTTATCGGCCTGGAGGGTAATAAATATGTATTTGAATGTGGTTTGCAGCGTAAGCGTCCAAAACACACAGGAGATGGCGCCAAGTACCATAAAGGCATCGGCGCGGCCGCCTTCTTTTAATATGGTTTGTAAAGTGTATAAAGGCGACGTACCGATATCGCCAAAAATAATGCCCAGCGTTACCAAAACACCTGCGGCAGAAAGCTTGTGGTGATGCTGGCTCATAGGGTAAAATGGCTAAGGGTTGATAATGGGTTAACACCAATAGTTAACAGGCAGATGCCATTGCTTAGGGGTAATGGGTAAGTAATCATGCGCATCGGATAACAAGCACCATACCAAAATGAAAAAAGTATCTATACGCGTTGAAAAGGCAATTTTTAACTGCGGATAATTATAAACCCTACCAAAATGGAAGGGTTTCTTTTTCATTTTGGGGTGGTCGTGTTTCTATTTCGGGGTGGCAATTATCGTTTTGGGGTGGCTCATTTGCCTGGTAGAGGGCGCAGAGCGTATCCCTGCAAAGAGTGAGTTAACACTGATTAAGAAGAATTTCACGAAAGTTGTGAAGGCGACCCGAACGAAGCTGAAAATTAGTGCGATTCGATTGTATGCGTGAAATTCGTGTTCATCATTGAGTTAACACGAATTAGCACCAATTGAGACGAATTACACGAATGCTGTGCAGGTAACCAATATACTTTGCCGACCAGGACGAAGCCGAAAATTAGTGCGATTCGATTGTGTTCGTCAACTTCGTGTTCATTATTGAGTTAACACGAATTAGAACTGATTGAGACGAATTTCACGAATGCTGTGCAGGTGACCAGGACGAAGCTAAAAATTCGTGTACTTCGATTGTATGCGTGAAATTCGTGTTCATTATTGAGTTAACACGAATTAGCACCAATTAAGACGAATTACACGAATGCTGTGCAGGTAACCAATATACTTTGCCGACCAGGACGAAGCCGAAAATTAGTGCGATTCGATTGTATTAGTCAACTTCGTGTTCATTATTGAGTTAAAACGAATTAGCACCAATTGAGACGAATTATACGAATGCTGTGCAGGTAACCAATATACTTTGGTGATCAGGAAGAAGCTGAAAATTAGTGCGATTCGATTGAATTCGTCAAATTCGTGTTCATTATTGAGTTAACACGAATTAGCACTAATTGAGACGAATTTCACGAATGCTGTGCAGGTAACCAATATACTTTGCCGACCAGGACGAAGCCGAAAATTAGTGCGATTCGATTGAATTCGTCAAATTCGTGTTCATTATTGAGTTAACACGAATTAGCACTAATTGAGACGAATCACACGAATGCTGTGCAGGTAACCAATATACTTTGGTGATCAGGAAGAAGCCGAAAATTAGTGCGATTCGATTGTATTCCTGAAATTCGTGTTCATTATTGAGTTAACACGAATTATAACTGATTGAGACGAATTTCACGAATGCTGTGCAGGTAACCAATATACTTTGCCGACCAGGACGAAGCCGAAAATTAGTGCGATTCGATTGTATTAGTCAAATTCGTGTTCATTATTGAGTTAACACGAATTAGCACTAATTGAGACGAATCACACGAATGCTGTGCAGGTAACGAATATAATTTGGTGACCAGGACGAAGCTGAAAATTAGTGCGATTCGATTGAATTCGTCAAATTCGTGTTCACTCAATTCGTGAAATTCAGTTCATTATTTTTCTAATTCGTACTCATCAATTTTACGGTATAACGTAGTCAACCCGATTCCCAACAACCGGGCGGTTTCGGTTTTGTTGCCTTTGGTGTAATGGAGTATTTTATTGATGTGATGTTTTTCGATAGATGAAAGCGCGAACGATGATGGGGCGTTCTCGGCATGATCGTAAAAATCGAGCGGCAATAAGTCGACGGTGAGCGTAGGGCCGTCACAGATGATTACGGCACGTTCGATAATGTTCTTCAATTCGCGGATATTGCCTTTCCAGTTGTGTTTTTCCAGTCCGCTTAAAAACTCGGGACTCATATCGTTAATCTTCTGCCCTACCTTGCGCGTGTATTCCTTTAGGTAATGCTTTGCCAACAAGCCTATATCGTCGCGGCGTTCGTTGAGTGAGGGGAGCAAAATCTGAAAAACAGAAAGGCGGTAAAATAAATCTTCCCTAAAATTGCCTTTGGCTATTTCGCCTTCCAGTTTGCGGTTGGTAGCAGCTATAATACGCACGTTTACCTTGGTGGTTTTGGTATCGCCCACTTTGATGAATTCGCCCTGCTCAATAACTCTTAATATCTTGGCCTGCAGGTTGATATCCATCTCTCCTATTTCGTCTAAAAACATGGTGCCGCCATCTGCTTCTTCAAAAAGGCCTTTCTTTTCCTTCAAGGCCCCGGTAAACGCGCCTGCTTTATGGCCAAATAACTCGCTCTCCAGCAGTTCTTTACTGAATGAGCTGCAGTTCACGGCCACAAAATTCTCTGTTTTACGTTTACTGTTATAATGAATGGCATGCGCGAACACTTCTTTACCCGTACCGGTTTCACCAAGTAATAACACCGTAGTATCGGTAACGGAAACTTTCTTGGCGAGGTCGATAGCGGCGTTGATGGCTTTGGAATGCCCTACAATACCCTCGAAGGTAAACTGCTTTACAATTTTGTTTTGCAGGTTATGCACCTGTAGCTGCAGGTGCGCTTTATCCATAGCGCGGGCGAGCATGGGGAGGATCTTGTCGTTATCGTCGCCTTTGGTAATGTAATCGAATGCGCCATTTTTGATGGACAGCACCCCATCGGCTATAGTACCGAACGCGGTCAGGTTGATCACCTCAACATATGGCTGCTTTTCTTTGATCTGTTTCACCAGTTCCACGCCGTTAACATCGGGCAGTTTCACATCGCTGATGACGACCTGAATCTCCTCCTGGGCCAAAATCTTCAGCCCCTCTTTACCGGTATAGGCCTGGAAAACCTTATAGCCCTCCAGCTCGATGATGCGGGTTAGAAGGCCATTCAGCTTTTTTTCATCGTCGATAATAAGTATGTTTTGTTGCATGGTACAATGTGTAAAACAGCGAGCGCCCCAAACTTATGCCAAGTTTTTTTTTGCTTGCCGTCACCGCAAAAATAGCGTTATTTAAGATACCGTGGACTAAATGCAGCTTACCATAATAACATGCTTTTTTCAAAATGGAAAAACGGGCTGCGCTATTTTTCGAGGAGATTTTTAAAAAACGGCGTCAACTGCTCCGCCATTATCGCATGATCTTCCACACTTGGGTGTGAACCACAACCACGTGGATCCATCGGCTCGAAGAAGAAGGTAGCTACAGGTTTTTCGCCGGGATATAATGCATCTACTTTCTTGGCGATAGCTATAAGGCAATCCTGCAGGATTACCCGCTTATCCCCTTTGATCATCGGGCTGCTTAGCATAGCTATGCGGGCCTTTGGATATTTAGATTTTACCAATTGTATAAATTTCACAAAGCTGCTTCGGAATACAGCGGTATCCAGCGGTTTTCTAGCGTTCTTTCCATCACCATTGCTAAAGTCGTTGGTGCCTAAGGCGATGCTTACCACTTTGGGGCTATAGGTGCCAAAATCCCATTTTTTGGAGGTATTTACCTGGAAATCGACTTTTTCATAAACCTGCGGCATTGATGGGCCATCTAAGTTCCAGGTGCGGTAAATGCCAATGCCGCTTACGCTACTTAGCATAAAATTGGTATTGAGCGCACGCGCCACTCTTGGGCCATACGCCATATAAGCGTTGTGCTGGTCGTGGTAGTCGCCAGTGCCGCAGGGCACTTCAGAGGCATCTGCCGCCGCGCCGCAGGTAATGCTGTTGCCAATAAACTCTATCATGGGCAATACCGGCGCCGTTAACGCTTTAATATCGCTTGCTACGATTTTCTCCACCAAAATAGCACCGGTGCTGGCTTCGGTGGTTTTGTATATCCAGATGGTATGCTTGCCCTCTCCTGCCGCGGTAATAACTGTCGGCTCACCTACGCTACCCTCTATTTTTATTCTTTTTTGATACACGCCATCCAACTCATATTGTATATAGCTGTGAGCGTTAGGATCATTAAGGCCAAGGTATAATTCGCATTTGCTGCCGCTAAAGCTAAAGCCAAAGTGTACAGCCGAACTGATCAATTCCAACTGACCGCTGCTATTGAACAAATACCTGCCCACAGGCTTTAGCTGCTTTGCTTTTAGCACGCCGGGGTCGCCTTTTAGCGTGTGCGCGTAGCCAGAAAGGTTTAAAGACACGAAAATGAACGCCAGAATATAAAAGCATTTGCGGATGGCCATACTGCGGGGATTATTGGTTTACACTGCAATAATACAAAAGTTAGGATTGTCCCGCATGCTTTGCGCATTAATAGGTATTAATCGCAAAAAAAGTATAATGATCAATTTAGCAGGTGATAATAATACTAAATCAGTAACTGGTAACGATTTGGTTTTTGATTGCGTACATCGCCAGGCCGACACGGCTTTTCAGGTTCAGCTTCTCGCATAAATTGTCGCGGTAGCCCTCTACGGTGCGCGCGCTCAGAAACATCTTATCGGCTATTTCTTTGTACGTGAGCTCGGTGCAGATATATTTTAGCAATTCAAGTTCCCGTTCAGTCAAGTTGGCGAAGGTACCCACACTGCCATTAGCGTCGGCCAGCAACCCTACCGAGCGCATTACCTTGCGGGTTACCAGTTCGTTGTAAAAGTATCCGCGGCTCATCACTTCCTCAAAGGCCATCCTTAGTTCGGCAGGCTCAGCATCTTTAAGCACATAGCCGCAGGCGCCACTTTTGATCATTTTGATGATAGCCGCTTCGGCATCCATCGTACTCAGTGCGAGCACTTTTATGGCAGGATGGTTATTGCGAAGCCAGTGTGTAGTGGCGTAGCCATCCATAACCGGCATATTGATATCCATCAACACGATATCCGGCAGGTTGGCGGGCGTTAGCTGCCTGATTAAATCCTGGCCATGCGAAGCATCGTGCGTAACTTTATAACCGGAAAAAAGTTCGATCAATACCTTTAGGCTTCTGCGGAAAAGCACATGATCGTCTACTATAGCTATGTTCATCTGTTCTTAATTGTATGGCATGGTAATGCCAATGGTTGTACCCTCATCTATCCCGCTCCTTATTTCGGCCTGGCCACCAATTACTACTGCGCGGCTCATGATATTCTGCAAGCCGAGGCCTTTTCCGGCATCCGCCAAAATGCAGGGATCGAAGCCTTTTCCGTTATCGCTGATTTGGATGGTTAGTTCATCTTCGTAAAAATGGATGGCAATCTTGATCTGCGTAGCACCAGAATGTTTGATGATATTCTGGCAACTCTCCTGCACCATCCGGAAAAGGATCAGTTTCTTTTCGCTTTGCAGTGGCTTCTCGTCGCCTTGTGTAAGCAATGTACCAGCAACAATGCCCGTGGTATCTATCCTGCGCAACTCCTGGGCAGCCATCTCTACCAGCGAAAGCGATTGGAATGGTCTTGTTGGATGGGGCGAGTGTCTGGTAATTGTCTTTGAGCTCGTTAAATCGCTCGATGGTGATGGGGTCCATTGTTTTTAAGTGTTTAATTGTGAATAAAAGGTTTATTATTTAAATGTAAATCTTTATGATTTATAATGCAAGTTGCGCTTATTATATATTTTACATAAGCGTAATAGGCCCAATTCTGCTACCGTATAAATACGGTGATGCAAATGCGTAAACCACCGCCACCGCGCAATAGTGGCCAGCCAATGTCATATCATAGAATATTCCTATAAAAAACGCGACAGCCCTATAGGAAACAGGACCGTCGCGTGCCATTTGTAAACTTTTCTATTACTACCAACCGGTTAGCCGAAGCGTCAATACGATGTTATGGTTGCGAGCAATTTGGAGGACATAGCGGAATCATATCGCTCCCCATGCCAGTATAACTACCATCTGATGCCACCGACGCTTTTACGTCTATTAAATCTTTCGAGTACTTTGTTGAGGGATTCCCTGGATTTGTGGAATCAAGCGTTGCTACAAATACAACGGTATTCTGATCCGGATAAGTAGGGTCATCCTCGTCATGGCGAGATAAATAAAAGCGTACGCCGTTTGCTTTGTTATCGCTAATTAAAGCCATTAGCTCGTAAATGCTAATCCAGCCGGATACGGTATTAAAAATCGGTGGTTTGGTTTGATAGTTACTTTTCAATCTTTCAATGTCGGTGTAATCGATTGGTTGTGCCATGGTTTTTTCCGTTTAATTGTGAATAAAAGGCTAATTATCTAAAGGTGTTTTTTTAGAAGAATGAGTTAAAATTACGTCGACAATACACTAAGGACAAGGGTGATAACACTCTGTTTATACCGTATAAACACGGTGAGTCAAATGCGTGAGTTTGATTTTACAGAACTGTTTTCACAGCATAGTAATTTTTGGTCGCTATAAATGGAAACGCCTATTGAATAACTTGTAAGGGCTGCTGATATTTCAACAACACCACCGAAGTCCAGAACTTTTGAATCGAACATACAAAACCTAAACCTTATGCAAATAGCCGGCAAGCCGATGGCAGTATAATACCCTGCCATCAGCATGCTAAACAAAAACAGGCCGTTCATACCAATGAAACGGCCTGGGTTGTTGTACTGCTGCATAAGGCAGCAAACTTATAGCATCTTCAACCTTATTATTTTAAAAGTATTTGGCTCGATGGTGGTATTCAATACCTTGCCGCTTATGGCCATGGTGCTATTAACCGGCGATATATTTTTTGGTTTATCCAGCGAGTTTACTGCATCTTTTGCATAGTTACCCAATGTGATTACCGATGCTGTTTTTTGAAAGGTAGCCCCACTGCTGATGTTAAACGTAAGGGACTTAGCTGTATCCGTAACGTTCACAAATTTGATGATTAATTCCCGCGTGTTTTTATCTACACTGGCTGTGGCGTAAGCACCATCTTTGCCGCTTACCGCCAGGCCATCCTTCAGCAGCGGCACTGCGTCGGTACCTTTATTGAGCGAAAACAGTTGCTGCACATAATAACTGGGCGTGCTATATGCCCGCAGGTTATCGTACCATATCAAATCCGGTGCCCATTGCCAACCATCTACATGGGCAAACAAAGGTGCATAGGATGCCATGATCACGATATCGGCGTTGCGCTCCAGGCCAGTCATAAACGCGGCCTCGGCAAGGGCGCTTTCCCAGTTGTTCTTTTTAAGCGCATCCGTTGTCAGCGTGCTGTGAGCGGCATATTCGCCCGCAAATATCCTTGGGCCGTTACGGTCGTAATTATCGTATCGGGCGGCATTCGCTAAAAACCATTTGGGTGCTTTATAGTAATGCTCGTCCAAAATATCGGCGTTATTGCTGCGGAAAAATTTATCCAGGCGGTTAAATTCCTCGCCTTCGGCATAGGGACCAACACTGGATATGATTTTTATGTAGGGGTATTTATCTTTGATGGCTTTGGTGAATATTTTCCAGCGCTGGATGTATTGCTCGCCCCATTGCTCGTTGCCCACGCCCATCATTTTGAGGTTGAAAGGTTTGGGATGACCCAACCGGGCACGTAAAGCACCCCATTGGGTTTCGGGACCACCGTTGGCAAACTCAATCAGGTCTAATGCATCCTGCACGTAAGGGTCGAGTTCATTCAGCGGAACCAGTTGCCCGGTATTAAACTGGCAGGCCATACCGCAGTTGAGGATAGGCAGCGGCGATGCACCGATATCTTCGGCAGTCATAAAATACTCCATAAAACCCAACCCGAATGTTTGGTAATAATCGGGCGTAAGGCGTTCCGAAAACTCTGTGTTCCAGCGGTTGATGATGTTTTCGCGTTGATCTATATCGCCAATGCTTTTCTTCCATTGGTAGCGGTTCTGCAAATCGCGCCCCTCTACAATGCACCCACCCGGGAAACGCAGGAAACCAGGTTTCATATCCGCCAGTTTCTGCACCAGATCGGCACGTAAGCCACCCGGGCGGTTTTTCCAGGTATGCTGCGGAAACAAAGACACCATATCCATATCCACCGACCCTTTGCCTTGCAGCCACACATACAGCGAGGCTTTGCTATCGGTAGCGGTGGCCGTAAATTTCACGCTGTATTTTTGCCAGTCGGCCGATGTAGGCCTTACCTGCCCTTTGCCTATGATGGCACCTTTGGCATCGTGCAGTTCAACCAGTAGTTTCACAGCGTTGCCGGCGGGTTTGCGGGTGGTAACCGTAAAGGTGTACACCTCCCCCTTTTTAATACCCATACCCCGGAAACCCTCGTTTGATAAACCAAAGAAACCCGTATTGCTGGTTACGTTTACTTTAATCGTGTGTGCGTTCTCGGGACGTTCGGCGCGGCGGTCTATTACCTCCACGCTGCCGCGGCCACCATTTTTTTCATGCTGAGCCCATCCGGCCAGGTGACTATCAAACTCGAACGAACGGTTTTTTACCAGTTCGGCGTACACCCCGCCATCGGCAGCAAGGTTTATATCCTCAAAAAAAATGCCGTACATATTTGGCTGGATATGCGCTTTCAGGTTATCGGCATCAATGGTGTATGCTGTTGGTGTTTGCGCGTTGGCCCTACCTAAGGCCGCGATGGCGAAGGTGGTAAAAATGAGTTTCCTGATAGTCATGTAATGCCGAAAGTTTATAATCCGAAGGTAGATTAAATTTAATAAATGTAAAATAAACACTTAAAATATTTAAGACGGAATTGTATCAAGTTAAAACACTGAAATAGCTGACACGAGATGGAGTGACAGACTTGGTATCAACCTCCCATCACCCCTCCTTCCCCGCTGTTTGATAATAATTAACAGCCTGGTGCAGTTGTTCTCTTATCCGCTTGATCAATGGCTGCGGCCCAAGCACGCGCAGCCTGGCGCCGAAACCCAGCAGCTCGCGCTCCAATTCAAAATTCAATACAACCCGTATGCTGAATATCTTGCCCACGCCATCATCGCTCAGCACCTTTTGGGTATGGTGCAGGGGCTTGGTAATTACATAGGGCGCATCCTTATTATCCATCCAAAACACCACTTCGCAATCCCGCTGCCCCGGCGATTTGGTAACACCAATGGCATCGTTATAATAAGTGGCAAAATCGATGGTGGTGTTTTCGCGGTAGGGTTCCTGGTGTTCGGTGATGTGCTGCAACCTGTCCAGCGCCAGGTTAAGCAAAATGCCCCTCCCCTGGTGCGATACCCCCAGCACGAACCAGCGGTTGCGGTATTCTTTAAGCAAATAGGCGCTGAAACAAAAGCTGCTGGCCTGCCGTGCCTTAAACGACTGGTAGGTAACGCAGATGGTTTTTTTGGCCACAATAGCCTTGCGGATCACCTCTATCCACTCCAACCCCTTCAGGTTATCGTTCTTCTCAAAATCAATCACCGGGGCGCTGTGCGTTTTCTGAGCGTAGATTTTATCTTCCAGTTTACTCACCATCTCGTTCAGGTCGGTAAAGTGGTTAAAGCCTTTAAACTGCTTCAACAGGCCCGACACCTCGCTCAGCACCTGCATATCCTGCTGGTTAATGGGGCTGTTGGCAATGCTGTAGTCCTTATCGCTATAAGTGTAATATTTCCGGTCGATTACGACGATTGGGGCTTCGTAGCCCAACTTGTTGCTGCGCATCATCTCCATATCGGCCTGTACGGTGCGGCGGCTTACGCCGGTTTCAATACCCTGGTATTCGTAGATGGCTTCGCTACAGGCGGCAATAAGGTCGTCCAGCGTCCATTTGCGGCGGCGGTTCTGCAGGCATTGGTCGATGGTGCGGTAGCGGATGAGGGCGTTGCGGTTTACGGGCATATGTCTGAATCAGAATTTACAGGATTTTAGAATTTTCAGAATTTCAAGCAGACTGGAATAGCATTCTGATAATTCCCTCATTCTGTAAATTCTGATTCAGACAAATTTATTCATTTTATTTCCTACTGCGCAAATACATTGCGCAGTAGCTTTATTACTTTGTATCATGAAACGAGAAATAACCGCCAATGAGTTCCCCCTTCAGGGGCTTAGGGGGCAAAAAGTATCCAACAACGAATTAAAAGCACTCGGCATCAACGATGTTGATGTTCTGGTAAACTTTAGTCGCGTGGCCAATGGCCTGCTGAAGCACGGCGTGATGGACAAAGCGCAGATACTGGCGAATTTGGAGGCCCTGATAGACGACCCGATGCCCTATGCCCTTAAAAAAGGCGGCAAGTTCAAAAATCTGGCCGAAGACGTGATCGCCCTGCGTAAAGAGGGCAAGTTTGTAAAGCAGCAGCGCAGCGCGTTCGAACTGAAGAAGGAGCTTGCCGATTTCCCGGTATGGGGACTGGAAAATATTGAGGTAGGCGCGCTGGCGCAGATGAGGACCGCTATTCAATTGCCCATAGCGGTTGCCGGCGCGCTGATGCCCGATGCGCACCAGGGTTACGGTCTGCCCATTGGCGGGGTGCTGGCCACCACGGCCAATACCATTATCCCCTTTGCCGTGGGCGTGGATATTGCCTGCCGGATGTGCCTGAGCATTTTCCACCTGCCGGCGGCGATGGTGGATACCGAAACCGACCTGCTGAAGGGCCTGTTGCTGGAGAATACAAACTTTGGCATGGGCGGTACCACCAAAGCTTACCACGACAGCTCGCTGTTTGATAGCAAAACCTGGAGCGAAACCAAGGTGATACGCAACCTGAAGGATAAGGCCTACGCGCAGCTGGGTACCAGCGGCACCGGTAACCATTTTGTGGAATGGGGCGAACTTACCCTTGCCGAAGGCGCTTTGGATGGCATCCCTGCGGGCGAATACCTGGCACTGCTCTCCCACTCCGGCTCGCGCGGGTTTGGCGGCAGCGTGGCCGACTACTACAGCAAAATTGCCATGACCAAAACCAAACTGCCGCCCGAAGCCAAACACCTGGCCTGGCTTGACCTGGATAAAGACGAAGGGCAGGAATACTGGATTGCCATGAACCTGGCCGGCGAATACGCCAGCGCCAACCACCACGAGATACACAACAAAATTGCGCGTGCCCTTAATATTACGCCGCTTACCCGGATAGAGAACCACCACAATTTTGCCTGGCGCGAGCAGCTGGCCGACGGTACCGAAGTGATGGTGCACCGTAAAGGTGCCACTCCGGCCGGCAAGGGCGTGCTGGGTATTATCCCCGGCAGCATGAGCACCCCCGGCTTTTTGGTGCGCGGTAAAGGCGATGCGGCCAGCATCAACTCGGCTGCCCATGGTGCTGGCCGGGCCATGAGCCGTAGCGCCGCGTTCAGGACGCTGGATGCAGCCGCCATTGCCGCCAACCTGGTTGATAAACGCATCACCCTGATGGGCAGCGATATGGACGAGGCCCCGATGGCCTACAAAGATATCCACACCGTAATGGCCGCGCAGGAAGGCTTGGTAGAAGTGCTGGCGAAATTTGAGCCGAGGATAGTAAGGATGGCCAACCCGAAGGAGAAGCCGGAGGATTAGGTTCAGTTGGCAGTTGGCGGTGGGCAGTGGGCAGTAAGGGCGACGTAGGTGTTCCACTTTGAATGTGGAACACCTGTTTTTAAAACTGTATTGATAGTCAATGTTTTACAAAAACAGCGGAACACTTTGGAACACCTCCATTGTTGAGATAATTGATATAAGTATTTAATTAATAACCACTTATATCAATTTGTAAAATAATTAAAAATCGGGAGTGGAACAGTTAATCCTGGTATGGATTTACACTTGGGGTTGGGAAAGCAGGAATGAGGAAACAGTTCGACTAAAATCAAACAAAGAACAAGATGTGTTACGCAGTATATATAGCTACAGCAACACCACAGCCTACAACAGAATTTGTAGAGGGCGTATCTAAACTTTGCTTGTCCGTGCCGGAAGCCGGTGAACTGGAAAGACTGGCGGGTAAGTTCACCCTGCCGCATGTCTATCATGTTGGCGCAGATGGCGGCTGCTCCTGCGGGTTCAGCTTTCAATCGCAGTTTTACGACGACTCAAAATGGCCGAATAGCAAAGCTTCGCCGCCAGCTCTTTTGGACTTATTGAATGAATTGACAACCCACGCTACCGTAGAATACTATTGCTGCTGGAGCGGGAACGAAGCCGACCCCATACAAAACTACCGGATTTTAAATAGCCGGGAGATGAGCCTGAAAGAAAACTATTTTGATTTGGAGGAGGATGAGTTTATATGGTTTAAGCCGGAAAAAGCTTAGTGATTAATATTAAGAAAATTGGTTAATGACAGATAAACGGGTAAACGTACAAGCTTCTTTCAATGCATTCTTCCGCAGCCAGCTCGAGTATCGTTTAACCTATGCTTTCGGTAACCTGGACGATAACATACTGAAATATTTTTGGTGCGATGGTATTTATGAGCCATTGATCAATGTTGATTTTACCAGCAGAAACATTACCAGTATCAAAAAAATCACCACCTGGGCGTGGATAGGAACCAAGGGGGAACATCAATATATTATGATCATAAAACTGGGCCGCCGTTCACGCAGAAGGGCTTTAAAGGGATCGGATCTAAGCGATTGCATGCCCGAAGCAGATAAGTTTGATTGGGTTGATATTGACGTGGTGAATCAAGTGATAACTCTTCAATTAGAGTAAAAAGTCACGAGGAGGCCCCGCGCTTCCCTGCGCTGCATCCTCGCTCCAGAGGAGGGGAAGCCGCCAATACCGCAAACTTTAAAGCTTAAAAAGCTTCTCGTATTTAAGCGAAAATAAACATTACCGCCCTCCCTAACTTTATGAAATCTAAGCCCCCGACACGATTTTTACCGAAAAAAACCTTCGAAAATCTTCGAAAAACAGCGGTTTTTAACCGCCTATATGCCAAATTCCTTTCAAAATCATCAAAAAAAACGCACTGATTTTGGCAAAATCAACTGCTATAGGCCCAAAACCAGCAGGTTCGATGCGGCGTTGACGCTGCTTTTTGGTACTTTAAGCTCACCATGCCCCCCAGCAACACCACGTCATCCCGAACTTGTTTCGGGAACCCACACGGCAGGTAAACGGTATGCAAAGCCGTTAAGCACAGCGGCCACTTTTGTGATGGGGTGTTGAAATTACTTCATGACGGTTTTATTGAATTCGGGTTTTAACGCACCAATTGTGATTGCGAGCGATAACGTGGCAATTTCATGTGCAAAGTAGCCGAAATGCATGCGACCGCCTTGCTTTCTTCACCATACATGCAGCACGCGTGCTTCAGGCCTTGTTTGCATAATAGGCCATTACCCTTTGCGTAAAAGCCAGCAACCTGGTATGCAGACGTTCCCTCCTCTGGCGCGAATATCCGGGCCGGAATTAGCGGTGGGCTACTCGTGCCCGGCGTGCAAAGTGGGCGGTATGGTATATTAACCGAACCTGATAAAGAAAGTCACGCTTATGCAACGCTCCTTCCCTACGCGGCATACCCGCGCCAAACGGGGCGGACTTTACGCTGCTATCGGGTTTATGCTTTAAGTTGGAAACTGAATATATTGTAGGTCGAAGTGACCTTCGACCAGTGAGGGGATTTAATAAATATTTTAGAATAAGGCGTTTAAGCAACCCATGATTTTTGCAGAAATATTGGTCCGGCCGCAATCATCGTCTTGACAAGGTTATGAAACATATTGTCAGGATACTTAAGCCTGTTGAACCGGTAACA
>NZ_SOZE01000048.1 GCF_004519315.1 Mucilaginibacter psychrotolerans
GCAACTTATCTAAAAGAACAATTAGTGCCTATCTGGTACCATATCCAAAACAGTGGTAAATACACTCCGAAAAGACTGCTTTTAAATATATAGGGCAGTCGACTTATTCACCAAACCCTACTTAGAACTAAATTGGGTTCCCTTGTAATTTACGGCAAGTGATGGTAATTACTTCGTTAGCCAACACGGCAGCTAGCACACTTGCGTTTTCTTAAAAAGAAAAATAGGCCAGTCTGACTACGTTGGAAGTTGCTTCTACCCTATCAATATCAGATTCCTAATACTTTGCACAATAAATCCTCTAAAAATCTTTTTGCCTGATCTCCTTCATTTCCAATAGAGATATCAACCAAATCCCTCAGGTTAGCATAAAAAAACTGCTGATGAAGTCAAGCTTTAACTAAAGTTGCACTAAAAGATTTGGGATATTGATAATGGGGACTACGTGACGCAATTACCTCGGCTATTTTGGCACAAACATTTTCATAGGCAGCAAAGGCACCAAAGTTATTTAACTCAGTAACGTCTGTAACGAGGAACACTTTGCTACTTTCATTTACCAATATTCTATGGAGATGTGAACTATTGTAATGTAAATTGGCATTTTCTACAGATATCACCTTAGTTAATAGCTCAATTATTATATTCAATTGTTGTTTATAGTCTGAAACGTTTTCTAGTTTAATACTTAGTATAAATTCTACATAACTCCAATACCAATTAACAATATAAAGTAAAAGCCGGTGCTTATTTTGGAAGTATCTGTAGATGCTTGCTTCGGTAGAGTTGATTTCGACAGCCAATTTTTTGAAGTTGAATTCTTCAAAACCCAATTGAGCTATAAGGTCAATTGCTTTGCTTACCATCAATCTACCCAATTCAGTACTAAACGGATCTCTCAAGAACAACTTTTGATTTAAAGGAAAATCTAATTGAAAGTTCATACTGTTGCAGGTTTAGGATGCACTGTTCACCAACTACCAACCAGCCAATTAAGGTATTGTATTGTTTTAAATCGCTTGGTATAAATTTCATTCAGCTTTTCTTGTGTATCCAGCACTTTTTGTTCCCTCGAATTCACCAGGAACAAGGAACTTTCGCCCATCTTAAATTTAGTCTCCTCACCTGTCAATAAAGCCCTGTTATTGTTTTGTATCGCATTATTGATCAGAATCTGCTTTTCGAGGTTCATAAAATCATTTCGATAATTATTCCACTTTACCATAATAAGGTTTTGCTTATCTAAAAGGTAATATTCGGCTTCCTTTATCTTTATCTTACTTAAACTATAGGCGGCCCGCTGTTTGGTGAAGGTTAACGGCATGGCAATAGTGAAACCAAGTTTCTGGTTGTTTTGCAACCAGTTAAATTCATGTTATTAAAGAATGCGCCGCCCGAGTTGAGGATGCCAATATTTACGTTGAATGTAGGTTTGATTTCTTCTAATTTGAGTTTCCTTTCAATATTCAGCTGATCTATCTTAAGCCTGTATGCCTTTACTTCCGGATTTTTGGCAGACACCGCAGCCGGTTCTTTTAAAAGCAGGCTATCGGGTACAGCCATTTTAATAAGGCTGGTATCCGGTTTAATTTTTAATTTTTCGGGGTCAGTAGCGGTTAAATTATCCAGCCATAAATAAGCAGCCAGGTCGTTCTTTTTATTTAAAAGCAAGTTCTGGTATTCGGTTAGCTTTTGCTGCCTGCTTTGAAGAAGCGTCAGCGCTTCTAAGGTGTCAATAGCCGGTCTGTCGCCATTTTTATATAGCAGTTTTACACCCTTAAGCCTTACTGAGGCCAGATCAACAGCCTTTTCATAAACCTTTGCATTTAACCAGGCATTTAGCCATTCTGCATAGGTATGGGTAGCGTTTACAAACAGATCGTTCAGCATCTGTCGCTGTTCGTTAGCAGCGATGTTTTGGTAGATAGCAGCCCGCTTCAGCGCAGCTCTGCGTTCATCAATCAATAAACCGCGGCCCAACGGTACGCTTACCCCTAAGTAACTTAGGCCTTCTTTGGGTACCTTATTTTCGGGATTTACGTAATAACCGTCATAGTTTGTGTAACTCCCTTTTAAATCGATACCATACCAAAGCGGCAATTTAATCTCTGGTGTCACGTAATCGTAGTAACTGATTCCCCCCAACACTTTCTGCTCCCGGTTAACTTCCAGCTTTGGATCAAAACCACCAATTGCTTCCCTGCGCGTGTACCGGGCTTTATCGGTATTTAATTCCGCCTGCAATGCAACAGGATGATAACGCTTAATTGCTGCCAGGTATTCGTTTAGCGTTAATAACTGATCTTGCCCAAGCGCATGTAAACAAACCATGCACAGGATAAAGGCTAACGTTATTCTTTTCATTTCTTGTTATTCGTTTTACCTTGATCTGTAGCAGTCGAAGTATAAAAATTGGGCGGAAAGCCATTGAGTTGGCGCCACAGTTCGTACCATACTGGCACATTATTAAGCAATGCGATAAGATAACCTGGCAGCCGGTGCCATATCGTACACCAGCGGGCCATTGCTTACTACCTTCATCCGGCTGTATCCATACTTTAAATTTACCCGATGCATCGATACTGTTATCGATGGCGGCAACACGGCCGGTAAATAAACCGTATGATGCCTGCGGCCAGCCCGAAAAAACAATGGCCGGGAAACCGTCAAATTGCACCCGTACCAACTGCCCGTTACTGATTAGTGGCATATCGTTGGGCTCAACCGCTATCTCGATAGCTTTTTGAAAATGCAGGGGCACAATGGTAAGCAGTTGTTCGCCATCCTTAACAGTTTCGCCTATACCCGCTTTGATGCTTTGTAAAACCTGGCCGCTTTGCGGAGCGATAATGTAATGAAAATTACTCCGTGCATTATAATTGAATAATTGATTCCTGAGTTTTGAAATTTCGCCTTGGCCGCTTGCCGCCTGAGACAGTGCGGTAAAACGATCGCCTGACACTTTCGATATCTTCTCTGTGTAATCCTGAGACGTGGCCGAAATTTCCAGCTTAATATTTAGCAGTTCATTTTTGCTGTTGTAAAATTTATTTTCGGTACCTATCCTTTTAGCTAAAGCATCCTGATAATATTGCTGCCGTTGCTCATACTCGGTTAGCGATTTTAAACCTGCCTGATAAAGTTCTTTTTGCCTTTTTAATTGAACATCTGCTATATTCAGCTGGTTGGCCGCAGCGGCCATAGCTATACTATCTGATTGTACCTGCAGCCCGTATTGCTTAAGCTTATTTTGCAGCTGACGTAGTTTTAGCTGCAGGCTCTGTTGCAGAGCAGAAATCTGGCTATCGGCTGTTTTTACTTTACTTTTATAAAACTCAGTCGCATCATTTTTAGAACGAAGTTGTTCGGAAGTTCGCTGGGTGAGTTCAGGGTCCAGGTATTCGTCTTTAGTTTCGGTAATTTGCAGCAAAGTATCCCCTTGCTTTACCATGGCGCCATCGCGTACGTACCATTTGGCTATTCGCCCCGGTATCATGGTATTTATCTGTTGGGGGCGCTGCTGCGGTTCAAGAGTGGACACATTCCCTTTTGAACGGATATTTTGTGTCCAAGGCAGTAGTAATACTACTAGTATAATGATGAGTATAGCAGCCATCCATTTAACTTTGGGTATAGACTGGCTGGCATCCATCGCTTTTTTGAATGAACGGTAATCTAAATAGCGGCTGGTATGTGTATTTTTTTCCAAAAACATCAATTTGTAGTTTACTTGTTTAGGGTTATTAGCTTATCGCAAACGCTGTTGAGTTCTTCGAGGTTTGATATAGCAATCAGGCTAAAACTTTTATCATTTATAAGTTTATCAATTATCAAGCTGCGGTGTTCGTTTTCTATTCCCTGCCAGCCATTTTCCATAACGAGAAGTGCCGGTTTTAATAAAAAGCAGCGTGCTAAAAGTATTTTTTGAATTACACTATCTGAAAGCTTTTGGCCCTGTGGATTGAGCAATGTATTATAGCCATTTTCGCTCGCGTCGATAAAAGCTTGCAAACCTACCAGTTGGCAAATTTCAACAATAAACGAAAGGTTTAATTGCTCGTCGCCCAAGGTTAGATTATCCCAAAGGGTGCCGCCGAACAATTCTTCCCTTGCAAAAAATATCGCCACACGGGAGCGCCAAACTTCGGCGGGTATGTTTTGAAGTGGTATGCCGTTGATCAAAATTTGTCCGCTGTAACCACTGTATAAGCCTGCAATTATCCGCAATAAGGTGGTTTTGCCCGAACCTTCTTTCCCATTGATGCAAATTTTTTCTCCTGGTTTAACGTCAAAAGTCAGCTGATCGATGACAGGTTTGCGATTGTTAAAGGAGAAACTTAGGTTTTGAACAGCGATGGTTAAAGGCTGTTTAAGATCGATATTTCCGGTAGTTGCGGTGCTTAATTCATTATCGTGCGGTTTTTGCAAAACCTTATCCAACTTTTCAATCGAAGTAAGTACATCATATAGCGTTTCCAGGCTAACGATCAATTTCTCTACCGAGTTGAGTACGGCAATAATAATGATCTCCGCTGCTATGAACTGGCCGAGGTTAATTTGCTGTTTAAGGAACAAAAGTGTGCCGATGACTAACATTGCTGCAGTTATGATTACTTTGAACGCTATTAACGCCCTGTATTGAAATACAAGTACCTTAAAATGCGCGCTACGTGCATCAAGATACCCAGCCGTAAGTTCGTCGGTTCTTTTCATGTGCAACTGATGCTTCTGTGAAAACTTGAAGGTTTTGATGGCCCTTGAGATCTCTTCCAGCCAGTGGCCAACCTCATACTTGTATTCGCTTTCCTCCATGCTGGTAGTGAAACCTTTATGGCTGCTTAGGTAAAATATTATCCAAACAATGATCAACAAAATCAGTCCTAAAATGATGAAAACAGGATGGTAGAAACTTAAGAGAACCAGACCGAACAATATCTGTATAGAAGCTCCCGGAATATCAAGTAACAATTTAGAAAGCCCTTTCTGTAAACTTGCTGTATCAAAAAAGCGATTTACGAGTTCGGGAAGATAATAGCTGTCAACGCTCAAAAGATCTATACGGGGTATGCGATAGGCATAAGCAAAAGTGAGGCGTGTGAAAATACGCTGTTGGATACTTTCTGTTACGCGCATTTGCATTACCTGTATCATGCCACTCAGCAACACACCTACTACTACGAACGAAATAAGCACTACCAATGATGCAGATAAAACACCGCCAAAAAGCAGACCGATTATTGCCTGTATACCTAATGGCAGCGAAAGCTGAATAAGGCCTGTTAGTGTAGCAAAAAAGTATATCTGTCCAACTTCCTTTCTTTCCAGGTTGATAAGTTGTAAAAGTTTCTTCCCGGCATTTCTTATCGAAATCTGAACCTTATCTGACATTGATCAATTGATTAAAATTTATCTCAATAAAACCTGTAACTCCAACTTGATGATCCCGATCAACAACCTCAGTCAAAATCATCCTTATAACGTCGCTGTTAATTTGCATTTTTTTTCTTTTTTTTCTATCATACTCATGTTATAATCATTTAAAAATGATGGCGATGAGCAATTTAACACTTTAGTAATTTATCTTTTAATAAAATATAGGGTTATTGAATTGCTACTACTGATTTGAGCGTAACATCGCCACCTTTTTTGCTAATAAAAGCGCGGATTTCAAACAAATCTTTTTGCAATTGCTTTATGCGCCGTTCGCGCGACTTAATGTCCTGTTCTGAGCTTTGTCGGCTGATCTTATTTTCGTGAAAGCGGATCTTTACATGAATCATCGCCGTAAGGAGGTCCAGTGCTTCGGCACCGCTAAACTGCCCTTCTATTAGTTGTATATCCATTTCTACCTATTTTATCGTACGTACCCCAAGCAACAGCTGCCTTGTCCTCAAATGCTTAATGAATATCGGTTTTGATTGTGTCAATCCCCAATTCAATAGCGCTGTTAAGCAACTTTACAATTTGATTATGGCTTAAAAATCGCCCAGTATTTTTTGCTATTATTTCCGACAAAAATGCGTTCGGCCACTCATAAATTTTCATTTATATTTGTAATGAAATACATAAAAATTATTTATGAATTATACTTTTCATCAACTTAAAATATTTTTAAAAGTTACCCAACTCAAGAGCATTACCAAGGCGGCGGAAGAGCTACACCTTACACAGCCTGCAGTATCCATACAGCTCAGAAATTTTCAGGAGCAATTCGAAATTCCGCTTACGGAAGTAATAGGAAGACAATTGTACGTTACAGATTTTGGAACGGAGATAGCAAAAGCAGCTGAAAAAATACTAGATGAAGTATATGCCATAAATTACAAAACGCTGGCATACAAAGGCCAACTAGCTGGGCGCTTAAAGCTATCCGTTGTATCCACAGGAAAATACATTATTCCCTATTTTCTTTCGGGCTTTTTGAAAGAGCACCCTGGGGTAGAATTGGTTTTAGACGTCACCAATCGGTCGAAAGTGATTGAAAGTCTCGAAAACAATGAGGTCGACTTCTCGTTGGTCTCTGTTCTTCCGGATCAGCTACAGGTGGAACGGACGGAGCTTATGCCAAACAAACTGTATCTGATTGGCTATAAAGAGCATGAGCTGAATAATGACGCTTATGATTACAACATATTTAAAGAATTGCCCCTAATCTACAGAGAGCCAGGATCGGGCACGCGCCAGACGATGGAAAAGTTTATCTATAAAAATCTGCTGCCAGTTAGAAAAAAGATGGAACTTACCTCTAATGAAGCGGTAAAACAAGCGGTAATTGCGGGCCTGGGCTTTTCAATTATGCCGCTCATAGGCATTAAGAACGAATTAATCAACGGTGAATTACAAATTATAAAGGTTGAAGGCTTTCCGATCATGTCAACATGGAATCTTATCTGGCTAAAAAACAAAGAATTCTCGCCATTAGCTGATGCCTATTTAAATTATCTTGACCAGCATAAAAAGCAGATAATTAGTGATAAATTCAGCTGGTATGATGAATGGGGCAAATAAGTAATTTGGGATCAATCCAATATTTTGCGGCCAAGTAAACAACAAAGGCCTGTGAATCATATGATCTACAGGCCTTAAATAATGTTATTTTTCAACTTAGCGGTGAGGGAGGGATTCGAACCATACCTCATATACCACTAATAATCAATATTTTACACATTTATCGAATCCATGTCACCACGAATGTCGCACTATTATTTATGGCTGTAAATCAAGAGTAAATCTAAACAATAATTGCTAAAAATTATAACCTTCATAGGCTAAATCTTCGAGCGCCACAATAGTAACTTCCATTAAGTCTATATGGCGATATCGAAAAATATCACCAAATTGCAGCTTAAATTTTTATTTAATGGAACCTTTTGGATTTGATAAACTTCCCGAAATTGTACGACAATTATTTGAAAAAGTAGAGCATATAGAGAAAATGCTTCAAAAATTTGAACCGAAAGTGATAGAAGAAAATCAATTATTAAACGTGTCCGAGGCGGCTGATTTTTTTGAAAATAAGCACAGCTTCATTGTATACAAAGGTAAGTCGAAAAGAAATACCGGTAAGCAAACCAGGCAAAAGACTTTATTTCGTTAAAGCAGAACTACAGGAATGGGTAAAACTTGGACAAAGAAAAACATCAGCTGAAATAAGTCACGACGCAAACCTGTATAAAGCTCATAGAAAATCTTAATACTTATTCCCTACCCCTCCCCTCCCTATTGCTCTTTATGTGATGAGTAGATACAATTCATCGATTACGATTTTCGAATATAGCCGCAATTTTCATTTTTATTTCTTGCGATATAATATTGGCAATAATTAGCTTTTAAATTAATTCTCTACAGTTGCGAAACAAAGTATGTTAACTTGCGATACATAAAGTACTTATAAATTGATTATCAAATAGTTACATGTATTCAGTAACAAATCAACAACAAAAATAATCACACCAAATTTTAGATAAATGATGTGGAAAACTTGCATGAGCTTACCTTTGATCGGATAATTTTATACTTAAAAATACTCATAAGTCAAACACGATGTACTCTCTGAGAATATCCAGCCGCAAGCCTTACGCTATTTAAATAACATTTATCATTTAGTGCTGATTACTAGCTTTTTTTGAATGGATAATAGGCAAGATTGAACATTAGCGCTTAGCAGGTTTACAGATGTCTCCAATTGGCCAAGCAACATAGTGCGTGTTTGCAGATCATCCTCTGAGTAACTACCACCTTTTTTAAATAGCAGTTCGAGCGTATGGGTATTGGCTCCGTTTAGCTCAATGCTCCACCATCTTTTTTTAATGTTTTGCTGTAAAGATAAGTTGTTGTTGCCTGTGTTGAGTTCTTTCCTATTCATGAGCTGCCAGATAAATGCCGGATATTCTTCCGAAACCTTTGTGTCAGTCCAAATATCCGAAAGCAGGTTTCTTTCATAAGTGAAGTCTACTTTATTGTGTCCGGATTGCAGTAGTTTAGCACCCAAATAGGCTGAGACAATAGCTCCGCCGATAACTATTGTATTTTGGGGCTTACTACTTTTAACAAGCACTGGTACCACTGTAGTTGCCGAACCGGCAAACATGGCCGCTATAGTTAAATTATTAGCTCTCTTTGTTTTGTAGCCGTCCAGGTATGCGGCGGCCCTTTTTGTCCTTTCCGTTTCGCAACTAAGCTCAGATTGCAGTTCATCAAAAATCGATTTTACCCTTAACAACTGTTCCTGTATCCGCTGTTGTAAGCCAGGCCCCTTAATCATCGTCCCGACAGGCCTGTCGTTTTGAGTTATTAGCAACTGTTTAATAACAGGTATCATCCCGGTAGCATTAGCTACCAGAATTTCCTTTTTTGAAAACCCGTTGCTTAGCAACGAATCATTTTCCAATAGTGAATCTGGATTATTAAAAGAAGGTTCAATTTCGCTAAAAACACCATTAATATTTGAAACACAATAATCATCCTTCATGATCAGACGAAACTTAGACGCTTCTCTGGTAGTATTGCAGCCCATTAACAGCGGCAGTATGCCAATTAAAAAAAATGAAGATGCCAGTAGTTTAGTTTTATTCTTCATGATAGTTTGAGTTTAAATTTTACGCAGATAATGTTTTGCATAAATGTAATAGCGTGTAAAGCCGTATGGATAGGGCTATTCGTTAAACAGGCAAAAAGTATCGTTAAATACGGTACGCTAAAGCCATGCGGCTTCAGGATAAATTAATCGCTGCGCTATACGTTAAATAATTGAAGAATAATGAAGTCCTTTAGTGGAAAGGGATAGTGTTATTGTGTTTTTATGATCGGAGCCACTTTTTTAGAACACGGGTTAGTGTTGGCATCACTACCCAAGTTAATATACCCACCATACATACAGCAATGATCAGCAGTCGAATAAATAAAGGAAAATCTTTTACAAAAGGGCTAATGGCTAAATTAAGGAGTATACTGGTTGGAAACACCCCGCAGAGTGTAACCAGTGCCATTTTCCAGCGCGGTGGCGCCGCAGCAGACCTAAAAAATGCCTCAAGGCCGTTTAGCTCACAGTAAATGGGTTGTTCTGTTATTTTGGATGCATATTCTTCCCACTTCTTAAAATGTTCGGAGTGGTAGAATGCATCCCGTTCAGCCTTATTTTTGAAGGTTCGCAATATGCCTATTTCCCGGTCATCATCACCTTCGGGCCCAGAAATAATACTGGCACCATGAACCCCATCATGCCGAAATGATTCGCCCATAAACTGGTGAAGCGCATCCTTAAATTCGTGCTCTTTACCCGGCAACACTTTACGGGTAATGGCGACATGTATTGGCATATTCAGTTATTCTCTTGATCAAATATAGGAAACAGAATATATATTGTAACCCCTTAATTAACTATGCCACTGTTTGCCCAACAGCACTTTACTTGGTTTTAACGATAGTATTTCCCTATTCAACGAAAATGATAATGGCGTTTTTATAAGGGCACTAATTTAGGATATAATTAAAAAACACCAGAAACACAATCGCCATGAAAATATTAGCATTGCCACCTCACCCCTCCTTTGTACACACAAAATATAACCGCGTAAAAAATCCGGTTCAAACGAATACTGAAGTTAAACGAAAAATGTTTTCTATATCAAAACCGACCACCAGTTGGTTTAATGCCGAGGCACCAGAAAACCTGACTATTAAAGAAGCAATAATACGGGCTGCATTGGTAATCACCATGCCCATGTTATCGGCCATAGACTGGACATACGGCACTCATACCCTTTATATTATAGCACCGTCTATATTCTATCTTGAAGTTACTGCCTTTACAATGTACTGCCCTATCAAGGCACTATTTAGTAATTACAGCCATCCTCCAAAATTTGAGTAAACATCAACGCACCGGCAGTAGTTGCTGGCTTTAACTATGCAGCAATAGGGCAGCATGTGCCTAAATTATACACAACTTAATAAAAAAATTGAATTACCATGTCAAAAACAATAGCAGCAAAATTAGTAGAGATACTGGAGCAAGCCGGTGTAACTCATATACATGGCGTAGTTGGCGATTCGCTCAACGGAATTACGGATGAACTGCGCAAATCAGGTAAAATCAAATGGATCCACTACCGTCATGAGGAGGCAGCCGCATTTGCCGCTGGTGCCGAAGCACAATTAACCGGAAAACTGGCAGTTTGCGCGGGCAGCTGTGGCCCGGGCAATATGCACCTGATCAACGGTTTATATGATGCGCATCGCAGTAATGCGCCTGTTTTAGCTATTGCGGCGCAAATTCCAAGCGAGCAAATTGGCACCAGCTATTTTCAGGAAACCCGGCCTGAAGCTTTATTCCGCGAATGCAGCTACTATTGCGAAACTATTGCTTCAGCAAAACAAATGCCCAGGGTATTGCAAATAGCTATTCAAACTGCCATTAGCCTAAAAGGGGTATCGATAGTTAGCTTATCTGGCGATGTAGCCATGCAAACAATTGATAATGATGAACTGGAACATCCTTTGTTTTTAAATCGCCCACTTACCCGTCCGTCCGACACAGACCTTAAAGAGCTGGCCATGCTTATTGATCAGGCAGAGGCTATAACATTACTTTGCGGCGCAGGCTGTGCCGGCGCGCATGATGAGTTAATTACACTGGCAGGGCTGCTTTCATCACCTACGGTACACGCGCTTCGCGGGAAAGAATATGTTCAATATGACAACCCTTTTGATGTGGGCATGACCGGGCTTATCGGGATGGCATCCGGCAACCACGCGGTAAAGAACTGCGACCTATTGTTGATGCTGGGCACCGATTTTCCATACAAAGAATGGTATCCCGATGGTGCAAAAATTGTTCAGATCGATATCAGGCCCGAACGTTTGGGCAGGCGCTGCAAACTGGACTTAGGGCTTACAGGTGATATTGGTGAAACCATCAAGGCCCTAATACCATTGGTAAAAGCCAAAACCGATGCCTTATTCCTGAAAGACTGCCAGGCCCGGTATAAGCAAAACCGCATCAATCTTGATAAACGTGCCGCTGGTGAAACCGGGAAATTAATACATCCCGAATACCTCACCAAAGTTTTAAGCGACCAGGCAGAACCAGATACCATATTCACCGCCGATGTAGGTACCCCTACGGTTTGGGCGGCCAGGTATTTGGATATGAAAAAAGGCAGAAGACTTATTGGCTCATTTAACCACGGCTCTATGGCCAGTGCCATGCCTCAGGCTATTGGCGCGCAACTTGCGTTTCCGGAAAGGCAGGTGATCTCCCTATCCGGCGACGGAGGTTTTGCGATGATGATGGGCGATATCCTGACCATCTACCAGTATGATCTGCCGGTGAAACTGATTATTTATAACAATGGTTCGTTAGGCTTTGTAGCCATGGAGATGAAGGTAATAGGTATGCCGCCGTTTGGCACCGAACTTAAAAATCCGGATTTCGCAAAAATGGCAGAAGCAATCGGCATTATGGGTATACGCGTAGAAAATTCAGAAGATTTACCGGCTGCGGTAGCAAAGGCATTAGCGCACAAGGGGCCGGTTTTGATAGACGTGTTAACCAACCCAACAGAGCTGGCTATGCCGCCGCAGATCAATTTTGACGAAGCAAAGGGCTTTGGCATTTATATGTTAAGGCAAACGCTTTTAGGCGATGGTGCCGAGGTTTGGGATACCTTAAACACTAATTTTTTGAAATAGATATGAAAGCAACTGTCATCGGCGGATCTATAGGCGGGTTATTAACCGGCATAGCATTGCAAAAATCCGGCTATCAGGTTGATATTTATGAACGCTCGGCATCGGCAATGCAAGGCCGGGGTGCCGGGCTGGTTGTACAGCCTGGATTAATGAATTACATGATACGTCAAGGCATATCCAGCCATCAGCTTTTCGGTGTTCCGGCAATGCAAAGGCAGATACTGAACGACCAGGGATACCCAGCTTACAGATATGAGAACGATACCTCTTTTACATCATGGAATTATCTTTGGCAGCAGTTGAAGGCCTACTTTCCGGAAGAAAATTATCATTATAACCATCAGTTGGCAGGCCTGCAGCAAACAGGCGATATTGTAACCGGAACTTTCGCCGATGGCAGCCAAATTGAAACTGATTTGCTCATTGGCGCCGATGGATACAATTCGGTAGTGCGCAAACATCTTTTTCCGGGTATAGCCCCCCTGTACGCCGGTTATGTTGCTTATCGCGGCCTTATCCCCGAAGACGAATTGACAGTAGAAGAAATTGACTTTTTTGCTGATAAGTTTACTTTATACCCCTACAGTAATTCTCATTTACTGGCTTATCTGGTGCCGGGCAATGATGGCGAATTGGGCAATGGCCACAGGCAATTAAACTGGGTTTGGTACCTCAACAAAACTGAGGCAGAGCTGAAAGAGTTAATGACAGATAAAAATGGTATTGAGCGGCAATATAGCATGCCCGCTACCTTCTTGCGTCAGGAAAACATCGCCGAATTAAGATCACGGGCACAAATTGAATTGCCTGAGATACTATCGGCCAGGGTACAACAAACCCAAAACCCTTTTGTGCAGGTAATAGTTGATATGGCGGTGCCCAAAATGTACGAGGGCCGGGTAGTGATACTTGGCGATGCGGCAGCGCTGGTAAGGCCGCATACCGCGTCCGGAACGGCTAAAGCATACGAAGATGCCTTGGCCTTGGCCGCTGCATTAACAGACCATAGTAACATTGCAAGTGCCTTAAAACAGTGGAATAGCGTACAACTGCAGCATACTGCCGAACTAATTAGTTACGGAAGACAATTGGCAAAAGGGAGCGGATTAGGACAAAATTTAATTAACAACAAATATTAATCATCATGGAAGATAACCAGGTATTAAACCACATTAAAGCCCTAACAGAAAAAGAAGAAAAACTGTGGGGTAATGAGAATATAACAGACGATGACGTGCAGCAACTGCATCAAATCAAACTGGAGCTTGATCAATATTGGGACTTACTGAATCAAAGAAGAGCTTTACGCGATGCGCATAAAAACCCGAATAAAGCCGAGATAAGAGATATCGACACTATTGAAAATTACAAAAATTAAAGCTAAAACCATGGCAACTCTCAATTTATTCAGGCCACTCCAAATCAGGGGTATGGCATTAAAAAACAGGATCGTTGTATCGCCTATGCAACAGTTCAGTGCCGTTAACGGCAAAGTTGGACATTGGCACATGGTACATTTAGGCAGCCGCGCCGTGGGTGGCGCAGGGCTCATTATTACCGAAAGCCTGGCTGTGAACAAAGAAGGCCGCAGTACACACTATGATGCCGGCTTATGGAACGACGGGCAGATAGCCGGCTGGCGCACCATTAACAAATTCATTCATGAACAGGGTGCAAAAACCGCCGCCCAGATTGCCCATTTTGGCAGCAAGGGCAGCCGGTCGCATCCTAACGATGGCTTACAATACCTAACACCCGAAAACGGTGGCTGGCTAACCAAAAGTTCATCGGCCGTTGCGCCTTTTAACAACATGAGCCTTCCTAAAGAACTTTCATTACGGGGCATTCAAAAGATCAGGAAAGACTTTTCCGCAGCCGCATTACGGGCGGTAGCGGCAGGGTTTGACGCTATTGAACTGCACGCCGGGCATGGTTATCTTTTTCATCAGTTCTATTCAAATATCATTAATCAGCGCACCGATAAGTATGGCGGAAGTTTTGAGAACCGCATCCGCCTGTTGGTAGAAACCGCTGAAGAGATCAGACGGATCATCCCGCAAACCATGCCTTTACTGGTACGCCTATCTGCTGTTGATTATTTGGAAGACGAAAGAGCCTGGAAAATAGAAGATAGTATTGTGCTGGCCGGTATATTGAAACAAATAGGTGTAGACCTGATCACGGCTTCGGCAGGAGGATTTGTTTTTTTGGATAAATCAAGAGTATATCCCTCATACCAGGTGCCTTTTGCCGAAAAGATAAAAGCTGAAACAGGTATCCTGACCGGTGCCGTTGGCGCAATTACCGAAGCCGGACAGGCTGATGAGATCATTGCATCCGGCAAGGCCGACCTGGTGATTATGGCGCGCGAATTTTTAAGAGATCCTTATTTCGCGTTACACGCTGCTAAACAACTAGGTGCTGATGTAGCTATTCCTTTTCAGTATAAGAGGGCGTTTTAACCGATATGATGATGGAAACTACATTGGCGGTCAACCTAACACAGCCTGGGCAAAGGGCACGGCTATAGTACGTGATGAGGCTGCGTACCTGGTAACCGGTACAGACTTGTATGAACCATCTTTTGCAAACAAATGGTCTAATTTATTTACACCATCCTTTTTGGAAACAGCGTGAATGGCTGCTTTGCAGTCGGCGATGTCAGGCATAACACCATTAAAAGGGTAGCCTCAGCCGTTGTCGAGGGTGCCATGTCCGTAACTTTTGTACACAGGTATTTAACCAAAAACTATTAAAAAATGGAAACTCAAATTTGCAATCACCTTAAATTAATGGTAGTTAAGCCCGCCGACAAATATTATTGCGAAGAATGTGTAAAAACGGGCAGTACATGGCCGCATCTGCGGGCATGCCGCGCATACCCATCACCCCGTTGTAATATCTGCCGAACCCGACGAATATTGGGCTTACTGCTACCCGCACGATCAAATGATAACTATTATTCCTTATTAAAAATATGCCTCGCCTCTTCTACCGCAGCAAGGCATATTTTCTTCACTTCGGCTATAACAGTCGGCTGTACTTCGTCCATGGCGTTAGCATCTTCAAGGCTATCAAGCAGATCATTTAACAGTGGTAACAAACCCATAATGGAAACGCTGGTTTTCATATCATGAGATGTACGCTTAAGTTCAGTTAAATCCTGATTTTGAAAAGCAATTTCAAGGTTCCGAACATCCGCCGGGATACCTTCTATAAAATGTCCGGTAACTAATTTTTCATAAACCATATTCCCTTTGCTGATTTCTCTCATATAAGCAAGGTCAATATATTGATATGCTCCAGAGACTATAGATGGTGTCGCTGCGGATATAGATCCAATTTTTGGGCCTATAAATTTATTGATTATCTTAAAAAGATGTTCTTCGTTGATGGGCTTTGAAATGTAATCGTTCATACCATTGCTTATACACTTTTCGCGCTCACCGGCCATAGCGTGCGCCGTCATGGCAACTATGGGTGTATTCAGCTTTAGGTCTTCGCGTATGTGTCGTGTAGCTGTGTATCCGTCCATTTTTGGCATTTGTATATCCATCAGCACCAGGTCGAACGATTTTGCCTTGATTGTTTCTAATGCTTCTAAGCCATTGGCGGCAATAGTAAAAGATGCCCCCCATTGTATTAACAAGTGTTTCAACAAGCTTTGGTTCATCGCGTTATCATCCACCACCAGTATTTGCAATGATGAATTTACCATCTCTTTCAATTCCTGTGTGGTCATTTGCGGTTTAAGATCTATTTGCTCATCGGCAATGGTATAGGGGATATCAAATGCAAACTCAGTCCCTTTACCGGGTATACTATGCACCGAAATATTACCACCCTGCAGCTCGATGAGCGTTTTGACGATGGAAAGTCCAAGCCCGGTTCCGCCATAATTACGGGTGATGGAATCTTCAGCCTGATTAAAGCGTTCAAAAATTTTGTCGAGTTTTTCATTGCTGATACCGATGCCTGTATCCTTAACCTTTACACCCAGTTGCATATCGCTGCCGTTTGCAGATACGATATCTATCTGAACTTCGATCATCCCGCCATCACTAAATTTTAACGCATTGCCAATCAGGTTCACCAATATCTGTGTAAGGCGGGTAGCGTCGCCCACCAGGGTATCGGGTACGTTATCTTCAACGCTACAATTTAACTGCAAACCCTTCTCATTAACCCTTTCTTTAAAAAGTGTTTCGATAGAATGAACGAGCCCGCGCACGCTGAACGGGGCTTTCACAATCCGCATCATCCCTGCTTCGATCTTAGACAGGTCAAGTATATCATTGATGATTGCCATCAGGTTTTCGCCGGCTTTCTGGATAGCTTCAATAAACTCTGCCGAATCGGGGTCTTTATCCCGCCGTTGCAATAAATTGGTAAACCCAAGTATCGAGTTAAGCGGCGTACGAATCTCGTGGCTCATATTGGCCAGGAAATTTTCTTTAACCTGCAAAGCTTCTATTGACCTCTTTTCTGAAGCATCCAGTTTAATAATTAACTTGTTTTGCTGGCTGAACTGGCCTAAGATGAACCAGCAAAACACAGCGCCACTAACAAACATAAAGCCTATTAATATATTGCTGTAAACCCGGGCATGCCTGCTGCCCGCAATGCTATCCTGGCTTAGGGCAACTATTTTCTGCTGGCGGATGTCATATATTTTATGCGTAACAGAAGTAATTTCGTCCGAAATTCTGCGCGCGCGCGGATTGGCAATGAATGTAGTGTCATTCATGTTACCTAGCTTTAAATAGCGTTCAATAAGGGCGTTTTTGGTATTGACCTTTTCTTCGGAGAGTTGCTTTAGCCTGCGAAGATACTTTATAGTAGTTTTTCCGGCAGCATCATTATCCATAGAATCAAGATACACCATTACTGCAGACACCTTCTCGTCAACCCCCTCCAGGTGAGATGTATCGTTAGTTGCAATCGCCGCCCTGATCCGGCTCTCCACCCCTAGTATATCCCGGTCAATTTCCCTGAGGTGGTTGCTGGCTTTTAACTCCTGCATCAGTTTTTCATTGCCATGCAGCATGGCATCCATATTGGCAGAAAAGTTATCCCCTATGATGAGCAATAATATAGTAGCAACGCCAAAAGCTACCAGCATAAAATAACCAAAACGTTTGTTTGCCATTATCCGGGGTGTTGTGTTCATAAAAACAATCGGTAAAATTGGATAAAACGACTTTGAACTGATTAGGTTATTAGTTAGATGGGCGTTAAAGATCGTTGAACAGGCAAAAACGAAGGTTGGCTAAAAAACATTCATCCGGCTGTTTAGTGATTTACGGTAGGCATCAGCAATAGGTAAAAATTGCCCGTTAATCACTAAACCACCCTCCTGCAAAGTATCGATCTTATCCATGGCGATGATATAGGAGCGGTGAACCCGGATGAAATTAGCCGAAGGCAGCTTTTCTTCTGCGCCTTTTAATGTGCCATGAATAGCATAAGTTTTTGCTTTGGTATAAAACTTCACGTAATCGCCCATCGCTTCGGCATATAAAATTTCATCAAATCTGATCCGCCGGGTAATATTTGAATCGCGTACAAAAATAAACTCATCAAGCTTAACCTGTACTTCTTCTTTTTTACTATCAATTATTTCCCTGGCTTTGCTTACCGCTTGTAGAAAACGGGCCGGTGTAACCGGTTTTACCAGGTAGTCGGCAACGTTAAGTTCAAACGCCTCAACTGCATATTCTTTTTTAGAGGTGGTAAATATAATGATGGTTCCTTTATTACGCAGGTTCCGGGTCAGTTCCAGGCCACTCATTTCCGGCATTTCAATATCCAGAAATATCAGGTCCACTTCGTCGGCCTGTAAATGATTGTAGGCATCAATGGCATTACAATATTCGCAAATAACATCCAGGTCTTTAACCTGGTTCGCCAGTTGACTCAGGGTGGCTCGGGCTATGGGATTGTCGTCAATAATGAGGCACGTCATTGTGATATAGTATATGATTCGTGAGCGTAAATGTCGCTTAAAAAAAGTATTCTTCCAATTTTCGAAGCGCTTGGACTGGCGGCTTTCAAACGGTTTTACCTTAAAATAATACCTGTTAAAAACTATTGCCCAGAACTTTGCTCTGTCACCAATTGATCAATGCTGAGCATTACCACAACGTAAGCTATTTGCAATTCCTCCAAAGTACTAAAAGCATATCCCAACGACAAAATGTGCCTGTTCAACGAATAGCAATTCAGATCATAGCAGCCGCCATCTACTTTTACATCAACAAACAAAGCAATTAAAATTATAAAACACTTTAAAATTAAATATCATGAAAACCACAATCACTGAAGAAATTGAAATTGTAAATTACGCAACAGACCCTCACATCGACCGCCAGGTTAAAGAATTTTTAAAAGTATTAAATAGCGGTGGTGCCCCTTTGGAAACTTTATCGAAAGAAGATGCGAGACAGGTTTTAATTGGAGCACAGGCATCTGTTAAAGTGGATCTTTCAGGCATTGAAGTATCACAAAAAACAATCACTGCCGATGGTCAGGAAATCAGCCTGAACATTGTTCGCCCTGAAGGTGTAGCCGAAGAACTGCCGGTATTTATTTTTATACACGGTGGTGGTTGGATATTAGGCGACTACCCTACACATGAACGCCTGGTTCGTGACCTAGTTGTTGCATCTGGCGTGGTAGCAGTTTTTGTAAATTATACACCATCTCCGGAAGCGCAATATCCGATAGCTATTAACCAGATATATGCGGCAACTAAATGGGTGGCTGAAAATGGAAAAGAGATCAATGTTGACGGTAGCCGTTTAGCTGTTGTGGGTAACAGTGTAGGTGGTAATATGACCGCGGCTACTGCCCTACAGGCTAAAGCCAAAAATGGCCCCAAAATCAGTCTGCAGATTATGATGTGGCCGGTAACCGATGCCAGGTTTGATTGGGAATCCTATACACTTTTCGGCCAGGATCGTTTTTTAACTGCGCCCCTGATGAAATGGATGTTTGACCAATATACTACCGACGCAGGCGAACGCACGCAAATATTGGTATCGCCATTAAACGCAACCCTAGACGAATTAAAAGACCTTCCACCCGCTTTGATCCAGGTTGCGGAGAACGATATCCTGAGAGATCAGGGCGAAGCCTACGGCCGCAAATTGAATGAGGCCGGCGTAACCGTTACTACCGTACGTTATAATGGTATGATTCACGATTTTGGTTTGCTGAACGCACTGGCTACAGTTCCATCCGTGAAATCTTTAATTGTACAGGCTTCTGCCGAGTTGAAAAAATATCTATTCATATAATCATAAAAAATAACATCATGAAACCTAACATTGGCATCAACGAAGCAGACAGGAAAGCTGTTTCAGATCAATTAAGTAAATTATTGGCAGACGAATTTGTACTGTACACCAAAACCCGTAACGCGCACTGGAATATTGAAGGCCCCGATTTCCACTCCATGCATATCTTTTTTGAAAGCCAGTACGGCGAACTGGACGAGCTAATGGATAGCGTTGCAGAACGCATCCGTAAAATAGGTCACTATGCACCGGCCACCTTAGCGCAATTTTTGCAACTGACTCACTTGACCGAAAAAAGCGATAGAAAGAACGACAGCCAGGGCTTTTTGAAAGAGTTACTGCAAGATCACGAAAGTATCATCGAGTTTATTCGCGGAAACATTACCCCATTTGCCACAGAATTTAATGATGCCGGCACGAGTGATTTTATCACCGGGTTAATGGAAACACACGAGGGTATGGCCTGGATGATCAGGTCGCATTTCAGATAAAAAATAGCTGTATCATAAGTCAATTTTGACCAAATAAAAAATCGGAACAAATTGATTATTAATTAGGGTCTTAAAATTAAGTTTGAGATTGACTTATGATACAGCCGTTTTTTCATTGCTAGTTAAGTAATCTAAAAATTAGGAACAAAAGATGATTTGGGGACCCAAAAAGCAACAGAATTACTTTCTAATAGTAACAAAAATCATAAATATACCAACTAGTATTATTTATAACACCCTGATAACATGGAATTTAAGAAATTAAAATGGCGATTTTTATTTTCTGTTTTTATTTTGCAATAATTGACAATCAATAAGTTACAACGTCTACTTGCCGATACAGATAGTGCTTTTTATATGATGATCAGGCGGTTATGGGATTTCAGGTACAGATCAGCAACAAAATTTTTCGTCCTTTTTTCAGGTCATTTTTGTTGCTATCTTGTTTCCGGGCTATCCATCGGCAACCACTTCGGCTGCGGATGGCATATCCTACAGGTGGTGGATTTTATCGGACACGATTTCATCTTAATAAGCGGCTCAAAATCTTCTTTATATTACTTACTGGTATAATAACCGTACTGGTTCTGCTCAACCTGGCGATATTAATCCCGATAAGGCTACCGTCAGTATCAAATACAGGCCCACCGCATTCATTAGGTTTTATCCTGGCATCCTGTACCACCACTTGCTCAAAACCGTCTCTTTTGATGCTTTTACCACCTGCAAACCGCTCAGCCGGATGATTTCCGGTTCTTAGCGGAGGGTAATGTAATACGATTCGTATTTCTAACTTTTGGCCGCCTCTTGTAACAGTAACGGTCGTTGTGTCACCTGCGCTATATTTACCAATGGCTCTTACAAAATCAAGCTCGTCGGCCACCAGATGCCCGTCTACAGCGTCAACTATATCATCTGTTAGCAAACCGCCAATAGCTGCTGCTTTACCCGGTTGAATAAATGTGAATACCAGTTTATTGCCCTTAAAGCCTGTGGTTGCGCCTATGTAGCCGTAGCTTGTTTTTTTAGGAAGATTGATCAGCATGCTTCCTAAAATACCGGTAAGCGACGAAGAATCGGGCCGGGGAGATATCAACTGCTTGCCAAGATCCTGGAATGCTATAATGTCCTCCGAGTTGTAGGTTAAAGTAACGCCCTGCCGTATTTTTTTTGTTATAGCGATAACTACCAGGTCGTTGGCCCTGTTGCGCTTTAGTACAATACCTTTGAAAGTTTTGCCGTTACCTGATGTAATCATCGGCGTATCGCCTACCATCGAACTTTTGCTTATTAACAGCTGCCTGGCGACCGCATGGTTTGGCGAAAACGTGTCAGATGAGAATAAGGTGCCTAAAATCTCCTGCTTTTGCCCATCAACAATGCTGCTTATTCTTACGAAGCTTGCGGCAAGTTGTTTTTGCGTTTTCAACATCTCTGTCGCTATCGAAACTTGCTGTATGCCGGTACTTAGCGAATCCTTCCCAACAATGTTAGTGTCGGCAGGTAAAGATGCGAAGTTTTTGGCATCGCCTAATGCGCTGAAATATTTGCGGTAGGTATCTATCGGAATTTCGTAATTAACGTTTTCGGAAACTTCAATGCCACTGTGAATTCCAATAACCCTGCCTAGCAGGTCAAATAAAGGCCCGCCCGAATCGCCGGGCTCCATTACACAGGTGGATTGCAGGAAACCATACTTGTTTCTCAGTTCTGAAATTCGTCCATATCTAACGGTAGGCTTACGCTGCTCAAGGCTCTCCGGGTAGGCTATACTGATACAGGGTTGATTTACATTTAAAGAAGATGACCAACCCATTTCTGCAAACGGCCAGAGCCCTTTATCGGTGATCTGAAGCATGGCCGCATCGGGCTGCATAAAAGTTGGCGGTATAGCAATGCGACCAAGCCCCTTTGCAAAGCACTGCCTACCATCAGGAAACATTACCTGGTAACTTTTGCCCGGCATTACAACATGCGCCGCGCTTAGAATCTGTCCTTCCTTGCTAATGACTACGCCGCTAAACTGAGCACTTTGCCTTGTATGCGACACCGCATCTACCTCCCACATCAAAACCGAAGCCGGGTAACCCTTAGCAATTGCACCTGATACACCGGCTTGTAATTGCACGGCAGTACCGGGCTTAGGCTGTGCACTAACTGTCGCTATTGCACACAATTGAATGATGATCGCAATTAAAAACTTTTGCTTCCACATACCGCAATGGATAAAAAAAGGAAGCCGGTAAAACCGGCTTCCGGGTAATTAACTATGAGAACTGATTGATTGGCTATATCTACTGCCCTTTAAAAGCAGCACTTACTATTATTTCCGTTCGTTGTAAACCTGAAATTCTGCAATTGATGCCTGGCTATCTGCTTTACGGATAGATATCCTTACTTTATCACCTGTAACTGTTGGGAAACGGTGTACTTTTATTCTGTTGGGGTTCTGTCCATTAAATAATGTATGCCATGTTCCGTTTGCAAAGTATTCGATACTGTAATCGGATATGTTTGCTTTCTGCTCCGCAATTACTACTGCATTAAAAGCCTGGCCTTTTTTTAAGATTACTTCATACCACGGTGCTTTAACAGTAGGGTTTGATACCCACGATGTTCCGAAATCATCGTCGTTGGCATAATCCATTATCGCCGAATCATCGCTCCAACTGGAATTAGCAAACGCCTTTTTGGCAAGGTTGTGCGATATAATAGGCGCATCCAGTACAGGAAGTTTTGCACCCGGCCCCTGGTTTTTCCAAAGCCTGCCTATCTCTTTTAGGGCTAAAAGTGCGTTGTCATCAAAAAGGCCATCGCGGTTTGGCGCAACATTTAGTATAAAGTTACAGTTTACATTGTTTAACGGTATCAGGATATCATTCACAATTTTAGCCGGTGCTTTTACTGCATCGGTTGGATGGTTGGTCTCCCAGAACCAATTATACTGTAACGGTAGGCACGCAAGTGCGGGCATCCTGTTTTTGTCCGTAGCTACCCGTTGCCCTGCTCCCATTTCGTAGGTTTTAATATCGGTATAATACATTCCCTCTGCCGGATATTTGGCACCGTTAAGGTCCATAACCAGGCAATTGGGCTGTAGCGATTTAATGAGGCGATATATGGCTTCAAAGGGTACATCGTCATAAGAAATACGCGACCATGGTGCATCCCAACCGTCAATAATCAAGGCATCAACTTTGCCGTATTTTGTCATCAGTTCGGTAATCTGCGCCTTAACCATATCAATATGCCTGCGCGTAATGGCGTTAGGCCTAAGCTTGTGGTGCGTATCTAATATAGAATAGTACAGGAATACCTTAAGACCGTTAGCCCTAAAGGCATCTGCATATTCTTTAACTACGTCCTTTTTTAGCGGACTATTCATTACGTTATAATCGGTTGTTTTGGTATCCCAGATGCAAAAGCCGCTGTGATGTTTAGTAGTAATGCAGCCATAGGTCATATTAGCCGACTTTGCTGCTTTTGCCCACTGATCGCAATTGAGCTTTGTTGGGTTAAACAAAGCTGGTGATGCTTCCGGATCTGCCCAATCCTGGTTCATGTAAGTTGGGATATTGAAGTGAATGAACATTCCGAAGCGGAGGTCAACAAAATCCTGTTGTAATTGAGCAAGTGTTTTTATCGGCTCTTTTGGTGCCGTTTGCGCTGTTACTTTTAATGATACGGAAGCAAAAAGAATAAAGCAAAAGGCTTTAAGTTTGAACATATTATTTTCATTAATGCGGCTTTGCCGCTTTACAATTATTTATTAAATATCTCGGCGAGTTTAACGTTAAGGCTTTCGCCCCTTACATCGGTGGCAATTATTTTACCATTAGCATCAACCAGGAAACAAGCCGGCACAGCCCGGATACCGTATAAACGACCAACCGCATTGTTCCAGCCTTTCAAGTCAGACACGTGCTTCCAGGGCATTCCATCCTGCTGAATGGCACCTGTCCAATTCTTTTTATCGCTATCCAGAGAAACTGAAAGTATTTCGAAACCTTTGTCTTTGTAAAGCTGATACTGTTTTACCAGGTTTGGGTTTTCGGCACGGCAGGGTGCACACCAGCTTGCCCAAAAATCAATCAGTATCACTTTTCCCTTTAATGCTGCTAACGAAAGCGGCTTTCCGGTTGCATCGTTTTGCGTAAAAAGTGGCGCCTGGTTACCCACAACAATTGTACTGGCCGCTTTTATGCGCTGGGCCAACTCAATGCCAATATCAGTTTGTCTAAACCTGGGATTAAGCGCTTTAAAAATGGGCTCTACAACAGCTACATCCACTTTGCTGCCGGCAGCCTCTGATAAAGCCACCAGCGCGAAATAGGAATTTGGATTGTCCTTAGCAAATTTTAATTGCTTTTCGCTGCGTGCGGCTATAGCTCTGCGAAATCGCGCATCAACGGCTTTGATGTAGTTTGTATCTTTTTGCTGTTCGGCTGTGCCGCTTGCGAAATCAAGATTAACAGCTTTTGTAAGCGCCATAATGGAGCCGCCTACTGTTTTGGTATAAGCCGCAAATTCATCGTATGTTTTAGAGCCGGTAATAGTTGCGTTGCTTAACGAATCTTCAGATGTCATCAGGATCTGTTCTTTACCGAAGTAAAAGTAGATCGCATCGCCGCCGCGATATATGGCAAATTGCTTTCCGCCACCCGCTGGTGCCAGGGCCATACGCGCTGTAGCTATATCTGCAATTTGCCCTGAAAAGCTAAATGCGCCGTTTACCAACTCCGTAGAGTCTTCATGGCTTTTGCCGTTATCCATATAATCCAGGTAAACCATTGCCGGCTTATTTAAATTGCCAATTTTACCGGATAGCTTAAAGTTTGACGATTGCGCATCCGCGATAAACGGCATTAGGATAACTAAACAGGCAATAGCAGTAGTTCTTTTTAATATTTTCATAGGTTGATGTAGGGCTTTATATAAGGCAAACCGGTTTAATACTTAAGCGCCGGGAAATTGTTTCTTGCTTTGTTAAATTCTGCTTCCCATTTGGCGTTCCAACCGAACGCGGTAGTTGCCTGCGCTTTTAGATTGGTGCCGGCTGCACCGCTCCAGAAATGAACAAATTCGCCCCAGTTAAGATCATGGTCAAACTCGTTACCGTTCTTTTTAGGGTAATATTTGGCAAGCAGCTCAAAATATTTATTTAATACCGCAGCTTTACCATGCTTATCATAAATGGGATAAAACCAGTTTTTAAACCACTGGGTATTTGCGGCCGGGAAATCATCGTGCTTAGACTGCATTTCGGCAAACACTTTGGCTGCTTCAGCTTCGTAACCAATGTGCAGGTACACATCATAGATGAAGATCTCCATGAATTTGCTGTCGCCCCATAGGGCATCAGATGGCGAACCTTTTACACCATGGCTGGCACCGCATACGATATGGCCCAGCTCGTGTATCGGCATGCCTATCTGCTGGCCGGTCGGATTTGTCCAGTCGTCTAACCCGCAGTCAATAACGTTCCTAAAATCATGACTGACATCGAAATATGAAGCAGGGTGCCCGCCACCCAGTTTCCTATTAACAACCTTATGGAAAATAGCATACACACGCGTAGAATCGCCAAAGTTGCCATAGGTCTTTTTTACGTAGGCCCAAGTATCAGATATTACCTTGTTTGGCCACGTTATGTTACGCGGCATATTATCATCATAATAAATAGCAGCACTGTTATCATAGAATGTTCTTGATACAGTAAGGTTATGCTCAAACCAATGTTCTTTCCATTTAAGCGGCGGCGTGCCGGTAATTAAAGTGTCGGCGGCAGTAAGTTGCGTTTGATTGCGCTGTAGCCTGGTTTCGCTGCATGCGCTCTCTATCACTGCCGTAAAAACTAATGCGCACAGTGTTAAACTGATTTTTAAGGTCATGTTGTAAAAAGGTGTTTTCTGCTATGATTTTATCGGCAGCGTAGAATGGATACCATTGTGTTAAAATTGAGGCGGCACCCGCAGATGCCCCTCAATTTTTAAATTGTTACCAGCCGGTATTTTGAACTAATTGTTTATCACTGTCAACATCTTTCTGTGGAATTGGATACAGGTAATGCCTTTTGTTAAACACGCGATTCTCAAACGTTACCAGGTTATAAAACTCGGGCAGGTTGGCGCTGATGTTTAATGCTTTAAAAGGGCCGTTATCGGTAACTTCGGCAATTTTCCAGCGGCGGGTGTCAAAAAAGCGGCTGTTCTCGAAGGCAAGTTCTACCCTGCGTTCTTTCCTGATAGCCTCGCGCATAGCGTCCTGGCCGGCAGGCGCGGGCAAATCGGCACTGCCGTATTCGGGCACACCGGCCCTGTTTCTGATGAGATTTACATATTTCAGTACGTCTGCATTACCCGGCTCCGCTTCATTTAACGCTTCGGCATAGTTCAGGTAGATCTCTGCAAGCCTCAGCATTACCCATGACCGGCCACCTTGTCTCCAGTCGCCGGTTACTATGTTTTTGCGTACAATATAGCCGGTTGGCGAATAATCATTACCACCTGTTTGCTTTCCGGAGTTGGCGGTATTATATGTTTCGGTGATTACCTCGCCACTGTTGGAATTTAGCCATTTGCTGCCATTGTAGGTGATGCCTACATAAAAGCGTGGTTCGCGGTTTGCCCATTGATTATAAGTGCGCCTTGCCTTATCATCATACGGTGCCTGAAAATCGGAGAAACCTGTTTTTACATACCCTGAAGCAGGATCGTCTATAGAACGACCGTTTGCCATAAAATAGGCATCCACCATAGTTTGGGTAGCACCCAAACCTCCGCTTCCCCTTACTTCGTCCGCATAACCAGAGTGGTATGGTGCCAGCTCGTATGCTCTGTTGGTAATACCGGCATCGATACGGGCATAAATTATCTCCTTGTTCCAGTCTACCAGCATTACATCGCGGGTTGACAGGTAAGGGCTATAGTTGCCGTTTGCATCATTAACCCGGTAAAGATCGAACTGTGAAGGCACAAACTGGTCTATAAACGCTTTGGCTGCGTCTGCCGCGTTTTTCCATTTAGATGCGTCATACTGATCGCTAATGAGCTTTTTGCCATCGGCATTTTGCATCGAGCTGTAATCTGTATTACCGTTAAATAACGGGCTCGCAGCGTAAAGCAATACCTGCGACTTAATGGCCATCGCATACGCCCTGTTTACGCGGCCGTAGTTATTGGTGTTTGATGCTTTTAAAGGCAAATCTACCATAGCCGCATCCAGTTCTGATGTTACATAAGCCACACATTCGTCAAACGAACTTCGGGGAAGTTGTACATCATCAAACGAAGCATCCGGGCTTATGGTTTTATCGCCGGTTATCACTACCGGGCCGTAAATACGCATCAGCCAAAAGTAGTACATGGCTCTTAAGGCCCTTGCTTCGGCCTTGTACTGCACTTTTAGCGAATTGGGCAGATCTGATACCTTATCAACGTTATCCATAAAGATTCCTGCAGACCGGATACCACGGTAGTAAGTTGTCCAAAAACCGCTTACAAATCCGCTGGATGCATCGTACGTACCGTTGTTTATGTTTTGAGTGGCCACGAAACCCCAGTCGTATTCGGCCTCATCAGAACCGCCTGTCCACTCCCCGATGTTATTGTCCGATCCCGGGAAGCGCTGCGAAGCTTCATCGGGGATAACAGAGTATACGTTGGCGAGGAATTTTTCTGCCGAGTTTCGGTTCCTAAAAGTCTCATCCAGCGTAAGGCGATCATCAGGCACCTGATCTAAGAAACCTTTTTTACACGAAAGGCTAAATGTTAATATGCAAGTTGCAAAGGCTGCTATTACAATTCGTTTCATTTTATTTGCTTTAAATAAATGTTTGTCCGTTAATTAAACTGCGCGCTGATACCTAAGGAAATTGTTTTCACGTTAGGATAAGTAGTGCCGTTGCCGGTGTTTAGTTCCGGATCCCATAACTTAAAATCACTGATGGTGAAGAGGTTGTAACCCATTATATAAACGCGGGCGTTGCTCATGCCAATTTTATTGAACGTGGCTTTAGGAAAGGTATAGCCAAAATCAAGCGTTTTTAAGCGGATAAACTGTACATCTTTTACCCACCACGAGCTGTGCTGCGTGTTGTTGGTATTATCACCATCGCCATAAGCTAAACGGGGATAAAACACATCCTGGCTCGGGTTATCTTCTGTCCACCTGTCGGTGATGTTGGCATAGGCGTTACTGATACCTCCATTGGTTGCAAAGGGTTGTATGGCATTGCCGGATATATAGCGCGAAGCGTGGCCCGTTCCCTGAAAAAATGCACCGAGGTTAAAGCCTTTGTACGCAACGTTAAAACCAACACCATAGGTTAAGAAAGGCACATCGCCCTTGCTAATCTGTGTTCTGTCGTAAGCGTTAATGATGCCATCGTTGTTTAAATCGCGATATTTAATATCGCCCGGGCGGATACTCTCTTTCGATCCTGGCACAGCGCTGTTGTCGATCTCTTCCTGGCTGGTAAATAAACCTTCGGCTATGTAGCCAAAATCGGCCAGGATGTTATGTCCGCGCCGGTCGTTCCACGAATATTTAGGAGACGGCTGGTCATTTTCAATAACAACATCTTTATTGTAGGTAACATTACCGCGCAAATTTACCACCGTTTGGCCTATGTTAAGGCGCTGTTCTATGGTGGCATCAAAACCTTTATTATCAACAATACCCAAGTTAGCATAAGGGGCGGATGATAAGCCCACATAACCTGGTACGGCTGCTCTTTGCAGGAAAATACCGCTGCGGTGCTCTCTAAACAAATCGAACGTTAAAGAAAAGGTTTCGTGAAACGCCCTGATATCAAAACCCAAATCCTGCTTGTGCGACCTTGACCAGGTTACATCGACACCATAATCGGTAATGCTGATACCGCTGATGCCGTTGGTATTGTTTTGACCATAAGTATAACCGGAAGCACCGTCTGACAATAGCGTTAAATAACCAAATCTACGGCCCAGGCCAATGTCTGCACTACCTACAATACCGTTGCTGTAGCGGATCTTGAAGAAGGAGATCGTGTTTTTGATAGGTGCAAAAAACTTCTCTTCTGATACCAGCCAGCCTAAACCAAATGCAGGGAAATAACCGTAACGTTTATCCGGAGCAAAGTTTTCAGATCCGTTGTAACCTACGTTAAACTCAGCAAAATACTTATCATTATAAGAGTAGGTTACCCTGCCCGCTAAGCTGCGCAGGCGATATGGGATAGAGGTTGTAAAATCGCCAGCGGGAAAACGCGATTCATCCTCCTGGTTAAATAATAAGAGCCCGCCTACACGGTGTTTGCTAAACGCTCGATCGTAGTTTAACGACGACTCGGTGTAAACCTTGTTACGGCCGCCGCTGCCGGCACCGTAGTTAAGGTAATTACCCTGCCCGGTGTAAGTTCTTACCAGGTTTAGGGTGCCGTCGGCCTTGTACGGTGTGTTTTGATCCGGGTACCAGGTATCCTCACGTTTTTGGCGCGTGATGCTATTATTGTTAAAAGCATCAAAGGCGAAGAGGGTGTTAAAGGTTAAGCCCTTAATGATCGAGCCCAGATCCTGCGTTACACGAATGTTAGAATAAAGCTGATTTTCGAAGTTGGTACGATAACCTCTTCGGGTAAGATCGGCATATGGGTTACGCTGATCGCCATTTGGGTTAACACCCGGCACAAAACCACCCGGATATTCGAGCGGAAACACTACCGGTGATACGATCATGGCCTGCTGGAAAATATCTCCGGAAGATACCGATGGGTAATTGCCCTTACTTACATATCCCTGTACACCCAAAGCTACTTTGGTACTTTTGGTAACATCCAAATCAACGTTACTGGTGAAATTGTAACGGCTGTAGTCTATGTTAGAGTTGTACGTAGATAGCTTGTCGGTCTTTAAAAGGCCACCTTCGTTATAGTAACTGGCCGATATATAGTAACGGGCATTAGGTGCGCCCCCATTGACGTTTACATTGGCACGCCTGTTACGGCTTGTATTTTTAAATACAGCATCCATCCAGTTAATGTTAGGATATAGCAATGGATCAACATTATTCTGTGTGTTTTGGATGTATTGCTGCGAATACTTAGCAACTCCTCCCCTTGTGGTATTTGCCTCGTTAACGGCATTCATATAGGTGATACCGTCGGCCATTTCGGGCACACGGGTAAATGAAGTAAAACCTTCATAGTAATCGGCATCAATTTTTGGTTTACCCGCTTTGCCGCGCTTGGTTTGTACCAATATTACCCCGTTTGCTCCCCTAACGCCGTACACTGCTGTTGCAGATGCATCTTTTAAAATAGTGAACGACTGGATGTCCTGCGGATCGAGGTTGTTAATAGATCGGGTAACACCATCTACCAAAACTAAAGGGCCTGTAGCGTTATTGGTAAAAGTAGAGATACCGCGGATCCAGATATCGGCGCTATTGCCGCCGGGCTCACCAGAACGCTGCACACCCACAATACCCGATAATCTGCCCGCCAGTAAAGTGGAAATGTTTGCCACGGGTTGCTTTAATTCACCAACATCTACTGTTGACTGTGCGCCTACCAAACTCACTTTACGCTGCGTACCGTAAGCAACCACCGCAACTTCTTTCAGCTCGTTTTGCGGATTAGGCACCATTTTTATGTCTATTACTTTTGCATCAGCTACCACCACTTCCTGGCTTTGATAACCAATAAATGCAAACACCAGCGTTTCGGTATCATCATTTACTTGTATCTGGTACTTACCTGCTGCATCGGTGATACCACCACGGGTAGTATTTTTCACCCTGATGGTAACTCCGGGTAAAGCCTCGCCCTTTTCATCAACAACTTTACCGGTAACAATACGTTGAACCGGCTTTGGTTTGGCAATGGGTACCTTTTCTTCGTACCTGATGAGAATCTCATCATCGAGCACAATAAATGTATAAGAAGTATTACTAAGGGCCTTGTTTAATACCCTACCAAGCTCCTGGTTAACAACCTTTACAGATATGCGCGTTTTGCTGTTGGTTACCGCGCCGTTGTACGTAAACTTTACGCCCGAGGCAGCCGAAATATTATCAAGCGCATCTACCAAGAGGCTGTTTTTTAAATTAACAGTGATGTGCTTTTTCAACAGATCCTGTGCATCTGCCGGGCGCGCCGCCATCAGGATAGTTGAACTGCTTAAAATGGCTAGTATGATGGTGCCTATCTTCATAAAAAGCATATACTTGCGTCCCTTATTGCGGGATACATTATTTTTCATATATTCACTTCGATAAAACGTTAAAAAATAGCAGGTACCCTGGAATCCACTCCGTTGAGGTATAGCTGTTTACTATGATGTTTTTTTGATACAGTTAGCGCCCCCTCGCACGGGGCGTTAATTGATTTTTGGATGAGCAGGTATCGTTACTTCAAATTACACCCTCCTCCTTTAATGATCCACACGCTATCTTTTGTGGTAACAGATGCGTTAACTACAAACGCCATTTTTTTCAAGAATTTCACCGGGCTTTCACCGGGCTTTATACGACCGTAAAACGTGCAATTCTGTACGTTACCCAAAACCTTAATATTCATACCATACAAGCGGCTAAGGTCTTCGGCTACATCTTTAGATGGGATATTCTTATACTCGTAGTAACCATTGTGTCGGCCAACAACCGCATCTATATCAGGAATAGGCATAACCCTGGCCTCTTTTGTGGTCTTATTGTAAACAACCTGGTTGTTGGGTAATAGCGATAACGCTGTTTTACTACCGGTAAATGATACCTTACCGGTTATTAATGCTACCGTAACATTATCACTTTCCTTTAAAGCGGTTATGTTAAAACTGGTACCCAATACCCTTGTACTGGTGTTGCCTGTGCTAACCACAAAAGGGTGTTGTTTATCCTTGGCAATATCAAAAAACGCTTCTCCCGAAAAGCTGATATCGCGTGTTGGCCCCTTGAAGGATGCCGGGTACGTGAGCGTACTTTTTGCACTTAACCAAATAACCGACCCATCTGTTAAATGAAGCTTTTTTGTTTCACCTGCCTTTGTGCTGACGGTGATTATAGCGGGCGAAACATCCTTTTTTGCAAAGCGCCATAAGAAAATGCAGCATACCGCCCCAATTACGCAAGCTGCAACCGCTATTTTATAAAAAAGGGTGCCCGTGCGGCCTTGCGCAAACGGCGTATCGCTTACTTGCTGCTTTACAGCCTTAAATATGCGCTCCTTTGCTTCAACCTCTTCCAACTTACTTAGGTAAGGCCACGAATGATCATCAATACCTTTTTGGCGATACCATAACAACAACTCTTCCCGCTCGGCTTGGGTAGCTGTGCCATGTATATATTTTTTTATTAAATAGGTCTGTCTTAATTCGTCCATTTCAGCGCAATTAATTAGAAGTACCATGAGCAAGGATGTACCCTTAGTACAACTACAATATTTTTTAAAAATGTGTTATTTAATACTACCGCAGCGGTATGCAATAAACTTATAGCTCTTTAAGAACTATAAGAAGCACCATCATTTCTTTGAGGTTTAAGCGGAGCATCTTAAGAGCTTTGGTAAGATGTGCTTCTACTGTTTTCTTGGCGATATTCATTTCATCGGCTATCTCTTGGGGAGAGAGGCCTTTTTGCCTGCTATACTGATAAACCAGGCGGCATTTTTCGGGCAGTTGTTCTACCAATCCGTTCACATATTCTTCCAGGAACTTTGCATGGAAAAGGTCTTCCGGAAGTTCTGCCAGCGGACTGCCAGGCATATGCTCCAGCAATTTCTCGCGCCGGTTTTTGGTGTAGATACTTTTGAAAACCGAAAATTTTATTGCTGTGGCCAGATACGAACTTAAGGTATCAATCTTAACAACACCTCGGCGGTTCCAAAGGCTTACAAAAACTTCCTGAACTATTTCCTCTGCAGCAAACTTATCTTTGGTATAACTATACCCCAATGCAACTAGCTTTTTCCAATACCGGTTATAAATTTCTGTAAAGGCAGCATCATTACCTGTTGTAAAAAGTTCAAGTAACTCGTTATCCGTCGGCTTTACATCAATTTTCATCAGTCATGGCAATGTTTTCACTAAATTATTAATAATTCTTTAACAATAAGTTGCTTTTAATGCAGTAATGATTAAAAAAATGGTTTAAAGCAAAATAAAACCGCTTTTCACAAAAAAAGCCACTACATCTCTGTAGCGGCTGGCTTTTGCTGATTAAAGTTAATTAAGCTTAATAATCTCGGTTATTCTTCTGTCTCCTGTGCCTCCAACGTATTTATAATTAAGGCTGAATGTACGTGTGGCGGGATCAAATGTACAGCTTCCGTTACTTTGAATACTTGGATTTGCAGATCCGGGCGCAGAGATCACCGTAACTGAGTTGTCGGGATTTACTATTAACCACATATAATAATTACTGCCGCCTAAGTCTGCCGCTTCGACGCGTATAATGTTGCCATTTACAGTAGTCAACGTTTTTGCCCTGTCTGTCCACGACCTATTTATAGAAGGGTCCGGAAAAGCAATTGATCCACTGGCCTTAGCCTCGCCTTCGTACTCGCTTTTTATACTAACTAAATAATATACGGTGCTGTAATAGTTTATCTTTTCACCCTGCGCATCGGCAATTGCTACGGGCAGCATATATTTAACGCCAAGGGTTAACTTATCTGTAATAATGTTTACAGTATGGTCTGCAGTGGTTTGCCCTGCTGGTATCGTTACCTTTGTACTGGGAATGCTGTAAGCATCGGTCGGCAGCGGCTGGTAAATTTCGTATTTAAAGTCTGTTGCAGCAGGCACATCGGTATTTGCCTTTACAGCAGCCAGGCTATCTTTAGTATAAAGTGTTTTATGTGTAGCATTAAGGGCTGCGATAGCGCCATTATCTACGTTTAGCGTAACCGTTACGTCTTTACTAAGTGGCTTCGTTGCCGACAAAAGAACAGTGGTAACCAGCGGCTGGGGCGCAGAATTAATGCTTTTTTCTATGATAAATTTAAACCCGCCATTATCAAACATTGCAGGCCCTGCATGTGCAGCTACAGGCAGCTCAATTGATGTGGGCATATTTTTGTAATTGTAGTTATCATCTGTTTTAGAGCACGAAGCCAGAATTGAGATAACAGCTACAAGGATTAAATAAAATTTTGTAGATCTTCTTTTCATTTGTTTTTGTTTTAGTGTGAATAAAAGTTTCGTGTTAGCGCTAAATTTTACCTATGGGTGTTGGCCTCGCCTCATTTTGGCAGCGGCATAACTCGCGCATATACTGGAGTACATTAAAATACAGCTTACCCTTAGTTGTAGCGATATTTTTATCAGATGCAGAAGATCCTATCAAGCAGTTTTTAAATTGCGGAGGCTTTAAACGCGTCTTTTAAAACCAGCGCGTCAATATTATTGGTCATTTTAAACAGCAACTGCGGGGCAAGCTGTGATTTGACAAATGCCATTTGCATTTCGTGTTTTTTTCCTTTAACAGCTCTTTCAATCTTATCTTGGACCCCAGTGGCAAAAACTTTAATACTCAGAGCAGTCACACCGGATTTCCGGACAAGAAATTTCAACAGTTGGAAGCAGTTGTTCCAACTGTTTTTCCGTCAATTGACCTCCCAAAAATCGCTCCGTGATATCTGCTTTTACCTTATAGTGCCACAAGAACAAACTGTACCACCTTGGAATTAGGGATTACGTGGTCCATTCCACACTATCACGTGCAAACGAAAACCGAAATATTACCGGACATCCTGTTGGTATCGGTGTTTAAGATAATGTTGATTAAACTGCAAGCGCATCCGAGCCATTGACCAGGGTAATATTCCTGGTGTTTTCATTATATCTTATGTACGTTGCCTTAATGGTATAAGTGCCGGCTTTAAGGATAATTTTATGCTAGCCCAGAGTGTTGGTAGCCGTACCTGCATTTGGCAATTCTGCCACGTGCACCGTTGCGCCGATTAGCACACCTGTGGTAACCCTAGCCGTACCTGTTGTGGTTAGGCCATAGCTTCGCAGAGAAATGGTGGAAAGGGCAAAACAAAACAAGTTATTTTTTTTTCATAATTTATAGTTTAGATTATTAAGTTTAGTAAAAAAAACGCCCCGGCTAATGGTTAAACCTAGGCGTTTTAGACCTAATCAATAGGGGGGGGGGGGTAGTATATTATTCTTCTTCAGCTCCTCCACGGCCTCCGCCGGTTGATCCTGTGAAATCGGTTAAAAGAAACGCTTTGTTTTGCTTTATAGGTGTAGCCAAGTCCGGTTTAGGAAAACGTTCTTCCTAATGGCCTATGTATTCCGGTGTACCTATGAAAGACAATACATCTTCCCGGCCGAGCAGGCTATAAACATCATAGTATTGCGGCATAAAATTCACATCCGTATTTCCAGTTTCCGTTTCGCGCCGGAATTTGGTCGCGATGGTTTGTAGTTTTTCAACAAACGAATAGCCGGGATGATAGCAGGCAATGTCCTTTGCGCGGTTATCCATGATATCGACACCCTGAGCAGCCGCACGGTCATAGGCCCAGAAACTGATCAGTACTTTTTCATTGGGCGTTACCCAGTCAAAACCGGCTTCCAAACCTATACAGCTTTTTGCCGGTTAAAGATGATATACAAATTGATACCGGTAACCTTTTGTATATCATTAGGATGATCGCGGAACAGAACAGCTATTTTTGGATTTCAACCAATAGCATATAATGTCTAAACAATCCATCGCCGAGGATATGATCGAGATCATTCGCTCAAACACACCTTCCTGGGGATTTCTTCCTTTTACCGTAATGTATGTTGATCCCCAAAAGCTTAGAACATTAAATATCGATGGTCTATGACAACAAACAATGACATCTCCCTCCGGCCGGCCATCAGTTTTGCCGTCCTGAAAATATCCCACTTTATCCTGCTGTCGCTCGCTTTCCTGGTGCTGGCCTGGTATAGTTCTCCCTATTTTATATTTTTCAGCCTCGCCGTGCTCGGCTTTGCCTGGTACCGGCTGCTCTGGATACGCAGTAACCGCTACCTCATCGGCACAGAGACCATCCGAACCAGCACGGGCATCTTTTTTAAGCGTACCGACGAACTTGAGATGTACCGGATCAAAGGTGCGCACGTAGCGGCAGCATAGTAAATATACCCATGGCAGGGTATTAGGCCAGTGTTCAAAAGGCCTATCGTCCATCGGCTTATCCGTGAGGGAAACCAAATATCGGGGAGTGTAGCATGCCGACACAAGTCTATAAGTTGACCAGTTGTCAGGTCACGACTGAATAGCAGGACGAGAAACAGATATGAGGATAAAATCCATACTGATTGAATGATAACCCAAGCGGCCTCTCCCGGTAGCTATGACGTAAGATAACTGAACTCGTCATACTGTGATACTTCCCTTTGGTCTTTGAGGAGGGTAAGCGAAGAACAAATCACAGCGCAATTGCAATATGCAATAACGGGTGGAAGTCATATCCGACAATCTGTAACGCCATCGTTACTATGTTGCTAAACGTGGATTACCTAAGTCAGAATGCCGCTGGCGCGGCTATAGAATGCAGATTCTTGAATATCTGATATGGTAACGGAGCTTCCGTAGTAGTCCGAGCAGGGGAAAGCCTTGTACATGGCGAAGGGAAGCAGCTAATATTATTTAATGCTAATAAAGGAAAATGTGTGAGACATTATGAGAAATCCACAATAGAATAAGGCGTTTAAGCAACCCATGATTTTTGCAGAAATATTGGTCCGGCCGCAATCATCGTCTTGACAAGGTTATGAAACATATTGTCAGGATACTTAAGCCTGTTGAACCGGTAA
>NZ_SOZE01000049.1 GCF_004519315.1 Mucilaginibacter psychrotolerans
GGAAATCTTCTTTAAGATACTGATTTTCAGGGCTTTAACCAAATTAATAGACAAATAAAAACCTCATAATCAGGCAATTATCTATTAAAGTTATCAACGTATTTTGACCCTTGATTCGCATAATTAATATAAAAGCCTGCGAGAGTGATCTTGCAGGCTTTGTTGCGATTGGCGATTTTTTAACCACAGAGGGCGCGGAGAAACCTCAGAGGTGCACAGAGCTTTGCAATTATTCAGAAGTCTCTGTGACCCTCTGCGCAACCTCTGTGTAACTCTGCGGTTAAAAACTAAAGGATATCAATAGCCAACAGTTCTTCTTTCAATTTATCTGAAGTTGTAAAATGGATACAATTAATACCCATTTTCTCTGCCGCCAGTATGTTGCGGTAATTATCGTCGATAAATAAAGATTCTGCCGGGTTTACATTGTATCTATCTAATAGTATCTGGTAAAACTCTGGCGCAGGCTTGCGCATTTTTTCTTCGCCCGATACTACTACGCCATCAAACCAGTTCAGGAAATCAAACTTTTGCTGCGCCATGGGGAAGGTCTCGGCCGACCAGTTGGTAAGGGCGTATATTTTGTATTTGCCGCTTTCCCTAAGTTCCTTAAATATTTCTACGGTGCCTTCAAAGGCATCGCCCAGCATCTCTATCCAGCGGCCATAAAAGGCGCGGATGTTTTCTTCGTGATGGGGGTGTTTAGCAACCAGCCATTCCGTGCCGTCCTGTAAGGAGCGGCCGGCATCCTGCTCCTCGTTCCAGTCGGAAGTTGCAACGTTTGTGAGGAAATGGCGCATTTCCTGTTCATCGGCAAAAATGCTGCGGTACATGTAATCGGGGTTCCAGTCGATAAGTACTGCGCCGAGGTCGAATATGATGGTGTTGATCATGATAATTTTAAGCGAAATAAACAATTTTAATTGAATGTACGGATAGTATCTTTAGCCAAATTTTTGGGGATGTTGACAAAAGAAGAGGTCTTAAACATGGTAAATGGAATGCCTTCCATTTTTACTTTTGCTGAAATAACGGATAAATTACTCTTGCTTGATAAAATAAATATTGCGATTGGGCAAAGTAAAAACGGCGAAACGGTTTCTACGGAAGAAGCTCGAAGACTTTTATTGGATTCATTTCCCGACTCGTCTTTTCAGCTAAATAAAACAACGGCGGAATATAAGTGGGAATTGTATAACATAGCTTTAAGGTTTTTGCCGTTTAAGGTCACGCCCAATCTCCGACGAGTTTATTTAGATATTAACATTGAAAAGCGTGAAGCGAAGCTGATTGCTTATTACGAAATGGCACCTTCTGAAATAGAATTGGAATTGCTTGATGATATAGAAACCAACAGTTGCGCGCATACTCCAGACTCATACTTTACATCAGAGCATCGACTTTACTCCAGTCATATATACGGTGAAACGCACGATTTTATAGTCTTCGCGGTTTTTGAACCCTATGGCGATGAATAATTATCTGTAATACTAAGACAAGGTAGAGTTTAGCAGACTATTTTTCCTTCTTTTTAGCTGTCTTCTCAAATACCTGCACATCTGTTACTACCGAATCTGCATTCAATTTAAATAGCAGCCCTTTAAAATAAGCCGTATCGATGCCTTTCATTTCGAGGGTGATATCGTAATAAAAGCTCTTGTCGGTATGGCTGTTGCGCTGCGGCGAATGCAGCAGGCGCACCACTTGCTTGTAGGTCATGCCTTTAAGCTTGTGCGTTGCCATCAAATCTTCCACCATCATATACCGGTTGGGGAAATTGATGCCGTCGCCATCGTGCCATCCATCGCGGGTAAAAGGCATTTTCTTTTTACAACTGCTCAGCCCCAAAACCAGCAGGGCTGCAAGCAGGGTTGATCGTTTGAAAGCCTGTTTAAGACTAATCTTGCTCATGCTTAACTGTTTTGCAGCAAATATCTCTTAAATTCATCAAATCCGGCACCTAAACTTACGGCTTTGCTGTCTTTTTGTTCCAACTCTTTCACCTGCGCAGGCACGACAATTTCCCCGGCAATTTGTTCGGTAAATACATCCGGGAATTTGCAGGGGTGCGCGGTAGACAAAAACACGCCGGCGATATCGCCCACCTGTTGTTCCTGCTGATAGGCTTTGAGGGCTTTCCACGCAATGGCGGTATGCGGGCAGGCCACGTATTGGTAGCTGTCGAATAGCTCTTGTATAGCGCCCAGAGTATCCTCATCGCTATAAGTATAGCCGGCAATGAGTGCATTCAAAGCCTCCGGGTCTTCTTTAAACAAATCGGCAATACGTACCCAGTTGCTTGGGTTGCCTACGTCCATGGCGTTGGATAGTGTTGCAACCGATGGTTTGGGCTGGTACACGCCGGTTTTTAAAAACTCGGGCACGGTATCGTTTGCGTTTGTTGCCGCAATGAATCGTTCAACGGGCAGCCCCATCTTCCAGGCCAGCAGGCCCGCGCCTATGTTACCGAAGTTGCCGCTTGGTACCGCAAATACCACTTTGCTGCTGCCGCGTTTAAGCAACTGCGCATAAGCATTGAAGTAGTAGAATGTTTGTGGGATAAGCCTGGCAATATTGATGGAATTGGCCGAAGTGAGGCGGAATTTTGCGTTCAGTTCGGCATCGGTAAAGGCTAGTTTTACCAGGGCCTGGCAATCGTCGAAAGTGCCGTCAATTTCCAGCGCGCGGATATTTTGGCCGTTAGTGGTCAGTTGTAATTCCTGTATGTCGCTTACTTTGCCTTTAGGGTAAAGGATAGTCACACGGGTATTGGGCACGCCTAAAAAACCAAGGGCAACGGCACCGCCGGTATCCCCTGAGGTCGCCACCAGTACATCCAGCTGTTTTTCGCCTTCCTCCAAAAAGTAACTCATGATACGGCTCATGAAACGCGCGCCGAAATCCTTGAAGGCCAGTGACGGCCCATGGAAAAGCTCCAGTACGTTTACGTTATCTTCCAGCTTTACCACCGGGGCGTAAAAGTTAATGGCATCTTTAATGAGTGCTTTCAGGTCGTTGGCCGGGATATCGTCGCCAAGCAGGTTTTGTGCCACATGATAAGCAATCTCGGGCAGGGTGTACTGATCCAGGTTATGGATGAATTTATCCCCCAGATGTGGTATTTCCACGGGCATATAAAGCCCTTTATCCTGCGGCATGCTGTTAAAAACGGCTTCTTTGAAGCCAACTCTCAGGTCGGTATTGTTGGTACTGTAGAATTTCATTTAGTCGTCTGAATCAGAATTGTAATAAACCCCGCGTCATTGCGAGGAACGAAGCAATCTCTAAACTTTGCATATCCGCCCTGCTTGCCGAGGATTGCTTCGTTCCTCGCAATGACGTAGTGGAGAGAACTACCCTATCACCCTCGGCCCCGCATCGTTTATAGTTGATACGTAAATGTTAGAGCCTATTTTGATGCCGGTTAAGTGCTGCTGCAATTTTTGGGTAATGCGTTTGGCGGTTTCCTCATCTCTTGTAAAGGCAAAAACAGATGGCCCGGAACCGGAGATGCCGAAGCTCACCGCGCCCATTTCCATCGCTATCTGGCGCATTACATAAAAATCAGGAATCAACATGCTGCGTACGGGTTCTACCAGTACATCCTGCATGCTGCGGCCAATCAAATCGATATCCTGCATAAACAGGCCGCTTACCAGGCCGGCGATGTTGCCCCATTGTGTAACGGCATCTTTCATGAAAATTTTATTGCGGATGATTTGCCTGGCCTCGCGGGTAGGTACATCCACATCCGGGAAAACAATGGCGCACCATAAACCGGCTGGATGCGGGAGGCGAACTACATCCAACGGCTCGTAGCTTCTAATTAACACAAAGCCGCCTAATAGGGCCGGCGCTACGTTATCTGCGTGGCCATGACCGCAAGCCATTTCTTCACCCTTCATAGCGAAAGGGAGGAGGGTGGCTGCATCCGTTTCATCGCCCAGAAGCGTTTTGATGGCGAATAAACCAGCAACGGTACTTGCCGAACTCGAACCCAGTCCGCTGCCGATAGGCATTTTTTTGTGCAGTTCTATATCTAAACCAATATCGGTACGGCCAACACTTTCCAAATAGTGTTGTACGCTTACGCTTACGGTATTTTTGGCCGGGTTAAGTGGCAGGCGACCATCATCGCCGGTTATTTTGCTGATGGTGATGCCGGGTTTATTGGTCATCCGCATGATCACCTCGTCGCCTGGTTCGTTTACCGCGAAGCCTAACACATCAAAACCGCAAACCACATTGGCAACAGTAGCGGGTGCAAAAACAGCAATCGTCGAGCCCCCCCCGCCTCCGCTAACCAGCGGAGGAGCTTTTGAAAGGGTTGGTTCAATAGTATTATTTATATTTTCCATTTTTATATTCAAACTATAGTTCCCCCTTTAGGGGGCTAGGGGGCTAAAATTCTATTCCCCCTTTAGGGGGTTAGGGGGCTAATTCGCGCCCACGTTTATCAAATCAGCAAACACACCTGCGGCGGTTACTTCGGCACCTGCACCGGGGCCTTTTACTACCAGCGGGCGCTCTTTGTACCTATCAGTTGTGAAAGAGATAACATTATCGCTGCCGCTCAGCATATAAAAAGGATGGTTTTCATCAACCATTTGCAGGGTTATGGATGCCTTGCCGTTTTCCAGCTTGCCAATGTAACGCAATACTTTTTTGTCTTTCTCTGCCGTATCCTTCAGGTTTGCAAAGAAAGCATCTTCAGACTTTAATGCAGCATAAAAATCTTCAACGGTTTGGGCCTCAAGGCAGGCTTTGGGTAATATGGCATCTATCTGTACGTCGCTGGCTTCCATTTCGTAACCGGCATCGCGGGCAAGTATCAGCATCTTGCGCATGAAATCTTTGCCGCTGAGGTCGTCGCGCGGATCAGGTTCGGTATAGCCTTTTTCCTGAGCCTCCTTTACCACATCGTGAAAATTGGCATCGCCTTTAAAGTAATTGAATATGTACGATATGGTTCCCGATAGGATAGCTTCGATGCGTTGCACCCTGTCGCCGCTGCTCATCAAATCCTTTAACGTACGGATGATAGGCAGGCCGGCACCTACGTTGGTTTCGTAAAAGAAATCAACCCCGTGACGGCGTGCGGTATCTCTGAATGTTTTGTACTGGCTATAACTTGCCGAGTTGCCTATCTTATTGCAGGTTACTACCGATATATTTGATTTGAAAATCTCCTCGTAGAAACCTATTGGTGTTGGACTGGCGGTATTATCGATGAACACGCAGTTGGGCAGGTTCATCTCTTTCATATGGTGGATGAATGTTTTCAGGTCGGCCTCATGGTGCGATTGCGCCAATGCATCTTCCCAGCTATCCAGCGATAAACCATCGCTGTTGAAAACCATTTTGCGGGTATTGCTGATGCCCGCGATTTTCACCTGGATTCCGTTGTTTTTCTGCAAAAATCCAGCATTATCTGCCAGTTGTTTGAACAATGTTTTGCCGATGTTGCCGGTACCGAGGCAAAAGGCATGCAGTGTTTTGGTAAGCTCGATAAAGAATGAATCGTGCACCGCATTCAGCGCTTTTGCCAGGTCGGTGGCAGAGATGATAACCGAGATGTTGTACTCCGATGAGCCCTGCGCAATTGCTCTTACGTTGATACCGTTGCGGCCAAGTGCATGGAACAACTTGCCGCTTACGCCCGGCGTTTGTTTCATATTTTCACCTACGATGGCCAATATCGCCTGTCCTTTTTCTACCACCAAGGGTTCCAGCTTATTGGCTAATAGCTCAAGTTCAAACTCCTGTTCTATTAGCATTTGGGCCTTGCCTACATCAGTCGGTTGCACCGCGAAGGTGATGCTATGTTCTGATGAGGACTGGGTAATTAAGATGATATTGATTTGCTCCCTGGCCAACAAGGAAAACAAGCGACCGCTGAAGCCCGATTTGCCCACCATGCCGCTGCCTTCGAGGCTGAGGATACTGATGTTATTGATGGAGGAGATACCCTTGATAGGCAGGGTAGATGCTTTACAATCGTGGCGGATAACGGTGCCCGCAAACTCCGGCTCGAAAGTGTTTTTGATGACGATTGGTATCTTCTTCAAAAAGGCGGGTATCATGGTTGGCGGGTAAATTACTTTGGCGCCGAAGTACGATAACTCCATCGCTTCGGTATAAGTAAGTTCTTCCAGCGAGAATGCCTTTTTTACCATGCGCGGGTCGGCAGTCATCATGCCGTTTACGTCGGTCCATATTTGTATTTCCTGTGCATGTAGCGCCGAGCCGAATATGGCTGCGGTGTAATCGCTGCCGCCACGGCCAAGGGTGGTGATCTGCCCGGCTTCGTTACCGGCAATAAAGCCCGTTACCACCAGCAGCTTATCGCTGTTTTCGGCATAAAAGCCCTGTATCAGGCGGTCGGTCAACTCCATGTTCACACGGGCATTGCCAAATGCGCTATCGGTTTTGATGAGTTCGGAAGCATCAACAAAGATGGCTTCGGGGAAATGCTGTGCCGCAATTTTTGCGATCATCATGGCCGAGCAGCGTTCGCCAAAGCTCAGGATGGTATCGCGGGTTTTGGCCGTAAGCTCGCGCAGGGTAAGCACACCCTGCAGCAATTCTTCCAGCTGGTTAAAGTGTATTTTTAAGCGGGTAAAAGCCGGGTTTTGGTTTTGGATATCCAGCAAGGCTTTTACCACTTCAAAGTGGCGGCGTTCCAGTTCGGCTAATTCTGCCGTAAATTCCTTACCGGCTGCTGCGCCCTCTGCCATAGCAACCAGCAGGTTGGTAATGCCGCTCATGGCGGATAATACCACTACAGGCTTGCTGCCGTTCTTGTTTTCTTCCTTTAAGATGTCGAGCAGTGTTTTGATGCTGCTTACCGACCCGACCGAGGTTCCCCCGAATTTTAAAACTTTCATTATTGCGATAAAAAATAAAAAAGCCTTCCTCTTTGCGGAGGAAGGCTTTCATTTGGTTTGTCTTTATGTTTTACACCATACGATTATCTTCCTCCGTGTTTTATCCCGGTGGTAATAATGGTTGTAATAATGGTGTTGTTAAGTCTCATATATAATGTCGGTAAAGTAAGTAGATTATTTCCTAACAAACAAGGGTTATTTTCATTTTTATTAGATATCCGTTATCATGCGTATTTTTTGTAACATTAACGCATATGAAACGGTATTTAATAACAGCAGTTTTGACGCTTTTGCTTAAGTGCGCCCTTGCCCAGAATGTAAAAGATTCGCTGGTATATCAGCTGCCTATGGTAAATGATCAGTTGATTTATAAAGACACGGTTAAGGTAACGGGTAACAAAACGCTGTTAGATAGCGCAGCCGGTGCCTGGTTCAAAAGCTATTTCCAAAACTATCGCCCTTACCCGGCAGACCGGGAAGTTGATACAAGTGCGGCTGTTTTTGACCAGGCCATGTTAACATACAAAGTGTCGCCGGGGTTGATCGCCATCGATTACTTCGCTGCGGTTTCTATCAAAATAACCACCGGCAATAACTTTTACACTTATAAAATTTACGAAATCAGTTTCCGGCCAAAGAATGGCGTGCTGAATAAGATAGGTTACCAAAACGATCCGGAGTATTTGATCAAGCTGTATAAGAGGAAACATTTAGGGTTAATAACTTCGATGAGCTTAAGCCGCGGGATGATAAGGGAATACCTGGATAAAATGAATACGGCAGTTATCGCCTGTATTGCATCACTAAATAGGGCGATGGCGAATAAAACGATGTAATTGAGTATTTTTGGTGCTGGATATGCAGGGACTCGTAACAAAATCAACCGGAAGCTGGTACCAGGTGAAAGCTGGCGAAAAGGTAATAGATTGCCGTATTAAAGGAAAATTCCGCACCAAAGGGATCACTACCACCAACCCCTTGGCTGTTGGTGATATGGTAGATTTTGAAATGGAACCCGAGCAGGAAACCGGGGTAGTAACCAACCTGCACCAGCGCAAAAATTACATCATCCGTAAATCCATCAACCTGAGCAAGCAGGCGCAGATCATTGCCGCTAACCTTGATTTGGCTTTATTGGTGGTAACCCTCGCATCGCCACGCACCTCACTCGGCTTTATCGACCGCTTTTTAGTTACCGCCGAAGCTTATGGCATTACGGCTTGCCTCATATTCAACAAACTCGATTTGTTTAGCGACGAGGGGCTTGAGATATTAGCAGAATACCAGGCAGTTTACGAGAATATAGGTTATAAATGCTATTCGGTTTCTGCCTTAGAAGGAACGCATATCGATACCGTGCAGGATTTGTTGAAAGATAAGGTGACTTTATTCTCCGGCCATTCGGGCGTGGGCAAATCCAGTCTCATTAATCGCCTGCTACCCAACCTGGACCTGCGCACCCACATGATATCTGACTGGAGCGACAAAGGCATGCACACCACCACCTTTGCCGAAATGTTCGAACTACCGCAGGGTGGCTACATCATCGATACCCCCGGCATCCGCGAACTGGGTGTTATCGATATAGAAAAACAGGAGCTTGGACATTTCTTCCCAGAGATGCGCGGGCTGATGAACCAATGCCGCTTCAACAATTGCCGCCACATTAACGAACCGGGCTGCGCTGTACTTGAGGCAATTGAAGAAGGCGATATTGCCCTATCCCGGTACGATAGCTACCTGAGTATTTATAATGGGAATGATACAAGGGCGTAGGAGAGAGAACCAAGAGATAAGAATCAAGAGACAAGACAATGAGGGCAGTATTACAACGCGTTACCCAAGCATCCTGCACGGTTGATGGCAGCATTACCGGGCAAATCGGAATGGGCTTTTTGGTTTTAGTGGGCATTGAAGATGCCGATACCGAGGAAGACCTGCAATGGCTTGCTCAAAAAATTGTTGGCATGCGTGTTTTTGGTGATGAGAACGATTTGATGAACAAAGCCCTTGCCGATGTTGGTGGCGATATTCTGCTTATCTCGCAATTCACGCTGTTTGCCCAAACCAAGAAGGGCAACCGTCCTTCGTTTATCCGCGCCGCCAGGCCGGATAAAGCGATACCGATGTATGAGAAAATGATAACCGTTCTGGAAGCCCTCATGGGTAAAAAGATAGCAACCGGCATTTTTGGAGCTGATATGAAAATAAGTTTATTGAACGATGGACCTGTTACCATTGTGATGGATACTAAGGATAAAGAAGGCCATTGAGGAAATAGTTTAGTGGCTATTTGAGTGAACACGAATTAAAAAAAATTAAGACGAATTTCACGAAATGGCAACTGAAGTTTTTTAGTGAACACGAATTAAAAAAAATTAAGGCGAATTTCACGAAATGGCAACTGAAGTTTTTTAGTGAACACGAATTAAAAAAAATTAAGGCGAATTTCACGAAAGGGCAACTGGAGATTTTGAGTGAACACGAATTAAAAAAAATTAAGACGAATTTCACGAAAGGGCAATTGAAGATTTTGAGTGAACACGAATTAAAAAAAATTAAGGCAAATTTCACGAAAGGGCAACTGGAGATTTTGAGTGAACACGAATTAAAAAAAATTAAGACGAATTTCACGAAAGGGCAACTGGAGATTTTGAGTGAACACGAATTAAAAAAAATTAAGACGAATTTCACGAAAGGGCGACTGAAGATTTTGAGTGAACACGAATTAAAAAAATTAAACAAATTTCACGAATTAGTTGACGGCTTAATTAGCTATGGCGGATATTTTATTTAAGGAAGAATCTTACAAAATTATTGGGGCCTGCTTTGAAGTGCATAAGGCTTTAGGGCATGGCTTCAAAGAAGTTGTTTATAAAGACGCATTAGAAATAGAGTTTGCGCGGATTGGTTATTTTTATCAGAGAGAGAAGCTATACGACATTTACTATCGGGATCAAAAACTGAAGCACTGTTTTGCAGCTGATTTTGTTGTGTTAGATAATATTATTCTTGAAGTGAAAGCTGCCGACTATATCGGCGAACCCTATCTCAAACAAACGCTAAACTATCTGAAAGCATCCGGTTTGCGTTTGGGTTTGGTGCTGAATTTCGGTGCACCTTCATTCGAATATCAACGCGTTGTATTCTAAGTAACATAGAAGCTAAAAATTCGTGAAATCTGTTTTTAAATTCGACTCTATTCCTGTTAACTTAATTCGTGAAATTCGTTTCAATTTCTTCAAATTCGTGTTCACTCAATTCGTTCCCCAGTAATTCGTGAAATCCGTCTTAATTTCCTTTAATTCGTGTTCACTCAAAAATTTACCATGACCTTAGACGAAGCCCAAGCCCTTGTTGATAACTGGATAAAAACTACCGGCATCCGTTATTTTAACGAACTGACCAATACCGCCATTTTAATGGAAGAGGTTGGCGAGGTTGCCCGTATTATGGCGAGGCAATACGGCGAGCAATCCTTCAAAAAATCTGACACAGAAGTTAACCTGGCCGACGAAATGGCCGATGTGCTTTTCGTGCTGATATGCCTGGCAAACCAAACGGGTATTAACCTTACCGAGGCGCTGGAGAAAAACATGGTCAAGAAAAGCATACGCGATGCCGACCGGCACCGGAATAATGAGAAGCTAAAATAATCGCAATTCAATATAACATTCCTTTATTCGAATTTAAACAGAATTATATTTTGTTTAAATTGAATATTACATAATATAATAATGCAAAGGGCGTTTGAAGCTTAAATCAAACCGTATTATTATGAAAACCTATCTTATCTTTTTACCCGCATTAATGTGCCTTGTGGCATGTAATAAAAAGCCGCACCCAGAGGCATTTGCAGTTACCGTAGATTCCGTTGCCCTTGACGACAGCCCGAAAAGCCTCAATCTAATTATGCCGCCGAAACCGAAACTATCCGCCGTCAGGTTTCCGCCGCCGGTAGTTGTGCCGGATGCCGAGCAGATGACGGTTTCAGCCGACAATGCTATTGACGAACCTGTTGGTAATGCCGACGTTCATCAGGTTGCAGCCGACAAGCCCGCGGCCACCATTGAAAAAAAGATAATAAAAACGGGCGACATTCGCTTCGAAACCGGAGATGTGGCAGCTACCCGTAAACAAATATTGGCCTCGCTCAAAAAACAAGGCGGCTATGTGGAGGAGGATAACCAAACCGATAACGGCAATGATAACCGGAAGGAATTCGTATTGAGTGTTAAGATTCCCGCCGCAAATTTTGATGCCTTCCTGGGTTCGGTAGCCTCTACCGCTACAAAGATTGACAGCAAGAACATCAGCATAAAAGATGTTTCCACGGAGTTCATCGATACCAAAACCCGGCTGGAGAATAAAAAACTGCTGGAAGCGCGCTACCTGGAACTGCTAAAACGGGCGACAAAAATATCCGAGATGCTGGAGATTGAAAACAAGCTGGCCGACATACGGTCAGATATAGAATCTACCCAGGGACAGTTCAACTACCTCAACAAGCAGGTAGCATATAGTTCATTATCCATCACCTTTTATACCACGCAACCTGCACAGGTAGAAACCAGCGTGGGCTTTTGGTACAAGTTGAAGGAATCGTTTAGCGATGGATACACATTGCTGCAAAGCCTGTTCTTCGGCGTGTTATCCTTATGGCCTTATTGGTTTGTATTGTTTGGGTTTTACCTGCTCATTAAACGGTGGCGCAATCGCCGCAAGGCAGCAAAAGGCGCGTAGAGACGGAATATTTTGCTTCTCTACTTTGCATAGCCGTATGTGCATCATCGATTTGCGTGGGTGATTTGCATGCTGGAGACGCAAAATATTGCGTCTCTACGAAGGTGCTTAAACCAGTGTCACCAATTGATCGCCATCCAAAACGGGGATGGCGGTAGTTAGATCTACCTGCAGGCAAAAGGCAATGTCTTTTTCTATGCCCAGTTTTTTAAGGCGTTCGCCGTGCGATGTTTTGCTGAGGTATTGTGGAATATCGTTTTTGCCCAGTTGGAAAAGGTCGTTAGCGGCGATGGCTGGGTCGTCAAGCACATAGCCATCGCCTTTAAGCTGCTCGATGACCGCACCGGCAAACAAGGTATCTTCCAGGTTGAAGTTGTTCTTCCAGCCCGCGCAAACCAGCAGGATGTTTTCATTTTGGGTTTTAAGCCAGGTGCAAAGTGCAGTGAGGTTTAAGAACGAGCCGATAACGATGCGTTTTGCGCTGCGCGATAAATGCAGCGCGTGCGTGCCATTGGTAGTGGTAAGCACTACGGTTTTACCCGATACTTTCTCTGATGTATAGGAAAATGGCGAATTGCCAAAATCAAAACCGGCAACTACTTTCCCATCGCGCTCCGCAGCTAGCAGGTAATCCAGCCCTTTTTCGCGATAGGCGGCGCATTCTTCCACCTCAGATACCGGGATGATAGCCTCCGCACCATTTTCTATGCCGTAGCAGATCGATGAGGTAGCGCGGAAGATATCGATAACCACCACAATGTAGTCGGATACGTTATATATGGGGATAAGTGCAGGGGTGAGGCAAACGTCTAAATTACGCGTCATTGGGTCATTTAAATCATTGAGTCATTAGGTCAGTGAGTCATTGGTGGGTGTTGTATAACAAAAGAATCGCTATGGAATAATGATTCAATGACCTAATGACTCAATGACAACGAAGTGCATGAAGGGCGAAGCCCCTATTTGTAAAACGGCGGCTTTACCACCTTTGCTTTTATTTTGTTATCGCGGATGCTGATATAAATTTCTGAGCCTTCTTTGGCGAATTCGTTCTTTACATAACCCAACCCGATGGCTTTTTGCAGCGATGGCGATTGCGTGCCCGACGTTACCCTGCCGATGTTATTGCCTTCGGCATCTACAATGGCGTAATCGTGGCGTGGGATACCGCGGTCTACCATTTCAAAGCCAACCAGCTTTTGGCTTACGCCAGCTTGTTTTTGGGCCTGCAAAGCTGCTGAATTGGTAAACTCCTTGCTGAATTTGGTTACCCAGCCCAGGCCGGCTTCTAACGGCGATGTGGTATCGTCGATATCGTTGCCATATAGGCAAAAACCCATTTCTAAACGCAGGGTATCGCGTGCGGCCAAACCAATAGGTTTTATACCAAAGGGTTCGCCGGCTTTGAATACGGCATCCCAAATAAATTCGGCATGCTCGTTATCGAAGTATATCTCGAAACCGCCCGCGCCGGTATAGCCGGTGGCAGACACTACCACATTCTCTATACCTGCAAACGTGCCCTTTTTAAAGGTGTAGTATTCCATCGATGCCAGGTCGATATCCGTTAGGCTCTGGAGCGCATCTGCTGCTTTGGGGCCTTGTACCGCCAGCAACGATGTGCGATCGCTGATGTTTTTCATATCTACGCCATCGGTGTTGTATTTGGAAATCCAGTCCCAGTCTTTGTCGATGTTGGATGCGTTTACCACCAGCATATAGGTCTTTTCGTCTATACGGTAAACCAGCAGGTCATCTACAATGCCGCCATCTTCGTTGGGTAGGCAGGAGTATTGCACCTTGCCATCATAAAGTTTACTGGCATCGTTGCTGGTTACTTTTTGTATCAGGGCCAATGCGCCATCGCCTTTCAGGATAAATTCGCCCATATGGCTTACGTCGAAAACGCCAACGGCTTTGCGTACGGTTTCGTGTTCGGCGTTTACGCCTGTGTATTGTACCGGCATGTTGTAGCCCGCAAAGGGTACCATTTTAGCGCCGAGTTGGGTGTGTACCCCAGTTAATGCAGTATTTTTCATGATTCTCGTTTAACGGGGGCAAAAGTAGCAAAAAGGGTTTAATTGCCCGCTGTTTATATAACCGACCGATAGAAGGCCAGCAAGCCCTCGGTTACTTTATTTACATCGTGTTGTTGCTCTATCAACAGGCGGGCATTTTTGCCCACAGTTCGGCTGTATTCCTCATCGCGAATACACCTGAGCATGGCCTTGTAAAACTCATCTGCGTTGTTAGCGATAATGATGTCCTTCCCATCGGTAAAGTTGATGCCTTCGGCGCCTATGGTGGTAGAGATAATGCACTTTTGCATGGCCATACCTTCTACTATCTTTACGCGCATGCCGCCGCCGCTCAGCAGCGGAACGATCATAATAGATTTGCTGTTTACAAACTCCAGCGCATCATCTACCTCACCCTGTATAAACACTTTTCCGGGCACCTCGTATTCGTCAAACTCTTCGGGGATGCTGTTGCCCGCCACATAGAACTTTACCTTCAGGTCCCCGTCCACTATTTCCTTGTGAAAGTTTTCTATAAACCATTCTATCCCTTCGCGGTTGGGCAACCAATCCAGCGAGCCTAAAAAGAATAAGCTGGGGTATTCGGTCTTATCGGGTTCGGGGCAATAGCGCGTTAAATCAACCCCAATGGGTAGTACCTGCAAAGGTATTTTGGCGCCGAATGATAGCATGGAGGTTTTATCCTGCGCCGTAAACACGGCGATCCCGTCGAATTTGTTCAGCAGTTCCAGCTCGTAGGTTTTTACGCGGCGGGCAAGCAGGTTTAGGTACCATTTTTTAAAGGGGTCGCCTTTTTGTTGAGCCAGCCTGCGCCATACCTGGTGCTCTATATTGTGCGCACGGTATATTACCTTGGCCCGGGATGCTTTGCGTATAGCGCTGAGATAAGGCGCTACAAAGAGCCCTTCCAGCTGCACAATGTCATAAGTGTTATCCTTCAGGTTCTGCACCAAAAGCTTCTCGAAACCCGCGGTATAATACTTATCGATATTATAGGGGTTTTTGGTGAACAAGTTGCTTACGAACTCTACTGCAGATACGTGGGTGTCGATATCATACTCGGTGTAGGCTATTTTGTTGAGCAGCTCGTCGCGTTCAGAAATCTTATCGGTATGTTTTTTTACGTTGATAGAAATGAGCGATACCTGATGCCCATGCGTAACCAGGCCTTTTATGGTATTGCCTACCACAATAGGATAACCTCCGTTTTGGGGGAACGGTACACGGTGCGTTAAAATAAGTATCCTCAAGGCGTTGTTTATAACTGGTTTGGCCAAAGGTATCAAACGAGGCACGCTTTGGCAACGCGAGGCCTAAAAAATAGTCAGTTGTGGATCGGTAATGCGGAAAGTTTTACGATGATATGGCGTATGGCCCAGCTCAAGCACCGCATTGCGGTGGCTTACCGTTGGGTAACCTTTGTTGCTTAGCCAATTGTATTCGGGGTGTTCGGCGGCAATCTGGCACATGTAATCGTCGCGATAGGTTTTGGCGAGTATCGATGCTGCCGCAATACTGAAGTATTTGCCATCGCCTTTAATGATGCAGGCATGCGGTGTGCTACCATATTTATTGAAGCGATTACCATCGATGATCAAAAACTGCGGCGTTAAATGCAGCTTCTCAATAGCGCGGTGCATAGCTAAGAACGATGCGTTGAGGATGTTTATCCGGTCTATTTCGTGGTTATCGCACCATGCAACGGCGTGGGCGATGGCCGTTTGCTCAATTTCTGTGCGCAGCTGGTAGCGCGCTTCTTCGCTGAGCTGTTTTGAATCGTTAAGCAAACGATGGTCAAAGTCGTGCGGAAGGATTACCGCAGCGGCAAATACCGGTCCCGCCAGGCAACCCCTGCCGGCTTCATCGCAGCCTGCTTCCAATAAATCGTGCTGGTATCGTGCTAATAACATTCTGGTTTCCTTGCGGCAAATATCTTAATTACTGCATTGGGCCACAACAGGCTTCAAGAAAAAAAAACATATTGCAGTTTAATAGAAAACCGTTCGCGCAAAGTAATGTTGCTATCACATGCGGGTTCTTGTAATTATATTCACGCTTTGGATGGTATTGGTAAGCGGCTTAGCTTTTGCGCAAAAAAGGCCGCCTTTGCCGCATGGCTCAGTGTACGGACTAAAGCCAAATACCATGGGCCCGGTAAGCGCCGCGCAGCTGGAAACACGCATGGACAGGCAAACCCGTATCACAACCGCGGTTAGGGGCCGCGTTATCCGTGTAACCCAACCCAAAGGCGGCTGGTTTGAAATGGATGCAGGCCAAGGGAGAATCATCGCCGCGCATTTCAAGAACTACGGAATAAATTTGCCTAAGGCCCTTGCTGGTCGCATAGTTATTATGGATGGCGTGGCGCAAAAGCCCATTAGCCCTAACGATAAAATAGCCGGGAAGAAAACGACCACTCCAAAGAAGCCCTTGATATTTGAGGTAAGGGGATTGATGGTGGATGAGTAGAGGCCGTTATCAGGCACTATTTTAGATTTTCATGGAAAACTAAAATAAGGGCAACGGTTATTTTAGTTATTGATACAAAACTAAAATAGCGATGGGTTTCAAACCCTAATTGATTTATACCAGTGTGGTTTGATACGTTTAAAAATGGCGTTTTTGCTAAGGCTGAAAGCCATTTTATAATAGATTGAGCCATACAGGGCCACCAAAATCGTTAACAATCCGTTAACAGAATTCTTAGCTTGCTGATGCGAAAATACAAATTTTCACATTAACAAAATTCGCAATGGCAACCGCTAAAATCATCACATGGAGCCGCCCTGATAAGGACGGCCAGTACCCAATTGGCATCAAGATCTGGTGCAACGGAAAACCCTCTTACATTTTCGAAGGGCACACGCTACCCAACCGTGACCTTTGGGACGCAAAAAAACAAGAGGTGAAAAAATCCTTTCCAAATGCTGCACGGCTCACCAATTACCTGAGCAAAAAGCTTTCTGAGGCACGCGACAAAGCCCTGCGACTTGAAACAGACGAATTGAAAGTTTCCGCGCAGCAGATAAAAGCGACCATCCGGGACAAAGCAAACGGGAAACAAAAAAGCAAAGGCGTACCGTTCAAAGAAATCGCCGATCAATATTTGAAAGAACAATTTGAATGCGGAAACCGCGATGTTTACCTGGCGGATAAAAGCCGTCTGGTGCGTTTCTATGAATTTAGCAAAAACGATGATTTGCCGGTATCAGCAGTTAATGCAGATTTTTTGCACCGTTACACTGTCTACCTGCGCAAAGACAGGAAGAGGGTGGGCAACAGCAAAACATCGCCAAAACCTTTGAGTGAACGGACAATCATCAACCACTTGCTGATTATCCGAACGCTATGGAACAGGGCGATTACTGCTAAAGCCGTATCTAACGAAAATTATCCTTTCGGTGCCGATGGAAAAATACTGATCAAGTTCCCGGAGTCCATCAAGATCGGGTTAAACGAAGTAGAACTAAACCAACTTGAAACACTTGATTTATCAGACAAACCATCTCTCAACCATGCACGGAATGTTTGCCTGGTAGGTTATTATTTCGCCGGGATGCGTATCACCGATACGCTGCTACTCAAATGGTCCGACTTTCAGAACGGGCGGCTATATTACAAGATGTCGAAGAATGGTGAGCCCGGTTCTTTAAAAATGCCCGCAAAAGCCGCTGTCATCCTGGAACAATACAAATCCGTACAGAACATTAACGGGCTGGTATTTCCAGACCTGAACCGATTAAACAATCTCGACGACCGCATGAAACTGCGCAAAGAAATCAACACTGCCGAAAATCGAATCAACAAAGCCATCAAAGTTGTCATGACAAAAATGGCATGCACCAAGAATATATCGCCGCATAAATTCAGGCATAGCTTTGCCCAGCGGGCAGAAGAAATGAACGTGTCGCCAAAAGTATTGCAAAGGCTTTACCGGCATGAATCCATCAATACGACGATGATCTACCAATCTAATTTCTCCCATCAAAAAGCGGATGAGGCATTGGATGCCGTAGTGGGGTTTTAATTCAACAAAACCGACGCGAGCCATTATTATCCCATCTCAATTGAACGGATTAATTAAGGGCCGACTTAGCAAAACATCAAAACAAAACCCCGGCACACTCGCTGTTTCGGGGTTTTAACCTAAACCTTATCACAATGATGGCGGATGCCACCAATAGTAGAAAATCAAAAGTAGTATTTTCTTTTTAAGTTAATTCTGTCATTTCGCCCAAAACCATCTTTTCCTGTCGCAGACGTAGCATTTATTTGAGCGGTATCCAAAACAATACCGTTTTAAACAATATCGGGCGGGGTGTACGATTCCAATGAGTGCTTCCGCAGACACAAGGACGTTTCTTAACGGTTGAAGTGGGGGAATTTGCCATGAAAACTTTTGTTTAAGTCCTCATAATGTTTGGTCGTAATTGGTACTCTAATATAAAAAACAAACGCCTTGAGTTGAATTAAAAGTTAAATCTCATCAGGCTTGTTATTTTCAAGCTCCTTATAGATAGTAAGAGCGGCGATACTAAACAAACACAGATTTTTACATTACGCGTTTTTATTATGCCGCGCAAACCAAGCAAGGCTTTTTTCAATCGAAATTTTATTGTCGTAAATATCGCGCCCCTCTACTTTGAGGTGCAGCGCGGAGAGTTGTTGCCGGAATAACTCGATCATTTCTTGATTGTCGCTCGGATCGAGTTGTTCAGAAAAGACCAATAAAAACCCGCCGGGGATAACCACTTTCTTATTCGTATCGGTAACTTCTATGTGATGGTATTTTTTGGGGTCTATTTCCAGACAGTCTTGTATCCGATATGATTTCTTTCCATTTCTGGTAAAAGTCAATTTGTCCACGGTCATCGGGCCAACCCCATTGTTTTGCACATGGACAAATAGCAGCCCATCACGGTCCATCAAATCTATCTGCGGCAGAGGCTTTACAGATTTCTGGTTATGGACGCGCTGTTGGCGCGCTTGATCAAAGGCAATCAGTATTGCAAGAAAAGAAAGAACGAGAGAAAAAATCAGAACCATCGCAGTCACCATATGATAAAAATTCGCTTCGATTTGCTTATTAGCAAACCATCCTCAACACATAAGTAAAAAGCTGCTTTATTTCACAAAGTAAAAGTTTAAAATCACTGATTTACAATGCTTTTTAAATCAGCCTTAAGCGATATTTAATCATTTTCTACTCAAATATAAACGATGGTTTAGTGGTGAGCAACAAAGGACGCACATGGAACAGGCAGTTGCGTATTATAGGGTCTCAACTGGCAGGCAAGGCAGGAGCGGCTTAGGGTTAGAAGCACAGCAGAACACAGTAGAGCAATACTGTCAAAATAACGGCTATGAATTGCTAACACAGATAATAGAAGTGAAATCTACCCGCAAGGAGCGTGCGGGTTTGTTCGAGGCACTCGACCTGTGTAAGCGTAACAAGGCAACGTTGGTTGTTGCTAAACTCGACCGATTGGGAAGGGACGTGGAACAGATTGCCAGGCTGTTTAATCAGAAATCAAAAATTGAGGTTAAGGTAGCTGATAACCCGCATGCCAACAAGTTCACTATCCATATCCTTGCGGCGGTAGCAGAAGAACAAAGGCAGCGTATTAGCGATACGACCAGAGAGGCACTCAGGGCTGCGAAAAATCGCGGCGTTGAGCTTGGAAAAAACGGTAAATTCTTTTTATCGGTTGCCAATAAGCAGGCAGCCGAAGATTTTGCCCTCAAAATGGCTCCTGTTATCCAGCGATTGAAGAAACGGGGCATCGTTACCGAGCGTGCGGTATGCAAAGCGCTTAATAAAAAAGCCGTGCCTACTTTTTACGCCATTGGCAGATGGCACCCGAGTTCTGTCCATACATTATTAACGAGAATAAATAAACAGGAAAACGAAATACAGATTAATTAAACTCAATTTATCATGACGACAGTAAACAACAACGACATCCTTTTTGACGATTTATCCGCGACCCGTTCAGCGAACATTTCGAATAATTCGGTAAATCTTTCTTTTTCTTATGGAGATTGCAGCAACAGGTTTGAAGTACAGACGGCTAATAACAACAGCATAAACGATTTGCAAACCTCGATTAACTACGGTGATTGCAGTAATTAATCTGAAATTTCTCAATCGGATCGCACTTATGAACCTGATACCACGTAAATCGCCTGATTTATTGCTACGCCCTGTTGGCGATGGCCTTGCTTATGCGGTGAATTGTACCTATCCCAATTCATTCCGCTTGCTGAACCAACGCCAGCAGAAGATTTTAGAGGCGGTGAACGGCGTTGATGATGTGAAGGCAATTGCCGATAAACTGGCAATGCCATTGGATACGCTGGATCAGTTTTTTGCCATGCTTGGCGAAACTGAGCTTATCAGCTTTGACGGGTTTTCCGTGCCGGTAAAGCCAGCCGCGCCGCAACTGCTCAATTTCTGGATACACACGACCAACGCCTGCAACCTGGGCTGTAGCTATTGCTATATCTCTACGCTGAACACGGGCAAAGGCATGACGGAAGCCGTAAGAATGCAATTGCTTCACAAAATGGTGGAGGCAGCGCAAAAAGATGGCATCCGGCATATACGGTTGCGGCTTGCAGGCGGCGAACCGTTAGGGCAATTCAATAACTGGAAAATATTTATTCCCGAGGCAAGGAAAGCGTTGGCGGCTGTAGGCTGCAAGTTTGATGCGGGCTTTGTGACCAACTTAACCATGCTAAGCGATGAGATTATCGATTTTGCCAAGCAGTACGGCATCGGCTTTGGCGTATCGCTGGACGGTGTCGAAAAAACGCACGATGCTACGCGCAGTTTCCGGTCCGGTTGCGGTTCATTCGGCATTGTCGATACGAATTTGCGCAAGCTGATTGCGGAAGGCATTCCGGTATCAATTAATACGGTTGTAACCAATCTCAACCTTACAGGTTTGCCGGAATTAACCCGCTACCTTGTCGCGTTAGATATTCCGTTTCGATATTCCATTGTTAAGGGCGAAAAAATCCACGCTGAATTATTAGACGAATATTTGTCGGCATCCTATGCCATCATGCAGGAAGCCATCGAAAACGGCTGGCAGTTCTCTAAACGCTTCCAGTTCTGCGACCTTAAGCCGAATGAACTGGGTTTCCAAACCTGTGCCTCGGGGTTCTCGGGCGGTGCGGTATACGTTGATGGTACGTTTAAATACTGCCATGTTCAATTCGGGGATGATAACGTCCCCGGCGTTTCTATTTTCAACGACGAATTAAGCCTTGTGGACATGATCGCCAGCGGCGAACATCACGAAGATGCAAAATCCGACGATTGCAAAAAATGCCGCTATCGTTCTGTTTGCACTAGCGGATGTCCCGTTTACCGAGTGGACGGCAAAGACCCGCAATGTAGCCTTTACCACCGTTTTATTCCGAAATACTATGAACTTCAGGCCAAAGAACGATTAATATTGTTCTCCAAAATGAAATAAGATAACGTAGTAAATTCACAAGTCAACTTTTACGATGATGTATTGCCGTTTTATCTATAATTATAGACTCGCTTGCTTAAACGTTTTGGGTTTTATGCAACCGTGATTGGGACGAGCAGAATAATCAACGCGCATGCAGGATTGAACGTGTCGGAGGTAGAGCCAGGCACCTTCAAAATTAAAGAACCAAGATCAAAAATACGTCGTTGCCGCTGTGTTGTCTATTTTTTTGAGATTATTTGAAAATACTTTTTTGAAATTAATCGCTTCTTCATAACTTACAGACGAATTCCTTAAACTTATATCACAAGTCGTATGAAAAAAGTCTGCCAAAATTTTCTATATATGGTGCAAATGCGTGAAGCACCTATTCCTTTTATTTTCTGGCCAGTTCAATCAACCTCGCTCAGGCGCGTTTTTGGCGTTAGTCTATTCGTTTATTACGGGGGAAACGCTGTGCCCTTCAATAGAGAATTCCAAATTAAACATTGTGAATTTTAATCTTAATCGCCGCCATCGAATATCGCACAACTTTGACTGCATAATCTTTTTGTTTTTAGATGCAATTGGTATTGCGGACCTCAGGCATTAAACAACCATACCTTAAACACAATTTCATGAAGCTAAAATTGACGACCCGTCTAATTTTTTTTCTACTCCTTTTTTTTACCGGGCACAGTGCTCTTGCTCAATTCAGTGAAAACAATGCGAAAGTACCTCCTTCGCCAAATTCGGCTGCATTAATAAAAGATATGGATACACCGGTCGATATGTACAGCGGAAAAGTCCAGATAACAGCGGACCTCTATAATTTGAAGACTGCTAAATTCGCTATCCCAATTGGGCTTAATTATGTTTCATCAGGCGGCATTAAAGTCCAGGATATGGCGGGGAGTACCGGATTGGGTTGGGAATTTATTGCATGCGGGGAAATTTCCAGGCAAATGAACTCGCTTCCAGACGAACAGCCTGACGGCTTTTTTGGGCAGAATGCAGGTGCCCATGCTGCGGCAACCTATCTGTATCGTTTGGACAAAATCGTTAGCGGGGACTGGGACGAAGAACCAGACGTGTTCTATTATTCTTTTCCAGGTTATTCCGGGAAATTCGTTTTTTCCAAAGAAAAGGGTGCTGTATTAATCAATGAGAACGGGGTGAGGGTTATCAACCATCCTTGGTCTGGGCAACAGGTACCTTCATTCATACTTGCGGATCCCGATGGCAACAATTATTATTTCGGGAGTTCATCGGCCTCGATTGATAATACATCGTCAAAAAGCGAAACTTTTGACAATAATTCACGGGTATTAAATTTCCCCTCCACTTGGCATCTCGATAAAATTGTATCGGCGGACAAAACAGAAACCGTTACAGTCAATTACGAAACCGGGGAAAATTACTCCTACAAATATTATAAAAACCGCTCTGTGGCGCGATACATCCAATCCAGTTATAGCTCCCCGCTTGAGCTTGATGGTTCGACGGCCCGGCAAGGAGCGGAAAATACATATGTCACTATTGTCGCACCCAAGTATATTTCCACTATTGTTACGAAAAGTGGGCAAGCAAGTTTTTTTTATGAGGGGAGGATGGATCTTGCCGGCGGGAAAAGACTGAAATATTTTAATATCCGTAATAATTTAAGTGATCCTATTGCAAAGTTCGAGTTCGTATATTCTTATTTCCTGAGCACCCCTACATCATCCGACATTGAAGAAAAGAGGCTCAAGCTTGACAAGATACTGCTTTGGGATAACAAAAATATGCAGTCAATTGATTATTACAGTTTTGAATACAATACGCTTCAAAATCTACCATCGCGAAAGTCAGTCCAGTTTGATCACTGGGGGTTCTATAACAGCAATCCGTATGACAGAAGTATACCGGGGTCATTAATCGTGTATCAAACTCTGGCAAATATAAAGATACCCGTTGGACTAGAGCCGTATGACCCGAGTCGCGATGCTGCTATAAAAGTGCCGGATCCGGTAAGATGCCAGGCGAATATCCTTACCAAAACAATTAACCCTGGCGGAGGTTACAGTACCTTTGAGTACGAACTTAACCAATATGCTTATATGTCGGGCACATCGGTAATTAGCAATAATGGCGGTGGATTAAGGATAAAGAAGGTGTCTTCGTTCGACGGGACCAGCACTCTCCCTTCAAAATCGGTATCTTATTCCTATGTTGATGCGAATGGCAAATCTACCGGCAGGAATTTAGCCGGTTTACCCATTTATTCTTCCATGGTTGCGGAAACCAGTTCGTTTCAAGGTTTGCCAAATATTCCTTCAAGCTATTTACCACAGGTTCCTCAACAGTCGTATCCGAATACAATTGTGGATAACGTGGTTCCGCCCTTGCACGAAAACTATCCACAGGTGCCCGGAAGCGGTGCGCCAGGGTCGGGGGGCTTGCCACCAATCGTAATACCTATTACAAATTTTAAATTAAATACGGACGTGTATTTGGCTGTCGGTCAAATAATGGTTAATCTGTTCTTCCCCAGCCAGTCGGTTAACCACCCTTTTATTAATCTCACCGATATCTCATCTACTTCACTTTTCGATCTTAGTGGCAATTCAGTTGGTTACGATATGGTTACGCAAATCAATATGGATAACTCGAAAAATGTTACCTATTTCACAAATAACATCGATTATCCCGACTTTGATAAAAGCTTCACGATGGGCAGCGACTATAAGCCGACGTCTCTATCAAACCCCAACGCTCCCCCTTATAGCCCCAAGACCTCTTTTTCATACGCTCGCGGTCAGGTAAAATACAGCTTAGCCTATAATAATACGGGCGCTTTGGTGAAGAAAATTTTTAATGAATATGAATTGAGCCCAAAACTGGATAGCGTCCGGGGAACTAAGGCGGCGATTGTAGCGTTTAAATACTCCAACCCAATTATAATCCATTATTATAATATTGCATCTTATAGCTTTATGCGGCGTAACTTGTTACTAGTCAAAAGCACTGAAACGGATTATGACCTTAATGGACTGAATCCGCTTGAAAAAATAACCGCTTATACTTATGAGCCGAGGCTGTTTCTTCCGAAGCAGGTGACTACTACAAACAGCAAAGCGGAGGAAGAAAAAATCGAATATACATATGTTGATGACCTGACACCCCATGTGTTCTTGCCTGGTTTCCTGGGTATTCCGCAAACGCCGCTCACGTATATGGCACTTAATAATATTGTTTCGAAACCAATCGAAACGGTGTACTCTAAAAAAATAAATGGCGTGTTCAATGTTTTGAAAGCGGACCTGTTGACTTTTAGGCCCAATGACAATAATTTATTTGTGCAGCCGAAATACGCCTACAGTTTATCCATAGACCACCCGGTAACGGACTACATAAAATATGGGATGCAATACAACTCCAGTTATGAAACTCCCATTATAGACAGCCGTATGGAGGTAAAACGGAATTTCATCAAGGTCGATAATCTGAGCGGGAACTTAATGGAAGAATCTGTTAACAATATTGTAGATCCAGGCAATGCTTCCAATTGGATAAACGTAAAAAGTGACTCTTATTTATACGGATATAATAGCCAGTACCTGACGGTGAAATCGAATAATGCCAAAGTGAATGAAATATTTTACGATGGCTTCGAAGAGCCAGATACCTGGTTCGATGTCGTGTATGACAAGTCATTTAGCCATAGCGGCAGAGCTTCGGCGAGGATCGATAATCCAAACGCCTGTGTTTGTGAAGTATACAGCCACAGCAAAAAATGGCTGACGATAAGTTTAACCGCACCCAGAACCTATAAATATTCGGGATGGATATACAGTAATAAATCCGGGGCAGAGCTGGTGCTATTCATGAAACGGGCCGGAGAAACTGGATATTTTTCCTACGTTGATGCGGTAAGTACAACCGTGACCAACAGTTGGGTTTTTGTTGAAAAGGAGTTTCTGGTTCCCGCTGATGTAGTCCTTTTAAGTTTGAGAATTGACAACAATGGTAACGCCACAGGAGGCGGAAGTATCTGGTTTGATGACATCCGGCTGCACCCCGCGGAAGCAATGATGACAACTTTTACTTACAAACCATTGGTTGGCCTAACCAGTGTTACCGATCAAAGCGGAAGGACTACTACGTATGAATACGATAATTTCAACAGATTGTCGTTCATTAAAGACCTGAACGGCAATATTATCAAAGCATTTTGTTACAACTATAGAGGGCAACAAACCAATTGCTTCAGCACAAATAATGGCCCTACAGCGACTGTGTACGCCCGTATCGAAGTATTAAATCAGACCTATAATAGTTCCTATACTGACGCAGATAATTATTATGAACAAACTACAGCGGAAATTTATATAGCCTTTTATTCAGACGATCAGTGTACGCAGCCTTATATTCTCACAAGCAATATTGATCCGATAGTGTCATCAAATAATAGTTATACTTACGGGTACGGTGGAGGAGGTTTCACTACAGGATATGGTTCGTACCATATTTCCGCTGGTGTCAATAGATACTTTTTAGGGAATCAGATCATTACATCGGCGAATACTTATACTGACCCGCGGACCGGAACCGGGCACATCACAGATACCTCAACACTAACGTTTTGGCTAACCGGGGACAACTATACATACACTGCTTTACCAACTTTTAACTAATGAAAAAATATCAATTCTGGATAGCCTTAATCGTACTGGTTACTATTGGGCCAGCGAAAGTTTCGGCGCAGAGCTTGAAAGACAGCTTAACTAACCAGCCCGATAAAGTGCTTGCCATCTCGATGCGCATTAGTAATCATAAAGCTGCGCAACTTCGAGCAGCCATGGAAGTTAACCGGTACTCGCTGGACACCCTTTTCAAAAATAAATCCCTTAAAGCGTATGACCGACAAAAACGCCTTTTGCAGTTATTGAATGAGCGTGAAATTGCGGTTAGGAAAGTTCTTACCCAAAGTGAAATTGCCCGGCTTGACACCGTAATCAATAGCTTTGCAGATACTATCAGGGCAAAAAAAATAAAAGAGCTCACGGATAAAAATACCGGAGAACTTGAAAAAGTGCCTCACAGGGCTTTAACAAATGCTGAGGCGAAAGCCTTGGGGCATGCTAATTTTCAATAAATACAAGACCTATCCCTTATAATTATATGACTAAACCTGCCTATAAATTAATCCTGCTGCTGGCAAGCTTCGGGATGCTTGTAATCGGATTAAATGCAAATGCCCAACCTAATATCAGCTATCCGGGCGGTTCGAAATCAGCAACAGTCGGTGTTCCCCTCTCTCCTATAGTCCCAACTAATACAGGTTCGGCGGTACCAGCAATAAATTTCGGGCAGACATCCACCTTCTCCGGCAGCGGCACTACGAGTGATTTTAACCACCCCATAGGCCTGGTTGCCGATCAATCCGGCAATATATATGTAGCCGACAGGTTGAATTACAGGATCCGAAAAATTACGCCGTCTGGCATTATTACAACAATAGCCGGATCCGGGGTACAAGGCTCAGCAAACGGTACAGGTACAGCGGCTAGTTTTGGGTTGCCTAATAGTGTGGCTGTTGATGCTGCAGGAAATATTTTCGTAGCAGATGGCTTCAATAATATGATTCGAAAAATTACCACTGCAGGAGTAGTAACCACCTTTGCTGGGAGTACAACAGCAGGATATGTTAATGGCACGGGGACGGCGGCGCGGTTCAATAATCCATTTGGAATAGCGATAGACGGCTCCGGAAACTTGTATGTTGCCGAAGCGGGTAACCATACAGTTAGGAAAATAACTACAGCGGGTGTAGTGACTACATGGGCAGGCAATGGTACGGCGGGTTTCGTTAATGGTAACGGGTCCACCGCCCGCTTCAATTTACCCCTAAGCGTCGCTACAGATAGTTATGGGAGGGTTTATGTAGCCGATGGTAACAATAATGCTATTAGAATGATTGATGCGTCGGGCTATGTTTCTACCCTGGCAGGGTCCGGTTCCGCAGGTTCTGCAAACGGCTATATGGCAGCAGCAACTTTTAACCACCCAGCAGGTATAGCCGTTGATAACGCTTTTAATGTTTACGTTGGTGATGAGGTGAGCAATAAGATCAGGCGTATTTCACCTGACGGTAATGTTATTACCCTTTCGGGTACGGGAACTTCTGGGAGCTCTAATGGTGCTTCTACGACATCGAGTTTTTATTATCCATGCGGTGTTGCAGTATATAATGGCAATGTGTATGTAGCGGACTACAATAACAACCTGATTAGGCAAATTGCTGTTACCGGCTATGCAATAACGCCATCTTTGCCCCTTGGGTTAGTTTTTGATGGCGCGACCGGCACCATCAGCGGGACAGCTACCGAAATACGTGGATCAGCAAACTATATTGTCACTGCAACGAATGGGGCAGGAACAGGAAGCACCATGTTAAGCCTAATATCCAGGCCGGGTGCTGCGCCCGCCGGTGCAGGCATGTCTAATGCTATAAATGTCGGGACACTTAATCTCTGCCAACCGAGTTATTCAAGCGTTAAAAGTAATGTATCGGGCAATTATTTTGGAAATAACTATTCAAACACAAATACGGGACAAGTCAGTGGCCAGCCAGCCGATGATATTTGGTACAAATTCAGTGTAGAGAACACATCAGAGATTTCGTTGTCAACCTGTGGCTCTCCATTCGATACATACGTACACTTATTGGACGCCACTGGGGCGCTTATAGCGGAAAATGATGACAACGGCGTACTATGCACGGGTACCGCTGGCTCTTTAAAAAGAACGCTACAGGCAGGGGTTTATTATTTTGTGGTCGAGGGGTTCGGAAATGCTACGGGGAATATCACAACGCAGTTGAATTTTAACAACGCATCGAACCCACAGGATATGAACTTTGTAAGCAGCTGGACACCTCGTACGGAAGTTAACAATTATCAGAGCCTTAAAAACCTCGGTACGAATAAAGATAACGTAAACATCGCCACAATCTACTACGATGGACTAGGCCGTACTATCCAGTCCGTGCAAAAGCAGGGAACCCCAGGTGGTCTGGATATCGTTGTTATCACCGCTTACGATGAAACTGGAAAAGAATCTATTAAGTATTTGCCTTATGTTGCGCCGTCTTGTCTGAGTGATGGATCGTTTAAGTACGATGCAATCTCGCAGCAAAAAACATTCTACGCAAACCCGTCTGGAGGGATGTGGAACTTACCTGGAATTACAAGTAACAATTCTCCGGTTATCCCGGTCAAAATCGAAAACTCCTCCTTGAACCGGACATTGGAGGAAGGTGCCCCAGGGGATCCCTGGCAACTATATTCAGGTACCATTCCAAATTCTGGGCACACGGTAAAATCTGATTACACAAGTAATTTGGCAACTGCCAGCTCCGGTACTAATTTTGATGTCGCTCTCTACAACGTCAGTATTGATGTCAACGGAAACCGTACCCTTTCACGCCCTTCAAACTGGACCGCATTGTTTCCGGCCGGACAGTTATATGTTTCTGTCGAAAAGAACGAGCAATGGGTGAGCGGGAAAAATGGCACGATTGAGGAGTATACAGACAAAAACGGACGTTTAATCCTGAGCAGGCAGTTTAATTACAATACAGTTACAAGTACACAGGAAGTTTTATCCACCTATTATGTTTACGATGATTTTGGGAACCTTAGCTACGTCCTGACACCGAAAATGCAACCCGACGACCAGGTGGCAATCCCGCAGACAACGCTTGATGAACTTGGTTACCAATACCAATACGATGCCCGGCAAAGGATGATTGGGAAAAAAATACCTGGGAAAGCCTGGGAGTATATTTTATACAATAAGATCGATCAGGTGGTGGCTAATCAGGATGGCGTTCAGCGGAACAAGCTTGTGCAAGAATACACTTTTACCAAGTATGATCGTTCCGGTCGTACGGTAATGACGGGTATCGGGCAGATCAGCGGTGCTTCAGGAACAGACCTCAGAGCTTCCTTAAAGGCAGAGATAAATGCGAATGCAAACTTGTGGGAAGCCAAACAAAATAGTGGAAGTGGTTATACGCTCAATGCATGGCCAACGACAGTAACTAATGTATTGGCAATTAATTATTACGACAATTATAATTTTTATGGCCTTCCTTCAGCGTATATGGTGAACGGCTCTAGCAATTTAACTCATGGAGTTATTACGGCCACGAGGACATCAGTCCTCAACGCACCTGCAACCCTCTTAACCGTGGCGAACATGTTATGGGATGTAAATTATTATGAGCCGAAAGGTAAGATTTCAACATCAATCAGCCAACATTACTATGGGGGAGTTTTTCATACCGGGAATTTTGATCGGTCTGATTTCAGCTACGATTTTTCGAATCAGTTGAAGACATCTTTAAAAACACATTACATTTATACCATTGGGACTTCCGCGCTCGTTATTAGCAATACGTATACCTATGATCATATGGGTAGAAAACTGACTAATACGCAGAGAATAGATAAACCGGGGCAAACAGGTGTTCCGGTGATACTAACCAGTTATGAGTATAACGCTTTAGGTAATTTAATGACCAAACGCCTTCATTCAACAAATGGCAGCGCGTATTTGCAAAGTATAAACGTTACTTACAATGAAAGGGGCTGGTTGACGCGAACAAATTCGCAACTGTTTGATGAACAGTTGCGCTATAACCTGCCGACAAAGGGAGCCGCGGCACTTTTTAACGGAAATATAGCGGAAGCAGAGGATGTGATTAATAATGGAGCATCTAAATGGGTTACCTACCAATACGATGATTTGAACAGATTGAGGAGTGGGACATCATCAGCTGGTTACAGCGAAACAGATATACGCTATGACAAAAGTGGGAACATTACAGATTTAACAAGGGCTGGGGTCTCTATGCAATATATTTACGCTAACTCTGGTAAAAGCAACCGTTTGCTTTCTACTACCGGGCTCGTTACCGGAAGTTTTTTATTTGATGTAAATGGAACGAAGTATCAAGAAAACACGATTAATAATGGCGTAAACAAAAATGTAACAATAACCCCTAATATTTTAAACCTACCACAAGTTATATCCGGCACTACAAACGCGGTTTATACATATGATGCGAAGGGTAGGAAACTAAGGAGGACGAGTGGGGGAGAGATTGTCGATTATATTAACGGCATCCAGTATTACAACAATACGTTAGATTTTGTAACAACAGAAGAAGGACGGGCTATCAATAGTACAAATTTCAACTATGAATATACTTTACAGGACCATTTGGGTAATAATCGTGTAACCTTCGATACCCAAAGCGGTAGCGCCGTAATAAGAGGCCAAAATTATTACTACCCATTTGGTTTAAGCATCCAGGTGCAATTGAATGCAGCAAATAAATATTTGTTTAACGGTAAGGAATACCAAAATGGCATCAACGAGTACGATTATGGTAGACGATTTTATGATCCAGTTATTGCAAGATGGAACGGTATAGATAATCTTGCAGAGAAACATAGTGAAATGTCACCATATACATTTAGCGCAAATAACCCGTTTAACTTAATCGATAACGATGGGGACGATTGGTGGTATTTTATTAAAGAGGGCAAAACGGTATATTATAAAGATAACCTGAAGACCAATTTAATTCACGCTCTCAATAGCCAGAGAAATTGGGTTTTGTTTAATCAACTAAATCTATCCAATTCTTTCGATAGAAATTTGTTTAAGGAAATTATAAATGATGCCATCGATAAAAATAATTATGAAAAAGTAAAAATCAAAAAGTACGGTTATTCACCATCATCCTCAAATTCCGTTGATATGGGAGGCTTTTCCAAAGTGAGTGAAGGATCCATTTATCTAAATACTCATAGGGGCGACAACGGAATTACCAATGATTTTTATGTACTCGGTCAAATTGTGAGGCACGAAATCGTTCATTTTGGAAGTCCCAACAAGACTTTCAAAGATCATGCAGAGGTATACTTAAAAGCAATGCTGACTGGCCCTAACTTTGGTAAGATGCCTTTAAGCGACCAGGCGGGACTGATAGATTCATTTGGTAACAGAATGTTCAACGAGGCCGCGTCAAGCGATAATCCAAATGATTGGGAGGCATTGGGGTTAGATAAGCTTATCGATGAATTCAATAAAAATAAATTTGGCGTAAAAATGTGGCGAGGGGGTCCCGGGCCGAATGCGGCTGGAGGAGTAGGTTTGAATTATCAGTTTAATGGCCACGGCGTGCAAGAGGTTAGATACAAAAAACTTGAAAAAACTACTGATTAAATCATGAAAAATAAATCATTTTTAATAGTCTCGTCATTATTTATCTTGTCCTGTACTAAAAGAGCAGATACAGAAATTGCAATATTAACTGGATCTGGCCAAAAACTATGGCGAGTTGAAAGCACATTTGATAGCACAAGAACGAAGTATGATTACTATTTGTTAAAAAAAGATGGGACTTGTTTCAACTATCTAATTTTTGGTGATGGGAAATTTCACCAATACGTATCGGGGGAGGTCATCAAAGAGAATAAATGGCGATTGAATTTAGATACATTGACAATCATGGATGGTACATACTTGATAAAAAAAATCAACAATGACTCAGTTATTTTAAAGCATTTTGGAAAATTTGACATAAATTTAGTTAACAGTGGGCTTGATCTTTCATCAAAGTAGCTGCGTCACATCTCAAAAATCCATCTAATTTACTTCCTTTCGGATGCTAAATGCCACTTTTGAGTAACGCGATATCGTTGGGCTTGCGCATGAATTTAAAATAACTAACCGCCAAGCTACCGCTCTAAAGCACTCAGTTTACCTTTTACCGTTTCAGCAATCGTATATAATTATTTTCATACTAACGGATGATTGTAAGCCAGCCGGACAAGTTTTTGGGGCGCTTTTTACTATATTTTAGCATGTAATAATATACCCCAGCCGGCATTGGTTGTCCTTTTGAAGTGCCGTCCCAAGATGGTATCCCGGATTCGCTGATGCGGCTACCATATCGGTTGAATATAGTTAAAGAAATATTCGTTTCTTTTTCTAACCCTCCGATTGTCCACAGGTCATTGATGCCATCCCCATTCGGGGTAAATGTGTTTGGTACAATTAGCTCGTTACAAACACTCTTTATTAAAAAAGTTATCGTCTTTGTGCAGCCGGAAATATCTTTAACCGTTAAACTATATGTGCCAGCCTGGTTTACATCTATATAATTTAATTTAGACCTTACGCCATTCCATGTATAATAAGCAAAACCATCCTCTGCTATAATTCTCCTGACTTCCTGATTTAAGGTGCACAATACTGTATCGGGGATCGTTGCTAACGATAGTGCTGGTTGCACCACCACATCAATGGCGGCCGGAGCCGAAGGGCAGCCGGATAAATCTGTCACGACGACCTCGTAGTGCCCTGTACGGCTCACCTCAATGGTCGGCGTAGTTGCGCCGTTCGACCATTGATAAGATGACGCGGCCGGAAGGGTGCTTAGTGTTACCGTTTCGCCATAACAAATAGTCGCACTTTTGCTGAGCTGAATTTTTACTTGTAAGGGTTCCGAGAACGTAATCGTGAGTTCTTTTGACTTTTTAGAGCAGTTTTGGTTTGAGACTTCAATGGCATACCGCCCTGATATACCGATAGCGAGCGTGTTTTTTGTCTCACCCGGTATTGGCGCCCCATTTAAAAACCATTTAACCGAATAACCGGCCGTCGTAGTGGCAGATAACAGCGCAATGTCTCCCCTACAAAAATTTGATTGTGCAGAACTAACCACAGGTTCCTCCAATTGGGTGATTTCGACGTGCACGATTTTCGACGGTTGGTATGTTCCTACACAATTACTCACCAATACCGAATAGTCGCCCGTTGTTGAAACAGTCAGCTCATTACTGTGTTGACCCAGTATTTCTCCGTCGTCCTTCATCCATTTATAAGTGTAACCGGCCACGGATGGCGTGGAAAGCATTGTGCTTTCGTTTTCGCACAATTCAATTTTATCAGGATAATCAAATTGAACTATTGGTTTTTCATTAAATGAAACAACCAGTTCCTTTGAGTAAAATGAAATATTTTCACATGCCGAGTAAAACAACACCCGGTATTTGCCGGGGGCATCCGCGGTAAAGTCATCTTCCACAGACCCCGAAATATCAACACCGTCTTTCTGCCATTGTACATTTATCCCTGCTCCGGCCAGCGTATTAAGTTTTACTGAACTTCCCGGACACAAAACTATCTTGTTCGATGAGTTATCGCTTACTGCGTTGTCGAAGAAAATATTGTCGGAAAGAGGCTGCAGCGCCGTTGGGGGTAATGAATATTTAAGCTCGTACACACCAGTGGTTGTCGCTAAATATATTTTCTTCTCACAAAAATCAAGTGAGCCGCCCTGCTTTCCGGGAACCGTCCCGGTATTGTAACAAAAAATATCGTTGATGTGTAATCCGGCTAAGTTAGGGAGCGGGTTAAACGTTGTGATCGTTTTATTATATACGTTTTCCGCAGAAATGTACAAGCCATTGGATGTTCCCGCGATGACATATGTAAGCATAAACTGTGGGAAACCCGTTAAAAAGTTTAATTCCGCTAATTTGTTTACCTGTTGATCTGCCAAAAAGCGGTGAGCAGGTTCGACGTTGCAAGCATCTGTGTTTGCATAGGCAAGACCTTTATCTGCAGCCCAAAATACAAACGCGCCACATCCATAATTGTTTATTGTCCGCACCGTGCTTAATGCAGTTCTTATATCATTGTTGTCCTTTGCATTAATATCGTATTCCTGTTCTCTAAGACCGAGATCAGCACAATCATACATGTGGCCGATGATGTTCGAAAACCCGTAACAACGCCCTCCGTTATTAAACGGTACATAGTAATCGAAATAAAGTTCTTTAGAGGTGCTATTCCTTATGGTGGGTGCGGCCTCATCAAATTGAAGCCCTTCATATTGCCGATTTACGGATTTGAACACAACTGCATCAGTCGAGTAATAAATAGTCTTTCCTGTCGTCACAACATAATTTCCGGGAATTTCCACAGTTGGCTCAAATGCAACAACGTTTTTTTTGAATCCAAGTTGATTGACTGTGATTGAAGTAATATCTTTTTCTCCAATTCCGGAACTAACCGTTAAATGGCTTGCGATGCCATGATCTAGTTTAACTACATAGTCATTAGCAGTTGCTATCAATAGAAGATCTTTGTTTATGGAGGCAATGCCTATGAAATTATTGGTAGATATAGAGGACGCAACGTTGCTAAAATCATCCATAGTTTTATCCGGATTGATTCTTGCGACAAAGTTGTTTTCACCTAAGACCCACAATGACTGGTCAGCAGTATGTAGAACTTTAATTATATTTTTGTTAGTAAGATACTTATCTGTGAGATGAAAATTAACCTGCGCGTAAGACGGCAATGCAATAGATAATAATATCACTAAAAAAAAACGATAAAGCATAGTGTAATTTAAATAAACAAAAGCCAAAAGTTTAGGTTCGCTTGTTTAACATTAGCGAAAGATACTAAAATTCAATTATATGAACAATTAACACATTGCTACAGTAACTGCTCAATTATTTTAATCAACGCCTACATTATTCGGGAATAGTTAAATGGCGAAATATTTATTTCTTGGAAACCACAGTCAATAAGCTAATCTAAAGCCCCACCAACGCTAAGGAAAACAAAGGGGTGGATCCAGATCGCAACGGGAAAACTGAGCGATTTTTGAGTATAATAAAGCGTTTGAATTTATTGGTGTTTGGGTGCGCAATTTAACCTTCACGCTTTAGCTGATGAGGTGTGCCCCTCTCCATAGGTCGGAGTTCTTGTCTTTGCCCTAATTAATTTATATCCCCAATCTTGTTGGTTATGAGTTTGAGATAACCTGAGTTCGATTAATAATTGAGAATAGATTTGCCAATCAAAGGAAATGTAAGTATATTTAAGTGTCTGAAATTCAAATATTTAAATACATTTCCACATGATTGACTTCAATAAAAT
>NZ_SOZE01000004.1 GCF_004519315.1 Mucilaginibacter psychrotolerans
CGTTGATACTAATTCCGCTAAACATAGCAAGTTATTTAGCTTAAATATACTAAATAACTTACTGATTATCAATAATTTATTAACAAAAAAAACGCTTTGCGAACTAAATACATAATCCTATGATATAAATATATGCAAATATCAAACGTTAGGCAATTGCATTTTGTTGCGCACGCCCAGCACCTCCAAGATAGCTTTAGCCTTTAACAAACATTCTTCATACTCCCTTTGCGGGTCCGCATGGTAGGTGACGGCCCCGCCAACATGGAACGACAGGTATTTTTCTGTGGAGTTATATAGCAGTGTACGTATCACTACATTAAAATCGAAATCGCCATCCGGTGCGAAATAACCGATAGCGCCTGAATATACGCCACGCTTGCTGCGCTCGTATTGCTCCATCAGTTGCATGGCACTTATTTTGGGGGCTCCTGTCATGCTGCCCATGGGGAAGGTGTTCATAACGGCTTGTACGGCGCTTACATCGTCGTGCAGCTCGCATACCACCGTCGATACCATCTGATGCACCTGCTTAAAGCTGTGTATGCCAAAAAGCTCTTCAGCCATTACCGTACCGGGTTTAGCCGAATGCGTGAGATCGTTACGTACCAGATCTACGATCATTACGTTCTCCTGTAGTTCTTTTGGGGTGCTGCGGAGTTCCTGTTTGATGCTTTGGTCGATGGATTTGTCCTCATCGCGCCTGGCCGTGCCTTTTATTGGTTGGGAGATTAGTTTGCTGCCCCGTTTTGCCAAAAAGCGCTCGGGCGAGGCGCAGATGATATGGTTGCCCTTCCATTTAAAATAACTCGCAAAGGGCGTTGGGGATAAGCTGTTTAGCTTATTGAAAATGTTTAGGGGGTCTATCTTAGCATTATCTGCATAAAACTCCTGGCAAAAGTTGGTTACATAAATATCGCCGTGGGCGATGTGTGCTTTTATTTTTTCGACGGTTGCCACATACTCCGCCTTGCTGAAACGTGCCTGGATGTTTAGGGATGTGGAACCCTCATGTGGGGAAAGTTTGAATCTCTCCACCTTTTCGAAAATTTCAGCTTCATTCTCTCCAATTATCTCCACCGTGTTTCTATTGATGGTGATTACGATTTGTGGAGCGAAGAAGTACAGGTCGGGAAATTGTAGCCCGTCGGGGTTGTTCGAGGCTAAATTCTCTACCTCGTTTTTGAGATCGTAACCAAAAAAACCCGTGATAAAGCCGGCGTTTTTCCTGCGGAAATCTTCAATTTTCTTAAAAGAATCGCCGGTATTCGATTTGATTTCATCTTTTACACCAATCGCTATCAGCGTATCGAATTTTCCGTAGGGGTCCGTGTAGTTGTTGCTGTCGAGGTAGCAAATAGTGTCAAATGTGGCGGCCCAGTCGAGTGCTTTTTCCTTGAAAATTTGCGGATCATTAATATCGAAAATCACAGGCTACCGGATAGGGAATTATTAACACCGACAAAGGTTAAACTAAGCTTTTTGTTTTCCAAATTATTACCGGCATTTTTACTGTTCAATAACGTTGTTGCCATGGGATATGAAATTGCTGAGTACAATAAGCCTGCGCTTGCTGGTAATAGTAAGTTTGCCAAGGTATTCTTGGTCTGTTTTGTCTTTTCTTTATGCAACGGCTACCTGTTTGATTATATTGGGTCAACTTTTTTCCCTGGTTTAGACGGTAACCCAATCGACAAAGAATCGGTGCCGGAGCAATTGTTCCTGGCCTGTATCGTAGCGCCCTTGATAGAAACCCTTATCTTTCAATATGCCGTCATCAAACTATTAAAGAGGATAGGCATACGTAATTTCTACCTACTGCTAACAATTCCTGCTGTCTTATTCGGGCTTAGCCATTACTACAATCCCCTTTATATTATGGCTATGTTTATTGGGGGGCTTATCATGAATTACCTTTTTCTGTATTGCCAGGCAAACGGTTATAAGGCATTTTGGTGGGTGGCGTTACTGCACTGTTTATATAATCTCTTTGGGATTCTGTTTGTGTGATATTCTCGGTGTAGACACTGAAGACGTATGCGAGCAAGCAAAGGAAAAGAAAAAGGCTCCGTTTTATCGGAGCCTTTAAAGTTTTATTCGGTATTGCCAGTGTTGAACCCGGCGATATGACAGTATTACATTAGTGCAATACCAGCGTCTGCTTCCTATCCGGCCCTACCGATAACCATTTTACAGGTACGCCCAGTTCGGCTTCCAGATAATCGATGTAGTTCTGCAGTTTCTCCGGTATCTCGTTTAGTTCGGTAATGCCGGTAAGGTCTTCGTTCCAGCCGTCGATTTCTTTTAAAACCGGATGGGCATCAACCGAGCAGATGTCGTAAGGCATGTAGTCTATTTGTTCGCCCAGGTAATTGTAGTGCGTGCAGGCGTAAATCTTATCGAAACCGCTCAATACATCGGCTTTGGTCATTACCAGTTGGGTAACCCCGTTCAGCATGATGGCGTATTTAAGGGCAGGAAGGTCTATCCAGCCGGTACGGCGCGGGCGACCAGTGGTGGCACCAAATTCGTGACCTATACGGCGTAACTCTTCGCCTGTTTCGTCGTTCAGTTCGGTAGGGAAGGGGCCACCGCCTACACGGGTGCAATAGGCTTTAAAAATGCCTATTACGTCGCCTATCTGGCTTGGGGCAATACCCAAACCGGTACAAGCGCCGGCTGCAGTAGTATTAGATGAAGTTACAAAAGGGTACGAACCAAAATCAATATCCAGCATAGCGCCCTGTGCGCCTTCTGCCAGTACTTTTTTGCCTTCTTTAATGTAGTTATTCACCAAATGCTCACTATCAACTAGCGGGAACTGTTTAATGAAGTCTATCGCCTCAAAAAACAAAGCTTCGCGCTCGCTGAAATCGGCTACTTCACCATACATGGCTTGCAGCATTGCAGTATGTTTGTCAACCAGTTTCTGGTAACGCTCTTTAAAATCGGGCAGGGTGATATCGCCAATGCGCAAACCGTTGCGGCCGGTTTTATCCATATAAGTCGGGCCGATACCTTTTAGGGTTGAACCAATTTTACCATCGCCCATTTTCTTCTCAGAAGCGGCATCAAGCAATTGGTGGGTAGGTAATATCAGGTGCGCCTTTTTGGCGATCATCAGGTTATTTTTGGCCAGCAAATCATGACCGGCATCCCTTAGCTTATCCAGCTCTTTTTTAAGCGTGATAGGATCGATAACTACGCCATTGCCGATAAGGTTCATGGTGTTATCGAAAAATATACCCGAAGGGATGGTATTCAGCACAAATTTTTTGCCTTCAAACTCCAGGGTATGGCCGGCATTTGGGCCGCCCTGAAAACGGGCTATCAGGTCGTAACCTGCGCTCAGTACATCAACAATTTTGCCTTTACCTTCGTCGCCCCACTGGAGGCCTAATAATACGTCAACAGCCATTAATTAATATTTTGAATATAAGTATTGAATTTAGTTAGAATGTTGCTTTTGATGTTCTCCCATTGAAGATTTTTAAAGCAATAAGGGTCAGGTTGCAAATCGGCGACAGCAAAGTAAGAAATTGATTTGGCAACCATACCGAGAGAATTATTCGGATATCGTTTATGATAAAAAGATATCATCTGCTCAAAAGAGTATATGTCCAACAGTGCGTGCAAATCCCAAAAGTCCTTTTTTGCGCCTCTGCCTGCTATCGCATTTAGTTTTAAAGCTATTATTTCTTCAATGGCAGCAAATCTTATTTCGTCAATAACGGTGTAATCGTACGCGAACTTTTCAAATGGATTGGCAAAATCAACTTTAACATCATTAATTATTGTGAAAAATAAGCGGGCACTTGTTATTCCCTGGAACTGAAATGAGGCGTAATTTTCGTTTAATTTGTCGATGATGCTATCCCGATTGAAAGGATGGTCTGAAAATAAATCTAAATCAATTGATGACCTGTGTCCTATTAGTAAAGATAATGCTGTACCACCAACCAATCTGAATTCCTTCAGTTCATCCAACACCATTAACTCTTTTAAGAGAGCCAAAGTTGCGGGTTCAACTGTTTTTTTATGTAGCATTTAAAATCAGCAGGTTCTAAGTTGAAAATTGCACAGCAAAAATATATCTCTTTGTCGCCGAGCCAACTTGCATTTACTATTTCTTTCTTTATTTTGTCGTCCCCATAAAATTTTTTAACGGAAATTATATCTTCAAGAGACCCTCTGTTGATAACCTTTTCCATTACATAAAGCGCATGCTTCTCGTAGTCGATCTTATCCATATCGACATCCCAAAATGCTTGCTTGCTTAGAACGGGCTTATTCATGTTATTGTACTCTTCTGTCGCAGGCACCGGCGCGCAGTTTAGCGCAGTTACCGTAGAGGTTTAGTGAGTGGTGCTTGATATCGAACTTCAGGATGTCGCCCATCATGCTTTGTATCTGCTGTATGCGTGGGTCGCAAAACTCTACCACTTTTCCGCAGTCGATACAAATGATATGGTCATGCTGTTTGTAGCCGTACGATTTCTCGAACTGGGCCATGTTCTTGCCAAACTGGTGCTTGGTAACCAGATCGCAGGATACTAAAAGTTCTAAGGTGTTATATACCGTGGCGCGGCTTACGCGGTATTTTTTATTCTTCATGTGGATGTATAAACTCTCCACATCGAAATGGTCGCTGCGGGAGTATATCTCCTCCAGTATGGCAAAGCGCTCGGGGGTTTTCCGGAGGCTTTTGTTTTCGAGGTAAGCCTCAAAAATCTTCTTTACCAACGCTATGGTTTCCTGTACAGGCATAATGTTAAATTAACCCTCCAAAGGTATTAATAATTTATAAAACAAGAGGCAAGAGTTAAGAATCAAGAAACAAGATAAAATAATGCTCTTACGTCCCTATTCATTCGTCTAACCTCTTGATTCTTATTTCTTGGTTCTTGACTCTGAGTCTACGATGCTCGCTCCGCTGCCACCGAATCAAACCTTTCCACCGAGGTAATGCCTCTTATCTGCAGAATCTTTTTGGTAAGATTGTTCAGATGTTCGGTATCATTCACATAAATCATTATCGAACCTTCGAATATGCCATTATCGCTATCAACCGTAATGGAGCGGATGTTTACCTTAAAATCGTTGGATATCACGGTAGTCAGCTTGTTGATCAGCCCTACTTCGTCAATACCGCGGATGCGCAGGCCGGTAAGGAAAGCCAGTTCCAATTGTTTGGTCCATTTGGCTTTTACAATGCGGTAGCCATAGTTAGCCATCAGTTTGGCTGCGTTGGGGCAATTGGTGCGGTGAATCTTAATGCCGTCACTTACGGTAACAAAGCCAAACACATCGTCGCCTGGGATAGGGTTGCAGCAGTTGCTCAGCTTGTAATCTATCTTTTGCAGGTCTTCGCCAAAAAGCAGTACATCGCTGTCTTTAGTTTTGATGCTGCGCACCAGGGTGGCCAATTGTTCGTGCTCAATTTTATCCTGTGGCTTGTTTTCGATCACTTTTTCCGATGCCTGATACTCCTTCAGGTCCTTCATATCTATGAGGCCCTTGGCTACGTTGTAAAACAGGTCCTGGGTGGAGGCAAGTTTGAAGAAATAACTCAGCTTCTGGATATTCTCGGAGTTGTAGGTGATCTTAAGCGATTTCAGTTTGCGCTCCAGTATCTCTTTGCCATCTTCGGCAACCTTGCGTTTTTCTTCTTTTAAGGCCGATTTTATTTTGGCCTTTGCCTTTGCAGTTACTACAAAATTTAACCAGTCTTCTTTTGGCGTTTGCTTGCTGGAGGTAATAATTTCTACCTGGTCGCCGTTTTGCAGTTTATAGCTAAGCGGTACCAGTTTATGGTTTACTTTTGCGCCAATACAGGTAGCGCCAACATCCGTATGTATCTCAAAGGCAAAATCCAGCGCGGTGGCGCTTAAAGGCAATTGTATCAGGGCACCTTTTGGGGTGAAGATGAATATCTCATCGCTGAAGAGGTTCATCTTAAAGTCGTCCAAAAAGTCGAGTGCATTCGAATCGGGGTTCTTCAGCATATCGCGCACTTTTTGCACCCATTGGTCAAGCCCGCTATCTGAGGATGATTCCTTATACTTCCAATGCGCGGCAAAACCCTTCTCGGCAATCTCGTTCATGCGTTTGGTGCGTATCTGCACCTCAACCCATTGTCCGCGCGGGCCCATTACAGTGGTGTGCAAACTTTCGTAGCCATTGGCCTTGGGCGAGGATATCCAATCGCGCAGCCTGTCTGGATTGGGGCGGTACAGGTCGGTAATAATGGAGTATGCTTTCCAGCAATCTGCTTTTTCGTTCTCGGGCGTGCTATCCAGAATAATACGGATGGCAAAAAGATCGTACACCTCTTCGAAGGGTATCGATTTCTTCTTCATCTTATTCCAAATAGAGTGGATAGACTTCGGCCTGCCGAAAACATCTGCGTTCAAATCCTGGTCGGCCACCACTTTTTTTACCGGCTCTATAAAATCGCGGATGAATTTTTCTCGTTCGGCTTTTTTCTCGTTCAGTTTGGCTTTGATGAACGAGTACATGTCGCGCTCCATATATTTCATGGAGAGGTCTTCCAATTCTGACTTTATGGCATATAAGCCCAGGCGGTGTGCTAATGGGGCATACAGGTACACCGTTTCTGAGGACAGTTTAAGCTGCTTATCTCGCGGCATAAACTCCATGGTGCGCATATTATGCAGCCTATCGGCCAGTTTTATCAGTATCACCCGTACGTCATCGGCAAGCGTAAGCAGCATTTTACGGAAATTCTCGGCCTGCAGTGAGCTGTTCGTATCGAATACGCCCGATATTTTGGTAAGGCCGTCGATTATTTTGGCGACCTTTTTGCCAAATTCCATCTCTATATCTTCCAGCGTTACGTCGGTGTCTTCTACCACATCGTGCAGCAAAGCACACACGATAGATGTAGTACCCAAACCTATCTCTTCGGCAGCAATTTGGGCAACAGCAATAGGGTGGTATATATAGGGTTCACCGCTTTTACGGCGCATATCTTTATGGCTCTCCAATGCCATATCAAACGCCTTGCGTATCATGCGTTTATCGCCCTTTTGCAGGGTAGATTTGCTTGCACGCAACAGGGCACGGTAGCGTTTTAGTATTTCCGTTTTCTCGGCTTCCAGGTCAATCACTAAATCTTTCATGTATAGGCTAATATGCTACATAATATCATCAACTTGCAACAATAATTATTATTGCAGGCAGTTATAAAATAACCGGATAAAATGCTTTAATTTTGTGTTCAAGTAAATATATGAAAATTATTGCTTTTCTGCTTGTATTATGTTGCGCTTGCGGCGGCTTGAAGGCACAGGATAAACCTGCACCTCCCGTTATCCTTGGCAAAAATGATACCATCAAAACTTTGGCGACAAAAGTTGATGGCGAAATCATTCCCTGGATAGTTACGCCCGAAGTACGCATTGTAGATACCCGTATTTTTGCGAGCGCGCAAGACAGAGCAAATTTTTTCCGTTTGCGATACAATGTAATGAAGGTATTGCCCTACGCGCAGTTTGCAGGCAAACGTTACCGCCAACTGCAGCGCGACCTTGCGCTAACCGCCGATAAGAAAAAGCAAAAAGAATTGATGAAAGCCTGCGAAATTGAAATTAAAGGCATCTTCAACAAAGAGATTAAAGAACTTACCATAAACCAGGGCGAAGTACTCATTAAACTCATTAACCGCGAAACGGGCAATACCAGTTTTGCCATGGTTAAAGAGCTAAAAGGCGGCTTCAATGCCTTCGTAATTCAATCAGTAGCCAAAATTTTCGGGCACGACCTGAAAGAAACCTACGACAGGGAAGAGCAGCGCGATATCGAGTCGATATTGGAGTCTGTTCACTACAACCCGAACTATAATTAATGGACAGTAAAAATATTTACGGGTTTAACGTTAACGCGTTAGATGGCGAACCTATCAGCCTTGCCGACTATAAAGGCAAAGTGCTGCTCATTGTAAACACTGCATCTGAATGTGGTTTTACCCCGCAGTTGAAAGAACTTGTGGCGCTTAAAGCCGAATTTGGCCCGCAGGGTTTTGAAATACTGGCCTTTCCCTCCAATGATTTTGGCGGACAAGAGCCTTTGGAAGGGCAGGCCATAGCCGCCTTCTGTAGCAATTATGGCAACAATTTCCCGGTTTTTGATAAGATACGTGTGCGGGGCCCCTATGCCCATCCGCTTTATAAGTTTTTAAGCGACAAGAAAGAAAATGGCGTGCTGAGCTCTGCCCCACGCTGGAATTTCCACAAATATTTAATTAACCGCGATGGCTTGCTGGTTGATTATTTTTACCCGTTTACCAAGCCAACAGCCTCCAAAATCAGGAAAAAGGTACAGCGTTTGCTTACGCCTGATAAATAAACTATACGCAATATGTTGAAGTTAGATATTTTAGTTTTGCCGGTACACCCCGATGATGCGGAGCTTGGCTGCGCAGGTGTAATTTTAAAGCACATAGCCCTTGGGCATAACGTAGGCATTGCCGATTTAACCCGTGGTGAATTAGGTACCCGTGGTACCGCCGAGATACGCGACAAAGAGGCCGCAAAAGCCGCCGAAATATTGGGATTAACCGTACGTGAGAACCTGGAGCTGCCCGATGGCTTTTTTGAGAACACGAAAGAATACCAGTTGAAAGTGATTGCCGCTATACGCAAGTATCAGCCTGATATTATTATCACCAACGCTTATCACGACCGCCACCCCGACCATGGCCGCGCCAACGAACTGGTAGAAGCTGCGAGCTTTTTATCGGGCCTGCGCCGTATAGAAACGCTGGATGCCGATGGCAATCAGCAGGAAGCCTGGCGCCCAAAACAGGTGCTGCATTTTATACAAGACAGGTATATCAAGCCGGATATTCTGGTAGATGTAACCGAATATTGGGACAAAAAAATAGCGAGTGTTTACGCCTATGCCTCGCAGTTTCATAACCCGGATTATAAAGAAGACGAACCGCAGACCTATATCTCTTCACCCGAATTTATAGATATGATCAATGGTCGCGGGCGTGAATTTGGCAAAAGCATCAACGTAAAATATGCAGAAGGTTTTACCTCGAGGAAGATATTGGGCGTGGATGATTTGTTGGAGTTAAGATAGGTTTTAGAGGTTACAGACTGGAGGTTAGAGGTTAGTTATGAAGCCGTTTAACCACTGCGTCATGGCGGGCACAGCGCGGCAACCATCGGTAAGCAGAGCGGCTTTGAAAGTCTGCTTGTGCTTCGTAGAGATTGCTTCGTTCCTCGCAATGACGGCGTGGTAATAAAACAACAAAGCCGCTCAAAATGAGCGGCTTTGTTGTTTTAAACCCCAACGTATTCGAAGCGGTTGTTTTTGTCGCTGCGCTCCCGGCGCAGCTTGTTCTCTTTGGCAAGCTTCAGCAATATGCCCGATAATTCGGAAGTTTTGAAATCCGAATCAAAATTGTCTTTACAATACTCTGCAATAGCCGATATAGAATGTGGTGTACGGAAGAAATCGCTCGATAGCAATTGGTTCAATACTTTGGTAGCTCCCGGCTTTTTACGCCTTTGTAAGCTCAGGCGTTGCGCATCTTCATTTTCTCCATTCGCTTTCCGCGCCCTTTTATTGAAAATTTCAGATCCTTCCGTTTCCGCCCGCTCTGTTTCCATAATCTCGTCTAACAGCCTGTCTACAACTCTAACTTGCACGGCCTCAGACTGGAAAGAATTAACAACCTCAGCTATCTCCACCAGTTGTTTTTTTAATTTTTCAATTTGCCTGTTCATCCTAAATAGTAACCCTTTTTTATTTTATATAAGTTGATGTATTACAAAACGTTAGTAGAATGCGATTTGTTTTTGAAAACCATTATATAATAGTTAATAATATGTCTAATAACGCTAAGCTGCGATAATAGTATATTCTAAACGAAAAAAGCACCGGTTTTGTTAAAAAAACGGTGCTTGTCGCTATATTATTACAATTATATTATAGTTTAGGCAATATTTTTTCGATGTTGTATAAGCCCTCATCTATATTTTCCTTTTCAATAATCAGCGCCGGGCGGAAACGGATGGTGCGTTCGCCGCATCCCAGGTACATGATGTTATCTTCCAGCCCTTTGTCTATAAAACTATTGCGTGTGGCGGTATCGGCGAAGTCGAAAGCCGTTAATAATCCTTTGCCACGCACGTTGCTTATCAATCCGCTTTTTGCTGCAATATTATGTAAGCCATTTTGCAGGTAGGCACCTGTTTCGGCAGCTTTTTCGCAAAGGTTATCTTCTTCTATGATTTCCATAATCTTGGCGGACCGTACCATATCTACCAAACTACCTCCCCAGGTAGAGTTGATGCGCGATGACACTTTAAATACGTTATCCTCCACTTCGTCTACCCGGTTACCCACCAAAATACCGCAAACCTGCATTTTTTTACCAAAAGCAATGATATCCGGCCTGGCGTTTTCGCCGAAATGCTGGTGCAGCCAAAACTTGCCGCTAAGGCCTACGCCGGTTTGCACTTCGTCGTATATAAGCATGGCCTCATATTCATCGGCGAGTTGCCTCAATTGTTCCAAAAATTCCTGCCTCACGTGCTTATCGCCCCCTTCAGACAGGATGGGTTCAATGATAATGGCGCAGATATCATCGGGGTTGCTGGCGAAGGCGGTGCGTATCTCGGCAATAGATTTTGCTTCGCGAAGCGCCAGGTCTACTATATTGTTCTCATTCAGCGGGAAGTGGATTTCCGGTAAGGAAACCCTCGGCCAATCGAATTTGGCAAACCACTTGGTTTTAACCGGCTGCGTGTTGGTTAAGCTTAAGGTATAGCCCGAGCGACCGTGGAAAGCGTTTTCGAAATGTAATACTTTATGACCTTTTTCTTGCGTGTAGCCTTTGGCAAAGTTCTTTTGTACTTTCCAGTCCATCGCCACTTTTAGGGCGTTCTCTATGGCTAAACTGCCGCCGGCAATAAAGAAGGCATGGGGCAAATAATCGGGGATGCCCACACGGCTAAAGGTATCCACGAAGTGTGCGTATTGCTCGGTGTAAATATCGGAGTTGGAGGGGTTGGTAAGCGCTGCCAGCATCAGGTCTTTCTTAAAACGCTCGTCTGCTAGCATTTTGGGGTGGTTATAGCCTAAGGGCACAGATGCAAAGCAGGTGAAAAAATCAAGCAGGGTGCGCTTGTTTTTGGCATCGTAAATATGGACACCCTGGCTTTTTTCCATATCGAAGGTAAGGTCGAAACCATCGGCAAGGATGTGCTTACTCAAGGTGGCCTGTACGTTCTGCGGGGTGATCTGTAAAGTTGGCATAAGCATAAATTGGTTTTAACAAATCTAACAAAAAGGCCTTAAAAACAATAATTTAAAGGTTTTTGAACCGATTGGCCAAAAAGTAACTTTAAATTAACTAAACCTAGTTTTTGTACCGAAGTGGGAAAGAGTATGGATAGAAATGATTTGCAAATGCCAAAAAAAGATGTGCAGATATGCAGATTTTAGATTTCAGATGTGCAAATCCGGCATGATTTTGCGCAGATGTACGCTGCCATGGAATTATTTTTTGCCACAACAGGCGGACGGGTGGGGCTATTGTACATATTTAGTAGGCACTAATGGTCAATGCTTATGTGCAAGTTAGGTATCCTTGTGTTGATTTGAAATTAAAATATCTCAATTATGGTGATACTACTTAGGTCAGAAAGCAAACAATTTACTATTCTATCATACCCCGTTAAAGAAAAAAGGTATTTAAACTCCGATGCCTTTTTTCCATAAGCTAAATTATAATGCAATCTGGTCTCTTTCATAATCGCCTCGAAAGTTTTAGCAGGGATATAAATCCCATTTTCGGTATTGAGAACCATTGTTAGTGGTTGGATTTCGATTCTACAGATTTTATATAAATCAATCTTGTTATTTAAATAGTAGCCATTAAATGACAACATATCAGTATGGATTTTAACTCGTATCTTGTTTTCAAATTCAGCTGCATTTAAGTCCAACGTTAAGATTCCTGCACTATACGAATATCCTTCAATTGTCGAATCTCCGCTATTATAGATTAGCTCATTTAAATTTATCATAACTTAAAATCCCAAATAATTTGTAAATAGACTTTATATTCCTCGATTTGTAATTCTATTCTGAAGGAATAAAAATCCTTGGGTATCTCTAACAGAATAGTTATGAGGAGAATATCCAGTGTGTTTGCACATCTAAAATCTTTCCCTCATCCCCAGCAATCCCCAAATTCCACCCGTGTGGATGGCCAGTATCCTTTCGCCCGGCTTAAAATAATCTTTAGCCGCCAAATCGTATAAGGCGTAAAGCATTTTGCCGGTGTAAACAGGTTCTATCAATACGCCAGTTTTCGCTACGAATTGTTTAATGAAGTCTATTAGTTCGGGTGTGGTTTTGGCGTAACCGCCGAAGTGATAATGGAGGTGCAAATCGTAATCGATAGGGGTAAGGAGGTATTCGTCAATCTCGTTTTTAATAAAACCACCTTTTTTGAAAACGGGGATGGCATGGAAGCGGGTGATTAATTGGTGCTGCGCGATACCGTTGATGATACCCGCCGCAGTTGTCCCGGTGCCACAGGCGCAGAAGATATGGTTGTAGGATTCGGGTAACTCATCGATTAATTCGCTGCAGCCTCGGGCGCCTTCGGGAGATGCGCCGCCTTCGTCGATGAAAAAGGCATCGGCATCTGCTCCAAAATATTGAGCGAACAAGGCAGGTTTATCGCGGTAGCTGTCCCTGTCGGAAAAAATGAGCTGCATGCCGTGTAGGCGGCACATAAATAGGGTGTCGTTTTGCACCTCTTCGCCACGGACGATTCCTGTAGCCTTAAAGCCGAATTTTGCCGCCGCCGCAGCTGTGGCCAGCAAGTGGTTGGAATACGCGCCACCAAAGGTTACCAAATGGCTTTTGCCCTCTGCCTGCGCTTTTTGCAGTACATACTTCAGTTTACGCCATTTATTGCCCGAGATGAGGGGGTGTATCATGTCATCGCGCTTGATGAACACCTCGATGCCCTTAGCGTCAAACAACGGGTCGGTTATTTGATGGGTGGGGCTGTTGATGTCGAGGTCGATTTGCATTGGGGCGAAGGTAAGGAAAAAGACCCTCCTAAATCCTCCCCGGTAGGGAGGACTTTAAAAAAGCAATGCAGACGAAGCCAAAGTCTCCCCTGCCGGGGGAGATTTAGAGGGGGCTGGGGCTTTTTTTTCTTACTTTTGCGCCATGGCAGCAGAGGATCCCCAATTATTAGAAAGCGACGAGCAGGATTTATTCGAACACCTGCGTGTGGTGGTGGATAAAGGGCAATCGCTGCTGCGGATTGATAAGTTTTTGATGCACCGCATCGAAAATGCATCGCGCAACCGCATCCAGAACGCCATTGAAGCGGGCAACGTGCTGCTGAACGATAAGCCAATAAAGGCCAGCTATCGCGTAAAACCGATGGATGTGATATCGGTAGTGTTGCCGCATCCGCCCCGCGATACTGAAGTTTACCCCGAAAACCTGCCCATTAACATTGTTTACGAGGATAACGATGTGCTCATTGTAAACAAAGACGCCGGCATGGTGGTGCATCCGGGTTATAATAACTATACAGGTACCTTGGTAAATGCGTTGGTGTACCACTTTCAGCAGCTGCCTACGCTGCCGGGTAACGATGGTCGCCCCGGATTGGTGCACCGTATAGATAAGGATACCTCTGGCCTGCTGCTCATCAGCAAGAACGAGCGCAGCATGAACTACCTGGCCAAGCAGTTTTATGATCATACCATCAATCGCCGCTACATTGCGCTGGCCTGGGGCGATATTGCCGAAGATGGCACTGTTAGCGGCTACATCGGCCGCAGCGTAGCCGACAGGCGCGTAATGTCGATATATGACGACCCCGAGAAAGGCAAATGGGCCGTTACCCACTATAAGGTACTGGAGCGGTTTGGCTATGTTACCCTCCTGGAGTGCAAGCTGGAAACCGGCCGCACGCACCAGATACGTGCGCATATGCGGCACATTGGCCACCCCCTGTTTAGCGATGCTACTTACGGCGGAGATAAAATACTGAAAGGTACCGTATTCAGTAAATACAGGCAATTTGTAGAGAATTGCTTCGAAATTATGCCCCGGCAGGCCCTGCATGCCCAATCGCTTGGTTTTGTGCATCCTTCCCTAAAAAAAGACATTTATTTTGAGGCGCCACTTCCGCTTGATTTTGCAACGGTGTTGGAGAAATGGCGAAAGTATAGCAGCTTAGATATGAGAAGTGAGATATGAGATTTGAGACAAAACCAAAGTAACTCAGATATGAGAAGTGAGATTTGAGATATGAGACAAGAGATATGAGACAGGAATAAATTCGTTTCAGGTTCTTTGTAAACGAAATTTATCATTGGCCTTATAATTTTTTAAATTTGCAAATGTTATTACAGGGAGCTAATCTCAAATCTCATATCTAAAGTCTCATATCTGTTAAAGAGCTAATCTCAAATCTCACATCTAAAATCTCATATCTGTTAAATAGCTAATCTCACATCTAAAATCTCATATCTAAAAATGTCTCCCAGGTACATCAATTATAACGGCGAAATACTTCCTGAAGACAGCATATTACTTACTATAGCCAACCGGGCCTTTAAGTATGGCGACGGCTTGTTTGAGAGCATGCGACTGATGAAGGGCAAGCTGCAATTTGCCGAGCTGCACGCCGAACGCCTGCAGCGTGGCATGAAAGCCCTTAAAATTGATGGCTACTCGCAAACGGATACCTGGTTCCTGCGCGAGCAGTGCGAAATGCTGGCCCGCCGCAACAAAATACGCCATGGCCGCTTACGCCTTACCGTTTACCGCGATGCAGAGGGCTTGTACACACCTACCCAAAATAAGATGGGTTTTTGCATTGAGATTACCCCACTGGATGAGCCCCGGTATTTCATGAACGAGCGCGGCCTCATTATGGATATCTACAGCGAGCTGCCCAAGCCCCTCAATTTTCTCTCTACCATAAAAACCTGCAACTCGTTATTGTATGTAATGGCAGCCCTTTACCGGCAGCAAAACAAGCTGGATGAGGTTTTTTTGTTGAATGCCAACGGTTTTTTATGCGAGGCCGGTGCCGCCAATATTTTCGTTTTATATCAGGATCATTTATATACCCCTGCACTCAGCGAAGGTTGCGTGGAAGGTGTGATGCGCCAGGTGATCATAAAGTTGGCGCAGGACAATGATATCCCCATTACCGAGGCCCAGATAAACCCCGAGATTCTGAACGAGGCCGACGAGGTTTTCCTCACCAACGCCAGCCGCGGCATACAATGGGTAATGGGCTACGGTGTAAAACGCTACTTTAACCGGTTAAGCAAAGTGCTGATGGATGAGTTGAATAAGTTGTAGGGAGGAAGGTGATGAGCATTAAAAACATAACTATCATCTTGTTTTTGCTAACGCTTGCATCTGCATGCTCCACGGCACAAAATAAAGTGCCTGCCAACCTAAACGAGGTGTTCGCATATTTGGATAACGACTGGAACGCAGTACATAGGTTGCAATTTAAGACGATGCCCGAATCAGAAGCTGTTTCTTCCGAACACTTTTCGATGGGATTATGGATTAGAAATAATTGGATTCGTGGTAACCGCAACCCGCCGTTAATTAAATATTTCAAATCGATTGGCTTATACAATCCCGATGATATTTCATCGGTAATATTGCTTTCTTATCATCGTAAACTCAATAATAAACCACTCAATATTAAAGCCCAGGTTGACGAATATACAGCATATTGGAAAACGACAGGGGATTGCAACGCAACTGCAGAAAAACGTGCTGTCGAAGTTTACAATAAACATAAAGTGGGTGATACGGTCATTATTCGTATGCCGGTATATGTTGAGGAAGACGGCAGCAAAAACGCTACCATATATGAATGTCCCAACCCAGACTGGACATTTGACCCCAAAAAGGACCTGGAGATGCACGGGACTATTACAGAAAAATACAACATCAACTCAGTAAATAATGTGTTCTTCAAAGTGAGGATAAACCAGGCTAATTTAACAAACCTTCAAGTGATTGGTGAAGATATGATAATTGGGAAAGAATTACATTTACAACTGGAACATTTGGGCATAGAGTAAAGTTGAATTGGGAGAGCTTTATTTTTTTCCTTCATTATTTTGTATTGGGCATTCGATGTTCGATATTGAAAAAAGCTTTTAAACCTGCGTCCTGATATTCGTATTCAGCTTGTACTGCTCCGGCGACATGCCCATATATTTTTTGAACACGCGCGAGAAGTAGTAGGGGTCATCGTAGCCCAGATCGAGCGCGATGGTTTTTATTTTAGCTTCGTTGGCGTATAAGAATTGGCAGGCTTTCTGCATTTTCAGGTGGATGAAATAGTCCATCGGCGGCATGCCCGTTGCCTTGCGGAAAAGGCTGCTGAAATGCGAACTGGATAACTTATGCTGGCCGGCCATATCCTCCACGGTCATTTTCTTTTCGATGTTTTGCTTCATATTGAGGATAGTGAGCGTGATGATATCCGTTGTTTCTACCTGTTCGCTCACGATGTGCTTATCGGGGAACAAAAAGGTGGCAATGAAATTATACAGGCAAAACGTAGCATTGCACAAGTTTTCGATACTGTAGCCCATCTCCAGGTTCTGGTAAATATTGTTCCATATCTCCAGCGCTTTGTTATTGAAGGGGATAGGTACAGGTCCCTTGAAAATATTGAGGTTTAAGGAGGCGTTGAAATCCTCGATGGTATCGCCGGTAAAGTGTACCCAATAGATGGTCCATGGGTCGTCGTCGTCGGCCCAGTAGCGCATGTAATGCTCGGTAGCAGGCAGCAGCATGAAGTGGTTTGGCGTAACCTCGAATTTCTTTTTATCGATAACAAAATAGCCCTTGCCCTTAAGGCAGTAAATTAATATGTTATCTACACAGCCCTTACGGCGCTCCTTATAATGGTACGATGCTTTGGGGAAGTAGCCGATATGGGTAATATAAATATTGAACAGCGCCGGGTACTTCTTCACGTAACCCGATAGCACCTTCTGCGGTATGCTGATGAGCTTTTCCCCGTCGAACCCGTCTTTCCGTTTAAAAGAGTTACCCATTATTTTATTTTGTTAATATTTGGCGCATCCAGGAAGGGCACCGGTTTATAATCAGAAATCACTTTAAATAATGCGCGCTACGGCCCGTGCGATTTCCCCCTTGACCGCGTGCCGCTGAAGCTTTAGCGGAGGAGCAGAGGGGGAGGGGGTGTGTTGTGCGCTAATGCATATCGCATAACATACCACTGCTCTCGCGCTCTCCCTGCCCGCCCCCTCTCAAGAGGGGAAAACTCGAACGCGACTTCCGTCTTAGTTTATAATTGTGCGCTAAATTTATATTTTATTTATGTAATGCGGGTGATCAGCGGCAATTATTGTGTATTTTTTATTCAGGCGAATTATCCATTAAAATAGCCGTTTTACCTATTAACTGGTTTTGTAATGACAGTTAAATTTGGTCATTGTATTTAACAAAACCAATTGTAAGCATTACGGCAAAAGCGCATGGCTTTTTGTAATGACGCCGCTTAAATACGTTCAATATTTACATCATCAGGCTGCACCAATTACACCGCGTATGCGGAATTGCGTTTGCCTGCAAATTAAAAACCAGTATAAGCACTTATGCAATTACTAAAAGATAAGGTTGTTTTTTTAACCGGGGGTACCGAGGGCATTGGCTACGAATGCGCCAAAGCCTACCATAAAGCCGGTGCTCGCCTCAGCATCATCAGCCATAAAGAGGATAGTCTGCAGCAATGCCAGGGGCAGTTTTTCGGCGATGATATCCATTATATCCTGGCCGATGTATCCAGGGCTGCCGATATTGCCCGCGCTATTGTTGAAACGGTAGCGGTGTTTGGCCGCATAGATGTAATCCATAACAACGCCGGAGTGTCCAACCCATCAAAAACCGTTTCAGATACCACCGATGAGGAGTGGGATAAGGTTTTCAATGTAAACGTTAAAGGTATTTACCATACCGCCAAATATGGCATAGAAGAACTGAAGAAAACCCAAGGCACCATTTTGAACACCGGCAGCCTGGTGGGTGATATAGGGCAGGAACTGCATGCCGCTTACACCGCCACCAAAGGTGCTGTGAATGCCCTCACTAAATCAATGGCGCTTGATTATGCACCTTTCGGCATCAGGGTTAACGCGGTTGCACCCGCCGGGGTATGGACGCCCATGCTGCGCCGCTGGAGCAACCAGCAACCGCAGGCCGCGCACATAGAAGAATATCTGGATGGCATACACCCTTTAGGTTACTGCCCCGAGGGCGATGTAGTGGCCGATGCGTGCTTGTTCATGATATCTGAGCAGGCGCGGTTTATTACCGGTTGCATTTTGCCGGTAACCGGCGGTGCCGAACTGGGCTACCGTAAATATCTGGAGCAGCAGGTTAAAGATGGCAAGGCAGTCCTATCCGTAGATATTAAAGCAAAGCAAGCATGATCAGGAAAGTAACCGTAGCCGATGCCCGTTTTCCGCTGGAGGGCGATGCAGGCAGCGATGCCATCCACCGCGACCCAATATACTCTTATGCCGTAGCCCAACTGCACGATGATAGCGGCCTGGTGGGTTCCGGCTTTGCCTTTACACTAGGCGAAGGGAACGATTTGGTATGCAAAGCCGCCGAATATTATGGCAGGGCTTTGCAGGGAAAGGATATTGAAGAAGTGATGGCCAATTTTGGAGCGTTGTTCCTTCAGCTAAGTAACGATCAGCAATTCCGCTGGCTGGGGCCGCATAAAGGGGTGGTGCATCTGGCGCTGGCATCTGTTACCAATGCCTGTTACGACCTCTGGGCCAAAAAACGCGGCGTACCGCTTTGGAAACTGCTTATCGATCTTTCGCCTGAGCAAATCGTGAGCACGCTCGATCTGTCTTATCTGGAAGATGAACTTACTGCTGCCCAGGCCATTGAATTGCTGAAAGGCCAGCAGCTTACAAAAGAAAGCCGCATGCCGATTTTGGAGCAGGGCTACCCCGGCTACGATACCTCCATCGGCTGGTTCAATTACTCGGACGAATTAGTCCGCGAGAATTGCAAAAAAGCCCTCGCCGAAGGCTTTACCGCTATGAAACTGAAGGTAGGTTCGGCCGACCCGCAACGCGACATCCGCCGGGCGCATATCGTACGCGAAGTGGCCGGCCCGGATGTAAAAGTGATGCTGGATGCCAACCAGCAATGGAACCTGCCTCAGGCCATAGCTATATGCAATAAACTAAAAGGAATCGACCCATATTGGGTAGAAGAACCCACCCATCCGGATGATGTAAACGCCCATGCCACGCTTGCAAAAGCCATTGCGCCGATAAAATTGGCACTGGGCGAGCATGTACCCAATAAAATTATCTTCAAAAATTACCTGCAATCGGGCTCCGCTTCGTTTATACAGGTAGATGCCGTGCGGGTAGGCGGCGTGAGCGAATTTATTGCCGTGAGCCTGTTGTGCAAAAAGTATGGGGTGCCGGTGGTGCCGCACGTGGGCGATATGGGGCAGCTGCATCAGCATCTGGTATTGTTCAACCATATTGCTATGGGGCACGAGGCTTTGTTTTTGGAGCATATTCCGCATCTGCAAAAGCACTTCGTAAACCCTGCGCAAATAATAGGCGGCGTTTACAAAACGCCGCAAGTGCCCGGCAGTAGTTGCGATCTGCTCATCTTAAATAACTAATTTTACCAAACAGTGCATACCAAACTATGATAGGTTCTTTTGATGCCACGGTAAGTATTTTATATGTGTTGGCCATATTGGCCATTGGCCTGTACACCGGGCTGCGGCATAGGCGCGCAAACCAACGGGATAAAGCCAGTAGCTACTTTTTGGCGGGCAAAAGCTTAAAATGGCCCATGATAGGCCTGGCGCTGTTTGCCACCAACATATCCTGCGTGCATTTGGTGAGCCTGGCCCAAAGCGGTTTTGATACCGGCCTGCTCAATGGCACCTTCGAGTGGATGGCCTCGTTTACGCTGATTTTACTGGCTTTGTTTTTCGTGCCTTTCTATATCAAGTCGGGCGTATCCACCCTGCCCGATTTTTTGGAGAAACGTTACGACCGCGCCAGTCGCGACTGGTTGGCCTTTATCTCTATCCTCTCGGCCATCATTATCCATATTTCGTTTTCCCTGTTGGCGGGTGGCATTGTGTTGCAAACGCTGTTTGGCGTTCATATGTACACCAGCGTTATCATTATCTCGGTTATCACTACTATTTACACCGTCGTAGGCGGGCTGAAAGCAGTTGTAGTTACCGAATCCATACAAACGGTAGTATTGCTGGCCGGCGCTATGATCATGAGCGTAGTGGCTTATAATAAAATGGGCGGCTGGGATGATATGGTCCACGTGCTGCAACAGAAAAACGAACTGAACAAACTTTCGATGATGCGCCCTCATGGAGATGCCAGCGGCTTGCCCTGGTATGCGGTACTGTTGGGTTACCCTGTGCTTGGCATTTGGTACTGGTGCGCCGACCAAACCATCGTACAGCGTGTTTTGGGCGCGAAGGATGAGAATCACGCACGTGTGGGTCCACTGTTTTGCGGCTTCATTAAGATATTACCGGTGTTCATCTTCGTAATGCCGGGGCTGTTTGCTTATGCGCTGTACCAAAGCGGCCACCTCGATTTAAGCAGCCTTAAAACGGCAGGGGAGGGCGGTAAGGAAGTAGTAAACAGCAAAGGTATCTATACACTAATGATATTACAGCTGATACCCAAAGGGCTCGCCGGCGTTTTGGTAGCGGCACTGCTTTCCGGATTGATGAGCCAGATATCCGGCGCGCTGAATTCGATATCCACACTGGCCAGTTACGATATTTATAAGCGATACAAGCCCGATGCCAGCGACGATAAACTGGTGCGGGCCGGCAAAATTGCAGCGGGCATATCCTTTGTGGTATCCCTTTTATTGCTGCCTTTATTAAATAATTACGAAAGCATCTTCAATGGACTCAATGATATCATTGCACACATTGCTCCGCCTATTACCTGCGTGTTTTTGTTAGGTGTGTTCTGGCGGGGGGCATCGGCTATTTCGGCACGGCTTACTTTGTATATCGGGTCGGCAGCGGGGGTAGGGGTATTTGTGTACGGGAAGCTTGCTCCACTATCGCTGATAGGGCAGGTGCCATTTATGATGATGGCTTTTTACCTGTTTGTATTTTGCCTGCTGCTGCAGATTAGCCTCTCGTTGGTGTATAAAGTGCAGCACAATGCCGAAAGCGATACGCTTTATTGGCGCTCGCCGCTGGAATCACTCAAGAACCCCGGCTGGGCAGGTTTGGGGAATTATAAATTCTTGTCGGTGCTTTTGTTGGGCATCATGATAGCCCTGTCCTGGCTATTCAGATAAGCGAATATCGCTAATACGCATTTTATTAAACGATATTCGCTAGCATGGCCGGCATCTCCGCTGGCCCGGAATAATATATGCAACGGCATTTCGCTCGGACACGTTTTGACGCTTTTTTAGCTGTATAGTCCTTGAAATCCTGTTTTTGTAATAACATTCGATTGCTTTTGACAAATAGACGAGTATTTGGCTAATCATATAATGCGCCGTTATATGGCGATTGGTGTATTTGAAAGGTGGTTGAAATAACGTGTAAAGGGAAATAATACGATTGTCCATCACCTTTAAAGGTTTATCCATTTTAAGGCGTTTTTTTTGCAGCTACATTTATAGAACCAATTACCAATTCTTAAAGTTATGAAACACGCTTACGCACCAAAAGTACTTAAACCCCCGTCTTCTTTTTTGGCAATGGATAAAAGTATCCAATAGCCGTAGCCTCAATTTATCGCCAGGCAAACACTAAGGCTTAAACCGGGCCGGCCATCCCATTTTTTGCAATTGATTTTGTGAAGGTGGATTGCTATGTCTTTTAAGTTCAGTTGCCCGCCAGCCACCCAATATTTTCACGATAAACCAATTTATGACGAAACCTTTATGAGACCATTTTACGATTGCATAAAAAGCCATTGGTTACTCAGGATAGTGCATTGCACGTTCGCCGCCTTGTGCTGCATCATATTACTATGCAGCACCGCCGGCACCGTATCTGCACAAACTAAAGTAACCATTACCGGTACCGTTGCCGATACCGCAGGGCTTAAAATCATCGGTGCCAGCATTGTTGCCGAAAACCGCAAGAACCTGGCCACCGTTACCGATGTGAACGGTAACTTCGTGGTAAACGCAGATGCCGGTACGGTGTTCCGCGTTACCTATGTGGGGTACAAAGAAACCAACTTCACCGTTTTAGCAGGCAAAACCATTTACCCTATCATCATCAGGGAAGCCAAAAATGAATTTGCCGACGTAGTAGTGACCGCGTATGGTCGCAAGCAGCGTAAGGAAGCTGTAGTTGGTTCGGTAACCACCGTAAGCCCCGGTGATTTAAAGATACCAGCCAGTAACTTAACCAACGCCTTAGCAGGCCAGGTTGCGGGTGTAATTGCTTACCAGCCAAGCGGCCAGCCTGGCCAGGATAACGCATCCTTCTTTATCCGCGGTGTAACTACCTTCGGTTACAAGAAAGATCCGCTTATCTTAATAGACAACGTAGAGCTTTCCGCATCAGACCTGGCTCGTTTGCAGGTAGATGATATCGCCAGCTTCTCTATCCTAAAAGATGCCAGCGCAACGGCACTTTACGGCGCACGTGGTGCAAACGGCGTAATTTTGGTTACCACCAAAGAGGGTAAAGTTGGCAAGCCGGTGATTAATGCCCGTGTAGAAAATTCTACCTCGCAATCTGTCAAGAATCTCGAATTGGCCGACCCTATCACTTACATGAAGCTTTTTAACGAGGCCACCATTACCCGCGACCCGTTGAGTCCATTGCCTTTCAGCCAAAATAAAATCATCAATACGCAGGCTACTTTAGATAAAGCCCCGGGCAGCAACCAATACGTTTACCCGGCTGTGGACTGGATAAAAACCCTGTTTAAAGACCGCACCAACACCCAGCGTGCAGATATGAGCGTAAGCGGTGGCGGCGGTGTAGCTAAATATTATGTATCCGGTTCGTACAATGTTGATCATGGTATTCTGCGCGAGGATATCCAGAACAACAACAATAACAACATCAACTTTAAAAATTACCAGTTACGCTCTAACGTAAACATCAACCTTTCTAAATCAACCGAGATGATTGTAAGGCTGGTGGGTACTTTTAACGAATACAACGGACCGCTAACTTCAGATGCGTCTTTTTCTACGGATCTGTATAATATAGCCATGCACACCAGCCCGGTGCTGTTCCCTGCATCGTACCCTGCCGATGATGCTAACCAAAATACCAAGCACATTTTGTTCGGTAACGCAGTGGCCCCAGGTAGCACAGCGCAGTCAAACAATATAGGCTACGTAAACCCTTATGCAGCTTTATTACGTGGGCATAAGAACTTTTCGCAGTCGCGCATGTCGGCACAGTTAGAGCTCAATCAGAATTTAGATTTCCTGACCAGCGGGCTTAACTTTCACGGCTTGTTCCATACCAACCGTTACTCGTACTTCGAGTCGTCTATGGGCTATTCGCCATTTTATTACAACATTGGCAGCTACGATAAGCAAACCAACCAGTACACGCTATCGTGGTTAAACTCGCAGCCGGGTGCCGCTACCGAATACCTGAGCTACTACCGCGATCCTAACACCAGCCAACTGAACACCTACCTGTTTTTCCAGGGCGTGATGGACTACTCTAAACGTTTTGGCGATCACAACATCAGCAGCTCGTTGATCGGCACGCGCCAGCAAACGCTGTATGGTAACGCGGGCTCGTTATTCACCTCGCTGCCGTACCGCAACTTAACCGTGGCGGGCCGTGCAACGTACTCGTTCAAAAGTCGTTACTTTTTAGAGTTCAACTTTGGTTATAACGGTACCGAGCGTTTCTCGTCTAACCACCGCTGGGGTTTCTTCCCAACTATCGGCGGTTCGTGGATAATTTCTGAAGAAAAATTCATGCGCAACCTTGATAATGCCATCTCGCGCATGAAGGTAAGGGCCAGCTACGGTACCGTAGGTAACGACCAGATTGGTGCGCAACGTTTCTTCTACCTGTCTGATGTTAACCTTAACGGCGGTAATCCTGCGGTTTTTGGTACCAATAACGGCTATGGCCGCAATGGCGTACAGGTTTATAACTATGCCAATACCGATATCACCTGGGAAACTTCGCGCCAGCTTAACTTAGGCTTAGAGCTTACCCTGTTTAAAAACTGGAACATTGTTGCCGAGGTTTACAAATACCATCGCTACAACATTCTGCAGCAGCGTTCTGCCATCCCAACTACAATGGGTCTGGAATCTGGTGTGAGTGCAAACTTCGGTACTGCTAATTCAAAAGGTATCGATTTTCAGACGGATTATAAGCAAAGCCTGGGCGGCAGCGGCTGGATACAGGCACGGGGTAACTTTACACTCGCCACCACCAAATACGACAAGTACGAAGAACCCCAGTATGCCGAAGCTTATCGCTATCAATCGGGCCAGGATATTAACCGTAATTACGGTTACATAGCCGAGCGTTTGTTTGTTGATGATAACGAAGCGCGCAACTCGCCAACGCAGATTTTCTCAACCAATGGAATTGCGCCAAAAGGCGGCGATATCAAATACCGCGATTTGAACGGCGATGGTAAGATTGACGGTGCCGACCAAACCTATATTGGTTACCCAACCATCCCGCAAATCGTTTACGGTTACGGCTTATCTGGTGGCTACAAAGGTTTCGATCTTTCGGCCTTCTTCCAGGGCCAGGCACAGGTTAGTTTCTTTATCGATCCAAGCCGCACCAGTCCTTTCATACAAAGCCCGGATGGTGCTTACTCAAGCGGTAACACGCAGTTATTGAAAGCTTTTGCCGATGACCACTGGAGCGTAGATAACCAAAACCTGTATGCGCAATATCCACGCCTGGGTGTTACAGGTAATCAGATAGAGAATAACAGGCAGGCAAGCACCTGGTGGATGCGCGATGGCAGCTTCCTGCGCTTAAAATCGGTAGAGTTTGGCTATAGCCTGCCTGCCAGTTTAACCAAGCGCCTGGGCATGACCAAGGCCCGCATCTACTTCAACGGCCTCAACTTATTTACCTGGAGCCCCTTCAAATTATGGGATCCCGAAATTGGTGGCAATGGTTTTTCGTACCCGATACAAAAGGTATTCAACATAGGCCTCAATGTCAACTTATAATCAGCACCATTTACATAGCTTAACATGAAAAAAATATCAAAAATAGTATGCGTTTTAGCAGTGCTGCTACTGGGTGGGTCGTGCAAGAAGTACCTGGACGTTGCGCCTGATAATACCGGTACGCTGGAGTACGCCTTCCGCAACCGTAACGAAGCGGAAAACTACCTGTTTACCTGCTACGCAACCTTACAGCAAATGTATGATGCAACAGCAAACCCCGGTTTCGTTACCTCAGGAGAAATTGTTTACCCTAATAACCTTACCAAGCACCCGCTTGATGAAACCGGTTTTAACCTGCTGCGTGGTACGCAGAACAGCAATAACCCCGGCCTTAACTGGTGGGATGGCGAAAACCACGGCCAGGCTATCTTCCGTTCTATCCGCAGGTGCAACATCATGCTGGAAAATATAGATAAGCCTGTAGATCTGTCGATAGCCGAAAAGAAACGCTGGATAGCGGAGGTGAAATTCCTGAAGGCTTATTATCACTACTACCTGGCGCGTATGTACGGCCCGATACCATTGATAAAAACAAATCTGGATATCACCGCGTCAATTGACGAGATCAAAGTAAAACGCGCTACGGTTGACGATACCTTCGCCTACATCGTAAGTCTGCTGGACGAGGCTGCGCCTGATCTGCCTTCGGTTATCGGCAACCAGGTGCAGGAGTTGGGCCGCATTACCAAACCTATCGCGCTTTCTATAAAAGCCGAAGTGTTGGCTACCGCCGCAAGCCCGTTATTTAATGGTAACCCCGATTATGTAAGCCTTAAGGACAAAGACGGTACAGCGCTTTTCCCTGCTGCTTATGATGCCAATAAATGGAAGCTTGCTGCCGATGCCGCTAAAGCTGCCATTACCGAGTGCGAAGCCGATGGTATGCATCTGTACAGCTTTATCCCGCCGGCAAACATCACCGTATTACCCGATTCATTGCGCAAGGTGTTATCGATACAGAATGCTGTTACCGAAAAATGGGAATTGAACAGTGAGCTTATCTGGGCGCTAAACCCAACCTTCCCTTTCCAGGGATATGCTACGCCGCGTTTAACCAACAAATCGGTTATCAATATCTTCAGCAACCCATCGCTTTTTGCAGTGCCATTGGCCACGCAGGAGATGTTTTATACCGATAACGGCGTACCGATAAATGAGGATAAGACCTTTGATTATGCCGGCCGCTATTCCATCAAAACAGGCGATAACGCAAGCCGCTTTTATATAGCACAGGGCTATTCTACCGTTAAAGAACACTTTAACCGCGAGCCGCGGATGTATGCCAACCTGGGTTTTGATGGCGGTATATGGTTTGGCAACGGCAAGGTAAACCTTACCGATATGTACCACGTAGAGGCGCGCGGTATAGAATCATTCGCGGGTCCTAAAGACATCAATACGCTGAACATCACCGGCTACTGGCCAAAAAAACTGGTCAATTACTTATCGGTTTACGATGATGGTTTCCAGGAGATCAGCTACCGTTTGCCTTTGATGAGGCTATCGGGCCTGTACCTGTTATATGCGGAGGCACTTAACGAGCAAAGCGGCCCAACCGGCGAAGTGGCTACCTACATAGATAAGGTGCGTACCCGCGCAGGCTTACCGGGCGTAGTTACCGCGTGGACGAGCTACTCTAACAACCCGGGCAAAGTTACCACCAAAGATGGCATGCGCCAGATCATTCACCAGGAACGCCGTATAGAGCTTTGTTTCGAAGCACAGAGCGGATGGGATTTGCGTCGCTGGAAAGAACTGCAGAATGTGCTGAGCCAACCGATACAAGGCTGGAACGTTTATGAAGCACAGCCGGCTAACTACTATCAGCCGCGTACGGTATTTACTTCGGTATTTGGGGTGAGGAATTACCTGTGGCCGATAAAGGATCAGGATTTGATCGTGAACAGCAACCTGGTACAAAACTCATACTGGTAGGCTTTAAAAACAGAGGACATCTTAAAAGTATAGATATATGAAAAAGATAAACAGATTTTCCACCAAAACAACGCTATGGCTGGCTTCGCTGGTGCTGGTGTGTATCATAGGCTCCTGCAAAAAGAACGAGGGCTTTAATACCGAGCCGGTATCTACCGATAAAACCAAGCCCGGCGTAGTAACCAATATAGCGGTTAAAAACTTCAACGGCGGTGCGTACATTACCTACGATTTGCCCAACTCGGATAATATATTGTACGTGCTGGCCAGGTACAATATCAATGATAAAACCAGTCGCGAAACCAAATCGAGTTACTATACCGATACGGTTACTGTTGATGGTTTCGCTGCGGCGAAAGATTACGATGTTACGCTTACCGTAGTAAGTCGTGCCAACGTATCATCAGATCCGGTTAAGGTAACCGTGCACCCCAACACACCGTTTTATAAACTGATAAAGCCCACCGTGAATATCACTACCGATTTTGGTGGGGTACACATCAATGCCCTTAACCCAAACCGTAAAGAAGTAGGGGTGATTTTGGTTGCGTTGGATAAAACTACAGAGGCGCTTGAGGTCGCCGATCAGCATTACACCAATACCGATACCATCAGTTACTCGGTAAGGGGATATCCATCGGTGCCTACCAAGTTCGGCGTGTACGTAACCGACCAGTTCGGCAACCTGTCTGATACTACCATCGTAACCCTTACGCCGCTGTTCGAAACACAATTGGATAAATCCAAATTCTCGGTTTACCGCCAGGCCAGCGATAGCGAAATTGGTTACGGCTGGAACTTGCCTTACTTGTGGGATGGCAAGACCGACGGATACTCTAACGGATGGCACACCCAACCGGGCACGGGCAAACCCATACAGGGCACTTTCGGCATTGGTGTGCTTACGCAGTTGAGCCGTATTAAAATTTGGGAACGCCCGCTGGAGTATGCATTCTTCCATGGTAACCCAAAAAACTTCACTATTTGGGGTTCAGCAAAAGAGTCGCCTGCCGATGTAGTGTTGCCACAATCGGCACCTGCCGGCACAGTGATAGGCGATTGGACAAACCTGAGCAATTTCCGCTATCCAAACCCGCCATCGGGCTTGCAGCCGGGCTTTACCAACGCCGCCGACGAGAAATTCGTGGAAGCAGGGGTAGATTTCGTGTTCCCAACCTCGGCACCACCGGTAAAATACCTGCGCATTTTGGTACACGATACCTGGGGTAAAGGCGATGTTGCCCACTTAATGGAAGTAACCGTTTATGGTAAACCACAGTAACAGCCAATTAAATAAAGACATGATGAAAAATCTTTTAAATATAAGCCTGTTTTCTTGTTTGCTGCTTGGCTTGCTTAGCTGCAGCAAGAAGGATAAAGACTTTAAGAATTTCCTTAACAATAAGGAAGTAACCTACCCGGGCGTTGTTGCAAAAATACATGCCAAAAGCGGTAACCTGCGCGCCGCATTGGTTTGGAACCCAAGCCCCGATCCAAGTATAACCAAGTACGTTGTCTATTGGAACAACAAGGCCGATTCGCTCACCTTGACATCTTCTAACCATAACACCAGCGATTCGTTGACCGCCGTTATTCCGGGTTTGAACGAGTATATCTATTCGTTTACGATCTATTCGTACGATGCGAAGGGTAACCGTTCTATACCATTGGATATCAATAACGTAAAGGTTTACGGGCCTATCTATCAATCGGGTTTGCTTAACCGTACTATAGATGCCGCCAACCCTTTCACGGTGAGCGAGAATGGAAACATCAGGCTTAACTTTTTATCAAGGGATACCAGCGTTGTTAATGTAGGTACCGATATTAAATACACTAACCGCAGTGGGGTAGAAGTGGTAAAACAATTGAAACCGGACAGTTTGGGCATTACGCTTACCGATTATAAATCTGGCGCACCGGTGCAGTTCCGCTCGGGTTACCTGCCGGTAAAAAATTCGATAGATACCTTTTACGTAAACACTTACGGCACCTTCCCAACTATTAGCGGGATAGCACAGTGTAACAAAGCCTTGTTCCGCGAGAACCGCTTAAATGGCGATGCGGGCACCTACGAAGGCCAAACCAGCGTAAGCAAATTGTGGGATGGCTCACAGGGCCCGCAGGGTTATCCAAATATTTTCCACAGCGATGGCGACCACGGCATGCCTCACACTATCACCTTTGATATGGGCAAGGTTTACAAAAAATTGACCTCTGTAGAAGAGATTGGCCGTAACTGCTGCAACAACCCCGACCAGTTCGAGATTTGGGGTATAGCAGATATCACCGATGCTGCAACAACGCTATCGCCGCGCGATGGTGGTTGGAGCGCCGAGATGGTATCCAAAGGCTGGACATTGCTGAAAGATATTCAGAGGACTGATGATGGCATCAATGCGCAGAAATACGATTTCGGCACGGTGCCACCGGTTAGGTATATCCGCGTACGCATTAAGCATGTAACCACCGGCGACGGTAATTACAGCAACATGAGCGAGATGACCTTCTGGAACGACGTATTGAACTAAACCTTATCCAAGCCGATGCGCGTATCAATAAGCCATTCGTTTTAAAAAATGGATGGCTTATTGATTTTAAAGCCCTTAAATTCGTTGATGTATGGCTGCACAGCATTTGTAGAGAAACAGCCTGTACATAGATACCTATGCTTAAATATTTTTACCTCCTTTTAGTTTTATCAGGCTTTGCTTTGCCATTAAGCGCGCAGCAAACGCAAACCGCCGATCTTAAATGGAAAGGCTTCGAACGCGTAAATTTCACCATTGACGGGCATCCTGCTTATTATGTAAAACCCAATAAACCACTCCCCGGCAACCCCTGGGTATGGCGCTCTTCTTTCCCCGACTGGCATACCGATGCAGATAGCATTTTGTTGAGCCGAGGCATGTACGTGGCCTATGTAGATGTAGATAATCAATACGGTAGTCCGCAGGCTATGCAGGTATGGGATGAATTTTATGCATACCTGCAAAGGAACGCAGCTTTCAGCACAAAAGCAGCGTTGGAGGCCGTGAGCCGTGGCGGCTTATACGCTTACGCCTGGGCCAAACGCAACCCCGATAAGGTGAGTTGCATTTATGGCGAAACGCCGGTTTGCGATATCAAAAGCTGGCCCGGCGGAAAAGGTGCGGGCATGGGCGATACCACATCGTGGGCGCAGTACAAACAGGTATTTGGCTTTACCGAAGCGCAGGCTATGGCCTTTAAGGATAACCCCATTGATAATTTGGAGGGCCTGGCAGCCTTTCATGTGCCATTGCTGCACTACATCAGCAATGCCGATAAATTAGTGCCCGTTGCCGAGAACTCGAATGTCCTCGTCAAAAACTACAAAGCTTTAGGCGGCCAGGCTACGGAAGTGGTGATAGATAAGCAGCCGCAGGAACTATTCGGGCATCATTTTATTATCGAGCATCCGGAAGCCATTGCTGATTTTTTAATGAGCAACGCTTATCCGGTAAAGCCTGTCTTGCCGTATGGCGATTATTTTAAGCTGCGGGGCGGGTTAAATAAATCGCACTATGTAATCAAGCAAGACAAACAGGCTACCGTTGCCTTCCTTGGCGGCTCCATAACTTTTAACCCAGGCTGGCGCGATAAGATAACGACTTATTTAAAAGCAACTTTCCCTGAAACAAAGTTCAGGTTTATCGCCGCAGGCATACCCTCGCTGGGCAGTTTGCCGCATGTCTTCCGCCTACAGCGCGATTTGCTCGATTCGGGCAAAATCGACCTGCTATTTATAGAAGCCGCCGTAAACGACCGCGTAAACGGCACCGATAGCCTAACTCAGGTACGTGATCTGGAGGGAATAGTGCTGCATGCCAAACGGACAAACCCAAGGATAGATATCTTAATGATGTCTTTTGCCGACCCCGATAAGAACAAAGATTATGCATCCGGCAAAATACCTGTGGAGATTATTAACCACGAGTTGGTGGCTTCGCGGTATGATTTGCCATCTATTAACATTGCCAAAGAAGTTTACGACAAAATTCAAAACAAAGAATTTGATTGGGATAAGGATTTTAAAGACCTGCATCCCGCGCCTTTTGGGCAGGAACTTTATTTTGCCACCATTAAAGCTTTGCTTCAAGTGGCTATGGATCCCGGCGTTCCTCTGCGGAAATACATGCCTCGGATTAAAAGGCTAAATTCCGCGAGTTTTGCCAACGGCAATTACTACAGCATCAATAACGCCAGGTACGATGCGGATTGGAGCATCAACCCCAATTGGACACCCACAGACGGCCTCGGCACGCGCCCGGGTTTCGTGAATATTCCGGTGCTTTCAGCATATAAGCCGGGTGCTGAACTGACCTTGAATTTTACGGGTAGAGCTATTGGGATGGCCATTGTATCCGGCGGGGATGCGGGGACAGTATCCTATGTTATCGACGGGAAAGCCTACAAACCAATCGACCTCTACACCCAGTGGAGCGGCTTTTTGCACCTGCCCTGGTATATCCTTTTTGATGGTAACCTAAAACCCGGTAAGCATGTATTGAAGCTGAAAATTGCTGGCACGCATGCACCGGCGAGTAAGGGCTACGCCTGCCGTATCGTAAATTTTTTAAGGAGCGAATAATCCATCCTTTTTAGGATTTTATCCATTTTTTAGCCATGGATAAGGTTTTATTTTTATTGCAGCCAATCAGATTGAACAAATAGAAGGAAGCCGCTTTCAGATTTCCCCTCTCGAGAGGGGGCGGGCTGGGCATAAGCGATGGCTGGGGTGTGTTAGCCGATTTGTATAACGCCTAACACACCCCTCCACCCCCTCTGCTCCTCCGCTAAAGCTTCAGCGGCACGCGGTCAAGAGGGGAGCCGCACAAGCCATTGCCCGCAATATAGTTTAAAAGTGATTTCCACAGACTAAGCTTTAAAGAAGTAGCAAAGAAAGCTTCTTTAATCGTCGCCCTTTTGGGCAATAAATCAAAATAGAATGAAAAGACACGGTTACCTGTTTATTATTTTCTCCTTATCTGCCACCATTAGTGCTTTTGCGCAAAATAAGCCGCTGAAACTTTGGTACGACAAACCCGGCAACCGCTGGGAAGAAACCCTGCCTTTGGGCAACGGCCGGTTGGGCATGATGCCCGACGGCGGCACCAACGAAGACAACATCACCCTCAACGATATCACCCTATGGAGCGGTGCTCCGCAGGATGCTAATAATTACGAGGCTTATAAGAGCTTGCCCGAGATTCGTCGCCTGCTTGCCGAAGGCAAGAATGATGAAGCACAGGCGCTGGTCGACAAGAATTTCATTTGCAAGGGCATTGGCTCGGGCGGTGTGCCCTTTGGTTGTTACCAAACGCTGGGCAACTTGCAGCTTAAATTCAATTACGCCGATGCAAATGCACAGGTTACCAATTACAAACGCGAGCTATCGCTGGATAATGCCGTAGCTTCAGCCTCTTTCCAACGAGGTGGGGTTACCTACAAACGCGAGTATTTTACCAGTTTCGGCAGTGATGTAAGCATCATCAAACTATCTGCCGATAAGCCAGGGCAGCTGAATTTCAGCATAGACCTTTCGCGGCCCGAACGCGCTACCACCATCGAAAACAAGGGCTGCCTGGAAATGACGGGCCAACTGCCCAGTGGCACCAGCGCGGGCGGTATGCAGTACCTGGCCAAAGTAAAGGCCCGGCTAACAGGCGGCAGCCTAGGCCACGATGGTAATGTGCTGGTCGTAAAGAATGCCACCGAGGTTTTCATCTACTTATCCGCTGGTACTGATTTCCGCGGAGCGGATTTCAAAAAGAACGTGGATGCCAAGCTTGCTGCCGCGCTGAAAAATAATTACGCTGCCGAGAAAGCAGCGCACATTACCCAATACCAAAAACTGTTTAAAAGAGTATCGGTAGATTTAGGCACCAGCACCGCCCCGGATGGAACCACCGATAAAAGGTTGCTCACGTTTCACCAAAACCCTAATGCTGATAAAGGCCTGCCCGTGCTGTTTTACCAGTTTGGACGCTATTTAAGCATCTGCAGCACGCGTGTAGGCTTGTTGCCACCCAATTTGCAGGGATTATGGGCCAACCAGATACAAACGCCATGGAACGGCGATTACCACCTCGACGTAAACATACAAATGAACCAGTGGCCGGTAGAGGTATCTAACCTATCGGAATTGAACCTGCCGCTTGCCCAATTAGTGAAAGGCATGGTAGAACCCGGCAAGCGCACTGCCAAAGCTTACTATAATGCCGATGGCTGGGTGGCGCACGTCATCACAAACGTGTGGGGCTTTACCGAGCCTGGCGAGAGTGCCTCCTGGGGCGTAACCAAGGCTGGTTCAGGCTGGCTGTGCAACAATCTGTGGGATCATTACGCTTTCTCGGAAGATAAAAAATACCTGGCCGATATATACCCCATACTGAAAGGTTCGGCGCAATTTTACAGCAGCATGCTGGTTAAAGATGCGAAAACCGGATGGCTCGTTACCTCGCCTTCATCATCGCCCGAGAATAGCTTTTACCTGCCCAACGGAAAAACGGCCAGCATTTGCGTAGCACCCACCATCGATAACCAAATTATCCGCGAGCTTTTCGGCAACGTAATTACGGCCTCCAAACTTTTGGGTAAGGACGGCGATTTCGCCAAAACCCTCGCCGCCAAACTGAAGTTGCTGCCACCCGCCGGCCAAATAGGCAAAGACGGCAGCCTGATGGAATGGCTGGAAGATTACAAGCAAACCGATTTGCAGCACAGGCACGTTTCGCACCTGTATGGTTTATACCCGGCATCGCTTATTACGCCGGAGGGTACCCCTGAATGGGCAGAAGCCTGCAAAAAAACCTTAGAGGCCAGGGGCGACGATGGGCCAAGCTGGTCTATCGCCTATAAATTATTATTCTGGGCACGCCTGCACGATGGCAACCGCGCTTATAAACTCTTTACCGAAATTATGAAACCCACCACCCGTACCGATATCAATTACGGCGCGGGTGGGGGAATCTATCCGAACTTATTATCGGCGGGGCCACCGTTCCAGATTGATGGCAACTTCGGCACCACGGCGGGTATAGCAGAAATGCTGATACAAAGCCACGCGGGCTTTATAGAACTGCTGCCCGCAGTACCCGATAGCTGGAAAGCATCGGGCCAGGTGAAGGGGGTGAAAGCCCGGGGAAATTATACGGTAAATTTTAGTTGGTTGAATGGAAGGGTGGTTAGCTATAAGATCATCTCTTCCCTCCCCCGGAAAGTGAAAGTGAAGATAAACGGCCAGGTGAAATTGGTAAGAACAGTAAAAGCCTAAACTCAACATAGCACTATGTCCAAACGCAATAGCTATTATTTGCTCTGCATGCTACTCGCCTGTGTTTTCATATTCCCGGCTGCTGCGCAGCAGCCGGCTGTGGTGGCAATCCCTTTCGGTAAAGCCGGCTTAATTCGCTATAACCTGCGTACCGGTACCTATAATGTATCACAAAACGGTAGAGAGGTTTTCCTGGGCATCTACGCTTTGGCAACGGTAAACGGCGATACCCTCAGCACCAAAAAATACGAAATACGCAAGCATTACAGGGTACCTGTTACCGATGGATTTGGCAAAGGCAGTAAGCACATTATTGTACTTAGCGCCATCGGCAAGCCGCTGATGAAGCAGGTATTTTATACTTACCCCGGCCACGAATATTTCCTTACGGAATTATCCTTTAGCGGCGATAAGTTGAGTACCAATCACATGCAGCCAGTAGTAGGGGAGTTTAAAGCCATTGCCCGGCAGGATGTGCGCAGCCTGTTCGTACCATTTGATAACGATACCTTTATCAGTTACGATGCCAGGCCCTTTGCCCAGGGTTTCAAGGGCATGAGTGCCGAAGTAGGAGCAGTGTATGCCAATGATAGTCGCGCGGGTATAATAGCCGGTTCGGTAGAGCATGAAGTATGGAAAACCGGCGTAGAAACGCAGGCCGGTGAATCGGCTAACCAAATAAAAGTTTGGGCAGGCTACACTTCGGAGGCCGTTACACGCGACAAAATTGCCCATGGCGCTATCAGCGGTAATACGGTACGTTCACCAAAGATATTTGTTGGCGGCTTTGCCGATTGGCGCATAGGGATGGAGGCATACGGCAAAGCCAACCGCATTGCCGAGCCGCCATTCATCTTCAACTGGACCAAGCCTACCCCCGTTGGCTGGAACAGCTGGGGTGTGATACAGGAACACATCAGCTTCGATAAAACCGTAAAAGTGGCCAATTTTTTTGCCGATAGCATTCCAGCCTTCCGCACGGGCAACACAGCTTATATCGACCTGGATTCGTACTGGGATATGATGGTTAGTCACAGCGATTACAGCAAATTGAAAGAACTGGCCGATTACTGCAAAAGCAAAGGCCTGCAGCCCGGCGTATATTGGGCACCCTTTACCGACTGGGGTCACGGCGGCGGTCCGGATAGGATTGCCGACGGCGGCAACTACAAATTCGGCGATATGTGGACCAAAACCGGCGGCGGCTACCACGATATCGACGGTGCACGTGCCCTCGACCCAACGCACCCCGGTACAAAAGCACGCATCGCTTACGTCATAGGCAAGCTGAAAGCCTGCGGATTCACTATGATAAAAATAGATTTCCTGGGCCATGGCGCGGTAGAGAGCGAGCATTTTTATGACCCCAAAATAACTACCGGCATGCAGGCCTACAAAGCCGGTATGGAATACCTTACGCAGCAACTGGGCGGCCAGATGCTGGTTTATGCGGCCATATCGCCAAGCCTGGCTACGGGGCGGTACACCCATATGCGCCGCATAGCCTGCGATGCCTTCAAAAGCATCGAAAATACGCGATACACTCTCAACAGCGTAAGTTACGGCTGGTGGCAAACCTATCTATACAACTATATAGATGCCGACCACGTAGTGTTTAATGATGAAAAGGAGGGCGCCAACCGCGCGCGCCTGCTTTCGGCGTTGGTAACCGGCACCTGGATAAGCGGCGACGACCTTTCTACAACCGGCCAATGGACCGCGCGCATCAAAAAATACTACCAAAATACCGATTTGCTGCAACTGGTCAGGGACGGCAAGGCCTTTCGCCCGGTTGAAGGGAACACAGGCACCGGCGCATCCGAAGTGTTTGTAAAGCAGGTAGGCAAAACATTTTATCTCGCCGTACTCAACTACGGCAAGCAGCCGAAAACGTTTGCGCTGTCGGCGGAGCGGCTCGGTTTAGACACTAAGCGGATAGCCTCAGTAAAAGAAGTTTTACAGGACAATGTTATCACATATGATAATGGCATCAGCCTGAAACTGGGTGCGGAAGATGCCGCTTTGTATCAATTTACGCTGAAATAGACAACCACAGCAGCACTTTTTCAAGGCAGGTGTTTCGCTTCGCGGGAGTGAACCAACTTTTCCTTATGAGTTCGATTGTTCCTGATTGGAAATGTCTTTCATGGCAAGGCAGAGTGGGTAAGCTACAGCAGCCCGGTACTTATTTTTATTCGATTGCATACAAATCAGGTTATACGATCAGGCGCAAATTGGCTATCTTGTGATCGAATATTGATAACCTTACCACAAACAAATTGATAGCTAAACACAATGCGACCAGCATTATAAAACCCAACACCATAAAATTGATGGCCCTAATCCTGCTGCTCTTCATAGGCAGCAGGGCACTGGCACAGCAGAACATGTTCAGCTACAACCAGTATGCAGATAACCTTACGCCGGTAAACCCCGCCTACTCACTGCTTGATAAGGCCAACAGCATCAATGTGTTGGGTCGCAGGCAGCTGATAGGTTTAGATGGCGCGCCAAGCAGCCTGCTGCTCAGCGGCAGCTTCCCGCTGGAGCAGATGGGCGCAGCGGCTGGTTTTTTTGTGGTGAACGATAAGTTTGCGGTAGAGAACCAAACGGAGGTTAACGCCTTCTTCGCCAAATCAGTACAGTTGAGTGGTGGCAGCTACCTGTCGGTATCGCTCAACGCGGGCATCCGCAGCTATGTGGCCAATTACTCCTCGCTGGATGCCAGCGATCCATTATTTAGCCAGGATGTGCGCGAAACCAAGCCAAACATCGGCTTCGGGGTGATGTTCTATGGCGATAATTACTACGTGGGCTTATCGGTGCCAGAGCTCAGCTTCCGCAATCTAGGGAATGCATCGGTGCCGCAGGCCAACTACCTGCGCAGCCACTACTATTTCAGCGGGGGCTTCCTGGCCAAACTGAACGAAGACGTGCAGCTGAAACCGGCGGCGCTGGTATCGTACCTGCAGGGTTCGCCCGTGGTAGCAGATATATCGGGTACTATCTACCTCAAAGAGCAACTGGGCCTGGGGGTAAACTACCGCACCAATAAACAGGTTGCTGGCATTATATCTGTAAACGCCAACAGCTTTAAGGTAGGCTACAGCTACCAGTTCAATACATCATCTACCAATTTGGGGGGCTTTAACAACGCCACCCACGAGGTAAGTATCAGCTACCGCTGGGGTACCGATTTGCAAAGGAAACTTTTGTAAGAGAGCATATTTTTTTAGGTTGGAACGTCGTGGGTGTAATGCCTGCGGCGTTTTTTGTTTTGTCATGATCTCTAAAAAAGCAAATCCGTCTATCTCATATAACGTCTCATTCTTCCCGATACCGGGATGCTTTGTCCGATATCGGTCACTTTTTCACCTCCTATTTTTCATAATCAATTGTTTGTTAGTATTTTAAGTTTGGTATAAGGCTTGCAAACCGTTGTGCATATAACAATATCGCAATTATATGGATCAGGCAATAGAACAAGAAGTAACGGCCCGCAAAAAAAAGAAGGGCATCATCATAGCAATAGTAGCCATAGCGGTGTTGGTAGGGGCCATATGGCTGATGCGCAGTACCCTCAAATCGAGCGTTGGCCGCTCGGAAATTACTACTGCTGTGGTAGGCGAGGGCAGCGTAGAGAACACCCTCAATGCCACCGGCGAGGTGCTGCCCGAGTTTGAAGAGATACTCACCAGCCCCATCAATGCATCGATCAAAAGCGTGGTAATGGATGCTGGCAACAAGGTAAATGCCGGGCAATCGATTTTGTCACTTGATAAGTCGGCAGCGCAAACCGAGTTCGAGAAAATTAACTTCCAGATGCAGAGCAAGCGCAACGAGATTGCCAAACTTAAGCTCGATCTCAACAAAAGTTTCTTCGATATCCAATCCAACAATGATATCAAACAATTGCGCATCAGCAGCCTGGCCGATGCAGTTGAAAATGCCAAACGCCTGTTTAAAGCCGGCGGCGGCACGCGCGAAGGCATAGAGCAAGCCGAGCTGAACCTGCGCGTGGCCCAGCTGGAAAAGAAACAGCTGGAAAACGAGATCAAAAGCAAGCAGCAAACCATGCAGATAGAGATAAAGGAGGCCGAAATTGCCTTGGCTATCCAACAAAACGACCTCACTGCCCTACAGCGCAAATTGCAGCTGGCCAACATCGTAGCTACCCGCAGTGGCGTGGTAACCTACGTAAATAAAAACATAGGCGCAACCGTGCACGAGGGCGATGCCCTGGCCCGAATTGCCGACCTAGGCAGCTTTAAAGTAAATGGCAGCATATCAGACACCTATCTGGATCAGCTGCATGCCGGCATGCCCGTAATTGTGCGCATAAACGAGGTGCAGATGAAGGGCCACGTGATCAACGTGTATCCATCCATTCAAAACAGTATTGTCACTTTTGATGTGCAGCTGGATGAGCGCAACAACAAGCAATTACGCCCCAACATGAAGGTGGATGTTTACCTGGTTACCGATGTGCACAGCAAAACCCTGCGTGTGGCCAACGGCGCAGCTTTCAAAGGCCCGGCAGATCAGGACATCTTCGTGCTGAACGCTGGCAAAGCCGAGCGTCGCCATGTGCACATCGGCCTTGCCAATTTCGATTTCGTGGAGATTAAGGATGGCGTAAAGGCCGGCGATGTGGTTATCACGTCGGACATGAGTGAGTTTAAAAACGCCAGGGAACTAACCCTTAAAAATTAAGGCCATGAAGTACTTATATATATTCATCTTACTGTTCATAGTCGGCAACGCCCGTGCAACTACCGGAGGCGATACTTTGCGCCTGAGCTTGCAGGACGTGGTAGAGATGGCCAAGCGCAATTCCATTGCCGCCAAGCAAGCCACAACCGTGCGCGAAACTAACTATTGGAAGTGGCGCACCTTCAAATCAAACTATCAGCCGCAGCTGTCATTGAGCGGCATATTGCCGGGCTATAGCAAAACCACCCAGCAGGTATTGCAGCCCGATGGTACTATATTGTTCCAACCGGTGCATAACGATAATTCGTCGCTGCAATTGGATTTTAGCCAGAGTATCACCGCAACCGGTGGTACTGTGTACGGAACAACTTCTATGCAGCGTTTCTACGATTTCGACCGGCATAACCAGTTTTACAATGGCGTGCCTTATGCCATCGGGTACAGCCAGCCCTTGTTCCAATTCAATGCCTTAAGGTGGGATAAAAAGATAGAGCCGCTTAAATTCAATGAGAGCAAGCAGGCGTATATCGAATCGCAGGAGCAGATTGCCATTACAGGATAGGACCTACGAAGTGTTGGGCAGCAGCCGCACTAAATCAGTAGATGTGCGGGTGGTTTGCGCCACCAATAAAAACCTTACGGCAATGGCCAATAACGGCACCTTCAGGGAAGATTTGCTGTATCGCATCAACCTTATTACCGTAACCCTGCCCGCCCTGCGCGAACGGCCGAAGGATATCCCGTTGCTGGTAGAGTTTTTTATCAATAATCTTAAGCAGATATACAACCGGCCCGGCTTATCGGTAAGTAAAAGCGCCATGAAATGGTTGCAGCAACTACCTCTGCCGGGCAACATACGGCAGCTGAAGAACCTGGTAGAACGCTCCATACTGGTGAGCAACAAGAACGTGTTGGAGATTGATGATTTTAAAACCCAGCTAGAGTTATCGCCCCAAAAAAACGGCAACACCAAATGGCCGGGCGTGGGTACGGTAACGCTGGAGGAGATGGAGATAGAGATGATCAAACGCGCCATGGCCTTTCACAAGAACAGGGTGAGCAAGGCGGCAACTGCATTGGGCCTCACACGCAGCGCGTTATACCGCAGGCTGGATAAATTCGAGATACCTTACGATGAAGCTGAGGACTAAGTACATACTGTTCGTTGTATTGCTGCACTCGCTTGTGCTGGCCCTCAGCTTCTATATTTTCAATAAAGACAGAGTTTTCTTCATCGTATCAGAGGTGGTGGTTATCATATCCATCATCATCTCCGTGGGCCTTTACCGGCAGTTGATAAGCCCGATAAAAATGCTGCTGCAAGGGATAGAAGCGATAAAAGACCAGGATTTTAACGTGAAATTTCTGCCTACGGGCAAACACGAAGTTGATGAACTGATAAACGTTTATAACCACATGATAGACGAATTACGGCACGAACGCACCCGACAGGAAGAGCAGCACTTTTTTTTGGAGAAGCTGATACATACCTCGCCAACGGGCATAGTGATACTGGACCACGATAACCGCATACAACAGCTTAACCCCAAGGCTACGCAAATATTGGGCCTAACGGAACAGGAACTTAAAGGGCAGGAGATAGGCACCGTACATAATCCGCTTATGGAACAAGCCGCCACGTTACGAGCAGGCGATACTGTTACGGTAAAGCCCGATGGTATCAACACCTACAAGCTACAAAAATCGCATTTTGTAGACAGGGGGTTCCAACGTGGGTTTTTGATGGTAGAAGAGCTCACAGCCGAAATTTTGGCCGCAGAAAAGAACGCCTATGGTAAAGTGATACGCATGATGGCACACGAGGTAAACAATACCATAGGTCCGGTAAATTCCATATTGCAATCGGCCCTGCGTACCGATAGCCTTTGGCAAACCCAAACTGATGGGATGTTGAACAATGCGCTGCAGGTAGCTTTCGACCGTAACCAGAACCTCAACCACTTTATGCGCAACTTTGCCGATTTGGTAAAGCTGCCCCCCGCCAACAAAAAACAAACCGACCTTAACCTGCTGCTTAAAGCTGTGATAGAATTGATGCAGATAAAAGCAGGGAGTAAAGGGGTGCAACTGGTATTTACGCCACCGGCTAAGCCCTGCATCATCAGCGCAGATGTGGAGCAATTAGAGCAGGCATTGATCAATGTGGTAAAAAACGCCATCGAAGCCATTGAAGGCAGTGGCCGGGTGGAGTTCGTCATTAATCCCAAAACACGCATGCTTGCCATTATGGATAGCGGTAAAGGCATTACCGACGAAGAGAGCGCCCAGCTGTTCTCGCCCTTCTTCAGTACCAAAAAAGATGGTCAGGGCATAGGTCTCACCCTGGTGCGCGAAATTATGCTGAACCACGGCTACGAATTTTCCTTGAAAACGATAAAAAAGAACTGTACCGTTTTCTCCATTTGTTTTAACTGAAAATTTCGGTTTACAAGGTGATGGAATTGCTTATTGGTTGGGGTTATCTATCTAATTTTGAAGTTTTTGTAGTTTATGGCTTCTAATTGCTTTCTTTTAACTTTTCTTTTCGGTTTCTTTTGCTATCGTCCGGCGGAAATAATAAATCGCATGTTTTTTGAACCGTAATTGTTGGTATTTAATTTGAAGTTTGTATCTTCATCATTCCAATTGTACCAATTTTCATGAGAAGAGTCGCCAATTACGCAATGGGCTGCGTGGCAGTCCTGTTAATCCACACCAATAGTTTCGGTCAAAATACCGAATCCTCCTTAACTTTAAAGGAGTCGGTGATAGACAATATGCTAGCTGATTATAACAGTGGTGGCGATCAGTCGCGCTTGTTCAACTCCCCCAAATACGACGCTTACGATAAAACCATAAAAGGTAGTGCCTACTTTGCCGAACCAGCCGAATTTACTAACGGCAATGTTGAGTATGATGGCTTTAGCTACAAAAATATGCAGTTGATGTACGATTTGAACCGGGGTTCGGTTATCATGCAATTGCCTAACAGATCATCAATGGTGGAGTTGGTAAGCGATAGGGTACAAAGCTTCGATATTGCAGGCCACCATTTTGTTCGGTTGGATGCTTTTTCTACACAAGGAAGCTCTTCGGTGCCTGATGGTTTTTACGATGTAATGTACAGCGGCAAAACCGAGTTCATTGTTCACCGGCAAAAGGCTATGCAGGCAGGTAGTTTTTCGGCCGAAGCCACAAGCATGTATGTTAAAGTAGATGGCACTTATAAAAATTTCGATAGTAAAAAGTCGTTGCTTAGCTTTTTTAAAGATAGGAAACAGGAACTGTCGGCTTACATTAAAGATAATGCTATCGAATTCGATGCGGATAAAGAACAGGCTGTTATAAAAATGGTAACGTTTTACGATCAGGTTAGCGTGGCCGGTAAGCAGCCGCTACTTCTAACCGTCAACAAGAAGTAATTTAAAAAGAAAAAATTGCTGCAACATACTTGTTGCTCCATCTTTATCGCAAAAAAAGATGGAGCAGCAATTATTCGTAACCATGGCATTACAGGGATGGAACACCCACGTAGCCCGCGCCGAAAAATATTTCGATGCCCTTAGCGATACCGATTTCCAGAAGACGATAGCACCCGGCAAAAACCGTATCATATACCTTTACGGACACCTTACCAGTTACCACGACCTGCTAATCGAAACGCTGGGTATTGGCGAGGCGCTATATCCCGAGTTAACCCCCGCATTCCTGCGTACGCCTGATGGACCCGGCGTAGATGCATATACCGTTGGAGAACTCAAACAATATTGGGTAGATGTGCATAGCCGCTTAAGCCAACTATTTGCCGCCCTGCCCGCCGAAGACTGGTTCAAACGCCACAACGCCATGACGGATGAGGACTTCGCCAAGGACCCTACCCGCAATCGCCTCAGCGTATTGCTCAGCCGCACAAATCATATTGCTTATCATTTTGGGCAGTTGGTTTTGGTGTAAGAATGTAATGATTATATGAATTTGCGGCCCGATGAAACTTTCATAAATACTGACAATATTTGGAACGGTTTTTTGGCTTAGATGTAACATTAATTTATCTTTATATTTGGAGCCAAGAATCGCTCTTGCTTAGTGGGCCTGGTAATTAACTAATAGATTTAACATGAGAATTGACAGTATCAAGGTCCAGAATTTTAAAAATTTTGACAACCTCGAGGTTTCTTTTGATCCCGGCGTGAATCTCTTTGTAGGCAGCAATGGAAGTGGTAAAACCAGTATACTCGAAGCTATAAACGTAGCTGCCGGCGGTTTTTTTGGATCACAAGAACCAAAATTGCAAAGAGTCATTGATTATGACGAAATCAGGATAGTCAATGGGCAACGTGCACCTTATACAACGATAAAGGCCTCATCTCAATTAATTCAAAATGATTGGTCTCGCACCATTCGCAGGGATACGAAAGCAAACGATACCAAAGGAATTAAAGCAGCGAGTGATTACGGAAAAACTTTTTTTGAAGCATTTGAATTGCCAGATGACCGCACGGTCACACCACTTGTAGCTTACTATTCAACTCAACGGCTTTTTAAAGATTCAAGCTCTTCCAGTAAACAGAAATATGATGCAGCCAACGCAAGAAGAAACGGTTATTTGAATTGTTTAAAAGAAAATGCTATTAAAGGCGTGCTTGATGAATGGCTTGCTAACGCTGTAACCCGTCGTGCAACCTTTCAAATAAAAGATATTGAAAATATTGACCTCATTCTTGAAAATGTGGAGGCGGCAATTAGATTTACCCTCATTGAATTTTTAAATCTTCCATCTGATTTTTCTCTTAAAATCTATCAAGACCCTGATTTCAACAATGAGTTATTTGTAAATTATGATGAAGAGCACAACCTGCCAATTAGTTATTATTCCGACGGATTTCGTAATCTTCTTTATTTGATATTTGACCTGATTTGGCGCGCGTCTCAATTAAATCCCTGGTTAAATTTCGAGGAGTTGAAAGCAATAATATTTGGCGTAGTAACCATTGATGAAATTGACCTTCATCTTCATTCTAAATGGCAGGCTAAAACAATAAGTGTTATCCAGCAAGTATTTCCGGGTGTACAATTTTTTATCACAACGCATAGTCCGACGGTAGTAGCCAATTTTGAAAAAGGTAGTTTGTACGTTATTAACGCCAATCAAATCGAGAGGCACGCGGATAACTTTTTTGGCAAACAAATAAACAATGTTTTACGGAACATCTTAGGTGCGCCGGATAGGCACGTGCCAACGCAACAAAAAATAGATGGGCTATTCAGGGCAATTGATGATAACCTCTCAAACCTTTATCTGCCACTCTTGACCGAGTTGACAGAACTTCTTGGTGTGGAAGATCCGGATGTAATTAAAGCGCGAACGCTTATTGAATGGAAAGAGGATATAGCTAACGTCTAAGATGGAATATATCCGTAAGCAAGAAGGGCCTCCTGAAGATTGGGATTTGTGGTTTACTACAGCAACAGGTGTTAGGACGTTTGATTATGGAAGCGATTACGGGGCATTGACTAACTTGCCTAGTGCAAAGGAGTTTTTATTGCGAGAACAAAATTTTCTTTGCGCTTACTGTCAACAAACTTTAACCAAAGAATCAGCCTCAATCGAGCACGTTATTCCTAAAGAATATAATGTAGAGTTGTCAACAAACTACTACAACTTAGTTGCTGTTTGTAAATCGCCTTTAAAGGACCCTATTACTAGTCGATTACATTGTGATAAAGAAAAGCAAAGCCGTATTATCATTCCGCTTATCTTTATTTCCAACAATTCTGCAAATATTGACAGAAATAATTCATGGTTTGATGCCCGATCTGATGGGTCAATTGTGCCAAAGCACAACGCATCGGCAGAACATTTTAAGCAAACAGAGGCGTTCATAGAAACCTTGAATTTAAATCATTTGCTTTTAAGAGAAGCCCGGGCCAAGGACGCACTCGATCCGATAATCCAGGTTTCGTCACAGATTCCAATTAATGAACGTGCGAATTTTTGGAAAAGCAGGTATAGCCGTATCCTCGTAAATCCACGGCAACCTTTTCGGCAATTTATGCTTATTTATATAGGTAAGAAAATTGGTCTAAGTTAACAGAAGCAAGCTACACGTCAGTTGCCCAAACCCATCTGAAGGCGCATGTAGCGGCACGAGGTAAAGCGGAAAGCGGGGCTGCCTCAACCTACTAAGCACTAATCCCTGCTTTTCTGATAACAAACACGTCATTTTCACCAATCTTGATAATTTAATTGCCTTGTTATTCAAAAATTCCTAAATTTCGAGTGTAAACGCCTGTCTCAGTAAGGTCTCTTGAAAATGACCCTGCGTGCTGGCAACACCTGTCACTGATCTATACATTGGAAAATTTAACCCGCAGGAATTTCTTAAGCAAAGGGGCCATGCTGGCCGGCGGCACTTATCCCGCCATGCTGGCGCTGGGCATGCTCAAAGCTGCACCCGCACATGCCTTTAACCTTACCGGTACGGGCAACGGCAAGCACATTATTATTTTAGGAGGAGGCCTGGCCGGATTGGCATCGGCCTACGAGTTGAATAAACTCGGCTATAAAACCACCATAATAGAGGCCCGCGAAAGGGCAGGGGGGCGATGTTGGAGCATCCGCAACGGCAGCACCAACCAGGAAACGGGCATGCCTGCCACAACCGCCAAATTCGATGACGGGCTGTACTTCAACGCGGGCCCCTCGCGCATACCCCACCATCATGAGCTCACCCTGCATTACTGCAAAGAACTGGGCGTACCCATACAGGTTTACAACAACGTAAACGAAGGCGCATACTACTTCGCCGAAGGCAAGGGCCCGCTCTCCAACAAAAAGATACGCGCCCGCGAGGTACATAACGATGTACGCGGCTATATGGCCGAACTGCTGAGCAAAAGCGTAGACCATGGCGCTTTAGACGCGACCCTTACCAAAGAAGATACCCAAAAAGTATTGGAATACCTGGCTGCCGAAGGCGGTTTGGATATTGATAAATTGTATAAGGCATCCGCCCGCAGGGGCTATGCCGAATCGCCGGGGGCGGGGAACAAACCCGGAAAAATAGCCGAAGCCAATAAGCTGGCGGGTATCATCCAGTCGGGGTTATTAGACCCTGATTTTTATAACGTGGCAGAGTACACCTATGAGCTGCAGATGACCATGTTCCAGGCCGTAGGCGGCATGGATATGATAGCCAAAGCACTACAAAAGCAGGTGGCACCCTCGCTTAAATTAGGTGCCGAAGTTACCAATATCACCAACCTGCCCGAAGGCGTAAAGGTAACTTATAAAGATGCCACGGGCGAGCACGTTTTGCAGGGCGATCTTTGCATTTGCACTTTGCCGCTGCCCGTGCTCAGCAATATCAACAACAACTTTTCGGGCGACGTAAGCCGGGCGATAGATTACATCGGCTACATCCAAACGGGCAAGATAGGCCTACAGTTCAAACGTCGCTTTTGGGAGGAGGATGACCATATTTATGGCGGTATCACCCACACTAATAACGATTTAACGCAAATATTTTACCCAAGTTATGATTATTTGGGCAAAAAGGGTATCTTGATTGGGTATTACAATTTCAACGAAAAAGCGGTGCGCATGGGCGACTTAAATTATGCCGAACGCGAGAAGCTGGCCTTGCAAAAAGGCAGGCTGGTACATCCGCAATATGATGCGGAATTCGAGCGTTCGTTCTCGGTAAGCTGGCATAAAACCAAATACAACCTGGGCGGCTGGGCGGTCTATAACAACGAGACCCGCAAAACGCAGTACCCGGCATTGCTGAAGCCGGATAAGCAGGTGTACTTTGCGGGTGAGCACTTAACATACCTCAACGCCTGGATGGCGGGGGCCTTCGAATCGGCAAGGAGCGTGGTAGCGCAAATACATGCCCGTGTAACCGAGCAAAGGGTAAGCTACCCGGCTACGAAACAATAGACAAAACTAAAATTAAACGATATGTCAAACTCATTAAACCGCCGTAACTGGATAAAAAGTAGCGCACTGTTGGCCGGAGGCGTTGCTTTTTTAAGCAGCACCGTTAGTAAACTGGCTGCCATGCCGGTGATCCGCAAATTTAAGGCAACTAACACGCTGCTTGCCGAACAGGAAGCCGTGATTGCTGCACCGCCAGTGTTTAAGGCAAGATTGCTGGCAAATGAAAATCCGTTCGGTCCGTCTGCCGCGGCAAAGAAAGCAATTGTCGATTCATTAGACACAAGTTACCAATATGCGTTTATGGCTTTGAGCCAACTGGCGGGTAAAATTGCATTACACGAAGGAGTGCTGAATAAAAACATTTTGATGGATGCAGGCTCTTCGCCATTATTGCTGGCTGCAGCTATGCATTATGCCAAAGGTGGTAAAAGCATCATCACCGGCGATCCATCTTATGATGACCTGCCAACACAAGCCGAACATTTTGAGGGAAAATGGGTAAAAGTGCCCCTTACGGCAGATTATAAACTCGATTTGGATGCTATGGAAGCTAAGGTTGACAGCAACACCGGCCTGGTGTACATCTGTAACCCAAACAACCCTACTGCTACTGTGGTAGATACCGAAAAACTGAAAGCATTTTGCGAGCGTGTATCAAAAAAGGCGATGGTTTTTGTGGATGAAGCTTACATAGATTACCTGCCCGATCCGGCCGGCACCACGCTTATCAGCGGTATAAAAGCGGGGCAAAACATTATTGTAGCGCGTACTTTCTCAAAACTTTACGGCTTCGCAGGCATCCGTTGTGGCTATATTGTGGCTCAGCCCAATACTATCGACACCTTGTCCATATATACCAGCGGTGCATTTGCCATATCGGCCACCACGCTTGCCGCTGCAATGGCCGCCTATCAGGAAACCGACTACCTGCAGGATGCACTTAAAAAGACTAACGCTTCTAAAGAGTACTTATACAGCGTTTTGAAGAAGGAGGGTTATACTTACATCCCGTCATCGGCAAATTTTGTAATGTTCCCCCTAAAGATGGACGGTAAAAAGTTTGTTAGCGAAATGATGAAACGCGGCGTAGGCCTGCGCAACTGGAAACTGGCCGGCCAGGAATGGTGCCGCATCAGCATCGGTCGTATGGACGAAATGGAAGCCTTTGCGGCGGCGTTTAAGGAGATCTCGTAGGTTGTTGGTGACAACACCAACAAAGGCTAATTAAACAAAATAATAAGTCGTCATCCCGAACTTGTTTCGGGACCCCATCATACGGTCACGATATGCAGGTCCGCTTTGCATGACGCGTACTTTGCCTATGGGTTGCTGAAACAAGTTCAGCATGACGATAGTCAAAATAACATGTTACTAATGCGCAAATTACTTTTAACGATTTCTATCGCACTTATCGGCGTTTTCGCCTTTGCACAGGATAAAACCCCTAATCCGCGCCCGCTTACACTGGCCGAGTACAGCAAGGCAAAAACCTACACCATCGCTAATCTGGATAACGATACCTATGTGAAGTTCGACAACGCTTACGTGCTGGATAGGTACGAAAGCCGCAAGCCCTACTTTATCACCGGCAGCGACAACCTCAAAAAACGCATCGACTTGTATAAATTCATCGCTAAAGAGGGTATGCATGAGATTGGCACCATGGTGTTCTACACCAGCGAAACCGGCAAGCGTTACCAGGCCTTGGTACCTGATTTTACCTCGGATGCAGCGGTATGGGCAGCTTATTTTCAGGATATTGACGATATCAATAAGGTAGAGAAGAACTTCATCCTGAAACTGAGCTATGTGCTTTCCAAGGAATTCAGCTTCCAGCAATATAAGGTGCTGAACGCGGGCAAGGATATGAAAGAAGAATCGGCCACTTACGGTAACGACATCTGTTTTCCCGGCGATGAGCTGGTAACCATGGCCAATGGTGCAACGAAACTGCTTAAAGACGTGAAAAGTGGCGATGAAGTAATCACCATAGACCCGCTTAGCAAAAAGGCTACCGCCACCAAAGTAAAGGAACTGACAGTGCATGCAGCCAAGAATTACGCCCTTACGCAGTTGGTGCTGGTATCGGCACAGGAAAATATTAACGCGAGCGGCACAATTGTAAGCCTGCGCGCCAAGGTGTTGAAAGCCACGCCAAACCACCCGATGTTGACTAAGCAAGGCAAACTTAAAATTGGCGACATTGCCATTGGCCAGCAGGTGCTTTGCCTTAACGATTTTACCGGCAAGTATGAAGCTTACACGGTGCTGCAAAAAAACGAGCAAGCCGGCGGCGTGCAAAACGTTTACAACATCGTAGCCGAACACGGTAGTACCATCATGATGAATGGGGTAATGGTGATGCAGAAGTAAGCATCAGCTAATTTTTTATCGTAGAGACGCGATACTTCGCGTCTTGACAATCCATTCACGATTGCTGGGAGGATTTGCATGCGGAAGACGCAAAGTATTGCGTTTCTACGGTAAGAAGCTTTGCCGTATTTATCGTAATTTGCCGGTAGAAATGGAGCATGTTTTTACCGGTGGCGATGAAAAGGTAAGCGATGGGATGTACATCCTGAAGGACAAGAGCATAACACAGTTAAACGCCGTGCTCATTGCCCGCCACTCGTCGGTTACGGCTTATGAGGAATTGGGCGGGGAGCCTTTAACGCCCGTTAAAATACAGGTTGATCGGGCCATTTTTAATGGGAGGGAAGGGGCTAATGAGGTAGAAATAAGCATTAACAGCCACCCGGATTGCATTGTGCTCCACTGTACTTGTAGTCAGTCTAAAAGCAAACTCTGCAGTCATCAATCCTCGGCACTGCTGCAAATCATCGGCAACCAAAATTACCTGATATTTTTTGATGACAAGCTGCGGTACGATAAGCTTCGGAAATTCGCCGCTGATTACGGCATGGCCGATGTAGCCAATCCCGACGAGCACTTTGTACCCGTATTGCAGGATAGCCGCCTCGTTATCAAACCGAAAAACAAGGCTTTATTCCCGGTGAGTAATGCAAGTTTGATGGATTTAGAGCGGCAGCTGATGTTCCAATCCGCGCCTGATAGTGCACCGAAATCATTAACAGATGAGGATACCAGGCGCATCCTGGTACTCAAGCAGCATAAATTTTACAAACACCTGCTGGTAGAACTTTACGATGCCTCCACCGCCAAAGATGGACGCATCAAAAACCCGCTCTTGCAGGTTGCCCCGCTGCAATTGATAACGGATACCAATGATGCGCTCGAACTGAAATTCTTCACCGCCGTATCCCGTTTTCAGCAAAATATCGACGCGAAGATCAATCAGGCTAATTTAGAGGCTTTGCGGTCGATCATCAAGAATCCGCTTAACCTGGATTGCTATCTGCACAATAGCGAGGTGTCAGAAAAAGTATCGGCTTCGGCTTTGCAGCCTGTTGCATTGCGCAGCATCAACAAGGGTTTGCAATTGACGGTGGATGAGAACGGCGAGTTTTACGAGATATCCGGTGAGCTACACTTGGGCGAGGTGCGGTACGCGGTAAACAAATTGGAAACGGCTTTCGGCTATTTCATTAAATTAGACAACACGCTTTACCTGGTGAAGGATTTGCAGATGATGGGTGCGATGGGCCTCTTCAAATCTTCGGGCGAGAACCTGCTGATACACCGCTCGCAATTCAAGGAGTTCCGCGCCAGGATATTGAATAAGCTGGAAGAGAGTATGGCGGTGCATTATCCCTACATCCTGAAGGCCACGCCTGCGCAGCTGAAGAAGCATCAGTTCGATAAGAACGAGATGATTATTTATCTGTCGGATTTTGGGCAACACGTGATGTTACTCCCCGTGATGCGCTATGGCGATGCGGAGATACCCATCCGCAAGGATACCCAGATATACGCCCCCGATAGTAATGGCAGAGAGTTTTTGGTACAACGCAACGATACGGCCGAAAAGCATTTCAACAGTCTCATCATTCAACAGCATCCCTATTTCGAAGAGCAGGTAGGCGATGAGATACAGTACTTCTACCTCCAGAAAAAGCGTTTCTTAGATGAGAATTGGTTCTTGGAAGCCTTCGAAGCCTGGAACAAGGCGGGCATCACCATTTTGGGTTTCAACGAGCTTAGCGGCAATAAGCTGAACCCCAACAAGGTGAATATCACCATCAAGATACTCAGCGGCATCAACTGGTTCAATGCGCATATCACAGCCAAATTTGGTAAACGCAGGGCATCGTTGAAGCACCTGCACAAGGCCATCCGCAACAAAACCAAATTTGTGCAACTTGATGATGGCACCCTGGGCATATTGCCTCAGGAATGGCTCGAAAAATTCGACAAGTATTTCAGGGCCGGGCAGATATGGGAAGATGAGTTGCGCATCCCCAAAACCAATTACGAAACTATTGAGCAACTCTTTGAAAAACAGATGCTGGATGAACAAGTGAAGCTGGAGATTAAGGACCTTCACCGCCGCTTTGCCAATTTCGAATCGATAGCGGAAGTGCCCGTGCCCGATACCTTGCTCACCACCCTGCGCCCTTACCAAAAACAGGGTTTGAACTGGCTGAATTTTCTGGATGATTTCCGCTTCGGCGGTTGTTTGGCCGATGATATGGGTTTGGGCAAAACTATACAGATATTGGCATTCATCCTATCGCAACGCGAGAAGGTGGCGCAGAATACCAACCTGTTGGTGGTACCTACATCGCTCATATTCAACTGGCAGGCCGAGGTTGCCAAATTTGCGCCATCGCTGAAAATACATACCATTTACGGTGCCGATAGGGTGAAGAGCATTGCGGATTTCGATAAATACGAGTTGGTCGTCACCTCTTACGGCACGCTGCTGGCGGATGTGAATTACCTTAAAGATTATACCTTCAATTATGTCTTTTTGGATGAATCGCAGAATATTAAGAACCCCGGTTCGCAGCGGTACAAGGCAGCCAAATTGCTGAATGCCCGCAACCGGATAGCCATTACCGGTACGCCGATAGAGAACAATACCTTCGATTTGTATGGTCAGCTATCCTTTACTTGTCCGGGTTTGCTGGGCACGCATCAGTATTTTAAAGAGATATACGCCGTACCTATCGACCAGTTTAAGGTGAGCAAACGCGCCAGCGAATTGCAGCAAAAGATACTCCCCTTCGTGTTACGCCGCACCAAGCAGGAGGTTGCCGCCGAACTGCCCGAAAAAACCGAAATGGTGTTGCATTGCCCCATGGACGAGCAGCAGCGGAGTATTTACCTGGCCTACGAGCGCGAGTTTAGGGAATACATATCCGCCACCACGCAGGATGAATTACCCAAACGAGCCATGCATGTACTGAAAGGCCTCACCAAGCTGCGGCAGATATGCGATTCACCGCAATTGCTGCAGGGCGAGCGGGTGCCCGGCAATGCTTCTTCTAAGATAGATACGCTGATAGCCGAGATAGAAAGTAAATCGCCAAACCATAAAATACTGGTGTTTTCGCAGTTCGTAGGTATGCTCGAGTTGATTAAAGCGGAGCTGGCAAAACGCAAAATCGGCTTTGCCTACCTTACCGGGGCTACCCGCAACCGCGAACAGGTGGTGAACAATTTTCAGGATAACGCGGCAACCCGCGTGTTTTTGGTGAGCCTGAAAGCAGGCGGTACAGGCCTCAACCTCACTGCCGCCGATTATGTTTATTTGGTAGACCCCTGGTGGAACCCCGCCATCGAAAACCAGGCGATAGACCGTGCCTACCGTATAGGTCAGCATAAAAACGTGGTAGCCGTTAGGCTGATATGCCCCGATACCATCGAAGAAAAGATTATCGTATTGCAGGAGACCAAGAAAGAACTGGCGGGGAAGCTGGTATCATCGGATACGATATTCCAATCGCTTACTAAGAGCGATTTGTTGGGGTTGTTATCGGTGTTGTGAAAAAAAATGTCATTTCGAACCGAGGAACGAGGGAGAACTATCTCTTGAACGAAGTGAAAAAATCTTGTTAGATATGCAAAGCTCACTACTATGCTTACGATTGCAAAGTTCGATACTATGCAGGTCTATCAAGATTTCTCCTCGCTATCGCTCTATCTAAATGACAATACGAAAGATGACGATTGCCATCAATGCCCCGCCACATCTCCTTTATCTTTCCGCTGGAAGCTGTAAATAAGGTAGCCAAGCGCGGGTAGGATGAACAAGCTACCCAGCAACAGGGCAATGCCCAAGCCTTCGATTGCTTTATCGGCACCACGGTCGGCGAGGAGGGAAAGGTAGCCGCCATTTTTCAGGATGACGATGTTAGGGTAATGCTTGTAGGTGGTGGTAAGCAAAATCATGGTCATCTGGAAGCCGGCCAGTACGCGGATGATGAACCGTTTGCCTTTGATGATAAGGTACCACATAACGCCCAACGAAAGACTGGCCGCGCTTACGGCCAAAATGCCGATGATATTCCCAAACACCCATTGTACCAACGGTATCTTCTCCTCCACCGAGGCAATAAAAACTAGTCCACCCGCTACCACGGCTGCAATATTCATGAACCGCGCCTTGCGAATGAAGCGTCTGGTTTCCTCGGGGTCCTGCGCCTCGCCAATGAGGTAAATAGCGGCCAGAAATCCGCAAAGCGCCACAGTAAAGAAGCCGATGGCTACCGAAAACCAGTTTAGCCAGCTATACACATAGGCCGTCATGAAATCGGTGGCGCCGGTATCTATGCGCCCGCTAACTGCACTGCCTGCAATAATGCCCAGGAACAGGGGCGTAATAAAGCTGGAATACACGAATATCTTATTGTACACGGCCTGCATATTATCGGTAACAGCGTCGTAGTTGCGAAAAGTAAGGGCCGTTCCCCGCGCAATAATGCCCATCAGCATAATCACCAGCGGGATATGCAGGTAGGTGCTCATGGTAGTATAAATCACGGGGAAACCTACGAAGAGTATCACGATGGCAATAATCAACCACATGTGGTTGGCCTCCCAAATAGGGCCAATGGCATTGTACATGATACGGCGCGTGCGGTTTTTATTGGCGTTGGAGGTAAACAGCTCTACAATGCCCGCACCAAAATCCGCCCCGCCCATTACCAGGTACAGTAACAGCGCCAGCCATAAGAAACCCATTACCACGTAAATCATCATAAGTTTTTCGGTTTAATTCGTAACTGTGGGTTCATGATCGTAAAGTACGGGTACCATTTTTATTTGGCGATAAAGCAAAAAGGTAACCGCAATACTCAGCGTAAAATACACCGCGGTGAACAGGTAAAAAGAATAGCCTATACCCGGCATAGGTGTCACCGCATCTGCCGTGCGCATCACGCCTTGTATAATCCAGGGTTGGCGACCAACTTCGGTCACTGTCCACCCGGCTTCGACGGCAATAAAGCCGAGCGGTGTGGCAGCGATGAACAGCTTCAGGAACCAAGCTTTGCTAAACCAGCTTTTCTTTTTTGCCAGGGCGATAAGGTAAACTACCCCAAGGGCCATCATAGCCATGCCCAGGCCTACCATTAGTTGAAAGGCATAGTGCGTTACGGCAATAGGGGGCTGGTCGGCAAGGGGTATCTGGTCGAGGCCTTTTACAGGCGTTTTGAAATCATCGTAAACCATAAAGCTCAGCATGCCGGGCAGTTCGATGGCGTAATCCACTTTTTTATTCTTCACATCGGGTATGCCGCCGATGATGAGGGGTGAGTAGGGTTCAGTCTTGAAATGGGCCTCCATGGCGGCCAGCTTGGCGGGTTGCCTTTTGGCCACCATCTTGGCCGAGATATCGCCGCTTAAGGGCTGCAATATAGCCGCCACCACGCCGAATATTGCCGCTATTTTAAAAGAGCGCATATGGAAATCAACGTTCCGTTTCCGCAATATCATCAGCGCGTGCACACCGGCTACGGCAAACCCGGTTGCTGCAAATGCCGCTACGCACATGTGCAAAGCCTGCGAAAACCAGGCGGGGTTAAACATGGCCTTTATGGGGTCGATATCGGTGTACTTGCCGTTTACCAGCGTAAAACCTGTAGGGCTGTTCATCCAGGCATTGGCTGCTACTACCAGGATACCCGATGTTAGACCGCTAATACCCACGATCACCCCGGTAAACCAATGGAACCATTTGTTGAACCTGTCCCAGCCATAAAGGAAGAAGCCAAGCGCGATAGCTTCGATAAAAAAGGCAGTACCCTCCAGCGAAAATGGCATGCCGAATATGGGTCCTGCGTGTTTCATAAAGGTGGGCCAAAGCAGCCCCAGCTCAAACGACAGGACGGTGCCCGATACCGCTCCCGTAGCAAAAAAGATAGCTACGCCTTTGCTCCAGGCCTTGGTTACGTTCTGGTAAATAAGATTATTGGTTTTGAGGTACATAAAGTGCGATACCGCCATAAAAAAGGGCATCACCATACCTATGCACGAAAATATGATGTGGAAGCCGAGGGACAATGCCATCTGCGAGCGCGCGGCCATAAAATTATCCATGCCGTAAATTTACGCAAATGCGGTTTCAACGCTTTACCTATCAAGCAATTATTGCAATTTAAATTGATTATGTATTGTGGTTATAATTGGTTTTCTACTGTTTTTAAACTATTCGTAATTGCCTATCGTCTGTCTGCTACATACTTAGAATTAGATGATACAGCGCTTTGTTGTATCGATTCGGAGGAATTAGCCGACCGGTATTTTAATGGCTATTTTGCCCTTAGAAATTCTTACTTTAGCCACAGCCCTTAAACTTAGCCAATGCTTACCGTTCGGTAATTTATGGAGATATATTTTTCAAACTTATGGCTTCGTAATTTGCCTTGCTATTGCATTGTTTTGCTGGCAATGTTCTACACGGTAAATTCGCGTGCCGAAGGAAGCAAAGAGCTTGCCTCCAATGGTGGTAATCGTGCTTATCTTTTATCCTCCACGGTAGCAAATCCTTCATACCCCTTTCCTACGCCTGGCACCATGAAGGTTTATGTAAAGGAAGGTGAAACTATTTATGTAGGCTCCAGCACACAGGGGCAAAACTTGGGCACTATTAACCTGCGCTCGCCCGATGGTGCCACTTACACCAGCGGTAACTCAAAAACAGTAGGCTTTATCGGCACCCGCGCGCAGGAAGTTGCCGGGCCGCAACCCAATGTTGGCGGTTACCTGGCCTTTACCCGCACGGTATTGGCAGGTCAGGGAGGCATCTGGGAGATAGATTTTATATCGCCCAATAATGGCGGCGATACGGGCGGCAACCCGCCGCAATTGGCTGTTGATGCGCAATGGGTGCAACCCTCCAACCGCTATATCGCTGCGTTCGATGTTACGGTGCGCAATGCAGGCAATACCGCATTTTTAACCGGAAGGGTGTTCACTAATGTACTAACGGGCATCCTGGGTACTTTCGACGTGGGTTTTAACGCCATATTGCACATCCTCACTAAAGATGGCTACCATTACACGCTGGATAATAACGGCCAGGCAGGCAACGGGTTTACATTTTTTGCCAATAACAAGGGTTTCCGCAATGCCGATGGTACGCCATCATACAAAAGCGTAAACAACACCAGCAGCCCAGATGTGTATAACCCCGCAAATGACGATACCCCTTCAGACATCACCCATAAAATATTCTTCAATACCCCGGCTGCGGACCTCCCCGCATCTGCAAATACCCCTGTGGGCACTACCTGGCTGGTAAACGTACCTGTTTTACCCACTTTAAGCAATATCAGCTTTATAGGGGCCGATGGCATCAGCGGGCAAACCAGTACGGCAAATCCCGGTGGGAAAATTAAATTCACGGCTACGGCAAATGGCAGCTACACCATTAGCATAGATATTAATCGCAACGGCGTTTTTACCGATGGGATAGACCGAATACTAAGTGGCACCATCAATGCGGGCAGCAATGAGGTGGTTTGGGACGGGCAGGACGGTGCCGGAAGCGTAGTACCGGCAAATGCGGCCAGTTACACCATAAATATCAACGTATCGCTGTTTGCTGCGGAGGTACACTTCCCGTTTTTTGATGTGGAACGTAACCTAAACGGCATAAAGCTTACACGTACGAATGGTGCTAACTCGCCCGATAATACCATTTATTGGGACGATAGCCCCATTACCCCAAATGGTGTACCATCCAACCCCGTAACCAATACCACAGGCCTAAGCAGCCTAACCAACGGGCACAAATGGGGCGGCCCGGCCCTGAGTAGTAACGACGATGACGACTTTGGTAATAACAAAAGCATCGATACCTGGGCCTATGTGATCACTTCGGCCCTGGCTGCCAGCCTGGATGTTATCGTGAAAGCACCAAACCCCGATGGCGTCATCTTCGTGCCGAACATCATCACGCCGAATAACGATGGCAAGAATGATATTTTCGAAGTGAAAGGCATAGCGGGGTTCCCCGGTAGCCGTTTGATGATTTTCAACCGCTGGGGAAACCAGGTTTATAAATCGGAGAATTACGCCAACACCTGGGATGCCAATGGTCTTGCCGATGGTACCTATTATTACCTGCTTGAACTAAACACCGGCGAACCCAAACGCACGGTGTACAAGGGCTGGCTATATATCAACAGACGGTAAATGAACAGGCTCAATAAATATATACTGCTATTTGCGCTGGCGTTTGCTTTGCAGCAGGCCCGGGCGCAGCAAACCGTGCAGTTTAGCCAGTACATGTTCAACGGCCTGGTGGTTAACCCCGCTTATGCAGGTTATAAAGAAGACTGGACGCTGAACCTGGCCAGCCGCCTGCAATGGGCCGGTATCGATGGCGCACCGCGAACCAACACCATATCTGTAGATGGTGTGCTGGACCCGGATAGCAAGAACGCTGCCCTGGGCTTTTTAGTTACTAATGACAGGTTAGGTCCCGAAAATAATACCTCCTTTTACGGCAATTACGCTTATCGCCTCCGGCTGGATGATGAGGACACCAAACGCCTCAGTTTTGGCTTTGGGGCGGGGCTGGTGCAGTACCGTATTGATGGTTCAAAATTCAGTCCTATTGATCCAACCGATGGCGGCATCATCGGCAATGAGAACACGCTGATAGCCGATTTCAGGCTGGGGGTATATTACACTACACCTTCGTTTTACGTCGGCGCATCGGCATTGAATTTGTTTTCTAAACCAATATCTGGTGCGAATACTTTAGTAATAGACCCGGTTCCGCACGTGTACCTCACCGCAGGTACGGTAATCGCGCTGAGTAACACCATCGATATCAAGCCCTCGGCCATGCTGAAAGGAGACCTGAAAAGTCCGGCGGGTTTAGATTTAACTACCTACCTGCTCTTCGATAAAAAGTTGTGGCTGGGTGCGTCGTACAATACGGGGGTAAACATCAACAATAAATACAACCAATATAAGGGGGTAGACAAGAACAACACGATAACCGCCATAGCGCAGTTCAATATCAACGGTTTCCTGCGTTTCGGTTATTCGTATGATTTTAGTACCAGTGCGCTCGCAACCTACCAAAGCGGCACGCACGAGGTTTCGCTAAGTATCAGTTTCCGGCGGAAACAGCCAAGGGTAATTAGTCCACGCTTTTTTTGATGAGCAATATGAAGAAGATACAGATATTTCTGGTGTTGATACAATGCGTTACGCTGGTAAGCGCGCAGGAGCAGCTCAGCAAAAAGCAATTGGCTGATAAACTTTTCGAGCGATACGAATATTACAAGGCTCTTAACCTGTATCTGCCCCTTACCGACAAGAATAACCCCGACGTGCGCGTGGTAGAACGCGTAGCCGATTGCTACCGACTGATGAACGATAGCAAAAATGCCGGAAACTGGTACGCCAACGCTATTACTTACTATAACGCGCAGGCAATAGATTGGTATTACTACGCTGAGGCCCTGTTGCAAAACAATAAGCTAAAGGAAGCCAGAACGCAATATACGGCCTATTACAACAGCGTGGGCAAACCCGAAGAATTGCAATTCAAACTGGCTACCTGCGATTCTGCCGCTAAATGGATGGCCGCGCCAAATAAAGGATATACGATTAACCAAGATAAAAAGCTTAACGGCATTTATGCCGAATGGGGTGTAACCTACTACGGTGGGAATGGTGTCGTTTTTACGTCAGACCGTATTGCCGGGAGCGAAGACGCCAAACAAACGGATAACCGTACGGGCAATGCCTATTTTAAATTGTTTAGGGCTAATAAGGATAGCGTTTTACTGTTGCCGATGAGCAGCGAGGGTGGCAAAATATTCAATGGCGATTACCATGCCGGGCCGGCCACTTTTAATGCCGCTGCCGATACTGCCTGGATAACCATTACCACAACCGTGCCACGCGGAAAACTACCTGTGGATAAGCGCGATAAAGGAAGCCACCAACGCCTGTACACCCGCAGGCTGATGCTTATGATGGCGACAGAAAAAGATGGCGTATGGGGTATTTTTAAGAATTTCGCTTATAATAATATTAAGGCCTATTCTGTTGGGCATGCGGCTTTATCTCCCGATGGCTCTTTGCTGTATTTTACATCGGATATGCCGGGTGGCGAGGGTGGAACCGATATTTGGTACTGCCAAAAACAAAGCGACGGATCCTGGGGCAAGCCTGCTAACTGCGGCAATACCATTAATACAAAGGGCGATGAGGCTTTCCCGGTAATTCGTAATGATGGCGATTTGGAATTCTCTTCCGATGGTTTACCGGGTATGGGAGGCTATGATTTATTTGAGGCCAAAGGCAAAATGGCCGAATGGAGCACGCCAGTCAACCACCGATATCCCGTCAACAGTACGGCGGATGATTTTTACTTCCTGACGGCTGATGGGCTAAGCGGCTACTTTTCCAGCAACCGCGCAGGCGGAGCGGGGAACGATGATATTTATAGCTTCAAATATCAACCACAAGCGCAGCCTGTAATGCCTGCACCTCCGACCGTTATCGTATCCACGCCAAAGCCGCTGTTCGATCCGCAGGATATCCATGCGATTATTTATTACGATTTGGATAAATCTAACATCCGGCCCGATGCCGCCGCGGAGCTGGATAAACTGGCCGAGGTGTTAAAGGCCAATCCGCTGGTAAAGGTGAAGCTGGCTTCTTATACTGATGTGCGGGCATCGGGCAATTATAATATCGGCCTATCCAAACGGCGCTCCGAATCGGCTATAGCGTATTTGGTTAAGCAAGGCATTGCACCGGCCAGGCTCTCCGCAGGTTGGTTCGGCGAAGAGAACCTCGTAGCCGATTGCCCCGACCATAGTTCCTGCACCGAAGCCCAGCATCAGCTGAACCGCCGTACCGAGGTGGTGTATGATGGGGTGTTAAAGTAGAACCCGGCAACACCAACATCCCGGTGGGCATAACGGCAATAACGTATGCACCTATAAGGGCTATGCTTTAAAAAAGCATAGCCACAATACGGGGCAATGGGGCGCAACCGATTTTAATACATCGCACCACGGCACCAACTGGAACCCGTCTAAGTATTATACTGCTGCCGCTGCGTCTTCAGAAACAGGCGACAGTGTGGAGACTCGTCCTAAGAATGCAGCTATTTACTATATTATTTTCGCCGGCCTGATACCATTCTTTTTCCTCCTGTTTAATCATTGGCTCCGCTCTGCTTATCAGACCGGGGCTTTGTTGTTTTTCTACCGCCGCTGTTGCAACAGAATAAACACTGTTTTCGTTGATTACCGAAATATCGCCGATGTTAATTTGCGATTTTAGAACTTAAATAATTGTTTATCAATTAGTTGATTGTTTGGCATCTTGTTGGGTTGTACTCTTTCAAATCAACATTTGCAAACGCATGTCATCTATCCCAACCAATCTATCGTCGGCCCCATAACCATCTTAAATAGGGGGCTTTTCTCATCTTAGTGTCACAAACACACCAGGTTTGAAATGTTTGTCCAGGCTGGCCGTCTACAATCGTAACAGCAAAAAACACAGGATGTCTACAAAATTCATTTTAGTGTCACAAACACACTAACCATCAAAATAATCGTAAACTAAGTTGACTATATTAGTCAACTTAGTTTACCTTTGTGTTATCATTTACAAAGTCATGAAAAACGTTGCTACCTACCAAACAGATACCGCCGCAGTCGCTGCTAACAGGGCCGCAACTTCTACGCTGCTAAAAGCCTCCACTAAATACATGGTTGATGCACTGGGCGAGGGTATAAAGCAAAGCCTTAACGGTATGGATATCAACGTAGAGTTCATCACCCTAACCGTACGCAGCGTTGCGCAGGCTTCTGGCAAAGGCGTAAAAAAACTAATTGAAAAATACAGCGCAGCGGGCCGCCAGGTAGCCCAAAAACGCTTTCACTATAATACTACAACTACACTATCTCATTCCTAATACCAACACAATGAAAACGATTCATAAACAGCTTTATAAAAGCACCCTGTTATTACTGCTATTGCTTACAGCATCCATTGGGTTGCGGGCGCAAAACACCGTAGTAAAAGGTACCATAACCGATGCCAAAACGCATAAGCCAATGCCTTACGTAACCGTAACATTTGCAGGCAGCACCATAGGCGGCGGCACCAACACACAGGGCCGCTACAGCATCAGCACCACCGAAAAATACAACCAGATACAGGTGACCTTTGTTGGTTTTAAAACAGCAACCCGCACTATAGAGGCAGGCAAAGAACAGGAAATCAACATCGCCCTGATAGAAGATAACCAAACACTGAGCGAAGTGGTGGTAAAATCGGGCAAGAAGAAAAAATATACCAATAAAGATAACCCCGCAGTAGAGCTTATCCGTAAGGTTATTGCGCATAAAAGTCAAAACCAGCTCGAGAATTATAACTTTGCCGAGTACAAACAGTACGAGCGTATGAGCTTTTCGCTGAGTAACCTAAGCGAAAAATTTAAAAACAAACGCATATTCAAAAATTACCAGTTCTTGTTCCGCGAGCAGGATTCTACGCTCATTGGCGGCAAAACATTGCTGCCGCTTTATCAGGAAGAAAAACTATCTGATAACTACTATCGCAAATCACCCTACGCAAAAAAGCAGGTGATATCGGCCAATAAACAAGTAAAGTACGATGAAAGCTTTGTGGATAACCAGGGCCTCACTACCTACTTTAATCGTATGTATCAGGATATCAATATCTATGATAACAACGTGTCGTTGCTGAGCAACCAGTTGCTAAGCCCTATTGCCGATCACTCGCCCGATTTCTATAAATTCTTCATCACCGATACGCTTAAAGATCAAAAACCGAATCTGATAGAGCTGAGCTTTACGCCGCGCAATACCAACGGCATGCTGTTTGAGGGCAGGATATACATTACAATGGACGGCAACTACGCCGTGCAGAACGCCGTGCTTACCGTTAATAAAAACATCAACCTTAACTTTGTGCGCCAGATGCAGGCCACACTTGCCTTCGAGAAAAACAACGACGGCAAATATCACCTGAGCCAAAGCGATCTGAAGATCGATTTCGGCATCAATAAAAACAAAGGTGGAGGCGTATTTGGCGAGCGTTTGGTATCTATTAACAACTTCGTGGTAAACTCGCCGCGTACAGATGATACCTACAAAGGCCCGGCGCAGGTTTTAGCTGCCAATGCCGATGAAAAAGACGATACCTATTGGCTGATGACCCGCCCCGATACATTGGATGCAGCCGCTGCAAGCATCTATAAAAATATAGATAGCCTGCAAACCATCCCATCGTTCAAAAAAACGATGGATATTGCTACGCTGGTGCTTGCCGGCTACAAAAATTACGGCAAGTTTGAGGTTGGCCCGGCAAATACCTTCTACAGCTTTAACCCGGTAGAAGGCTTCCGTTTGCGTTTAGGTGGCCGCAGCACGCCGCAGCTAAGCAAACGTTACTACTTTGAAACCTATGGTGCTTATGGTACCAAGGATAAAGAGTGGAAATACTTCTTAAGCAGCACTTATTCCATCAACAATAAATCCATCTATTCGTTCCCGCAGAACTATATCAGGGCCAGCTTCCAGCACGATACCAAGGTGCCGGGGCAGGAACTGCAATTCGTGCAGGAGAGCAGCGTGCTGCTGTCGTTCAAACGCGGTGCAAACGATATTTGGCTGTATAATGATATCTTCAGGTTAGATTACGTGCACGAGTTCAGCAACCACCTTTCGTATACTATCGGTTTCAAAAAATGGAACCAGGATGCCGCCGGTGCCTTGCGTTTTCAAAACCTGCTGCCCAACGGTAACCTAAACGATGTGGGCACTATACATACTTCCGAGCTTTCGGCACAATTACGCTGGGCCCCGCACGAAAAATTTTACCAGGGCAAGCTGTACCGCACGCCTATACCTGATAAGTACCCCATTTTTACGCTGAACTATGCACAAGGCGTTAAGGGCCTGGCAGGCGGCGATTACAATTACCAAAACGTAACGGCCAACATCACCAAGCGTTTCTACCTGTCGCAATTGGGCTTTACCGATGTAAGTACAGAGGGCGGCTATTTATTTGGCCAGGTGCCTTTCCCATTGCTGGATATTCACCACGCCAACCAAAGTTATGCGTTCCAGCTCTACTCGTATAACCTCATGAATTTCCAGGAATTCGTGAGCGACCATTACGCCAGTGTTACTATCGATCATAACTTCAACGGCTTTTTGTTTAACCGCGTACCATTGCTTAAGAAACTGAAGCTGCGCGAGATCATCGACTTTAAGGCACTTTGGGGCGGCGTACGTAGTGAGAACGACCCAACCAACAACGCCAACCTGCTGCGTTTCCCATCAGGGGCAAACGGGGGTACTTATGCCCTGGGCTCAACCCCGTATATCGAAGGAAGCATCGCGGTAGGCAACATATTTAAATTGCTGCGTATCGATTTGGTGAAACGCTTTACTTACCTGGATAATCCGGGTGTATCACAGTACGGCGTAAGGGCATTTGTTAAGTTCGATTTTTAATGTAATTTCGTTTAAACCAGTTGTACCTTTAAGCGTTATATAATCATGGCAGAAGACTGCAATGCAATTGAAGATTCTAAAAGGATCACCTGTAAATTGGTGTACCTGTTGAAACGTTCTATAGACGATTGGAGCATGAAAAAGCTCTGCCGCTTGGATAACCCCGATTTTAACAATGCGCATATTCCATTTTTTATGAGCATAGGAACTATCGGCATAACCAACAACGCACTGGCGGCTAAGATGGGTGTAAGTAAGCAGGCAGCCAGTAAAATTGTTAAGGAATTGGAAGCTACCAACATGGTGCGGAGTGAAAAATGCCCCGACGATGCCCGGGCATCTATGCTTTACTTAACCCCGCAAGGTGAGAAATTTTACCTGCACTTAAAAAAGCAGGTTGATAATTTAGAGAACGAATACAAAAAGGTAGTAGGCGTAAAAAACTACGAAGCTGCTATAGATGTAATGCTTAAACTGGTAAAATTCCACGAGGATTATAATTGCGCGGGAGAGCCGGTTTAGTGATAGTAATGAAATAATTTAGGGAATATATAGTTTTCAAAAAGAAGGCCATGGGTATAAAACCTGTGGCCTTTGCTATTGACACGAATTTCACGAATTGAGTTAACACTAATTCCACGAATAAGGCCAATTTCACGAATTGATAGGTACGTTTTATAAAAGACAAGTTGAGCTAACAAGAATTCCACGAGTTAAGAAAAATTAGCGCAAACCGACCGAAGGGAGCTCATTAATCCCTTGAAAAAACGATAGAAATATTAATAGCCCCCGGCAAGCAGAGTCACCTTGCAATCGCAGACCTAGCCTGCCGAAGATTGCCGCGCTGTCGCTCGCAACGACGTAGTTGGTAATTGTATGACTACACCGGCATCGTCGGGTCAACCTTTGCGGTAACCTTTTTGTAGATAGAGAAGCCGCCATAAGCGTAAACCACAGCAATAAATACATATACCCAAATGGATATATTTCTTCCGGCGAATATTAAATAGGAGTAGGGGATGCTGAAACATACACAGGCAATGAGCAATTGTGTCATGAATGGTTTTTTCTTGCGCATGTTTTTGATTACCCAGCCCAAAAAGAAAAAGAACAGCGGCTTGCTTACCAAATAAAGAATGGCAAGCAGCAACGGGTTAACATCGTGCTCTTCGCCTAGGCTGAACAGCCAATCTTTAAACATTTCCAAATACTCCATCATTGGATGCAAGGTAGGGTTTTCCAATCAATCTGCAATGATTTTGTCGCCGGGACAATCTTTTGTATCGGCATAAAATAGCTAGATTAGAGCTTTATAAACCAACTTATTATGCGTGTATTGATTTTGGGTGCTACAGGCCGCACCGGTAAATTGCTTTTGCAGGAAACATTGGCGCGAGGCTATGCAGTAAACGCATTAGTGCGCGATAAGAGCAAGGTTGCTATGCATCCCGCATTAACACTGTTCGAGGGCTTGCCCACCGATGCCGCAGCCCTAAATAAGGCTATGGTAGGTTGCGAAGCTATCCTGAGTGCATTAAATATTTCCCGTAATTCTGATTTTCCTTGGGCTAAGCTGCGCACGCCTGCAAATTTCCTTTTTGAGACGGCGAAGAATATTATCGAGCTTGCGCTGCAGCACGGTATCAGCAGGGTTATCCTCACCTCCGCATGGGGCACTAACGATACCCTGAAAGATATCCCCTGGTGGTTTAAATGGGTTATCGAAAACAGCAACGTAGGCGTTGCCTATCGCGACCATGAACGGCAGGAGGATATGTTCGCTGCATCCGGCTTAAATTATACTGTAGTGCGGCCTGTGGGTCTTACCAATTCTTCAAAAAGTAAAACCGTTTTGGTTAGCCTGGCCAATAATCCAAAGCCCCTCCTCACCATCAGCCGGGGCGATGTAGCGAAGTTTATGGTGGATGCATTGCTGGGGAATCTTTTCGCGCGGCAGATGCCGGTCATATCTTCCTGAAAATACCTAACTCAGCCCGTTTCAGGATACCGCCAATTAACTATGAGTGTTTATTTTTTTTGATATACGGGTTGTTTTTTTCTATAGATCCTATTTATTTGTAGCATATTTATTACAAATGAATTTTATGGTTATTTATTAAAATATACTGGTTTAAACGTATATATTTGGCGTATATAAAGCCGTAAGCTGCTGTTGTTTAGGTTTTTTAAACGCAGTGTTATATTGTCATAGTTGCAATATTATGAATGTTGGCAAAAAAGCCGCGGTGATCATAATTCAAATTTAGTACAACCTTATCATATTCTAAGATGAATAACCTTACCTCATCCACAATTTTATTGGCTCAACTTGTCTACAGAAGAACAAAGGCAGTTACGCTAACGCTCATTATCGCAGTAGTTAGTGCATGTGCATTCGCTGCAAAACCTATACCCGCTGTGGTTCATGTTCGCAGTGCGGCCTTTGCATATACCATAACTTCCTTTTCACCGGCATCGGGTGCTCCCGGTACTTTGGTTACCGTAACAGGCAGTGGATTTACATCGGCTTCGACACTCGCCATTGGCGGGAAACCTGCCATAGTAACTTCTTATACCGCTACGCAAATTGTGGGTATGGTAATGCCGGGCGCTATTACCGGTAAAGTGGTAATTGCCAGTGTAAGTTCTTCCACCGATTTTACAGTAACCGAAACGCCATACCCGGTCTTCCAACAAGGCGCAAAACTTATCGATACAACGATAAAGTATGGCCCTTACAACTCGGTGTTCGAAAGTATCGGCCAGGGGAAAACAGCTGCCCTGGCTGCTGATGGGAACTCAGCAGTTGTAGGCAGCAGCTCAAGCTATCTTTTTTACGCCCGTAAAAACAACAAGTGGACGGTATCCGCAGTATTTGTAGGCAATACCCCATTCAGAACACTTAGCAATTACCTTGCTTTAAGCGCAGATGGCAGCACCGCATTAACAGGACACGACGCGGGACCCGCTAAGTTGTACAAACGCACTAATGGCGCATGGCAGGATGCCGGTACGCTAAACGATTCTTTAGGTAACGTAGTAGGGCTTTCAGCAGATGGCAAAACAGCCATATTAGGTAAAAATAGCTATGGTGGCAGTTATAGTGGCGGCGAAACGGGCCTTGGTATCACCATCATGAAACTTGTTGGCAATACCTGGCAGAAACAACAGGTAGCGGATGTTCCAAACTACACAGAAGAGCATGTGTACCTAGGCATGATTCGTTTTGATGAAGAGGGTAACGTGACCAACACCCCTCAATATTATACGGTGGGCAGGGGATCTCCGGGCAACCGCGTGGCCATAAGCGCCGATGGCAAAACGGCCGCAGCATCTTCTTTTCAAAACGCCGGCCGTTACAACCGCCTTTTTAACCTGGGTTACACCGCTATTTACAAGCTATCGTCAACGGGGTGGGAAGTGCAGGCAGTGCTGCCGCAATATGGTGATTTTAAGTTTAGTGCCGATGGCAATACTTTTTTGGCAGGCGGGCTTGTTTACACACGGAACGGGGATACATGGAGCCTCCAACAGTATTTACCCTACGGCGGGGGGGCTATGAGTGCCGACGGCAACACCATTGTGTTTGCCGCCCCAACGCCAGCGGCTTTTATCCGTGCAGGCAATGGCTGGGTGCAAAAAGAAATACCTGCGCCAAACCCGGCAGCTGTTGCAACAGAGGATAGACTGAACAATATTGCCCTCAGTGCAGATGGCTCCACTGCATTTTTCGGTATCCCCGACGATGCTACACGCAAAAGCCAATATAATAATCAGCCACTTGGTTCGGTAACAGTTTACGGTACTGTTCCCTATAACCCACTTGATTACGCTACAACCATAACTTTTTCAAACACAACCGCTACCACCACCACCTTAAGCTGGCCACGCGGCAACGGAACTACCAACCGGGCGGTGTTTTTAAAGATGGGTACTGATGGTGTACCTGCAGCTATTAACGGTACAGCATATACCCCCGATAGCTCGTTTATGTCGTTTAACTCCTGGCCAAAAATAGCCAGTGTGGCCGCTACCGGTTGGTATTGTGTTTACAACGGAAAAGGAGGCTATGTAAATATTTCAGGACTTAGAACCGGTACCACCTACACGGCATCGGTTGTGGAGTACACCGGCAGCGCCGGAGCCGAAACCTACCGGGTTACCGGGGTTAAAACGAAGGTAACTACACCCATTGTTGCTCCTAATTACGCAACGTCTGTACGCGCTAATCCCGGTAAAAACCCTGCCACGATGATGAGCATCGAATACTATCCTAATGGGCCGATACCGGTAGGGCTCGCCATATTTGTGAAAGAAATAGGTTTAGCCAGCAGTATTTTTTACCCATATAATTATAGTGAAATACCTTTGCCCGGAACAGCATCTTACGCGGCAAACAATAAATTTGGTACAGGCGAACAAATAGGCGGTAGTGGCTGGTTTTGCGTTTACAACGGCGTACCTTCGCCGAACGCGGTAAGCGTAACCGGTTTGCGGCCCGGTGCATATTACCGTGTTGTTGCTGTTAACTATAACGGAAGCAAATCAAAACCGGTTTACACTGAGCCAGACGATAGGGGTAGTACGGGTGATACCTATAGAACAAATAGCTTCGACCCGCCAACAGGATATGCAACGGCTTTAACATTCAGCAATACAACAGCAACATCCAGTACTTTAAGCTGGACTAACGGCACCGGTGCCTCGCGCGCAGTATTTATCAAAGCAGGTTCGTTAGGTGCGCCCGTGATTTATGAAGGATATTATAGCCCCGAAGCAAGTAATCCATATACGCTAGGTAACCCAGTTTACCAGCAATCGGGTAACACAGATTGGTATTGCGTGTATGCAGGTACAGGCAGTTCTGTAAATTTATTAGGCTTATCACCTTCAACCACCTATCGCGTTGTGGTGGTTGATTACAATGGCGGCGACGGTGCCGCACCAGCAGCCTTTGTGGCGCGTTTTAATGGCGCAAATGTAACTACCCCGGCGCCCGTTGGCGCACCTGCTACACCGCCAACAGGCTACGCAACTGCTTACGCATTCAGTAATACGGCACCAACATCAACTACATTAAGTTGGACAAGCAGTAACGGCGCTGCGCGTGCGGTATTCCTAAAAAAAGGCACGAGCGGCGCACTTAACGTACTGCAAGGGCATGCTTACACAGCCAGTAACACATTTGGCCTGGGCGATATGGCAGGCACTAATGGCTGGTACTGTATTTATAACGGCACTGGCAGCAGCGTAAACATAGCCGGCTTAAGTGCATCAACCACCTATAGGGCAATTGTGCTTGAGTATAATAAAGTTACAGGCGTTGCAGGCACAGAAGGCTATAACCTAAGCCGGTATAACGGCGCAAATGTTACCACTACCGTAGCACCGGCCCTGGTGCTTACCACCAACCAAAAACGGATGCTGGTAGAGCAGGAGGTACTGGCAGATAACGCCACGCCTGATTTGAATATCCACCAGGGGATGTCGCCCAATGGGGATGGTGCCAACGATGTGTTCACGATAGATGGCATAGGTGCTTATCCGCAGAATACCGTTAAGATAATGAATAGCAACGGTGATGTAATATACACAGCCATCGGCTATGATAATTACCTAAAAGCATTTGATGGACATTCTGCAAAAGGAGATTTGCAAAAAGCAGGAACGTATTTCTATGCACTGGAATATAAGAAAGGTGCCGATACGATACGCAAGACCGGTTATTTGGTGATCAAATATTGAGATAATCAGGTGGCCCGATGGAGGTATTTATAAACGGCAAACGGCCACATGGATTTCCCTGTTGGCCGTTTGTTGTTTATGATACTATAAGTGCGCTGAAGGTGATTATCAGGCGCGCTCCTCGTTCTCTCTGTTAAGCAATTCTAGTTTGCCATCTGCATTGACACCGTAGATAGAATGTATTTCTGTTTGAGCTTTAAAATCCGGTTCGCTTCGTTTGGTACGTGAGCCGATCAAGGGCGTTAAAACCAAAAAACAGGTAACAATGATTTGTATAATTACATCTTCCATATCCATAAAACAGGCCGTTTGTTTATGAAGTACATTTTAAGGAAATAGCATCCTTAAAATATGCCATTTTAGTTCCATAACATGTGTTAGCGACAATTTGTTGGCCCGAATAATTATTAGTCTGCTGGCTGGCGATAAATGTTACATTTCTGTTATATAAACACCCCGGAAGCTATTTGCATATAGGTATCCATATTTCTTCTTCGCTATCGGCACTGTCGCTTTTATATTTCTCGCCCATAACGGCAAAATGGGGCCTGTGTGCAACCCGGTAGCCCGAGGCTGGCAGCCATTCGGTGAAAATATAGCGGTAGGTTTCGGGGCCGTTTGCGGCAGGGCCATAATGGGTAAAAACGGCATACAGGCCCGCTGGTATGTTAAGGATTTCCATATCCGCAGGTGCATCATTGGGTTCGGCAACCTCTACCGCAGCCCATTTCTCAAAGATGGCTTCAGGATTAAAGTTCTCGAAAAATGTTGCCGGATAAACCTCCATCGAGTAAAGTTCAGTACCAATGGCCTGGCTTATTTCCATGCGCCTTAGCATAAATCTGCGCCAAAGCTGTCCGGTTTTGTTATCGACGTATGACATACTCATGCGTATGCCGCAGAATAGTTTAGCGGGCAGGGTTTCAAAACGTGGTTGCATAGCGGGCAAATCTCGCGAAGCATGGCCGGGAATAGAAATTTATTTGGAAGAAAGGTAGCTACATCCGCTTCTCGTCGCGGTCGTGTTTTTCGGGTTGGGTGCCTTGTTGGTTCAGATCGCTCTCAAACTGCTTTTCGTCTTTCATGTTTTTGCGCACCAGCAAAAAAATAACCAGCAAGGCTAATGTGGCAACAATGGCCACAACGGTATAATCGATTTGCATATGTTTAAGATTAATTGGCAGATGCAGAGGAAGGGGTCGAACCTTCAATATGCTGCCTTTTCAGCACTCTGCTTAAACTCTAAAATTACCCTGCAAATATATAATACAATTTGTCGGCATTTCCGATTAATTAATTACTTAATGAGGAGTTAATCTGATGGAAACAAGGCCGGGGAAGATCCACTCAGCAAACCTTAATCTACATTAACAATTCTCCTTAACCTACCTTATTGGGCGCGTATGGTAAATGGCCTACTTTTACATTACTAAGAGAGGAAATACACCATGAAAAAATCGATAGAAAGAATAATCCCACGCCCCGCCAGGCCAGGTATGGTTGGCGATGGTTTCAGGGTTTACAATATGATACCCGGTGCAGGCATTAGCCAACAGCGCATCAGTCCGTTTTTGATGCTTGATTTTAATGCTGAGTTTGATTTCGGTCCGTCGGAACATTTGCGCGGGGTAGATGTGCATCCCCATAAAGGCTTCGAAACGGTTACCATAGCCTATAAAGGTAGCGTTGCCCACCACGATAGCGCGGGCAACAGCGGCATTATCAACCCCGGCGATGTACAATGGATGACAGCCGGAGCCGGTATCCTGCACAAGGAATATCACGAACAGGAATTTTCGCGCAGGGGAGGCCCATTTGAGATGGTGCAACTTTGGGTGAATTTGCCCAAAAAAGATAAAGCTGCGCAGCCTGGGTACCAACCCATTACTGCCGACCAGATGGGCAAAGTACAATTGCCCAATGATGCAGGCATGGTAAACGTTATTGCCGGTACTTATAATGATACAACAGGCCCTGCCAGCACCTTTACACCCGTAAATTTGTTCGATATAAAGCTGAATGCCAATGGCGTTGCAGATTTCAACGTACCTGCCGGGCATAACACTGCATTGCTGGTGATTAACGGCAACGTTGAAGTAAATGGCCAGCAGGCTAAGGAGCACAGCTTCATATTATTCAAAAACGATGGCGAAGAAATCAGCATCCAGGCTGATACCGACAGCGTAGTGCTGGTATTAAGTGGCGAACCCATTAACGAGCCGATTGCCAGTTATGGCCCCTTTGTAATGAACACCCAGCAGGAAATAATGGAAGCCATACAGGAGTTTCAATCGGGGAAATACGGTGTATTAAACTAATAAGTTGGTGAGTTAACCACAAAGAACACAAAGGGAAAACCACAAAGCGCGCAAAGATTGAATTCTTTAATATTGATGAAGGGAAGGGCTTTGTGCCCTCTGACTTTGTGGCGTTTTTGGTAAAATTAAAACTAAGCAGATGAAGAAGAAGATAAAGCATATCCTGTTAGGCCGCGAGAAGCAGATTACCAGGGAGGAAGTTGTAAGGCAACCACTTCCGCATATGGATTTCAGGTTTGCCAATCCTTTTATCGTGCTGCACCACCTGGGGCCTAAGCAAATAGAGCCCGGGCAGGCTTTGCGTATCCATCCGCATCCGCATCGAGGCTTTGCGCCGGTTACTTTTATGTTGCAGGGCGAGGGCTACCATAAAGACAGTGCCGGCCATGACGAAACCGTAAAAGCCGGCGACGCGCAATGGATGTTTGCAGGCAAAGGCATACTCCACAGCGAGGGTCCGACGCAAGAGTTGTTGACACGAGGCGGCGTACAAGAATTACTACAACTTTGGGTGAATGTACCCGCGGCCAATAAATTTGATGAGCCTAGCTATCAATCGGCCACAAAAGAGCAGCAACCTTTTGTTCTGGAGCAGGGGGGCGTGAGCCTGCGATTGGTAAGCGGGCATTTTGATGGTAAAACAGGGCCTTTGCAGAGCATCACCCCCGTAATATCCATAGTGGGCGAAATAGCAAAAGGCAAAACCGTGCAGATGGCTGCCACCCCCGGTTATTGGACACTTTTATACATCGTAAAAGGAAGCTTGAGCGTAAACCTGGAAACGGTTGATCAATTCAATCTGGTTGTATTTGAACAGGACAACGAAGAAATTATCCTCACTGCCGAGGAAGATACTCAAATACTATTCCTTTCTGCCGAACCAATCAACGAGCCTATTGCCGCTAAAGACAACTTCGTGATGAATACCGCCGAAGAAATTGAGCAGGCCATGGCCGATTATAAAGTCGGGGTGTTCGGCTCGTTGGCTTTTTGATACTGCATCTCCTCGGGGTCTATCACTTCCAGTAGTTCATCATAGGTGTAACATTTTTTTGATGGCAGGCTGCTATCGTACAGTATCTTAATACGGATGGCCTTTAAGCCGGATATGCCCTGTAAATCCTCAATTTCCAGCATTTCTACTTCTTCTGCTACCATTCTCTTCATCTGCAAAAAGCGGATGTAGGTGAGGTATTCTATCTCCTCATCGTGGTTAGAGTACACAACGGTGAGTTTGCCTATCGCAGTAATACGCTCGGTAGTCCCTTTTATGCAAGCTTTGTCTATGCGTTTTTTTACGATTTCGAAACGGGCATTGTAGGTACCGTCTACGTCGAAACGTTTCTCATCCATCCGGAAACGGATAGATAGCGGCAGGCTGAATGCCAGTATCAGCGAGGTTACTTCTAGCGGGTAGGGCAGTATCTCGCGGTTAAAGTGGTGCTCAAGCTCCATTTGGCATAAAACCTGCAATTGCCATAAGCGCAGGTTGTACACATATTTCATATCGAAGGGCTTCGACGGAGATATTTTTTCTCCTATGTAAAGGTTATGCTCTACGCCATCGGTTTTAAAGCGTTCGTAATAATGTGGGTAATAGCTTTGTGCCTCGGTTTGCCAGCGATCAAGCATGGTTGCCATCCGCTCGTTGATAATGGCCACGGTGGTTTCGTATTTGCGACGCTGCAAGTGAAAATCGCCCATCTTATCGGCGTCCTCAAAATACTTTTCTATTGCCGGGCTATTGGATACCTCCATCACCAGGGCTTCCTTAAATAACGGGTGCACGTGGTGGTCCAGGTAGTTTTGCAACTGCTGTTCGGTATCTGCCTTCAGCGCGGTGCCGAGCTCCATTTCGTAAGATCTTAAATGCTGCAGTACGCTTTCCAATGATTCTACGCCCGAAGAAACGGCCAATTTGTCTACCAGGATGATGGCGGCAGTCAACTGATTCTTCAAGTCGTTTTGAAGGCTATTGTTACGTGTGTCTGATGAGCCTTTGATATCAACCTGCCCATATAAGGGGTAAACGTTGGTAAAGGTGATCTCACGCAGGGCGTAAGGCTTCTTCTCGGACCTCAGGTAAAGGAACTTATCCACTTCCTTCTTAAATTTCCAGTAAACGCTGGGGTGTATGCTGGTGTATTCGCTTTGTATAATGGCTTGTACCTGGTTTTGCTTTTCGGAAACCTTACGGGCTATGGTATCGGTTAAAAACGGCATTACCACATCTAACTGGTTGGCGTTTACGCTGTGCAGCTCACCTTTACGGCTCGATACCAATTCTATAATACCCAGCATTTTACCATCCTTAATTACCGGGGCCAGTATAAAACTATTGATATTTTGCTCTTTCAGTCGTTTAGCCAATTTGCTATCGGGGTTTTTTGCCCAAAATTGCTGCGTGTCGGCAACGGCAAAGTAAATACGATCAGTTGCTACATCAGTGAGCGAATTCATGCAAAGCGTGTCTGTGCAAAATTCCTCTTCGATATCTTCCGGCAAAAAGAAACTGCTCAATTGCGGACCGATTTTAGGCAGGCTGAACACCTGCTCCTCGGGGTCGAACTCAATGAACCCAACGCGCAAGTCGGCGATACGGTATATGGAACGGAATACCGATAGGATGTTATCGTAAGCGTTTAACTCTTCAGAATCGCGGCCAAGCAAGGCACCTTTTAAGGATGAAACGGCACTCTCTACCGTGGCATCGTACAGCGTAATCAGACTGAAACCCCTCAAATTCCAGCTGCCGACAGGGAATTTTTCTTTCCAGAGGTCGATATTGCTGAAATTATCGGTAAGCAAAGTTATATCTTCCGGCGTTATCTCAACAGCCTTTTCGGTCGGCGAAATCTCCAGGAAATCGGCATTATACAATATGCGGTAATGCTTGATGATGCCGTTGGCATCGGGTATATCATAGTAAAGCGGTTTAGAAAAATTAAGGTGGGTGCCGTAAATGGCATCCAGTATAATACAGCAGGCCATAATGTAGAACGATGGCTCGTCGTAATCCCTGAAAGATATATTGAATTCCGACCCGGCGGCATTCAGGATATTTTTAAAGCGGTTGGTTTGGTTAAAAAGAATATCCTGGTAAGGGATGCTCACCGCTTTTATCTCATTATTGGTTAATGCCTTGGGAAACAGGCTATCCAGCAGGTGGCCAATGACTTCGGTATTATCAATGATTTGACTTTTCTTTGTGATGCCGTCCCGCAGTTCGGGAAAGGGCTTTATTTCTTCGAGGATAGCCCGCGCATAAGCTGCTGCCGGTCCGTTTTGGGTTGCGGCGATTTCTTCGTAATGCTCAATCAACTTATGGAATGAGATATGAAGGCTAAAAGGGCTATCTGCTAACGCATTTAAATTCATAATTATATAGTACAGTACGGTAGACTAACGCTTAAGTTAAAATGTTACAACAGCAATACATCAATACGGTGCGCATGCACCATCTGCATCTCTACAGACCAGGCAAACACGGTGAACTGTCCATCCTGTGAAGCTACGAGTGCAATGGCATCGTTTTGATCGTAAACAAACTGGGCCGCTGCCAAATGCCTGGTGCCGCCGTTTTGGGCGGGGTGTACCTTGGTGGCCTTTGCTTCGGCAAGGGGTTCGGTTAATACAATCTGGCCAATGCGGGCGCTTTTTTCTGCCCGGGTTAGCTTTGCCCCAAAAGCAAGCAAATCGTATTTATTGGTGATGATGGTAGCGCCATCAACCGCAGTGAAACCGCCAATAAGATCTATAGCCTCTAAAAGCGATTCCTGCCACTCGCGTTTCTTTCGTTCGGCATCGTTCAATGCCAGCAGCTCCGGTATGGCGCTGTAGGCAGGAGTAACCGGGTATTTTATCGGATGTACTACAGATTCGTGCCAGCTATCTGTACCCACCGGAACTATAGCCACCAGGCCCCCCTTGCCATGCAAGCGCATAGAGGAGGCCAGCTGCACCAGCACGTTGAACGATTCGCCCATAAAGGAAGGGAGCGGCATATTCGCAAGCGATTTAAGCAGTACTGGGCAATCTGCCACGCCCATGGTAACCTCGTCCAGCACCTTTATCTGGTCGCCCTGCAACACGGCAATGTTTACGAATTTGCCGAAACCATCCACCCTGCGGTGTTTGATTACCAGCAGTCCCGGCTCCACCACTTCCAGTACGAAACAAATAGAGGGGATGCTATGCGTAGTGCCCCAAATGAACAAGTCGTCGCCCTCGGGCCAAACACCCAGGTGTATGCCCGGCTGCTCCACGGCGGGGGCTAGTTTTATCAAATTCTGCGGCGTAAGCCTAAGCTTTTGCCCGAATATCAAGGGTTTGTCGGATTGCGGGGGACTCAGCAACGCCAATGAAATCTTCGGCGAATGCCCTTCCTCGCGCCTTAGGCTTGCCCAAAAGCCGATATCGATTACGGCCTCTATAATCATACTATCAGGCGCGGTAGCCAGGTTTACGCCTATAATATCCTGCGCGTCAAGCAGGTGCTTTTTAAAGTGCGCCTCAATAACAGGTGCAACAATGCGGGCCGGCAAGTAGGTAGGTTCTGATAGCATTTCGGGGCAGATAGTATGTTAAGGCAAAATTAACTAATTACTGCCCTTTTTACCTATAAAATATTCTTTATGACTTAATTAGGAGGGAGTGTTGACTATTGGTTGACTAATTGTCTGAACTCGAATTTTAGGGAATTTTTAAAATGGACAGAATTGAATGGCTTTGCGTACAATGCTTCTGTAAAATTCCTCAAATTCCCCCAAATTCGAGTTCAGAAAAGGAAAGTATTAAAATGAAAATAGCCTCTTTTTTTGCGCCACAGTGAGCAAGGGAGGTTTAAATGAACTGCTGTCGGTGTTCTGCTGAAGTGCAAATACCCCCGATGTTAAACGGGCGGTAATAGTAATATTATTATATCTCCGTAGATAGAGATCCGTCCACCAATTTGGTTTAACAGTGATTCTAAATACATTACCTTCAATGTTTTCAACCTTTAGTGTATAATCATACCCCGGCATTTGCATGCAACACCAATCGTGGTAGAATATGCTATTGGTAATGCGGTTTTTGTTTTTGGGGTCCAAATTGTAGAAAGCCACAGTTTCTTTTTGTATAAAAAATGTTAGCTTACGACGGAGGGAGTCGTATTCCATAGTTACGTATTCAGCGCTATCTCTATAATGATATTGCCCTCCCATGTAAAAAAAATCGGCAAGAGATTTGTCAGTTCCACTTATGCATTCAATGATAAACCTGTTAATTCTGGTCGGCACGTTGGTGCTATCTTGACTGTAACACGCAAATGGAATCAGGATAAAGAATAATATCTTTTTCATGTCGGTTAGGTTTATCTTTTGAGCTAAGCCGGGCGGCTAGTTAACAAAATTTAAGAAAAAAAATATCATATCTGCAAAGCAATGTCTGAACTCGAATTTTAAGGAATTAGCCAAATTTTACAGAAATTCGTTGACCATACCTTCTGCCCATTCCTCAAATTCCCCCAAATTCGAGTTCAGAAAAGTCCCCCGTTAAAACGCCGGCTTCAAAGCCAATGCCGTGCCTGTACCTAATACCGCACCGCTAAACACATCGGTAGGGTAATGCACGCCCAAATACATACGCGAGTAAGCCGTGCCGCCCGCCCACAAAAACGCAGGCGCTACCACATACCATTTAGGGTAGGCCCTTGATATGGCCATGGCGGTGGAAAAACTGGTAGAGGTATGCCCCGACGGGAATGAGCTTTCGCCGGGGATATAAACAGGCACTATCTTTAAATTACGGATGAAAGGGCGGGGGCGGCCCACCAGTTTCTTAATAAGGTAAGTGGCCACAAAGGTAATGGCCGTGCTGCTGGCCACGTAGCCGGCATTCTCGCGCATATTTCGATCATTGGTAATAATGCCGCCTACCAATAGGGCCGCCGGCACCCCTATATTGCCGTACATGATATTGCGCGAGAGGAAACGCATGGTGGGTGTTACCTCTGGCGTACGGTGCAGGGCAAGGCTCACCATGGTACGGTCATCAAACCGTTGGATAAAATTATCGGCTTTGGGTACCACTACGGCCACTTTAGGCTTAGGGTCGGGCAGGGCGGCTACGGTATCCTTAGCCGGCACTACCACAGTTTGGGCCAAAAGGTTGGTGGCCCCGGTAAATAATGTTAATAACTGTGCCGTTAGGGCTATTTTGATCGTGCGCTTGTAAAAAAAAATCTTCATAGGTGTACGGCTTTGTTTTAATATATATATTTATCCCAAACCGGGTATTTGTGTTAGCAAAGTACTCAATAAATTGTTTTGCACCTAATAGGTTTGCATACAATGTTAGGCAAGGGTTGTTATAGCAGCATCTATTTATGAACTACCAGCAATTGATAAAACAGGTTAGCGAGCATGTGCTGGCCTATTACAAAACCCATGGCGATCCGCGCCTTGTTTATCACGATAAAAAGCACACCGAATCGGTAGTGGCCCGGGCAACAGAAATTGCCAACCACTACCAGGTGAACGATCGCGACTACTTTGTTGTAGTGGCCGCCAGTTGGTTCCACGATACCGGGTACATGGTGGATGTCAACAATCATGAAGAAAAAAGTGCCGAGCTGGCCCTGGCCTTCCTTAAAAAAGCCGGCCTGCCAGAGGAAGATATGGCCGATGTAAAAGGATGTATCATGGCTACCCGCATGCCGCAGTCACCATTAAGTTTACTGGAGAAGATTATTTGCGATGCCGATTTGTACAATTTAGGCACCGACGACTTTTTTGATACCGACAAGAAGATGCGTAAAGAAACCGCTACGCTACATGGCGTAGAAGTGAAAAAGCCCGAATGGTGGCGCAAAAGCATTGCGTTTTTATCGGCGCACCAATACCATACCGATTATTGCCAGGTACTGCTGAACAACACCAAACGCAAAAATATAGAAGAACTAAAGCGTAAACTGGCCAAGGTGCAGGAGAAAGATTCCAATGATCAGGCTGTTGCGAGGATAGCCCTTGTACCAGTAGTAACTGATCATAAAGCTGTCAAAAAGAACAAAGATAAAGACAACGAAAAGATGGAAGAGCCGAAGAAAGGTATCGAAACGATGTTCAGGATAACTTCATCCAACCATCAGCGATTGAGCGATATGGCCGATAATAAGGCCCATATTATGATTACCGTAAACTCTATCATCCTATCGGCCATTATTAGTTTGGTGCTGCGCCGCCTCAGTGAGAATGAGTTTTTGGTTATTCCTACTTTTATATTGCTATCCATCAGCTTGTTGGCTATTACGTTTTCTATCCTGGCTACGCGGCCGTCAATCCCCGCAGGGGTGTTTACCCGCGAGGATGTAGATAAAAAAACGGTGAACCTACTGTTTTTTGGTAATTTCTACAAAGCAACCTTAGAGGAGTACACCTATGGGATGGAGAAGATGATGGACGATAAAGACTTTTTGTACGGCAGCCTGATACGTGATGTGTACGCACAGGGCGTGGTGTTGGGTAAAAAATACCGGTTGCTGCGCATCGCTTATAATATCTTCATGTTCGGGCTTATTGTATCGGTATTGGCGTTCATCGTATCGTCGGCATTTTTTGCGGGTAAACCTATATTGTAAAGGCTTATGCAAAAGTATTTCAACCGCGATCTGAGTTGGCTTGGCTTCAACCAGCGCGTGCTGGACGAGGCTTCTAACACGGCTGTGCCGCTAATGGAACGCATCAAATTTTTGGCAATATACTCCTCCAACCTCGATGAGTTTTATCGCGTGCGCATGCCCGTGCTGCGTGCCCTCCAAAAAATAGGCGAGAAGAAGAGTAGTGATGTGGATGCCGATAAGCAGGCTGATATCTTACAGCAGGCATCGTCACTTATACTGGCACAGCAGCAGCATTTCGGCGAGCTATTGACTACCCAACTGATACCGCTGCTGCGCGAGGAAAATATCGACTTGATATATAACCGCCCGCTCCCACAGCTTTTGCAGGCGCAGGTGAGCAATTACTTTTTGGCGGAGATACTGGCCTTTTTGCAGCCGATTGCATTAGATGCCACGCACGGCTTCTTCCCCGAAAATAATAAGCTGTATTTTTTGGTAGAGCTGCCCGAAAACAATACCGATAAGTTGGTGCTGATCAATATACCATCTGATAATCTGCCGCGCTTTTATTCGGCAAAGGCCGATGGGCTGCAGTATATCTGCTTTATAGACGATGTTATCCGCTGGAATCTGGATAAGCTGTTCCGGCATGCCGAAATCAAAAATTGCTATAGCTTTAAGATTACCCGCGATGCAGAGCTCGACCTGAAAGACGAATACTCGGGCGACCTATCGGAACAAATAGAAAAACAGCTCAACAAGCGCGACCTTGGTTTCGCTACGCGTTTCCTGTACCAGGCCGATATGCCCATGTGGATACTGGATAACCTGAGCAACTACCTCAACTTGAATAAGCCCACTGCCATGGAGGGGGGGCGCTACCATAATTTAAAAGACTTTTTTACGCTGCCCATTGGCGCGCCGAACCTTGCTTATGATAAATGGCCGGCAGTTATGCTGGAGGATATCAGTCCGGATGAACTGATTTCGGATGCATTGGTCCGCAAGGATTTACTGATAAACGCTCCCTACCAATCCTACGATACCATTCTGCGGTTTTTTAACGAAGCCGCCAATAACCCCGATGTAGTGGAGATAAGCGTAACGCTCTACCGCGTAGCCAGCGATTCTAAAATTGTGAACGCCCTCATCAGCGCAGCCAAAAACGGCAAAAAGGTAAGGGTGGTGGTAGAATTGAAAGCCAGGTTTGATGAAGCGAACAATATCAAATGGGCCAAAAAGATGAAGAGCGCAGGCGTGGATATCATCTACAGTGTTACAGCGCTAAAGGTGCACGCCAAAGTTGCGCTGGTTAAAACGCGCAAAGGCGAGCGTATTACTTATACGGGTCTGCTGGCAACGGGCAATTTCAACGAGGGGACCGCCCGTTTGTATACCGATCATATCCTGCTCACCGCCAACCCTAAATTGCTGCGCGAGGTGGAATTGCTCTTTATATTCCTGGCTAAACGCGAGAAGCCTACTGAGGATAACCACATCGATTTTAAATATATACTAGTAGCGCAGTTTAACCTGCAAACCCGTTTTCTGGAACTGATAGACCGCGAAATAGCTTTTGCAAAGCAGGGGCTTCCAGCGACAATCACCATCAAAATGAATAACCTCGAAGAAAAGGTGATGATCAATAAGCTGTACGAGGCTTCGCAGGCGGGGGTTGAAATATCGCTGCTCATCAGAGGGATATGTTGCCTGACACCCGGCGTAACGGGCCTGAGCGAGAATATCAATATCAAGCGCATAGTTGACCGTTACCTGGAGCATGGGCGGGTGTTCATCTTTAATAACAACGGCCAGCCCGACATATTTATGGGATCGGCAGATTGGATGAACCGCAATATTTACCACCGCATAGAGGTTTGTTTCCCGGTATATGATGAAGCCATAAAGCAGCAGATAACAGAAATAATTGCACTGCAGCTAAACGATAATGTGCAGGCGGTGTTGCTAAATGCACAACTGCAAAACATTAAGCCGGAATTAACCGGTACCCCGGTACAATCGCAATTAGCCATTTACCGGTACTTAAGTCAAAAAGAGGTTGTATAAATACCATGAGCATGAAAACGGTAGCCATTTTATTTTCGATAGTTATTTTAGGCCTCATCGGCGCATCATGCAGCCAGAATGATGGCAAACAAAAAAAAGGCAAGCATAAAAAAGATAAAGAAAAGCAGGAAGCCGTTGCCGTATCGCCGCCGGGCTATGATTTAACAAAGCCGCTGAAATACAAGATGCCGTCAGAACTGCTGGAGATATCGGGCATTGCGGTTAACAAGGGCGACGATAACCTGATTTATGCCGAACAGGATGAGGATGGCAACATCTATTACCTGCATCCGGGCGATAAAACACCAAAAAGTGCTAAATTTGGTAAACATGGAGATTACGAAGACGTAGCCGTTGGCAACGGCCAGGCGGTAATCCTCCGTAGCGATGGCGAGTTGCACAGCTTCCCGCTTACCGAGGTGAAGGGCGGGCAGATAAAGAGCCAAAAGGTAAAAAACCAGATGCCACCGGGCGAATATGAGGGCATGCACTTCGACAATGAAAGCGGCAAGCTCTATATTCTGTGCAAGCAATGTACTATAGATAAATCTACCGATAATAACTCGGGGTATATATTCAACCTCGGCACCGATGGTAGCATCACCAAAACCGGCGGATTTACCGTAAATGCAACAACGGTTGATGATGAAGGCGAGATAAAAAAATTCAAATTCCGCCCTTCGGCACTGGCGCGTAACCCGCTCACCAAACAGTGGTTTATCGTATCATCTATAAACAAGCTGCTGCTGGTTACCGACGATAAATGGAAAGTACAGGCGAGTTATCCGCTAAAGGGTTTCCTGCAGCCCGAGGGCATCGCGTTCGATAGCAAAGGCAACCTGTACATATCCAACGAAGGTGATGAACTGGATAGCGGGAATATATTGTTTTTTAAGTACACAAAACCCTAATGATAAAATGCCGATAACACAGCAGCATGTGCCCGTCACATGCTGCTCATAAACACCCCTATTCTATGCGTAAATACCTACTTACCCTATCCACCATAGTTGCCGCCGCCACTGCCGGTTACGCGCAACAAAATGCCGTTAATGAGTTACCCGCCCCTAAATTCAGGGACAGTATGGTGGTAAAAGTACACCCTTCCTATAACGATGTTACGGGTGCCCATAAATGGCTTTTTGGCAAAAATTACCGCGAAGAATGGGCTGTGCCGGTTAAGCTGCCGATAATCAGGATAAGCGAAGTGTACGGCGGCCTTACCCCCGAAAAAGAGGGTGGAGGTTATCAATCTAAATCGCTAAGGCTTAAAGATAAAACGGGGCGCGAGTGGGTGATCAGGAGCGTAGAGAAATCGCCGGATAAATTGCTCCCGTCAAATTTTGCCGGCACTTTTGCTATAGATTGGCTGGACGATGCCATCAGCGGGCAGCATCCTTTTTCGGCATTGATAGTGGGCCCAATGGCCGAGGCGGCTAACGTACCGCACTCCAATCCGGTAATAGGCGTAGTGGCGGACGACCCCGCGCTGGGCAAATTCCGGCAGAAATTTGCCAACATTGTTTGCCTGTTAGAAGAACGGGAACCGGGCGGCGAATCTGACAACACCCCCAAGGCTTTGGGCAAGATCATAGCAGATAACGATAACCATTTCGACGGCGAAGCATTCCTGCGGGCACGTTTGCTGGATCTGCTGGTGGCCGATTGGGACCGCCACGAGGACCAATGGCGCTGGCTCGACCGCCAAAAGGGCGACGGCAAAATGTATATAGGCGTACCCCGCGACCGCGACCAGGTGCTGCATGTAGCACAGGGGCTGTTCCCGACCATCGCATCATTGCCATTTATTAGTCCCGCCATAGATAATTTCAGCGGAGAGATACCTCGGGTGAAATACTCCATCTTCAAAACCCGTTTCATTAAACCTTATACCGATGCGCAGATACCCTTTGAAGATTGGATGCGCATAACCAACGCCTTCGTAGCTGCCGAAACCGATGCCGTGCTGGAAGCAGGCTTACGCAAAATGCCGGTTGAGGCTTACAACGTCAGGCATGATAAGCTGCTTGCCGAGTTGAAGCAGCGCCGCGATGCCATTCCCAAAGCGATGGAGGAGTATTATTACTTCATCAACCGCCTGGTAGATATACGCACCAGCGATAAGAACGAACAGGTAACCATTACCGATGCGCCCGATAACGGCATGCGGGTGCTGATCCAAAAAATAACCAAGGAAGGTAAGCTGGGCGATACCTTATTGGATATGGTTTACAAGCCTGCCATTACCCATGAGATCAGGCTCTTTGTATCCGGCGGAGACGACCATGTGACCATTAATACCGCAAACTCGCCCATCAACCTGCGTGTTGTGGGCGGAACGGGCAACAAAATTTACGAGGGTATCAAATCGAATGGGCGGGTAAAGCTTTATGATAAACCGGATAGCCTCAAATTTATTGGCGACGAAAATATCTTCAGCAAACACCTTTCGCGCGATACTTTCAATACCAAATTCGTTCCTACCTATCCCTATAACGTTTGGATGCCGCTGGCAACCGCCGCCATCAATGCCGATGATGGCTTTTTGCTGGGTCTGGGCGTGCAGTACACTAAAAACGATGGCTTCCGCAAGCTGCCTTATACCAGCCTGCAGCAACTAATGGTAACCCACTCTTTCTCTACAGATGCGTTCAGGATACGCTATAGCGGCGAATGGATACATGTCTTCGGTAAAACCGACCTGCTGATGAATGCCAAAATACAGGCACCTGATAATACCATGAACTTCTTTGGTTTTGGCAATAGTACGCCGCTGGTGAAAGGGCCTAATTACCGCAGGTTTTACCGCACCAGGTTTGATACCTACCAGTTCGACCCGGCACTGCGCTGGCGGCTGGATAGCGTGCAAAGTATCAGCGTTGGCCCATCGTTCCAATATTATCATTTCGATGGAGAGGGCAACGCAGGCAGGTTGATTACCAACCCACCACTCGTCAATTCGTACGATAGTTTGATTGTAGATAAAGACAAGATGCATGTGGGCATAACGGTAAACTATATAGATAATGAACGCAAAGGCGGCGTGTTCCCCAATGATGGGCATTACTTTACCGTTAGCTTAACCGGTTACCGGGGCTTGAACAGCTATTCCAAATCGTACGGGCAGCTACGCTCGGAGTTTACTTTCTATAGAAATCTTACCAGCCATGGCGCATTGGTACTAAGCGACCGCGTAGGTGGCGGCATCACCGTTGGTCGCCCTGCTTTTTACCAGGGCATGTTTTTGGGCGGGCAGGGTAATTTGCTGGGCTTTTTGCAAAACAGGTTCGCAGGTAAGCATATGGTGTATAACAACTTTCAGGCGAGGCTAAAACTGGCCAACATCAAGGGTTACCTATTGCCAGGCCAACTGGGCATCAGTGGGTTTTATGACGTGGGCAGGGTATGGGCCGATAACTACAACTCAGGCGGCCTGCACCATGGCGTAGGCGGCGGGGCGTATTTTTCGCCTGCGGCGCTTATCGTAATACAAGTATTGGCCGGCCACTCGGTGGAGGGCTGGTACCCGTATGTGAGCTTGAATTTTAGAATATGATGCTTGTCTGAACCATGATTTTCTTGATTTAAGGATGGCTCTGATGCGGAAAGAGAACGTATTAAGACAATCCTGAAATCCTTTAATCAAGCGAATCATGGTTCAGACAAAGCGTTAGCGATAGTAGCGGATACCGGCCCTGAGCCTAAGGCCTTGTGCGCGTATGAGCGGATAGCGCGGGGCAAAGCCAACGCCCGCCTAACTCATCTGCACATCTGAAATCTTCACATCTGCACATTTTCTTAACCTACATTAACTTTCCGTTTTAACCTACATTAAGTTGAAATACCGTGTTTATACCGACATTTGATATCAACAAACAAGAACAAAACACAAACAATTTAAAGGAAACAACATCATGGAAAATACAATAAACGGCATCCACCACATCACAGCAATTGCTGGCAATGCCAAACGCAACTATAATTTTTACACCAATGTTTTGGGCCAGCGCCTGGTTAAGAAAACCGTAAACTTCGACGACCCTGAAACTTACCACTTATACTACGGTGATAAAGAAGGTACCCCCGGCAGTATCCTTACATTCTTCCCTTGGGAAGGCATCCAAACAGGCCGCAGAGGTGCAAGGCAGGCTACCGAAATTGGTTACTCGGTACCAAAAGGAAGCCTTGATTTTTGGGTTAACCGTTTCGAAAAACATAACGTAATTTACAACAAGGTAGCCGAAAAATTTGGCGAAGAATACTTAACCGTATTAGACCCGGATGGTTTGAAACTGGAATTGACAGCATCTAAAACTGCTGATAACCGTTTGCCTTGGGAAACCGACGAAGTTAAAGCCGAGAACGCTATCAAGGGTTTCCACAACGTAACTATCACCACCAATAAAATGCAGCCTACTGCCGATATTTTGACTGGCGTATTCGGCTATAAATTGTTGGAACAAAACGTAAACCGTTACCGTTTTATAACCGATGCGGTTGAAAATGCCAACATTGTAGACCTGGTTGAAGTTGCCGGCGAAGTTGCAGGCCACGTAGCCGGTGGCAGCGTACACCACGTAGCCTTCAGGGTAGCCAACGAAGAAATATTGATGCAATACCGCGAAAAGATAGCAGCCTTAGGTTTGCATATCACCGACAAGATAGACCGTAACTACTTCTATTCACTGTACTTCCGCGAACCGGGAGGCGTGTTGTTCGAAATTGCTACCGATAATCCGGGCTTCGCAGTAGACGAATCGGTTGAAGAATTGGGCCAGAACCTGAAATTACCTGCACAGCACGAACGATTCAGGTCGGCTTTAGAAAAATCATTACCAAAACTGTTCTAATTATTTATGTACAGTCACACAAAGCAAATTAAAACGGCGGGTGCAGCACCCGCCGTTGCTAAAGGCGCGCTGATACTGCTGCATGGCAGGGGCGGCACCGCAGCCAATATTATAGGTATAGCAAACGAGCTGGATGTAGATGGTTTTGCCCTATACGCGCCGCAGGCCACCAATAACAGCTGGTATCCCTTAAGTTTTTTAGCACCCGATGAACAGAACCAGCCCGCCTTAGATTCGGCATTGGAAATGGTAGATGAAACGGTAAAACAGGCATTGGCAGATGGTATCCCGGCGCATAAGATATACTTTCTGGGATTTTCGCAAGGGGCCTGCTTAACGCTGGAGTACATCACCCGCCATGCCCAGCCTTTTGGCGGCGCAGTCGCTTTTACCGGCGGATTGATTGGCGAGCATGTGAATTTGGATAACTACAAGGGCGATTTCATTGGCATGCCCGTGCTGATTACCACCGGCAACCCCGACCCGCACGTGCCGCTGAGCAGGGTAGAAGAAAGCGTGAAAGTATTGAAAAGTATGGATGCCGCAGTTACGCTGAAAGTATATAACGGCAGGCCGCATACGATCAGCAGGGAAGAAATAGACCTGGCCAATAACACCATATTTATATGAACAAACTCATAGCATGGCTGTTAGCCAAATGGACGGCGAGCAATTTTAAAAAAGTAAGGCAATGAACTACGACAATATAGCACTCATCAACAACGAAGCCATCCACAATTTTGAACTCTTTGTGGATGGCTATCGTGCCTTTATCGATTATAAAACCAAGGATAACAAAATTTACCTTATCCATACCGAAGTGCCCAAAGAACTGCAGGGCCAGGGCGTTGCGGAGGCCATTGTAGAGAAGGCCTTTAAATACATCGAAGCGCATCATTTAATATTGATACCGCTATGTACCTACGTACAGGTCTTCCTGCGGAAACACCCGGAATGGGACAGACTCTTAGCAGCATAATCAAATGGAGCAGTTTAAAGTAACCCGCGTTTATGCAGACGCAAACGGCGACAGCCATTTCGACGAAGTGTATTACCCGCTAACCGATGGTGGCCCGATTGGGCAGTTATCCGAAAGGGTGGCGGTAAAGGAAGTTATCTTTCGCAAAGTACCACCCGGCTATAACGATTTGCACACCGCGCCGGCGAAGCAATACGTAGTATTGTTGGATGGCGGCGTAGAGATAGAAACCTCCCTCGGCAAAAAACGCAGGTTTGAGCAGGGCGAAGTGTTATTGATGGAAGATACTACAGGTAAGGGGCATCGCAGCAGCAACCTGGAGCAGAAAGAGCGGAGTTCGTTGTTTATTATTTTCTGAATCAGGATTTTCAGAATTTGAGAATTTTCAGAATGGAAGTTCACGAGCATGTTCAGCTTCCGGGCCAACACGCTTTTTTATTTGTGAAATTCGAATCAATTCTTAAAATCCGCTTCAATTCGTGGACTTCGTGTTTATCCATTTTTTTAACACAGAGTGCGCAAATAATACACTGAGGACACAGAGGTTTTGTAGGAATAAAGCACCAGAGCGAAAAGTTAATTCGTGAAATTCCCTTAATTCGTGAAATTAGTGTTCACTCAATTCTTGTTAATTAAAATTCCTGCGTCACCTTCCGCGCCGGGCTATCCAGCTTGGCGCTTTTTCGTATGCCGCCAACGGTCATGTGTACGATATTCAACTGGTCATCATACAAATTCTGCAGCAGACTTACGTCGGCATCAATCTTTTTGGGTGTGGCTATCTTGGCCGATTCCAGGTACACGTTCACCGCTTCTTTATTGATTTCGTAACCAAGGTAGCTCAGAGGCAACGCTGCTCCGCCGTTGCGAACCTGCAGGTGTGCAGCGGCGTATTTTTTCACCAGGTCGTCCATAGCGGCGTGCATATCGGGCTTGGTCAGATCGGTGCGGGTATTGAATTGCTTGGTCAGCGCAAGTTCGAAATCGTCGGTAAAAATGGTGAGGATAACCTCCATCTGTCCGTCCTTAGCGTTGTAGCTGATATCAGATGTGCTTACGTGTAGCGGGTGAAACGCCGTGGGGGCGGGCTTATCTGCCCAGGAAGTACCCAGTAAAATGTAACAATATAATAGCGGTTTGGCCAATAAAGCAGTCATAACAGTCCCCGGTTTTATTTATAATTAAAACCTGCTAAATTTACGGTTTCAACGCCTGTTTATTGCATGTCTGATTTTGTTTTTTATTTCGGGTTAGGGTGGCATCATATCATCAGCCCGGATGCGCTGGATCACCAGCTGTTTATTTTAGCACTGGCGGCGGTGTACACGTTCAAAAATATCAGGCAGGTATTAATTCTGGTCACGGCCTTTACCATCGGCCATAGCTTAACCTTAGCCCTCAGCGTGCTGGATGTAATTCGCTTCAGCAGCAAATGGGTAGAATTTTTGATACCCTGTACCATTTTTATCACCGCCCTCAACAACATCCTGCGGGTGGATAAAAAGGAGGGAAGCGCAAAGGTAAACTACTACCTGGCCCTCGGTTTCGGGTTGATACACGGCATGGGTTTCGCCAACAGTATCCGCATTATGCTGGCGCAGGATCAGGGCGTGGGTATGGGGCTTTTTGGCTTCAATATCGGGCTAGAAGCCGGGCAGATCGTCGTGGTAGCCATCATCCTGGTGTTGGGCTGGTTGTTCATGAATTTGCTGCGCTTGCGGCGGCGCGATTGGATATTTTTTATATCTTCGGGAGTATTTGCATTAGCCATAAAAATGGCGGTGGAAAGACTACCCTTTTTGCATTAAAAACTTTTTTTAAACTTAAACAGACATATGAAGCGGATCTTTACAGGGATTTTATTCGTGATGGGCACCGTTGGAGCATCCTTTGCACAGGATATCCAGAACAACCCGGGCAGTAATCACGGCAACAAATTCGAGCAGTTGGGTACCATCCTCAACACGCCGAACGAACAACGCACGGCAAGCGGCGCGCCGGGCGTAAAATATTGGCAGCAGCGTGCCGATTACAACATCAAGTGCGAGCTCGACGAGAAGAACCTGATGCTCAAAGGCAGCGAAACGGTTACTTATTTCAACAACTCGCCCGATGTACTTACCTACATTTGGTTGCAGCTTGACGAGAATGAGCATAGCTCCACAAACAATTCCGGCTACCAAAGCAGCTCTACCATGCCTAAGCAAACCACGCTGCAAGGTATAGACCGTACGGAAGTGCGCAACAGCGATGCAGATAACGGCCTGGGCGATATCATTACCAAGCTTACCGATGGTACCGGCAAAAAACTGGCCTACACCATCAACAAAACCATGATGCGCATTGAGCTGCCTGTACCGTTGAAATCGGGACAGCAGTTTATATTCAACATCGATTGGAACTACAAGATAACCGATCGTAACACCGTTGGCGGTCGTGGTGGTTATGAATTTTTCCCGGGCGATGGTAACTACCTGTTCACTATGACGCAATGGTACCCACGCCTTTGCGTGTACAGCGATTTCCAGGGCTGGCAAAATCACCAGTTTACCGGTCGTGGCGAGTTTGCGCTTACCTTCGGTAACTTCCACGTACAAATGACTGTACCTGCCGACCACGTGATTGGCGCAACCGGCGAGTGCTTAAACTACGCGGCTGTATTAAGCCCGGCTAAGCTTGCCCTTTACAATAAAGCCAAAACATCAACCGCACCGGTAGAGATCGTAACCCTTGCTGATGCTAAGAAAGCCGAAGGCGCACCATCTGCTGCTAAGAAAACCTGGGTTTTCCAGGCCAATAACGTGCGCGATTTTGCCTGGGGATCTTCACGTAAATTCGTTTGGGATGCCATGGGCCAAAATGTGGCCGGCAAACCGGTGATGTGTATGAGTTTCTACGGTAAGGAAGCCTACAACCTGTACAGCAAATACTCTACAAGGCTGGTGGCGCACACCATTAAAAGCTACTCAGACTTCAGCATTAACTACCCTTATCCCGTTGCGCAAAGCGTAGAAGCATCAAACGGTATGGAGTACCCGATGATCTGCTTCAACTATGGCCGCACCGAAAAGGATGGAACCTATAGCGAAAGCACCAAGAACGGAATGATCGGCGTTATCATCCACGAGGTTGGGCACAACTTCTTCCCGATGATTGTAAACAGCGACGAGCGGCAGTGGAGCTGGATGGACGAGGGCCTAAACTCTTTTGTGGAGTACCTTACCGAAGAGCTTTGGGACAATAAATTCCCAAGCAAAAAAGGCGCGGCGTACACCATTGTTGATTACATGAAGTTGCCTAAGAACGAACTGGAACCTATCATGAGCAACTCCGAGAACATCGTTCGCTTTGGGCCGAATGCTTATACTAAACCGGCTACAGGGCTCAACATCCTGCGCGAAACCATCATGGGCCGCAAGCTGTTTGATTATGCCTTTAAAGAATACGCCAAACGCTGGGCATTTAAACACCCAACGCCTGCGGATTTGTTCCGCACGATGGAAGATGCCAGTGGCGAGGATTTAGATTGGTTCTGGAGAGGTTGGTTCTATGGTACCGACCCGGTTGATATCTCTTTAGATTCGGTAAAAGTGGGCAAAGCTGATTTACTGGATACTTACAATCAGCCAAAACGCACCGTGTTTACCCCTAAAATTGCCCCGCCGTCTGTAAACAGTTTCGAGGATATTTCCAAAATACGTAACCGTACAGATAAGAGCATCGTTTTCCAGACTGACAAGGATACTGCTACGCACGATTTCTACTGGAAATATGCACGCGGACTGGCTGGTGTAGATACCGTTAAATTTGCTAATCTGGTTAAAGCGCAAACCCCGCCGGTTTTCGAAACCGATGTGCCTACTGCGGATGATAAAGCAAAATATGGCTCTAAATACGCGTATCAGCTTAACTTTAGTAACAAAGGCGGTTTAGTAATGCCAATCATCGTAGAGTTTAAGTATACCGATGGTACTACTTATACCGACCGTATCCCGGTACAGATTTGGCGCCTGAACGAGAAAAATTGCAGCAAGTTCTACGTGCTGGATAAGGAAGTGGCATCTATTAAGTTAGACCCGATGCGCGAGACAGCCGATATCGATGAAACCAACAACTTCTGGGGTAAAAGCGGCGAGCCGAGTAAATTCCAGGTGTTTAAGCAAAAAGTGGGCGCTAACGGCCCGGCACGTGGCCAATCCAGCGGTGTAAACCCTATGCAGGTAGCTACGGGCAGCAAATAATAACAAAGCATTCGGCCCCCCACCGAATATATATAAAACCAACAGTCGGCTAAGGAATTAGTCGGCTGTTTTTGCTTAGTAGCTAAATACCGCTCGGCAAAGTTTCCTATTACCGGCCAAAATGTTTTATTTTGTAAGCTATGCCGGTTTTTATAGCATCATTGAATTCGGGGAGTAACGGCAATTGCTATTACGTAGGCAACGAGCGCGAGGCCGTGCTGATAGATGCCGGCATATCCTGCCGCGAAACCGAGCGGCGCATGGCCAGGCTCGGGCTTTCTTTGCAAAAAGTTAAGGCCATCTTCATCTCGCACGAACATTCAGACCATATACGCGGCCTGGGTGTGCTGGCGCGCAAGTACAATATACCCGTTTATGCAACCCATAGTACGGCAGGTTATTGCGGCGATTTACCGCCCGGGCTTTGCATTGGCCTCAACGCTTATACACCCGTAAGTATAGGTAGCCTGCAGGTAAGCGCATTCCCCAAGCACCACGATGCTGTTGACCCACATAGTTTTCTGGTTACAGATGGCGATATCCGTATTGGCGTGTTTACCGATATAGGCGCGCCCTGCGAGCATTTGATCAAGCACTTTAACCAATGCCACGCCGCATTCTTAGAGGCTAATTACGATGAGGCCATGCTGGAAGGCGGTCGTTATCCATACCACCTTAAAAAGCGCATACGCGGGGGCAAGGGGCACTTATCAAACAGGCAGGCCCTGCAGCTTTTTATCGACCATAAGCCGCATTACATGAGCCATTTGTTATTGGCTCACCTCTCCAAAGATAACAACGACCCCGAACTGGCTTTGCAGCTCTTTGTGCAACACGCTGGTAATACCCACGTAAGCGTTGCTTCGCGTTATAACGAGAGCGAAGTATTCACCATCTACCCGGCTGGCGCGCCCATAGCCCAACAAGTAGCGCTTAACCAAATAACCGGCCAATTTCAATTTGCTCTATAACCCAATGCTTGATATACTTTACCAGGACGATTACCTCATCGCCATCAACAAGCCGCATGGCTTGCTGGTGCACCGTTCATCCATAGCCGCCGATGCCGAAGAGTTTGCCCTGCAATTGCTGCGCGATCAAACCGGCAAAAAGGTAAACCCTGCGCACCGTATAGACCGCAAAACGGGCGGCGTACTGCTTTTTGCTTTTGATAAGCCAACGGAAATTGCCATGCAGCAAGCCTTTATGCAAAATCGCGTAAGCAAAAAATACCTCGCCATAGTGCGCGGCTACACGCCCGATGAATTGGAGATAGATTACCCCCTGCGTAAGGAGAACGGCACACTGCAGGATGCGCTCACCCGTTTTACTACGCTAAAACGCGCCGAACTGGAAGTGCCGCTGGGCAAGCACCCCACCTCAAGATATTCGTTGGTGCAGGCAACTCCGCAAACCGGGCGCATGCATCAGCTTCGTAAGCATTTTGCGCATATTTTCCACCCCATTATAGGCGACCGCACGCATGGATGCAACAAGCAGAACAAGCTATTTAAAGATAAATGGGAAATGGAGACCATGCTGCTGCACGCGGCTCAACTCAGCTTTACGCACCCCATAACTGGCGCGGAAGTTGTTATAGATGCACCACTACAGCCGGGGTTTGCTGCGGCCATGGCCATAATGGGCTGGTGAAAATTTTACAAAATAATAAATATTACTGTAGTACTTTTGCGCTACTAAAATTTTAACGGTTATTTTAATTGATGAAAAGAGTTGTTGTTACCGGCCTTGGGGTTTTTTCTGCTACAGGTACGGATATTGCCACGTTTTGGAATAATATTGTAGAGGGCATAAGTCCGGCCAAAGCCATTACCCGGTTTAATCCCGAGAAGTTCAAAACGCGCTTCGCTACGCAGATAGCCGATTTTAACCCTGCCCAATACCTGGATAGGAACGAAATAAAACGCAGTGACCTATACAGCCAATATGCCTTGATAGCGGCCGACCAGGCCATTGCCGATGCCGGGATAGATGCGAATGCGATGTCGCCATTTGATATTGGTGTGATATTCGGTACAGCGCAAGGTGGTATGGATACTTTTGAGCATCAGTATAAAGAATTTGCTGCTAAGAATTTCGAGCCGCATTTCAACCCTTTCTTCATCCCCAAAACGCTGGTGAATATGGCCGCAGGCTTAATCTCTATTAAGCACGGTTTTATGGGTGTCAACTTTTCTACGGCCTCGGCTTGCGCAAGTGCCAATACGGCCATTATGGATGCCTTTAACTATATCAAGTTTGGTAAGGCTAAGGTTATCGTTACCGGCGGTTCTGATGCGCCTATCAGCGAAGCGTCAATAGGCGGATATAATTCTTTAAAAGCCTTATCTACCCGTAATGCCGAGCCAACCAAGGCATCGCGCCCCTTCGATGTGGAGCGCGACGGTTTCGTGATGGGTGAGGGTGCAGGCGTTTTAGTTTTGGAAGAATACGAACACGCCAAAGCCCGCGGTGCGCATATCTATGCCGAAGTGGGTGGCGCAGCCATGACCTCTGATGCTTACCACATTACCGCAACGCATCCCGAAGGTAAGGGTGCGATAAAAGCCATGCAATTGGCCCTGGAAGATGCAGGCCTCAACGCAACAGATATTGGCTTCGTAAATGCGCACGCTACATCTACACCGGTGGGGGATATCAGCGAAGCTAAGGCTATCAAAGCCGTTTTTGATGGGCACGACGGATTGCACGTAAGCGCAACCAAATCTGTAACCGGGCACCTTTTGGGCGCTGCGGGTGCGGTAGAGGCCATCATTAGCTTAAAAGCAATTATTGAGGGCATTGTGCCGCCAACCATCAACACCCAAACCATCGACCCGGAGATACCGAAGGGACTGAATATCGTAATAAACGAAGCCATTGAAAAACGTGTAGATGCCGCATTAAGCAATACCTTTGGTTTCGGTGGTCACAATGGCGTGGTAGTATTTAAAAAGATTTAACAACAAGGATATGAGCAATAACGATGTAATGAAGAAACTCCGTGTGGCCCTTTCGCTGCGCGACGATGATATTATTGAGATATTAAAGCTCGCTAATTTCCGTACCACCAAAACCGAGTTGAGCGCCATCTTCCGCGCCGAGGATCACCCCAACTTTCAGCCTTGTAAAGATCAGTTGCTGCGTAACTTTTTGAATGGCCTGGTGATTTACAAACGCGGCCCAAGACCTGATAACCGCGAGAAGAATAAAGAAGCTGCCGCTAACGCAAAACCGGCAGAAGGCAAGCCAGGCGAAGGCAAAGCGTAATCAAAAATATCGAACACCGAATGCCCAATATCGAATGATGAACTGGAACTCCATCGATATTGGGAGTTCGGAATTCATTATTCGATATTTGTCACTAATGCTTATCGCCCTCTTTCTGAACTAAGCGGTATTTCCCTGCTTTGATCATTTTTTGCTCCTGGGGCGAAAAGGAAACGCGGCCGCCAAAATCCTGCACCCAGTAATGATCGGTTTCAGCAACGCCTATTTCTTTAAAGCCCGGGTTCATCAGGTTTTGGCAATGGCCTTCGCTTTTGAACCAGCCAGCCATCACTTCGGCAATACTGCTTTGGCCCATGGCAATGTTTTCGCCCACCATAAAGCTTCTGTAACCTTTAAAAAAGTAGCCTGCAAAAACAATGCGGTCGCTCATACTGCGGCCATCTTTACTGGTATGATTAAAGTATTGGCGCCTGGCCATATCGTCGGCATGGCCTTGTGCCGCTTTCTCTAACTGATCATTCCAAATTAATGGAGCGGCAGGCGGGTACCATTTGCTGCCGCAATTGCAGCCTTTCGTACGCGTTTTATTAATCAGCCTTAAAAATTCCTGTTTGAAATTGGCATCGCGGTTACCAAGCCCGGTATAGGTAAAGCCGCATACCAGCAGTACGCCTAATATTAATGATGCGCCAAAAAAATACGTCCTCATACAGGGCACAGACAGGGTTGATGGCCTGTGGTTTAACCTAACGCGAAATAGGGGAGCTTATTTTTTACGCCGCCGGGCCAGGAGCCAAAATATCAATAATATGACTGCAAGCGCAAAGGCTATAAAGAGGCCACCGCTTTTTTTAAGGGGGCCTTTTTGGCTTTCACCGGCTTCCTGGTTGCCGTTACCGCTACTTTTTTTTTTAGTGCGGAGTCTATCGTTCGAGTTCCGATGGTGTCTCGCGCAAAGCGTTGTATGGCCAGCATTTTGACGGCCTGGTCGCGCTTAAGGCTATCCAGTATGGCATCTGCGCGTTTTAAAGCAATGGCTCCTTTTGCGGGGTTATCCATACGGTTGTATAAAAAGCCGAAGTTTTTTTGCACGGTTGCTTCCCATTGCGGCATGTGGCCGGCTATAGCCAGGGAGAGGGCTTCGTTAAGATCGCGCATGGCGAGGGAGAAGTCCTTTATTTCCATTTTTACCATCGAAAGCTTTACCAGCGAGGTAATAACGTTGAGGGTATCTTTCTTGATGCGCGATATGCTGTTGGATTGGAGCACGAACCATTTGGCCTGGCTAAACTTGCGCTGCGAAAAATACACTTTTGCCAGGTTATCAAAACTTACCCGCAGGCCGGCCGAATCGTTGTAGCGGCTGTAGTAATGCAGGGCCTGCATGGTATAATTGAGTGCTTCTGTTTGATAAAGGGTGCGTTTGCGCCGGTTGGCGACGGTATCGTACCTGAGGTAAACGTCGGCTAAGAGGGTGTAGATAGGGGCTTTACATGAATCTGCAGTGATTTGCAGTTCCTGCTTCAAGGTATCGGGGCTTAATTGCTGCTGCTGTGCGGCTTGCAACTTAAATGCGGCTGATATCAATAAAATAAGTAAAACAATTTTCTTCATCCGCTGGCTGATAGATTTTTTTACTGAATGCTACCCAAATAGTATGCCCCAAATGGGTATTACAGGTATCTTAAGTGCAGATACCGGGCTTTTTTATTCAATAGATTGTAAGTGCCTGATATGTAGCGTAAAAATGGGCAAAATATATCAATTAATGCCAGCCGATATATAAATAATATGAAATAAGAGTAGCCTATACTATACAATAAAGCCCGCAGCGTTTATTGTATCAGTTTTTCATAATTGAGGAGCGACCTTTTAAGCCATGCCGAGTGCGAAAGGATAAGGTTGAAAAGCAGTATCCCCAGGCTGGCACAGGTAATGCCTGCCAAAACATCGAGCACGTAATGATGGCTGGCGTATACCGCTGTGAACCATATCCCAACGGTTACCGTTGCAAAGAAGATATTGATGGCACCCAGCCGGTTCTTGATACCGTAATACAATACGATAACCGGGTAGGAGGAGTGCAGAGAGGGCATTGCCGCAAACACGTTTGACCCCTTAGCATAAATGGATTTGAAAACTGTTACGTTGAAAAATTTATCGAAGCGGGCCAGCCCAGCAGTATTTCCCGGTGTAAGCGGATGAAAGTTGAAGCCGTGTACCTGTACATACCATGGCGGCGCGGCGGGGTAGGTGTAATATATTACAAAACCCAACAGGTTTACCACCACGAATGTTAACGAGAAATACAAAAACTGCTGCTTGTTGCGAAAGAAAAGGTAAGCCGCAAAACCCAGTGGCACGGGTATCCAGCAAAGGTAAAATACGCCCGCAAAAATATCCGTGTACGTATTGCTTTTAAGCAGCAAATATTCGTTTGGTGTGAGAATAGTGTTATTATAATGGATGCCGAACAGGCTTTTTTCGGCATTGTAAAGCCCGTCTATGGCTACTTCGTTATAGTTGTAGTTGGGAAAAGCCTTCATGTAATCGAAGATTATCCAATACACGATAAAAATAGAGAAACCTAAAATAAACTTGCGCGTAATTACCGATGCGTAGAAAAGCACGTTAAATATACCGATCAGTACCAACTGATCCGACTTGAAGCCGAGCAGCAAACACGATAAAATCAAATACAATAACGACAGACCCGATACAATACTGATACTTTTCTGATCGATCTGGACGCCGCTATCAACAGCATTAGCCATCCTACTTCTTACTAAAATCCGAATTAAAAATCTTGTCCCACAGCGGAGAACTTACGCCATAACCTTTGGTAGGGTCCTGGTAATGGTGCAGCATGTGGTGTTGTTTTATCTTTTTCCAAAACGAGCCTTTGAAATTGAAATGGTGTATGGCATAGTGCGAAATATCGTACGCCAGGTAACCCAATATAAAACCCGGGAAAAAGCCAAAAATATAGTTTGCAGGCAGCAAGGCATTAAAGAGAAAGTAAAAGCCCGTGGCCAGCGGTATGCTTGCCGATGGCGGCATTACCAAACGTTTGGCATCGCTGGGATAATCGTGATGTACGCCGTGGAAAATGAAGTGCAAACGTAATGCCCAACCTTGTTTTGGCACAAAGTGGAAAACGAAACGGTGCATAATGTACTCAGTAAGCGTCCAGATGAACAGGCCTAGTACAAACAGCCAGATGTAATTTACCACGCCAATATTTTTATCGTATGCAAAGTAACTGCACACCAAAATAACGGGTATAAAAATAATAAGCGGTACAAAGTAATGCACCTTTGATAAGCTCTCTAATAAATTACTCTTAAACATCCTCACAGATTCCTGTGAATTTGATACAAAATTTTTTGCCATAGCATTTAAGGTTTAAAACGTTCTGTAACTTCTTTACCTGTCACGGGGTCTACACCTTTTATTTCAATATATGTTACGTTTGGCGAAAACACGGAGCCACCGTCGATCTGTATAAAAATACTTTGAAGGGATGCCTGCTTTTGCGCTACAGTTGCGAAGATATGATATTTTCCGTCAGCACCCTTCATTAGCGTGAGCGGAAATTTTTTGTATGACATAATTCTGATATCATAGTTGTCGTCGCCTGTTTTAGCCACAGTTACCCCGTAAGCAAATTTGCGCTGTACAAATGTAAGTTCGGATGGTTCTCCATTACCGTCGGCATACCTCAGCCAGTATACATGTATCGGGTCGTCGTCGTTGGGTTTACCGGTGCCGGCATCAATGTTAATATCGTAAGATAAGGCATTGATGTTGGTTGAGCGTTGCAGGTAAAATAACCGCTTGCTGTTGGGCGGCGGGGTAGGGTAAACCCTACCGTCGGCAGCTTTACGCACTTTTGGTGTATCTGTTTGCAGGGTACTTATAGTACGAGCCGTGGCGTTATGCCAAAGGCTTACCAATAGTACCAGGAAAACAAATGCCTGCTTTGCCCCGATTTTATTCATTTTCGGTTTCTGATAATGCTTTTTTGGCATCTACCAGGCGTTTAAAGGCTGTTAAATTTGTTAATACCGCCAGTATAGCTATCGGGAACGTAAATATCGACATGGTTTCGAACACGTGGAAACGTATGCCCGGTATCCATAATTTGTAATCGCCACCGATGTAGTTTGAGGCCACGCCACAGGCAATTGCAAATACCGCAATGGTAATTACGCGCTCGGGGCGCTGCATCAGGCCACCTTTACATTCTACGCCAAGCCCTTCGGCACGGGCGCGTACGTAACTCACCATCATTGAGCCGATAAGCGCGATGAAAGCAAATATCGAGCTGAGGAAATAATGGTGTGATACCAGGTAATAGCATATGCCCAGGAACATAATCAGTTCCGAGTAGCGATCAAGTACAGAATCGTACAAAGCGCCGAACACCGATTTCATATTGCCTAAACGGGCTACCTGCCCATCCAACATATCAAAAAGGCCCGCAAATAATATAAGGCCGCCGGCCCAGCCCACATAGCTCAAGTTGGCGCGGTCGCCGTCTTCGCCGCCTATGATAAATATAGCTGCAACGCCTACGTTCAAAATAAAGCCGATAGAAGTAACGGCATTTGGAGTTAAACCCAATTTAATCAGCAGTTTAACAAACGGATCGATGATTTTATATATACCAAGCTGTAAGCTTGTGCGTATAGATGTTTGCTGTTCCATTTCAGAATAAAAATAAATAAAATACTACAAATAATTAAAAATCGAACTTTATTTTAACCCGAACGCCAAAGGGGGCAACGTCCGGATGGTCTAAGTACGATAGCCTTTTCACCAAATCAACCCTCACAAACTTGAAAATGTTTTCAACACCAACACTTGCTTCCATATAAGGTTTGTTGCCAAGTGCATAAGTAATGGGCACACCGTTACCATCTGTTGGAAATTGGTAAACCGACGAATTCAACGCCGGGTTATTATTGTTGCCCAGTCCGCCGTACAGCGCTTTGAACGACGCGGTTTCGCGCCATTTCAGTTTTTTGAACAACGGTACCTTGTTGAAGAAGAACCCGCCGAAATGCTGATCGATATTGATGCTCGCATACCTATCGCTCACAAACTCTAAAAAGTTCATTAAGTTGTACGAATCGATAACGTAGGCATACGTTTGGTTGGCGCGGTGGATATCCAACAGTGGATAAGGCACGGTGCCGAATATGCGACCACCTTCTAACGTTACATCCGAGAAGCCGAACGGTGCAATGTAAAAACGCTTATCGAAACGCGCCCTTAATTTTTGGTAGCTGTACTGCCCGTCGAGCACATTCTTTAAACCCGCGGTATAATCAAGGCTGATGATAGGGTACTTATTAATGATCGGTATCCTGAATAATTTCCCCTGGTAAAACTGCTCATTGGGCGCATACCTAATGCCTGCCGAAAACTCGGTGGTAGTGAGGTTGTTGAATATGGTGCTTGGCCCGTTCTGGAAAGGGTATAGCGAACCCGCCGGGGTTTGCACCCATTTGCGCGCGCCGAAATTGAACGAAAGGTGGTTCTCCAGCTCGTGTACATAATCGATCTTATACTGGTCGTTATACAGGTATTTATCATTGGTGCCTCGTTTAAACGACAGCAGTATATTGTCTTCTGATATAAACTGCAGCTCCTGCCCGGGTATCTTCGTATCCCGCTGGAAGCTTACGCGGAGGTAGTCCTGCGGAAATTTGTAAACACTTTTGGCGTTAAACGAGTAGGTGGCAGCCAGCATGTATTTCCAGCGCTCATCTTTAAAGCCGTAAGCGCCGTAGCCTTCAAAATAATAGCGTTTGCTCAGTTCGGGAGTGGTGCGCCCGCCTATCCTCAGCCTGAAACCTTCGATAGGGTTAAAGCTGTAAAAGGTACTGGCTGGGCCAACCTCAAATTTGCCGAAGCCTTTATAGCCAGCAAATAAAAGCGTAACCAGGTCTGCCGTGCGCCTGAACGATGGCATGTGCGTGAGGCTATCGATATTCTTATAAACTTTAGATTCAGCCGTTGTTAAGGTATCCAGGCGATTCTCGGCCCAGAATTGCTCGCTTCGGTGCTTTACTTCGTCGTCTTCCAGGTTTATATCAGGCGTGTATAAAACATCGGGCTGGTATTTATTAACGATGTAGTTTTTGTAAGTAAGCGTACGTATGCCGAAGAGGCCGCCCTTTCGGTTGGCCGATACGCCAAAATCGGCGTAAGTGTTGCTTTTGCTGAGATGGTAACGTCCATCGGGGTTCAACTCAAAGTCCTGATCTACATGCATCGAGCGCACGAAGTTTACGTTGATGTTTTTGTTGATGGTTAAGCCTGCCTTTTGTACGGCGTAGTTGCCATCCAGCGTGATATAAATATCGCCCTCGAACAATACATCGTTGGTGTTGCGGGGCGTAAAACTCAGCTGAACCAGTTTTTTGTTATCGGCTGTGGTGATGGTATCGGTAATGAAAAACTTGTAGTAGGTTGGTGCAGCATCGGCTATCGGGCTTAAAAACTGGCGGCCAAGCAGGTATATGCTATTGGTATAAATATCAACCTTTTCATACAGGTGCTTAAAGTACTGGCCAACGCCTTCGTTATCAACAGCAGGGCCAAAATTTACGCCTTTCTCGCCAAGCAAAACGGTTTTGGTAACCTCGGGGTTCTTACGGTAATATACCTGCGAAAGCTTCTCAACCAGGTAAATAGGCAGCAGGTTTTTGCCGGCGTAGCTGGTACTGTCGCGGTTCTCGAAAACGAATTTGTACTTGCGGAAGAATTTTTTCTCGGATATTTTATCAGATAAGTTGCTGAGCGAGAACTGCATCTTATCGTACTCTTTGTACTCTACGTAATTGTAGTTTTCGGGGCGGTTTTTGTCTTTATTGGCTATAACCTTGCGTATCAACTCAACTGCAGGATTATCTTTATTGGTGTATTTGGGCCGTTTGCCGGCTTGTATGGTAACTTCGTTAAGCTGCTGCGCAGATGGGAATAGCCTGATATTGATTACTTGCTCTTTACCCGGCACAACTGCTACTACCGCATCTTTGTAACCTAAATAAGTAACTTTTAACTGCGTGTATGGCTTTGCCGAGCGCAGGCTGAACTGCCCCGCATCGTTGGTATTGGTGCCGATGGTGCTGCCCGTAAAACTAACGCTTACGAAGCCCAAAGGTTTCTTATTGCCGGCATCGGTAACTACGCCCGTTACCACCGTATTTTGTGCAGCTAACGTTGTGCTTACAAATAAAAGTGCAATAAAAAATAAACGCTTAAAAGTGTTTTTACAAATCATTTAGTAAACATGCTCGTTACACAAATACAAAGCCAAAGGTAAGTAAAAAACCCTACAGACTATTGTGGTCAAAAAGTCAAAAATCGGTACACATCATAGCCCGTACACCTTGCTACCCTTAAAATTTGCCCCAAATAAAAACAGCTTTATACTGTGATCAGGAAAGACTGTTGCCATGCTTGTAACCGGATAGATAGACGACTAAAGCGCATAATTGTTACTATATACGCAGAAAACACTACCGTAGTGTTGCAAAGTTCATAAATAATCGAAGGGGTAAGATTATTGTTACTGTGCAGGCAATTAGGGTGGGACAAAGGTAATAAAAAAACAGGTTAGGCAATGCTGCCTAACCTGTTTATGTTGTATGGATACAAAGAATATTATGCTTGCGCAAACATATCGTCGTAGTAATCGAGGCCCAGGTGGGTAATCAAATCTTCGCCCATCAGGTAACGCAGGGTGTTCTCCAGCTTAATCAGTTGTTTGAAGATGTCGTTCTCGGCATGTAAACCCGGCGCAGTTTGCGGCGATTTTAGGTAGAAAGACAACCACTCCTGTATACCGCTCATGTTGGCGCGTTTGGCCATATCGCTAAACAAAGCAAGATCTAAAGCGATAGGGGCAGCCAGGATAGAATCTCGGCAAAGGAAGTTGATCTTAATCTGCATTTTGTAGCCTAACCAGCCAAAAATGTCGATGTTGTCCCAGCTTTCTTTGTTATCGCCATGTGGTGGGTAGTAGTTGATGCGGATCTTGTGGAAGATTTCGCCGTACAATTCCGGGTTATCCTCAGGGCGCAGGATATCTTCCAGTACGCCAAGTTTTGATACTTCTTTAGTTTTAAAGTTGTCCGGATCGTCTAATACCAAACCATCGCGGTTACCCAAAATGTTGGTAGAGAACCAGCCGTGTACGCCCAGGCTACGTGCAGCAAGGCCCGGAGCCAAAACGGTTTTCATTAAAGTTTGGCCGGTTTTGAAATCCTTGCCCGCAATTGGGGTTTGGGTTAATTTAGCAAGCTCTATCATAGCCGGGATATCCACGGTTAGGTTAGGGGCGCCGTTTGAGAATGGTACGCCAAGCTTTAAAGCAGCGTACGCGTAGATCATACTAGGGGCAATGCGTTTGTCGTCGTCGATCAATGCCTGCTCAAAAGCAGCTAAAGTTTCGTGGATCTCAGAGCCTTCGAAGTAAACCTCGGTAGAACCGCACCAAACTAAAACAACACGGTCGCAACCATTTTCTGCCTGGAAGTTTTTGATATCCTCCATCACCTGCTGCGCAAGTTCGTAGCGGGTACCTGTTTTTACGTAAGTACCATCCAGGTTTTTAGCGTAGTTTTTATCAAAGGCAGCTTTCATAGGCTTAATAGCCTGTAAACCTTCTTTTACCTGGTTCAATAACGATTCTTCCAAAACCTTGGCGTTCATAGCCGATTCGTAAACGTTATCTTCATATAGGTCCCAACCGCCAAAAACGATGTCTTCCAATTTGGCCAAAGGCACAAAATCTTTAATTTTTGGATGGCGGTTCTCAGTTCTCTTTCCTAAACGGATGCTTCCCATTTGTGTAAGCGAACCCACAGGCTGGGAAATACCTTTCTTCACGGCTTCAACGCCGGCAATTAACGTAGTAGCTACCGCACCTAAACCTGGTATTAAGATACCTAGTTTACCATTGGCAGGTTTAATGTTGATTTTCATTTGTATTGGTTGTTTAAAAGATCGAATAATGAATAGCCATGGGATTTGTTAAGTGCGAAGCCCATAAGCCTTTCATTGTTTTGTTTGTTAATATAAAATAGAGGCTTACAGCCATTTATTTTCTTTCTAAAAGCTTTGTACTACATTTATTGCAGCCTGAAAAGCTATGCCTGGTCGCGCCTCCTGGATATGCCGGTTAGTCCTTTGTTGGTTTGTGCAAAACAAAAATCAGCAACTGAATTTTTGAACGATGCCGCAAATAAGTCAATTTTCTGTCACCGCCATAATTATTTTACAAAGTTTACAGGCAGATGAAAATTAAATGAACCTAATCTTAACGATTTCTTAATGATATGCACCTGCCGTTACCTATTGAAATTTGCTAGTACTATTATTATCTTATTGCTTCACAAGCTTATTAGATAATACAGCGAAGGTTTCGTTATATTTTCTTTTCGTATATCCGGTATGTTTTGTACTGCTCGCCGCCAATAGCTTCAATAGCACGGTTCACCATGTCGTTCTTCTCTAAAGTCCAGCTGGCTTCGGCATATTTAAGCCCCTTGCGCCTGTACTCTTTAATGATGCTGCCGTAAAGGCAAGCTTCGATACCCATTTTACGGTAGCCATCTATCACACCCAGCAGCATAATACGTATGCCTTGTATCTTGCTTTTATTGAGCAAAAGCTTGAATATGCCTGTAGGCAGCAAACGGCCTTTCTTAATCGTCTTTAATATCTGGTTAATATCGGGTATAGCCACGCCGAAGCCTACTATCTTGCCGTCCTGCTCGGCCACTTGGGCAAAATCAGCATCCAGGATCATCTTCAGATCTTTTGCAGTGTAATCGAATTCATCATTCGTCATGGGGAAAAAGCCCAGGTTTTTGTCCCATGCCTTATTATATACCTCGCGTAGCGCATCAGCTTCTGCTTTAAAGTTCTTGAGGTTTATTTTGCGGATAGTGATGCCACTGTTGCGCGTAAGCCGCTCTTGTAGCCTATCCAGCATCTGCAACGATTTATCGTTATAATTCTGGCCATCCCAATGCCAGGCCAACAGGTCGGTTTGTTTTTTGAACCCGGCGTTTTCCAGCAGCGTGATGTAGTACTCGGGGTTGTAGGTCATCATTACCATTGGCGAGCTATCAAACCCTTTTACTAAAAGGCCGCAGGTTTCGTTGGTAGATGGGTTTACGGGGCCTACAATGGTTTCGGCACCTTTTTCTTTAAGCCATTTGATAGCCGTATCAATTAGCAGGTTAGCCGTTTCCTGGTCGTTTATGCATTCAAAAAAACCAAAAAAACCATCATTTACGTTGTTGAACTTATTGTGGTTATTGTTTTGGATAGCGGCTATGCGGCCCACAATCCTGTCGCCATCATAAGCCAAAAATGTTTGTAACGACGAATGCTTGTGGAAGGGGTGTATTGTCAGAATGTCGCGCTGTGCAATGAATAATTCCGGTACGTAATATGGGTCATTCTTGTACAACTCATGTGGGAAATCAATAAAAGATGCAAGCTCTTTTTTTGATTTGACCGAAATTATTGTTTTCATATTGGGGGGCTTAAAAATAAATGCCGATGCAAATGCGGTGTGCAAATGTATCGGCTTTATATTGTTTTTTGGTATAAACGTAAATTTAACTTCTTCTTACAGGGAGGTATTAGCCAACTTTTGTAAAGGAACGCCAACAGCTTTAAAGGCAGCTATCAGTTTCTCAACGGCTTCGTCTATCTGCTCGAAAGTGTGCGTAGCCATTAAAGAGAAGCGTAGCAGCGAAGAGTCTGACGGTACCGCTGGCGATACCACCGGGTTAACAAATATGCCCGCGTTTTGCAGGTAATTGGTTACCATAAATGTCCTATCATTATCACGTATGTAAATAGGCAATATCGGGCTTTCGGTTCCGCCCAGGTCAAAACCTTCTTCGGTAAGCAACTTTACAGCGTAATTGGTATTATCCCAAAGCTTCTGTATGCGTTCCGGTTCCGATTCTATGATATCCAGGGCAGCAATTACGCTGGCTACAGAGCCGGGAGTCATGCTGGCGCTGAACATTAACGAGCGTGCGCGGTGTTTGATATAATCAATGGTTTCGTAATCGCTGGCAATGAAACCGCCAAGCGAGGCCAGCGATTTGCTGAAGGTGCTCATGATGAGGTCAACCTCATTGGTTAAACCAAAGTGCGAAGCGGTACCTGAACCGTTTACACCGATAACGCCAAGGCTATGGGCATCATCAACCATAATGTTTACGCCATATTTATCAGCTAGCTCAACAATAGCAGGCAATTTTACAATATCGCCTTCCATGCTAAAGATACCATCTACCACAATAACCTTTACGGCTTCTTCTGGCAGGATGCTGAGCTTGCGCTCCAGATCAGCCATGTTATTATGGGCATATTTAATTACCTTGGAAAAAGATAAACGCGTACCATCTATGATAGAAGCATGGTCATACTCATCTAAGATTAAATAATCGTTACGCCCGGTGATGCAAGATAATACACCTAAATTAACCTGGAAACCGGTGCTGAATAACACCGCAGCTTCTTTGCCTACATAGTTTGCCAGACGGCGTTCCAATTCGATGTGAATATCGAGCGTGCCGTTCAGAAACCTGGAACCAGCACAGCCGGAGCCGTATTTGTCAATAGCCTTTTTAGAGGCTTCCTTAATCTTAGGGTGATTTGTAAGCCCCAGGTAGGAGTTAGACCCAAACATTAAAACACGCTTGCCGTTTATCATAACTTCAGTATCCTGGCCGCTTTCTATAGGGCGGAAGAAGGGATACAGGCCCTGCGCCCGGATCATGTTCGCATCCTGAAACTGGGCAATCTTGTCGTGCAGTTTTTTAACCATTTATTAACACTTCTTTAATTTTCTGTAAAAATACCATGAATATCATTATTTGCGGCATTGGATGTGCAAATTTTTTTACACTATCTTAATACAGCGCTATTCACAATCGTAAGGCAAATTAATTAAAATTTTATTTAAACAATGTCACTGTTTTGAAATTTGTAATAAAAAAACAAAAAAAGACGCCCGTAATGCAATAATTATCTTATTTACGTAAAAATCCTGTTGCCAATTTCCTATTGTTTCTGCAAACTCTCATATTCGCAATCTCTATTATTTAAACAAGATTCAACGGAGGCCCTCGCTCCGTTTTCCGTTTTTTACCGCTTCACTATATTTATGAAAAAAAACAGCTGCATATATATTACTAATATACTACTTTTTTTTCCAGCTTTACTATTTGCGCAAACATCTGCCGATACAACCACATCCTTTACTATAAAACAAAGCATAGCGTTTGCCTTGAAGAACCAGCCATTGCTTAAGCAAGCAATAGTTGACGAGCAAATCAATGAACGCGACATCAACATAGGTCTATCGGGATGGCTGCCGCAGATTAATAGCAGCAGCAGCATGCAGCACTATTTTCAACGGCCAACCGGCGCAGCCGCAGGTAATGGTACCGGCCAAAACCTGGCCATAGCGCACAATGTATCAAGCCTGGGCGTTACTGCCAGCCAGGCACTCTATAATAATGATGTGGTTTTGGCTTCCAAAGCATCAAAATATTCGCGCCTTTATTATCAGCAGAACACCGAAAGCAACAAGATAGATCTGGCATCAGACGTAAGTACAGCATTTTACGATGTGCTGTTGTCGCAGCGCCAACTGGATATTATTAAAGAAGACATCCTGAGGTTGCGCCGAAGCCTGAAGGATGCCACCGCACGCTACCAGGCCGGTGTGGTGGATAAAACCGACTACAAGCAGGCCACCATATCGCTTAATAACGCGCTGGCATCGCACAAGCAAACCGAAGAAGCCATCAAAAGCAAAACCGCATACCTTAAACAGGTAATGGGTTATGACCCGGCCAGGCGGCTGGTGCTTCAATACGACTCTGCCCGTTTACAGGCCGAGGCGGTGATAGATACCAACGAAATTATCAACTACAGTAACCGTATAGAATACCGTCTGCTGGAGACCAGCAAAAACCTGCAGAACCTCAACGTACAGTATTATAAATGGGGCTTTTTGCCATCGCTATCCGCAACCGGCGGCTATAGCCTGGCTTACTTCAACGATAGTTTTAGCAAGTTGTATAGCGCCAACTTCCCAACATCGTATGTAGGCCTCAGTCTTACTTTCCCTATTTTTACAGGTACCAAACGCTTGCAGAACCTGGCCAAGGCACGCCTGCAGGTGCAGCGTACCGATCTGGATATTGAGAATACCCGCAATGCCATCAATACGCAGTATGCGCAGGCACTGGCCAGTTACAAAAGCAATTATACCAACTGGCAGGTACTGAGCGAAAACGTGCAGCTGGCTAAGGATGTATATAAGGTGGTTGATTTGCAATACCGCGAGGGTATTAAAACTTACCTGGACGTAATTGTATCGCAGGCCGACCTGCGCACCGCCGAACTGAATTATTACAACGCATTATTTCAACTATTATCAAGCAAAATCGATCTGCAACGTGCACTGGGTACCCTGCAGGCCGAATAAATACAGCATATGAAGAACAGCTATATCTCCTTTATTATCGCCGCTGGTGTTTTGGCACTTTCGGCATGCAAAAGTTCAGACAAAGGCACGGGCGCGCCTGTGTTGCCGCCCACCCCGGTAAACGTGGTGGAAGCGCAAAAATCCGAAGCCCTTTATTATGATAAATACCAGGGCATTGCTGTTGCGCTCAATTCGGTTGAACTGCGCAGCCAGGTAGGCGGCTTTATTACCGGCATCTTTTTTAAAGAAGGCGAAGTAGTTACCAAAGGCAGCCCGTTATATGAAATAGACCGCCGCAAATACGTGGCCGCATACGAGCAGGCAAACGCCAACGTAATAAGTGCTAAGGCCAACTTGGTTAAGGCACAAAAAGATATCGACCGCTACAACATGCTGCTGAAGGCAGATGCTGTTGCACGCCAAACGGTAGACCAGGCAACTGCCTCGTTCGAAACGGCTAAAGGCCAGGTAGCGGTTGCACAGGCCGCGTTGTCGTCTGCAGCAACTGATCTTTCTTATGCCACCATTCGTGCGCCATTTACCGGTCGTATAGGTATATCGCAGGTAAAGCTGGGTGCGCAGGTTACGCCGGGCACTACACTGTTAAACACTATATCTACGGGTAACCCAATGGGGGTAGACGTAGTGATAAACGAGCAGGACATCAACCGTTTTTATAAGCTACAGCAGCATGCATCAGATACTACTTTTAAGCTGCAACTTTCAGATGGGACCACTTACGCCCAAAACGGCAGGTTATTCGCTATAGACCGTGGTGTGAACAACCAAACCGGTAGCATTAAAGTAAGGGTACAGTTCCCCAATGCGCAGGATGTACTGCGTGATGGTATGAGCTGCGTATTGCAGGTACTGAACGATAATTCGGGCGAACGGGTGCAGATACCTTATAAAGCCATTACCGAACAAATGGGCGAGTTTTTTGTGTTTACCGTAAGGGATACTACCGTTAGAGATACCGCAGCAGATAAAACGGTTAAAGACCGCCGCGATACCCTGGCACACCAGGTGAAAGTAGTGCTTGGGCAACGCATACAAAGCAATGTAATTATTATGCAAGGCATTAAACCCGGTGATAAGATAGTTACCGAAGGTTTCCAGCGCTTGCGTGATGGGGGCAAGGTAACCCAGGGGCCTGCAGCAGCGGCACCCGGCGCGGCACCAAAAAAATAAAAGATACTTAAAGCGGATAAGGGAGCATATCCCCATTTTTTAAGCTAAAGAAATAGATAATGATTGCAGATGTTTTTATAAAACGCCCCGTAACGGCCATCGTAATATCGCTGGTAATTGTGATTGTGGGCGTGCTGTCTATGCTGAGCCTGCCTATAGGCCAGTACCCCGAAATTACGCCACCCACGGTACAGGTAACGGGTACATATACCGGTGCCGATGCTTTAACCGTTGAGCAGACAGTGGCTACCCCGGTAGAAGTACAGGTAAACGGTACGCCGGGCATGACCTACCTGCAAAGTAACAGCACAGGTAATGGTGCCATGAGCATGACGGTGAACTTTGAAGTTGGTACCGATATCAATAATGCCGCGCTCGACGTGCAGAACCGTGTAGGTATTGCCCAGCCAACCCTGCCGCAGGAGGTACAGCGCCTGGGTTTGACCGTACGTAAACGTAACCCGAGCATATTGATGCTGGTGGCTATGTATTCGCCCAAAGGTTCGCATGATGTAACTTTTACCGATAACTATACCAACGTATTTATAAAGGATGCATTGCTGCGTACTAAAGGCGTTGGCGACGTGTTTACACGCGCCGATGATTTCAGCATGCGTGTATGGTTAAAACCTGATAAACTGGCTGCCCTGAATATGACTGCGGCCGATGTTACGGCAGCATTAACCGAGCAGAATGCGCAGGTGGCTGCGGGTACCGTAGGTGCAACCCCGCAAATGAAGGGGCAAACCTTCGAATACAGTGTACTGGTAAAGGGCCGTTTAACCAATAAAGCAGAGTTTGAAAATATTGTGGTTAAAACGCAGCCGGGCACAGGCTCGATAGTACACCTTAAGGATGTTGCAAGGGTAGAGCTGGGTAAATTCAACTACGCCGGTAACTCCTTTGTAGATGGTAAACGTGCATCGTACCTTTTGATATACCAGGCACCTGGTAGTAATGCCATAGAAACGGCCGATAACGTTGTAGCTACGATGGAAGAGTTGAAGAAAACTTTCCCTGAGGATATTAACTACGTGGTGCCTTTTGAATCGGTTACGGTAGTAAAGGTATCGCTGGAGGAAGTTATAGAAACCCTGGTAATTGCGCTGGTGCTCGTAATCATTGTGGTTTTCCTCTTCCTGCAAAACTGGCGCACAACACTTATTCCGGTACTGGCTATCCCGGTATCTATTGTGGGTACGTTCATCTTCTTTATACCGCTGCACTTTACCATCAATACGCTTACGCTGTTCGGTTTCGTGCTGGCTATTGGTATTGTGGTGGATGATGCCATTGTGGTGGTAGAGGCTGTACAGCATTATATGGACGAAAAGGGCATGAGTCCGCAGGAGGCCACTAAGCACGCCATGAAGGATATTTCGGCGCCGGTTATCGCCATCGCGCTGATATTGGCTGCGGTATTTGTGCCGGTAGGTTTTATACCCGGTATTGTGGGCAGGCTTTACCAGCAGTTTGCCATCACCATTGCCATATCGGTACTGATATCGGCATTTGTGGCCTTATCGCTTACGCCTGCGCTTTGTACCATATTATTGCGCCCGCACAAGATTGATGATAAATCTACAGGACTTAACAAGTTCTTCTTCAAATTCAACCAATGGTTTGATAGGGTTACCGGCCGTTACCGAAATTCAGTAGATAGAGGTATCAGGAATTCCAAGTTTGTGGTTATTATACTGGTATGTGTGGTAGTAGGTACCGTATTGTTATTCAAAAGCAAACCATCAGGCTTTATTCCATTGGAGGATGAAGGCCGTGTGTATGTTACCTACGATTTGCCCGAGGGTGCGTCTACAGAACGTACCGTAGCGGTATTGCACGAGATGATGACCGAATTGGATAGCGTACATGCTATAAAGCACTATGCAGCATTGGGCGGTTTAAATGCTGTAAACTTTGCAACAAAATCAAACAGCGCCACCATATTTGTGCAGTTGAAGCCATGGGAAGAACGTAAAGACGAAAAAGACAAATTGCAAGGTGTTATTGCCACCATCACCAAGAAAATGGCCAGGTTTAAAGAAGCCAACGTAGTGGTAATTTCTCCGCCGGCCATACCGGGTTTGGGTAATACGGGCGGCTTCTCGTTCATCTTACAGGAAAAACAAGCAGGCGGCGATATCAAAAACTTTGAAAAAGTGCTGAACACCTTTGTTGCTGCTGTGAACAAACGCAAAGAGATTGCCCGTGCGTTTTCGTTCTTCGGTGCGCATACGCCCGCTTACCAGCTTACTATCGACAGAGAGAAAGCAAAAAAACTCGGCGTGCAAATATCCGACGTAAACAGTGCCTTGCAAACGTATTTGGGTAGCGCTTACGTTAACGATTTCACCATATATGGCAGAAACTTTAGGGTGGTTACGCAGGCCGACACCAATTATCGAACGAATATCCAGAACATTGGGCAGTACTTTGTGCGTAACTCATCCGGCGCTATGGTGCCCCTGAGTACGCTCACCAGTTATCAGGTGATTGAGAATGCGCCATTGATATCGCACTACAATCTTTTCCGCTCGGCAGAGATAAACGGCGCCACGAAGCCTGGCTATAGCAGCGGCGACGCGATAAAGGCCCTGCAGGAAGTTGCCGCGCAAACACTACCGCAAGGTTACGGCTACGAGTTTTCGGGCCTAAGCCGTGAGGAATTGTTATCTGGCTCCAAAACCATATACATATTTGCCTTGTCGATAGGCTTTGTGTTCCTGTTTTTGGCAGCCTTATATGAGAGTTGGTCGGTACCGTTCTCAGTACTGCTGGCTGTACCGTTGGGTGCCTTCGGCGCGATATTGTTCCTCTTGTTTGATAAAAGCTTAACCAACAACGTTTACGCACAGATTGGTTTGATTACTTTGATAGGTTTGGCAGCCAAAAACGCCATCCTGATTGTAGAGTTTGCCAAAGAACGTGTGGATAGGGGTATGGACCTGGAAAAGGCAACGCTTGAGGCTGTAAGACTGCGTTTGCGCCCCATCATCATGACCTCGATGGCCTTCATCCTGGGCGTACTGCCCTTGCTGTTTGCATCGGGTGCTGGTGCCGAGGCACGTAAAACCATCGGCTTTACGGTATTCGGCGGTATGCTTACTGCAACATCATTGGCAATATTTATTGTGCCGGTGCTGTTTTACATCATCACCAAATTTGCCTACGGCAAAAAGAAGCTGGCCGAGTTAGAAAAAAATTACAAACCCGACCCAGAAACAGACACTGAAGTATATTAGCTTTTGAATTTGGGCCCCTTGAAAAAGGGGCTTTTTTTTTGTTTTAGCAGATATGCGGAGTTTTGCCGCTGGGCGATTTGACTCACCCTCTCTGCTTTGCAAAGAAGGTAAAAAGAAGACGAAGAAAAATTGTAGCTCACCTTCTGTGCGAAGCATAAGGGGCGGGCAGCGAAGCGAACTCCGGGGTGAGTCAGCTCTCGACGCGGACATTGGCACTATCTTTCCAACGTGCTCATTGTTCCCTCTGTATGTTTTGTGTTAAAAAATACCCGCATTAACCCATCGTGGCATGAAAAACAGATGAAAAACAGTTCTCCGGGAACGGCTGCTATATGCAACAGCATACAGTTTTGTATTCTATCGCCCACAATTTCGCCCTACTTAATATTGCCAATACGAGCATTGTGTTGCACATCTAATAAATTTACACGTATAAAACCTGACTGATTATCAATAATTAAGGTGTTGTGTTGCGTTTTTCGCATACATTTTTTAGCCCGATTGATATTAACGCAATGTTAATTTTGGCAACGTGGCAGTGTATTTGTAAAGGGGGAGGTAACACAATTTAAGATTGTATTACTAAAAAACACAACAATGAAAAAAATGACAACCTTAGTAGCAGCAGCATTTACAGCAGCAGCTATATTTTTAGGAACAAATGCTAACGCCCAATCAACCCCAAAAACCGCCCTTCGTTTCGGTATTGGTGCAGAGGCCCTTTTGCCTACAGGGAACTTAAAAAATGCTTCTAATTTTGGCTTGGGTATTACGCCACGCCTGCAATACGGCGTAGCCGATGATGTAGCTTTAACATTAACCTCTGGTTTTTATAACTATTTTGGTAAAGAACTAAGCGGCAGCCCAAGCGTTAAAGTACCATCTTACCAAATGATTCCATTGAAATTAGGTATTAAAGCCTTCGTATCGCAAAATGTTTACGTGAGTGGTGAAGTGGGTGCCGGGTTCGAAACGCGCAATTACTATGGCAAAAACACCAAATTACTTGCTTCGCCGGGTATTGGTTGGGCTAATCAATCATGGGATTTAGGTGCACGTTACGAAAACTTCTCGGGCCAAAACAATAGCTTTGGTACAGTAGGTTTGCGTGTCGCATACGGCTTTGGCTTGTAAGCAACGCTACCTGAAAAAAGAAAACCCCTCGTCTTTACCGGCGAGGGGTTTTCCTTTTTAGTGTTTTTTGTTAAATCTAAGCACCTGTTATTTTTAATGCTTTTGGCGCAGCTCTGCTTCTGTTTTTTTTATAGCAATAGCAAGTTTTGTAGTAAACATATGCGCTCCCTCATCGTTCAAATGCCGCGGCTCGGCAAAGTATTTCGGCGAGGATAAGGCGGTGCTGTCGTTAAAAAAATTAAAATAGGGCACACCATTTTCCGCTGCAATTTTTTGGGCAACTACGTCGTAATAAGTAGGGTGCCTGTAAGCAATAAAAAATGGCGACTGCACCATGTATAGTTTTATATGGTTTTCGCGGCAGTATTTTACAGCCGAAGTGTAAAGTTTAACACAATTGGTATCTAAAGGTAAACCGACGCCGGCACTATCTGCCACGGCTAAGGGCTCGTTCCAGGTGCGTTCAAGCGGGATCCAGCCTTTTACCGAGGTGCTTTTTTCCTTGTTTTTATACACGCTTAGCGATTTGTTGAGGTTGTAAACCAGCGAAGAATTAAAAGGATATACGGCACACAGCATCTTGTATTTTTCATTCGGCCTGGTATCGTCTATCAGTTTTTGAATAGCGGGGTGGGTAAAGTAATAGGGCGAAACCGTAGTCAATTCCAGATAATTCAGTTCGCTGTAGCTTAGGCCTTCCCAATAATCCCATATGATCATTTTGGGTTTGTACCGGCTGGTGATACCTTTAAAAGTAGCGTATTGATGCAAAAACTTAGCACCCTCCATACCGGCATTATAAACGCTGAGGCCAAGACTATCCTCCAGCACTTGAGATACATAGCTGTGCGATGCCCTCGACGAGCCGATGACCACCACCTCGGCCCGGGTAGAGTCAATAGCGTAGGTAAGGTCGTGATACTTGCCGGTATCAGGTTTAAAATATAAATACCGCAGTCCGGCGCCCACTAACCGATCAAGTGCAATAAGCAATAAAATACATAACAGCACTTTCCATAAATTCTTGTTCATGCCTCAAAGGTTAGTGTAACCACCATAGCAAATGCTTCGATATTAAAACTGAAAATAAATAAACTGCCCCCCATCAAACACGCCCAATGCCATAATTAAAATGACGATGAATGCATACGAAAAGCACCTCACGAACGCATACCTGCTGCGCGTAAATAATTTTTTATGCGGATAGTATTCGCTTATAAATTCCGACAGGAACAATATGCCCGCACCCAGCAAAACGTAAATAATGTTTTCCTGAATAAACAGGTGCCCCCACGAGGTAAATATCTTTTTAATAATATCAATAGCAATACTGATGCTGGTGGCCCGGAAGAATATCCACGAAAAAGAGATCAGGATAACCGTGGTGATGATTTGCAGGAACGCATAAAACCAGCCCAGGCGCTGTAGGCCGCTAACCGTATGCAGTTTATCTTTATAGGATTGAAACAGGTGTGCAAATATCAGGTAAAAGCCGTTTATAGCGCCCCAGGCCATAAAACGCCAGTCTGCACCATGCCATAGGCCACTTATTAAAAACACGATCATGAGGTTGAGGTAGGCCCGCGGCAGCTTAACCCGGTTGCCACCCAGCGAAATATACAGATAATCGGTAAACCAGGTGGAGAGCGAAATGTGCCACCGGCGCCAAAACTCGGATACGGTTTTTGCAAAGTAAGGGCGCCTAAAGTTTTCCATCAGTTTAAAGCCCATCACTTGAGCACAACCGATGGCAATATCGGCATAGCCTGCAAAATCGCAATAGATCTGTATAGCAAAGAAAATGGTAGCCAGGGCAAAATCTACCCCCGAGTGGTAATTGCTGTTGTCGTAAACGGCATTAACATATTGTGCGGCCCTATCGGCAACCACAATTTTTTTAAAAAAGCCCCATATAATACGTTTAAACCCTTCATTTACCTGTAGCCAGTTAAAGGGGTGTTTTTCGTAAAACTGGTGGATCATGTTTTGCGGCCGTTCTATGGGGCCTGCAACCAGCTGCGGATAAAACATTACATACAAGGCGTAAATACCAAAATGCCGCTCGGGCGGTTGGTTGCGCCTGTAAACCTCTATGGTATAGCTCATGGCCTGAAACGTATGGAACGATAGGCCAATAGGCAGCAATATCTGCAGCAGGGGTAAGGCATGATGCCAGCCCAGCGTTTGCATAACAGCCGTTAAGTTAATGCTGATAAAATTGAAATATTTAAAAACGGCCAGGATACCAATATTGGCGGCTAAACTTATGGTGAGTAGATATTTACGCCTGAGGCCGCTCGCCTGTGCAATGTAAATACCTGCAAAATAATCAATTACAATGGTAAAGCCCAGTATTAAAATGTAAACCGGTACAAAGGCCATGTAAAAAACACAGCTGGCAACGAGCAGTAATATCCAGCGGTATTTATGGGGCGATAAAAAATACCCGGTGGTTACAACAATAAAAAAAACAATAAATTGGATAGAGTTAAATACCATTACACAATGCTATATCAACGGGGCTTAGATTAAATCCATTAACAGATAATGGGTAAATATAACAGAATGCTGTTTTCGAGGGAAAAAAAAGAGCCTTATTTTTATGAAATAAGGCTCTTTTGTAATAGGTTAATGGCTTACGCCAGTTTACCCAGCGCTTCTTTTATCCTGCGCACAGCCTCAATCAGCTTATCTTCGGCAGCGGCGTAAGATATACGGATAGATTTTTTATCGCCGAAAGAGTCGCCGCCTACGGTGGCCACGTGGGCTTCTTCCAGCAGGTAAATGCTTAGCGAATCAGAATCGGTAATGGTTTTGCCATTGTAGCTTTTGCCGAAGAACGAGGTAACATTCGGGAAGAAGTAGAACGCGCCTTCGGGTAGGTTAACCGTAACACCCGGTATCTCTTTTAATAATGCATACACAATATCGCGGCGTTTCTGAAACTGCTCGCGCATGGCGTGTACCGTTTCCAGTCCACCGGTGTAAGCGGCAACACCCGCTTTTTGGGTGATAGAGCAGGTACCCGAGGTAATCTGTCCCTGTAATTTATCGCAGGCAGCAGCAATCTCGCTGTTGCTGGCGGTGTAGCCAATGCGCCATCCGGTCATGGCGAAGGCCTTGCTCCAGCCGTTTACGATGATAACGCGGTCTTTAATGTAATCGAACTGGGCGATAGATTCGTGCCCGCCGATGAAGTTGATATGCTCGTAAATCTCATCGCTTAGGATGTAAATTTCCGGGTGTTTTTCAAAAACTTTGGCCAGACTTTCCAGCTCGGCTTTGCTGTAAACGCTACCGGTAGGGTTGCAGGGCGACGAGAACATGAACAGCTTGGTTTTTGGCGTAATGGCCGCTTCCAGCTGCTCAGCAGTAATTTTGAAATTGCTTTCAACCGTGGTATCAATAAAAACGCTCACGCCTTCGGCCAGTTTCACAATTTCCGAGTACGATACCCAGTAAGGGGTAGGGATAATGACCTCTTCGCCGGGGTTTACCAGCGAAAGGATGGCATTGGCAAGCGCCTGTTTAGCACCTGTAGACACTACAATTTGAGATTCTGTATAATCGAGGTTGTTTTCGTTCTTCAGTTTGGCAACTACGGCCTTGCGCAGGTCGGGGTAACCGGCTACAGGGGTGTAGTAGGTAAAATTGTTGTCCATAGCTGTTTTAGCAGCTTCCTTAATGTGCTCAGGGGTGTGAAAATCAGGCTCGCCGAAGCTCAGGCTGATCACATCAACGCCTTTGGCCGCCAGTTCGCGACCCATTTTTGCCATTTTAATGGTCTGGGATTCCGACAGGTTATTTATCCTGTTACTTAATGCGCTCATATAAATTGTGTTATTGCGGCAAATATAGAAAAATCTATTGCTGGTGGGGGTAACGCATTTACATTTGACAAATTTAGAAAGTCGACAAATCTATTCACCGCATCGTCTCACCACATCGTCATTGCGAGCGATAGCGTGGCAACCATCGGTAAGCAAAGCGGCATGCAAAGTGGCGAGCCATGCAAGCTAATGGCAGGGATTATCGGTCAGCTTTCTTATTGTTCTTTAATCTTTTAAGCTCTTTATCAAAATCGCTTTCGAAATACTGATCCTGCACCACCCTGAATTTCCGTCAACGCAGGGTCTCTCGATAGAGGACCCTGCGCACGTAGGACATTAGCGCATGCATATCAGCAATTTCCCGTCAACGCAGGGTCTCTCGATAGAGGACCCTGCGCACGTAGGACATTAGCGCATGCAAATCGGCAATAATTGTATTATTTACCCTGCGCCCATATACGGAACTGCGTAGCCTGGAAGCTGTTTACCCGGTAGCCAACAGCTATGATGGCATCAAGATTATAAAAATCAAGGTCGCGGCCCACATCCCGCTTGCCTTCTTTCTGAACTACTCGAATTTTTCGAGTAGTTGTCGCTTTCCCGTCAACGCAGGGTCTCTCGATAGAGGACCCTGCGCACGTAGCACATGAGCGCATGCAAATCAGCAATTATTGTATTATTTTTATACTCAATGAAATTCTATTTCGTGATAAAGAATCGGAGTGAAAAGAATAACGCATTTTTTAGCGCATCAAAGTTGTCCGGTAGTTGATGGGATCGTTTTTTCTGATGCTACCATACAGCTTTTTGAAGTAAGTGCGACTTGGGCTCCCCGGTATAAATTTGAGATACAAAAGGCAGCTATAACGTCAATTGCCGAACTTGAGGCGAAAGGAGAACTTTATTGGGCCGGCTGTGGTATTTTGGATAATTATACAGCTAATGAAAGGGCACTAAAAGTGGTTTGTGGCGAGGGTAGTTATGGCAACGATGGCTTTATCGCCGTAATAAATTTGGCCACATGGCATACCATGTGGATCGCTTATTTCACGTCTTCAAATCCGTTTTGTAAAGTGAGTTTAGAACAAGATCAAGTGGTTGCCATGAGTACATACGATTGCATTTGGAAGTTTGATCTCAATAAGCCGGCGAATGTTGAAATACTTTGTTTATAATGTTTCAACCCGCCAACGCAGGGGCTCTAGATAGAGCACCCTGCGCACGTAGGAATTGCCGGTAACAACACAAATAAGGGCAAAGAAATATTTTTGGCAGTGCCTTCGGTCCGGGCTTTGTCGGGCTACGCTGCGCTTCGGCCGCCTGCTCCCCTTCCACAATCCCTCGCGCAGGCGGCTTCCCCTTTCAATCCCTACTGCAAATGCATGGTTTTTAAATAATTGCGTCAGTTAACAAAATCTGCACCTTGCAAGTGGTTAGGAACGCGCGACACGCGCGCACCAGCAGAGGCGGCTTTCCCCACCAGCCGCTCGTACCATTTAGATGCATGGCGAAAGCTCTTCATATTAAGCCACAGCCACGGGCTCCGCCTCTTTTGTTAATGCCTCCCGCAGTACCTGTTGCAGCAACTGCTGGTTTTGCAGCTGGCTTTGTTTAATGCTGGCTTCTAAAGCATCGCAGGTTTTCATGAGTTGATTTAATTTTTCTATGATTCGTCTTTGTTCTGCAAGTGGTGGTAAAGGAATCAATAGATGAAATAATTGGCTTTGGTTGATTGATACTTGTCCATTAGCCACTTTTGCATTCGAATAAAAATATACCCTGGTTCGTTCTTCCAAAAGTATTTGATTAACAAATTGAGCCATTTGATCTTTTAATAATAATCGTAGCCTCATGTTCATGCTTTCAAAAACAGCTGGTTCCCCAATGTTTTTGATTATAGCAGATTTACCCACTAACTCTAAACTATTTACTCTGTTTACTAAAATATCGTTCTCTTCAAGCAAATAAGTATCAAGTTCTTGTTCATTCAAAACTACTCTCCTTACTTTTTTTAAATCTATTTGTCCATGTTGAATATTAAACATTCTCAGTGAAATATAACCTGATTGCTGATAGAAATGTTCTGGTTTGTATAATCCATTACTTATCGTCGAAGTAATTTCTCCTAACCTACACCATACCCAATTTTCAGGTATATCAAAAGGTATTTCTTCCGGCTTAATTGGTGGTAATTCTTTTTCCTTTTTTAGCTTCTTATCCTTTATCAGTTGCTCCTTTTCTGCTTTTATTTTTTGCAGTAAAATGCTTGCGTGTTCGTCGTCTGGGTTTTGCGCAACCAACTTGCCCTGCACAGCATTCTGTAATAATTGCCGGCGTAGCTTTTTTACTAAATGGAGTTGGTGGGTTATTTCATCACTTATCTTAAAAACATTATTCTTTGCAGTAAATACTTTCGTGACTTTCGCCCTAAATTGGATTGGTACCTTAGAGAAATCAATGTCTTTGTTTGCCTCTAATTCAAATAAAAACTGCACAATCTGTAGCTGCAAGTCCTTTGAAGGAACCGGAAGTTTGGTAAGGTTTATAACAGACTGGCTTATATTTGGTTGCGCACCTCCTTTACTTATTTCAATAAACTTATGCCGATATTGTCGTAAAAACCAAAACAAGTAATCTTGTTCAATTTCTTCTTTTGGAAACAAGGCGCAAACTGCTTGATTGGTTGACGACGCAATTTTTGCCTTGCCGGTTCTACCGGCAGTTGCACCATACATCGCAAGCAGTAAGGTGTTTGGCGGATGTAACTTAGCAGATGAATTGGCAAGTCCTTTTTGTGTTATAAATTCTTCAGCATTTTCAATAATTCCATCATTCAATTCCCCGGATTTAATCCAGGGGACATCACCGTTGTAATAATCAGGGTTCGACCTTAAAGGAGTGCCCCCACTTGTTGTTTTTGCAACTTCTGAAATGTATTTTATCGGATAGGTTAGTTCCAACTCAGAAAATATAGCTTCTGCAACTAAAACTGATGCATCAGCATTTTTTATGTAGTCGGCGTAGTTTATCTTCATCTCACAGCTTCCTTTAACTGCTCTAACAACAAATTACTCTTCTCAAACGATGCACGCAGCAGCTCCATCAATTCGGCGCTGTTGTATTCGTGTTCTTCTTCTTTTTTGGTGGGGTTTTTTATATCCAGGTCGTAGCCCCGCTCAATTATCGTATCAATATTTACCTTCCAGGCTATATCGCTTTCTGCCCGGTTACTCCACCAGGCCTTTATGGGCTCAAACTCCTGCACCTGTATAGGCCGGGTTTTATTATAGGCCTTGTAGCCTTCGGGCATTTTATGTTCATAGTACCATACATGTTTAGTGGGCGCTCCCTTATCAAAAAACAGCAAATTGGTTGCCACCGTTGCATAAGGCAGAAACACGGAGTTGGGCAGGCGGATAATGGTATGCAGGTTGCAATCTTCCAGCAGTTTTTGCCGGATGCGCTGTTTTACGCCATCGCCGGTGAGGCTGCCATCGGGCAATACGATACCGGCACGGCCGCCCTGTTTTAGCAGGTGTATCATCAGTATCAAAAACAGGTCGGCACTTTCTTTGGTACGGTAGGTTTGCGGGAAGTTGCTCTCGTTGCCATTGGCTACAATACCACCAAAGGGCGGGTTGGCCAGTATTACATTAACGCGGTGCCGCTCAGTAAAATTACTCAGCGGCTGGTCTAAAGCATCGCCAAAGCGTATGTTGGGTACCTCAATATCGTGCAGTATTAAATTGGTTGTAGCCAGCAGGTACGGCAGGGGTTTATACTCCCAGCCGGCAATGTTTTCTTCAATGCTTTTGCGTTCCTCTACATTTTTGGCCTGTTTTTTTAAATGTTCGATAGCGCAGGTTAAATAGCCACCCGTACCGCAGGCAGGGTCCAGTATCTTTTCGCCAAGCTTGGGGTTTATGGTATCGGTTATAAACTGTGTAATGGCGCGCGGCGTGTAAAACTCACCGCTTTTGCCGGCGCTTTGCAGTTCTTTTAAAATGGTTTCGTACAGCTCGCCAAAAGCATGGCGGTCTTTCGCTATGTTAAAATCTATCTCGTTAAGCTTATTCAGCACCTTGCGTATATTGATGCCGCTTTTCATATAGTTGTTGTTGCCCTCAAACACTTCGCGCACAATAATAGCACGTTTATTGCCGGTGCTCAGGTCCAGGCTGCGTAAGGCGGGGAATAACTGCCGGTCTACAAACTCCAATAGTTCGTCGCCGGTCATTCCTTCATCATCGCCGGCCCAATTACCCTTTTCGTTTACCCAATGAAACTCATCCGGTATGGGCGATGTGTAAGCATCATCAATCAGTTCCAGTTCTTTATCCTTATCCGAAAATATCTTCAAAAAAAGCATCCAGCCCAATTGTTCTATGCGTTGGGCATCGCCGTTTAGGCCGGTGTCCTGCCACATGATGTTTTGGATACTTTTTATTACTCCGCTTATATTGCTCATTTATAGTTTTTTGTTTTTAAGCTGCGCTAATTCAGCGTTCAGTTCGTCTATCAATTCTTTTTCGGATGGCAGGTACAGCTTATATTTAGATGCAAAGATTTGCTTGCTTTCCTTTAGTACCGAGTATTTAACGATGGTTTCGTTTTTTTCGGTACATAAAATAAGCCCAATGGTAGGGTTGTCTGATTCTTGTTTTATTTGGTCTTCGTAATAACGGACGTATAAATCCATCTGTCCGATATCCTGATGTGATAGCTTGCCAACCTTCAAATCAACCAGGATAAAACATTTTAAGATATAGTTGTAAAATACCAGATCGATATAAAAATGCTCGTTATCTGCCGAGATCCTTTTTTGCCTGGCAACAAAAGAGAAGCCTTTACCCAACTCTAACAAAAAGAGCTGTAATTTATTCAGCAACTCGGTTTCCAGTTCCCTTTCGTACAGCGTAGCGTTTGGCTGTAATTGCAAAAACTCCAGTATGTAAGGGTCTTTTACAAAATCAAAAATAGTGGGCTGGTCCTGTTTGTTTTCTGCTTCGGCTTTTGCGATCAAAGGCTGCTTATTTTTTGATGACAGCAATCTTTGAAAATAAAGGGAGTTAATCTGCCTTTCTAATACCCGTGTACTCCAATTCTGTTCGGCAGCCTCGTTCATATAATAGTTTCTGGCATCAGTGTTATCCACCTTCATTATGAACCGGTAATGTGTCCAGCTCAATTCGTGACGCAGTGCGTCACGAATTAAAAAAGCCTGGTAAAACAGACGCATATTTCGCAAGTTGCTTTCATCGAATCCTTTACCAAATTCGTTTGATAGTTGTACTGATAACTGCTTAAGTGTTGCCTGCCCAAATACAGCTCTTTTGCTGCCTTGTTGCTCTTCCTCAACAATTCTCTTCCCTATTTCCCAATAAGCTATAACCATTGAAAAATTAACCGCCCTAACAGCACTTCCCCTTGCTTGCTCCAATATAGATTTAATATCAGCATATAGCCCGCCTTTGCCTATCTCCATATTTATGCCCTTTGATATAACTCCTGTTCCAATTCCTTTAGCGCTTCCTGATATTTGCTTTTGCCACCAAAAATACCATTAACAATTTCAAAAGCAGAACCAAATCCATCAAACGGGTTCACCCTTAATACTTCCATGCTTTCTATATTGGCTATACCTTCATCAGCATACTTATCTAACAAGGCTTCTAAAACCTGTTTAGCCTGGTCGCCATACTTTGTAAAATAATTTCTCTTTTTAACATTATTGGCTCTTTCCTTCCGGGTTAAAGGCGGCTGGTCGTAAGCGACGTGACAAATAAGATCGAATAAATCAACTTCTTTATTTACTGCCTCATACAATGCTTCAACCATTACGCCCTGGTCTTGTAATTCGGCTATAATGGCTTCTTTGCGGTCGGTGCTGTTCCATTGCGTTAAAAAATCATTTAACGATGCATAGTTCTTTTTAATAACGTCTTTGGTATGGTCTTTCAGGCTTATCGTAATCGGCTTGCCATGCTGGTCAAAATACATTTCGCGGCTTATTAAAATGGAGACATCTACGCCGTTCACATATATTTTCTCCCGTTTTTTATACCCGGCATCGGGTTCTGAAACTAAATTCCTGATTTCTGGTGGCTCAATGTCTATTTCATCACCCGAAATTTCGTCGATGATTGGCGTGGTATCTTGCTCTTCCTCGTCAATGATAAGGCCTAAATCAGTATCCTGTGATACAGGTTTCACCCTAATGGGGTCACCGTCAAAATCTTTATCCGCAAACAGGTCGGTTGCGTTCCTGAAATCCAATATGGTAAAATAGAGTTTACCGTATTCTTCATTAATACGGGTGCCACGCCCTATGATCTGTTTAAATTTAGTCATAGAAGATATGTTGGTATCCAATACGATAACCTTACAAGTTTGGGCATCAACGCCCGTGGTCATTAGTTCGGATGTTGTGGCTATTACCGGGTATTTTTCTTCGGGATTGATAAAGTTGTCTAACTCTCGCTTGCCTTCGTCGTTATCCCCCGTAATCTGCATGATATACTTATAGTTTGCAGCTACTAAATCAGCATTTTGCTTGGATAAGGCAGTACGCATACGTTCGGCATGATCTATATCCATGCAGAACACAATGGTTTTAGCAAAGCGATCATATCCCTTTAAAAACTCCGTAAGTTTTTGAGCGACTAATTCGGTTCGCTCTTCAATAACAAGGCTTCGATCAAAGTCTTTTCGGTTATATATTCGGTCTTGCACCTCAACGCCATCCTTATCTGTTTTACCTTGTTGTGGCCGCCATCCTTCGGTATCAACGTCCAAACCAATCCTGATAACGCGATAGGGCGCAAGAAAACCATCATCTATACCTTGTTTTAGCGAATAGGTATAAACAGGCTCACCAAAATATTCTGTATTACTGGTTTCTTTAGTTTCCTTTGGTGTAGCCGTTAAGCCAACATGAGTTGCATTTTTAAAATAGGAAAGGATTTCACGCCATGAACTATCTTCCTTCGCGCTACCTCTGTGGCACTCATCAATTACAATCAGATCAAAAAAGTCTGGCGAAAACTGTTTGTAAACGTTAGCATCATCATCTGTGCCGGATAATCCTTGATATAGTGCCAAATAGATTTCGTAACTTTTATCAATCTGCCGGTTCTTTACAACCGTCATTTTATCTTTAAAGTGCTTAAAATCGCCACGCCTTGTTTGGTCGATTAATGCATTGCGATCTGCTAAAAACAGAATGCGTTTTTTAGCGCCGCTTTTCCAAAGCCGGTGTATGATTTGAAACGCCGTGTACGTTTTACCGGTTCCGGTAGCCATTACGAGAATAATACGGTTTTGACCTTTGGCAATAGCTTCTACAGTTCTATTAACTGCTATCTGCTGATAATAGCGAGGCTTTCGGCTGCTACCATCAAAAAAATAATCCTGTGATGCGATCTTTTCAGCGGCAGGTGTGGATATGCCCTTATAGGTTTTGTATTTCTCCCATAGTTGCTCTGGGGATGGGAAACTATCAATATCAATTTCGGTTTCAATATTGCCATCGGCAGTTGTACGGTCATGGAATAGAAAGCCATCACCATTGCTACTAAACACACATGGTATGTCTAATATTTTAGCATAATCTAATGCTTGTTGAATCCCCGCCCGTATGGAATGTTTATTATCCTTTGCTTCAATTATAGCAATTGGTATATTGGGTTTGTAATAAAGAATATAATCTGCCCGCTTTTGCTTGCCCCTGGCGGTAAGTTTACCACGCACGTATATTTTACCATCTGTAAAAGAAACTTCTTCTAATAGCTGCGTGTGTTTATTCCAGCCCGATGTTTCAAGGGCAGGCGTTATGTACTTAGTACAAATATCACGTTCTGAAAGGCTCTTTTTATCGGGCATAGGTTAAGCGAAACTATTAGAAATAGCTAATATAACACTTTTTAAACAGCCCTTAAAAATAAGACTAACCGCTATCCGCCATACTATTGCCACTGTAAAGATAAGACCTAAAAAAAATGAGTTACATCGCTACAGAAAAGGTAACTATACTAAGTTGTTCAGTAGGCAATTATTCTGCAACAAAAAGTTCCATTCGGTGCATTAGTGCCGCGTTTACCGTGAAGAGCACATGTGCCGCGTGTATTGTAGCGGCATTGCATGGTGGCTACATTACAATTGGGCCACAAGCCCGGCGGCAGCGATGAATAGATATGGCTGACTTGGGCTGCCGTTGGGCAATAAATTCGATTGACGGAAAAGCACCATCATTGATATTTTAAACATATTTGTATTTCCTTAATTTTTATGCTGAATCAGCTCATGGTAATAGCGTACCCCTTCTAAAGGCCTGTTGGCTATGGCTAACAGGATTGTGAAGGCCGCCGGGGCACAGGAGGATCAAGCAAGGCAAAGCCTGGCAATAATTTTCCGAATTTTAAACGTCCGCCACTTAAACCTTAATCAAAACCCACCACACCTTCCCGGCATCCATGTGCAAAAATCACCCAAATCAACCCTTGTAAATTGCTAAATAAATTAGCAATTTGCGGCATGGCCGGTTACCCCCCTTTTTATACCAAAGAAGAGCTTGCAGCGCTAAAAAAGCGGGAACTGGAGCACCATATCCGCAGGTTAGCGGAAGAAGATTTGGAGCGGCAGGCGCTGCTTACGGCCGAGCGCGTTTGTGTAAATGCGCGCGAAAGCAATTGCTGGGTTTACGACCCCGAAACCAAAACCTGGTATTCGCCCGAGGAGTTTTTGGTGGCTTATGGCCGGTATTTTGCAGGGCACCCATTGTTTAACCGCGTGCAGCTGCGCAACCCTGTCGACGGCCTTAACGCGGGCTACAAACAGCTGGAACGCCTGCATACCAGGCTGCTGGCCTTTACGCAAAGGGTAATGGCCTATTATGCAAAAAAGGCCTGAGGTTTTTCCCTTTTGTCGTCCTGAGCGATAGCGAAGGATCTTGTTAGTATGCATGGCGGGCGTGATAAGTTTTTAATTTCATCGTCATTCTGAACTTGTTTCAGAACCCCACACGGCAGGTAATCAGTATGCAAAACGGACAGGTAGAATGGCTAATTTATGATGGGGTTCTGAAACAAGTTCAAAATGACGGGATATATAACCGCCTTCTCAAACAATTGACTATTTGGGCAGTGGGATGGGCATATCCGCCCTACAAACTTACGCGGGGTACTCTATCGAGAGTCCCCGCGGAGACGGCAAATGCCCCCACCGCTATTGCACGCGTGTGGCGTGTGCCGCAGTGGTAAACAAATTTTGCCGATGGCGGTTATTTACTAAAGCGCGTGTACCCGGTATCGGTTGCGCGGCACTTTTAAAACAACACCACCATGAACAAACTACAAAAAACGGCGCTTAGCGGCTTTACAGGTACCAGCTTCATGACGGCCTCCAGCGCTTTGATGTCGGCCTTGATGGGCGAGAACTTCCGCGAGCCGGACCACCTGGAAACCATGATTGCCCGCCTTGCGCCGCAGCTGAGTAAGCATGCCAAAAAAATTGCCGGCTGGGGCGCGCACTATGCCATGGGCTTTGTGTTCGCGGCCGTTTACGTTCAGCTGTGGGAAACCGGCAAAATAAAGCATACCCTAAAAAACGGCCTCATCCTGGGCGTGGTTAGCGGCGTGTTGGGCTACCTCATTTGGAAGGGTACTTTTAAGGCGCACCCCTTGCCACCCTTTATAAATTATACGCATTACTACTTACAGCGCATCCCGGCGCATATCGTGTTCGCGGTTTTCGCTACCATCACTTACCGTTTTATTAAAGAAAAAGAAGACGCTGCGGCTGCCGTTCGGCCTTAAAACCTATTGCAGCGGATACGCCATCGGAGTCCTGCGGACCGGCGCAATGCTGGTGCAGCCGTGCCGCGTGTATCGTAACGGAACCGTTGATTTTTCGCATTTTATATAGTCTTTAAAGCTGCTCAAGGGCTTCGCCGTTTTAATGATTTTTAGATTTGCGTCCCCGTAGGGACTCTTTGAAAAAAAACCCTGCGGTATCAGGACATTCGTGCGCAGCAAATTGGCTCTTATTTTTTTGCGCCTTTGTTGGTTTTGTGGCCAACAAACCGGATGAAATAGCATACAAGCTTTGTATATTTACCCTATATGACCACAGCAGGCCCATATACCATTGCATACGACGGTTATGTTTTAACCGTGCGCGAAGCGTATATAAAGGGCAGGCGCATATTTAATGTGCAGTTTTCTATTAGAATTAAACCCATTAACTTAACGGTGGTTGATAACGGGAAGGGGTTTAAGTTCTGGACCTCCATTCCGGAGGGCCGGCAAGCTATAGCCGACGAAATAGGCCCGGTTATTGGTAGGTATTATCACGATAAAAAAAATAAATAAGATGTGTTATTACAACGGACAGAAGGTTTCGCGGGCAGAATTTATCGAACTTAAAAAGTTAGAAAAAGCAGTGAAAGACTTTGACTTTTTAAACGAAGGTGTAATAAGTGGTTTCGCCAACAAGCCGGTTGCGGTACTGATACCCAATAGCGATGAAACCAATTTCGACATTGTGCAAATGGAGTGGGGCATTGTTGCACCCTTTGTACCCAACAGAAAAGAAGCCGAAATATTTAAACGCAAGTTTACTACCTTAAATGCCAAGGCCGAAAATTTGTTCACCAACGAGGCGGGGAAACGATCGATGTGGGCAAACGCGGTAAAAAAGGGGAGGTGCCTGGTTTTGTCGACCGGTTTTTTTGAGTGGCGGCACATTTACCGCAACCACGCCAAAACAGGTCAGCCTTTAAAAACGCCCGATAAATTCCCGTATTATATCACCGTTAAAGATGCGCCGTATTTTTTCTTTGCGGGCATTTATCAACCGTGGACGGATAGGGAAACCGGCGAGGTAGTGAACACCGTAGCGGTGATAACCACTAAGGCAAATGCTTTAATGGAGGTGGTTCATAATTCTAAAATGCGTATGCCTACCATATTAGACGACGAGCAGGCTTGGGAATGGATGATGGGCGACCTGTCGGACGAGCAGATTACGGCGATAGCCGCTACGCAATACGATGCCAAAAAAATGGATGCCTGCACCATATCGCCGCAGTTTCAGGCACAGCTAGACCCTACCGAAAAATACGAATACGCAGATTTACCGGCCCTGGAACTTAAATTTTAAGTGTTCCGTTTGGTGTTCCTGCGGAACGAAGGATCTTGCGAGTATGCATGGCGGGTAGGCATATTACAGCGGCGGGGGGCTCTGGAGGAGCCCCCGCGGCGACAGAAAGTACCGAAAATGCAGCGCTAAAGCTGCATCGAAACTGCTGGTTTCGGGCGTAAAGTTGCTGATTTTGCCAAAATCAGTGCGTTTTTTTGGATGTTTTTAAAAGAAATTCGGCAAAAAGGCGAACAAAAACGTCCATTTTTTGAAGATTTTTGAAGGTTTTTTTCGGTAAAAATCGCCAGGAATTGTAGCGGGTCTACATCAAAATAAACGCCTTGGTTAACGAATAAATAAAAATCTGGCCAGCTATACCTTTGCGGCCTTGGTGCAAAATCTTTGTGGTAAAATTTTACCACCGGGATTCACAAACAGATATTTAGTCCTGAAATAGCTTTGCACGCGTGTTCCAAAGGTGTTCCACCAGGCTAAAAACGATGGTTCGTTTATTTTTATTAACTAATTGATAATTAGCGTTATGTAAACTAACCCTGAGGCGCAAGGGGTGTTTCAAAGTGTTCCGCAGAAACTGTAACTGGTTGATAGTCATTGCTAATTTAAAAATAAGTGTTCCACTCGCAAAAGTGGAACACCTGCGAACGAACTCGTTCAAAATCCTTAAATTCGCCCAATGAATTTTTCATCTAAACTGCTGGAAGATGCCGTTGCCGAATTTGCCAAACTGCCGGGCGTGGGCCAAAAAACCGCCTTGCGCCTGGTGCTGCACCTGCTCGCCCGCGAAAAGGAGGAGGTGGCCCGCTTCAGTACAGCGGTAAATCGTTTGCGCAACGAAATACAGTTCTGCAGCACCTGCCACAATATATCTGATAGTGCCATTTGTGAGATATGTTCGTCCCCAAAACGCGACCATTCCCTGGTTTGCGTGGTAGAAGACACCCGCGACGTAATGGCCATAGAAAACACCAATCAATACAACGGCGTTTACCATGTGCTGGGCGGCCTTATTTCGCCTATGGACGGCGTTGGTCCATCTGATTTACAGGTGGATACGCTTGTGGAAAGGCTGAAAGACGGCGAGGTGAAAGAAACCATATTTGCCCTTAGCGCTACCATGGAGGGGGATACCACTATCTTTTACCTGCATAAGCGCTTAAAACAATTCGATATAAATATCTCAACCATAGCCCGTGGCATAGCTTTTGGTGGTGAATTGGAGTACGTTGACGAGATTACGTTAGGGAGGTCTATCGTAACCAGGGTACCGTACCAAAATTCATTATCCTGATCGCTTATGAAACTCTCTGTTATTGTAGTTAATTACAATATGTGCGCTTTGCTGAAAGCGTCGCTGGGCTCTTTAACAAAGGCATGCAAGCATATTGATTATGAGTTGATTGTGATTGATGATGCTTCTACCGACCGCTCCGTAAAAATGCTGCAAAGCGAGTTCCCCAAAGCCGAAATCATTGTGAATGCTAAGTGTTTAGGTACCGCCAAAAGCCGTAACCTTGGATTAGCCAAAGCTGTTGGGGAGTATGTTTTACTGGTCAGTGCGGATACTATTACCGCCAGCAATGCGCTGGAGGGTACTCTGGCCTTTATGGATGCCCATACGCATGCAGGCGGCGTAGGCATCAGGATGCTTACCCCGCAGGGGCGGTTTCTGCATATGTCACGCAGGGGCTTTAACCGGGCCTGGGAGGCTTTCTTTAAGCTTACGGGGTTAGCACGCCATTTTACCAAATCGAGGCTTTATAAAAACGGCAAGGATAATTGGGTGGATGAATTCGAAACCGCCGAAGTTGACGTAATAAACGGCGCGTTCATGCTGTTGCGCCGAAACGTAATCAACGAAGTCGGCGGGCTGGACGAACGCCTGACCATGTTCGGCCATGATATCGATCTTTCTTACCGCATCAGGTTGGCCGGATATAAGAATTATTATTTCCCTAAAAGTTATATCATCAACGTCCGTAAACAGCAAAGCGCCAAATTTAGCTGGGCCTACATCACGCATTTTTATGGTGCTATGATTATATTCGCCGCCAAATATCTGTTCCGTATGCCCGAGATAAAAATACCGGAAGTACCGCAGCTATTTGCCCCGAACTATGAACTGGAAAAATAAGGTAGTCATTATCACCGGTGCTTCATCGGGCATCGGTAAAGCCCTCGCTATAGAACTTGCCGGCCGCGGTGCCAACCTGGTGCTGGGAGCGCGTCATTTCGTAAATCTCTGCACCATTGCCCAAAATATAGAAACCCATCAAAAGGTACGTGCCGTTGCGGTGCAATGCGATGTCACGGTTGAGCAGGATTGCGCGATGCTGGTCAAACAGGCTATGCTTACTTTCGGTAGGGTAGATGTGCTCATCAATAATGCCGGCATCAGCATGCGGGCGCTCTTCAAAGATGTTGACCTAAAGGTGCTCAAAAGCTTAATGGACGTAAACTTTTGGGGCACCGTTTACTGCACCAAATATGCCCTGCCCGAGATTGCCAAAGCTCAGGGTAGCATCGTGGCGGTATCGTCCATAGCGGGGTATAAGGGTCTGCCGGGTCGTGCAGGTTACTCGGCCAGTAAATATGCTATGAACGGCTTTATGGATGCTTTACGGGTAGAGAACCTTAAAACCGGCGTACATATCATGGTGGCCTGTCCCGGCTTCACGGCATCTAACATCCGCAATACGGCCCTTGACAAAAGCGGCAAAGAACAAGGCGAAAGCACGCTGGAAGAAAACAAGATGATGACCTCTGAGCAGGTAGCCAAAATTATCACCAACGGCATAGAAAATCGAAGCCGTACCCTCGTCATGACTACCCAGGGCAAGCTTACCGTGTTCCTCAGCAAATTCTTCCCCGCCTTTTTAGATACACAGGTTTATAAGGTGTTTGCGAAGGAGAGAAACGCGTTGCTTCATTGAGCAAATGCCTCAATGACCTAATGAAATAAACGTACTCACCTTACTCATATCCAGCACAATCCTGCCATCTTCATCCCTCTCAAACATCGGCACGAATTTGGCATCCCAAACCATATCTGCATAGGTGTAAGAAGTTCGGGAGTGTACCGTTTGAGAAAAGGTATCGTCGAAAGCTTTGAGTAATACAGAGAAAGAAGCCTGGGTGCGTTCCAGTTCCTCGGGCGTAATATCGGCGAGCGGGCTGTTCTCATCCAGCGGGTGCACGATTGTCCAGTTGAGGGTGAGGATACTCACTTTAGAGCGTTCGAGTTCCAGGGGAAAAAAACGGCGGGTGGCTTTGCCATCCACAATCTCGTTGTAGGAAAAAACTACTTCTACATCCAAATCGATAAGTACATTCTTGCGCAGGTTCGACATCCGGAACATCAGGCCCTTGCCATCGCCTCTGTAAGGGCTCACCAGCAAGTTTTCGCTATAAACAATCTTGGCCGAAGGCTTAGAGAACCGGCCATAAAGCAAGCCCGTTGCCAATGCGAAAGCCAGCAGGCCAATCATCGATTCGATAGCTGCCACGCTGTTGGCTACCAGGCCATGTGGACTGAGATGTCCGTAACCCACCGTAGAAATGGTTTGTGCCGAAAAGAAAAAGGCGTCCAAAAAATGACCCAATCCGTTGTTGCTGGTAGATCCGTCGAGGCTATCCATACCTATCAGCGTATAAATACCAGCAAAGAACAGGTTGGCCAGCAGGTAACCGGTGAGTATGATGACCCAGAATTTGCCCCAGCTCATTTTGATGAGCGTGTGGTAATTATCGGCGGTATTGAAAGGGGAGAGGCCCTTGCGCCTTACATTTACCGAGCCATCTTTATTAATGAGCGGTTGGCTTTTGATTACCGGCTGCGGGCCGAAACCAAGGTCGTTCTCTGGGTTTACTTTCTGCTCTTTTATCGCCACGGGATAATTATTGATTTATTGAATGATTTATTCAGGAGGATTTTTCTAGATGGATGTTATAGTGATTCCAAAAGCTAAATTAATCTAATATGGCTACTTATTCAATAAATCAATAATTCAATTAATCTCTGCTTGCTTTTAGTGAAAAGTATTTCCATATTTGCCATATCAAAAGAAAATGAAAGCATTGAACAACAATTGGTGGTGGCTTAACGAAAATTCGTAAGGCAGCCTCATTTTTTGTTTTTTACAGATATACAGAAGGGTTGCCGTAAGGTAGCCCTTTTTTTGTTCGCCCCCCGGCCCCCTGAAGAGGGAGTAATATATAAAATTTACAAATCAAAAGCTCCCCCTTCAGGGGGTTGGGGGGCTCGAGCTAGCATCATGAAACAGATACTTAACCATCTATTCGAACACAAAACATTCAGCCGCGAGCAATCGAAAGAAATTTTGAAGAATATCGCGCTGGGTAAATACAATAACTCGCAAATGGCTGCCTTCATGACGGCGTATTGCATGCGCAGCATCACCGTGAACGAGTTGGAGGGCTTCCGCGATGCCATGCTGGAGCTTTGCCTGCCTATCGATCTGGAGGCCGGCGAACTCATAGACCTTTGCGGCACCGGTGGCGATGGCAAGGATACCTTCAATATTTCTACACTGGCATCCTTCGTGGTGGCCGGTGCGGGGTACAAGGTGGCCAAGCACGGCAACTATGGTGTATCCTCAGGTTGCGGCTCATCTAATGTAATGGAGCACCTGGGTTACGTGTTCACCAATGATGCGGATAAGCTGAAAGGAAGCATTGACAAAGCCAACATCTGTTTCCTGCATGCGCCGCTGTTCCACCCCGCCATGAAAACGGTTGCCCCGATACGCCGCGAACTGGGCGTTAAAACCTTCTTCAATATGCTCGGCCCTATGGTAAACCCTGCAAAGCCGGGAAACCAGTTGGTAGGGGTGTTCAACTTGGAATTAGCGAGAGTTTATGCCTACCTGTACCAAAAATCGGGCATCAAATACACCATATTGAATGCGCTGGATGGCTATGATGAAATATCCCTCACCTGTGACTTCAAGACCTTTTCTGCTGAAGGAGAAAAGATAAATACTGTTGAAAGTCTGGGTTTCGATAAATTACAAGAGAGCCAGATTACCGGAGGCCACACCGTGGCTGATTCGGCAGCCATATTCATGAAGGTGCTGAACGATGAAGCCACCAAAGCACAAACAAACGTGGTGCTTAGCAATGCGGCTATGGCTATTAAAACTATGTCGCCCGGTAAAAGCTTTGCGGATAGCTTTTATGAGGCCGAGGAATCGTTGATAAGCAAAAAAGCGCTGCAAAGCTTCAAAACACTTATTGCCAACTAACATGAGAATAAAAGTTTGCGGCTTAAAGTATCCTGAGAATATAAACTCCGTGGCGGCGTTGTCGCCGGATTTTATGGGATTCATATGCTATAGCCGGTCGCCCCGCTTTATAGGCGAGTTGGACGAAGATATCCTCGCCCTGCTGCCCGACCACATCCTCAAAACGGGCGTTTTCGTAAACGCATCTATTGAGCGGGTGAACAAAACGATCAACAAGTACGATTTTGAGGCGGTGCAACTGCACGGGGTAGAAAGCCCGGAGTATTGCGCTATGTTGCGCAGTAAAGTGATCGTAATAAAAGCATTCGGTGTAGATGAGCAATTCGATTTCGGCAGGTTGGAGGCTTACATCAACAAGGTGGATTTTTTCCTGTTCGACACCAAAACGCCTGCACATGGCGGCTCTGGCTTGAGTTTCGACTGGGCCATACTGAATCAATATACGGGCGATACCCCTTTCTTTTTGTCAGGTGGCATTGGCCTTAATAACCTGCACGAAGTAGGTAACATTACGCACCCCATGCTTTACGCGGTTGATTTAAACAGCAAGTTCGAATCGGCACCGGCGATAAAGGATATAGATAAACTGAAAAAGGCATTCAATACCATCAAAAATATTTAAGAACGATGAAATACGGCGTAAACGAACAGGGCTACTATGGCGACTTTGGCGGGGCTTACATCCCCGAAATGCTATATCCAAATGTAGAAGAACTGCGGCAGGAATATATAAAAATAATGGACGACCCCGGCTTTAAGGCCGAATTTGAACAATTGATGCGCGATTATGTGGGCCGCCCTTCGCCGTTGTATCATGCAAAAAGATATTCGGAAAAATATGGGGCCAACATCTTCTTCAAACGGGAGGATTTAAACCACACCGGCTCGCACAAAATAAACAATGCCATTGGGCAGATATTGTTGGCTGCGCGCCTCGGAAAAAAACGCATCATAGCCGAAACCGGCGCAGGTCAGCATGGCGTGGCCACAGCAACCGTTTGTGCGCTCAAAGGCATTGAATGCGTGGTATATATGGGCGAGATAGATATGGCCCGCCAGGCACCCAACGTATCGCGTATGAAGATGCTGGGCGCTAAAGTAGTACCGGCAACATCGGGCAGCAAAACGCTTAAAGACGCTACCAACGAGGCCCTGCGCGATTGGATAGGTAACCCGGTGGATACGCATTACATCATCGGATCGGTAGTTGGGCCATACCCGTACCCGGATATGGTGGCCAGGTTCCAATCCATCATTTCCTTCGAAACCAAAAAGCAATTGCTGGAGCAAACCGGCAACGAGTTACCGCAATACGTAATGGCCTGCGTAGGTGGCGGCAGCAACGCCATGGGTATGTTTTATCATTTTTTAAATGATGAGGACGTAAAACTGGTAGCCGTAGAAGCAGCGGGCAAAGGGGTGAACAGCGGACATTCCGCAGCTACCACTTTCCTGGGTAAAGAGGGCGTACTGCACGGCAGCCGTACCATATTGATGCAGACTGCTGACGGGCAGGTAGAAGAACCCTACTCCATTTCCGCAGGCTTGGATTATCCAGGTATCGGTCCGCAGCATGCACACCTGTATAAAATAAACCGCGCTCAATACGTGAGCATCACCGATGACGAAGCCCTGCAAGCCGGGCTGCTTTGTTCGCAGATGGAAGGCATTATCCCCGCGATAGAAACCGCGCATGCACTGGCTCAACTCGAGAAAATGACCTTCGAGAAAGGGGACAACATAGTAATATGCCTTTCGGGCAGGGGGGACAAGGATTTGGATACGTATATCAAGTATTTTAATTTTTAGGTGAGTGGTTGATTGGGTGAGTAGTGAGTGGTTGCGAAATTCGAAACCAGTCGCAAACCACTACTCCCCACTTTCCAACCATTCACTACCCTCTATTCACCATTCACTAAGTTGTATCATAACCGAACACCAACTGTTACGCTTGCGGACAATCTATTTGCTTGTGTCTGTTTTCAAATAGTTAATAATCAATTACTTAAATAATTGGTATAGCTTTTAACTTTGTTAGGCCAAAATCGGCCTTATGTTAAAAAACTACTTTAAAATAGCCTGGCGTAATATTATCCGTCATAAGGGCTATTCCTTCATAAATATTGCGGGCTTAAGCGTGGGCGTAGCAGCTTGCTTGCTCATATTCGTTATCCTCCAGTTCGAGCTTAGCTTCAACACCAATTTTAGCAATTATAAAAGCATTTACCATGTAGTTACCCAACAAATAGGTGAGGATGGCAATACCTATAATCCGGGTATATCTGTACCGGCTACAGATGCCTTACGTATCGATTTCCCGCAGGTAAAATTTGCCGCGCTAAACTCCAGTTACGGCAGCCAGGTTACTGTGCCCGGCACTGACCCTACGAACGCCGCCGACGATAAGAAATTTACCGAGGGCTTTGGCGTGTTCTTTATGGAGCCGCAGATTTTCGATATTTTCCATGCCGACTGGCTATCGGGCGATAAGAGCGTGCTGAAGCAACCCAATATGGTCGTCATCAACAAAAGTACGGCCATTAAATACTTTGGCGATTGGAAGAACGCCATGGGAAAAACCTTGCGGATGGATAACCTGCTGACCCTAAAAGTAGCCGGTGTGTTAGAAGACTCGCCCAAGAATAGCGATCTGGTGTTTAGAGTAGTGGTATCTTATGTCACCTGGAAACAACATCCCCAAAACTATCATTATAGTGATAGTTGGGATTCCCTCGGTAGCAGCCACCAGATATTTGCCGAGCTACCTGCCGGCTTAACGGCTGCTGCCATGGACAAGCAATTAGTTGCATTTACCGCGAAAGTAATGTCCGATAAAACCAAGGTAACCAGGGTGCACTTCCTGCAGGCTTTGAAAGATATGCACTTCGATACACGCTTTGGCAACACTATCGGTGATCATATTACCAGTGCAGCAACCTTGCGTACCTTATCTTTTATCGGCGTGCTTATTATCATTATGGCATCTATCAACTTCATCAACCTATCTACTGCGCAATCGGTGGGACGGTCAAAAGAAGTGGGTATCCGCAAGGTGTTGGGCAGTAGCCGCAAGCAGCTCATATTACAGGTAATTGGCGAAACTACGCTTATCATCCTGTTTTCGGTATTTATTGCCATTGTTATAGCCAAAATAGGGCTGCCTTACCTCAAAAATATCGCCAATGTGCCAGAGGATATCGGCCTATTCAATGTCGGTACCGTATTGTTCCTGGTGGCTACCACGGTTACCGTTATTCTGTTATCGGGAATTTACCCGGCCTTAGTAGTATCAGGTTTTAAACCTATTTTGGCCATTAAAAATAAAATTACGGCAGCCTCGGTTGGCGGCATACCTTTGCGCAGGGCTTTGGTTGTGGGCCAGTTCGTTATCGCGCAATTGCTTATTGTAGGTACCGTAGTGGCTGTAAAGCAAATGAATTTTGTGAACGAAGCCGATTTGGGTTTCGATAAAAGTGCTGTACTGGTGTTGCCGGGCTATACGGATAGCATCAGCCTGGCAAAAATAGAACCTTTTAAGCAACGCTTACTGCAAAACCCCAACGTAAAGTCGGTTACTTTTGCGTCAGATATACCATCTTCAGACAATAAATGGAGCTCGAACTTTTACTACAATAATTCAACAAAAGACCGAACTTTTGGCGTGTACATGAAGTTTGGCGATGCCGACTACTTCAAAACCTTTGGGTTTAAGTTTGTTGCCGGCAAGCCTTATGAAAAGAGTGATACCAGCCGCGAGGTTGTGGTGAACGAAACGTTGATGCACAAGCTGGGTATCAAAAATGCCGACGATATAGTGGGCAAAACCTTTAAACTGGGCGGCGGAAAAAGCTGGCTGAGGATATGCGGAGTGGTAGCCGATTTTAATACCAATTCGCTGCGCGATGCTGTTATGCCAACTGTTATTTTGACCCAAAAGGAATATTCGTATTTGTCGGCAGTGAAAATGCGCACTGCCAACCTCAACAAAACCGCTGCGGATATCAAGGCCCTGTGGGAAACAACTTACCCGGAATACGCCTATACCGGCTACTTTTTTGATGAAGGCATAGCCAGGTTTTACGAGCAGGAGAACCAGCTCGCACTGGTGTATAAAATATTTGCAGGCATAGCCATTTTTATATCCTGCCTTGGCTTGTATGGCCTGGTATCGTATATGGCGGTACAGCGCACCAAAGAGGTTGGCGTGCGCAAAGTGCTGGGCGCATCGGTTACCAGCATAGTGCTGATGTTCTCCAAAGAATTCATGATACTGTTAGCCATCGCTTTCATCATCGCCATACCATTATCCTGGTACCTGATGCAGCAATGGTTACAGAATTTTGCGTACCGCATACCGCTCAGCGGTGGCATATTTGCACTGGCCATAGTGTCGTCGGTAGCTATTGCCTGGCTTACCGTAGGCTACAAGGCCGTAAAAGCGGCACTGGTAAACCCGGTGAAGAGCTTGAAGAGTGAGTGATAGATGTGCAGATGTGCAAATTTCAGATGTGCAGATGGTTGATGTAATTAATGTGAATCTGAGAAATTAAACTGAATCTGTGCGCAAAGGAATCGATGTAAAAAAAAACTAAATGCTGAAAACAAACCTCAAAATAGCCTGGCGGAGTATATGGAAACATAAGGCTTATTCGCTTATCAATATCATCGGGTTAACTACCGGGCTTACGGCCTGTTTAATTGTTGCCGCTGTTGTGATAGACGAGCTATCGTACGACAAGCAATGGGCAAAAGCAGATGATATTTATCGCGTAATATCGCTTAATACGAGCGTAAAAGGCGAGGAGCGGATGGCCGTTACCTTTTCGGGTTTGGGCCCATCGCTAAAAAAAGATTTTCCGGAAGTGTCAGATTACTGCCGCATTTCTGTTTATAAAGACAGGATACGACTGGGTGAAGCTAGAGAAGGGGTGAAGTTAGAAAGCATACATGCCGAACCAACTCTTTGGAACGTGCTTGATTTTAATGTAATACAGGGCAACCCCCAAAAGTTTGTAAAAGGTTACACTAACCTGATCATCACAAAGAAAATACAGCAGCAATATTTCCCCAATCAAAGCCCTGTAGGCAAAGTTGTTTATACCGTACCCGATTATGGCGAAAAAAAGGCCTGCATTATTACCGGCGTGGTGGATCAGTTGCCTCAAAACACGCACTTACGGGCCGATATTATTACCCTTAGTGAGTTCCCTACAGGTTATAATGAAATGCCAAAACCCAACGGTGTTTTTACATTCACGCCACAATACATCTTGTTGAAACATGGTACATCGGTTGCCGCATTTAATGCCAAGGTAAATAATTGGTACAAAGCAGCAGTGGTGCCTAAAAAAGCCGATTACCTGTTCCAATTTCAGCCAATGAAGGATGTTTACCTAAAGTCGGATTTTGGTGGCGGGCAAACTGTGCAGGGCAGCATGCAAAACGTTTATATTTTTAGTGCGGTCGCCGTTTTTCTGCTACTTATCGCTTGCATTAACTTCGTAAACCTTACCATATCCAGAGTGTTTACCCGCGCAAAGGAAACAGGCGTGCGCAAAGTGCTTGGTGCAGGTACCGGCCAACTGATGATGCGCTTTCTCTCCGAATCTGTATTGTTTTTCCTGATGTCGTTTGCGCTGGCCATTGTGCTTTATCAATTCTTAATAAAACCGGTTGAAAGCTATTTAGGCCATTCTTTAACGGTAAGCTTGTATAACTCGGCATTCCTGCTGGCAACAGTTATCATTGTTTTGGTGGTGAGCATTGGCACAGGTCTGTACCCGGCCTGGTATTTATCGCGCCCGCAGCCCAGCGTAATATTAAGGGGCAAGTCATCCGGGCATATCCAGCTCAATTTCCTGAAGAAGGCATTGGTTGTGGGGCAATTTGCTATATCGGTTGCTATTATACTGGTCACCATAATTGTGCATAACCAGCTCGATTTTATGGGTACAAAGGATTTGGGTTTCGATAAAAGCAACCTCATTAATATCGCTTATACCGACTGGGGCAAAACCGGACAGGTGTTTAAACAAGGGGTGAAGCAATTACCCGGTGTTAAAAATGCAAGTATCACCAATTGGTACCCAACAGCCGGGGCCGGTAACATGTCAACAACCATTGAGTTAAAGGGCGAGAAGGTGAACGTATTTTTTATACAGGCGGATGCGGATTTGGGCGACGTGCTAAAATTAAAGCTTAGTTCGGGCCGGTTGCTTGATGCGAATACACCTACCGACGTTATGGATGCAGATTCTGTGATGGGCGGAACCAGTAAACAAACCAAAGATAAAGCGGCGGTGCAGCCATTAATCATCACATCTTATACGGCGGCTTTGCTTAACGCCAAATTGAATGCCCCCGTAAGTTTTAAAGGTATGCCGGTGGGTGTTGTAAAGGATTTTTATAGCGAATCGTTACGCACCAAAATAAAACCAACGTTAATTATGGGATTAAGTAACCCCAGTTATGGCTACATGCTGGTAAGGGTTATCCCCGGTACCGAAAAACAGGTACTCACTGCTATGAACAAACTTTACAAACAGCTTTATCCCGACAAACCATTCGACTATAGCTGGGTGAGCGACCAGGTAGACGAGCAATACAAAGCCGAGTTTAAACTACAGCAGTTATTTTCTTGCTTTAGCGTCCTCATCATATTCCTGGCATGCCTTGGTCTTTTCGGCCTGGTGAGTTTTACGGTAGAGCAACGCATAAAAGAGATTGGGATACGCAAGGTGCTGGGCGCAGGGGTGAGCAGCATTGTTACCCTGATAGCTAAAGATTACCTGTGGCTCATCATAGTAGCTGTGATAATTGCTTCGCCGCTGGCCTGGTACGCTATGAATAAATGGCTGCAGGACTTTGCCTATCACATCACCATACAATGGTGGGTGTTTGCTTTAGCCGGCGGCTCGGCAGCACTCATTGCATTCTTAACTATTAGTATGCAGTCGATAAAAGCAGCGCTGGTAAACCCGGTAAAGAGCCTGAAGAGCGAGTGATAGATGTGCAGATATGCAAATTATAGATGTGCAGATTATCGAAAATCGGTGGAATCGAAGAAGACAAAAATAATCAATGTGAAATTGGTGATAATCAGTGGAATCATTTTAAAATCGGTGTAACGGAGAAGCCCTCTTGAGCACTAAAAAGCTAAATATCGCGAAAAATCAAAAAATTATGATAAAGAATTACTTAAAAACAGCGTGGCGCAACTTGTTGCAAAACAAAGCCACATCATTCATTAGCGTAGCTGGGCTGGCAGTAGGCATATGCTGCTTTTTGCTGTTAGCTACTTATTTGATAAACGAACTGCGGTACGATCGCTTTCATAAGAAAGCAGATAGTATCGTACGCATTATCCAAAATCATAAATCGCCAAACCTGGCCGAGGTAAATAGCGTAGCGGTAACGCCAACTGCGCCGGTGCCGGTTTTTAAACAGCAAATAGCTGAGGTTGCTGATGGTGTGCGTATAGTCGATTATTCGGATATGCGCCCTGCTGTTGTGCAATATGGCGATAAGCTTTTCAAAGAGAAGCACGTGCTGATGGCCGACGAATCGTTCTTCAAGCTATTCGATTTTAAATTTATAGCAGGCGATGCCAGGAACGCGTTCGGCAATTCATCTTCTATCGTAATCACTGCCTCTACAGCAAAAAAGTATTTCGGTGCTGATGATCCTATCGGCAAGATACTTAAGGTAGATCAAACCAATAACATGATGGTTACCGGCGTGGTAGAAGACGTGCCCGAATATTCGCAGTTAAAATTCGACATGATTGGCAGTTATGCCATGATGCCGCGGTCGCTTACCCGCCAATGGGACTCTGCCAATGATTACTCGTACCTGTTACTGAAACCGGGCGCGGACAGGGCATCGGCAGAGAAAAAGATAAATACTTACCTGGATAACCTGTTCAAGGGTAACGTTGCCGCAGGCGAAAAAATATGGTACACGCTTGAGCCGTTGACTTCGGTTCACCTGTATTCTACCGCAGGGGGCTTAGAGCCGGGGGGTAATATCAAATACATTTATATCCTTGGTGTTGTCGCCGTCATCCTGTTAGTGTTGGCTTGCGTTAACTTCCTTAACCTGGTAACCGCGCGCTCGGCCGAACGCTCTAAAGAAATAGGCGTGCGCAAAGTAATGGGCGCGCAACGCAAGCAATTGTTCTTCCAGTTTATTACCGAAGCCGGTATTATCACGCTGGTATCGTTATTGGCTGGCGTTGCTTTTGCAAGCCTCTCTTTCCCATCGTTCAGCAATTTCAGCGGGCAATCGCTCAGTTTCGATACCTGGAATCTGGACTGGCTGGTGGCGGCAGTTGTTGGATTATTCTTCATCGTTACTTTACTGGCGGGTACATATCCAAGTTTGTATCTATCGGCTTTTAAGCCTGTTGTGATACTCAAAACAAAATCTACCGGCGCAGCGGGGGGGAACACCCTGCGCAAATCGCTGGTGGTATTCCAATTCGTGGTATCGGTTTTCTTTATCATCAGCACATTGATTGCGGGCAACCAGTTAAGGTACATGCAAAACCTAAATACGGGGATGGACCGCTCACAAGTGATGGTGCTGGATATCGGCGGTATGCCTTACAATAAACTGGAACCCTTTAAGAACGCCATAGCGCAGCAGCCGGGCATTACGGGCGCAACTGCGTCCTACAATTCGCCGGTTAACGTAACGGGGGGATACTCTATCAATAGTGCCGACGGTAAATCATCGGATTTTAACCTCCCGGTAACTGCTACGCCTGTGGAGCGCAGCTTTATTAAAACCATGGGGATGACCCTGGTTGCCGGCCGCGACCTTGATTTGGGCGACGAGCAGCAGGTACAAAAAGACAGCCTGCGCCAATACAGCTTTATACTAAACGAAACTGCCGTGGCCGCCATGGGCTGGAAACCGGCGCAAGCCATAGGCAAGCGTATGGGCTTAAACGGTCGCCTGGGCACCATAAAAGCTGTGGCTAAAGACTTTAATTTCACCTCGCTACATAGCAAAATAGAGCCTTTAGTAGTATTTCCCGAGTATGATTGGTTCGGTAAGCTATTGGTGAAAACCGAAGGTAAAAACACCGCAAGCACTATTGCATCAGTAGAAACGCAGTGGCATAAATTTTACCCGGATGCACCTTTCGAGTACCACTTTTTGGATCAGGAATTTGAAGGCATGTACAAAACTGACCAGCGCACAGGCGCTATCCTCAAAGCCTTCACCCTGGTTACGGTATTCATATCATGCCTGGGCCTTTTTGGTTTGGCGGTGTTTAGCACGCGGCAAAGGGTAAAAGAGATTGGCATACGTAAGGTATTGGGTGCCAATGTAATGAGTATAGTGGGCCTTATCTCTTCGGATTTCCTGAAGCTGGTATTGATAGCCGTGGTGATATCCTCGCCATTAGCATGGTATGCTATGAGTGAATGGCTGCAGGATTTTGCCTTTCGCATAGAAATATCCTGGTGGGTGTTTGCATTGGCAGGAGGGATGGCCATAGTCATCGCCTTTATTACGGTGGGATACCAATCGGTAAAAGCTGCTTTAAGCAACCCAGTGAAGAGCTTGCGGTCGGAATAGAAGCAAGACGACAAGAATCAAGAGCCAAGAATCAATAGGCAAAACAAGAGCCGGGATGTTATTCGTCTCGGCTCTTGGCCGTTTCAGGTGAGTAATCAAGAAGGCCGTCTTGATTGCTGTTGTCTTGCTTCTTGTTTCTAACGGTCTTGTTTCTGTTCCAAAGACTGTATCATTACCGAACGCACGCTGTACATAAGCGTACAGTATTACGATTGAAAATTAAATATAATGTACTGATAATCAATATATTATGACTTTGGTATATTATTGATACTTCAATGCCAAAATGAAATCAAGAAATTGCAACCAGTAAACAATTATCCATTAATCTTAACCAGTTAAAATGTTATCACTACAGCATATTTCAAAGTATTACCAGGTTGGCGGCAACAAAAATTATGTGATCAACGATATCAGCCTCGATGTTGATGAAGGCGAGTTCGTATCTATCATGGGCCCATCGGGTTCGGGTAAATCTACCTTGCTCAATATCATAGGCATGTTAGATGAACCATCTACAGGGTTCCATTACTTCGTAGATCAGCCTGTTCATCAGATGAAGGAAAAACAACGCTCGGCTTTGTACAAACAATACATCGGCTTCGTTTTTCAGGCTTACCACTTAATAGATGAGCTTACCGTTTACGAAAACATCGAAACCCCGCTGATATACCAGGACGTGAAAAGCAGCGAACGCAAAGCTATGGTAGCCGATATGCTCGATCGTTTCAACATCGTTGGCAAAAAAGACCTATTCCCGGCGCAACTATCGGGCGGGCAGCAGCAATTGGTGGGTATTGCCCGCGCGTTGATAGCCAAACCCAAACTGCTTTTGGCCGATGAGCCAACCGGTAACCTCAACAGTAAACAAGGCGAAGAGATTATGGAGTTGTTCCGTAAGCTGAACAAAGAAGACGGCGTTACAATTATCCAGGTAACGCACTCCGAAAAAAATGCGGAATATGGTTCGCGCATTATTAACCTGCTGGATGGAAGGGTAGAATCTTCAAAAAAATTCTGAACTACAACACAAAATGCGATACTTTAAATACCTACTTTTTAGTCTTTCCCTACTAATCCCGGCGCTGGCGCACAGCCAGGTGGCCGATACAACGCTTACCCTGCAGCAATGCATCGATATAGCTATCAAGAACAACCTCGATGTGAAGAAGAGCGAGCTGGCGCTGGCGACTGCGCAGGTAAATTCAAACCAGGCCAAGGAATTTATGCTACCGACTATCAGTGGCCAGGTAGACCACAGCATAAACAACGGTCGCGGTATCGACCCGTCAACCAATACCTATGTAAAGCAGTCGTTCAAATCGGGTAATTACAGCCTCAGCGGCGACTTAACCGTGTTCAGCGGCTTGCAGAACCTTAACAACATCAAGCAAACTTCATTGGCTTACCAGGCCGGCAAAATGGATCTGCAACAGGCAAAGGACCAGATAACCATCAATGTTATCACCGCCTATTTATTGGTGCTGAACAATACTGAACTGTTCAACCAGGTGAAAAACCAGCTGGATGTTTCTAAAAAACAAGTGGAACGTTTAGAGATACTGGAGAAGGAGGGAGCCAATAAGCTCCCGTCGGATCTGTATGACCTTAAAGGCACCTTCGGCGATAATCAATTGAACGTGGTAACTACAAACGCCACCCTAAAAACATCTAAGCTAAACCTGCTGCAGATACTCAATATCCCATATCGGGAAAACATATCCTTGCAGCCTATCAACGCCGACGATTTGGCGAAACAAACCACAAACTCTGCCGACCAGGTGTATGACATCGCGCTAAATCAGCTGGCTTACATCAAAGCGGCTATTTTAAGGCGCCAAAGTGCCGAGAAAGGCGTTAGCGTTGCAAAAGGTTCGTTGTTCCCAACGGTGTCTTTGTATAGTGGTATATCTACCAACTACTCCAGCGCGGCGCAGCTTAACGGGCAAACCATAGGGTATTATGATCAGTTTAAAAACAACTACGGTACGCAGTTTGGCGTAAGCTTACGGATGCCTATCCTTAACTACATGCAAAATCGCAACAAAGTGGCCCTGGCCAAAATACAGTTGCAGAACAATATCTATGTGGAGCAAACCACCAAGGTACAGCTGAAGCAGAATGTAGAGCAGGCTTACCTCAACATGACTTCGGCCTATGATAAGTACAATGTGCTTACCGACCAGGTGAAAGCTTACACCGAATCGTTTCGCACGGCGGAAATCAGGTTCAACGCAGGCGTGCTTACCTCGGTAGATTTCGTGGTGGCCAAAAACAACCTCGACAGGGCAAAAATAAACCTCATCAACGCCCGCTACGAAGTTTACATTTATAACAAAATTTTAGATTATTACCAGGGTAAATTATCATTATAATAAAATTTGCATTGTAATATCAAATTATATTACATTTATCGCAGAATTGACCCGGTACCCGGTACACCATTTTCAACGGCGTACCGGGTATTTCCAACTCCTCCTTTTCCGCTTTTTACTGGCAACTGTTAAACACAAAAGCTATATTGCGATGTTAAACACTAAAACCGCAGTTAAATGAAAAAGTTAATACTTACATTATCCATCGTGTCGTTATTTGCATTTAAGAGTCAGGCACAGCTTTTACCAAAATTCCAGTTTGGTATTAAAGCCGGTGCTAACCTTACCAGCTTATCGGGCAGCAGCTCGTTAAGCAGCGATAACCGCGCGGGTTACCTCGGCGGCTTCTTTGCCCGTTTCGGTGCCCTGGGGTTCAACTTTCAGCCCGAGCTTTACCTTACCAGTAAGAATGTGGATATTAACACAAGTAACAACGCATCAACTAAAGCAAAGTTCACCAGTGTAGATGTTCCTTTGCTTTTTGGCGGTAAAGTTGGCGCTTTAGGGTTTGGCGGTCGTTTTTATACCGGTCCGCTGTTGTCCTTTGCCATCAATAAAGACAAGAATTTTTTTAACGCTGCCGGTCAGGCAGTTAAGTTCGACTACAAGGATTCTAACTTTGCCTGGACGGTAGGTGCCGGGGTAGACATCCAAAAAATATCGATAGATCTGCGCTATGAAGCTGGTTTAAGCAAACAAACGTACATTGATGGCTCTACTAATATAAAAACACGCGTAAGCCTGTTTAATTTAAGCCTGGGCTACAGCTTTTTGTAAATCTCACCGATATTATATGGGCCTGTGCATAATTTGTACGGGCCTTTTTCGTGGGATACTCCTTGCGAGTTCGAAACTTTCTAACTCATTACTTGTCGCTCGCATATTGACTCACCCCGACGGCCCGCATGCGCGGGCGTCGACCCTCTCTAACTTCGTTAAAGAGGGTATGGAAAAAAAAGCAGCTTCACCCTCTTTGCGAAACAAAGACCGGACCTGCCTGTCGGCAGACAGGTGAGTCCACTCGCGACGCAGTTACCCGATGTTTCGAACACTCCTCCCCAAAAAACAGCCCGATTAGTTAATAAAGTATTATAATCCATTATCTGCGGGCGTTACCTTTATAAAAACACATTGCAGTATGCTACACCGAAGAATTGGCGTTTTGATAATAGCCTTATGCCTGTTACACTTATGCCTTAACGCACAAACCCCAATAACGAACGCCAAAAGCCGAATCCGTTTAAATCAGGTGGGCTTTTACCCGGTATCACCTAAGGTGGCCATTGTTGTTGCGACAAAAAAGACTGATTTCCTGATTAAGGATCTGAAAGGAAAAACCTGGTTTACAGGTCAGTTAATCCCCAATTCGCAGCCTGCTTTTTCTGGTGCTTACACCTTTAGTGCCGATTTTTCCGCGTTCGACAAGCCCGGAAGGTATTTTATAGAGGTGGAAGGCCTGGGCAACTCCTATGAGTTTCAAATTAAGCCTAACGTGCTTCAACCTGTGGCCGATGGCAGTATCAAGGCTTTTTATTATCAGCGCGCGTCGATACAGTTAGATGTGCAATATGCCGGCAAATGGTACAGAGCGGCCGGGCATCCCGATGATAAGGTGTTTGTGCATTCCTCGGCAGCATCGGAGAAACGCCCGGCAGGGTTTGTTATTTCTTCACCACGAGGTTGGTACGATGCAGGCGATTACAATAAATACATTGTAAATAGCGGCATCACTATGGCTACGTTGCTTTCATTGTACGAAGATTTTCCGGAGTACATGAACACCGTAAAGCTGAATATCCCAGAAAGCCAAAACCAAATACCCGATGTGCTGGATGAGGTATTATGGAACCTGCGCTGGATGCTCACCATGCAGGACCCTAACGATGGTGGCGTTTACCACAAACTCACCAACGCCCGTTTCGATGGGATGATTATGCCCGATAAGGCCGATTCAGCCCGCTATATAGTACAAAAAAGCACCGCCGCTACGTTGGATTTTGCTGCTGTAATGGCGCAGGCTTCGCGAATACTCAAAAAATTCCCCAAGCAATTGCCGGGACTGGCAGATTCGTGTATCAAAGCATCGGAGTATGCCTGGACCTGGGCAGAGAAAAACCCGGTGGTGATTTATAACCAGGATGCCATGAACCGGGAATTTAAACCGGCGGTGGTTACGGGCACTTATGGAGACAGGAATGTAGGCGATGAGTTTTTTTGGGCGGCTTCCGAATTATACCTTGCTACAGGTAAGGACGATTACTTTAACAAGATAACATTGAGCAAAGGTGAATTAGCAAGAGTGCCTTCCTGGGCAAACGTGAAATTGCTGGGTTACTACTCGCTCGCGCAAAACTCCGGAATAGATGCGGCCAATCATCCAGAAATAAAGGAGATAAGAACGCGGCTGTTAAATATGGCGGATATTTTTATTGATAGCGCCGCCAACAACGCTTACCAAACAGTAATGACAAAATCGAAAGTGAACTTTAACTGGGGTAGCAACAGTAATGCTGCCAACCAGGGCGTGTTGCTGATAAAGGCATACAAGCTATCCGGAGATAGAAAATACCTGGACTATGCCCTCGCCAACCTCGATTATATCCTTGGCCGTAACGGCACGGGCTACAGCTACGTTACCGGCTTTGGCAGTAAGTCCACTATGCATCCACATCACCGGCCTTCTATTGCAGATGGAGTGGTGGATCCTATCCCCGGCTTATTGGCAGGCGGCCCAAATCCGGGGATGCAGGATAAGATACAGCTGCCCTCGCTTTTTCCGGATGAAGCCTACATAGATGACGACCAGGCCTATGCCTCCAACGAAATTGCCATTAATTGGAATGCACCTCTGGCCTATCTGGCTAATGCCATACAAGCCCTGCAAAAGAAACTGCATTGAAGACAAGGTATAATTCCGCCCCTCGCTGATGGTAGTCGATTAAACCGATGTAAGCGCAATGATGACCAGAAATATAAAGAAACAGCAGATAGAGGTAAGGAAATACATGATTGATACGCCTATCATTTTGCTAACCGTGCGCCAGCGGCTCCGTTGGTAAACCACTCTTAATGAGCGATAAATATACCAGGCAAAAACGCCTAAAGTTACCAGTTGTAGCCAGTCGCCAACAGCTTTTTCGATGCTGTTGGGCATTACCGCCTGGATGAGGAGCGTTAGGGTAAGGAACAGAAATAGAAAGCAATGCAGATGTATAGAATAGATAATATGTTCAACGTACAGCTTATGGTTTCTCCGGAATGCTACTTTCAAGATCAGGGCAAACAGCGGTAATATCACGAACATCACTTTGGGCAGGTTGTGTTTTATGCTTTCTATCAATATTTCCTGCGCATTTTTGCCATGGTTTTTCCAATCGAAGCTTTTCTTTTTCAAGTAGCTGGTAAAAAAACCGTCGCGTTCTGCGGAGGCTAACTTACTTTGGTTAGCAAGATATTCATCGTAGTTTTTGGCATCTTTATCGCCCAGGTAAGTGGTAAAATTGCCCTCGTCACCACTGTCTTCGTCTTTATTTAACTCAGGTTTACCCGTTTTATGCTTCGCGGTATCAGCTTTTTGCGATGAAGCGGGTAGGTAGGGAGCTACTACAGCTTTTGCCCGCTTTTTTTCTTCAGGGCTTAGGCTGCTGTCGTTATCGATATCGGTAAGCAGGCTGGTTTTGATGGTGTCTTTTAGTTGATGCACCCCGTTTTCTTTTCCCTCTGTTATGTAAACGCCGTTTGTGCCGTTTAACTGAAAGAACAGCACGAAGAATACTAAACTGATAAAAATATACATCTTAACAGGGTGCAGGTACTGCATCCTGCGACCTGCCAGGTAATCAACCGTAAGCTTGCCGGGTTTGGCAAACAAGGGTTTCAGGGTATGGAAAAACTGGTAATCGAAGTGGAAGTAATCGCTTATGGCATGGTTAAGCATGTGGCCGAAGCTTTCTTTCATCTCCAGGTTTTCCTGCCCGCAAACGTGGCAAAAGTGGCCCTGTAATTCAGTACCGCAGTTGAGGCAATCCGTTTCGTGGCGGTAGTGCTTTTTCATAGCTTATTGTTAAGGTAGGGTTTAAGCTAACCAATCTGATTTTCTTGGTTCTTGTATCTTGGTTTATTGACTCTTTCCGCCGGATTACGCGTGTTCTATAGCGTGTTTTAAAGCGGCGTTATGCTTATACCTGAAAACAAACGGGAAGATGATGGCGATTACCAATGCATAACCAGCGAAAGACAGCCAGATATTGTGCCAGTCTTTTTCGCCGTTTGGTAAGATAAAATACCTATCTATCAACCACCCGCTTATGTTACTGCCGAAGAAGGCACCAAATCCGTTTACCATCATCATAAACAAACCTTGTGCGCTACCGCGTATTTCGGGTGCCGCTTGCGTTTCAACAAACAACGAACCGGAAATATTAAAGAAATCGAAAGCCATACCATAAACGATGCAAGAGAGCACAATCATCCATAAACCGCCGGCAGGGTCGCCAAAAGCGAACAAGCCGAAACGCAGCACCCAAGCTATCATGCTGAACAGCATCACATACTTGATACCAAATTTGCGCAGGAAGAAAGGTATTGCCAGAATGAACAATGTTTCTGATATCTGGCTGATGGACATGATAAACGCAGGGCGTCTTACTGCATATAAATGTTGGTATGCTACAACCTTCTTAAAGTCATGTAAATACGTGTCGCCGTAAGCATTAGTTAATTGCAATGCCGCGCCCAACAAAAGCGAAAAAGCAAAGAATATGGCAAACCTAGGCGACCTGAACAGCGAAAAAGCATTTAAACCAAACGTTTGCGCAAAGGTTTTAGTGGTTGCAGATGCTTTGCTTAAAAGTGGGGGGCACTTAGGTAATGTAAACGAATAGATACCCAAACCTGCGGCTACTGCAGCTGCTATATAAAATTGATTTGCTGACGTTTCATTATCAGTATAACTAACCGTCCACAAGGCTATAATAAAGCCGACTGTACCCATTGTACGTATTGGTGGATAATCTTTTACAACATCGATATTCTGGCTTTTCAGTGCGGAATAAGCAACGGTAATTGATAGCGATAGCGTAGGCATGTAAAAGGCCATGTTGAGTAACATTACCCAAAAAAAAGTGGTAGGGTTTGTAACCATAGGCAGCGCACACAGCGTACACGCGCCTAATAAATGCATAATGCCATAAAGTTTTTCGGCATTTATAAACCGGTCTGATAGTATTCCGGTAAGGGTAGGCATAAAGATGGATGCAATACCCATGGTAGAAAAAATTGCTCCGAATTGTGCTCCCGACCAATTTTTATTTTGGAACCAATAGGCTCCGATAGTAAGCAGCCAGGCCCCCCAAATGAAGAATTGCATAAAATTCATCAGCATTAAGCGGAACTTAATATTCATATAGCACAGTTTAAGATCAGTATGAGTAAAATGTTTAATTCAAAAGCGGAAAGTACTGAAATTATGGGACAGTATAAAACGGGTAAGCCTATTTTTAGTTGTATAATCAAATAGGAACAGGTGAATAATACCCATGTATTTGCCGTAGTAAGGTTGCTTAATGAGGTTAACGGAATGCGCGGTGCGAATTGATGCCAAATAAGGAAGCGGCCCGGTAATCTGCAACAGTGTAGCCCATATTAATTTCGGGCTTAATTTCTAAAAGGCCGTAAGTTAGTGGGTGAACGAATAAATTAGGGAAGATACTTAATTTATCTTCCCCAATTTGGTTTTAAGATGCTTTACGCTTATTCAGCTCGTCGCGTATTTTGGCGGCTTTTTCGTAGGCCTCCTCGGCGAGAGCCTGCTGCAGGCGGGTTTTTAATTCGTCATCGCTAACGGAATTGAACGACCCTGCCGGTGTGGCCGGTGTTTTTTCTTCAGATGTTTCGTTGATGTTTTCGAGGTACACGAAATCGTTACCCTCTATCACAATGCCTGCTGTAGATAGAATGAACTCGTAGGTGTAAATAGGGCAATCGAACCGTACTGATACCGCAATGGCATCGGAGGTGCGCGCATCAATCTCTACCGTTTTCTTGCCATCAAAGCAAACCAGCTTAGCATAAAATATACCATCCACCAGGTTGTAGATAATAATTTCCTTTACCGAGATGTTAAATGCCTGCCCCAGGCTCTTGAATAAATCGTGAGTGAGGGGGCGGCTCGGTGTCATTTTTTCTATTTCTATAGCAATAGCTTGTGCCTCAAAGCTGCCAATTATGATAGGCAACCTGCGGCGGCCATTCATTTCGCCCAAAACCAACGCATACGCGCCGGATTGTGTTTGGCTGTAAGAAAGCCCCACGATATCCAGCTCAATTTTTTTCATATCATTACCCATCACAACAAAACAGTTTTAAGCCGTAGTTTTATATTCCTTAACTGCGGCAATTAGTTTTGGCAATACCTCAAAGGCATCGCCAACTATGCCGTAATCCGCAACCTTAAAAAACGGGGCCTCGGCATCTTTATTGATAACCACGATAACCTTTGAAGAGCTTACGCCCGCCAGGTGCTGTATGGCCCCGGAAATTCCAATGGCAATATACAAATTTGGGCTGACAGCTATGCCTGTTTGGCCAACATGTTCGCTATGCGGGCGCCAGCCGGCATCTGATACCGGTTTTGAGCAGGCCGTGGCTGCGCCAAGCAACTCTGCCAATTCTTCTACCATACCCCAGTTTTCGGGGCCTTTCAGTCCACGCCCGCCGGATACCACAATCTCAGCATCGGGCAAGGAAACTTTATCTGTAGACCGCACGATATCTTTTATCATCGCCTTAAAGTCGGACTCCTTGTTTTCTACGCTAAAATCTTCTACCGATGCATCCGTGCCATTTGGAACTACCTTATATGCATTAGGCGTAAGGGAAATAACCTTAACAGCAGAGCTTAACTCAACTGTTGCAAATGCCTTGCCAGAGAAGGCTGTTTTCTTCACCGTGAATTTGCCGCCATCCTGTGCCGGTAGTTCTACTACGCCATCTGCAAGTCCGGCTTGTAGTTTTACAGCTATGCGTGGTGCCAATCCGCGCCCACTAAAGGAGTTGGATAGCACAACAATATCCGCACCCTGCGCTTTGGCAGCTTCGGCAATAACCGAGGCGTAGGCCTGGTTCACAAAATCTTTCAGTTTAGCGTTGCTTACATTCAGCACCTTTTCGGCACCGTATTGGCCAAGGGCAGCTAAATCGCCTGCTGCCACATCGCCAATTGAAATGGCTATTAGACTTGTATTATTTTGGTCGGCAATGTCTTTGGCGTAGCTTACCGCTTCGAAGGTAGATTTCTTGAACTTCCCGCCTGCATTTTCCGCATATATTAAAACTGACATATATCGTTTTTCTTCTTGAAGTAAAATGAATCGATTAAATAACCCTCGCTTGTGTGTGCAACAACTCAACAAGTTGGGCGGGGCTGCCGGCATAAACCAGCGTTACCTTGCCGCGAGGGGCAGGCGTTTCATAACCAATGATGTTTGAAAAAGTTTCAACTGCTATAGGTTCAACCACTGTAAGCGGTTTGGTGCGCGCGCTCATAATACCGCGCATGTTGGGTATTTTAGGTTCTGCAACGCCCTCGGCTGTGCCGGCCACAAAGGGTAGTGGGATAGTCAGTAATTCTTTGCCGCCTTCTATCTCACGCTCTACAGCAGCTGTCCCGCCATCTAAATCCAGTTTCTTGATGATAGATACCGATGGTATATCCAGTAACTCGCCCAGCATACCGGCAACTTTTGAGCCGTTATAATCTATCGATTCTTTACCGGTCAGGATCAGATCGAAAGGGTTTGCTTTTACATATTGGGCTATCTGATAAGCCACGTACCATGCATCCTTCGGTTTGGCGTTGATGCGCACAGCATCAGTAGCACCTATCGCTAACGCTTTGCGAATGGTAGCATCAGTTGCGGCATCGCCTACGTTGATAACGGTAATGGTACCTTTGCCGCCATCGGCCAATTCTATGGCGCGGGCCAGGGCTATCTCGTCCCAGGGGTTTAAAATGAACTGAACGCCGTTAGTATTAAATTGGGTGTTGTTATCTGTAAAGGTTATTTTTGTCGTGGTATCCGGAACGTTGCTGATACATACCAGTATTTTCATCATAATTGGTTTGTTTTACGGGTATTTGTTGGTGATGCAAATTTAGTTAAAAAAGAGAGAGTAAAAAATGGAGATAAGCAGATTAGATAAGCTGTTGGCTTTTATACAGAACGAGCCGAACGACGAGTTTTTGAAATATGCCTTAGCAACAGAGTACCTGCGCCTTAACGATACCGAAAAAGCCCTGGGCTATTACGAGGATTTGGTGAACAACCATCCCAACTATACGGGCACTTACTATCACCTGGGTAAATTATACGAGGCCCTTGACCGGAAAGATGATGCCATACGCATTTACGAAACCGGCATGAAGATAACCAAGGAGAAACGCGATAACCATGCCTATAGCGAATTACAGGGCGTTTATATGGCCGCCAAAGGTTACGATGACGACGACGATTATTAACTAATAGTACTTTGAGGCGCAGGGAGCTTTTATTTATCAGGGATGTATTGCTGTACACTTTTACTGCCTTTGGCGGACCGCAGGCGCACATAGCCGTTTTGTTGCGCGAATTTGTACAGAAACGCGGTTATATTACCGAGGAGGAACTGCTGGAACTGAATGCCCTTTCGCAGATTATGCCGGGCCCTTCATCTACCCAAACGCTGGTAGGCATAGCCTGGAAAGTAGGAGGGCTGCGCCTGGCTATCATTACTTTTCTGATATGGATATTGCCCTCATCGGCTATTATGTGCGCGGCGGCTATCAGCTATAAAATGTTTGCCGATAAGGAGAAATTTACCGCAATACTGCGGTTTGTTCAACCCATGGCGGTGGGCATTGTGGGGTACGCCACTTATACCTTTGCTACCAAATTTCTGCGCACCAAAGTTACGGTAATGCTTGCGGCGGCTTCGTTGGTTGCCACGCTGATATTGCAGACCCCCTACGCTTTCCCTTTATTGATTTTGATGGGCGGTATCATTTCATCAGCATTGGAAACGCAGCCACAGGAGAATGAGTTAAGGGTAAAGTTGTTCAGCAACGTAAACCCTAATAAGGTGGCTTATTTTATCGGGATACTGCTGTTTTTTGCCGCTTTGGGTGCTGTGGTGAGCCGTAATTCGGCCTTCAGTTTACCCATACGTTTGTTCGAGAATTTCTATCGAAACGGTATCCTGATATTTGGCGGCGGGCAGGTGCTGGTGCCGCTGATGTATACCGAATTTGTGGAGTTGAAACACTATCTCACCAATTCGGAATTTTTGAGCGGATACGCCTTGCAGCAGGCATTGCCCGGGCCAACATTTTCGTTTACCTCATTTGTTGGTGGCATTGCTATGGGCGATAAGGGTTACGGCATTGCAGGGCAGATAGTGGGCAGCGCGGTAGCGGTTATTGGCATTAACCTGCCGGGACTGATCCTAATCCTTTTCATCGTACCGTTTTGGAACGACCTGAAAAAGATAACCCGCATTAAAAACTCTTTAAGCGGCATCAACGCCGTAGCAGTAGGCTTTATGGCCACCGCGTTTATTATGCTGGTGATGCCCTTCCATCTTAATTTATTGGCTTATGGTTTAATGGCAGCTACGTTCCTGCTGTTGCAGTTTACGAAGATAAAGGCACCTGTGATAATTTTGATAGGCGTAGCGCTTGGCCTGATAATGTAAAAAAGGCCCTCATGATATTGCATCCTGAGGGCTTTCTTGATTCTTGTATCTTATCTCTTGTTTCAGATTTTGGCCTAAAACGGTGGTTCGTCTTCCATATCATCCATCCTTGAAGGGCGGATGATGAAGTTGCTTTGCTTCTCGAAATCCTGCGACGGGGCTAAACCAGCAAAGGCGTTGCCGGCAGGTGGGAAGCCGTCCATATTGGTTTCCAAATCGGTAAACTTCACGTACTTGCCTACGAATTTCAGCCTTACGCGGCCGGTTTCGCCATTACGGTGCTTGGCTATAATTACTTCGCCCACGCCTTGGGTTGGGTTGTTGTCTTCATCCACATCAAGTCCGTAATACTCGGGGCGGTAAAGGAACAGTACCATATCCGCATCCTGCTCAATAGAACCCGATTCACGTAAATCTGATAGCATCGGCCTTTTCGAACCACCGGGCCTGCTCTCTACGGCACGACTCAACTGTGATAGCGCAATCACGGGCACATTAAGTTCCTTGGCTACGGTTTTTAAAGCGCGGGATATACTACCTATTTCCTGCTCGCGGTTACCGCCTTTGCCATCGGCTTTACCGTGCATCAACTGCAGGTAATCGATGATGATAAGCTGTATATCGTGCTGCGATTTTAAACGGCGGCACTTGGCACGGAACTCGAATATATTTAAGGATGGCGTATCGTCTATAATTAAAGGTGCTTGTTCCAGGCGACCAACTTTAGAGTGTATCTGCTGCCATTCCCATTCTTCTAAAGTGCCTTTACGTATTTTTTCCTGTTCAATTTCGGTTTCGCCGGATATCAAACGATTCACCAACTGAACCGAGGACATCTCCAAAGAGAACACTACAACAGGTTTGTTGAAATCCACTGCGGCGTTACGTGCACAGGTGAGTACGAAAGCTGTTTTACCCATTGCCGGGCGGGCCGCTATAATAACCAAATCGGATTTTTGCCAGCCTGAGGTCATACGGTCAAGATCGGTAAAGCCAGAGGCAACGCCTGTAAGTCCATCTTTTTTATCCTTCAGCGCTTCCATATCCTTTAGCGCTTCATGCACAAGGTCGTCCATCATGCGCGAATCTCGGCGCAGGTTGTTCTGGGCAATCTCGAAGAGGTTCTTCTCGGCTTTATCCAGCAGGTCGAAAACGTCGCTGGTATCTTCATAGGCCGAACTAATCACTTCGGTAGAGATGCGTATCAATTCGCGCTGTATGTATTTTTGGATGATAATGCGCGAGTGGTACTCAATATTGGCGGCAGAAGCCACGCGGTTGGTAAGCTCGGTAACATAGTAGGCGCCGCCAATCATTTCCAGCTCGCCCTGCTGGCGTAGCTGGGCAACCACAGTAAGTATATCTACCGGCGATGTTTTCTCGAACAGGACAGCAATAGCATTGAATATTTTTTGGTGACGGATTTCGTAAAAAACCTCGGGTTTCAACACATCGATAACCGAAGAAAGAGCATCTTTTTCAAGCATTAACGCTCCCAGCACAGCTTCCTCCAGGTCTAACGCCTGTGGAGGTAATTTGCCCAGCAAACCGTTTGGTGTAGGGTTGCTGAAACGGCTTTTACGGTCGGTGTTTGTTTTATTATTTGTAGAATCGTTCTCGAAAATCATAGCCCACAAAAATATACTAATAAATCGCAGCCTTACGAAGAATTGATATCTTTTCTTTCATTTTTTTAATTACCTCTAATGAGCACTAATAAGCCATTTTGTGCCCGGTTTTTATCAACACCAAAATGTTGATAAAAATAAAATAACTATTTATTTGTTTGAATGATAGTTATTTAAGAATGGTGTTGATAACTTTCAAAGTAATTATTTAAGCTTTTTACGGAGGGAAAAAGGTATAATAGAAGCTAACGTAAATGACAGCTTAATGTTAAATAGTATAAGTACTTTTGCGCGAACGAAATAAGAAGAAATGAGTTATAATTCTAAGCCGGTGCGCGAGGGCAACCAAATGGTTTTTGGCATACGTGCGGTTATTGAGGCGATACTTGCCGGGAAAGAAATAGAGGCACTTTACACGCAGCGCGGACTGGGCGGCGGTTTGCTGAACGAGTTGCGCGATGTGATGAACGAGTACCAGATTACTGCGCAACAGGTGCCGGTAGAGAAACTGAACCGCATCACCATGAAAAACCACCAGGGTGTTATCGCCTTTATTTCGCCCATTACTTACCATAAGGTTGAGAACATTATTCCGGAGATTTTCGAAAAAGGGGAGGTGCCTTTAATTTTGGTTTTGGATAGCATTACGGATGTGCGCAACATGGGTGCCATTGCCCGAACCGCCGAGTGTGCCGGCGTGCATGCTATCGTAATCCCGGCAAAGGGCTCCGCACAAATAAACCCCGATGCGATAAAAACATCGGCAGGTGCATTATATAAGATACCGGTTTGTCGCCACGATAATTTTATGCAAACCGTTAGGTTTTTACAGGAATCTGGCTTGCAATTGGTTTGCTGCACCGAAAAAACGAACGACTACATCTACACGCCCGATTATACCGCACCAACCGCCATCATTATGGGCTCGGAAGAAGACGGCATCCGCAACGATATCATCCGCATCTCTGACTATTTAGCTAAGATTCCGATGTTTGGGGAAATAGAATCGTTAAATGTATCCGTTTCCACCGCAGTGATTCTTTACGAAGCTATCAGGCAGCGTGAAGTAGCAAAGCAACTTTAAAGGTGTGATTATGATTTCGGAAGAACAACTAAAGGAAATAGAACTTAGGTGCAATATGGCGCAACGTGGTCCGTGGAAATCTTACATTGAAGATAGAGACCACGAGAGTGGAAATAGCTTTATAATGACCGGCGAAGATGAAAATAGAGGAGAAGATATTGAGTTGATGGGAGCAACTGATGCAGACTTTGATTTTATAGCCGGCGCTAAACAGGATATTCCGCTACTAATTGCAGAGATTCGTCGATTAAAAGCTTTGGGGTAACTTCAGAAAACTTCTAATAACGAAGAAGCCCGGTTGATAGGACAATCGGGCTTCTTCGTTATATAGTTATACTGTTTGGGTTGAGGTACTTTAATGCCGTTACCTTTCCGAAGTCTTTATCATTATCTGCAATTAAAGTTAGGCGATTCACGGATGCCGTAGCAGCAATCAAGGCATCTGGTAATTTCAACTTGTAAGCTTTTCTGATTCTTATAGTTTCGGCAATGATAGAATCATCAATTCCAATAATATCCGCCTGATAAACAAATAATTGATAGACACCAAGGTCTGATTTATTCGGCGGATCCCACACTTGTAATTCTATCTCGGTTATGAAAGACAAGCTACTTTCGCTATCTATAATTCCATCAATAAATTTTAAACCTGTTTCCGAAAAGGAACCATTAAGATATTTAATTATCGCCGAAGTATCAATTAAATAGCTCTTTGCCATTCGCCACGCAACGCATCAAGTTGTTTATCTATATCTTCGTTACTCATCCTGGTTTGAATTTTGTCGCGCAATGATGATAAACTCGCAGGTTGCTTCAAAACCTTAATAATATTTAAATCCTCAAGGTCCTTCAATAACTTATACGCTTTTTGGTTGGTTAATTCTACCAATACTGTTTCCATGTCGATTATCAAATGTGTAGTAAATCAAATCTACAAAAAAATAGACGAATAACATAAGCAATAAAGAGCGTCCGTTTCGAATGGAAACGGACGCTCTTTATTGCTTATTAGCATCATCACTACATCTAAAATCTGGAAATCTGCACATCCACGCTTAAATGTATTTCGCCCCGAATTTGCTCTTTACGTCGGCAACTACTTGTTTGATGTTCTGTTCCTGGTCGCGCGGGCAAATCAGTAGGGAGTTATTGCTTTCTACAACGATGAAATCGTGCAGGCCCTGCAGTATCACCAGCTTTTCGCCGGGTACGTTTACCATGCAGTTGCTGCTATCGTACATAATCACCTTTTCTGATGGGATAACGGCGTTTCCCACATAATCTTTATCGGCCAGTTGGTAAATGGATGCCCAGGTACCCAAATCGCTCCAGCCGAATTCTGATGGTAGCACATATACGTTGGATGCCTTTTCCATAATTCCGTAGTCGATAGAAATATTGATACAGCGCTGGTATATCTTATGAACAAAAGCCTTTTCATCTTCGGTGTTGTAAACCGGGCGGGCTTCGGCAAATATCTCATGCATCTCGGGCAGGTAGCTGTTGAAGGCATTTACAATAGCTTTTGCCGACCATACGAAAATCCCGGCGTTCCACAAAAAGTCGCCGCTTTGGATAAAGGTTTTGGCTATATCTACGGTTGGCTTCTCGGTAAAGGTTTTTACTTTATGAAAATCCTCATTGATTATTTCATCGGTGTATTGGATATAGCCGTAGCCGGTATCCGGGCGCGATGGTTTTATACCCAGCGTTACCAGGCATTGTTTTTCGATAGCTGCCTGCAGCGATTTTTCTATAGCAGTAACAAAGGCAGCCTCGTCTAGTATCAGATGATCAGACGGAGCCACTACAATCGCCGCATCGGGGTTAAGGCTTTCAATTTTAAAACAGCCATAGGCCACGCAAGGGGCGGTGTTGCGCATCACTGGCTCGGTGAGTATTTGGTCGTCTGCCATATCTGGCAGTTGTGTTTTTACCAGGCCGGTATAAATTTCGTTGGTAACCACATAAATATTCTCTTTAGGGCAAATTTTCAGGAAACGATCGTAGGTGTTTTGGATAAGTGTTTTCCCGGTACCCAGTATATCAATAAATTGTTTTGGGTGCGAGGTCCTGCTTATTGGCCAAAAACGGCTGCCAATACCGCCTGCCATAATGATGGCATAGTAGTTTTTATTCATGCTCGGGTCGAAGAATTTTTATTTGTTAAATACTGGTTAAAAGTGTGCATTAATTTGTAAATTTAGTATTAAATGGAACTAAATATTTTATCATAAAAAATGCTTTCATTCTAAGAGATAAATAAACAAATTGTTTTCAGAAGAATAATCATTTTTATATAAAATTTTACACAAAACCCATCGTTTATTTATAAATTTTTGTTATTTTGAACCATATTTTTAAAACGTATTAAAGTACATAAATGATAGAAGCTAAAAAATCGCTTTTTGATAACCTGCAGAATTTCTTCGGGTTTGATAACTTTAAGGGTGAGCAGGAAGCGATAATTACGAACATTTTAGCAGGGAACGATACTTTTGTGATAATGCCAACCGGTGGTGGCAAATCCATGTGTTATCAACTGCCTGCATTAATGAGCGAAGGCACAGCGATTGTGATTTCCCCGCTCATCGCGCTGATGAAAAACCAGGTAGACCAGTTAAGGGCCTTTGGTGGCTCAGACAGCATAGCGCATTTCCTCAACTCCTCGCTTACCAAAGCCGATATCCTTAGGGTGAAAGACGATGTTTTGAGTGGCAAAACCAAACTGCTATACGTTGCGCCCGAATCATTGACCAAGCAAGAGAACGTCGACTTTTTGAGGCTGAACCAGGTATCCTTTGTGGCGGTGGATGAAGCTCACTGTATTTCAGAGTGGGGGCATGATTTCCGGCCCGAATACCGCAAGATACGGCAAGTGATAAGCAACATAGGCGATGATATCCCGATCATAGCCCTAACTGCCACGGCAACGCCCAAAGTACAGCAGGATATCCAGAAGAACCTGCAAATGAACAACGCTACGGTTTATAAGTCGTCGTTCAACCGTTCTAACTTGTTTTACGAGGTAAGGGCAAAACGCACGGCTATTAAGGAAATTGTAAAGTTTGTAAAGCAAAATCAGGGTAAATCGGGCATTATTTATTGCCTCAGCCGTAAAAAGGTAGAGGAAGTGGCCGAGGCACTTAATCTTAACGGCGTAAAGGCATTGCCATACCACGCCGGTTTAGATCCTAAGGTTCGTGCCGATACACAGGACAAATTCCTGATGGAAGATGTGGATGTGATTGTGGCTACCATTGCCTTCGGGATGGGTATAGATAAGCCGGATGTACGCTACGTAATACACCACGATATGCCTAAAAGCATGGAGGGGTATTACCAGGAAACCGGCCGCGCCGGCCGCGATGGCGGCGAAGGCGTTTGCGTTGCCTTTTACAGCGGCAAGGATATTGATAAACTGCAGAAGTTTATGAAAGATAAGCCTGTAGCCGAGCGTGAGATAGGTACCCAGATACTGAAAGAAGTTATCGATTATGCCGAATCATCGGTTTGCCGCCGCAAGCAGCTGCTGCATTACTTTGGCGAAAACTTTAACGAGGCTGGCTGCAATTGTATGTGCGATAACTGCTCGGCACCGAAAACTCATTTTGATGGCGAAGCGCAATTACACAAAGCCCTTAGCCTGATCAAGCTTATCGGCGAGAAATTCGACGATACGCATATCATCAATATCCTGATGGGTAAAGATGATGCCCAGGTGAAGAACTATGAGCACGATAAACTGGAAGATTACTTCGGAACAGGCGTAGAAGACGGCCAGAATCTTTGGAATTCGTTGATGCGCCAGGCTTTGCTTAACAACTTCCTGTCAAAAGATATCGACCACTATGGACTGCTACACTTAACCAAAGCAGGCAACTCCTTCATCGAAAATCCGTACAGCATTCGTTTCGTACTAAACCGGGACATGGGCCCGACAGACGATGATGAGGCTGAGGACGGCCCTAAGCAAGGTGGTGGCGCGTTGGATACGGTACTTCTACAGATGCTGAAAGATTTGCGCAAGAAAATGGCCAAGCAAAAAGGCTTGCCACCCTTCGTTATCTTCCAGGATCCGTCTTTGGAAGAAATGTGCACGCATTACCCGGTTAATACCGAGGAACTTAAGCAAATATCGGGTGTGGGAGCGGGCAAGGCACTGAAATTTGGCAAGCCGTTTACCGATCTCATCCAGAAATACGTAGACGACAACGATATCGACCGCCCGGTGGACATGGTTATAAAAAGTGCCGCTAATAAATCGGCTTTAAAGGTATTTATCATCCAGAATATTGATCGCCACTTGAATTTGGATGACATTGCCGCATCTAAAGGCCTTACCTACGAAGAGATACTGAAAGAGGTAGAAACGATTGTAAACTCTGGTACCAAGTTAAATCTCAACTACTATATCGACGAGGTTATAGATGAGGACAAACAGGAAGAGGTTTACGATTACTTTAAGACAGCAGAGGTAGACTCTATAGATGATGCACTGGTAGACCTGGGTTCGGATGATTACACCCGCGAAGAGGTACAGCTGATGCGTATCAAATTCATGTCTGAAGTAGGGAATTAAGTTTTTCGCTTAAAGCTAAAAGTCCAAAACAAAAAGCATTTATTGCTTTTTGTTTTGGACTTTTTTATTGGCTGTTTTTTTTTGAAGTTTTAAATGCGGATTTTCCGTTTTGGGGCTTGGATGCAACGGTTGTTACTCTGTAAAACACGCCGTATTTGTATCGGTATGTACCCACATCCTGCAGCAGCCAATCTTCATTATTGGTTTTGCGTATGGGAGAGATGTTTAATCCATTTATCTTGCATTTACGCGATACCGTTAAGATGTTAACGTTAATGGTAAGGCTGCCCAGGCAATTGGTTATGTATTTTACCTCCGTTGATTTATCTACCCGTTTTTCGTATTGCTTGTCGGTTTCCTTTTTCCTCCTCACAGGTGGGTCATCCCATACTTCTAATTTATAACCGGTTTCCAGGGAGAAAAACGCATGATTGTGTGTATCGATAACAAAAGCATCTTCTATCCACCATGTCGAGGTTCGGGTACTATTCCCATGTTGATGGTGATAGATAATAAACTGCCCGCTTATCACGCAATCGGCGGTGTTTGTAGGTTGTTCGGGCAATTCGTAAACTATCCAGCTGTCCGGGCTATATTTTTGTATTAAACGATAATGGTCTTCGCCCCCTGCTTTTGCCAGTAGTACATCGCCGCCGGTAAAGGGTATCAGGTCAGCGTAGTTTCGCATCTGCTCTGCATCTATCGTATCTATTTCCTGTAACGACTCAAATACGAGGCTGTCTGTCAATTGCGCTCTCGCAGTTACAGAAATGCATAGCAGCGTTATCAATGCAAATTTCGAAAACAGCCTTTGCATTATTTAGCAATAATCTTAAACTCCGTCCTTCTGTTTTTGGCGCGGTTATCGTCGGATGTGTTGGGCGCTATAGGTTCGGTTTTGCCGTAGCCTTTGTAAACTAAGCGGGCCGCGTTTATATTGCTCGAGGTAAGGTAACTATATACCGATTTTGCCCGGTTTTCTGATAGTAGCTGGTTTGTAGCGTCGTTGCCTACATCATCGGTATAACCGGATATCTCTATACGGACAGTTGGATTAAGCGTTAGAAACTCGACAAGCTTTTGCAATTCCGCTTTCGATTCTACCTTCAGGTCGAACTTATTGGTGTCGAAAAAGATATTCTTCAATATCACCTTGCCCCCAATTTCTATTGGCGATAGCAACACCGATATGTTAAATGCCGTTTTTGGTGCATGCCCTATAAGCGAAAAGTTATCCGAGTAGAATAAATACCCTTGCCGCGAAATATTGAGGCCGTAATTTTTTCCAGCCGCCAGCGTAGCCAAAAACTCACCCGAATCTTCGCTGCTATAATCCTGGTAAACGGGCATGTTTTTCTCCAGGTCGATGATTTCGATGATGGCCTCCAACGGTGCCTTTGTTTTGATATCCTTGATATTGCCTTTTACGTAAGTGACGATATTAGGCCGCAGGCTTAGTGGCAGTTCAAAAGTGTATATATCATAGCCGCCAAAACCGTTTAAATTATTTGAGGAGAAAAAGGCGTAAGCGCCGTTTGCGGTAAGCGTGAGGCCATTCTCGTCGCCACTGGAATTGATAGGAGAACCCAGATTTACAGGCTTTTGCCATTTACCATCTTTTGCCATCCGGCTGATGAAGAGGTCGCGGCCACCCATGCCCGGCCAGCCGTTGCTGCAAAAATAAAAGGTGCTATCATCGGGGTGGATAAAAGGCGACTGCTCGTCATAAACAGTGTTTACGTTTGGCCCCATATTTTCGGGGGTACCCCAGCCCTTATCCGTAAGGGTCGATTTCCAAATATCATAACCGCCGTAACCGCCTTTGCGGTTGCTTACGAAATAAATGGTGCGCCCATCTGCACTAATGCTGGGCTGCGCTTCCCAGCCGGCGCTGTTCAGCGGTGCGCTTAGGCTAAACGGCTTGCCCCAGTCGTCGCCTTTACGCTGGGTTATATATATATCGCAGCGGCCCTGCCCATCGGGTCGGTTGCAGCCGGTAAAAAATAAGTATTTGCCATCCTGAGATATGGATTGTGCCCCCTCATTATATGTGGGCGTATTGATCGCATCACTCAAGTAAACCGATGTTTTCCATTTGCCATTTAGCTTATCGCTCTTATAAAAATCCTCGTTACTGTTTATTTTGCGCGTAAATATTAGCGTGCCTTCATCGGCCGTTGCTACTGGCAGGTATTCATCGGCAGCGGTATTTATCTCGGGGCCCATATTTATGGGTACAAAAGGCACCGGGTGTTTAAGGGCATCTATGGCAAATTCGCAATCGCGCAGCAACTTGCGGGCGTAAGCTTCGTCGCGGGCAACCAGGTTAGGGTAGGTGATGTACTTTTCCAGGTGCTGCTTGGCCGCAACGTATTGTGCCTCGCTCACTTCGGCATCGCCCACGCGCAGATAAACCGAACGCGAATACTCGGGCGAAAGGCTTATCGCCTTTAAATAGTGTGGTATTGCGGCCTTGTTTTGCACGCGCGAGTGAAGTACATCTGCCAGCAATGCATGGGCTTCTACAAATTTGCCGTCGTTATCCACCGCTTTTTGCAATTGGACAATGGCATCATCGTACAAGTGTTCGTCGAGGCTTTGGTTGGCGAGCGCAAAGTTTTTAATAGCCTCCTTGTCCGTAGTAGAATATTGCCTTTGCTGGGCAAACGCATACACGGGGGATAGTAATACGAAGACGGCAAGCAGGTAAAAAATGCGCATCGCTTGTTGATTGGTTAATCAATAAGCTAAGTTACACAATTAAGGGATATTTAAGTATTTATGCGTTTGCAGCGAAACCTCCCATTGGGGGTTATTCATCACATATTCTACAATAAGCGGAGCCATTTCTTTGTTTTTGCTCCACTCGGGCTGCAGATACAGTTTGCAATCGGGCGCAACCAGTTTAGCATTGTGTTCGGCAAACTCAAAATCCGATTTATTGAAGATGATCACCTTCAGTTCGTGCGCTTTGTCGGCAACGTTTTGCATAGGTGCTTTAAACTTTTTTGGCGAGAGGCATATCCAGTCCCAATCGCCGGATAGGGGGTACGCGCCCGAGGTTTCAATAAACGTGCGGATGCCCTCATTATGCAGTTGCGCGGTAAGGTAATCTAAATTGTAGATGAGGGGTTCGCCGCCGGTTACCACTACGGCTTTAGAAGGGTGCACTTTGGCGTTGGCTACTATGGTATCGGCAAGCGTAAGCGGGTGCAGTTCTGCGTCCCAGCTTTCTTTAACGTCGCACCAGTGGCAGCCCACGTCGCAGCCGCCCAGGCGGATAAAGTAAGCGGCTTTGCCGGTGTTGTATCCTTCGCCCTGTATCGTATAAAATTCTTCCATTAAAGGAAGCAATGTGCCGTCGTCCGGAACCTGATGTGCCATAATAGGGCGCAAAGGTAGGCTTTTATGGGCAAAGCTTAAAACGCGAAGGCAAAAGGTGATATTACAGTGATAAGGTGTGTGATTAAAATTTGCTATTTAATTGGTTGATGCTCTTTTATATATCATTATTTGGCGTTAGCTTTATGGGGTAAACTAAATTTGGCCCAGGGCATGAAGAAATTATACTTCCCGTTTGTATTTTTCCTTTTGTTTTGCCTAAGCTCCTGCGTAGACATCGAAGAACGCTATGATTTCAAATCCGATGGCTCCTGCAACGTTTTATACGGCTTCGATATGGGTAAAGCGGTTTCGGTTTTGGCCAATTTGATGACCGATTCGGTGCGCGAAACGCCTCAATACAACCTGGTTAAAGATACTACCCTCAATTTTTATAATGCGCTGCCCGATAGTATTGCCAATAAAATGAATGCCGAGGAAATAAAGATGGCCCAGGGCAGCGACCTGGCCGTGAAAATGGACCTGAAGCATAACATCATGAAAGTGAGTGTGAAGCATGAGGCCAGAAACGCGGCTGATTTGCAATATTACCTGCAGCACCTCAACAATATATCCATGAACGGCGACCTGAGCCAGATGACCAAGAATAAGCAGCCGGGCGGTTTCGACCCGCAGCCGCTCATCAATGGGCAAAGCTACTATAACTATGACATTACGCCCCACAAGTTTTATCGAATTATAGATAAGGTGAAATTTGCTGCGTTCCTGAAAAAAGCAGGGGCCAAATTTGCCATGGCAAAAGCTATGCTGATAGATATGCCCTATAAAGTGGTGCTACGTTTTGCGAAACCTGTAAAAAAAATGAATGGCTCTAAGGCTATCCTGTCTGCCGACAGGCATACCGTTACCCTGGTTACCAGCATGGATGAGGTGATGAAAAACCCCTCGCTGATGAATTTGAAGATTGATTTTTAGGTTATTATGAAATGGTACCCCGTAGATGGCGTTACGCCAAATGGCGAGCCATTCATTAAAAAAGTAAAGGTTGCAGGTAAAAGTATATGCATAGTTGGGTATGAGGGTGGTTTATTTGCACTTGGCGCTACCTGCCCGCATGCGCGTGAGGATTTGAGCAGCGGCTGGTGCGCCGATGGCAAGCTGGTTTGCCCGTACCACCGTTTCAGTTACGATTTGCAAACAGGTAAAGGCAGTCCGGGGCAGAATGATTACGTGGAATGCTATCCGGTTAAGGTGAAAGGTAAGGAGGTTTATGTAGGGATAGAATCCTTTTTTGATAAACTAAAACAAGCGCTCAAATAAATGGAAACCAATGCTATCGACCTGCTCACCTATGAATTGTACCACACGCTCAGCTTTCGTAATGCTAAACCGCCCAAATTGGCTGAGCTGCGTAAGTTTTTTTACGAAGGCGGCATACTGATCAACAACACTTTTGCCCAGCCTATTGCATTTTCAACGGCAAGTTACCTGAAGGCGCTTGAATCGCAGATAGCTATTGGAGACCTTAAGCAATTTTTGCAGCGGGAGATAGGTTCCAAAACAGAGATATTCGACAAGATTGCGCAACGAACCAGTGTTTACGAGTACAGTTTTGCAGAGATTCCGCCCCGCAAAATGCCGCGCGGTATCAACTATATGCAATTCGTAAAAGATGGCGATACCTGGCGTGTAAGCTCCATGGCCTGGAACGATGAGAACGAAAATCACCGGGTACCGGCGGAGTTGGTTGCTTGATGGCAGGTGAGTGGTTGATTGGTGTGTAGTGAATGGTTTACAAACTATACAACCACTCACTACCCACTATTCACCACTCACTAAACGTAAACCTCTTTATTAGCAGAGCTTAATGTATTCTTCAGCAAGCCGATAATGGTCATCAAACCTACGCCACCAGGAACGGGAGTTATCCATGAAGCTTTTGGAGCAACACCATCAAAATCTACGTCGCCGTACAATTTAAAGCCCGATTTGGTTTGGGTAGAGGTTTCGCGGTTCATGCCCACGTCAACCACTACTACGCCATCCTTAACCATATCGGCAGTGATGAAATTCTTTTTGCCTATGGCTACGATAAGGATATCGGCATCCAGCGTAAATTTTTTGATATCTGGCGTTCTGCTGTGGCAAATGGTTACGGTGCAGTTGCCTGGTTGCGTGTTGCGCGCCATCAGTATACTCATGGGCGAACCTACAATATTGCTGCGACCAACTACCACGCAATGCTTGCCGGCGGTTTCAATACCGTACTCTTTCAGCATCAGGGTGATGCCGTAAGGCGTAGCAGGGATAAACGAGGGCAGGTTCCGCTGCATGCGCCCCAAATTCACCGGGTGGAAACCATCCACATCTTTGCGGTAGTCTATGCGCTCGGTTACTTTCTCAGGGTCGATATGTTTTGGGAGGGGGAGCTGTACAATGATACCATCTATATCTGCATCAGCATTCAATTCGGCTACTTTGGCAAGCAATTCTTCTTCGGTAACATCATCCTCGTAACGCACCAGGCTCGATTTAAAGCCCACCTTTTCGCAATTCTTCATTTTGCTGGCCACGTAGGTTTCGCTGCCGCCATCGTGCCCAACCAAAACTGCAACCAAATGCGGCTTGCGGCCGGTGCGCTCCAATATTTTGGCTGCTTCTTCGGCTATCTCTACCTTAAGTTTTTCTGATACGTATTTTCCGTCGAGTAATTGCATGTGAGAGTCAAGATTTAAGAGGCAAGAATCAAGACAAAAAATAAAAACTCTTATATCTTGATTCTGGTCTCTTGATTCTAAATTAATCCAGTTTCAATACCGCCATAAACGCGCTTTGTGGTATCTCTACGTTACCTACCTGGCGCATGCGTTTTTTACCCGCTTTTTGTTTTTCCAGCAATTTACGTTTACGCGAAATATCACCACCGTAACATTTGGCGGTAACATCTTTACGCATGGCTTTAACCGTTTCGCGGGCGATGATCTTAGCACCGATAGATGCCTGTATGATAATCTCAAACTGTTGGCGTGGCAATAGTTCTTTCAATTTCTCGCAGATCTTTTTGCCAAAGTCGTAGGAGTTACCACGGAATATCAACGACGACAGCGCATCCACAGGCTCCGAATTCAGTTTGATATCCAGACGAACCAAATCGCTCTGGCGGTAACCTATCTGGTGGTAATCGAACGAGGCGTATCCCTTTGAAATGGTTTTTAGCTTATCGTAAAAATCGAATACGATTTCGCCCATTGGCATCTCGAAGGTAAGTTCAACCCTGTCGGATGTCAAATACGACTGGTTCATGATCATCCCGCGTTTCTGTATACAAAGCGACATTACCGGGCCAACAAAATCAGATTTGGTAATGATGGTAGCTTTAATATACGGCTCCTCTACAAAGTCTATTTTGCTTGGGTCTGGAAGGTCCGATGGGTTGTTTACGATGATAGATTCGCCACGGGTGTTGTAAGCAATGTACGATACGTTGGGCACGGTAGTGATAACAGTCATATTGAACTCGCGCTCCAAACGCTCCTGGATAATCTCCATGTGCAGCATCCCCAGGAAACCGCAACGGAAACCGAAACCAAGCGCAGCAGACGATTCCGGTTCGAAAACCAGCGAAGCATCGTTTAGCTGAAGCTTTGCCATCGATTCGCGCAACTCTTCGTAATCCTCTGTATCCACGGGGTAAATACCCGCAAATACCATCGGTTTCACTTCTTCGAAGCCCTGTATGCCGCCTTCGCAAGGGCGGGCGATAGTGGTGATGGTATCGCCAACCTTTACCTCGCGCGATTCTTTTATTCCCGAGATGATGTAACCCACATCCCCGGTTTTGATAACATCTTTTGGTTGCTGTTTAAGTTTCAGCGTACCAACTTCTTCAGCAATGTATTGCTTTTCGGTAGCGAAGAATTTCACTTTATCGCCTTTGCGTATCTCGCCGTTTACTACTTTAAAGTAAGCAACAATACCACGGAAAGAGTTATAAACCGAATCGAATATCAATGCCTGTAAAGGTGCATCTGGGTCGCCAACGGGGGCGGGCACGCGCTCAATAATGGCACGCAAAATATCAAATACGCCCATACCGGTTTTGCCGGATGCGGCCAATATTTCTTCACGTTTGCAACCAATCAGCTCTACAATCTGGTCTTTCACTTCCTCGGGCATAGCGCCGGGGAGATCCATTTTATTGAGTACGGGGATAATCTCCAGGTCATTCTCCAGCGCCAGGTACAGGTTGGATATGGTTTGTGCCTGAATGCCTTGTGCTGCATCTACTATAAGCAATGCGCCTTCGCAGGCAGCTATAGAGCGCGATACTTCATAAGAAAAATCTACGTGCCCAGGAGTATCTATCAGGTTCAGCACGTATTTCTGGCCATCAAGTTCGTAGTCCATCTGTATGGCGTGGCTCTTGATGGTGATACCGCGCTCGCGCTCCAGGTCCATATCGTCAAGCAGTTGCGCCTGCGATTCACGCTGGGTGATCGTCTTGGTGTATTCTAACAACCTATCGGCAAGGGTACTTTTGCCGTGGTCGATATGCGCTATGATACAAAAATTACGTATGTGCTTCATTCAACCGCAAAAATAACTTTTTGTGCGGATAATTTGGCATGCTTTTGGGCGATTTGCTAACTTACTGATGCTTAATAAAGATGCCTGATGATACACCAAGAGATTATTGCTTCGGCCGAAACCGTATTGTCCAAAAAAATAATACGTGCAGAACCTGTGCACGGCGGCGATATCAACCAGGTTTACTGCCTGCAAACCAGTAGTGGCCCATTCCTCATTAAAATCAATTCTGCCTCGCGTTTTCCGGATATGTTTAACAGGGAAGCAGAGGGATTGAGCACCATAGCCGAAACAGGTGCCATCAATGTACCGCGCGCAGTTGCCTTAGGTGAAGCAGCCGGGTATAGCTTTTTGCTGATGGATTGGATAGAAGCAGGGAGGGAGGACAACCCGGCCATGGCAAAGCTGGGCGAGGGGCTTGCGAAACTGCATCGCAATACCATGCCATTGTTTGGTTTAGGCGAGGATAATTACGTCGGCTCATTGCAGCAAAGCAATAGGATACACGGAGAATGGAGCGATTTTTATAGAGCGGAACGGCTGCAGCCTTTATTGAAGATTGCAGTAGACAATGGTCAGCTCTCACGAGCAGACACCCTACAATTTGAAAGAATATACAACAACCTGCCCGACCTGTTTGAACCAGAAGCACCGGCTTTACTGCACGGCGATTTATGGAGCGGGAATTTCATCATCGATAAAAACAAGCAGCCATATTTGATCGATCCGGCAGTGTACTATGGCCACCGCGAAATGGATATCGCCATGACGATGCTCTTCGGTGGTTTCGGAGCTGCGTTTTACGACGCTTACCAATATCATTTTCCCTTAGCCAAAGGCTTTGAACAAAGGCTGAAGCTGTGGAGCCTTTACCCATTGCTTGTGCATGTGAACTTGTTTGGCGGTGTGTATGTACAGCAATTGCGGAGTTACGTTAAAAGCTACCTATAACGTGCTAAAGCAGTTCGAAAAGGCAGGCGGTTAAGTTAAAGCAAAAGTGGAAGAATATGCCGTACCAAAGGGTATGCTCTTTCACACGCATGTAGCCAATGAAAAGGGCAAAAGGTATGAGCCAGAAAAGAGAAAGGAAACTCAGGTGTATTATGGCAAACAGGAAAGCAGATATGTAAACAGCTTGTTGTTCGTCGGCAACCTTTAGCAGTATTTGCAGCAGGTATCCTCTAAAACCTAATTCCTCGAAGATGGCCGGGGTTACGGCCGTGAAAAATATCAACAGAACTTTAGCGTAAGGATATCCAATAAACCCCCATATATAACTTTCCTCTTTTGAAAAAATAGTGATGTTTAACCATGTAACAGAGTAATGTACCAAAAATGCACCGGCCATAGCTATACCGCAATAGAGGGACAGCTTTTGGATAGAAAAATTAGGCCAGTGTAAAAGTCTCTTATTCTCTTGCCAGCCCGTGGCAAAAAATGCCACCGTGCCTATCGCCAAAAAGGCGTCTATGATAATTAAAGAAGTTAAATTCTGAAGGGCATCTACAAACTTGGCTAAACAACAAACTATCAAAGTTAGCCCGAAGAATACGCCTCCTTGTTGCAAAAGCTGCCATTTTTCCGCAGTATTGGCCCCCTGGACCTGAGTTTGCCTTGCGCCGCAACTGTTGCAAAATTTGCAGTCACTATCAATAAGCACGGTGCAGCTGATACAGGCTTTTTTACCCAGCAGCGGTACTGGCTCGATAACTGTTTCCTCGGAGAGCACAGCTATACGATATTATGTTCTTTTTTAAATTGCTCAAAATCGAGCGCAGATTTTATCCCTTTTATAAGGTAACCAATAATGATGATCTTAAAGATAATCCCGCTTACGATATTGATAGGGTTATCAATGGCAAGTAACACTTGCACAATAATATATAGCACCAGCCCGGAAACAAGGCATACAAGCGGCTTTTTAGAGCTATAAGCCCCAAGGCCAAGGAATAAGAATGCCAGAATGAGTATAATGATCACTTCTGATATCGTATCGGGATTGTCTTGAAATCTAAAATAATTGATAATTGCGCTGAGGGTGAATATACCCGCCAGGTAATAAAGGCTGTTACCGGCTTTTTTTATTTGCTGGTTAAAATCGGCATAGTCGAGGTTGTTAACCTCCTGGCGAGCAATAAAGCTGCGTTGCTCGCTTTCGGTACCCTTTAACGGGTAACCACAACTGGTACAAAATACGTCTTCGGTGGCAACTTTGGTAAAGCACGACGCACATTTAGCGTCGGTTTCGGCTGTGATAGTGGCTGAATTTTCCATGTGATAATCTACGGTTCAAGATACTCTAAGATAATCACTTCATATGATATACACAAAGCACTCAAAAAATATATCGGGAGTAAACGCGATTAATCACCTAACTGCAAGAATAGTGGTGTTTCACTTACCTGCAGGGTTAGCTTTCCGTTTATAGCTTTAACAACGCTCTGCGCCATGTTCTCGGCACCCGCTTTGGGTTTGTAAATTCCAATCGTTTTTTCGGCGCCGAAATTCAGGGTATAGGTGCGCACCTGCCCGGATTGCTCGGGAATGGTAACAGCGTAAATTACTTTACCATTTTGTTCAAATTTATCTATCAGCGGGTTTTTGCCGATAGTACCCGTGTAGACGTAGCCATCTAACAATTTTCGGGTTTGTAAAATATAGTCGGCGGCAGGGCGGCGTTTGGGGCTTTGGGCAAGGCCCGATGTGGCGTATTGCTCCTCTTTACCCGCGAAGGCATCGAATAGTTGATAGAAGAAAAGCCTTTTTACACCATGCCTTGCATACAGCAGCGAGCTGCGCAATATCCAATCGGCCTGTGTTTGCAACGCCGATTTATTACCGATAGCCGGCGCGCGCTGGTAGCTGCCGGGGTTGATATCGTATCCCGTTTCGGTTACCCAAACTTCGGGTTTGCCGGGGAGGCTATCGGCATATTTAACAAAGCTGTCTGCAACACGCCCAGCATCAGACAGCTCCGGGGCGATGCCGGTAGTAGCTTTGGTATGCGTAAACACACTACCATCATTAGCATAAAGGTGATAGTTGATGATATCGAAGCAAAGGTTAATACTGCCATCCGGCTTGTAACCACGGTTGGTTTTGCACCAGGCAACCATTCGTTTCAGGTAGTTTACATCAGCCGTGGCTAATCCGGTCATTAATACCTGCATGGTAGGGTCGGCGGTTTTTACGCCGGCGTTGTTGCCCAAGGTGCCTTTATGTCCATCGTAAAAGGCGGATAGGTTGGCGGCATATTGCTCGGGTGTTTGGGTTGCTTTATCGCCTTTCCACCAGCGGTCGTTCTCGTTGCCGCATTCAATGTATTTGATAAGGCCAAGGCCTATTTTTACCTGGTTGGGTTTATCGCCTGCCCACCGCGGGCGCGTATCAACCTTAACCAATTTGGGGTCGATTGCTGTGTTGGCTCCATACCTCGCCGCAAACTGAAAAGCTGTGCGAGCCTGTACCACATACGAAGCTGGCGAAGCAATGTCGGCACCGTAAAAAACAGGCACGTTCTCATCATTGCGGTCTTCGGCAGGGTAGGTGTTCATCATCCATACCGGCAGGTTCTTCATATTAGCCAAAACCAGTATGCTATCCTGTTTGCAACGGGTGTATATGAGGTCGTAGTCCCAGCTGCCGTTATTGGTAGGGTTGAAGGTGTAATTACCTTGCGTATTTTCCAGTTTGTTCCAGTTCATGTAATGCCGCAGCCCGCTGAAGCATTTGATGAGCGCCATATTATCCTCGTAAATATGGCCCCGCTCTTTGGGAGCGGCTGGGTTTTCCAAAAAATTCCATTCGTAGCCATTTACACCGAACATGTTGCGCAGCGGCACGCCCTCAACTTCGGCAGGGAAACTTCGTAAGTTTATCGTGCTCCCTTCGGGTATAGGTGCTGCAATTTTTGCGACGTGTATTTTTGAAGCTTTAGGATTGCATCCCGATAGAAGGAGTACGGCCACAAATGCAGGAATAGTCCGCATGACATTAAAGAATAAGTTCATAAAGAAGGGAACAAGTTTGGTTTGGTATTAAATGAAGGTAACGGCATGATTTGCGAAGTTGTAATTTTTACGCAAAATAGTTACGAAGGTTGTACGTCCGCCGTTCACAGCATTAAAATTTAACGATTCTTTAAACTTTAGTGCTTTTTATTATTCCAACCTTTGCTAAAACCTCTTCTTATATGAAAAACCTATATCTTTTATTCTTTGTTGCCCTAATTGCTTCCTGTAAAAAGGATAATACACCCAAACCCTTTATTGCCACGAAAGCCGTTGTAAAAGACGCCGGGCTCATCGCTTTTAAAGCTGCGCCCCTTGCCGATAACCAATTAAAGATTTCCTTTTCGAAACAATTACAAAAAACGCCATCAAAAATTATCTTAAAGCAAGACACTGCTACGCTTGTGGTGGCAGATGTAACCAGCGAGAACTCCGGCGTATCTTCGGCCACGGTTACCTATCCGTTTAAACCGGGCGTAGCGTACAATTTTGTGGTACAGGCTGCCGTCGCTACCGATACGATCTACCATTATACCATCCCATCTTACAGCCATCAATACGTCAGCGCTTATAATTACAAGCAGGTTTTGCAGTTGCACCAAAGTCTGGGGACAAATGCTTTTGATATTTCTCCTTCCCGTAATTATCTGTTTATTACGGACAACGTAGCTAATACCCTTTACCTGAAACGCATCAACCTGCAAACACTGGGCGTTGAAGATATTGGCACTAACCCTACATCAGGCCCGATACGCGCTATAGCCGATGATGAATTATTGAGATATGGCGACAACAGCACCGAAAACGTGCCGGCAACATCGGCAGGTGGTAACGACCAGGCAGTGCTGGCGCGCTACAATGTGAATACGCACAGGTATTCGTTCGTTGATTTTGTTTCTTCGGGATACGGCCGTATTTCACGCGTCATCAATAACCATGTGCTGGTTGTCAACCCTATTTATACGGCGAAAACGGCATCGCTCATTAACCTGGGGGATTTATCGCGTGTGCAATATCCGCTTAATGATTTCGACTTTACGCGCATTTACGAAAATAGCTTCGGGCATATCTTATACAACGGTATGTTGGTGAACACCAGTAATGGTGCCTTCTCAAACGTTATCAATTTAGATGCTAACTCCGGCTTGCTTGATGTTGATGATGCTACCGGTTATGTATTTACTTCCAGCTATCTAAAAAATGCGGCAGGTGATCCCCTGTCTGGTTTTAATGCTTATAAAAGCGGTGTACGGGTGTTTCAATCCGATTACGTGTACGGCAGAAGCTTTTCTCTTCCCATTATATTTAATATCAAAAACGATGTTGTTATTTATTACCAATGGTTCCCTTACGATACCAGGGTAAACATTGATGGCTACTATTCGCTCAATTTAAAAACCGGCGAAAGCAAGCTCATACAGGATGACTCGGACGTTTACGCCCGCTTCGATTACCAACAACCGGATGGTTCGGTAATTTCCGTACGGGCAGATCGCGTTTATAAACTTACCCTGAAATAAAAACGAATGCCCCGACTAGTTTAGGTCGGGGCATTCGTTTTATAGCTTATTTCAACACGCCTCGCCGAATGAGCTAAGGCTAATGTCGTGCTTTACTTCACTTTGGCAGCCTCGTCCAGGCATTCCTGTAGTACACGTGCAAATTGCTTATCGTTAGGCGGGGCGAAGATGGTATTGTGCTCACCGGGGATATCGTGTACGGCAACGCCTTTAAGGGCGTAAGGTATCCAGCCGAGGTATTTAAAGTCGTCCATATAAAAAGTTTTCTTTTTAGCGCGGAACAGCTCTAATTTGATATCCACCGGGGTAAGCAAATAATTGCGCTGTGCGGTTTCGCTTTTCTCGTGTATATCGTCGGTATAAGCAGCAAAGCCTTCTTTCTTCTTCACCTTATGCGGGAAAGCTTTTTTATAGATCTTGCTTATCCTGCGGCCAATTTCGCGGCTTTTGTATTCTATGGTACGTTTTGGGTCTTCTATGAACAGAACGGGGGTATAGGCAATCTGTTTGGCAAGAAACCAAAGATCGCCTATTTTGCGTTTAAGCGGTGGCGTGTGTATTTTGGTTTGGTCGGCATAGGTGTCGAACATCGCAAGCATTTTTACGTCTTTGCCCATGGCCAGCATTTGCTTGGCCATTTCGTAGGCTATCATTCCCCCCAACGAGTAGCCTGCAATGGCGTAAGGGCCAACCGGGTCGTGGTTGATGATTTCTTCCACATAATTGGCGGCAATTTCCTCCATTACATCCAATGGTTCGTCAATACCGTTTATACCTTTTGCCTGCAAGCCGTAAACCGGCTGTTCATTGTCCATATTCATGGCCAATGCATTGAATAGCAATACGTTGAGGCCTGCGCCGTGTACGATGTATAAGGGCATCTTGCTACCCATCGGTTTTATTGGCACTAACGAATCCCAGGTGATCAGTTCTGAGTTTACATCTAAACGGGCTGCCAGCCTTTCCACGGTTGAATGCTCGAAGAGCGTAGCCAGAGGAAGACGTTTGCCCGTCTGCTCCTCAATTTTTGCCATGATTTTTACGGCTACCAACGAACGGCCTCCCAACTGGAAGAAATTGTCTACCATGCTTATCTTATCCAGACCCATCATTTCCTGCCAGATATCGGCCACCATTTTTTCGTTGCTGGTGCGTGGCGCTACGTAAGCTTCTGAACGCACAATGTGGCTATAATCGGGTTTCGGTAGTGCTTTGCGGTCAATCTTGCCGTTGGGCGTTGATGGTATTACGTCCAGCAGTACGAAATCATCGGGCACCATGTATTCCGGCAGTTCGGCCAGTAAGGCATTCTGCCAGGCATCCTGTTGGGCCGCCGATGGGTGCCCCGTTTCGCCCGAATGCAGCAACAAATAAGCTACCAATCGCGGATAGCCCGGCGTGTCCTCACGGGCAATTACCACGGCTTCTTTTATATCCTCCTGCTTACCCAGGTTAAATTCAATTTCGCCGAGTTCAATACGATAGCCGCGCACTTTTACCTGGTGGTCTATACGGCCAAGGCATACAATCTCGCCTGTGGGCCTAATTTTGCCCAGGTCGCCTGTGCGGTATATCTTATCGCCGGGTTTGTTAGAGAAAGGGTTATCGATGAATTTTTCGGCGGTAAGTTCTTCGCGGTTCAGGTATCCCCACGATACGCCGTCGCCGCCTATGAGTATCTCGCCGATCTCTCCATCGGTAAGGTCGTTCATAGCCTCATCTACAATGTGTATCTGCGTGTTGTCTATCGGCCAGCCAATGGTAACATCTTCAGCATCGGTAACGTGTTTTATTACCGAATAGATGGTCGTTTCGGTAGGGCCATACAGGTTCCAAACCTCGCTGCTGCGTTCTATAAGTTTGGCAGCAAGATCTTTAGCCAGCGCTTCGCCGCCGGTGAATACCTTTATAGGCAGTTTTTCGTTCCAGTCTACTTCCAGCATCATGCGCCATGTGTAGGGAGTGGCTTGCAGTATGGTGATGCCCTGTGTGCGCACGATATCCAGCACGGCGCGACCATCTTTGGCGGTGAGTGAATCGGCAATAACCAATTCTGCGCCAACGCTTAGCGGCAGGTATATATCTAAGCCCGCAATATCGAATGAAATGGTGGCTACGGCCAGGGTTTTATCGGCAGCGGTAATGCCCGGTTTCTTTTGGCAGCTGAGCATGAAGTTCACCAGGCTATGGTGAGCAATCTGCACGCCTTTTGGTTTGCCGGTTGAGCCGGATGTGTATAGGATGTAAGCCAAATCTGCACCGGTTACGCCTGCCGCTGGCTGCTCGGGCAGTAACGGGGCAGCATCTGCAAGGGCCTGCTCAATCAGCACTTCAATAGTATTGGCGGCGTAGTGGCCGGCATATTTAGCTGATGTGATCAATATTTTGGCTGCCGAATCTTCCAGCATGAACTCGATACGGTCTTTTGGATATTCAGGATCCAGCGGCACGTAGGCAGCTCCGGATTTCATGATGGCCAGCAGCGAGATGATCAGCTCGGGGCTACGATCCAGCGCAAGACCTATGATATCGCCTTTTTTGATGCCTTTTTGTACCAGCAGGGCGGCAACACGGTTAGCGGTATTGGCAACCTCGGCATAAGTCAACGAGCGATCATGAAAGCGGATCGCTATTTTATCTGTAAAGCTTTGCGCGCTCTCATTAAAAAGCTCAAACAGGGCCTTTTCCTTTGGATAATCTACCTCGGTGTTGTTTAAAATCTTTGCTTTCATAATATCATTAGCGGTAAGCAGGGGGTAAATTTGCTAAAACCGTACAATTCAAATTTAATGATTTAACACATTGTCACACGCTACAGCCCACACCTGTTAGCTATAATCCCTTAGGCTCCCGGCGTATTGTGCGGCGTATGGATAAACTTTTTGTTGGCACCCTTCAGTTTGAATAACAGGGCCAACATCGTAAAAAATATTAATGGTATCTTTAATACCGCACCCAGCAGTTTGCCGTTGAAAAACTGCCCAGGCACGGCGGCCAGTATGCCTATATAGCAAAAAGCAGTTGCCGCCAGCCACATTTGCCACGATGGGCCAACGCCCGGGGTCAACAGCGACACCAAAAGCATAAGCGGCATAAGCCCCAGCATGAGTATCCTGGGCAATATGGCGGTTTGGTATATCTCGTTAAAATAGTCGAAGTTGCCTCTCGCAAACAATTCTTTAAAACCGGTCCAAAAGTAGGTTTTAAGCAGGTTGAACTGTGCCGAAAGCCACCTGCGGCGCTGGTTTTTAAATACCTGGGGGTTGCTTACTTTTTCATCGTACACCAATGCAGCATCTGCATAGGCCACATGAATGTTCTGACGGGTAAATTTCAGCCCCATCTCTTTATCGAAACCGCCCACCGCATCTATATCAGCCATGGTTGTTTTGAATAACCGGTAGTCAACAGCCATGCCCGACCCAATTATAGCTGCAGATAAGTTGAAAACACGCTGCGCCTTCCGGAAGATATGGTTATTTATTTCCTCACTTATGGCATCTAAAATGGCAACGGGGGTCTCGGTATTTTTAGCTACACGGTGGCCTTGTACTACCCTGTCGCCGGCCTGCAAATAATTATTGATCTGGGTAAGAAAATCCGGCGCGGCAATATTATCTATATCGAACACCACAGCGGCATCGAAGTCTTCATGCGTGGCCGCGATGCCAGCATTCAGGGCTTTTGATTTGGTGCTGCTGTCAAAAACTACTTCTACCACCTGCAAAGGCATTTCTTTAAGTTTCGCGATGGTTTCCGGCTGCAGCGAATCGGCAATGACGCATATGTGGAATTTATCGAGCGGGTAATTAATAGTCAGCGCATGCTCAGCAGAATTTAGAATGATGGCATCCTCTTTATAAGCGCAGATGTATATCACAAATTTGCTGTAAGCCGTAGCCATTGGTGGCGCTTTTTTGATGATGAGCTTACCAACTACCGAAAAAACAAAAAGGTAAAGGCTATAAATGCCCAGATAGACGAATATAATGCTGAAAATAACAGAGAAGATGATTTTAATAATTTCCATTCTAAGCCTTTTTAATCAAATTTATTAAAGGTTTTCGCCTTTTTCGCCAATCCTTCGGTTAATAATTGTTTTATATCGGTAATACGGTGTTCCCAGGTGTTATTGGCGGCAATATTTATACGTTGCGCCACTTTTTCAATAGTCTGAGGATCAACCAAAGCCGTGTTCAATGCGTCTGTAAATTCTTCGGCTGTGCTGCAATAGGGTACAAGCCCGCCGGTGAAATTGTGCAGGTCGTCGTTAAAATCTGTAGATACCACGGGTTTACCCGCCCCAAGATACTCGAATAACTTGAGCGGGAATATGTTGTTGCTCACCTCGTCTTTTTTGAACGGGATAACGCATACTTCGAAGCCCTTGAGCACGGCCGGCATCTGTTCGTAAGCTACGGGTCCGGGTAGGTGAAGGTTAGGCGCGCTAAAATCGCCATCGCGTACGTAGCCCGCATCTACCGGGCCAACAAATACGAAACTTTTATCGGGATTGGCGGCAATTACCTTTTTTATCAGCGCGTAGTCTATCCTGCGTTCTATGGCGCCAAAATAACCTACTATCGGTTTCTTAATACCATTAAGAATATCAGCAACAGGCAGATCTGCATCCAATGCTTTTTGGCTATGGGTAAGGTTTGCTGCATTAGGCACGAAGTAGGAGTTGCGGTTAAGGAATGATTTTTTGTTGCGTAACTCGCGGCTCGTACTGATGATCATATCCACACTTTTAGCCAGTATTTCCTCATTATGTACGCCGTGTTTTAACTGATATGCCTCTATTATAGGGTCTACGCAATGGTAAACGCTGAGCGCCGGTTGAGGCGATAAAGCCTTATGCAATTGCGGGTACGAAAAATTGTAAGAGTTGATGTAGATATAGTCGGTAATACCTAACTGCTTAAAAACTTTATTCAGGCGCGATGATACCATCCATTCGTTGAACTTTACAGCCATGCGATATCCCTTACCCTCGGGCAACATATTGATTGAAGGCACGGGTGGGCAAATGATGATCTTGAAATTCGGCAGGTCGCTCTGGATGAAGCTGTTTGTGGCCGAGAAGAAATGGGGCTTGCGCAGTTGGTAGGCTTTGGTATCCTTAGCGTTGAAATAATCTTTCCAGGTGAAGGGCCTGTCTACAAAATACACATAATTATCCCTGGCCAGTAACCGCGCCATAATATACGGTGTCGACTCCAGCTTGTTATCAAACTGCATCTGCGAAAAAACAACGATATGTTTGCCGGTTATGCTCACGTTGTTTTTGGCTTGTTTTTGTGGAATAGGTTGGTTTTCATCTCCTTAAGCTGGTCAATGCCCAGGCTAAACAGATCGTTCAGGCTAAAATCAAGGTGTTTTTTCAAGGTAAAATAGCCGAATAGTACGCCGGTATAATAGGTAAACAATGATGCGATGGCCACTCCATACAGGTTATGAAAAATAGCAATGCCTGCAAAATCGCCTATTACGTTTACGATCAGCATTAGGAATACCTTGGCCATGTTGAGATGCGGCTTGTTCAGGATATCCAGCGTGATACCAAAAAACCTATCAATAGGCATAATGATTACATAGCACATAAAAATCCGGAAGATATTAAAGGCATCCGTATTGGCAAATTTGTCGCCAAAAAGCAGGTGTATCACCAGGCCGCCCAATATACAGCCACCTACGGCTACCGGCAAAAGTAGAACGGTTAAGAGCCCGCCATAGCGTTTCATTATTTGGGCTACAGCCGCTTTATCATTCCGCTGAGCGGCGGTAGACAGTTCTGGCAAAGCAGTAGATACGAAACTGCGCATCGGTATTTCAAAAATCTCCATCAAACGCTGTGGGATGTAATAAATGCCCACCAGCGCGGTAGGGAACATCATTTTAATAATAAACGTATCTGAACTGCGCAATAGGGTAGAGCCAAGCGATGTACCTACGCTGTATTTGCCAAAATTGGCCAGCTCTTTCATAGAAGCTACCGTTTTGTGTTTTATGGTATGAAGGTGCGACCAGCCTTTGGATATCGTAACAGCACTTGTAATTATATTGGTACCCAGATAGCTATATATTACCGTTTCGAAACTAACATGCTTGAGGTATATCGAAATCAATACAAATATCAAAAATCCTCCCTGGTTAAGTATCTGCAAAAAGAACAAACGATCAAAACGTTCTTCAGCCTGTAAAATCCAGCCGGCAACAGCAGAGGGCAGGGTGGTCATGTAAATTATACCAAACCACTTTAGGGTGTCTTCCAAATCGGTGTTGTTGCTTTTAACTACCAGGTATAAGATCAGATCGATAAAGGCAAGGCTGAAGGTAAGTATAAAGCCAACCACCCAGGCAGAGCCCGCCACGTTGTTTGCCCTATCACGCGCGGCACCTGAGTAAAACTTCACCAGCGATGTTTGCAGGAAGCCCGTGCGGAACATATCTGCAAGCAGAAACGTTTGCAAGAAGAAGATGTAGTTACCAAAATCGCGCGGGGCCAGCTTGCGCGCAAGAAGCGATAATACCAGCATGCCAATCACAGGCATTGCCGCGCTGTTGGCTAAGTTTATCGTATGTTTATTGATAATCTTTTTTAAAAACGACATACAGGATGATGAGCGTTAAACTTTTTCCCAGGTTCCATTTCCAAAGTTATACTTTTTTATCACTTTAGCGGGGTTCCCCACAGCTACGCTATATTCGGGTATATCTTTTGTTACTACGCTGCCCGCGCCAATTACGGCGTGCTTGCCAATAGTTACCCCAGCGGTTATCACACTGTTGGCACCAATCCAAACATCATCCATTACGGTTATTTGCCTGGTAATCACCTTTTGCGTGCGTGGCGGTGTATGAATATCCTCGTAGCCATGGTTGAGGCCCGATAATACAACGTTCTGTGCCATCATTACGTAGTTGCCCAGTGTTACCGGGCCAATAATGGTATTAGATAAACCCACGCCTACGTGGTGGCCTATCAGTACATCGCCAACGCCGTTGTTTATGGCTGCAAAATCTTCTACTATGCTGTATTCGCCAAGGGTGAAATTATTAAACGGAAACACATCCATGCGGGTATAGCGGCCAACTATGGCATGCCGGCTACGCTTATGGTAAAACGGATTTACAAACAGCCGTGTCCATAAACGGGGGCGCGAGTGGTTTGACCTTACCAAAAGCCAGTGCACAAATTTTTTTATACGGGGGTGAGATTTGATTACCGAAAGTAACGACATCTATAAAAATTAATTATGCTTCAATTATGCAATGCGAACATCGCCCTTTGCTTTACGCTCTGCTATATCCAACCGCATGGTTACGTTGAGCAACGCGGCTGCTAAATAAAACAAAATATTCGACGGGTATTGCACTACTGCCTGCTGCGGGTAGTTGCCAATATTATAAATAAACAGCACCAACACCATGGCCAGGCAGTAAACTTTCAACTCGGGGTTCTTAATCAGGAAGTAATAGTTGATCCCCGTGTATAAAATTACAAACATTAACGTACAAAACAATAGCAGCCCTATCCAGCCCATTTCTACTGCAACGCGCACGTAACCGCTATCGGGCGGGAATTTGGCCAGCATAGAGTTTGGCGCAAACCTGCGCCCCCAAATACCTACCGAGCCAAGCCCGCCACCAATAGGGTGCGATAGGATATACGGTTTTATTTTATGCTGGTTTTCTGCGCGTACATTAAATGAAGCATCGGCTGAGGGATTGAAGGCCGATTGGAAGCGTTTGATTGTGGCGTTGGATGTTGGCATAAATATAACCACCACCAGCATAAACCCTGCCGTGAGTACCGAGAAAAGTATTTTGCGGTTGAATTTAAGTATAGCCAATAGTGCTAAAGCACCCGGCAGCAGCACATATGCGCCCCTAGTGCCGCTGTACAGCATGGTAAGCAGGTAAAATGGTATCAAACACCCCAGTATTATTTTTTTTGTTTTGCTGATATCGAGCATAAAAAAGCAAATACACATGGCAGATGCCACAACCATATTGTAGGAAAAAGTAACCGGATCGGGGAAAATTGCCACTTTACGCAAATGCCCGTTGATGAAAAGGAAACTTAGCCTGAGCGGGTCTGCGGCGTACCAGGCTTTCTCAAAACCAAACAAGCCGATGTTCTCTTGCTGAAAACCCGACATGGCCGCCAACAGGCACAGGAAAAGCCACAACTTGATCAAAAAACGTACATACTCGATGCTCTGTATCTGGTAAAGGAAAACAAAATACATCAGCATAATAAAACCAACCGTGCGCACCGTGTACACCCAGGCCAGGATAGAGGGCGAAGCCGGGTTTACAGCCTCCAGGAAATTATAACCGAGCCAGGTGAGCACCAGGTAAGTGATCGGGTTTTTGAAGTAATCCCAGCTGTCATCGTATTTCTTCTTTACAAAAAAGCCGAAGATGAGCAGGTAAGTAATAGCATCAAGCAAAACGCCGGTAGGTTGATCGCTGGGGAAGATAGACGACAAGTAACTAAGCAAGAAGGATACCACCATCAGCGCGGCAATACCGAATTTTGGATAGGCAATAATGCCGTAAACAACGGGCAGGCCAACAACAATGGCCAAAATGCCTGCGGCGCCCATAATGCCCGCTTTAGCAACTACCACGCTTACAAACACAGCAGCAGGCAGCATTAGTATTATCATTCGCGTGGTTGATAAGTTATTAAGCTGCAGCTTATTGCGTAGGTAGGCTTTCAAGCCAGTATTTCTCAATTGTTTATCAAACATACGCAGGGCCCTGTTTTATGCCAGGATCAATATTTTAACGGCCCACACAAAAACCCCGGCAAATACAAAAGCTATCGCAACTTTGCGCGTTTTGTTTTCGAGTGGGGTAAGGCCTGCATATGGGTCGGCCTTTGTTCTGTTATTTGGCGTTATTTTCATATCAGGGAAATAGAGTTTGTAAAAAACTAAAGTGTAGCACCGCCGCTAGTCTTCGGGGATACTGGCCTTGTTCAATACCCAGCCCGCAAACTTTCCGTTCATGGCACGCAAAAATTCCAAATTGGCTTTTTGTGTTTTTTTGATGCCTTTGTTAGCTTCAAAAACCCCTATTACCTTGTTGGCAAACAACATCCACTCTTTTGATTTATTCATATTGGTTAACGCCGGCGTTTCTATGATGATGATATCATACTTGGTTTTCAACTCGTTGAAACGGCTGCGGATGAAATTCTCGTCGCTCACCTCCAACAGGGTTACATCTCCGCCATGGTTGCCCAATACTGTAGTAGCACCAGAGAATCCCTCATAATTATCGGGATTATTTTTAAAATAATCTTCGATGTATAAACGGGGCTGTGCCGTAGCGGTAATAGTTGGGTTGGTAAAGTTACCATCTATCAACAACACTTTTTTGTTGATCATGGCGTAGGAGTAAGATAAGGCAATGGCCAGCACCGTTTTGCCCTCGTGGTTGTCCAGACTGGTTATAGCCAGTACTTTTTCCCCTTTCAATTCCTGGTCTATCTCAAACCTTAACGACCTGATAAGCTCTTTAAAGAGCTTCATCTTTTCGCGGTGCTCTACGTCCCAAAGCTTCCTCAGATCCAGCGTGCCGCCGGTAACAGTATTGAGGTACCCAAGCGACGGCAGGTGGGTGCGAATAACCAGTTCGGCAGGTTGTTTGATGGTTTCATCCAAAAAGTACAGCACGAATAAAAACACCACGCAAACTACAAACATCCCAACACCGCTTATAATAATCAACAGCATTTTTTTTGATGGCTCGGCGGCATCGGGCGTGGCGTAATCTACCTGCCTTAGTTTTATAGAGAAGGTTGATTTTAAGTTGGTCTCGTTGTACTTGGTTAGTACTTCCAGGTATTCTTTGCTGGCAATATCAAGCTCGAAATTGTATGTTTTTACGGTAGCATCAAACGGTACCAGGCGGTTGAAACGTGCATTAAGATCGTTAAGCGATTTGTCTATGGCTAATATGCTGTATTTGGCCAGATCGCGCGTTACTTCTAACGAGAGTTTTTGTGCAACAAGCGCATCCTTACCTGTTAATGGATTCGTAAGATACTTATCCGAAGTAAGGTTTAACTGTTGTGTAAGCTGCCTGGTTAGCGAATCTATCTGTACTTTGTATTGCGGCGCAAAATTACTGCGCACGTACAAATCTGTAAGTTGATGCAATTGATCCTGCGTGCCCACAGCAGCGGTGTTGTATTTATTAAGTGTAGCTTCTATGTAGCCGCGATCCTTAGGGTCAAATTTGTTATCAATATTCGCTAAGGCACCGTTGTAGCTTGCTACATCCTTTTGAGCCTGCTGTTTGCGGTCGCCGTAGGCAACTATCTGGTCGTAAATAGCTTTTGATTGCTCTTCCAGGTTCAGTACCCCGTTCCTGATCTTATAATCCTGCAGCTGGGCTGTTTTTTTGTTCAGCGCATCGCGTTTCTCTATAAGCAATTTTGCCAGAAAGGTAACCGCGTCTGTTTCGTTTTGCTTGATGGTGTGGGTATAGTAGCTAATAAATTCGCGGCAGAGCACGTTTACCACAAAGGCAGAAAGCTGCGGGTTTGGCGATTCATAACCAACGGTAATAAAGTCGCTATCCTCATCGCGGTTAATTTGTATGTCTTCGCGCAAACTGCGTTCATCGTACTTCATCGTTCGCAACAAATCGTTAAGCCCGTTCTCGTCCTTATTGTAAAAGTCCATGGCCTCCATGCGCTTGAATTTGCCCGAAAACAATTCTATCGCATGTTTTTTAGCCCCGGCGTTCATGCTGAGGAACAGCTTGCTGTAAGGTTTGAATGGGGTAGGGCTGGTAAGATCGTGCAGGATGAGTTGGTACGACACCTGGTTAACGAGCTTCTTTAGCTTCATTATCTCGATAAGGTTGCTGAAGCTTTGGTTTATCTGCTGTGCCTGCGCCGCGCTATTGGTTTCCTTATCCAGCAAATGGCGCGATTCGTCTATAATACCGGTAGCTATCTGTGAAGTAGATACGTATTTATCAGCCAGATTTTTTACCAGGAAATAGGAGATAATAATAGCAACAAGCGGAACAATTATCAGCAGGTTTTTATGTTTCCATAAAACTTTCAGAAAATTAGCAAACTCCATTTTTTATTTAACCTCTTCTAATTTAACGCCCAAAACCTCCTCAAGGTTGGTTTTTGCGGTTAACATTGACAACTCTGCTGTCACTTTAAATCCCCCCTGTTGGTAAAGGCTTGTAAGTGCCTCGTTATATACCTGGAATGTTGTTTCACCTTTTTGAAAGGAGTACTTCAATTGCTTTACCGCAGCCTGGCCATCTACAATAGCGCCAGATCGCAAACGCAAGTCGGCCTGGGCTGCAAGGTATTGGAAGTACAGGCGTTTTACAGTGGCCTCCAATGTTAAGTTATACTCCTGCTGCTGAAACTCAGCTACCCTCACTGCCTCTTTTGCCCCGCGCGATGCAAACGGTTTAGCCAGAAACTGACCAATATTTATCGATACGCTTAGCTGGTAGCCATTAAAAATTGTTGGCTGTATTAAATTGAGCGAACTTTTTGGGCTGTATATGTAAGATGCCGTAAATGCATCCAACCACGAAACATTGGCCTGATGATAAGCGGCCCTGGCCAGGTTTACCTGCGCCTGGCGTAATTTTATTTCGGGGTAGTTCTTTTTTGCTGTAGCAATTAGTTTTTCTAAGTACGGGTAGGAGATATCGGGTATTAATGATTCCTGCGCACGCAAGCCCTGCGTAGTTAATAAGGCCAGCAATAAAAGGCCATATAGTTTGAATCTGACAGACATATGAATTAAACTTTCTCTTTTTGAAACATAGCAGGCACTGTACCCAGGATGATTTTAACATCCAGCCAAAACGAGTACTTCTGCGCATAAAAATTATCCAGTTTCTTTCGTTCGCGTTCGCTCATATCTTCCTTGCCGCGTTTGCTTATCTGCCAAAGGCCCGTTAAGCCCGCCGGGCCCAAAAAGCGCATCGACCACTCGTTGGAGGTGAGCATTTCGGCTTCATAAACAGGTAAAGGTCTGTTACCTACTACCGACATGTCGCCCCTTAGTATGTTGAACAACTGTGGCAATTCATCTAAACTACTGTTACGTAGGAAATTGCCCAGTTTGGTAACGCGTGGGTCATTCTTTATTTTTACGAAGGCCGATTTAGTAGTGCCCGTTTCTTCGGCAGCGTACTGGTTGTTGGTAACCGCCATTTGCGCCAATAGTTGGTCTGCATCAGTACGCATCGAGCGGAATTTATAAAAATCGAATATTTTATAACCGGTGCCAACACGTTTGCTTTTGTAAAATATGGGGCCTTTAGAATCGAACTTAATAGCAATGGCCACAATAAGCATGACCGGCGAGAGACCGATAAGCATGGAGATGGAGATAAACAAATCCAAAAAACGTTTGCCCGGTGGCATTTTATACGTGGTATCCACTTCCTTGGATAGCTCGAGCAGCCTTGGTTTTATCAGTTTGAACCTCACTAAAAAGTTGAGGCGTTCGCGCAAATCAGATGTGGAGAAGGGGTAGGTGTAAAAATCATGCAGCTTAAGCTTCATAGCCCGCTGTACCAATTTTTTATCGGTACGGGTAGATAGCATTACGATGATAAGACCGTTCATTAGAAAGTTATCCCGCAGTTTTTCTACCAGTTCAAAGCATTTCTCATCCTTATCTACCTCTACCAAAATAATTTCGGGTATGGTGAGGATAGACTGATCGCCCAGGTAATCATCCAGGTCTTTCAGTGTATCGTTGAATACAATGCGGAAACTATCGCCAAGGTCTTTAGCGATGAGGTCCTTCAGTTCAAGCCCTGCATAGGCTATCCTGATTTGCGAACCCGAATTTTCGTTCCAATCAGTTGCTGTCTGACGCGTCATAAACTTGTAGGGCTTGGTTAATGGCTGTTTTTAAGGTTGTTGGATTGAAAGGCTTGTGGATATAGGCTTCTACTTTAAAGGGCATATTAGCCACCTGCTCTTCCAGGTCGTGCGCTGCCGATAGCATGATAACCGGTATATTGCGGTAAAAGCCGCTTATCTTTACGTTTTTGATGAAGGATTGGCCGTCGAAGTACGGCATCTGCAAGTCAGATATGATCAGTTTAGGTAGGTTGCCGTCTTCAAGCCAGCTAAAAGCCTCTATACCATTGTTTTTAACAACTATTTCGTAATCTTTGCTTAATATGAAGTTGAGCAGCTTTAATATACTCAAATCGTCATCAACAATTAATAGTGTTTTCTTCATGCCGATAGTGTGGTGTTTCTGCTATAAATATGGTGCTTTTAAATCAAAAAACGGCAAAAAAAATATCTTAAAAACGAATTTCAGGTAATTAAATTCATTCTCAAATATTTGTAAAACTGGCCGATACACTAATTACCCTACAGGGTATTTTTTTTAAAAGTAGAGTAATTAATTTGGAAGTGTGCCCGTGCTTTACCGTTAATTCTCAAAATGTTGACAAATAATGCCGATGTGGAATACTTAATGCAATAACTTAGCCAGTATTTATTTTAGGCTATTATGCATTTGCAACCTACGCAAAAATACTTCATCGGAATTGATTTGGGTACAGGAAGTACCAAAGCTGTGGCGGTGGATGAGGCTGGCAAAACCCTTTGCACAGCGCAGCAGCATTACACCGCTTATAGCCCCGAGCCGGGCGTAAGCGAGCAGGATGCCATACAGGTATGGGATGCATTTCTGCTATGTATCAATAATATAACCGGCCAGATGGGTACAGCGCCAGCGGCGGTAAGCTTCAGCGCGGCCATGCACAGCATTATGCCGGTTGACGGCAACGGGCACCCCTTAGCCAAAGCCATGCTTTGGGCAGATACACGCAGTGGCGATATTGCCAGGGCGATTAGGGATAGTGTCGATGGTGGGATAATTTACCGCAATACGGGTACTGCAATCTACGCTATGTCGCCACTGAGCAAATTGATATGGCTGTGCCAAAACCAGCCTGCTCTATTTGCAGCGGCGCATAAGTTTATCTCTATTAAAGAATATATATGGTACCGGCTTTTCGGTGTTTTTGAGGTAGATTATTCCATCGCTTCGGCTACAGGCTTGCTGGATATAATACATTTAGACTGGTATGATGCCTCGCTAAGCCTTGCAGGGATAGAGCGCGACCGCTTGTCGCAGCCCGTAAGCACCGGGCATATGCGTTTTACAGCCACCGCGCAGGGTTTGGCGCTGGGTGTAGATGCACAAACCGCCTTTGTTATTGGTTCCAGCGATGGCTGTTGCGCCAATTTGGGCGGCAATGCCGTGCGCCCCGGTGTAGCGGCGCTTACCATAGGTACCAGCGGTGCGGTTAGGGTAGGGAGTACCCAACCCGTGTATAATTATCAAGCCATGACGTTCAATTACCTGCTCAACGCCGAAACATTTATCTGCGGCGGAGCGGTGAACAACGGCGGTGCGGCTGTCGACTGGCTTATTAAAAGTTTTTTAAAATTAAGCATTACCGACCAGAATTATGCGATGTTATTCGATAAGATAGATGCTGTAAATGCCGGGAGCGATGGACTCATCTTTTTACCTTACTTGTACGCCGAACGCGCCCCGGTTTGGGATGCCAAAAGCTCAGCCGCGTTTTTGGGTATCAATATTAAGCATCAGCAGCAACACTTTATGCGCGCCGCATTGGAGGGTATCTGCTTTGCCCTTTACGATGTTTTGAACGCTGTTGAAGCATCGTCCGCTGAGCCGGTGAAAGAAATAGTAGTGAGCGGCGGCTTTATCAATTCGCCGGTATGGGTGCAGATATTGGCCGATATTACGGGCAAGAAATTGGTATTGCTGCAAGGCGGCGACTCATCTGCTATGGGCGCCATTTACCTGGCTATGCAGGCACTGGGGTTGGATGTACAGGCTATATTGGATACCGAAACCGCCAACAGCGCCACGGTTGAGCCCAATGTACAAAGGCATCATACCTATGGGCGGATATTCCCCATCTATAAAAAACTTTACAGCGATTTAAAGGATAGCATGCGGCTGATGCGCGATCTTAATTTATAAGATCATCACCCCGGGCTTATTTACCAACGGCAGCTTGATGAAGTTACCATCTACAATGCTCTCCGGCAGGAAGATAAATTTCTTATCGAAAATATCCGTGCCGATATAAAAGCTGAGCCAGTACTCGTTACTGAGGCCAAAGGTTGCCTCGTCTATCGGTTCAATCAGTTTAAACGACTGCGCAGGTATCAATGGGAATGCATGGCGCAAAATAGAAGTTTTCACCTGCTCGCCATTTTTTTCGCCGTAGCCTTTAGAGGTAATCAGCACGGTCTCCAACGGTACGTCTTTCTTATTGATGAGGTAAACGTACCATATTTTGCTCTCGGGCGTTTCGCTCTCGAGGGCCACGGCAATGCCAATATCTTTGACTACGTTTTGGGGGAGGTCTTTAATCATTTGTTAAAGTTAGAAATGTTATAAGGGTTAAAAAAGTTAAAAAGGCACAAACTTCTTTAACCTTTATAACTCTTTTAACCCTCACAACTAACTATTATTTTTTCTTCGCTACCGCTTTCTTAGCCGGGGCTTTCTTTTTAGCAGGCGCTGCTTTTGCCGCTGGTGCCGCTCTGGCCTTGCCGAAACGCCCTTTTTTGGCATCTTTAGGCATCGCATCGGCCAGGGCTTTACACTGTTCGAAAGTAAGCGTAAGCGGATCTGTAATGTCTTTGGGTATCTTAACGTTCAGCTTGCCAAATTCAATATAGGGGCCCCAGCGACCGTTTAATACTTTTACAGTTTCATCTTCGGGGAAGGATTTGATCAGACGTTCGGCATCTTTTTTTCGCTTGGCCTCAATCAGTTCAATGGCCTGTTCTTCGGTAACATCCAGCGGGTCTATCTCTTTCGGCAACGATACGAACGCGCTGTTGTGGCTGATGTATGGCCCGAAACGGCCTATAGCTACCTTCATGGGTTTGCCTTCAAATTCGCCAACTACCTTAGGTAACTTGAATAATTCGAGTGCTTCCTCCAGCGATATGGTTTCGATACTTTGCCCCGTACGCAAGCTTGCGTACAGCGGTTTCTCTTCGTTTTCTTCGGTAGCGCTTTCGCCCACCTGTACAAACGGACCGTAGCGGCCTATACGTACCGACATTTTTTTGCCGCTCTCGGGGTGTACGCCCAATTCGCGCTCGCCGGTGGCTTTGTCGGCAGTTTCTATAGTACTTTGTACGTCTTTATGAAAAGGGTCGTAAAACGTGCGGATCATTTTGGTCCAGTCCTGCAGGCCCTGCGCAATCTCGTCAAACTGTTTCTCTACGCTGGCCGTAAAGTTAAAATCTACGATGCCCTGGAAATGCTGCACCAAAAAATCGTTCACCACTGCACCTATATCGGTAGGGAACAGCTTGCCGCGCTCGGCACCGGTGTTCTCGCTTTTCTCTTCTTTGGTAATGTTTTCGTTCTTCAGCGTAAGCACCCTGAAGTTGCGTACGCGGCCCTCGCGCTCTTCCTTTACCACGTAACCGCGGTTTTGTATGGTAGAGATAGTAGGGGCGTAGGTAGATGGACGGCCAATGCCAAGCTCTTCCAGCTTCTTCACCAAACTTGCCTCAGTATAGCGCGCAGGCGGGCGACTGAAACGTTCGGTAGCCGTCATTTCCTGCAAATCCAATAGTTGGCCTTTGGTTAATGGGGGCAGTATAGCATTTTCGCCATCGGCGGTTTGGTTATCTTCTTCATCGTCGTTGCTCTCCAGGTAAACCTTCAAAAAGCCGTCGAATTTCATCACCTCGCCATTGGCTGTGAGGTCTTCTTTACGGGTGGAGATGCCTATTTTGGCAACAGTTTTTTCAAACTGCGCTTCGCTCATCTGCGATGCGATAGCGCGTTTCCATATCAATTCGTAAAGGCGTTTCTCACCCGATTCGCCATTGATGGTATGGTTGTTAAAGTAGGTAGGGCGGATGGCTTCGTGAGCCTCCTGCGCGCTGGCATTTTTGGTTTTGTACTTGCGGCTCTGGTGGTATTTATCGCCCCAGGCCGATACGATCTCGCTGGCTGCTGCCGCGATTGCGGTGTCAGACAGGTTTACCGAATCGGTACGCATATAAGTGATATGCCCTGCTTCGTACAAGCGCTGTGCTACCTGCATGGTGCGTGCTACTGAATAGCCCAACTTGCGACTGGCTTCCTGCTGTAGGGTAGAGGTAGTAAAAGGCGCGGCAGGCGAACGCTTGGTTGGCCTGGTATCCAGCGATTTGATATCAAAGACAGCCTTTGCGCAATCCTGCAAAAACGTTTCGGCATCACCTTGTTGGGTAAAGCGCTCCGCCAGTTCTGCTTTAAAGGCATTTTTGCCCTTGCCGAATATGGCTACTATCTTAAAAGCTGCTTCTGATTTAAATTTATTTACCTCGCGTTCGCGGTCTACAATGAGGCGCACGGCAACAGATTGTACACGACCGGCAGACAGCGATGGTTTTACTTTTTTCCATAAAACGGGCGATAGCTCGAAACCCACTAATCGGTCTAAAACGCGGCGGGCCTGCTGGGCATTCACCAAATTGTAGTCGATTTTGCGCGGGTTATCTATGGCGCGTAAAATGGCTGGCTTGGTTATCTCGTGGAAAACAATGCGTTTGGTGGTGGCATCCTTAAGATTCAGGGTATCGAACAAGTGCCAGGAAATAGCTTCTCCCTCGCGGTCCTCATCGGACGCTAGCCACACCATGTCGGCTTCCTTGGCTAATTTCTTTAACTCGCTTACTACCTGCTTCTTATCGGCAGGTACTTCGTATCTTTGCTCGAAGTTGTTCTTGATATCGATGGCATCTTCAGACTTCACCAGGTCGCGAATGTGGCCATAGCTCGATTTTACGGTAAAGTCTTTCCCGAGGTATCCTTCGATGGTTTTGGCTTTCGCCGGAGATTCAACTATGAGTAAATTTTTAGCCATTTAACAGGGATGTTTTTGCAAAGAAAACATAAAATGCGGTAGAAACGCAAATTGTTTTTAGTTAAGGTTGGAAATGTTAGAAGGGTTAGAGAGATTGGAAGTGTCGAAAAAGTTTGAAAACAGGTGGAAATGTGGCGTGGTATTACGCAACTTTTTGAACCTTTTTAACCTCTTCAACGCTTCTAACTTTTTATAACAAAAATCCACCACCCAACAAATCATTCCCTTCGTAGAAAACCGCCGACTGGCCTGGCGCGATGCCCGATACCATATGGTCGAACGATACCTTCATGTGGTCGCCTATTTGTACGATCTTGCTTTCTGTACCGGCATCTTTATAGCGTATTTTGGTAACAGCTTCCAAAGGCTCGGGGATACTTTCGTATTTCACCAGGTTAAGGTTACGTACCCAGGCTTCTTTCTTTTCCAGTTCTTCTATGGTGCCCAAAACCACGGTATTGGTAACCGGGTCTATTTTGGTTACGAACATAGGTTTGCCCAAAGCAATACCCAGGCCTTTACGCTGGCCGATGGTATAGAAAGGATAACCCTGGTGTTTTCCAACGATGCTGCCATCAGTCAACACGAAATTGCCGGGACCTACACGCTCGTCCAGATCTTCCACCTTATGGCGTAAGAAAGCGCGGTAATCGTTATCGGGCACGAAGCATATCTCATAGCTTTCGCTTTTGCCGGCCAGTTCCAACTGGCCCATATCTACGGCCATCTGGCGTATTTCGGGCTTGGAGAAACTGCCTAACGGGAACTGTGTACGTGCCAGGTTCTTTTGCGAAACGCCCCAAAGTACGTATGATTGATCCTTGTTTTCGTCCTTGCCTTTAGATATTACGTAGCGACCGCTGTCCTGCTGGCGGATATTGGCGTAGTGCCCGGTGGCAATGAATTCGCAATCCAGCTTATCGGCACGTTTCAATAATGCCTCCCATTTGATATGGGTGTTGCAGAGCACGCATGGGTTAGGAGTGCGGCCGGCCAGGTATTCGTCAACAAAGTTATCGATCACAAAATCGCCGAATTCGTTGCGGATATCCAATATATAATGGGGGAAACCATAACCTACGGCTAAAGCGCGGGCATCGTTGATGCTATCCAGGCTACAGCAGCCGGTTTCTTTAGAGCTGCCGCCGGAAGAGGCATAATCCCATGTTTTCATGGTAAGACCTATCACCTCGTAGCCCTGCTCGTGCAGCATTACTGCCGCTACCGAACTATCAACTCCGCCGCTCATGGCCACTAATATTCTTCCGTGCTTACTCATATTGGGCGCAAAGATAAGGCTTTAGGGGTATATTAAGGGTCAGGGGAGGGTAAAATGGTTTGCTTAGTGAGTAGTGAATAGAGGGTGGTGAGTGGTTGCCACCGCCTAAACTGTCACCTGCTCTTCTTTCCTGTGCTTTACTATCCGCTCGCGGTGCTGCTCGCCCCATGCTTTCAATGCTTCGATGATAGGGCCTACCGAATCGCTGTAGGGTGTCAATTCGTAAATTACGGTTACGGGTACAGTGTTGAATACCTTGCGCACAACGAACTCGTTCAGTTCCATTTCGCGCAGTTCTTTGGAGAGTACCTTGGGGGTAATTTCGCCTAGCTCTTTTTGTATTTCGTTGAAGCGGCGCGGACCTTCGCGCAGGGCAACGATGAGCGGCAGCTTCCATTTACCGTTCAACACATACAAGGCATCCTTAACCGAACCCATGGCCGATTTGCAGGCTGCTGTGCCGTTTTTTTTGGTCTGTTCCATATGGCAAAGGTGCGAACTATCCCAAAGGATACCGCTATCCTTTGGGATAGTAGTATCTTTTTCATAGCTAATGTACCTAGGTTTGCCAAACATTTAAAACAAAAGCACATGAAAATATTACATTTGATCAGCAGCCCACGCGGCGCAGAATCTATCAGTCTGAAATTAGGGAACGCTATCGTAGAAAAACTTCAAGTAGCAAACCCCGGCAGCACTCTTGTTACAAAAGACCTTGCACTCAACCCCTTCCCGCACCTGGAAGAGGTGCACGTTACCTCGTTCTTTACCCCGGCAGAACAGCACTCGCCCGAACTGGCGGAAGCCATTAAACATTCTGATGAAGCCATTGCCGAATTGATGGATGCCGAAGCTATTGTGATAGATGCGCCGGTTTACAACTTCCAGATACCATCTACCCTGAAGGCCTGGATAGACCATATCTGTCGCGCCAACAAAACCTTTAGCTATTCGGCAAATGGCCCGGAAGGGCTGGTGAAAGGTAAAAAGGTATATGTTTCGATATCCTCCGGCGGCATCTATTCTCATGGCCCGATGAAGCCCTACGATTTTATAGAACCCTACCTACGTGGCGTGCTGGGTTTCCTGGGTATGACCGATATTACCGTTTACCGCGCCGAGGGCTTAAAAGTACCCGGCGTGGGCGAACACGCACTGGAAAACGCGATTGATGGTATTGTAGTGTAAGTATGATTGCTTGCCCGTCATCGGCCAACTTATCGAAAAACTAATAGTGATGGTTTAGCGCAAAGAAAGCTAAAAAAAAAGCGCGGGAATGTGCGATTCCCCTCTTGAGAGGGGGGGAGGGGTGTGTTTTGCCATATGCTTTGTGGAAAACACACCCCTGCCATCGCGCAGTACCAGCGCACCGCCTCTCGAGAGGGGAACAAGATACCGTCTTTAATACTCGTATTTCAAACTCATCGCTTTGGTTAATTCCCTACCTATACTTATCAAATATGGGGGTATCCGCCGGTGTCCATAAACAGGCTTTTTGGCCGCAGCTTTTGAGGGTATTATTTGCCCAGGTATTGCAGGTGAAAAAGAGGTTGTACTTGCGATGGGCCTCGTAAAAGGCATCGTCCTTACCGTAATTGGCGTTGGTTTTGATGTTGATGAAATGCCCTGCGCTATCCGTCTTGAAACTTTCGGTAACGTAAGTAATCAACCGGGCGTATTGCGCCTTACTGATGATGATTTTTTTGCAGGTGGCGCTTTCTATCAGCTCTTTATGATAGGTAACGTGCATGGCCGAAGTGCTCAACGCAAACGCTGCTTTGAACGCCGTACTGAATTTTAAATCGGCCCAGGTGGGGGTGTTGAGGTAAAAGCCTTTATCGCCCCAGCCCATGCCTACATAGCTGGCCACGGTATCTTTGCCTACTGTGTTCTCGAATTTAAGCTCCTTGCTCCAATCCACTTGTTCATTCTTAACGGGCACAACGATATCGGTATGCACGCCGTTGGTGAGTATATAGATGGTAACGTCCTGCGTGGTAACGGGTTCTGCCGAAATAGCGATTTTAGATAAGCTCCATGCGGCAAACAGGTACAACGCAACAAACGCTACGAAGCCAAGAACTACGCGGAGAGATATTTTAATGAATTTTCTCATGTGGGTTTAATTCAGGTTTGGTTTGTATTAATAAGGGTAATAAGGAAAGGTAACCCTTTCAGGTGAAAACTTGGGGCGATAATAATTACATACGTTAATTTTATACCTTTATTCGAAAGTTTAAAACATTCGCCTTTATCGCCAAATTACTCTGCTCCTATATGGCCACAAACCCTAATACCATCGACTTGCACATCACGCTCGATAAGCCACCGCTAAAAACCGTTTATTCGCTGCAAAAAGGCTCCGGCTCAAATTACGAACCCGTGCAGGTGCAGCCATCGCAAGGAGGGGATCTTCAATTTAGCTTTTCTGTAGAAATCAAAGGCACACCGCAAACCCTTGCCGCGCCCGATTTTCGCGGCCCATTCGTACAAGGCCCCGTTGGCGGCAGGTTTATCTACCTCGACATCGGCTCCTACGCTGGTGGGGGCGGCTGGAGCGGCAGGCTTAAAATACCGTTGACAGGGATTACCTGGGAGCAAGCGGAAAGCGGAAAAGAACTTTCAACGACCGTACCCGGCACCGGGAAAAACGGCATGCCGAATTGTGCTACGGTGAAGCCGTTTAACGGTTGGCAAACCTCTCAGTCTCATAAATGAGACGGCAATGAAGGTGCAGAGTTGAAAAAAATCCGCCTTCATTGTCGTCGGTTTTAACCGACCGCCGATTGGCTATTTCCTCTTCCGTCTCATAAATGAAACGGCAATGAAGGTGCAGAGTTGAAAAAAATCCACCTTCATTGCCGTCGGTTTTAACCGACCGCCGATTGGCTATTTCCTCTTCCGTCTCTTAAATGAAACGGCAATGAAGGTGCAGAGTTGAAAAAAATCCACCTTCATTGCCGTCTGTTTTAACCGACCGCCGATTGGCTATTTCCTCACCTGCCCATCACCTCTTACCACCCACTTATAGCTAGTCAGCTCTTCCAAACCCATTGGCCCGCGGGCATGCAGCTTCTGCGTGCTGATGCCTATTTCGGCGCCGAGGCCGAATTGCGCACCATCGGTAAAAGCGGTGGAGGCGTTTACATAAACAGCAGCGGCATCCACCCTGTTCAGGAAGGTTTCGATATGATCTGCATCTTCGGATACGATAGCTTCGCTATGTTTGGAACTGTTGATAGCGATATGTTCCAGTGCTTCATCCAAACTGCTCACGGTTTTAATAGCCATTTTCATGGATAAAAACTCCGTGCCAAAGTGTTCGGGCTGGGCCTCATGCAATTGCTCGGGCGGCCACAATCCTACCAACATCCACCATGAGGGTTTATCCGCATATAATATAACACCTTTGTCGTGTAACGGTTCAACTAACCAAAGTAGGTCTCCAAGGCGGCTTTCATGAATTATCAAACAATCCAGCGCGTTGCAGACGCTTACGCGGCGGGTTTTGGCGTTATCTACTATGGCGGTAGCTTTTTCTAAATCGCCGGTCTCGTCCAAATAGGTATGTACAATGCCCGCGCCGGTTTCAATCACCGGTACCTTGGCACTGTTGCGCACATAATTAATGAGCGACTGGCTCCCCCTCGGTATCAGCACATCAACATGCCCTACAGCATTGAGCAGGGCTTCGGTAGCTTCGCGTTCCACAGGGAGTAGGGTAGCTGCATTCACGTCAATGTTATGCTTAGACAATACGCCGTGGATAATACTGATGATGGCGCGGTTAGAGTAATCGGCATCGCTGCCGCCCTTTAATATGCTGATGTTGCCCGTTTTAAAGCATAGCGCAAATACATCGAATGTTACGTTTGGCCTTGCCTCGTATATCACGCCTACCACGCCGAGCGGTACGCGCACCTTGCTGATGTGCAGGCCATTCGGCATGATTTTGTCAGACAGCACAGCACCCAGCGGACTAGCCAATCCGGCTATGCTTTTGATATCATTCGCAATATCCTGTATGCGGGCGGCGGTCAGTTTCAGGCGGTCGTATTTTGGGTCAGCCGGGTCCATGCGGTCCAGATCCTTCTGGTTTTCCTGTAACAGATAAGCGGTTTGCGCTACGGCGGCTTCGGCCACATCAAGCAGCACTGCATCTATGGCGGCAGGGGCGAGGCCAAGGTTGCGGCCCGCCTTTACGGCATCTTCAAAGTATTTTGTGTATCCCATTTCTATCCCTGTAAATAAAGATAATCATAATGTACCAGCGCGCGCTGGTTTTTCTTGCCGGTGAACTCGCGGGCCTTTTCGGCACCGTACTCGGCCAGGCCAAGGCCAATCAGTTTGTGGTCTTCGTCGACTATTTTGATGATTTCGCCTTTCTTAAAATCGGCCAGTACCTTAATAATACCCACCGGCAGCAGGCTGGAAGCTTTGCTGGAGATGAGCACCGTTTTGGCTCCCTCGTTTACCTGCACCGCACCGGTGGCAGCGTTTTCTGAGTGGGCCAGCCATTTCTTTTTACCCGACGCTTTTTTAGTGGGTACGAAGTGCGTATGGATGGCCTTATTAGCCAACACATCGGTAAGGATATCATCTTTGGTGCCGTTGGCGATGTGCACCGCAATACCCAGCTGCGCCGTTTTTTGCGCCATGGTCGATTTGGTGATCATGCCGCCCCGTCCAAATTGCGAGCGGCCAGTACTCACGAAGGACGAGAAATCTACGCCCTCACCGGTAACTTCCTGTATCACAGCCGAGCCGGGGAGTTTGGGGTCGCCATCGTAAATGCCGTCTACATTGCTGAGAATGATAAGGGCCTCGGCATTCAGCATGGAAGCGATGAGACCGGCCAGTTCGTCATTATCGGTAAACATCAGCTCGGTAACCGATACCACATCGTTTTCGTTCACCACGGGGATAACCTCATGCTGCAGCAGTATTTCGAGGCAGTTGCGCATATTGAGGTAGTGCAGCCTGTCGCGGAAATCCTCTTTGGTTACCAGTACCTGCGAGCACAGGATACCGAATTTATCGAACAGCTGGGAATACGTATTGATGAGCTTAACCTGCCCAATAGAGGCCAGCAACTGGCGCGTGGCCACGGCATCGTTCTTATCGCTTACGGTAATCAAGCTTCGACCGGATGCTACCGCACCCGACGACACCAAAATTACCTGCTTTCCTTGTTTTTTGATAGCGGCAATCTGGTCTACCAAATGGGCTATGCGCTCCGTATCGGGGAAGCCATCGGCCCTGGTAATAACGTTGGACCCCACCTTGATAATAACCCGCCGGTAATTGAATGACATTAATGTAGATTAAATTAGTCGTCAATAATAGGGATTTATAGGGGAAAAGCGGCGGATTATGTTAAAAAAAGGCAATAGGGAGAATTAATATCGAACACCGAATGCCCAATATCGAATGGTGAAGGACAACTCCGAAGTTTACTTCGATATTGGATATTCGAAATTCATCATTCGATATTATTGACACTAATATATTACAATCCCAGTCACGCAACCATTCACCACTCACCCAATCAACCACTCACCACTTCCGCCTTCTTCACTGCTCTTGCCAAAATATCTACCGCTTCTTCAAGCTCTTCCACATTCATGGAGGCAAAGCCAAGGCGAACAAAGTTGTGGCGCACCAGCGGGTCGTGGTAGTGCTCGCAGCCGCTACCGATGGTTAGGCCCATTTCGGCGGCTTTTTGAGTTACTACCAACCTGTCAACGCCGTTTTTGTACTCCATCCAAACGGCGAAGCCTCCGTTGGGGATAGTGAAAGCTACCTGGCCGCCCAGTTTTTCCTGCAACAGGCGGCACAGCACGTCGCGGCGTTCCTGGTAAAGTTTGTTGGCTTTTTTTAAGTGGCGGCCTATATCGCCGTTCTTCAGCAGGTTGGCCATGGCCTCCTCCAAAAGCTGTTCGCCCTGCCGGTCTATCAGGCGGCGCAGGCGGGTAGCCTGCTTAATGAGGTTTTGCGGGGCTATCATAAAACCAATGCGCAGGCCCGATGCGATGGTTTTACAGAACGAACCTACATAGATCACACTGCCATAATCATCGGCACTGGCCAGGGGCAAAATGGGGCTGCTGGAGTAATGAAAATCGTAGTCATAATCATCTTCCACAATAGCAAATTTGTAGGTTTTGGCCAGTTCCAGCAGGCGCATGCGCCTTTCTGAGCATAGCGTAACTGTGGTGGGCTGGTGATGGTGCGGTATCACGAACAGCATACGTATCGTTTGCTTTTTGCAGAGGACCTCCACGGCATTCAGGTTGATGCCGAATTCATCTACCGGCACCGGGGCAATCACCGCACCGGCCTGGGTAAACACTTCATTGGCCATGCTGTAACCCGGGTCGCCCACGATAACGGTATCGCCTTTATTCAATAAAACCTGCGCAATTAGATATAAGGCCATCTGCACGCCTTTGGTGATGATGATATTATCCGGACTTACATGCAATCCCCGCGTTTCCGAAAAGAACTTAGCCAGTTCTGTCCGCAGGTTCTCGGAGCCTTGTTCCGGCCCATACGCCAGGTATTTGGTATTGAACTTGTGCGATGCCAGCCTGCGGTACTCCCGTATCATCAGCTCCAGCGGTGCTATCCGGGTATCTGGCGAGCCATTGTTGAACACCAGGTTCCCCTCTGGCGGTGCCACAAACATGTCCTGGCAAATAACGCGGGTATCATCCACCTCGTACAAAGTTTCCTGCGAAAAGCCCGTGCGAGGCGGTGTGGCAACCAATGCCCTCGGCGAAACGTTGGGGAGGTTTTTGGCTACAAAGATGCCCTTACGCGGTAATACATCAACCCAGCTTTGGGCATACAACTCATCGTAAGCAGACACCACTGTTTTGCGGTGTAAGTTCAACGATTGTGCCAGCACCCTGCTGCCGGGCAATGCCGCCCCCGGTTTTAGAATACCCTTGCGGATAGCGCATATTACATCATTGGCCACCTGTAGGTACACGGGCACGGGCAGGTTTTTATCAACGCAAACAAGGCTTTCTAATAATTCCATCTGGACTATGGTGATTGTTATTTCTGGACTATGTGTATAGTCCACCAAGTACGTAATTTTATACCATTAAAACAAATCACATCATGCAACTCTCCGGAAATTTCAAAGCCCCTTCCGTCTTCCTCAGGATAGCCATCGCCGCCAGTTACCTCTGGGCATCGGCCGATAGGCTGGGCATTATTGGCGCGCATGGCCAACCGCATGTTGGCTGGGGCGACTGGCAACATTTTATAGACTATAGTAAGCAAGTAATGGGTTTTTTACCCGAAGTATTTGTAGCACCTTTGGCCGTAATAGCAACCTCACTCGAAATAGTTATTGGCCTGCTGCTTATTTTCGGCCTGTTTACGCGGTATGCTGCGTTGGTCAGCGGCTTGCTGAGCCTCAGCTTCGCGCTGTCGATGGCTATTTCTTTTGGTATAGATGCACCGCTTAATTACTCGGTATTTACGGTTAGCGCAGCAAGTTTTTTACTGGCTACTATACCTAATTATGTATGGAGCCTGGATGCCTGGCGGCAAAAGAACTCCTTCGGGTGACTGAATTATTACGGGGGCTGTCATTTGATCGATATTATCAGATGAAGCCAACAGCGAAGCGTTTTTTGTTACTTATACTTAGTGGTGAGGTGCACCAGCCGTTCCGATGGAACGTAAGACGGTTTTGCGGTATTTCTACCAACCAAACATCCCGATGGGATGCGTAAAGCAAAATCGTTCCGTAGGAAGGCATGGTTGGTAGAAAAATAAAGAGCAGTTTTGACGTTCCATCGGAACGTGTGGTGAAATCAGGGTTATGACGGGTTAAACCCCAAGACAGGAAACGTAAAACCTGGAAGATTTCTATTATTCAATACATATATAAATTCGCATACAATGGAAACCAAAGTAACCGGTAAACCCTCCACCTTATTAGTAGTAATTGCATTTGCTGCGGTGTATGTAGTGTGGGGTTCTACCTACTTTTTTATACAAATGGCCCTGCATGGCATACCGCCCATGATAATGGGTGCCATACGCTTTATAGCAGCGGGCATTTTGCTGCTTAGCTGGTGCTACTTAAAAGGCGACAGGATATTCGATAAAGCAACCATCAAGGCATCGGGGATCAGCGGCTTGCTTACACTATTCGTAGCTACTGGCATTGTGATATGGGTGGAGAAATTTATTCCTAGCGCCATGGTGGCCATCATGGTATCTGCAAATCCCATCTGGTTTGTGGTATTGGATAGGGCCAACTGGAAGGTGAACCTTAAAAGCCGCAGTACCATTTGGGGGCTCATCATTGGTTTCGGCGGCGTAGTGCTGCTGTTTGGCGAAGCCTTCTCCAAATCGATAGCAGGTGGACTGGATACAAAGCACCTGGTAGGTTTACTACTGCTGATTGTTGGCCCTATTGCCTGGTCGGTTGGTTCGTTGTATTCTAAAAAGACGGCTACAGGGGCACCGGCACGGGTAAACACCAGCTGGCAGATGCTGGTTGCGGGTATTGCCTTTATCCCTGTTGGGTTCATAGATAACGAATACGCTACTTTTCATATTAGTGCGGTACCGCTGCAGGCCTGGATGGCTGTGCTGTACCTCATCTTCTTCGGGTCGATAGCGGCGTTTAGCGCCTACGTTTGGTTGCTACAGGTGAGGCCGGCCACGCAGGTGAGTACGCACTCTTACGTAAACCCCGTGATAGCGGTGCTGCTGGGCGTGTTATTCGCAGGCGAAATCATCAGCTGGTTGCAGATTATCGGGCTGGTTATCATTTTATTGAGCGTGCTGTTGGTGAACCTGAGTAAATATTCGTTTGGCAAACCGAAGGTGGTTAAAGTAGATGAACCCCTGCCCATTAAGGGAGAACCGGTACTGCCCGGGAAACTTTGCGCATAATTTTTTAGATCAGTTTTGTTTAATAGTTCGAAGGGCTGGAGGCTGCAAGGTTTCCGGCTTTTTGTTTTTTAGTCAAAACGTTGCGGTATGCGATGTGTCTTTATTATATATAGAAAGTAGGCATGCATTGTGCGGCCTTAATAGACTGTACCATAAGTAAAAAACATACATAGGCAACAATACAAAATTTGGCGGTTATTTAAAACACAGAGTCCGCAGAGTTTTACGCAAAGGTCACAGCGTTTTTTGCCGCATTAAAGGTAAAAAAGCTCCGTAACTCTGTGTTTGTCTTCGTGAACTCCGTGTTTAAATAGCCGTAACAGTATAAAGAACATAACGCCAATTTTATTTTGATCGGCTTTTGTTAATGTTCATATGATATGACAGCCCCTTAAAAAATATCTCCTTTGGAGAGGATTGTTTAATAAGGGCTTCACCGTTTAGGTTGGGTCTTTAAGCCGCAATTTCATATGAAGCAACTTGATTAAAAAGCTAAAAATATTAGTATTTAAGCTTGGTGTTTATTATTTTTGACGATAAATTACCAGGCTATGGAACATACAAACGACACAGAGCAACTGAGGCAGTACCTGGCCGAGGCCGTAGAAATGCTGGACGATGTAAAACCCAAGCTGGCCTTATTCGAGAAGCAACGCTATTTCCGCTTAAAAGCGGCGGTAGATAGCTATATCCAAGCTAACAAAGCAGCCAAAGCCGCGCCGAAGCAAATAGAATTGATTCCAGGGGCTTAATGTCCGCGTCGCGAGTGGACTCACCTGTCTGCCGACAGGCAGGCCCGGTTTTTGCTTCGCTCGACCACCTCTTTACTTCGTAGAGAAGGCTTTTGTTCCGTTTTATTTTTTGAAACCCTCTTTGCGGAGCAGAGAGAAGGGTCTACGCCTGCGCATGCGGGTCGTCGGGCCTGCGTGTCGGCAGACAGGGTGAGTTAATCTGCGAGCGATAAGAAACGGATTTAAAGACTCATAAGCCGCATGCCCCAAGTAGCGATTAAGCCCCCTCCACACATTTCTTCAAATCGCGCAGGCGTTGCCTTACATTGCCGCGCAGATTACTTTTAATGAGGCCGCCAACCAGCGTAAAAGGGAAACGCAGCCTGTAAGTGTAAAAGAAGGTTACCTTGGATCTATCCGGCTCAAGGGTACTAAATTTCCACGAACCCGCAAAAGAGCTGAACATATAGGGGCCCCTGGTCATTTTTACGGCAGTAGTGCGGGGGCGGTTATAGGTAACATATTTGGTTTCCATGCCAATGCCATTGCGGGCTACGCACCAGGCTCTTACGCCTTTATCAGCTTCGGTAGCGCCGTTAATCAATTCTGCCTGTTTTAAAAAAGTATCCCAATCCAGCCGTTTGCTGTAGTTCTGCGTGTAGTCAAAAATTACTTCGGCGGGCTTGTTGATCATAATCTTCTCGGAGAAGTGGTAAGAAGCCATAGTAAATATCGTATAGGGTTGCCGTAAAGTTAAGCTTTTCGTACAACTAATAGGAATTTTATAGCGCGCAACTTTTAAGTATTTGTTGATTTCTACTATAGGGCAACTCTTTTTCGTGAGGAAAAATGAGCCGGGCGCTTGTTTTCTTCAAAGAGGCCGACCATCATTTGCACATCTGCCCACGTAAACTTATCTTGTACCCCGAACCGATTATTTTAAACCTTCATGAGTAAACCCCATTATCCTATACTGGATGGCCTGCGCGGAACTGCCGCGCTTTTGGTAGTGATTTTCCACCTATTGGAAGCTAAGTTTCCCGAATTGCCTAAGCACCCTATGCACCACGGCTATCTTGCGGTAGATTTTTTTTACCTGCTATCGGGCTTCGTAGTAGGATACGCCTATGACGATCGTTGGGCCAAGGGTATGACGGTTGGGCAATTCTTCAAAATAAGGCTTTTCCGCCTGCATCCACTGGTGATATTGGGCACCATCGTAGGTGCCATCTGTTTTTGGTTAGATCCTTATAAAGATATGCAGTTAGTCAATATCGGTAAGTTCGTCGCTGTAATATTATTCGGGTTTACGCTGCTCCCTGCTACCACCGATGTGCGCGGTTGGGGCGAAACCCACCCGCTGGATGGCCCATGCTGGAGCCTTTTGCAGGAATACCTGGCCAACTTCCTGTATGCCATAGTGGGCCGCAAGCTCAGCAAAACCGGCCTATGGGTGCTGGTAATCATCAGTGCGGTGGTGCTTACGGTGGTATCGGTAGATCATGGCGATTTGGGAACCGGCTGGGGTTATATGAAAATAAAATCGGCTTTTATTGCCGATTGGTTTTACGGGAAAGGTTCGGAAGGATATCCCAACATCTGGGTTGCACCGGTGCGGATGATGTTCCCGTTCTTTGCGGGGCTGCTGCTTTTTCGTACCGGCAAGCTTATCCGCATACCTATGGCTTATACGCTTTGTTCGCTTTTATTGGCAGTGTTGTTCTTTTTCCCTTATTATAGCTGGAACGGCTATTTCGATGCCCTGTGCATTATCATCTTTTTCCCGCTTGTTGTAGCTGCCGGGGCAGGGGGGCAGATTGCCGGTCGTTGGGCCACACTCTGCAAGTTTTCGGGCGATATATCATACCCCATCTACATTATGCACTACCCGTTCATCTATGTTTATATGTTCTGGATTGCCAAAGCCAAACCCGAGCCTGTTGCTGTTATCGCGGTAGCGGTTGGTTTGTTCTTCTTTTTTATCCTGCTGGCTTATGCGGCGCTGAAGTTGTATGATGAACCGGTGAGGAAGTGGTTGAAGGCAAAATTCGTCTGAACCGCTGATTTTAATGATTAAATGATTCCGTTGATTGGTAAGTAGCTTGCGAAACTTACCAACTAAAATTGTATAAATCTGCTTAATCGTATAATTCCGGGTTACAGCTTATTAAACCACCCCTTTTTCCAGAACACGAATAACAGCCCTGCGCCAATGCCGAACATGAGGATAAGTGCATACACGTAGCCGTGCGGCCAGTATAGCTCGGGCATGTTATCGGGTATGAGGTGGCCGTGATCGTCCTGGCGGCTGAAATTCATACCGTAGATACCGGCGATGAAGGTAAGGGGAATAAACACTACCGAGATGATGGTAAGCACTTTCATGATCTCGTTCATGCGGTTGCTTACCATACTCAGGTACAAATCTATGATGCTGCTGGTGACTTCTTTATAGCTTTCCACCATATCCATGGCCTGGATGCAATGGTCGTAGGCATCGCGCAGGTATATCTTTACCTCTTTGGTAATCAATTCGCTTTCGCTGCGGATCATATCGTTGATCTTATCGCGCTCGGGCCAGCAGGATCTGCGGATGATGATGAGCGTGCGTTTCAGTTGCTGCGCCTCAAACATGATGCTTTTATCGGGGCGCTCGTAAAGTTTGTCTTCGGTGGCATCTATCCGGTCGCCCAGTTGCGATAGCACCACGAAATAGTTATCCAGTATGGTATCGGTAAGGGCGTAAAAGATATAGCCAGGCCCCGCCGTACGGATGATACCTTTACCGGCTTTCAAACGGGTCTTTACCGGCTCGAAGTAATCCAGGTGGCTCTCTTCGAAACTGATAATGATGTTATCTTTTACAATACTGCTAAACTGGCAGTTTATCAGTTCGCCTTCGTCGTTAAAGTAAATGATGCGGCTGGTGCCGAACACGTAGCCTTCGTATTCATCAAATTTGGGCCGCTGGTGGGTGTTCACCACATCCTCTAAAACCAGGTGGTTTATACCCATAAAGGTGCCGATGTCTTCTATCAGCGCGGCATCGCCAAGGCCATTTATCTTTATCCAGTGGGTATGGTTGGTGCATTTTTTCAGTTGCGCCGTTATCGTTTTCAGATCGCAGCCCTTGCTGCTTTGCAGATCGGTCTCGTTGAACGAATAAACAACAATTTGTGGCTTCAGCGCATCATCGGGTATATTTATGGTACCGGGACTGGCACCCACCTCAATCTTACGTTTCTTGTTCTTAAAGTGTACCCGTTTGTTAAAATTACTCATCTACAAATAATTAACGGCCTGCGGCCCCTGGTTAAATAGCAGGTCTACGATGCTTTGGTTCTTCAGGAAACCCAGGCGTTCCTCAAAAACCTGGAAGTAAGGTTTTTGTTCGATTTCTGCTGGGCTTTTTGCGCTCATGGTATAACGCAAATCAACCAGGTTTGGGTATTCGGCCTCGTAACTTTCGGTAAACTGCAGGGGGAGCTTCATTTTCATCAGGCGTAGCAGCAGTTCCAGCAGTTCGCAGTTGTAATCAAAAAGATAGGTGTATTGCTTTTCGTAAAAAGGCGCAAAATCGTCTTCGTAATACTCAAAATAAGCCGAACGGCGGTAGCAGGCCTGCAGGCTCAGCCAGTGCAGTCGCTGCCATTTAAAATCGTAGCTGATGAGTACGTCTTTTATTTTGGTGTGGTTCTTGGCGCCTTTAATTACCGGTACGGTAAGGGCCAGCGAGCCGTCGGGCGAGTAAATGTTTGCCCGGTTGCGGTAGGTTTGCTTGGGGAAATGTTCTTCCTTTTCTATCAGCACATTGGGTTTATGCTGCTGCAGCGCGGTAAAATAGGCTATCGGCGGCAGGTAGAACATCGGGAAAACAGCACCATTCTCAATCATATATATTTTTTATGTTTGTGGCAAAATTGGTTAAAATAATGTTAAAAAAAGCGGCAGACGGTATAGGTATATTTTTTTGGTACCTGTTTTCCTTGCTGCCTTTTTGGTTTTTATACCTTTTTTCCGATTTCCTTTACCTCATCATCTATTACGTAGCGAAGTACCGCCGCCGTGTAGTGCGCGATAACCTGCGCAACGCCTTTCCCGATAAAAGCGATGCCGAACGCCTGAAGATAGAAAAGGACTACTTTAAATACATGGCGGATTTACTGGTGGAGACCTTCAAGATGGTCAGCATATCTGAAAAGGAATTGCGCAAACGCATGCACATGACCAACCCCGAGATTGTTGACCATTACTTTAGCCAGGGCAAAAGCATCATTGCAGCTGCCGGGCATTATGGTAACTGGGAAATGTCGGCACTGGCCTTTGGTTTGCTTACACCCAATAAAACCATTATCGTTTACAAACCGCTTACCAACCCCACGTTCGATGCCTTTTTAAATAAACAGCGGGCGCGTTTCGGCTCTATGCTGGTGACCATGAAACAAACGCTGCGCACCATCATCGGTCTAAAAAATGAGCGCATCGTGAGCGTGCTGGCATCAGATCAAACCCCTGGTGTAAACGAGGTGAATTATTTTACCACCTTTTTGAATCAGCCCACCGCCGTGTTTTTGGGGATAGAAAAGATAGCGAAGATGACGGATGCCGCCGTGGTATTTTACCGGATAGAACGCGTTAAACGCGGGTATTATACCTACACGCTAGTGCCGCTGATAGATAACCCGAAAGATACCGCCGAGTACGAGATAACCAATACGCATGTGGCTTATTTGGATAAGCAGATCAAAGAAACCCCGCAGTACTGGCTCTGGAGCCACAAACGCTGGAAATTTAAACCCGAGGATTTCAGGAAATGATGCGCACGCCAAAAGTTGCCGTAGTTATATTGAATTGGAACGGCATGCAGCACCTGCAGCAGTTTATGCCATCGGTGGTAGCCTCTACTTATCCCAACCTGGATGTGGTGGTGGGCGATAATGCCTCTACCGATGGTTCGGTGGCCTTTTTGCGTGATACCTATCCAACCGTAAGGATCATCGAAAACGATGAAAACTACGGCTTTACCGGCGGCTACAACCGCGTACTTACACAAGTAGAGGCCGATTACTATGTACTGTTGAATACCGACGTAGAGGTAACCCCTAACTGGATAGAGCCGATAATTGCCCTGATGGAAAGTGACGAGCGCATAGCCGCCGCCGGACCGAAACTGAAATCGTACCACCAAAAAACACACTTTGAATACGCGGGCGCAGCCGGGGGATTTATGGATCATTTTGGCTATTTGTTCTGCCGTGGGCGAATATTCGACGTGCTGGAAGAAGATAAGGGGCAGTACGATACGCAAAGCGAAGTTTTTTGGGTATCGGGCGCGGCACTGTTCATCAGAAAGGAATTGTGGGATGCCTCTGGCGGCCTCGACGAGACCTTTTTTGCGCACATGGAAGAGATTGACCTTTGCTGGCGATTGAAAAATATGGGCTACAAAATTATGTATAGCCCGGCATCAACGGTGTACCATGTAGGCGGAGGCACGCTCAATGCCGAAAGTCCTTTCAAAACTTATCTCAACTTCCGCAATAACCTGCTAATGCTGAAGAATAACCTACCGTTTTGGCGGGCATTTTGGGTTATCGGCATCCGCTTTTGGCTAGATTTGCTGGCACTGCTCAAATTCCTGCTGGAGGGCAAGGGCAAAAATGCCTGGGCCATCAGTAAGGCGCACCAAAACTTCGCGCGTAGGCTGTTCTGGAAAACCAAAGGCGAGGGGCGGAAGATCAAACGCAGCGGCTGGCAAAACCTTACCGGCTATTATGCCCGAAGCATCGTATGGGATTTTTTCGCCGGTAAGAAAAAGAAATTCAGCGAGCTGGATAGGAAGGCGTTTAGGTAAGGCCTTTCTTTTTCCCCTCTTGAGAGGGGGCGAGGTGGATATGAGCGGTGGGAGGGGTGTGTTGGTCTGCTATGCATTTGCCGCCAACACACCCCTGCACCCCTCTCAAGAGGGGAATCGCACGTACCCCCGCTCTTCTTGTCGAATTTTTCGTCAATTACTTCACCTTGCTTTTAGCATAAGCGATATAAGCCTGCTGTCCTTTAGGCGGTTTACTAGCCAGGTATTTCCTATAGTATTTGAGTGCGCTTTTATTATCCTTTAAATTTGTTTCGTATAAATTGGCCAGCGAGTAGTATATCAGCGGGCTTTCATCAAACTGCAATCCTTTCTGGTAGGCCTGCACCGCTTTTTTGTATTGGGAAAGCTTCTCGTTACTATCCGCTATTTCGCCGTAGTATGATGCTATGCTGGGCGATATGCCTTCTGTTATGGCTTTTTGCAGGTAAGCTATTGCCTGTTTATGGTCCTTCATAGCTTTGTAGCACATGGCAGTATAATAATAGGTGTATTCGTTTTGTGCGGGCTGTGCTATGCTGGCAAAGGACTCGATAGCACAGGTATAATTTTTTAAGTTAAAATACGATATACCCAGTTTGGTCAGCATGCCGCTGGCGTTATTGCCCGCTTTGATCAGCTTATTGCAAACATCTACGGTTTCAGGCCATTTCTTTTGGGCGAAGTTCAGCTTCATCAGGCTTTCCAACAATACGATGTTTTCCGGGTCGGCGGCTACGGCCAGCGTCAGCACCTTTTCGGCCTGGGGAAGTAGCTTTATCTCGATATAGCGGTTGGCCAGGTCTGCGGCTACATCCGGTTCGGCAGGGTTGAGTTTGTTTGCCCTTTGCAGGTAAGCAATCTGTGAGCCGATGTCGACTTTATCCAGGCTCAGTTGCGCCAGCTGCTTAAATACCATAAAGTTGGTGCTGTCGCGGGCAGCTATACGTTTATAATAGATTTCGGCTTTTAGGGAGTTGCCGCGGCGCATATTGATATTGCCCAGACTAAACAAGGTGCCCAAACGGGTTGAATCGATATCGTAAATACGTTGGTAATATCCTTCAGCCTCGGGCAGGCGACCAGCCATATTGGTGGTATAAGCCAGTTGGGAGAGGGCTTTCGGGTCGGTAATGGGTTCGGCGTAAACAGATTTTAAGTAGTCGGCAGCTTCGGCAAAGCGTTGGTTCTGGTAATAATCTAAAAGCAGCGCATCATCGGCTTTATTTTGTGCAAAAGCACTTATCCGTAGGCATGTTAACAGGAGGAAAGAAAGGATGTATTTCATATAACTAAGTTATTAGTTGTAAACTGAAATTCCAAATGCTAAACAAATTTATCTTTTCGGTGTTGCATATTTAAACGTAAAGAAAATATTATTATGGATAAGTTAAAGAAATTTGGATTGATGGAGAAGATAGTCCATGAATTGGAAGATTTAAAAAATAGCCAGCAGGCAATCATCCAAAAATTGGGCAAGATAGAAGTGGATAATATGGACCTGGGCAACAAACGCCTGGAAAAGGACCTGCCCGACATGCATCAGCGTGTAGCAGATAACCTGGATACCATTGCCAGTATCCTGGAAGATTTCGCCACTCAAACCGACGAGTTTAGCGACAAGAACAACATCGCTGCATTGAAAGAACAGGAAACGATAGACAATTTATAGTAGTAAAATACCGCTAACGCAAAAAGCCCCTGGTAGGGGCTTTTTGCGTTTTTAGGGAATAATATCGAATGCTGAATGTCGAATCATGAATATCGAAGTTTCCTTTATTATTGGCAATTCAGCATTCGGTGTTCGATATTAAATCATCCACTAAAGGGTTTGATTATTCCCGCTTTATATCAATTATTTCTTCTTTTTTGTCCATTGCCTTTAAATCGGCAACAGAAACAGCCTCTTCCTGAGTCTCGAATTCCTTGCTTTCCAGGTCGCTGATATCCATGTAGCCGTGATTTATCTGGTATTTGCTATCCAGCAGAAAGACGCTGTCGCCTTTAACACGATTAACTTTGGCCACGGTAAAAGCCGTATCGCTTAAACGTATATGGATGATATCCCCCTTTTTTAGGGACGGAATCATTTGGGTTACTTTTTGGGATTTTTGCTGTTGATTAACGGTAATTGCCACCGCAACCACCGCAATCAGCAACAGGCCAGCGAAGGTCCACACCGGGGTTTTGGTTTGCGCTTTGATGTTGTCGTAGCTCAGGCGCAGGCCGGCGGGCATTTCCTTTAGTTTCAGCACCTGTTTGCAGTGCGTGCATTGCGAAACGCCCGTTTTCCCGATAGGAAATAAAGGTATCCAAAAAATGTGCGCCCATTGCTGCAGCACACTGATGTGTACTGTGTTGCGCGAGTTGCAGTTGGGGCAGGCATCTACTACCTGTTCGGTGGTGAGCGCTTTGGCCGTGGTTCCGTAGATAATCATGGTTATTGTAATAAGATAATTTGGTGGTGGTGAAAGTAAGGAAAATAGTGAAGAGTGTTAATGTGGTTTTGTTAAGTTATTTGACTTGCTGTATAACCCGCGTTAGCGATAGTAGTGGAAACCCTGGAATGAAGTCCCCACTTCTATCAGTGGGGACGGAATGAGGAGTTGTAACGGATAGCGCGGCCCGCAGGGAACGCCATAAATACCCTCTGCCCTGAAGGATTATATCTCCGCCGCCGTTGTTATTGTCACTAATAACTTTTTTCAGTTTAGCGTTGTTGATTGCGATATTCGGTTTGTTGGTCACAAGACCAACAAAGGCGCAACGATGCCTTATTTTCTTTTCGGTATAGAGGTTCCTTTCGGCGATTCATGGTTCACTGTCATTGAGTTAAGGGTATATTGAATTAAATAAATTCACGCAAAGCCGCAAAGCTCGCAAAGAATTTAGGTTTACCCCTTTGCGGCCTTGGCGGCTTTGCGAGATAAAAAATCTTAACTTGACGACTTGGGCTAAGGTACATTTCTGCCACCTAAATTAAAATTGACTTCCAGCCTATAAAATTAATCCTACCTTTGCGCCAAATGCAAATCACGTTAGTATGTGATTTTTATAGCTCACTATTTATAAATTTTTAACCGGGCTTCTGGAAAGTCTTTCCCCTTGAGGGGAGAGATTTAGAGAGGGGCTCAAATCATAGTTGTAGATGATTAGTATTACACTTCCCGATGGTTCCGTTCGTCAGTATGACAAAGGAATCACTGCCATGCAGATAGCTTTGTCTATCTCCGAAGGTTTGGCACGTAACGTATTAGCCGCCGAAGTAAACGGCGAAGTATGGGATGCCAGCCGCCCTATTGATGAAGATTCAGCCGTAAAATTACTGACCTGGAACGATCCTAAAGGTAAAGCAACCTACTGGCACTCGTCGGCGCACTTGCTGGCCGAGGCTTTGGAGGCTTTGTATCCGGGTACTAAGTTCGGTATTGGTCCGGCCATCGAAACCGGTTTTTATTACGATGTGGATTTTGGCGACAAAACCCTCTCTTCCGACGATTTCAAGAAGATCGAGGATAAGATGATCGAACTGGCCAAGGCCAAGAACGAGTACATCCGCAAGCCGGTGAGCAAAGCCGACGCAATTGCTTATTTTACCGAGAAAGACGACGAATACAAACTCGACCTGATTAAAGATCTGCCCGATGGCAGCATCACTTTTTACACACAAGGTAACTTTACCGATCTGTGTCGCGGGCCGCATATCCCCAATACAGGCTTCGTAAAAGCAGCCAAGCTCATGAGCCTTGCCGGTGCCTACTGGCGCGGCGATGAGAGCCGCAAGCAGCTTACACGCATCTACGGGGTTACTTTCCCTAAAGCAAGCGAGCTGACTGAATACCTGCACCTGATAGAAGAAGCAAAAAAACGCGACCACCGCAAGCTGGGCAAGGAACTGGAATTGTTCGCATTCAGCGAAAAGGTGGGTATGGGTTTGCCATTATGGTTGCCCAAAGGCACCGCCCTGCGCGAACGCCTGCAGAACTTTTTGCAACGGGCACAGGTAAAAGCCGGTTACGAGCAGGTGATGACTCCGCACATCGGCCATAAAAACCTATATGTAACTTCGGGCCACTACGAAAAATACGGCGCGGATTCGTTCCAGCCGATACGTACCCCGCAGGAAGGGGAGGAGTTCTTCCTGAAACCGATGAACTGCCCGCACCACTGCGAGATTTATAAAACAAAACCACGCTCGTACAAGGACCTGCCCGTTCGTTTGGCAGAGTTTGGTACCGTGTACCGTTACGAGCAAAGCGGCGAGCTGCACGGTTTAACCCGCGTACGTGGCTTTACACAGGATGATGCCCACTTGTTCTGCCGCCCCGACCAGGTGAAGGAAGAGTTCAAGAAGGTTATTGATCTGGTATTATACGTATTCGGTGCCCTGGGTTTCGAGAACTATACCGCACAGGTTTCGCTGCGCGATCCGGAGAACAAAGCCAAGTATATCGGTACTGATGAAAACTGGGCCCTGGCCGAGTCGTCCATCATTGAAGCAGCAGCTGAAAAAGGATTAACTACTGTGGTGGAATTGGGCGAGGCTGCCTTTTATGGCCCTAAGCTCGATTTTATGGTGAAAGATGCCCTGGGCCGCAAATGGCAGTTGGGTACCATACAGGTAGATTATAATCTGCCCGAGCGTTTCGAGCTGGAATATACCGGCAGCGATAACCAGAAACACCGCCCGGTGATGATTCACCGCGCGCCATTTGGCTCAATGGAACGCTTTATTGCCGTGCTGATAGAGCATTGCGCAGGTAATTTCCCGCTGTGGTTATCGCCCGAGCAGTTTATTATTTTGCCTATATCTGAAAAGTATGAAGATTATGCAAAAAAACTTTCAGATGAGTTAAAGAATTCCGATATTTGCGGGCTAATTGATTTCAGGGACGAGAAAATCGGTCGCAAAATACGCGATGCTGAGGTCAAAAAAATCCCTTATATGCTCATAGTGGGCGAAAAAGAGGCTGCCGAAGGGCAGGTTTCGGTTCGCAGGCATGGCAAGGGCGATTTGGGAAGCATGAGCATAGAAGAATTGAAACAACAAATAATTAAAGAAATAACAGTATAACTTGGCATTAAACAAACCTTTCAACAGAGGACCAAGGCTTCCTTTCAAGAAAAAAGAGGCCGAACATAATATCAATCAGTTCATCAGGGCACAGGAAGTGCGCCTTGTAGGTGACAACGTTGAGCAGGGTATCTTCTCGTTAAGAGATGCTTTGGCTATAGCGCAGGAGCAGGAACTCGATTTAGTTGAGATTTCTCCCAACGCTAATCCACCCGTTTGTAAAGTAACGGACTATAACAAGTTCATTTACGAGCAAAAAAAGAAGCTTAAAGAGATAAAAAGTAACGCTAAGCAAACCGTTATCAAAGAAATCCGCTTCGGACCGAATACGGACGACCACGATTTCAACTTCAAGCTGAAACATGCCACCAGCTTTTTGGAGGCCGGCGAAAAGGTGAGGGCATACGTGCACTTTAAAGGCCGCGCAATTGTGTATAAAGAGCAGGGCGAGATATTGTTGCTGCGTTTTGCACAGGCCCTGGAAGAAGTGGGCAAGGTAGAGCAATTGCCAAAGTTGGAAGGCAAGCGGATGTTTTTAACCGTAGCGCCTAAAGCAGCGAAGAAGTAGAGGCAAGATTGTTAGAATCAAGAACCAGGAGTTTTGTCTTGATTCCTGGCTCTTAGCTCTTGTTTCTAAAAACAGAATAAATTAAATATATATAATAGAGAGTTATGCCAAAAATGAAAACCAATTCCAGTGCTAAAAAGCGTTTTAAGCTTACTGGAACCGGTAAAATTTCCCGTAAAAACGCATACAAAAGCCACATCTTAACCAAGATGTCGACAAAACGTAAGCGTAACTTAGGTCACACCAGCTTAGTTTCTAAGGCTGACCTTGGTAACGTAAAACGTATGCTTTGTATCGGAAAGTAATTACACAAATTTTTTAACCAGGTATTAGAGTACAAAAGCTCCTTAACCGGACACTCACTACCAAAAACAACAACACATGCCACGTTCAGTTAACGCAGTCGCGTCGAGAAGACGCCGGAAAAGGATTATGATCCTCGCCAAGGGTTATTGGGGATCAAGAAGCAAGGTTTACACCGTTGCCAAAAACACAGTAGAAAAAGGTTTACAGTACGCATACCGCGACCGTAAAACCAAGAAAAGAGAATTCCGCGCTTTGTGGATACAACGTATCAACGCAGGTGCCCGTCAACACGGTATTTCTTATTCACAATTAATAGGCAAATTAGCCGCTAAAGAAATCGGTTTGAACCGTAAAGTATTAGCCGATTTAGCCATGAACCATCCTGATGCTTTCAAAGCAGTTATTGATGCAGTGAAATAAGAATCAAAATTCTTTAAATATATAAAAACGGCCTTCGAGTAATCGGAGGCCGTTTTTTGTTTTAGTAGCCAGCCAATGCTTTAAACTATTTCATTGCGAAAACGGCGGGGGGGGGTAAAGCGCGTAGGGTTTGAAGCAACCTCTTCGCCATGCAAAACGATTTGCAGATGATGAGACAGCCTAGTCGCGCCGGTGCCTCATAGGCCGCAGCAATGACAAATCTGATAAACCTCGTGCCATTTAGTTAGGCGAGAGTACGACTATGCCCGCAGTTAAAGCCGAAACAAATTGCCTCGAATTTGACTAATGCTTTATATGTTAGAGTTTAATCAAACAACGGTGGACGTACCGTTTGTGTGCACGTTATTTCGCTATGGCGACCAGTATTAAAAACAACATACTTGCCTCTTACACTTTTAATTTCAAATTTTTTTAGCTTCCCATGATAACGCAGATTAATTTTACCGACCTCTGAATCTATAGTAATGGGATACGACGTTTTAGTCTCGGAAGTAGAAATAAAGTATCTGCCATTTTTCTTTTCCACAGTTACCCAAACATACGTTAAACCATAATACTTATTGCTCGTTAATATTGCATTTTTAAAAATCAGTGAGTCATTTATAAATAAATCAACCTTGTCTTTTTTAAAATGTTCTCCAAATTCAATATCTAAATGGATGCTGCTATCTCGGCGCAAATTCTGAGCCTTGCTACTTTGAATAAAAAAAGATAATAAAATCAAATTAATTACCTTCATTAAGTCTACCTTTTTCATTTAATATTTGTGATTTTCGTGCCCGTATTTAGGCGAATTAGATTAATACATTAGTGACATACTGGTCAAAAATGGTTGGTAAAACCCTCGTATAATATTGATTATCAATTAAATGTATTTTCCTAATTGAAGTTGGTTCCAATTGATTTTTTAAAGGCGAGTTTTCTTAGCCATAAGAGAGCACAGCCAACAACAAATATGTCGCATGGAATGCTATAAGCAGATTTTATTTCTCGAATGAAAAAACTATAGTAATTTTATCTGAACTTATTACCAACCATTTTTGACCACATTGCCACATTAGTTTATCTTTCATGTTGCCACCATGCTGCCGCAAGCGTCCCCGCTTGTGGCCCGCATGCAAATCAGCGGATGTTGTCTAATCAACAATTACTTTTACCAGGCCTTTAATACCGGCGTAATCGCGCGCGCTTCTGTATAAATATTCGTAATCATTTTCAACAAAGCCGGCTTCTACCGGATTGTTGTGCGTATAATCTATCTTTTGTTGTATAACCTCGTTGCTCCAAAGTTCGATGGGTTGGTTATGCTGTTGCCAAAACTGGTAATTGGTATTGTTTGAGTTTGCCACCCCGGCTTTTTTAAAAGCGTTCAAAAGCCATTCTCGGCGGCTTTCCTGCATATTACCTTCGATTAGTTTAGTGAGACTTCTGGAAGTAACCGATTTGAACCCGCCTATCAAAGTTTCAGGCTTTTCGATAGTCGATTTAAAAACCAAATGAATGTGGCTTGGCATAATGCACCATGCGTAAATTTCCATTCCTTTGTTATCAACGCAATAGTTAAGGTTTTCTACGATGCAATCAAAGTACAGCCGTCGTACAAAAACATCTACCCAAAAAACGGTAGCAAAACTTACAAAATATAAACCCTCCGGATTGTGGAACTTGTAATTGCGGCTCATGCCTAAAAATAATAAACATCAATTATATGGCAAAGTAATTCTGCATGAGGGGGCTGCTTTGTATGGCGTAGACTTTGCACGCGGGCCACAAGCGGGGACGCTTGCGGCAGCGGCTGGCTATATATGGCAATGGGTTATCTTTTATAAGGGGCTGCTTTGCATGGCGAAAACTTTGCATGCTGGCCACAAGCGGGGACACTTGCGACAGCGGCTGCTTTGCATGACGTGTACTTTGCATCCGGGCCACAAGCGAGGACGCTTGCGGCAGCGGTGAGAACGGCCTCCGTGTAATCGAAGGCCGCTTTTTATTCGATACTTACCCCAAACGTCATTCTGAACTTGTTTCAGAACCCCATCATAAAAGTAGCCGCAGTGCGTATCCGCCTTGCATGCCGACTACCTGCCGTGTGGGGTGCCGAAACAAGTTCGGTATGACGGCTGGGATTTAGTATTTATTCCCCTCCGCATTCGGCCATTGCCTTTGCTGCTCAACCTCATCACCTGTCGACGTATCACTGTTTTCCGCAGTTGGTTCTTTTTCGTGCCGGGCAGCTTCCTGATAGCCAGTCTCTTCTTCTTCAATCACAATGCCTTCAATCACATATGCCTCCGGCTCTTCGTAAGCCGCAGCGTATGGGGCGTTGCCACCTTCAATATCCATGTATTGTTTAAAATTACGCACATCGTTATCCACCATATTTTTAAACACCGGGTTCAGGATATGGGCTATACCGCCGCCGAAGCCGCCTGCAGGCGGGCGGTAGGAGATGGTGATATCTACCAAAGTGCCATCGCCGTCTTCGCTATCCTGGAAACGCACTTTGCCGGCATTATCAATCAATGAACCGGGTAAGGAGCTCCAGCCGATCATATAGCCCGGGTCGTCGTGCACTATTTCGGCATCCCAACTTACGGCAGGTACGCCTAAGGGTAATTTCAATACCCAGTGCGAACGCGTGTCGTCTATCAGATCCACGCTTTTCAGGTGTTTCATAAACAAGGGCAGGTTATCCAGCTTGCGCCAAAAATTGTAAACTTCCTGCCTTGGTTTATTGATGAAATAGGCCGAACGGATGTTCACGTTAACCGGCTCGGTGGAGTTACGGCCCATGGCAGAATACAAATCGCAATGCCCGGTAATACCGCGGTTAAGCAGGTAACCGCCTGCACCAATCTTAATAATGCTGGAGAACGGACTCTTGAAAATGCCTTTCAGGCCGGAAAGCGCCAGTTTAGTGCCGGTTGCTATAGATATGGTGCGTTCGGCGGTTGATAAATTTATGCTTGCGCCCTGCTCTTTTGCCGGGCCTCGGTATCTGTTAATGTTTGCTGTTGTCATGGTGGATGCTAATGTTTTACCCATTTTTAACAGCCGCAGCATCCCGAAGTTTTCTTTTAGTTAAATAATATTCAATTGCGGTAAACAAACTTGAATTTCTTCAAATCGGGCAGGTGCTTTTTGGGGCGGCTTAGTTCGTACTGCATCAATACCTGGCCCAGGTTTTTCATGAAGGGGAGGCACACGGTTTTGTACTCGTATTTGTTGTCGTTCAGGATGCCATCTTCGTTAGATTGTACTACAGCAGCCAGCATAAACTCCACCTTGTTCTTAAAATCTACGATGTAAGCATTGTCGATATCATACCCGTACGAGTCGCCGATTTTGTTGAATATGCGCACATCGGGGTTAATCGTTGCCAAACTATCGGCGCCATAATATAGGAATTTGCAGTAAGCAGGGTAAAATTCAGGGGCGGGGTAGCCGGGTTTATTGCTTTCGGTGGGCAGCATGCTCATGTATTTATAGATGAATTTGTAGTCATCAGCCGTTAAATTGAAACGTTGTTCTGTGGGAAAAGTCTCCGGGAATAGCAACCGGCGCAGTACCATTTGCTGGTTTTCGATGGTGTAAACATTCATATTGGCAAAGCTGAAGGGCTGCATAACGAGGCTGTCCTTGCGGTTAAGGTAGCCTTTGCCCTGTAGCATGTTCTCTAAAGTCATGGGGTAATTGAGGCTATCGCGCAGGGCGGCTTTGCTGTAGCGTAGTTTTTTGCCATCGTAAAAAGCAACAGGATTGGTATTACGCGCGCTTTCACCACCATCGCCAACAGCAAGGCGACTAACAATACGGGTGTTATTCAGCCCGTATTTCTTTAGTTTGGTATTGATTTCGGCCCTTCCGATAAACTCAAAAAGGCGGTTATAAGCATCGTTATCGCTCACCAGCAATATCTTTTTGATATAATTATCGATAGATGGCAGTCCGTTCATGGCCGAGGTATCCGTTAATACCCGGCTTTGGCCCGCATAGGCGCTATCGGTAAGCATGGCGGCTTTTTTTAGTTTTTTGAGGCCCAATTCGTTCGCTTTCTCCAGCGCGAAGATGGCCGTTGGCAGCTTTACCGTGCTGGCCGGGTAAAAATAGCGGTTGGCGTTAAGGTGGTAACTGTAGGTGGTAAAGTGCGGTACATTGTCCTTATCCCGGTCTATTTGGGTGTACAGTATCTGCACCTCGTTTTGGGTGGGGTGATTCAATATCCCGCTGAAAAGCTCGGGATGCGCCTGTAACAGCGTTTTTAAGAATACAGTATCTGTTTGCTGCGCGGAGGCAATGCCGGATAGTAGGGTGAAGAAAAGGAGAAAGCGAGTGGTCATATGTGCTTTTTAATTGATATTCGGGCCAATTGTCTGAATTCGAATTTTTTCGCTGATGTTGTAATTAGGTGCTCAAGGAGGGCTGCGCCGTTTAAGGAATTAAGTGAATTTTCAGAATAAAAGAGTAGCTCAACGAATGCTGCATACTTTAAGGATTTAAGAAACTTCCGGAATACAGGGTAGCACAATGAATCCTGTGCATTCTTAAAATTCCTTAAAATTCGAGTTTAGACAAACCTCCGCCATCCAAGCGTGGACGCTTGTCGCGGCGTGAGTTTTTACTCCCATTTGGTAAATAGGTGAAATTTCAAATCCTTCTCTTTAAGTGAGTCTTCGTATTCCTTTACTTCTTTATAGGCATTCTCCACTATTTTATCATTGTCGTACCAGATGTCGTCCGCCGGGTAACAGCAAACCCCATCCGTTAGTTTTGTGAGTATAGCACTTGTTAAGGCGGCGAATCTTAATTCGAAAGTATCGCCGACATGCCAAACAAAGGTTATTTCTTTAGTGCAATTTGCCAAACGTTTTTCGAACTCCGGTGGTGCAAAGGTTTCTTCCGGCGTTTTCTTGCTTAACAGTTTGCCCATGAAACCCTTTTTGGGATTTAGCTCTTCCAGTTTTTCTGCCAAACTAAAATCATCTTTATAAAGCTCAAATCCGCTGATTAGGTCTTTGCCTTCCAGAACTTTGAATTTCGGGTTGTTGAATTTGAATTTAAATGGTAAAAATCCGGTTGGGGTGGTGAAGGTAAAGTCAGGATGAACTTCCACCACCATATCAAAATTGTTTAGCTGTTTGTTGATTTCGGGGATAAGGTTGTCATCCAGGGTTTTGGTAAATACTTGTAAATCTAAGCTCATACGTATGATTAAATTAGGGTACAGTAGTAGGTTAATAGGTTACGGTCTGCACTAAATATATTAACAAATCATCCATTCGGGCGATGCTGGATGCAAAAAATGGTAAACTTCCACACCGATTTGGCCTATTGAGCGTGGACGCTTGTCGCGGCTGTGAGATTGTCTGAACTCGAATTTTAAGGAATTAGAACAATTTCCAGAATTGAAAAAGGCAACATAATCATTCTGCCCATTCAAAAAATTCCTTAAAATTCGAGTTCAGACAATTCTTGCCATAGGATAAATATACAAGCTTTTGTTTGCGGTTTATAAACCTTGTAGTACTTTTACACCCGCTAAAGGTTCCCGGTGTTGCCATCGGGATTAAAAGGGAATACAGTGTAATTCTGTAACTGTCCCGCAGCTGTAAGCTCTATCAACCGGAGTCCAATCTTTAAAGTCACTGTTCGTTTTTGCGCGAATGGGAAGGCAGGACAAAGGGGAGCAAGTCAGAATACCTGCCTCAGCATTATATTATTCATAGCTTTCGGGGATTGAAGCTTGAGTGCAAATGCTCTTCGTTACAGTGTATTTCCATTCTGTTCATTTCTTGTATGCTGTGGGGTTAACACTCACAACAACATGAAAAAAAATTACGTAATCGTTGCTGCAAGCCTGGGGCTTGCACAACTGGCGCTGCATAGTACTGCAGCCCGCGCCCAGGACACCACCCGGGCACTCAACCAAGTGGTAGTAACCGCTACCCGCTCACCAAAAAAACAAAGCGAAATAGGCAGGGTGGTTACCACCATCAGCGCACAGCAAATTGCCCAATCGCAGGGCAGGAGCCTGCCGCAATTGCTGAACACCGTGCCGGGCATTACCTTTTCGGGTGCGCAAAATGCACCGGGCATAGGTACATCAGTTTTTCTGCGTGGCGCATCAACGGGTAATACATTGATATTGATTGATGGTTTCCCGGCAAATAATGCAGCTTCTATTGATGGTAGTTACGATTTGAACGCTTTCCCGTTAGATCAAATCGACCATATCGAGATACTGAAGGGTAGCGGCTCTACGCTTTACGGCTCTGATGCGGTAGCAGGGGTTATTAACATCATCACCAAACACCCGCAAGGGCAGGGACTTAAAGGCAATCTGCAGTTTGTTGGCGGTAGCTACGGCACCTTTAAAGAAGCCGCCGGATTGAATGGTAAATTGAAGAATACCGGCATCGCCATCAACCTGTCCAATACCGATTCTAAAGGTTTTGCTGCCTCGACGGATGCAGCCGGTATCGGCGATTTCAGGAAAGACGGCTTCCACCAGCGCTCAGCCAGCGTGAATGTGGACCAGCAAATCACCAACAAATTCGCGCTTAACGGCAACCTGCAGATCAGCCGCAACAACGGTAATTTGCCCTACGGCGCTTTTAAGGACGATCAGAATAATGATTACAAAAACACCTTTTTATTCGGTGGCGTTGGTGCAAAAATTCAACTGCCAAAAGGCTTGCTGAACTTTAATGTAAGCCAGAATACGGTACACAATAACTTCACCAATCTGCCGCCCGATAACGGCGGAACCCACTCGGAGACCATTAACTATGGCCGCATTACCAATGCCGAAGCAGTTTTAAATTACAACCTGGGCAAGTATTTTGATATTACCAGCGGCGCGGGCTATAAATACAGCTATACCAACCAGCATAGCCTGTATGAAGTTCCGGGTTATAACCCCGGGCCAAGCGATACCACGGCCCATAGCGGTATCGGAAGCGTTTATGCCTCGCTGTTTTTCAAATCGGATATTTTCCACATGGAGTTGGGTGGCAGGTACAATCACCATAGTGCCTTTGGCGATAAGTTTACCTATACCATCAACCCGTCGGTATTACTGGCCGATCAGTTTAAGGTGTTCGGTACCATTGCTTCGGCTTTTAAAGCACCTTCGCTTTATCAGCTTTCGTCGGAATACGGTAACAGCCAATTGAGACCCGAATACACCCACAGCTATGAGGCCGGGTTTGATTGGGAGATTTTAAAAAATACGCTTTCGTTCAATGCGGCATTCTTCAAACGCAATGCTAAGGATGTGATCTACTTCTTCTCCGAATCTACGCCGCCATACAGCTCTTTCTACAAAAACGGCACCTTACAAAAGGACAAAGGTTTTGAAACCGAGCTGAAATACCACGATAAAAAGCTCAGCGCATCGGCATGGTACGCTTATGTAACCGGTAAATTAACCGATGCCGACGGCGTAACCACCAACAACCTTTACCGCAGGCCGAAGAGCACTTTCGGTGCGAATGTATCGTACCAGGCAACTGCCGATTTCCTTTTCGGGGTGGTGTATAAGTACACCGGCAGCCGCACCGAACAGGATTTTGCCACTTATCCGGCTACTATTGCAACGCTTAAAAACTACAACCTGGTAGACCTGCACCTGCAATACAGCGCCACCAAACAGCTTAGTTTTTTTGGTGATGTGTACAACGTGCTCGATACCAAATATGTAGATTGGTTGGGCTATAACACCCGCCGCACCAACTTTACGCTGGGGGCAAACTACCGGTTTAAATAGTGTTTTATATTACAAGCATTAATCAATAAATTTGTCTTACATTATTCAACTATGTCGTTACAAAAGATCAATACCCGCAACACCGTGCTTATCCTGATGATTATTGCATCGGTAGCTATGCGTTTGCTTACCTTTAAATTCCAGTGGCTAAGCAATTTCACCCCGCTGGGTGCTATCGCCTTGTTTGGCGGTGCGTATTTTACCGATAAATGGAAAGCATATGCGGTTGTTTTAGTATCGATATTCCTGAGCAATATCCCGGTGAACTATTTCTACACCGGCAAAATCACCCTGTTTAGCGGTAGCGATATTTGGATGTACGGATGCTTTGCGCTGATGATATTTGTGGGCAGCCTGATTAAAAAGGTGAACGTTTTGAACGTTGCGTTGGCCGGTATCGCGTCGGTACTCATCCACTGGTTGGTGATGGATTTGCCATGGTTATACGGCACTTTTTACCCGCACGAATTGGCAGGTTACGGTACCTCTTTAGTGGCGGCCATCCCTTTTGAAATGAATATGGTGTATGGCGATTTGCTATTCGGTACCATCCTTTTCGGTGGTTTCGAACTTGCAAAAAGCAAGTATGTAGTATTGCAAGACAAGAAACAACTGGCACTTTAAGCCTTAATTTTTGATATTTTAGGGGCGGTTTTGTATGGTCAAAACCGCCCTTTTTTGTAAGATTTTTAAAGATTTTTGAAGAAATTCAAAGGTTTTTTAAGGAAAAATAACACCGAATTATGGAAAATATCGTCATCCTTACGGGCGCAGGCATTAGCGCAGAGAGCGGTTTAAAAACCTTCCGCGATAGCGACGGCCTCTGGGAGGGCTACAATATAGAAGACGTTGCCACCCCCGAAGCCTGGGCCCGCAACCCCCAAATGGTGCAACAATTCTACAACGAAAGGCGTAAATCGGTGCTGGAAGCACAGCCCAATTTGGCCCATTTTGCCCTGGCAAAACTGGAAGAAAAGTACCAGGTAACCATCATTACACAGAATATAGATGACCTGCACGAACGCGCCGGATCTACCAATGTAGTACACCTGCATGGCGTTATTACACGCTCGCAATCTAGCCTTAATCCGGCCCTTACATACCCCATAAATGGTTGGGAAATTAAGATGGGAGAGACCTGCGAACTGGGTTCGCAGCTGCGGGCGCACGTGGTTTGGTTTGGCGAAGCGGTGCCTATGATAGAGACCGCAGCCCGCATTTGCAGCGATGCCGACATCTTTATTTTGGTCGGTACATCCCTTGCCGTGTACCCCGCTGCGGGCCTCATTAACTATGTTCCGCGCCAGGTAACGCGCTATATTATCGACCCGAATATCCCCGTTTCATCCGGCAGCCGTGTGGTAGAAATGCCCTACAAAGCCACCATTGGCGTGCCTATGTTGGTGGAAGAATTGATGGGTTAAGCACGTTTAATATCGAATAATGAATGCCCAAAACGGAGAGATGAAGTTGGAATTGCGGTGTGATCTGCCATGAAATATTGGCTGTAAACCACTCACCACTCACTAAAAACTACTCACCCCAAATGAAAGCTATCTTCAATTGGAGCGGCGGTAAAGACAGCGCCCTGGCCCTTTACCATTGCCTGCAAAACCCTGAAATCGACATTTGCTACCTTGTTACCACCATCAATGATGCCGCCGACAGGGTATCCATGCATGGCGTTCGGAACGAACTTTTGGAGCAGCAGGCTGCCCAAATCGGTATCCCTTTGTACCCCATCCGCCTGCCCGAAATGCCCGGCATGGAGGCCTATGACAACATCATGCGCGGGCATCTGGAGTACCTGAAAAGCGAGGGAATAACGCATTCCATCTTCGGCGATATCTTTTTGGAAGACCTCAAAAACTACCGCGATGCCCGCCTTGCCGAGGTGGGTATGACCGGTATTTACCCCCTCTGGAAACGGGACACAAAAGAGCTGATCAACGAGTTTTTGAGCCTTGGTTTCGGTACGGTTATCGCCTGCGTGCAGGAACGGCTGGAAGCTTTTTTAGGCCAGAAAATAGGGGAAGAGCTGATTGCCGGTTTGCCGGATGGGGTGGACGTTTGCGGCGAGAACGGCGAGTTCCATACCTTTACTTTTAAGGGTCCGATCTTCAAAGAGGCAATAGGGTACAAAACTGGTGAGCGCGTTTTTAAGGAATATAAAGCTCCTGAAAATACCGATGATAGCTGCGTAAAGGATACCGATAAAAAAACATCCGGTTTCTGGTATATCGACCTTTTACCCGCTTAACCGCCCATTTATTTGGCATATTTTATGGCCAAATTTAATTATATCGTAAATGATAAATTATTTATTTATCAGTGATTTAAATTGTATTAGTTGAATTTTTTATTTAGATAACTTAAACTTTTCAGGGCAAAGATTGACTGTTTTGCCAAATTAAATTCTGTTATCTTGATTTACTAAAATTAAATAGTTAATTGTCAGGTATTTAACACCGTTTTGTTAATTAGTAATTGTACCTGTAGTAGGCTTCGCGATAATCTTTCAGCATGTCGGCAAAGCGAGCGGAAACGGTCTTTAAAAATTCTTCATCAAGCAATTCAAAAACGCTGTTCACGCCATCGGTCAGGTCCATCTCGGGTATCTTGTAACTCTGCTCCATGCTCCCCTTCTCAATCTTCACGATGAATTTTTGGTTCATGTTCAGGATGGATATCTTGAATTCGGGGTGCGGCAGTTCGGCTATTATTCTCATGTTGATTATTGATTTTGGTAATTTTTAAATGTCGAATATCGAACTCCCAATTTCGAATGATGAAGTTCTTTCCTTCGAAATCCGCGTTCATTATTCATCATTCGTTATTCAAATTTATCCCTTCCAAAGGGTTCTTCCCATTCAGTGTGCCCCTGCTTTCGAGGACGGCGAAACGGGCAAAAAGCTCTTCGCTGTACCAGCCCTCGCTGCGGGTTTTTTTGATGACCTCGGCGTGTTCTTTGCTGCCATAGGCAAAGGCTTTCATGTGGTCCATACTCTCCCAAACCGAGAAGGTGGCTTGCCGGTAAACCGGTGCCTCACCCACGCCGATTGACGTGATATAACCGGGTGCCTTCGTCATCAATTGGGCCACCTCATCCACATGGCTCCAGAAGTTTTTTAGTCGGCTGGTTTTGATGGTTGCCCGGGTGAGCACGGCCATTGGCCCGGTACCCGGTTTAGCATCCGGTTTGCCGAAGGGTTCTTTTCCATCCCATTTTCCATGGCTCATCACGGGCTGGCAAAGTACGGTCCATTGCTCGCTGCCCAGTGCTTTCCACCACTTGCTTACGAAGGATTTTTGTTGGAATTCTTCATAGTCTTCGCGGCTATCCCATACGGCCAAAAGGCCCCAGTGTTGCCAGTCGGGTTGCAGGTCGAACGTGCCATTGCGGCCTGTGCCCAACAGTTTCCAAAACGTGCAGCCTGCTTGCATGGCCATGGGTAAACGGTGTACGGCCATACCCAGCAGGGCGAATGGCACGAAGCTTTTTCGGTAACGAACAATGGTGAGGCTGACGATCATCTACTGCGAAATAAAATATTAAATATGAGATTTGGCTTATTTAGTTTTGCACCTCGCTACTTACTTTTACACCATGGCAGAAGACCTCAAAATAACCACTTCGGCAGATAAGGCCGAACAATACCAATCGCTTATTCCGCAGATTGAAGCTTTGCTTTTTGGCGAGCCAGATCTGGTGGCCAACCTGGCCAATGTTTGCGCCGCACTGAAGGAACAGTTCAAATGGTTTTGGGTGGGCTTCTACCTGGTGAAGGGCGATGAGCTGGTACTTGGCCCTTTCCAGGGGCCGGTTGCTTGTACGCGCATAGGCAAGGGCAGGGGCGTTTGCGGTGCGGCCTGGGCTAAAGCAGAAACGCTGGTGGTGCCCGATGTGGAGGAGTTCCCAGGGCATATTGCCTGCAGCTCGCTTTCGCGCTCGGAGATCGTGCTGCCGCTGTTCAAAGATGGCGAGGTAGTAGGGGTGCTGGATGTGGATAGTGTCGAGCTTGCCGAGTTCGATGAGACCGACGCGCAGTACCTGGCCGAAATTATAAAGCTCATCAAATTTTAATGGCGAAGGTATTTTTGATTGCCGGACTGGGTGCGGATACGCGCCTTTACCAAAACATCGTTTTGCCCGAAGGTTATGAGCCCGTGCCCGCCGATTGGATAATTCCTGCGGAAACGGATACTTTAACTACCTATGCACAAAAGCTTGTGAGCCATTATGCTATCGCCGATAACTCAATTGTTATTGGCGACTCGCTGGGCGGGATGATTGCGGTAGAAATTGCCAAGCAGGTAAAGCTGCAAAAGGTAATTTTGATATCGAGCATCAAAACTGCCGACGAAGCACCCTGGTATTTCAAGTTGTTCAGAAGCGTGCCGGTTTACAAACCCATCCCCGGTACCTTGTTCAATAAGCTTGGTTTTTTGGCGGGGCCCATATTCGGCAAGATGTCTGCCGATGAACTGAGTTTGTTCAACAGCATGCTGAGCAAGTCCTCGCCTGTTTTTTTAAAATGGGCCATGCATGCCGTGCTGTATTTTAACAATACCGAGCCTATTGCCAACTTATACCACATCATCGGCGATAAGGACCAGGTGTTCCCATGGAAGAAAATCAAAAACCCAACGGCTATCATCAAAGGAGGTACACACATCATGGTGTTCGACAGGGCAGATGAGATAAACAAATTGCTGGCCGGTATCCTGCAAACCTCATGAAGCTACCCGAGGCATATTACCTGAGCAGTGATGTGGTTGCCATCGCCCGGGACTTATTGGGGAAGTATCTCTTTACCTGCATAGATGGTGTAACTACCGGCGGATACATTGTTGATACAGAAGCGTATAATGGTATCATTGATAAAGCTTCCCATTCGTACGGCAACCGCATTACGCCGCGAACCAAAACCATGTTCGAGCAAGGCGGCATTACCTATGTTTACCTTTGCTACGGCATCCACGAGATGTTTAACATCGTCACCTCTGTAGCGGGTCAGCCGCACGCCATCCTTATCCGCGCTATCGTACCTACCGATGGGCTTGATGTGATCATGCATCGGCGAAATATGGATACCCTCAAACACCATATCACCCGCGGCCCCGGCTCGGTTGCAAAGGCACTGGGGATATCGCGCAAAATAAACGCCTGTAGCCTGCAAAGCGATACGATATGGGTAGAAGACCGCGGATTGCATTTTGATGCGGCTGAGGTGGCCGCAGGCCCCCGTATCGGCGTGGATTACGCCGGCGATGATGCCTTGCTGCCCTATAGGTTTTATTTGCGTGGGAATGCCTTCGTAAGTAAGCCTAATAAGTAAAGTTCTCCCTAGTGGTTAATTAAGCCCCGTGGCGAGTTTAGTTGCTTCATGCCTCTTCGTGGTCGTCTATTGTTTTTTGATGGCTTGGCGGGCCTTAAAGGGGGTTCTGCGGGCGCGATGTGGTGTGGTTCCTGGCAACTGGAACCATATTCAGCTCCTTCAATCCGATATTTTTTGCAGGCATCGCTAACAAATATCGCATTTGTTCGTATATAACTCATCCAAATTCTTTAATGAGATGAGCACACACCCTACCACCGAAAACCTGAAGTACCTCCGCAACGAGATCAACGAAGTGAAAACCGCCATGCTGACCACCTACAACGCGGCGCGTGGTTTCAGTAGCCGACCTATGGGCACAGCCGATGTAGATGCCGAAGGCAATATCTGGTTCTTCACCAACGAACACTCAGAGAAAGCCAGTGAGATTTCCGTAGAGAATTCTGTTTCCCTTACGTACTCCGACCCGAAGAACCATACCTATCTCAGCATTATCGGTGAAGCCGTACTGGTAGACGACAAAGCAAAAATGAAGGAACTTTGGAACCCTTTTGTAAAATCCTTTTTTCCCGAGGGGTTGGAAGATCCCGAACTGATGCTGTTAAAAATTACACCCACCGATGCCGAGTACTGGGATAGCGGCAGCAGCAGTATGGTGGTATTGTTCAACATGCTCAAAGCGGTTGTGACCGGGCATCGTGCAGATGTGGGCAGGCATGGTACGATTGAGCTTTAACAGTTTGAATATCGAATACCGAACCCCGAATTTTGAATGATGAAGTAATTGAATCCCGCGTTCCAGAAATAAAAGACATACGTCATTCTGAAATTTTTTCAGAACCCCATCATAAAGGTAACCACCATGCTACCCACTTGCATGCCGATTACCCGCCGTGTGCGGTGCCGAAACAAGTTCGGCATGACGTTTTTTGAATATCGAATTTAACACACCCGTCATTCTGAAATTTTTTCAGAACCCCATCATAAAGGTAGCCACCATGCGGCCAACTTGCATGCCGCTTGGGGTGCCGAAAATAATTCGACAGACTTTTTTTATGTTTATGTAACCTTTATAATTAATTATTAATCAATTTATTAATAGCTAAATTGTAAAGTGATTTCCCGCTCTTTTTTTCCTTCAGTGTTCACCATTCGATATTAATTCCTTGCGTCGTTCAATAACTCCTCCAGATCATAGTACACTTTCAATCCCATGTTTTCGGCAAAGACTACATCGCCGTCGGCACCTTTTGATGCGCCTTCAATCCTCAGGATGGCATCGCAGCGGGTAATCAACCGGCGGGCAATGGGGTAGGATATCTCCTCGTAAATTTCGTCGCCGGCATATTTGCAGCCGGCTTGCTTTAAAAGCGGGAGGGCGAACCACTCGCCGATAATGGGGATATGCCCGGCGCGGAACAATGCTAAAGCGGGTTCTTCCATGCGCTGCAGGTTTTGGGCCATCATGGTGGGATCGTCATTAGTGCCCGAGCGGTATGGCCCGGCGATGAGGATGGTTAAGGCTTTCTTCATGATAAGAGCTTATTGATTTGTGCGTATTGTAACAGGATAACGGTTTTGGCATCGCGTATCTCTCCGGTGGCTACCATCCCCAGCGCATCGGCGAAAGACAATTCCAACACTTCGATGTTCTCATGTTCATCTGCGGCGCCACCGCCTTCGTTCACTTTCATGTCGCTATCGTACTCGGCCACAAAAAAATAAAGGATCTCGGTAACCGAGCCAGGCGACATATATAGTTCGAAAGCCTTTTGCACCGAATGGATCTGGTAGCCGGTTTCCTCTTCTGTTTCGCGGCGGATGCATTCCTCGGGGTTATCATCGTCCAGTAGTCCCGCACAGCATTCAATCATCATACCATCCTCATTGCCATTGATGTATGTAGGTAACCTAAACTGCCGGGTAAGTATTACGGTACCCTGTTTGGGATTGTACAGCAGTATTACCGATCCGTTGCCACGGTCGTAAGCCTCGCGCACCTGGATTATGGTGCTGCCATCTTTTACCCTGCCTTCAAAGGTTATCTTCTTTAGCGTGTACCAATTGTCGGAAAGTATCTCGGTTTTAAGGATCTTGATGTTATCCATATTTAAAATTGAACGAAATTGATTGATATTGATTATATTTGAACAAATTACAGGATAATAAAATGAACTTTCAAAAGAGGAAGCAAAAAATTTTTGAGGAACTGGATAGCAGGGGCGAGGTAGATATCAAAAAACTGGCTGCCGAATTAGGCATAGCTGAAATTACCGCCCGGCGCGATCTTAATCAACTGGCCGCCGATGGCCTGCTTTACCGCACCCACGGCGGGGCGGTAAAGGTGAACCCGCAGGAGCGTCCGCATGCCTTCGTCAACAAAACGGCGCAGAACGCCGAGGTTAAGGATGCCATTTGCCGGGTAGCGGCTGCGCAGATACAGGAGGGCGATATTATTTTTATGGATTGCGGCAGCACGGTTTTCCGGCTTTGCCAGTTTATTAAGAACAAGAGGATAAAGGTAATAACCAATTCGCTGCCTGTTATTTATGAGTTGCAGGATAGTGCTGTTAGTTTGAACATCATCGGCGGTGAACTGGACGATGCACGACAGGCAATGCATGGCATCATAGCCAACGAGCACATTGCGCGGTACCGCGCCACCAAAGCGTTTTTAGGGGTAGATGGTATTTCTCTAAACGGCCTTTTCGCCAATAGCGAAAAAGAAGCAGGCATTACCACAGCCTTCGCCGGCAACAGTGCATACACCTACCTGCTTTGCGATGCCGGCAAAATAGGCCGCGAAACGTATTTGAATTTTGGCGGTTTGGATATAGTGGATGCCATTATTACAAATGCAGGGGCAGAGGTAATGCAGGATTATGAGGAGCGTGGGGTGAAGGTGCTGCGGGCGGTGTAGAGGGGATTTTAGAAGACTAAATTAAATTTCGAATAATGAATTCTGAACACCCAACGCCGAATTGCTTTTTCCTTCGTTATTCGACATTGGATATTCGGTGTTCGATATTCAAGGAGCTTCTTCCTCCGCTCTAAAAAACGAAAAAGACGAATGCCCGTATTTCCTTTGCTCCACAAAAGCCTTGTGGTTACTTAGGTTCTGTAGCGATTGGTGTTCTACGATGAGCAGGCCACCTGGTTTAAGTAATTGCTTATCGAAAACGATTTTAGGTATCTCGGGGATCTTGTTGAGGTCGTAAGGTGGGTCGGCAAATACCAGGTCGTATTGTTCGCTCTCCATATCCAGGTATTTGAATACGTCGGCCTTAAAAGTTTGTATCTGGGTAAGGCCGTGCTGGCGGGCGGTATCTTTTAAATAAAAAACGCATTGCTGGCTGCGGTCTACGCTGGTAACCTGCGCCGCGCCCCGCGAAGCAAACTCCATGGAGATATTGCCGGTGCCGCTGAAAAGATCCAGCACGATGATATCTTCAAACTCAATTTGATTAAGCAGGATGTTGAATAGCGCCTCTTTGGCCATATCAGTAGTGGGCCGTACCGGCAGATTATTTGGCGGGTTAAGTCGCAGCCCCTTTAAGCGTCCCCCTATAATGCGCATAGTGATAAAGCGGCAAGGCTTAGTATTTTATGCGGCACTACCTGCTGCGGCAATACAAGCACCTTAATATCGTTGATGCGTACTTTGCCGAAAAACTCGGCCAGGTAAGTGAAGCTCTTATCCGAATCGTTGATATCGCCGCTAAGTACCAAAGTTAGCTTTTCGGGTGTGAGGCCCAGTTCATCGGCCACAAAGGCGGCAAAGTAGGCAAGTTCCTCGTGGCTCTTGTAGGCAAAGTTGTTATAAAAACGCAGCCCGCTGTAGTTAAAGTTTAAAATCTCTACTACGCCGTTCTCTATGTTCAGGTACAAATCGGTACTGGTGGGGTAGTTGCTGGCTATGGCCTCTATCCAGCCTTTAGCGCGGTAAACGATGGTTTCGTTTTGGAAGGTGCCCTGCGTAGCAGCGGCGGCTTCGTCTACTTTATAAATAATGGTGTTTTTGCTATCGAGTGGCTGGGCGTACACCATATCGTTCTCCTGCACATCAAGTAGGCGGGCCACTTTTGCCGCATATTCATCATCAAACAAGCTTTCGGGCATCAGCGTAAAACCGCCCGCAGTTAAGCCCGTGATAACTTTTTTGTAGTTGGCGGTAAGCACTTCGCGTAACCACTGCGGTTTTGTTAGTTCGGCCAGCGGGCAATTCTCGGCCCAGGCCAATAATTTTTTATGGTGGGCAATGGCATAGCTGAAACTATGCGCGTCAATCTGTAACAACAAATTGTAATCAGCAGCCTGACTAAGGTTCAGTTGCTCGTCGGTGTATTTGTAGTTGTGCTCGCTCATGCAGGGTTTAACAAAAGTAATATTTTTTCGGCTTACTTAATTAAGATAGTTGAGAGGTTTTTTGATCAGGTGTTTGTTAATAGAGCGAGAGGTTTTAATGGGGATTTTGAGCAGGCAGGTAGATGATCAGCGTGCTTCGCCTACCGGTACGGCTTTACCGTTTCGTTACCTTGCCTATTTTGGATATCTTGGGCAATCATAAAAACCTGCCCATGAAAATCCTTTCCGCCTTATTTTGCCTTTTGCTAACGCTGCAAGTTTCAGCCCAGCAAAAAAAATACAACTACATGTATCAATACGGCATAGCCGATGCTTTTTTGGCGGGGCTTTACCATGGTACGTTGCCCGTAAAAGAGATGCTGCCTCATGGCGATTTCGGCCTTGGCGCGCCGGATGTGCTGGACGGCGAACTGATCATCTACAACGGCAAAGCCTATCAAACCCGTGCAACGGGAGAAACTACGCTAATGGCTGATACCGCAAAGATACCGCTGGTATTATCTACCAACTTCAAGGCCGATACCGCTTTCTACATCAATTCGCCTGCGGATAAGAAAACGGTATTGGGCCAGATAGACTATTACCTCAAAAAAGCCAACGGCCTTTACGCCATCCGCGTCAGCGGCGAATTTGCACTAGTGAAAACCCGTGCCTTCCCCAGGGCGGATAAAGAACCTTTTTTACCCCTGGCGAGCATTTTAGATCGGCAGCACTTCTTCAGCATGCCCAATATCAGTGGCACGCTCATTGGCTTTAAGCTGCCGCAATACCTCAGCAGCGTTACCATTGCCAATTACCACTTCCATTTCCTGTCTGCCGACATGACCAAAGGCGGTCACATGACAGATATGGCCGTTAACAAGGTAAAGGTGGAGATTGCGGTGTTGCAGGGCATCGATATTCAGATACCGCAGGACAGCGATTTCATGAATTTCGACTTTAAAACTGTTAAGAAAGGCGATGCCCTTAAAGCCGAGACCCCGATAAAACAATAAAGCCCCGCCGGGTGCCGGCAGAGCTGTTATTGTTATTTGATGAGCAAGCGTTATTTACAATATATAAAATACCTTTTCTTCGGTGCGTGCGGGCTTCAGATGCGGTATAGTTTCTTTTTGGCTATCGTTCAGCATCTCTTTCAGGTCGCGCTCAATGGTTTGCGATATAGCTGTGGTAGGCGTATCTGTGGGCTTGTTTTCGAACGGATCCTGTAGGTGGATGGCCATTTTTTCAACCAGTAAAAATGCAGCAGCTATGGCGATGATCAGTGGTACCTCGAATATGCCGAAGAACTCAATAAGCCCGAAAGGCAGCAGTGTAATAAACAGGTACAGGCAAAAATGGATATACGAGCTATAGGTAGATGGGAAGACGGTGTTCTTTATCCGTTCACATTTACCCATGGCGTCGCACAGGCGGGTTAGCGTGCGGTCTATCTCTACCTGTTGGTAATCGTTCAGCCAGCCGTTTTTATAAGCCAATTGGGTATCCATGCCATGCAGCTTAAGCAGGCTATTGGGCACGTTGGTATAGCGGCGACTAAATTTCACTTCCTCCTCCTCCAAAAAATCGATGCTGCGGATATAGCAATTCTGCCCGCGTAAAGACTGGCTAAGGGAATAGCACCAGGCTATCTGCCTGCGCACAAAACGCGTTTTAAAGTTTTCTTCCTCTTCGTTGCCGGCATCTAAAAAGGTGATCAGCTGGCGCGTAAGCGAGCGCGATTCGTTTACGATGGCACCCCAAAGGCCACGTGCTTCCCACCAGCGGTCGTAAGCCTGGTTAGAGCGGAACGCCAGCAACAGCGATATGATGGTGGCCAGTATGGCCGGCACCGCAATGGGTATAGATATACGGAACTGCGGGAAGAAGTAATGGAACCCGGCGATAGCCACGGCATAGGCTGCAATGAGCAGCAATTCGTTTTTAATTTTGCCTACCAGGTAGGTAACGGGAATATTATCTTTTAATAGCATAATGTTTTTTGTTAGATGTTAGATGATGTGCGGATTGGCTTAAAATTCCTGCCATTCCATTTCTTCAATGGTGTGCAATGCTTTCACTTTGGCAAGCTGCGGCGAAGGCGTAAACGGCTGCACGGTTAGCACCGGGTATTTGCTACGCTCCAGCAGTTGCGTGGGTTCATAGCTGTTTGGGGTGATTAGCGCACAGTTATAATCTTTTAGTTTGGCTATTTGGTCAACCTCTCTTGCTTCCAGGTAATTCTTGAACACTGCAACGGTGTTACCGTAAAAGAATTCAGTTTGCAGGCTTTCTATTTGATTAGGATATTGCCTCGCCAAACGGGTGCATTCGTCCATAAATTCCTGGGTTATATGCTCGTACTCGCGGCTGCGTCGCGATAGCATCAGCAAATCGGAGATAGAGTCAGACAGTCCCAGGAAATTAACCAGCAGGATATTGAACTTTTTGCCGGGCTGGCGCTGCATCAAAGCAGGGATGGTTTGCAACGATGTTAAACTAAAATCAGTCGGGATTAAGATGTTTGTGGTTTTCATATCGATGTTTTTTATTGTTTGATACAATAGTCGGCACCGGGTATTAAAACCGTTTAAGAGGAGGATTAGAAACTGATTAGAGTTTAAAAAAAAATGAGGCCCCCTCTAAATCTCCCCCGGTGGGGGAGACTTTAGCTTCAATTTTTAAGTCCTCCCTACCGGGGAGGATTTAGGTGGGGCTGCGGGGCCATGCACCGGCAACATCACCCGGATGGTGGTGCCCTTATCAACCTTGGAAGCGATAGCGATACTGCCCTTGTGCAGGCGTACGATGTTCAGGGCCAGTGGCAGCCCTACGCCGTGCCCTTCGAAATTGCCGGTATTGGATGCCCGGAAAAATGGCTCGAAGATATGCTGTACATCGCCCTCGGGGATACCGATGCCTTCATCCTGTATGCTGAAAATAACACTTTTGTTCTCTGCGATCAGTTTTAGGCTTACCGGTTTGTTTTCGGAGTATTTGCAGGCGTTAAGGGCAATATTACTCAGGGCGAGCTTTAGTAGGTTGGGGTTGCCCATCAGCAACAGGCGTTCTTCTTCCTGGGGTAGGGCCGATAAATCGATACTGAGTTTGTTTTCGGGGATGATGTTGTCCACTGCTTCTTTGATCAGCCAGATCAGTTCATCGGCGCGTATCAGTTCCCAGTTTTGTTTTTTGCCGTCGAAACCGGTTTGGGCCAGGCCTAGCAAGCTGGTGATAATATCCTGCAGGCTTTGCGCCCCGGTGAGTATCGTGCTTAGGGTGCTGCGGGTATCAGCCCCGGGTTTATCCAGGCTTTTCAGTGCCAGTTCCGCTTCGCCTTTTATCACGGCCAGGGGCGTACGTAACTCATGCGAAGCATTGCTTACGAAGTTATTCTGCGTTTCGAAGGCGGTCTCCAGCCGGTCGAGCATGTTGTTGAAGGTTTGGGTAAGCTCGGCTACCTCGTCCTTACCGTCGTAATCTTCCAGCCGCAAATGCAGGTTACTGGCGGTGATGGTATTTACCCGTTTGATGATCTTGCGCACCGGCTGAAAGGTGAGGTAAGAAAAACGTTTGCCGATAAGGTAGGCTACAACAACCGATAGTACGAAACCGATGAGTAATACATGTTGCAGATTGTTCAGCTCATTAAAGCCATAGGGGTCTGTTGCCGATACAATGATCATGACATCGCCATCGGCAAATTTGAAGATATTGCCCGCGTAAAAAACATTGTCGGTGTTATAGCGTGTTGGGCCATCGCTAATGATGCTGTTCACCAGTTCGGCCGGTACGCCTTTTAGGGAATGGCCGTTTATATAATCGGCAGGTTTTAATAGGTAGTGCTTTTCAGAAGTGAGTTTTTCCAGGTAACGCTGCCTCAGTTCTTTATAAATACCGATACTGTCTTTATCGTTATGGTGGTAAATCTGCGCTGAGACGTTGACCCTTGTTTCCAGTCGCTTGTAAAAATCCTCGAAAGTAAACTGGTGCACAAAGTAGAATATCGCTCCGCTCAATATGGTTATGAGGGCCACTGTAAGGGCTAAAAATAATAAGGCAACTTTCCGCTGGATGCTCATTTAAGTTATTTTAAGATATATCCCATGCCCACCACCGTATGTATCAGTTTGGGTTCATAATCCTTATCCACTTTTTTGCGCAGGTAATTGATATACACATCTACCACGTTGGTGCCCATGTTAAAATCGATGTTCCATACGTTTTCCAGTATCTCAATGCGCGATAGCATGTGGTTGCGATTCTTCACCAGGAATTCCAACAGCCGGTATTCGGTAGCCGTAAGATCGATGGTTTTACCGGCGCGGGTTACCGAGCGTTCGTCGGTATTGATCACCAGGTCGGCCACCTGTAGCAGGTTGGGGGCGGGGGCGTTACTGCCGTTGCGGCGGGCAAGGGTACGGATACGGGCATTCAGTTCGGCCAGGCTGAAGGGTTTTACCATGTAGTCGTCGGCCCCGCTATCCAGGCCCACTACAATATTTTCGGTAGTGCCCAATGCGGTAAGCATTAGGATTGCCGACTGGGTGTTGGCCTGCCTAAGCTGGCGGCAAACTTCGATACCATTGATACCGGGCAGCATAATATCCAGTATGATGAGCTGGAAATCGGCCTTTAGTGCCATTTGCAGTCCGGTAGTGCCATCGAGCGCAATGCTTAGTTCGTGGCCCTCGGCGGTTAAATCGCGTTGGATGATGGATACCAGCCTGGCCTCGTCTTCTATCAATAGTATCTTCATTGTGGCAAATATATACCGTCTGAATCAGGATTTACAGAATTTTAGAATTAACAGAATATAAACGAGGGTCTTTAAGCGTCGTAGCAATGCCACATTGCAATTCTCATTCTGAAAATTCTCCCATTCTGTAGATTCTGATTCAGACATTCAGTTCAGTATATTAGCACCATAAATGAGCAAAGTATTTACCATTGCCGAAGGTTTAGAAAATCTGGGTGCCTTGCGTACCGGCGGGCAGGGTTCCGTTTATAAGGGCAAGCGGCAGGGCACTATTTACTCAGCTGTAAAACTCATCCCAACGCCCATCTACGCCGAAAACGAAGACGATAAAAATTACCGCAACTTCCGCAACGAGGTGGCCAAGCTGCAAAAGGTAAACGAAATTCCCAACCCCAATATCGTCAAGATATTAAGCTCGGGCCTTACCGAGAGTGGCTCTTTCCCGTTCATAGAGATGGAATTCATCGATGGCCCGGACCTGAGCGAGCTGCTGCTGCCGCCACACCCCAAACTTTTCACCCTGAAAGAGGTACTTAAAGTAGCTGACCAGTTGGCTAGCGCACTGGCGCATTGCCATCGCCTCGGCGTAAAACATGGCGACCTGAAAAGCAATAACGTAAAATACAATATCCACACCGGCAATTACGTCCTGCTTGATTTTGGCCTGGCTATCATGACCGAAGAGCAACGCCGCAGCAGCATGCAAAATGCAGGCGCGGTAGAATTTATGGCACCCGAACAGTACGAGGGTAAAATGCTGCTGCAAAGCGATATTTACAGCTACGGCATTATCCTGTACGAATTGCTGGCCGGAGAGGTGCCATTCGTGCTGGCGGGCAACGGAGAGAATGGCCGCAACGCCATTATGCTGATGCATCTGGAGGCCACCGTGCCCGATGTATTGGAAAAGCGAAGATCGAATTTGCCGGAAGATTGGCCCGACGCGAAAAAGGCTGCCGAATTGCAGGTGCCCGGCTGGTTACTTAAACTGGTGGAGAAATGCCTGCAAAAGAAACCCACCGAACGATATGCCGATGCACTGGAATTGTACGAGGCTATATCTTTACACCAAACGCGGGTTGATGCAGCAGTGCCGGTTACCGCACCGAACAACGCTGCCGAACTGGAATGGGCATTGAAACTACAGCTCATCAAAAATCAGTTGCAGGATAGGTTGATATCTGAAATGATACTGCTTTACGATGCCCGCCCGCCCGAGGCCCTTGCCGATGAAAATAAAGCCTACTACCTGCACGAGCAGGTTACGCTGCACCACAACCACCTAAACGTATTGCTGAGTGCAAACGGGAAAGGGGATAAGGTACAGGATAGCGACATCCGCACAGCCGTAGACAAACTCCAGGCACCCGAATCGTTTGCCCACCCGGCCAAAATCGTGTTATCGAAACCCGTGCTTTATATTTTGTTAGCGGCATTAGGTGTGCTATTATTTAGCACCATTTTGCTTTGGCAGGTGTACCGCCACAACCCAACCGCCCTTAAGTTGATGAACTTGGTATTAACTATTATCAGAAGCATTTTCGCTGCGAAAAAGTAGGTTTTTGGTGAGACAATTAAATACCCGATAAATTGAAGAATTTTGAAGATTTTTAAAGATTTTCGAGGGTAATTTTGCATTACACACAACAAAGCGATTGCTTTATTGTAATTTCAACGCAAGCTAACCGTTATACGGTCGGCAGAAATCTTAACACCATAAATGAGTAAAGTATTTACCATAGCAGAGGGGCTGGAAAACCTTGGCGCATTGCGCACCGGGGGGCAGGGCTCGGTATATAAAGGCAAACGAACAGGTACTATCTATTCGGCAGTAAAGCTGATACCTACACCCATCCATACCGAAAGCGGCGACGATAAAAATTACCGAAATTTCCAGAACGAGGTTGCTAAGTTGCAGAAGGTGAACGAGATACCTAACCCAAATATCGTAAAGATATTAAGCTGGGGCGTTACCGAGAGTGGCTCTTTCCCTTACATCGAGATGGAATACATCGATGGCCCCGATCTTAACGAACTCCTGGCCCCGCCGCACGAAAAGATATTTTCCCTGAAAGAATTGCTTAAGGTAGCAGATCAATTGGCCTGTGCCTTAGCACATTGCCACAAAGTTGGCGTAAAGCACGGCGATATCAAAAGCAACAACGTAAAGTACAATATCCACACGGGCAATTATGTACTGCTTGATTTTGGCCTGGCCATCATGAGCGAGGAGCAGCGCCGCAGCAGCATACGCCATGCAGGGGCAGTGGAGTTTATGGCACCCGAGCAGCACGAAGGTAAAATGCTGTTGCAGACCGATATATACAGCTACGGCGTTATCGTCTACGAATTGCTTACCGGCGAAGTGCCTTTCCCGCTTACTGGCGAGGGAGATAGCGGCCGCAATGCCGTTATGCTTGGCCATATGGAAGCAGAGGTGCCTGATGCAATCCGCGCCCGTAAACTCAACCTGCCCGAGGACTGGCCCGAGGCAAAAATGCGGCAGGAAATGCAGGTACCCGCCTGGCTCATCAACCTGATTAATAAATGCTTGCAAAAGAAACCCGAAGACCGATTTGCCGATGGGCCGGAACTGCACGACGCTATAGTTACCGGCAGCCTTTCGGCGACGGCCGGAACGGTGGGTACGGGGATTGCGGGTGTTTCTAAAGCTAATATCGATGTACTGAAGACCGAGAACAAAAGGTTGCAGCAACAGATACTGGAGCTGCAAACTGCCCTGTCTGCCGAAACAATTGAGTATGAAGCATCGCAAATGCCTGATAACGAATCGAAAATAACGGTATCTAAATTGGGTTTCAATGCGTTGGTGGCCCTGTTGGTGTTATTCATCGGTTTTTCGGTTTACGCGGCATTTTATAAGAAAGACGCGCGGCTACCCAAGACCATCACCCAGGATTCGCTGAAAACGCCTACAGACACCCCTGCTCAAACGCCGGTTGAGCAACAAACCGATTTGCCCGCGAATGATGCTTACGAAAGAAAGCGTATCAGAGACTCTATCAAACATGTAACAGACAGTATCAGGCAAGCTGTTATAGACAGTACCACAAACGCGGAACGGGATAAAGTACAGGTAGATACGCCCCAACCGTAGCTAACAAAACATTTAATTACACCTGTACATAAAAAACATCTGTATACGTTTTATGTTCAGTAATCATCATCGGAACTTATATCACAAATGGAATCAAAACCGAATTTTTGGCAACGCATAGGCATACAGGATTGGTTCCTGACCAAAGAGAGCAGCGGCGTTTCAGGCAAGATACCGCCGCTTACACCCAATGATGTTTACGCTTACATCGTAGATAAATTCAGGGAATCGATAAAGGAACTTTCCTTCGGAGAGCGTGTAGTGTTTTACCATGAATTCATCATCAGCTTTAATGCTGAGGATTACAAAGAGTTCGTAGAAAACAAGCAGGGTCTTTTTGGGCTAATCGTACAGGAAACGGTCAAGAAGTTTTACGAAATACTGAAAGAATACCGTATAGCCGGCAAAAAGGTGGAGCCATCTGGCTCTAAGTGGGTGTTCAGGCTGGTATCGCATCCTGATTACCAACGTGGAGATAAAGGCTTCATGGGCAAACTACTGCCCGATAATAGTCAGCCAGCCAAAAAAGAGGAGAATCTTCGCGTAACCTTCATTCCCCGCCAAACAGGTATAGCCCAAACTTTCGACGTTAACCAGGATATCCTGAAAGGCTTCATCTACTACAGCGAAGGCTATTTCGAGATACCTTACCAGGAGGATTTGGAGTACAGCGAGAAAGAAGCCATTAAAGCTGATAGAAAGAGCCTTGCAAGGTTCGAGACGATCATCCCCGATAAACAGTACGCCGGTAAAAAGGTTGAGTACCTGATGAAGGACGACGATATCATCGTATCGGGCAGCGACGAGGAACGCGATGAGCAGAATATATTCAGGGTACCCAGCGAATGGGTAAATACACCGCATTTGCAGGTGCGTTTCAACAAAGCGGATGGCAAGTTTTACCTGGCCTCTTTCGGCGAGATGACCACCCTGAATGAAATGGCTGTACCCACCAGTGATATAAACGCACCCAAATGGGTAGAGCTGCCCGTAAACTCGCGCATATTGCTCAATGGCATTATTGGCTTAAACCTGTTTAAATCGTAGAGGTATGTCGCAGATATTATCCATCGGGTTATTGGTACTGGTAATATGCCTGCTGGCCACCCATTTTATTGACATTAAAAACTCCGGTAAACACAATGGCTGAAAACTTTTTTGGACTGACGGATACCGGCAAGGTACGCAGCAATAACGAAGATACCTTTATTGCCGAACGGCTGGGCAGCGGCCTCATTCTGGCCGGCGTTATAGATGGCGTGGGCGGTTACAACGGCGGCGAAGTGGCAGCAGCCATTGCCCGTGAACAGATATCGGATTACCTGGAGAGCAAGAAGGGTGAGCCTATTCCTGCTATGATTGAGGCTGTTAAACGTGCCAATAACGCCATCGCTGCCAAGAAGCTCGAAGAAAAAGAGCTGGATAGCATGGCTTGTGTGGCAACCATCGCATTGGTAGATATTGCTAACAACCAGTTCTACTACGCCCACGTTGGTGATACCCGCCTGTACTTGCTGCGCGATGCCTCGCTGATAAAAATATCTAAGGACCACTCGTTTGTAGGCTTCCTCGAAGATTCGGGCAGGCTTACGGAGCGCGAAGCCATGGATCACCCCAAACGCAACGAGATAAACAAAGCCCTGGGTTTCGGCACCAACATAGATGCCGACGATAGTTTCATCGAAACAGGGCAATCGCCATTTTTGCCGGGGGATATGCTGCTGCTCTGCAGCGACGGCCTTACCGATATGGTGGATAAGCGCGAAATAACGGCCATCATTACACAATCTGTTTCTCTGCACGATAAGGCAGCCGGTCTCATCCGCTCCGCCAACAAAAATGGCGGGCACGATAATGTTACTGTAGCTCTGGTTCAAAACGATAAAGCATCGCATCAGCACACGGCCATCGCGCCAACAGTTGAGCTAAAAAAAAACGATGAACCCGCCGCCCAAGCCAACAAGGAATACGCGTCGGCAAAAGCCGCCATAAATCCCGATAAACAAAAAGCGATGCCCGCAAAAAAAGGCAGTTTTGCCGTAGCTATACTCACTATACTTTTGCTGGTATCTTTAGGCGCTGCGGCCTATTGCTATATGCAATGGCAAAAGGAAGCCCATAGGACAACCAAACCGCTAACTCTTGGGACAGATACAGTGCGCCAGAAAGCACCTCGTAACCCGCATGAAATACAATTGCAGAATGCTATAAATATGGCAAAAGGAGATACGGTTACGCTTATAGATACCTTGTTTAAACAGCCTATAATTATCAGCGATACGCTGGATATCAGCAAGCCAAGGCTGTATATAAAGGTAAAGGGTACCATTACGCTAAAATGCGATACTGCTTATAAAGGACCAGCTTTTTCGACGTTCAAAGGTGCAAAATCTGTCGGTTTCGAAAATATTAAACTACAGGGCTTTGTGGTTGGAATCAGTACTTATAATACAGACCTCCGCCTTAAGAACGTACAATTCCTTAACTGTGCGCAGCCCATCCTGCGCAGCTTTATGCTGCCTGCGGCCAAACCCATCAATGAGGGTTTCCCGGTAACCGTGCTTTTTGCCGATTCGACAAGTAAATTCACAACAACACCAAATGGAAAGAGATAAGCAGCAAGCAACCGCCCCCGGAAGGGCGAAAGAGCGTGTGTTTTTGCTGCTGGTGGCGATTTTGTTTTCGGTATTGTTTTACAGGCTCTATACGGTTTTGCAAACCCGCTTTGCCGATGTAGAAAAACGCCTTGCCGATGGCACCATGGTAAACCTTAATGATAAAGACCCTGCGGGCAAGATCCATCAACTGCTCACCAAAGGCTACTATTTCGATGATAAGCGCGATATCGATCTGATTACCGCTACCGTTGGCAACAATATAGGCACCGGCGTAAAAATAGATAACATAGGCGAACTGAATAAAAAGAAATACTATATTGTTGCCGATGATGCCTTCCAAAACGGTGGCGAATCGTTTAAGAGCAGGGTCGCGGCATCACGCTCGTTACTAGGCTATACCGGTGCTGATTCATCGTTATTCCTCAGCGAACGTACTACCCCAATGAAGCTGCCTGCCGAGACAGATGTCGCGGCTGGCCATCATGGCATCAGCGGGGTAATTGCCGCAAAAGGCGAAGGTGTATCTGGCGTATTGGTTAGGCTTGATATGATATTGCCGCAGGATAGCCTGTATAGCGATGAAGAAACTGACGAAGTAAAATCCAGAACAAAAAGCGGCGATGGCTATAAAAAGACCTTTTACGCCGATAGCGCAGACAGGCCAAAACTGCAGGAGCTTACGGCATATGCCCGCACGGATGCAGCCGGCCAATACCATTTCAAAAACCTGCCCGATAATAAAGCTTTCAGAGTGTTACCCTTGCAGCCGGGCTACCAGTTCGGTACATCGCAGGGTACGGAGGATTTGGATGAGGATGCCGAGTTCAATTTCAGTCAGGCACCGCATACGGTAAGGTTGCTTTCCACACGTGATTTCAATATCCTTAAAAAAGAGAAATCGTTCATCGTACGCACCCCGACCGAGTTCAATAGCTGGTTTTGGATTATCGCCGGCAGTTTCCTGGGCGCTTTCCTGTTGGTGCATCTGTTCTTGTCCTGGCGTTTTCCTTTAGCCGACCAGATAATCCTGCCGGTGGTGATGATACTAACAGGCTTATCCTTCGTAACCCTTTTAAGTTTGCAAGACCCGCTGCGCGACCGCTTCCTGGCCCGCGATTCGCTGGTTTACCTGGGCATAGGCATCGTAGCCCTGCTGGTAATGCTGTTCATCAAAATGCGCCGCTTTACCGCCGATTCCTGGTTTTATAGGCTTGCCCTCTTTAAGAACAATGCCCGTGCCGCAAACGGCTGGCCCTGGGTGGCTATTGCTGCCGGCTTGCTGGTCTTGACCATCAAATTCGGAACTGGCCCTGAGGGAAGCGGAGTAAAGGTGAATCTATTCGGTTTCCAGCCCAGTGAAATCGTCAAATACCTCATCATCCTTTTCCTTGCGGGTTTTTTTGCGGCGAACGAGAAACTTATCAGCGAATACACCAGTTGGACCAAACGCTGGTCGTTCTTTGCTTTTGCGTTGATAGCCATCTTGTTTACGCTGCTGCTTTTTTTACTATTGGGCGATTTGGGTCCGGCTATGGTGGTGTGCTTCACTTTTATTGCCTTGTTTTCCTTTTCGCGGGGCGATTTTATGTTCATGGCCATTGCCGTAGTTATCTACGTGCTAAGTTCGTGGATATTGAAGAACGTTTGGTTATCGGCTTTGGCCACTGCTGTAGTGGTTGCTCTGCTGATGCTTTTCCAACGCCGTAAACTCAGCGAATCGGCTATTATGGTGCTCGTAATCATGGCCGCATTCCTCACTATCGACCAGATACCTTATTTAGGCAAGCTGTTCCCTGGCCCGGTGCAGCGTTTGGTTGATAGGAAAGCCATTTGGCAGGACCCCTGGAACAACGAAGTGTACGGTGGCGACCAGGTGGCGAACGGACTATGGGCGATGAGCAGTGGCGGCGTATCCGGGCAGGGGGTAGGCGAGGGCTTTGCCAAAACCATTCCCGAAGCGCATACGGATATGATATTGCCTTCGATGGGCGAGGAATTCGGGTGGACGGGTATCACCTGCATATTCGTGCTGTTCCTGCTGTTCCTGCACCGCTCCATTATCATCGGGCGGCGAACGGGCACGCCTTTCTTGTTTTATTTGTGTGCGGGGGTAGGTATATCCACATTCGTACAGTTCTTGCTCATAGCGGGGGGCTCGATAGGCGCCTTGCCTTTATCTGGAGTGTCGCTGCCATTCCAAAGCTATGGCGGCTCCTCGTTGGTGGCCAACTTGCTCGCATCTGGCTTTTTGCTATCAGCATCGCAGGTAAGGGGCACGCCTGTGCAAATGAAATATATCTCCAATCAGCAGGATAAAAACCTGGTGCCGGCCTTGATTGCCGCCTTAATGGGTGTTACCTTACTTACCGTAAGCGTATCGCGCTACCTGTTCAATAATAAAAAATGGGTGGTGCAGCCCGCACTGGTGGCCGATAAAAGCGGCGCGCGCATGTTCAGCTATAACCCACGCATCGCCATACTGATGAATAGGCTGCAGGCGGGGTCGATATATGACCGTGACGGCATTCTGCTGGCCACCAGCAAGCCCGAGATGGTGAAGAGACAAATGGCCAAACTGGCGGATGCAGGCGTTGGTGGCTACAATATCGATTCGGCGATGCATAAGCGTTTGGATAGATATTATCCCTTTGAAGGCCAAATGTTCTTTTGGACAGGCGACGAAAACTCCGGCGTATTTACAGGTGGCAGCAACGGTTACTTTGCGGAGTACGAGCATGCTGCCGAACTGCGCGGCTTTAAACTGCCCACAACCAATTATAACGTTACCGCAAACCGCTACCGCGAGGACCGTTTTTTGCCCCGCGGCGTGAAGGAGATGACGGTGGTGAAGAAGGATTACAGCGCTTTATCTCATTTGCTATTAGCAGGCATAAACAGCATGGCTGTAGATTCATTCAAGAACCGAAACCGCGATGTGCAGCTAACGTTGGATGCAGGCCTGCAAACCGGCATACAACGGTCGATGGAAACTGACACGTCGCTGTTGGATAACCGCGTATCGGTAGTGGTAATGGAATCAAATACCGGCGATGTGCTGGCCTCATCGGTTTATCCGCTGCCGCCTGTGCACGATTGGGAAAGGCTGACCATGAGCCTTGCTGATCAAAACCAACTGAGCAACTGGATGACCACTACCGACCTTGGCTTCACCTACGCCTCGCAGCCGGGTTCTACCGCAAAGCTCATTACCTCGCTGGCATCCTTCAATAAATTGGGGCTGGCTGCTGCAGACAAAAAGTTTCAGGTAAGCGATTTCGAGCGCATACGTACCAAGGGCATCGAACCAGATGAAACCGGCCTGATAAGCCTGGAACGCGCCGTAGTAAAATCAAACAACGTGTACTTCATCAAACTGGCCAACCAGGAGCACCTGGAAGAAGAAATGGCTACGCTATACCTTAAAACCGGGATGTTTTTGCATGGCGTTGGGGGCTACTATTACGGTCGCCAGCAGTTGAACCCGGTACAGGAAGATAAATGGCGCGCATTTTGGCGCAAAACCGAGTTCAATACCAAACCCCGGTACGATCCTAACAACATCCGCCGCACTCGCGCCAAAGGCATATCGGGTATGGCCTGGGGCCAGGGCGAATTGATTGCCACGCCCGCTGCCGTGGCGAGGCTGGCTGCGGGTATTGCTAATGGCGGGATCATGCCTAATAACCGTTACGTGCTTAAGTTTAGTGATTCCGTTAATGTTGTAAAGCCAGGCATCAAGCTGGTAAACGATACCAGGTACGCACAACTGCTTCGCCAATATATGATCGAGCAGAGCGCGCCTAAGGCTTATACGCTGGGCTTGACCGTGGCGGGTAAAACCGGTACTCCCGAGCGTATTTGGAAAAAGCAGCAAATAAACGATGGCTGGTACGTATTCTTCGCGCCCAAGCAAAAAGGCACAGGCAATATCGTAGTATGCGTAAGGATAGAATCTACCAAAGGCTCTTCAGACGCGGTGAAACTGGCCGGGAAACACGTAATACCTTTTTTGTTGAGAAAGGGCTATATTAAAAACATCGTTGCGCAAACAAACGAATAATGCCGGGGTTGAATGAAAAACCGGCAAGGTTCATCGCACATAAAATTATACGGGTAATAACATGATATTTAATTTGTTCAATAGCGATGCAAAAGGCCGCCCTGATGATGTGAAGGGTGTGCGCCATGCTTTGCTGCAATTCATCAAACAAGAACTTCAAAAAGCTGAGGGGGGAGAGGGTAGCCACATCAAAGGGCTAAGCTTATTCCTCAACTGCAGCACCACCGACAGGCACATGTACGAGGCTGCGGTGTATGCCGAACAACCCGAATTGTTTAAGGATGAGGTGCAAAGGATAGCCGATGATTTTGACTTGGGCCTGCCTGAACGATGGACGCTCGATGTGGTCTTTGATGCGGCAGTGCCCGACGAAGCTGCCCTGCTTCCAAATCTTGATGCGGCTTTTTTTATCAAAACCAATAAACATTTCATTAAACAAACGGCTACCGCGTACCTACGGGTGCTGAACGGCGAAACAGAGGAAAAGGAATATACCCTTGCCTCGGGCAGCGAAAAGCTGAACATTGGCCGTGATAAAAAAGCCCAGGGCGACGATGGTTTCTTCCGTACGAATCATATTGCCTTCCCTTCAGAAAGCAGCGACGCAGCCAATAAATACGTAAGCCGCCAGCATGCCCATATAGGCTGGAACGTGGAGAGCCAGCGCTTTGTGCTGTATGCCGATGAGGGCGGCGTACCGCCGCGTAATAAAGTGAAGATACGTTCGGAAAAGAGTGAGAACGTAATCAAGTTGCATTCTACCACCATAGGCCATCCCTTGGAGGAGGGCGATCAGGTAATTTTAGGCGAATCGGCGGTATTGGAATTCAGCTATCAGCCATTAAACAAATAAATGAGCAAAGTTTTTACCATAGCAGAGGGGTTGGAGAACCTGGGTGCGTTGCGAAGCGGCGGGCAGGGTTCTGTGTACAAGGGGCGGCGAACTGGTCTAATATACTCTGCCGTAAAGCTGATACCCACGCCGGTTTACGCCGAAAACGGCGACGATAAAAACTACCGTAATTTTCAGAATGAAGTAGCCAAACTGCAGAAGGTAAACGAGATACCCAACCCCAATGTGGTAAAGATACTCAGCTTTGGTATTGCCGAGAGCGGCTCTTTCCCTTTCATCGAAATGGAATACATCGATGGCCCCGACCTGAGCGAACTGCTCCAGCCACCGCACGAGAAGATTTTCATGCTGAAGGAATTGTTGAAAGTGGCTGATCAGCTGGCCTGCGCGCTGGCCCATTGCCACACCGTGGGCGTAAAGCATGGCGACATTAAAAGCAACAACGTAAAATACAATATACATACCGGCAACTATGTGTTGCTTGATTTTGGCCTGGCCATTATGAGCGAGGAGCAACGCCGCAGTAGCATACGCAACGCCGGAGCCATAGAGTTTATGGCACCCGAACAGCATGAGGGCAAGATGCTGATGCAGACCGATGTTTACAGCTATGGCATTATCCTTTACGAACTCCTTACCGGGCAGGTACCGTTCCCGCTGCTGGGCAATGGTGAAACCGGGCGTAATAACGTCATGGTGAGCCACTCCGAAGCACCGGTACCCGATGCCATGAAACTGCGTAAAGCTAACTTGCCTGATGCCTGGAATGCCGATAGGAAAGCACAGGAAATGCAAGTGCCTGGCTGGCTGCTGAATATAATTGACAAATGCCTGCAAAAATCTCCGGAGAGCCGCTACGTAGATGGCAACGAATTACATAGCGCTATCATCAGCGGTAGTCTTGCAACCGGCGGTGCGCTTAATGTGATAGGCCCGGCAACGCTGTTGAACGAAAACGAAAAGCTGCAAACGCAGTTGCAAGAGCGCAGCGACCCCGATATGGTAGGCATTTTGAAAATTGATGGGGGAGTAGTGCATTTGCAAAAGTCGGTTTTCAATGGCCTTGTGTTTATGACGGTGTTGTTTATGGGCCTATTCGCGTGGTCGGTACTCAGTAAAAGCACACCTGAAAAATCTTATGACCCCGTTGCCGCTAACGCTACTGTAAAACCATATAAATCTTTACTGTTCGTCAACTCCTACAATTTCGATAGCCTGAAAAAAATAAGAGCGGCGCATTTACGGGATTCAGTGCTGAAGGCGCGGGCCGCAATAGCAGTGGCTAAACGAAAGACCGACTCAACAAACATTCCACAGGAAAAACCAAAAAAGAAACGGAAGAAGTTTTTGGGATTGTTTTAAGTTAGGTAGGATAGATTTCTATCTCTTTCGTCAACGTTATCTTCGGCATAGTGGATTACAGCTTTTTGGGTGCCAGGTTCGTGCGCAGCATCTGCGTAAACAAGCGGAATTTCTCCATGTCGGGGCGATAGACATCTCTTATCAACCGCTCTTCTTCGCCGGGAAGCACCATGTTGCCTGGCGGTGTCAAACTGTTTTATTCCTATTTCATGGTACGCTAAGATACGATTTGTCAGGGATACCAACTACTCCGTTAATGCGATATACCCACATGCTACCGGTACGTAGATGCCTTTAATTTGCAAAAGGTAAATGTATTTAGAGGTGCTGACGTTATCGATGAACACATGCACTATCGTACCTACATCGCCTTTGGCTGGTTTGTATTTTTTCCATCCGCTGCGGCCGCTTAGTGCTTTGATTTCGGGGGATGGCCATTTAAGGCTTTCGCTATCATTAAGGGTAGAGTAAACGCCGCCCTCGGCGCTTATTTTGGCATGCTTACCGATAAGTTTAAGGGCTGCGGCATTATCTATGCTGCAGTAGGCGTTTTTATCGGTAGCCGGCGCAGACTGTGCTTTGCAAATGGTTACACAGCAAAGCAGAAATAAAGTTAGGCTGATCGCTTTCATATATTTGGTAGTAATGTGTAAACATAACCAATTGTAAAGCAGTTGGTTTTTTTTAAAAAAAACTGGTTATTGCTATCTTATTGTAACTACAGCCGCGCTACTGCCTTTCACAGTTACCGTAAAGCTTTTGTTGCTAATGCTGATGTTTTCGGTAGATGATGGTGTAAATGTGCCATTGGCACTAACCGTGCTATTGCTAAAAGAAATGCCATCCGCAGATGTGATAGCTGGTGCTGAAAGCCTTTCCTCTTTTGCAGTGCTTGCATTTCTACTTAACGCTAATGTAAATAAAATATCTTTTTCGCCCTTGTTTATCAGCGTTACCGAATAGCTATTATCAGTATTTGCTGATGCGTAGGTTTTACAGTTTACTTCCTGTGTTGTAATTAGCGTAGTCGGTATAATCACACCATTTTTGCTGCCATATTTAAAGGCAAGCATGGCGTAGTAAACAGGTCCTACTTTGCCATTTTCTGTTGATATCGGAGAATAAAACAGACCATTGCCGCCATGAAAGTTTACGCCCTCCGCGTTACTTTCGGCTACCTGCCACATCATATCAAGAGCCCACAAACTTGCGGCGAAAACGTTGCTGACTCCAGGCTTTCCTCCACCGTAAACGCTGTTGCATTCGCTTATGCGGAAGGGAATATTATATTTAGCCGCGGAGGCGCTAAGGGTTTGTAAAAAGTTTGGAAAAATGTAATTTGGAGCTAAGATAGTTTTGTAGTTGATGTCAGCCTTTGATGCCGGCCCACAATTGTAATGATGACCAGAAAATAGTTTTACATGGCTGCTCTCATCCTGTGCGAACCAGCGTATCCAATCGCCGTTATATGCCACGTCAGGCCCCGCCAACGGCGCGCCAGGCAGCCTCATTATTACAGCATTATAGTATGCCTCCCAATCAGCTTTAAATCCATCATAGTTATAAACAGGGCTTCGATGGTTGTATAAATGAAATACATCCGGCTCATTACCAAATTGCAATAGGTAAAGGTTGTTTTTAAGCCTACCGGCAACATACGCGGCCTCGTCAACAGCAGCCCCTACATCGTTATTGCCCAGGTTAAGCCCAAAAAGAACCTTCCAGCCAGTAACATCTGCAAATGCTGCAAGTTTATCTACATCTGAAGTAGTTAAAGTGTTAGCTGGGGTGAGGGGGGTGCGTTCAGTACCCTGCCAGGCTATTTCATCGCTGGTGTTACCGCCAATCCGTAATATGCCGGGGCCAAGGCTTTTCAGCATTTGAATAAGAGAGGTGTTATTAACGTTTAAATAGTTGGGGCTGTTAATTAATAGTTGTGTTTCATAACTCAATCCTTCAAATTGGGGCGAAATGGAGTTTCCCGGTTTATTCTGCTCGAGTTTTACGGTTACGGGGATTCCATCCTTAGTGAGTGGCATATTCACTCGCGCATCTTTTTTACACGAGACAATCAAAAAAAGAAAAAGCAAGGCTAGGTAAACTTTACGCATTCAGTCAAATCAATAGTTTAAAAGCACGATCGGCACAATAAGTTCATCGTTTCAATCGCCAGGGTACACGAATAAACAAAAATTTCGCCATATGCCGACGGCTGGTGTATCTTTATTTAAAGTTTTCATCCATGAAAACTTTAGGCCTTATTGGCGATACCAGTTGGGTTTCTACGATAGATTATTACCGCTTCATCAACCAGGGTATAAATGATAAGTTCGGCGGGGTGAATGCTGCGCGGTTGCTATTGCATTCTTTCAACTACGCCGATATCGTCAAGAACCTCGATACCAACAACTGGGAGGCGATATTGAAAATGATTGTAGGTGCAGGCACCGGACTTAAAAACAGCGGCGCGGAAGCTATCGTATTTTGCGGCAATACCACCCATCTGGTAGCGGCAGAGGCACAGCAACAGATAGGGCTGCCAATCATCCACATTGCGGAAGCTGCTGCTGCGGCCATCAAAAAACAGGGCATCAAAACGATTGCTTTGTTGGGTACGCGTTTCACTATGGAACATCATTTTTTTTCGGATAAACTACAAACCGCAGGCATCGCCGTGCTTACACCCGATAAAGCCGACCGCGATTTTATCCACGAAACGCTACTGCGTGAGATGGGCAAAGGCATCTTTAAGCCTGACACTAAGGCTGCGTACCTGCGGATTATCGATAAACTAAAGCAGCAAGGTGCCGAATGCGTAATTTTAGGCTGCACCGAAATCCCGCTGCTGATCCAGCCCGCCGACACGGATATGATGCTGTTTGATACCGCGGCTATACATTCCGCCGTTGCCGTAGAATTCGCTTTAGCTTGATACTTTACTTTAATTATTTTGCATACTTTTAAAACGCGATGCAAGAAAAAAACAACAAGAAAACTATCCGTGCCTGGGCCATGTTCGATTGGGCAAACTCTGCCTATAACCTGGTTATCACCACCACCATATTCCCCTCGTACTATGTGGCCATTACGGATAATGCAGCTAATGGCAACCGAGTAACCTTCTTCGGCCATACTTTTATCAACACCGCTTTGCAGGTTTATTCCCTTTCCTTCGCGTATCTTATTATGGTGCTATTGCTACCCATCCTCACTTCCATTGCCGATTACAAAGGGAGCAAAAAAGTGTTCATGCAGTTTTTTACGCTGATGGGCTCGCTCGCCTGCTGCGGCCTTTATTTTTTCGATAAGACTCATTTGGAATGGGGTATCATTTGCTTCGCGGTTGCCGCTATAGGCTACAGCGGCGGTTTCGTGTTCTATAACTCTTACCTGCCAGAGATTGCAACTTTGGATATGCAGGACAAGGTGAGTGCCAAGGGTTTCATTTACGGCTACGTAGGCAGCGTATTGTTGCAGCTGATTTGTTTCGTATTCGTGCTGATGCCGGATACATTTGGCATGACTAAGGGCAGCGCGGCGCAGCTTTCCTTCTTAATGGTGGGCGTTTGGTGGATAGGCTTCGCTATGATACCATTTAAAGTGTTACCTAAAGGTAGCCCCAATGAGCAAGGTAGCCATCAAAACATTATCAAAGGCGGCTTTATTGAATTGGGCAAGGTATGGCAAAAGATAAAAGGTATGCCGATGTTGAAAGGTTACCTGCCGGCATTCTTTTTTTACTCCATGGGCGTGCAAACCATTATGCTGGTGGCCACGGCATTCGCCGCGCAGGAGCTGCATATGGAAACGCCTGAATTAATTACCATTATCCTGATTATTCAAGTAATCGCCATTGCTGGTGCTACGGTTATGTCGCGCCTTTCGGATAAATATGGTAATGTGCGCGTATTGATTTTCGTGGTATTTATATGGATAGGAGTGTGCATCGCCGCTTATTTTACTAAAACCAAAGCCGAGTTTTACATTATTGCCGTAGTTGTTGGTTTAGTAATGGGCGGCATACAATCGCTGTCGCGTTCTACATATTCTAAGTACCTTCCGCAGGATATCCCGGATACTGCCTCCTTTTTTAGTTTTTATGATGTTACCGAGAAACTGGCCATCGTAGCCGGGTTGTTTAGCTTCGGTTACATCCAGGAACTTACCGGTAGTATGCGCAATTCTACGTTGGCGCTATGCGGCTTTTTCGTTGTCGGTCTGTTGTTTTTATTTTCTTTGCTCGGCACGGAGAAGAAAGTTCAGGGAAAATTCGGAATTTAGCGCACTCTAACTATGTGCTGATGAATGTTGAGCTGTTTATTCCTTGTTTTATCGATCAATTATACCCCGAGACGGCTTTCAACACCGTAAAGGTGCTGGAAAAAGCGGGTTGCAAGGTTAACTATAACCCCGAACAGACCTGCTGCGGGCAACCTGCATTCAACGCTGGTTTTTGGGACGACGCCAAGGTAATCGGCAGTAAATTTCTGAATGATTTCCGCGAAGACAGCGTTATCGTATCTCCCTCGGCATCCTGTACTGGCATGGTGCGTAACTATTATAACGATCTTTTTACCAATACCACATCGCACAATAAATGCCGCAATATCCAAAGCAATATATACGAGCTGAGCGATTTTTTGGTGAATATATTGCAGGTAGATTACTTCGGTGCTGAACTGGAAGGCCGTGCCGTATATCACGATAGCTGCGCTGGTTTACGGGAATGCAAAATAAAGGCTGAACCCCGTCAACTGCTGTCAAAAGTGCTGGGCCTGGAATTGGTAGACCTGAAAGATAGCGAAACCTGCTGCGGTTTCGGCGGTACCTTTGCCGTGAAGTTCGATGCGATATCCGCAGCCATGGCGCAGCAAAAGGTCGATAACGCCATAGAAGCAGGTGCCGATTACATCATCTCTACGGATGCTTCTTGCTTGCTACAACTACAAGGCTATATAGATAAGAACGAACTGCCTATTAAAACTATTCACATAGCCGATGTACTGGCACACGGCTGGGGCAATGTTTAGCGTATGACCCGTATAGGCCTTATATCAGATACGCACGGTTTTTTGGATGATGCCGTATTCAAGCATTTTGATGCTTGCGACGAGATATGGCATGCAGGTGATTTCGGCACGCTGGAACTAGCCGATAAGCTGGCTGCCTTCAAACCCTTGAAAGGCGTTTACGGCAATATAGATGCGACGGATATCCGCCAGGTATATCCAGAGCACCTCCGCTTTAAATGCGAGGCCGTTGATGTATGGATAACGCACATCGGCGGTTACCCGGATAAGTACAGCCCCGCAGTGCGCAAGGATATCTACCTGAACCCACCCATGCTGTTCATCAGCGGGCACTCGCACATTCTTAAAGCCGTTTACGATAAAAAGATAAGCTGCCTGCACTTAAACCCCGGCGCGGCAGGTAAGCAAGGCTGGCAAAAAGTGCGCACGCTAGTGAGGTTTAGCATCTCGGATGACAAGATACACGGCCTGGATGTGATAGAGTTGGGAGGGAAGTAGTTTTTTAGTCTATGGACCATAGTCGATAGTCCATGGTAAAACGAATAGATTAAACGAACTTTGTCGATGGACTATTGTCCATCGACTATGGACTTATTTCCCCGCTTCCGCTTCAAAAACGGAATCTATCAATAAATCTTTTTGTTTACCGGCGGCTACGGCAAGCACGTCGCAGCGTTCGTTTTCGGGATGGCCATTATGGCCGCGTACCCATACAAACTTTATTTGGTGCATTTTGCTGATGGCGAGGTACCTCAGCCATAAGTCTTTGTTCTTTTTGCCAGCAAAACCTTTGGCAACCCAGCCTTGCAACCAGCGTTTCTCTATAGAATCGATAACGTATTTACTGTCGGAATAGATGGTGACCTGCTGGTTAGGTGCTTTGATTGCTTCCAGTCCGGTAATAACTGCCAAAAGTTCCATACGGTTATTGGTAGTTTTGCGGAACCCGCCCGATAATTCTTTATAATGCTGTCCCGAGCGCAATATTACTCCGTAACCGCCCGGTCCCGGGTTGCCGCTGGATGAACCGTCTGTGTAAATTTCTATCATAAACCCAACCCTTAAACGGGGGAGCAAAAGTAGCGAATTTCTAATTACCCTCCGAAAAGCATGGTAAAAACTCATCCTTCAGGGGGGGAAGGGCTAATCAACTTTCTTCACCTTCAACCTCAGCGAGTTCCCGATAACGATTACATCGCTGAAGGCCATAGCCAACGCACCCACCATCGGGTTAAGGAAACCTAAGGCCGCAACGGGTATGGCTATTATATTATAAGCAAATGCCCAGAACAAATTCTGTTTAATGGTAAGCAACGTGTGGCGGCTTATCTGCAAAAAGGTCACGACTGATTTCAGGTCTGTGTTTAATAAAATAACCTTCGCAGATTGGATGGCAATGTGGCTGGCATCGTTCATAGATACGCCCACATCGGCTTGGGTGAGGGCAGGGGCATCGTTTATGCCGTCGCCAATCATAATGGTTTTGCCCTTTTTGCGGTAAATATTTACCACGCTCAGTTTTTCTTCGGGCAATTTCTCGGCGTGGACATCTGTAATACCCAAAGTTTTCGCTACGGATGTGCAACGGCTGGCTTTATCGCCGCTTAGCAGCACCGGTTTTATACCCGTCTTTATCAGCGCGGCTATCAAATCGGCGGCATCCGGTTTTATGGTGTCTTCAATGGCTATCTGCGCTACCAGTACCTGGTTTTTATACAGCGAAATATTGTAGTCGTTATCGGTGCTTAACTTTGCCGTGCCCAAAAAATAATTGTTGCCTTCCACGTCTTCGGCACGCATGCCCAGGCCTTTTTCTTCGACGGCAGATTTTAGTATTACTTTTTGTTTGGATAAGCCAATAAGGCCTTTTACCAATGATTTTGCTATAGGGTGGTTAGAACGCTCCTCAATAGCCGTAATTGCCCCGCGGATGCTTTCTATATCCTGCCCGGGCTCTGCTTTAATATCTTTTATGCAGAACTTACCCGTGGTAAGCGTTCCCGTTTTATCGAATATTACATACTTAGTGTTAGCCACAGCTTCGATGGTGTCGCCGCCTTTTATCAAAATGCCGTTCTTTGCTGCCCTGCCCAATCCAACCATTACTGCAGTAGGGGTGGCCAGGCCCATGGCGCAGGGGCAGGAAATAACCAATACAGCTATGGCATGCATCATGCTGCGCTGCAGGCCGGCATCGGTAGCAAAGTAAGTGATCACGAAGGTTAACAAGGCTATCAGTATCACCACCGGCACAAATATCGATGCTACCTTATCGCCCAGTTTTTGTACGGGAGGCTTGGCTGCCTGCGCCTTCTTCATCAAATCGATGATTTGGGCTAGAGTGCTGTTGCTGCCAACTTTGGTGGCCATTATTTTGATGTTGCCTTCCTGTACAATGGTACCGCCAATAACGGTATCATATTTCTTTTTCTGCACGGGGATGCTTTCGCCGGTAATCATGGCTTCGTTTACAGATGCATCGCCCGATAGTACTTCGCCATCTACCGGTACCTGCCCGCCTTCGTTCACTAGCAGGACATCGCCGCTTAATACATCTTTGGCGCTTATTACTTCAATGCCATCTTTAATTACCCGGTTGGCGCTCACCTGTTGAAATTTCATCAGATCTTTTACCGCTGATGTGGTTTGATTTACGCTGCGTTTCTCCAATACATTGCCTAACAATACCAGAGTGATGATGGTGGCACAAGTTTCGTAAAACAGGTACTGCTCGCCGAGGTTTTGGATGGTACCCACAAGGCTATATATAAAAGCGGACGATGAGCCGATAAAAATCAGTACATCCATATTGGGTACGCCGCCTTTTAAAGAACTGTAGGCGCTTTTACCAAAATGCAGGCAACCCACCAAAAACACAGGCAGGCAAAGCAACAATTGCACCATAGGGTGGTGTAGCAAATGCCATGACAGCACCATATGCAACAAGAGCGGGGCCGTAAACGCGGCGCAGAAGATGAATTTATTCTCTACCTTATCGTAAAAAGGTGTTTTATGGGTCGCAATATCGTCAACAACATGGAAACCCAGATTTTCGATATCAGTGATAATTCCCGGGACTAGAGACTGGTCTGCAGTGGAAAACTTTACTTCTTCGGAAGCAAAGCTGACCAGGATATTATCCAGCCCTTTCTTTTCCAATAACTTATGGATGCTCATTGCGCAGTTATTGCAATGCATACCCTTAACGTTCAATTCAACCAGTTGCTCTGCCATGATGTACAAATTTACTTATTAAGTAGAATTGTTCTAAATAATTAAGGTAAGGCGATTGTAATTTTAAAAAAGCTTTGCAAATTACAGTTGAATTCCTATTTTTGCAGCCTCCAATACGGTAGATGTAGCTCAGTTGGTTAGAGCATCGGTTTGTGGTACCGAGGGTCGTGGGTTCGAGCCCCATCATTTACCCCTTCTAAAAAGCCTTTTTACAGCAGTAAAAAGGCTTTTTTTATGCCCTCAGGGCATTTTTTCGATAAAAAATGAAATTCGTCAGTTGATAGCTGATGCGTTGTGTTTAACACGAAAAACTGCCCAACTTGACGAAAATGTTTTACAACGGATTTCGTCAGTATGGCTACAATCAAGGAAGTGGTTCTCAAACACCACAAAAAAGAAGACGGTACTTACAACATTAAGTTTCGACTGACTCACAATCGAAAGGTTACTTACATTAACACAAACCATTTCGCCGGTGAAAAGCAACTTAAAAAAGATCTTACTATAAAAGACAGGTTTTTGCTTTCCGTCATTTCCACCGAAATCGCAAAATACCGAATGAGATTGCTGGAATTGGACCGTATGCTGATACATTTGGATGTAAAGCAACTGCCAAATCGTTTGGTTCAACCCGATGAAAACGCCGTAATTGATATTATCGCTTTTGCAAGACAATATGTGAGCGAACTAAAGGAACAAGGCAGGAAGGGGAGCGCCTATCCAATATTAACAGTTATAAATAGCTTGTGTGATTATTTCGGAAGTCAAAAGGTGGAGATCGAAAGAATAAATTCGATGATGTTGCCTGATTATGAAAGGTATCTGCGAAAGGAAAGAAGGTTCAAACGTAAAAATCAATTCGGTAAAGATGTTAATTATGTTAGCAAGGGGCTTTCTGATTCCGGTCTACATACCCACCTTCGAGACCTTAGAACCCTTTTCAATGCTGCAAGGGACAGGTTTAATGATGAGGACCTGGGCTTGATCAGGATCAAGCATTACCCCTTTAAAAAGCATAAAGTAATTGAGGCTCCGATGACGGCAAAAAGAGCGTTAACTGTCAAACAAATAGCTAAAATTATCGAGTTTAAATGAATTCCAGGTTCACGTGCAGAATTAGCAAAGGAGATCTTTCTCCTGTCATTTTATATGTGCGGTATGAACGCTAAAGATATTTATGACCATTGTGAAGAATAGGGTTAATTATAACAGGTCAAAAACCAGAAAACGGAGAAACGATAGCGCGTTTATAAGCATAAATCTCATTCCAGAAGCATCGCCACTATTGTTCAAACATATAGATCGACTGCGAGAGAGGTACGCGGAATCCAGTAACTTTAATAAAGCTTTCCAGATGATATGTAAGCTTTTTCTATTTAACATAATATCATGTTTACTGCCAGCGCATAGTGGTTTTTACCGAAGATTAGGGCATGTGCGTTCGCTCCGATTATCAAGGCAAAACACATCGAAAGAAGCTATCACTATGCATGGTGCACAGCTTTTTTTGATGTGGTTTGGCTGATATTGATTTTAGGTGTAATACCCCTGGGATAAACCGCCTGCGGCAAAGAAAATGCTGGCATCTTTGCCGTTATCCAAGCTACTACTGGCAGCCTGCCACATCGCCTCAGCACTTGTTTGCTTTGTAATTACTTAGTTACACAAGCAGTTGATGCCTGATGCGCTTACAGATATAACAGATTATTTTGCCTTCATTTGTTTTTTTGTTGAAACTCAATTTCATAACACTGTCGTTTTGGTTAATATTGGTTTAAAATGAAATTAACAAGCCTATCTATCCTGCTCTTATCTATAGTTACCACCTTCGTTATTTCATCGTACAAGTACGTACACCAAAGGCCCTGGCAACTGCCCCGGATTGCTATAGCGGGCATAGCAATTGAATCGAGTACTTTTTCGCCTGCCAGAACGGATGAAGCAGCTTTTCATGCAAAATACGGCCCTGCAGGTTTTACATCGTATCCATTTTTAAGTGCCGACTCCGCTTTGCGCAATAGAGCAATTTGGATACCCACCGTTATAGCCCGCGCTTTGCCCGGCGGTGTGGTAACCCGCCAGGCATATGAGTCGCTGGTAAACAAAACGATTGATTCGCTTAAAAAGCACCTGCCTTACGATGGTGTCTATCTGGATATTCACGGCGCGATGAGCGTGGAAGGGCTGGATGACCCCGAAGGGGATTATTTGGAGCGGATTAGAAAAGCAGTAGGCAACACCACCCTCATCTCCACATCAATGGATCTGCATGGTAACGTATCCTATCGACTGGCGCAAAATACTGATCTGATTACCTGTTACCGCAAAGCGCCCCATGAAGATGCGCTGGAAACAAAAAAGCGCGCAATTACTCAATTGTTAAACCGGATAGAAACCGGAAAGGGCAAGCCCCCTTATAAGGCATATGTGCGTATCCCCGTTTTGTTACCCGGCGAAAAAACAAGCACACGGCAGGAGCCCGCCAAAAGTGTATATGCCGCAGTTACACCAGCCGCAAATCAGCCCGGTATTGTTGATGCATCCCTGTGGGTTGGCTATGCCTGGGCCGACGAACCCCGCAACCATGCCGCAGCTATGGCGGTAGGCGATGATAAATACGCTACCATTCAAACAGCCGAAAAGCTGGCCCGCACTTTTTGGAATGCGCGGTCGGGTTACCATTTTGTGGCCCCGGCAGGCAGTCTCGCTGTATGTTTATCTACAGCACTTTCGAGCAGCAAAAGGCCGTTTTTTATCAGCGATTGTGGGGACAATCCCACGGCAGGTGCTGCCGGGGATGTTACCTGGACTTTGAAAGCATTACTTGCCAGGCCGGAGTTTGCCCGGGAGGATGGCCCTTCGCTGATTTATGCTGCAATACCCGGTGCGGAATTTGCCGAAAAGGCACTCGCCGCTGGTGTAGGGGCACATGTTGAAGGCTACGTGGGGGCGTTGGTTGATCATCGGTTTGCAGGGCCTGTTTTACTGTCGGGGAAGATTATAGCAGTAGTAAAAGGCGATGAGCAGGCCGAAATTGAAGTGGTGGTGCAGGTGGGCGCACTAAAAGTTATTGTGACAAAGATTCGAAAATCGTACCGTACCGAAGCTGACTTTAAGCGGCTGGGGCTGGATATGTACAAAGCCGATATTGTTGTTGTGAAATTGGGCTATCTGGATCCTGATCTGTATAAAGCACAAGCGGGTTGGATGCTGGCACTTACGCCCGGCGGCGCCGACCAGGATCTGGAGCACCTGAAATTTAAACGGATACAGCGGCCTATGTTTCCATTCGATAAAGCGATGGCAACGCCCGATCTGAGCGCGAAACTTATCCCGTTATCGGGTAAATAGGCTTAACCGATCAGGTTATGCCATACGGGCCCTGGGTGGGCAATCGAAGTAAAATGGGCTAAACAAAGGCAAATAAGATGGCAGAGATAAAAATTATAGGGATTGATTTAGGAGCTACAAACGTAAGAGGTGCGGTAGTAGAGAATGGTAGGGTATCGGTTATACAGGCATTGCAAATAAACAGCGAGGGTACCGTTGAGGAAGTATTAATAAGTATTTACGAGGTGATCGATAGACTGTTAACTTATGGCGGTGTAATGGCTATCGGTATAGGGGTGCCCAGCATAGTTGATGTAGACGAAGGTATTGTTTATAACGTACTGAACATACCATCATGGAAGGAAGTACATCTAAAAAAAACCTTACAGGAACGCTATGATTTACCGGTATATGTAAACAATGATGCCAATTGTTTTGCTGTTGGCGAATATTACTACGGCAAAGGCAAGGGCTGTTCGTCTATGATTGGTTTAACCATGGGCACCGGCCTGGGGGCTGGGGCCATTATTAACAGGCACCTGTATGCCGGAGCCAATTGCGGCGCCGGCGAATTTGGTTTTATTCCATATGAGCATAATCTTTTGGAGTACCATGCAAGCGGCTCCTTCTTCACCATTACAAAAGGAGTGAACGGGCAGCAGGCGTTTGAGGATGCGCAAAAGGGTGATTCGGCCGCCCTGAAATTATACCAGGAGTTTGGCAAACACGTTGGGTATGCCATAAAAATGGTTATGTATACTTATGATCCGCAATTGATTGTTCTGGGTGGCTCGGCCCGTCATGGTTTCGAATTTTTTAAAGCAACCATGTGGGAAGAGATCAATACGTTTGCATTTCCCGGATCAGTACAAAAGATTAGGATCGAAGTGTCTGAACTGCAGAATAGCGGCATTGTGGGCGCAGCCGCTTTGTACCTTGATTCTCTGGCCTGACGGCTTACAGATGCAGCGCGTTGAACGTCCATACACAAAAGTGTCGGCAAATTCATCGGACAAATGCCTATGCTATACAGGACGAGCAAAAAGGCGGTCGCTTGCCTCGTTTTTCAAGCGCTTCCGCATTAGGCTGTTTGTTAAACCCGGAACCAACGGAGCATCGGGGCGGTTGTGCAGCCTGAAGCGCGCGGTTTATTGTGGGGTATTGCTGTTTAGTGCCAGGTATTTATTCAACGGACGCGATCATCTGGCGGGTAACCGTTCCCGGCAACTAAACACGAAAAATATCAACCTATTTTTTTCACTTTACCACCCTTGCGAGAGGCGGCTATATGAAGGTAGAAAAGACGACTATATACAGAAGAAGAGAGGGTTTTCAGGGTCAGAAACTTATTGTTTTGCCTAAGAAAATAATCACGAATTTTTTAAGTATTGATCCGCTGACGCGAGAAATATACATTACCGATATTGGCTATTATCCCAAAGCACATTTCCATTATGCGGAGCGGCCCGCAGGTATTAACCAGCATATCATCATTTATTGTACAGAAGGCAATGGATGGGTGGAGATTAATAAGAAAAAAATTACCGTTTCGCCATCGCAGTTCATTGCCATACCCGCCAATACCCCCCACCGTTATGGTGCGGATGAAAATAAACCCTGGACCATTTACTGGGTGCATTTTAAAGGCCAGGCCTCGGCTTTTTTTATCGATCTGATTATTCAGAACTCACAAAATTATAAGCCTTATTTATCCTATAATAACGAAAGGATTAAATTATTTGAGATCATTTGCACCAACCTGGAAAAAGGGTATGGTACAGATATACTCCGCTATGTTAATATGACTTTTACGCATTTTCTATCTTCACTGGTGTACGATGATATGTTCAATAACAAGGAGCGCAACAACGAGCCCGATATTATTGAGCGCACGGTGGCTTATATGCAGGAAAATATTAACAAAATGTTGAAGCTGGAAGATTTGGCTCTTTTTTCGAACCTATCAGCATCTCATTTCTCGTTTGTGTTTAAATCTAAAACAGGGCATTCACCTATTGAATATTTTAACCAGTTGAAGATACAGCAGGCTTGTCAATATATAGCATTTACAACTATGTCGGTAAAAAATATTGCACTCACACTGGGGATTGAAGACCAGTATTATTTTTCGCGCATGTTTACCAAGTTAATGGGCAGTTCGCCAAGTGAATATAAAAAGAAACTGAACAGCCCGGGTGCCAACCTGTAGGGCTCTTAATACCTATTGGTAAATCCCAAAGGCCCCGTTTATACTGTAAGCCATGCTTTGCGATTGTAAAATCGATCCCTTTCTTAACATGGATGGTTGCAAACATCAATTGCCATAAGATAGTCCATCATTTCCATAAAAATAGCCATTCTTTTTGCCTCCCGCATAGCTGACATTTACATCAGCTAATTATAAGTTAACAAACAGTCAATCACTTAGTGTAAGAGCCCAGATTCTTTTAGAAATCAAAGAAATCACTTTTGACGCACAAATTAGTGCCGTTTTCTGGAGTTAACCGATGTAACTGTAAAGATTGCATTAATTAGTGTTTAAGCTTTTGTTTCCTGTGCGGCAGGAAAACTTTTCGGTAACGCTGATGGGACGCTGTCGGTTTTACAGATTACGTTACGCTACCAATTCAATAATATACTTAAATTTAATATGATGACAATTTTACAAACTTTTAAATTCAGGCAACTGCGAATTATCATGCTGATGGGTATGATAATCATGTGTGCATTTCAAGCCCGCGCCCAAAGTGGAGAACGGGTAATTTCAGGCACCGTAACCGACGAACGAGGTGCGCCTGTGCCGGGAGCTTCGGTAGTTGTTAAAGGGACTACCACCGGCGTTCCCACCGGAGTGAACGGCACTTATTCGATACGCGTGGCGGATAATGCACAAACACTTGTTTTTTCTTTTATAGGCTACCTGAAAACAGAGCAAGACATCGCCGGCAAATCTAAAATTGATGTTCAGTTGGCACCAGACAGCCGTTCCACCAATCTGAACGAAGTAGTCGTAGTAGGTTACGGAACTCAAAAGAAAGCGACACTTACAGGTTCGGTGGCAACGGTTAAGGGTGAAGAGCTGCTTAAAAGCCCCCAGCAAAACCTTTCTAACTCCCTTGCCGGCCGGGTGCCGGGCTTAGTAGCATCCAACACTTCGGGCGAGCCCGGTGCCGATGGATCTTCTTTATTGATACGCGGCAGGGCCACCACCGGAGACAACCGTCCGCTGATTGTTATCGATGGTGTGGCTAACCGTTTGGGCGGTCTGGAGCGTATCGACCCGAATGACATCGAAAGTTTTTCGGTATTGAAAGATGCTGCTGCGGCTATTTATGGCGCACAGGCAGCTAATGGGGTTATCCTGATCACTACCAAAAAAGGTAAAACGGGCGCGCCTACGTTAAGCTATTCGTATAACCAGGGTTTTAGTCAGCCTGCAAATTTGCCAAAACTTGCCGATGCGCCAACCTTCGCCACTTTGCAAAATGAAATAGCGTATTACAGAAACCCAACCGGTGGTTTAAACCAAGTATATAGCGCAGACGATATTACCAAATTTGGTAACGGGTCTGATCCTTTAAAATATCCCAACACCAATTGGGAGAAAGAAGTATTAAAAAATGTGGCATTGCAGGATAAACAGTCATTCTCCATCAGAGGGGGAAGCGATGCCGTTAATTACTACGTTTCCTTAGGTAACCAATACCAGGACGGCTTGTATAAGAATGGCGCCAGCAAATACAAGCAAAATAATGTGCTGGCCAACATCAGCATGAAAGTAAACGACCGCCTTAAATTGGGCTTGGAACTTGCCTACCGCCGCGAAGACCGCAATTCGCCGGCCGGCAATTCCTCAGCTACATTATTTGGCCTGGTATATAACCAATATCCTATAATACCGGCCTTTTATCCCAATGGCTTGCCTTCACCGGGTAACGCAGGCGGGCAAAACCCGGCGCTGATGGTTAACGGGGATGTAATTGGTAATGCCAAAAGTGTTACCAGCGTATTTAACGGTACACTAACCGGTTCTTACCAACTACCGGTAAAGGGCCTGAGTTTGGACGGGTTTTTAGCGGTAGATCAGTCGGCAAATAATTCAAAAACCTTCCAGCAGCCTTATCTTACTTATTTGTACGACAAGGTAGCCAATACTTATACAACAGTACATGGCGGGCAATCTACCCCGCAGTTGAGCCAGAGTACACAGACGATTGACCTGATCACGACCAATCTTAAACTGAACTACAAACGTACCTTTGGCCCGCATACCTTTTCGGCCTTTGTTGCTGCAGAACAAAGCCAGATCAATGATCAGAATTTCAACGCCTACCGGATCAATTATCTTTCAACCAACCTGCCCGAACTGAGCCAGGGCGGCTCTTTGCCAACAGATCAGGGGAATGGTGGTGGCAGTACCCGCGTTGCCCGCCAAAATTATTTTGGCCGCTTCAATTACGATTACAACGAGAAGTATTTACTGGAGTTCTCTTTGAGGGATGATGGTTCATCAAATTTTGGCCCCCTGCATCGTTTTGGCTTGTTTCCGGGTGTATCTGCCGGCTGGCGCATTTCGCAGGAATCGTGGATGAAAGGCTCCAAAATTTTTACTGATCTGAAACTGCGGGCATCTTACGGACAGCTTGGTAACGACAGGATACCGGCAAATCAGTATTTTGATAACCTTGGCTACTCTTCAGGTGTTTTCGCGACAGGTAACCAGGTCAATGCAACAGGTATAACTTATTATACATTGGCCAACCCTGTTGTGGGCTGGGAAGTATCCAAGAAATTTAATGTAGCTGTAGATGCGTTGCTATTCAACAGTCTTTCGGTGTCAGTAAATGTCTTTAAAGAGAAGCGATATAACCTGCTGGCTCAACGCAATGCCAGTGTACCTGGTGTTACCGGTATTGGCAGTTCACAGATCCCTTACGAGAATATTGGGAAAACGAATAATAATGGCTTCGAGGTGGAACTTAACTACAACAAGCAGATCAATGATTTCCGTTTTAACATAGGGGGTAATTTCACCTATTCCAAAAATAAGGTGGTGTTCCTTGACGAAGCACCCAACACCCTGTCCTATCAAAAATACACCGGCCTGCCCATCGGCTCAAGTCTTTATTACCAGGCTATTGGCGTTTTTAAATCACAAGCGGAAATTGATGCCTATCCGCACTTATCCGGCACTATACCTGGCGACCTTAAATACGAGGATTATAACAAGGATAACAAGATAGACGCATCCGACCGGGTGAGATCCAATAAATCAAATGTTCCCGAAATTATTTACGGTATTACTGCGGGTGCGTCTTACAAGAACTTTGATATGAGCCTGTTGTTTTCGGGCCAGGGTAACGCCGTGCAATATATCTTGCCGGATGCCGGCACTATTGCGAATTTCCCCAGCTCCTGGGCTGATAACCGCTGGTCGCCAAACAACACCAACGGTACCTACCCAAGGGCAGACGATCGCTCCGGAACTTATTTTGCCAATCAAAGAAGCACCTTCTGGTTACGCAACACCGCCTTTTTACGCTTGAAAAACGTACAGTTGGGCTACAACTTCTCTCAAAACGTGGCATCAAAACTTAAAGTACATGCAATCAGGTTGTATGTAAGCGGGTTTAATCTGCTTACGGTTACCTCTCTTAAGGATTACGATCCGGAGGGACAAAACGAAACCGGATATTTCTATCCTCAACAAAAGCTTTACAACATTGGTGCTAACATAACATTCTAATTCAATGAAAAATATAAATAAATCAGTCTTATTCCTAAGCGCAATAAGCCTCTTGTTACTCAACGCCTGTAAAAAGGACTATTTAAATGTCACACCCACCAACCTGCTGACAGCACAGACTATCTTCGGAGACTCAGTTTTAACCGAGGTTTACGTTGTTGGCCGGTACACTGGCGTTCAGCTTACCAGCGAAAATGCTGGTCCGAGTTTTCAGCGTGGTTTTGATTCGCCCTGGCTAAGCTCGATAACAGACGAATCGATCCATACCCAGGACAACGGCTCTTTTATTGTTCAGCAGGGCAATGTAACGCCGGATAATGCCAGTTTCCTCACCAACTTCTGGTTCAGGAGTTACCGCAGCATCCGCGAGATCAATTACGCGTTCGCTAATATTGATAATGTGCCCATGAGCAACGGAACCAAAACCAGGCTCAAAGCCGAGCTGCATTTTATACGCGCCTACCGTTATCATGACCTGATCAGGGCCTACGGCGATGTGCCCCTGGTTGGCGATAAAGTATGGGGCTTAACCGATAAGGATTATACGCCGCTATTTACCAGGAGCCCAAAACAGGATTGTATAGCTTATGCGGTTAATGAGCTGGACCAGGCCATTGCAGGGTTAAAAAATGCAAAATTAGCCGACGGACGCGCCAGCGTTGGCGCTGCCATGGGCCTTAAATCCAGGCTGTTGCTTTATGCTGCCAGTCCGCTTTACACCGATGGGCAAAATAATCCTACCAAATGGGCTGCCGCAGCCGCTGCAGCCAAGGCGGTGATGGATTTGGGTACTTATTCCTTATACCCAAATTACAAGGCCGAATTTTTAACAAACAAAACCAGTGAAGACGTTTACGAAAGAGTGTATTCTACCTCGGTACAACACTCGCAACTGGAACTGCTGAATGGCCCCAACGGTTATAATGGCTGGGGTGGCAATACCCCGCTGCAGAACTTTGTAGATGGTTTTCAAATGAGCAATGGTAAAGCGATCACGGATCCTTCGTCAGGTTATAATCCGCAGGACCCGTACACCAACCGCGACCCGCGTTTAGCCCAAACCGTTCTATACAACGGCCACCCATACCGGGGACGTCCGGTTGAATTTTTCCTCCCGGGCGGTAAAGACAGTAAAGATGGAATTGCCAACTGGAACACCACACTTACCGGTTACTGTATGCTGAAGTATATGGATGAAAACCTCAACCCGAACGATCCGCTGAATCTGTATAAAGATCAAACACAAACACAGCCCTTTAAATATATCAGGTACGCGGAAATTCTGTTAAATTATGCGGAAGCGCAAAATGAGGCCGTTGGTCCAGACAATAGCGTTTACGCGGCGTTAAAACTTATCCGCACCCGTGCCGGTATGCCGGAGATTACTCCGGGCTTGTCTCAGGCAGACATGCGTACGGCCATTCAAAACGAACGACAGGTTGAGCTGAGCTTCGAAGATCACCGGTACTTTGATGTGCGCAGGTGGAAAATTGCAAATGTTACAGAGAATGTGCCTGCTTATGGTGTTCACCCGGTGAAAAATGCCGACGGAAGTATAACCTATACCAAATTTGTAGCGCTTGCAAACAGGAAGTTCGCAGACAAGAATTATTGGATGCCAATCCCACAAAGTGAGATATTGTCCTCTGGTGGTTTATTAAAACAAAATCCTGGTTATTAACAGGAAATAAAAAATGAATAAAATCGCAATCCGCCGTACATTTATTGTAAGGCGGATTGCTTTTTATAGCGCTATGATATGTCACCAAAAACCATTTTACGGAGATATTGCTTAATCGTGCTGGTGGTTGCCGGCGCGTGGGGCTGCGGCTCAAAAACCAGCGAAAGCGGTGCCGACGTTTCTAAAAAGACGCTTTTTACCCTGCTCGACTCAGGGAAGACGCATATCCAGTTCAGCAACCAGCTATCCGAGACGGGCGATAAGAATATCCTGTTATATCAATATTATTATAACGGCGCCGGTGTTGCTATTGGCGATGTAAACGGTGATGGTCTGCAGGATATCTATTTTTCTGGTAACATAACAGACGATAAGCTATACCTCAATAAGGGGAAAATGCAGTTTGAGGACATTACCGCAACGGCCGGTGTCGCGGGCCGTGCCGATGGTTGGAAAACCGGCGTGACCATGGTGGATATCAACGGCGACAACAAAACAGATTTATATGTATGTTATTCGGGCAGTAATCCGATAGAAATGCGCAGGAACCAGCTTTTTATAAACCAGGGTAACGATATGAGTGGTTTCCCGGTCTTTACGGAAGAAGCTGAAAAATACGGGCTTGCCGACGGGGCATTTAGCACCAAAGCCTATTTTTTTGATTACGATAGGGATGGGGATCTCGATATGTTATTGCTCAATCATAACCCAAGGCAATTTACCAACCTGGATGATGCAACGGTTCCGGCCATTGAAAAGATACCAGACCCGATGAGCGGAACCAAGCTTTACAGGAATGATAGTGGTCATTTTGTTGATATTACTCTTCAGGCCGGCATCAATAATTCGGGTCTCTCGTATGGCTTGGGCGCAGGGATAGCCGATATCAATGGTGATGGCTGGCCGGATATTTATGTTTCTAATGATTATGCAGTTCCCGATAGGTTATATATCAATAACAAAAATGGCGGTTTTACCGATCAGCTGCCTGCGCAAATTGGTCATACCTCACTTTTTTCGATGGGGAACGATGTAGCGGATATCAATAACGATGGCCTTCCTGATATATATACCCTGGATATGCTACCTGCAGATAATCTCAGGCAGAAGAACTTGTTCACGCCGGATAATTACGAGCTTTTTGCGCAAAACCTGCGTGTAGGTTTTTATTACCAGTATATGCGCAATATGCTGCAAATGAATAATGGGAATAATACCTTTTCTGAAACCGGGCAGCTTGCCGGGGTTTCCAATACGGACTGGAGCTGGTCGCCGCTGTTGGCAGATTATGATAACGACGGCTGGAAAGACTTGTTTGTGAGCAACGGACTATTGCGCGACCTCACTAATAATGATTTCGTAAAATACAGAAATGATTATCTGAGCACTTTTGGTGCCGGCGTACGTGGAGATCAGGTTGTTGAGCTGCTGAAGCACATGCCATCTACCGACGTTAAAAGTTATTTCTTTAAGAATAAAGGCAATGCAACGTTTGCAGATAAAAGTAAAGAATGGGGAATTACCGAACCGGCGAACAGCAATGGTGCCGCTTATGCCGATCTTGATAATGATGGCGACCTTGATCTGGTGGTCAATAATATTAACAAAAAGGCATTTATTTATGAAAATAGAACCGCTAAACAGTTAAAGAATCACTATTTACAAATCGGGCTGGAAGGCTCGGGGCAAAACACCCAGGGGATTGGTGCCAAAGTTTTTTTATACCAACATGGTCGCAGGCAGTACATCGAACAGATGCCCGACCGTGGTTATCAGTCGGGTGTAACGCCGGTGCTTCATTTTGGCCTTGGTGAGGAGCCACAGGTTGATTCTGTAAGGATTGTTTGGCCCTTGGGGCTGTCCCAGCTGATCAAAAATATTAAGGCCGATCAGTTGCTGCGGCTGAAAGAAAGTGATGCGATAAAAAGCAATTCGATTGCGGTAAAGGCAGCTACTATTTTTACAGAGACGGCTTCGCCGGTATCTTATGTACAGGCGGAAAGTTCATTAAATGACTTTAAGCGTCAGCCCTTAATGATAAACCCAATGTCTTTTGGAAGCCCGCTGTTGGTTAAAGCTGACGTGAACGCTGATGGCTTGGAAGATGTTTTCATTGGCGGCGCCTACGGCCAGGCCGCCCGGCTATACCTCCAGCAAAAAAACGGAAGTTTTGTGGAGAAAAAACTGCCTTCTTTTGAGGCCGACCATAACTACACGGATGCAGGTGCTGTTTTCTTGGATGCAAATGCCGACGGAAAGCCCGACCTGTATGTAGCGTCAGGAGGTTATGATAATCTGGCTGCAAATGATACGCTTTTACAAGACAGACTTTATCTAAACAACGGGCATGGTGTATTTACAAGAGCTGCCGGTAGCCTACCAAAAATGTTATCCAGCAAAGGAACAGTGGTTGCGGCAGATATCAACGGCGATGGCCGGGCAGATCTGTTTGTTGGCGGTAGGGTAGTGCCGGGCAGGTATCCGGAAACGCCGCAGAGCTTTTTGCTGCTAAACGATGGCAATGGGCATTTTGTTGACGAAACCAGGCAGCTTGCACCAACTTTGCTTCACATTGGTATGGTGAGCGATGCCGCCTGTACAGACCTGAACAACGACGGTAGGCCGGATCTGGTTGTGGTTGGCGAATGGATGCCGGTAACCGTTTTGATAAACCACAACGGCAAATTGATTGACGAAACCAGCAACTACCTGGGTAAGCAATTTAATGGCTGGTGGAACAAAATATGCATTGCCGATTTTAATCATGATGGCCATCCCGACCTGGTGATTGGCAATGTAGGATTAAACACACAATGCAAGGCTACCGATATGGAGCCGGCCGAAATGTACTATAAGGATTTTGATGAAAATGGCGCCATGGATCCTATATTCTGCTTTTACAATAACCACAAAAGCTATCCCTACATGACGCGGGATGAATTGCTTGACCAATTGAGCATGATGCGCGCCCGTTTTCCCGATTATCAATCTTTTGCTCAGGCCGGTATTCATGATTTGTTTACTAACGAAGAGTTGCGTGGTGCCGGCTATTTAAAGGCCAATCATTTTAAAACCACCTGCTTTTTAAGTAATGCCAGCGGCAAACTTAAAGAAGCACCTTTGCCCGTAGAGGTTCAAAATTCGGCTGTGTTTACCATCACGGCCTTTGACTACGATCGCGATGGGAATACCGATCTTCTGTTGTGCGGAAATATCAACAAAGCCAGATTGCGCTTCGGGAAATATGACGCTAATTACGGACTCCTGTTAAAGGGAGATGGAAAGGGTACTTTCCATTACATACCGCAAAAGCAATCGGGTTTTAAGCTAAAAGGCGATGTTAGAAGCGTTTTGGAAATCAATCATCAAATACTGCTAGGCATCAATCAATCTGCTCTTCGGGCCTATAAATTTAATAGAAAATGAAAAGAAGATCCGGAATACTGATTGCCCTGTTATGCGGACTGCTGTTTATGCAAGGCTGCCATAACGATAAAAGCCCTACACTTACTGCCGCAGATATTAGTAAAGTAATTACACAGATGTCGGCCGTTATGATACATGATGTAACCAACCCGCCGCTGGCAGCCAGATTTTTTGCCTATACGTGTTTGGCCGGCTATGAGGTGCTTGCACAAAATAATAGGGCCTTACCAGGTATGCGTGGCAAACTAAACGGCTACCCGGCCATATTAAAACCAGCGCAAGCCTCAGGGTACGATGCATCCTTATCATCTATTCTGTGTATGATGGAAACCTCAGCCAGCCTGCAACCATCGGGCTTTTTGATGGCTAAGTACGAGGAGAAGCTTATTGACTCCTGCAGGAGAGTCGGATTTAGTAGTAGCGTGATAGATAGCTCACTTCACTACGCGCGGCAGGTGAGCAAAATGGTGCTAGCCTATGCCAAAGCCGATAAATATAACCGCATAAGTAATTATACCCGCTATACGCCGCCGTCAAAACGGGGTAGCTGGGTTCCTACGCCGCCGGCATATATGGCCCCGGTGGAGCCCTATTTCAATACCATTCGCCCATTTACGTTAGATTCGGCCTCGCAGTTCCTGCCCCGGGAACCCGCTCAGTTTTCCTCCGACAAACGTTCGCTTTTTTACCAGTATGCCTTGTTGGTTTACAAAGAAGGAGGATCGGGCTTAACGCCAGAGCACCGTGCTATCGCCGGTTTTTGGGATTGTAACCCTTTTGCTGTGGAGAATAACGGGCACATGCTTATTGGCCTCAAAAAGATTTCGCCTGGGGCTCATTGGATGGGAATCACCGGCATTGCCTGCAAACAGGCAAAAAAGAGTTTTTCCGAGTCAATGAAGATACACGCAGCCGTAGCCATAGGCTTAACTGACGGATTTATTTGTTGCTGGGACGATAAGTACCGCACAAACCGGATCAGGCCGGAAACCGCGATAAGAAAATACATCGACCCGGCCTGGCGACCTTTGCTGCAAACGCCCCCTTTCCCCGAATACATCAGCGGCCATTCCGTTATATCAGCAGCCTCGGCGGTGATACTTACGCACTATTTTGGTACTCAATTTCAGTACACAGATAATGTTGAAGAAAAATTCGGCATCCGGCCAAGACATTTCAGCTCCTTTATACAGGCATCTGACGAAGCGGCTATGTCGCGGTTTTGGGGAGGCATTCATTTTAAAGACGCTATAGAAATGGGAATCATACAAGGAAAGAGCGTTGGAAACCTGGTGTTAACCAAATTAAAATAGCGGTAGGTTGTAAGTCAGACGGGAATAGGGGTTTTCAGTAATATAATCCATCAATACCATAAAATCCGCTATTTTTTAATCTGTGGAATTCAGGGAGTTTTACAAAAGCCAATTATAGAACTTGCAGCGGGCAACATAGCCCGGGCATCAATAAAAAATGTGTTTTGCCGGTCGTTAAAAAAAACATGGAAATAAAACTGCGTTACTGGATTTTGCTGATATTGAGCCTGGGGGTAAATTTTTGCCCGGCTCAGTCGGTCAAAAAAATGACCGATAGCGTTGTTATCTCTAATAGCAATGTATCGGTATCGGTAAGTAAGCGCACAGGCCTTATCAACTACCGGTTCAAAAACGGGGTGCGAATAAACAATGCCGGGGCCTACGTAATTGATGTAGTTGCTGGTAGGTTTGCTACCACCGACTATCGCATTCACCAAATTTCTACCGCTGTCATCCACGATAAAATAGGCAGCGGCTTGCGGCTCACCATCCAACACCGTGATAGCCAACATGCCGTTACTTTGGTACAACACCTTACTTTATATCATGCAACACCATACCTTATTATAAATGCCGAAGCCACAGCAGGGGACAAGTCGAATTTGCAAAGCAGAGAAATTTGTCCCCTGGCTGTACTGCCGTCTAGCGGCGGTAAACTTACTCTTGCGGGGAATGATCCGCGCATCTTGGATGCACCCTTTGATAACGATAATTGGGCGGGCGTGGTGCAAAGAAGTTGGGCAAAACCGGGTGCCGTTGCCGTATTTGGAGTCAGCTACGATTTTGTCGCAGTTTACGACCGCTTCACTTTTTCCGGCCTGGTATTGGGGAGCATCAGTCACGATTTCTGGAAAACCGGCATTTTTTACCGGGCTGCGGCCAAAAAGGGTACTATTGATTCGCTGAAAGTTACTGGAGGGGCGGTAACCCCTGATAACAAAGCACTGCCTGCGGCTTACGGTGGCTATGATGGCACCCATGACCTGGTAGAACACGGTACGACGATTGGGCAAGTTATCAGTTCGCCCGATATTTTTCTTTCAGCTTCTGCCGATATCAGAAAATCTTTAAATGAGTATGGGGCTGTAAATGCATTGGCAAATGGCTGTTTAGCCTGGGAGGGGCCCGCCCCCGTTTATTGGAACAGCTTTGGCGTAGAAAATGTGTTGGGCGCGTCCGGCATCATGATGCCGGATGGCGTAAAGCAAACCTCTGATTTTTTGCATACCCTGAAAAACCTGAGCAGAAATTCAAAACCCGTATTAAGTATCGATTCCTACGACCAAAAGATCTATTCAACCGAAGTTTTAAAATCTTTGGGCGAATATGCAGGTGCCAATGGCCAGCAAATGGGTTTTTATTTTATTCCATTTGCACTTTGGACATGGAAGGACGCTTATGAGGGGAAAAAGCTGCAGGGTGCCGATTATTTAATAAGTGATGTTTTGCTAAGGGACAACAAGCATCAGCCCATTTTATACAAGGATGGAAAGTTTTGCTGTTATGCAATGGACCCCAGTCATCCGGCCATCAGGCAGTACGTAATTTATCAGCTAAAAAAAGCCAAAGCCATTAACGCAAAGTTTTTGAAGATTGATTTTTTAACAGCAGGAACGCTGGAAAGCTCCGTACGGTATGATGCTTCGGTTAGAACGGGAATGCAGGCCTATAATAAGGGAATGAAAGAATTGAAATTACTCGTCGACTCTGTTATGGGTAAAAATATCCTTATTACAGCAGCAATTTCACCCTTGTTTCCAAGCCAGTTTACACATACCCGTTTTAATTCAACTGATGTGTATTCCCATCTCCGCGATGACCAGAAAGGTTTCCCACATTACGGCTCAACAGAAGCTTCACTGGCAACCGGCTCGCATATGGGTTGGGTGCAGGGCACACTCTATCCTTTCACTAATATGGATGTCACGGTGATGAAGCGTTTCCAAAAAAATCCGATCCTTAGCGATACGGAGATAAAAATACGCCTATACGCATTAATGGTGATGGGGAGTATATTAGGGGATGGTTCGGATTTTAGAGATTCATTAGCGGCTGAAAGGGCGAAGAAATTCCTGGATAACGAACGGATCTCTGATTTTTTTAGCAGACCAAAAGCGTTTATCCCCCTAAGATTTGCCGACGGAGATTCGCCCGACCAGCAAATGTCGTTCCACCTCCCCGGCAAGGTATGTTATGTTGCTTTATTTAATTTTGATATGAAAAAAGCTTTCTATCAAAACATTAGTTTAAGCAAACTCCGGTTGGCTAAAGATAAAGTGTATGTGGTGAAGGATTTTTTAACCGGGAAAGTACTAAGTACAATTAAAAAGGGTCAGTTTCAGCTCAGGTTAACGAGTGGGCCGGCCGATGCACAAATGGTAACCATAAGCCCGGAGATTTGATATGAGCATTACCATCAGTAGCAAAAATTGGGGAACTATGGCAGGTAAAGAGATTTGCCTTTTAAAACTCCAAAATGCCAACGGAGCGTATGTTGAGCTTACGAATTACGGCGCACGTATTGTATCGGTAGTGGTGCCGGATAAAAACGGAAAGCTGGAGCATGTTGTACTTGGGTTTAATGAACCTGAAGCTTATTTAAATGACCAATGCTATCTTGGCGCAACTATTGGCCGGTTTGCCAACCGCATAGCTGGTGCTGCGTTTACGTTAAACGGAGAAGGTTACAAGCTCGAGGCTAACGACGGGCCAAACAGTAACCACTCGGGTCCCGCTGGATGTGATACAAAGGTTTTTGATTTTGCTGTGCAGTCAGACAGCATCCTGTTCAGCCTTGAATTATTGAATGGTGAAGGGGGATTTCCTGGTAATATGAAACTGAATATCACCTATCGGTGGACAGCTGATCAGCAGCTCCAGATAAATTACAGCGCGGTTAGCGATGCGGATACGATTGCAAACTTCACCAATCACGCCTATTTTAATTTGTCAGGCGAGCGCGAAAACATATTGGAACACAGGCTTTCCCTGGATGCAGCAAAGGTACTGGAAACCAATGCGCAATATATCCCAACGGGCCGGATAACGGATGCGGATAAATGGTTGTTCAGTAACAGCAAGATTGCGGACAAACTTTTGGAGGCGAACATTTCGGGCTTCAATCAATATTATATAAGCAATAAGCCTGCATTAGCCACACCTGCGGCCGTGTTGGACCACTATGAATCGGGCCGACGGCTCAGCGTGTACACCACTTATCCGGGCCTAATGTTTTATACTGGCGATTACCTTACCGGCACCTATCCGGGCAAGGCATCAAAACCCTACCGGGCATTTGACGGGCTTTGCCTCGAATGCCAGTTTTATCCGGATGCGCCAAATCATCCCACATTTCCTACAACGGTACTTAAGCAAGGCACGCGCTACAACCAGCAAATAATTTACCAATTTTCAACTTTAAACAATGCAAGGCACAACTTATAACAACCGCTACATTATTGGCATTTCGTTCATCTCGGCACTTGGGGGCTACCTTTTTGGTTTCGATTTCGCGGTGATATCGGGCGCTTTACCCTTTTTGCGGTCGCAATTCGGCTTAACCCCGGTTTGGGAGGGCTTTTTGACGGGCTCACTCGCTTTAGGCTGTATCGTGGGCTGTATGTTCTCCGGCAGGCTTGCCGATAAATATGGCCGTAAACCGGGCTTGATGCTGGCTGCTATAATCTTTGCAGTGTCGTCTGTAGGCATAGCCTTGTCAAAGGGGCTTGTTTATTTTCTGGTGATGCGTTTTGCGGCAGGCATTGGGGTAGGCATGGCATCGATGCTTTGTCCAATGTACATTGCAGAAATATCCCCGGCCGCAGTTAGGGGAAGAAATGTGGCTATCAATCAACTAACGGTGGTGATCGGGATTTTGGTTACCAACCTGGTTAACTATTTTTTGGCAGACGGCGGCACCGATGCCTGGCGTTGGATGTTCGGCCTGGGTGCTGTGCCTTCGGTATTGTTTTTAATCGGGGTTAACTGGCTTCCGGAAAGTCCCCGGTGGCTCATCAAAGCAGGCAGGACCCTGCAAGCCGAAAAAGTACTGCATAAAATTGGGTCGGAAGTTTTTGTAGAACAAACGATTACTGCTATTAACAAATCTTTAACCGGCGGTTCGGCTGGAGGCTTCAAAGAAATTTTTGCTAAAAGCGTGCGGCCGGCAGTTATCGTTGGGATAACCCTGGCTGTTTTTCAGCAACTGTGCGGAATTAATGTGGTGTTTAATTATACATCTACCATATTTGAATCGGTAGGAGCCAATTTAAACCGGCAGTTATTTGAAACCGTTGCCATTGGCATTGTAAATTTGCTGTTTACCCTGTTGGCCATGTGGCAGGTAGATAAGCTTGGCCGTAAGCCACTTATGCTGATTGGCTCGCTTGGTTTATCAATTGTTTATATTGTACTGGCCTTTCTGCTTCAGCAACACCTGTCTGCAGGTCTGGTCTCGATATTCGTTTTGCTGGCCATCGGCATTTATGCCTGCTCTCTTGCCCCGGTAACCTGGGTGCTCATTTCCGAAATATTTCCGAATAATATCAGGGGTTCGGCCTCTTCGGTGGCTATCGTATCGTTATGGAGCGCTTATTTTATCCTGGTATTTACGTTTCCTATACTGGCCAAAAAACTAGGTACTTACGGCCCGTTTTATTTGTATTCGGCCATATGCTTTGCGGGCTTTTTATTTGTGAAAAGTAAAGTGAAAGAAACCAAAGGACAAACGCTGGAAGAACTTGAAGATAATTTAATCAGACACTAATTATATAAAATGAACGAGTTAACTGTATCGATCTGGCAGGAAACGGTAACGATTCCTACTTATGGCGTAGGTAAGCCGGACAAAAACCCCATGTTTTTTGAAAAGCGGGTTTACCAGGGAAGCAGCGGCGTGGTTTACCCCAACGCCGTGATAGAAAAGATTGAAGATGAAAAAGCGGACAAAGATTACATCGGTCTTTTCCTTGAAAATAAGTACCTGAAGGTTTTGATCCTGCCCGAACTTGGCGGCCGTATACAAATGGCTTTTGACAAAGTAAAACAAAGACATTTTGTTTATTACAACCAGGTAATCAAGCCCGCTTTGGTGGGCTTAACCGGGCCCTGGATATCCGGTGGCATAGAATTTAACTGGCCGCAACATCACCGGCCAAGTACTTTTGAGCCGATTGATTTTGACTTGAGCGAAAACAGCGATGGCAGCAAAACGGTATGGGTGAACGAGGTGGAAAAAATGTTTCATACCAAGGGGATGGTGGGTTTTACCCTCTACCCAGACAAGGCCTACATCGAGATCAAAGCAAAATTATACAACCGGTCGCAGCTGCCGCAAACTTTCTTATGGTGGGCAAATCCGGCGGTGAAAGTGAACGACGATTACCAGTCGGTATTTCCGCCCGATGTAAATGCGGTTTTTGATCATGGCAAGCGCGATGTATCCGATTTTCCGATAGCTACCGGCACCTATTATAAAGTAGATTATTCTCCGGGTACTGACATCTCCATGTATAAAAATATCCCGGTACCAACGTCTTATATGGCGATCAATTCTGATTATGATTTTGTTGGCGGTTACGAACACGATTCAAAAGGAGGTCTGCTTCATGTGGCTGATCACCATGTTTCGCCGGGGAAAAAGCAATGGACCTGGGGACACAGTGATTTCGGGCAAGCCTGGGATCGCAACCTGACCGATGAGGACGGACCTTATATTGAACTAATGACTGGTGTTTTTACCGATAACCAGCCGGATTTTAGCTGGCTGATGCCCAACGAGGAGAAATCTTTTACACAGTATTTTTTACCTTACCAGGAACTAGGTGTAATTAAAAATGCCAGCAAGGATATCCTGCTGGCAGCGGATATGGTCGGCGATGTGTTGAAACTGAAAGTGTACGCAACAGCTGTTTGGAATAATCTCAAAGTTACCGTGCTGTACCGGGGACAAATCATCTTTACAGAGCAGATCTCAGTTTCGCCCGAAAAGGTATTTGCCGAAGCGGTTAATGTGCAGGAAACATTTAACGAAAACGACATTATTATCACCGTCTCATCGGACAAGGGTATAGAGATGCTGCGCTACGAACCTTCAAAAAACAAAAAGAACGCGCTGCCACAGCCAGCCAAGCCCGCCCTGCCGCCTGAAGCTATTAACAGTATAGAACAGTTATTTTTAACCGGGCAGCACCTGGAACAGTACCGGCACGCCACTTACGATCCTACCGCGTATTACGAAGAGGCCCTGAAGCGCGACCCTGCAGACATACGGAACAATAATGCACTTGGGAAATGGTACTTGCGAAAAGGGATCTTCGCCAAAAGTGAAGATTATTTCAGAAAAGCCATCGAAACGTGTACAGGGAGTAATCCAAACCCTTACGACAGCGAACCTTACTACAATCTGGGGCTCTGCCTCAGCTTCCTCGGCAGGTTTGACGAGGCTTACGATGCCTATTTTAAAGCAACCTGGAGTAGTGCCTGGAAAGACAGCGGTTATCTTGCAGTAGCGCAAATTGACATGATGCGGCAGAACTATGCCCTGGCATTGACACATGCAGACGAAGCACTCAATAACAACAGAAACAGCAGTAAAGCTTACCTCATTAAAGCAGCAGCACACCGCAAACAGGGGCAGATGGATGACGCGCTACAGGTTTGCCAAACTGCGTTGCTTGTTGACCGGTTTAATTTAGGGGTTTTGCATGAGGAAATATTAACCATGCAAGCGCTTGGGCGGGGTGATGAGGCCGGTAAACTACAGGCTGCATTGTTAAAATTATCCAGAAAAGATGAACATAACTTTATAGAGTATGCATTGGATTATGCTGCGGCGGGCCTTTTTATAGAGGCAACGGAATTACTTTATTTAGTTGTTAAAACGGACGACAGCAACCCGATGGTATATTATAGCCTGGGATATTTTTATTTTAAGGCAGGCGACGAACAGAAGGCTGCTTATTGGTATCATCAGGGCGCAAAGGCCAATCCTTATCTATGCTTTCCTAACCGGCTGGAGGAGATCCTGATTTTACAAACCGCATCAGAGATCGACCCGGATGATGCGCGGGCACCCTATTATCTGGGGAATCTTTATTACGACAAAAGGCAATACACCGAAGCGATACGTTGTTGGGAACAATCTGTAAAGCTTGATGATACATTTCCAACTGTTTTGCGGAACCTGGGTATTGCCTGTTATAATAAACAAAATAACCCCGAAAAGGCACTGGCTTATTTTGAACGAGCATTTGCGCTCGACCCTACCGATGCCCGCGTGTTAATGGAACTTGATCAACTTTATAAGCGACTCAACAGGGCGCCTCAGGAAAGACTCGAATTCCTGGAAAGCCATTTGCCGGTTACCTTGCAACGGGACGACCTTTATCTGGAGCTCGTCAGCCTGCTGAATTTTGCAGGCGACTACGAAAACGCGCTGCGGCTGTTACAGGAGAGGCGCTTTCACCCCTGGGAAGGTGGCGAGGGTAAAGTATCCGGTCAATATACTTTGAGTTTGATACAAATTGCCCGCAATTGCATCAAAAACAGCGAATTTGAAAAGGCCATTACCTATTTAACAATGGCTCAAACTTATCCATTTAACCTGGGAGAAGGTAAGCTTTACGGTACGCAGGAAAATGATATTTTTTACTGGCTTGGATGTGCAAAACAAGGGTTGGGCAGCTATGCCGCTGCTGAAGAATATTTTACCATGGCTACCATTGGCCTTGATGAGCCGTCTGCCGCGATATTTTATAACGACCAGCAGCCCGACAAAATTTTCTATCAGGGATTGGCACACAAGAAACTGGGTAATCATGAAAGAGTGTTGCAGATATTCACCAAACTTGTTGATTATGGCAACAAGCATTCGGATGATGAGGTTAAACTTGATTATTTCGCAGTTTCGCTTCCAAACCTGCTAATATTTGAAGATGACCTTAACTTGCGAAACCGGATCCATGCTGCCTTTATACAGGGACTCGGATACCTGGGGCTTGATGAACTGGATAAGGCCAGTGAGCTGTTCAGCCAAATTTTAATGCACGATGCAAGTAACAGCAGCAGCAAAATACATCTGGAGATGACAGAAGAGCTACAGAAAGAATTGAATTAGTTTACAAAATTGAAAAGATGAATTTTTTTAAAAGAGGAACCGGAATTTGCTTGATGCTTACCGTATGCGGCATGTTATCTCGTGCACAGGTAATTATTCCGGTGATTACCGAACATAATGCCATGCTGCTTCAGGCAGATAAAGACGGCGATTTGAAGACTATTTATTTTGGCAGGAAGCTAGCAGATCAGGCTGAATATAACAAGGTAGCCGGGGTATATCATTCGTCTGGAGATTATACGGGTGTATTAAATTCTGCATACACGCCGTCGGGGTCGAGGAACCTGGCCGAGCCAGCCATTTCGGTTACCCACGCAGATGGCAACCGGTCGCTTGATTTAAAATACGTCAGCCATCAGGTTGATAAGCTAAGCGCTAACGTTTCGCAACTGCGTATTTTGCTTAGGGATCCGGTGTATGCCTTTGAAGTAACCTTGTATTATAAATTATATTATAAAGAAGACGTAGTTGAGCAATGGAGCGTAATCGCGCATCACGAGAAAGGAAAGGTTGTATTGGATAAATATGCATCAGCAAATTTATACCTGAAAGCAGACAGCTACTGGCTGACACAATATCATGGCGATTGGGCTAGGGAGATGCAGCCCGAAGAAACCAGGTTGACCCATGGCATAAAAACACTTGATTCTAAATTGGGAACGCGCGCAAATTTGTTTGAACCATCTATGTTTATGGTGGCGCTTAACAGACCCGCCGGCGAAGATGAGGGCAGTGTGTTATACGGTTCGCTGGAATGGAGCGGGAATTTCAAAATCGACCTCGAGGTAGACCCCTTGGATAATTTAAGGGTTATTGCCGGCATCAATAATTTTGCATCACCATATGTGCTTACACCGGGCGAAGATTTCACAACGCCGGAGTTTTTGTACACCTTTTCTGATAAAGGAAAAGGCGATGCCAGCAGAAAACTACATACCTGGGCGCGCAACTATAAAATACCAAACGGTAAAGGCTCGAGATATACCTTGTTGAATAACTGGGAAGCCACCTATTTTGATTTTAATGAAAGCAAACTGGGCGGCTTGATTAGAGATACCAGGAAACTGGGTGTAGACCTGTTTTTGCTGGACGATGGCTGGTTTGGTAATAAGTATCCAAGAAATGGCGATCACGCAGGTTTAGGTGACTGGCAGGAAAATAAAGAGAAATTACCCAATGGCTTGGTTTCGCTGGTAAAAGAAGCCCAAACCGAGGGCGTTAAATTTGGTATTTGGGTAGAACCCGAAATGGTTAACCCTAAAAGCGATCTTTATGCTAAGCATCCCGGCTGGGTAATCAAACAGCCCAAAAGGCCGGAGTACTATTTCCGAAATCAGCTGGTTCTTGATCTGGCGAACCCCGCAGTGCAAAATTTTGTTTACGGTATTATAGATTCCCTATTTATAAAAAATCCGGGGCTGGCTTACATAAAATGGGACTGTAATGCTGTTATTTATAATGCGCATTCTAATTACCTTGATAAAAAGCAGTCGCAGTTTTATGTGGATTATGTGAAGGGCCTGTACAAGGTTTTAGAAAGGATACGATCAAAATACCCTACCGTGCCTATGATGCTTTGCTCGGGGGGCGGTGGCCGCGTGGATTATGGCGCAATGAAGTATTTTACGGAGTACTGGCCAAGCGACAATACCGATCCGTTGGAGCGGATCTTTATTCAGTGGGAGTATTCATATTTCTTTCCTGCAATTGCGAGTGCCAACCATGTCACCGACTGGGGAAAACAGCCGCTCAAATTCCGGGTGGATGTTGCGATGATGGGCAGGCTTGGGTTTGATATCGTTATCGGTAAATTGAATCCCAGCGATCTCTTGTTTTGTCAAAATTCGGTTAAAACTTATAATAGCTTGAAGCCGATTGTATGGCAGGGTGACCAGTACAGGCTGGCAGATCCGGGGAAGAGCAGCATTGCATCTGTAATGTATGTGGATTCAACTAAAGCTAGCGCCGTTGTATTTAATTATTTGGTAAACTACAGGTATGGAGCAGAAAGTAAGCCTATACTGTTAAAAGGACTCGATCCCCAAAAGCAATATCGTGTAACAGAGACCAATCTTTATCCAGGCACAAAGTCAGCATTGGATGTGCAAACCGTGTATTCAGGGGATTTCTTGATGACCGTTGGGTTCGATCCAATAGTAAATGCGAACAGGCGCAGCGTAGTACTGGAATTAAAAGAACTGCCCGGCAAGTAGGGAAGCGATCATTATTTGGGTACACAATGATGCTATTGTTGTTTACAGCACCAACCTATCTTTCTTGATCAAAATTAAGGTTCGAAATGCAAATAACTTATTTAGAAAAATAATGCAAACACGTAGAAAATTTTTGGGAGTTAGTCTAATAGGGTCGGCGGCAGTTCTGGCCCCTAAAAACAGCTTCGCCATATCCGGCGGGCTAAAAGAAGCAGCCAGTGGAAGCCCGGTGGTCTTATCAACCTGGGACTTTGGTAAAACGGCTAATGTAGGTGCCTGGAATGTATTAGCAACAGGCGGCAGGGCGCTTGACGCGGTTGAAGCAGGCGTAAAGATCCCCGAGGCTGACGAAACCAACCAAACCATTGGCTATGGTGGTTTGCCCGACAGGGATGGCTATGTAACACTGGATGCCTGCATAATGGACGAGCATTATAACTGCGGTTCGGTAATGTGTCTGCAGGATATTGTTCACCCTATATCTGTAGCAAGGCTGGTTATGGAGAAAACACCTCACATCATTTTGGCCGGCGAGGGTGCACTGCAATTTGCCTTGGCTAACGGGTTTAAAAGAAAAAATCTGCTAACGGAAAAAAGCAAAAAGGATTGGAAGGAATGGTTGAAGACCTCTAAATATAATCCCCAGATAAACATTGAGAACCGCTTATACGATAAAAAAACAGATCCTATGCCCGGTGGGCCTAAAAACCATGATACTATTGGAATGGTGGCTATGGATGCAAACGGCAACATAAGCGGTGCCTGTACAACCAGCGGGCTGGCTTATAAAATGCACGGACGTGTTGGCGATTCACCGGTAATTGGGGCAGGATTATATGTAGATAATGAGGTAGGTGCAGCAAGTGCCTCAGGTGTGGGCGAAGAGGTGATCCGAATTGTAGGTTCGCATCTGGTGGTCGAGCTGATGCGCCAGGGCTTAAAGCCCGAAGAAGCTTGTAAAAAAGCGGTTGAAAGAATAGTACAACGTGGCCCCGAACGTTCAAAAACCATACAGGTGGCCTTTATTGCTTTAAACAAACAGGGAGAAGTAGGCGGTTACAGTTTGCAGCCAGGGTTCTCATATTCTGTACGCAGCAATATGATCGACCAGGTGATACCTGCAAAAAGTTATTATTCATAATCTAAATTTATACCCAATGTCAGAAAGAGTTCTTGAAGTATGCGCATTTAATATACAATCCTGTTTGATTGCCGAACGTGCCGGCGCGGTAAGGGTTGAGTTGTGCGACAACCCCGTAGAGGGCGGCACAACCCCCAGCTACGGTACCATAAAACAGGTGCGCGAAAAAATCTCTATCGATCTGTATCCTATTATCCGCCCGCGGTCCGGGAATTATTATTACGACGCTGATGAATATGCTATCATCAAGCATGAAATAGAGATATGCAAAGAATTGGGCTGCAATGGCATATCGGTGGGTGCACAAACCATTAATGCCGAAATTGATACCGAGTGGCTTAAACGCATCGTGGAGTGGGCTGGTCCAATGGGTGTTACCTGTAATCGTGCTTTTGATGGTACCCCCGATCCTTACAAAGCTTTAGAAGATCTTATCAGTTGCGGTTGTGAGCGTGTGTTAACCTCGGGCCAGGCAAGTGCCGCACCCGATGCAGGTGAAATCCTTAGTAAGCTGGTGACGCAAGCCGCAGGCCGCATTATTATTATGCCTGGCGCAGGTGTCAAATCATCAAATTTGAAAAATTTGATAACTGAAAGTAATGCCACCCAGTTTCATTCATCGGCCAGGGCACAGGCAAATAACCCGCTTACTTATATCAATACCCGTATAAGTGATTATGGCAACGTTTATATTTCAGCAGAAGATGAAGTAAAAGCAATGGTGGCAATTTTAAAAGGAACGAGTTAAGTACCTGTCGTTATATTGCTAAGATGTAATAATCAAGACATCAGAATAAATTAAAGAAAAGAGGCTGTTCCAATACTTATGAAACAGCCCCATAATCTTCAAAATAATACTTAAAAGATCATCATTAATTTGCCACATAATTATTCTCGATAGACCTTCTGGTTTTATAACGCCATAATTGAGGCCGCCAAATTTGTAATTCAGACTGATGCTGCGTGTCCGGTAATAATCTCTGGAGGCGTACAACGGGTTAAAATCAGGACCGAATGTACGGGTTAAAATCGGCCACCTGTAGATCAAGGTTGTTCATAAAAGATTAATCAAGCCCTATAATGCGCATTTTGGAGTTTAGTTTGCAGGCTGTCAAGGTAATTGTTAAGCGCCTTAATTTCTTCTTTTGTTCCAATGCCACGCCCTGAATGACTGTTCCATTTCGTTGGGTCGCAATCACGGCCAGCGGACATATCCGCACGTTTGCCGTTAACAGTAATACGCATGTAGATGGGCATTGTACTCCCTTTGTAGTTTTTTTGCTTTCTGATATAGAAAAGCAGATGGAAATTACTCTTCATAATTGCAAGCTTAAAAGTTAAACAAAAGTAAGTTTGTAGCCTGCCTTTATCAAGATGTTGAATTGATTAAAATGTTTATAATCAATTAATTAAAATAAATTAGGCGCGTAGTGTTTTGCCACGTGTTACGCACCGAATTACGCTCATTTTTGTTGCGTTTTGGTGCATAATATGGTGTTTTGATGCCAATTAATAACCCTTCAAGCTTTTGATTTGCAGTGTTTTAGCACATTTGGTATTGTTTTTTGTAGTCCGTAGGGGAATCGAACCTTTTCTATGCAACTTTTAAATCATTCAAAAGTTGCATCTGCTCAATCGTGGGTATTGCTATGGATGAGGCAGGGTCGGGTGTGGCTTTAGAAACTTCGGATATCGCCATTATATGTCCTGCCCTAACAAAGCATTATAAAATTGTATTGTGTAAACTGGTTCATATTTGCATGAATTATTGAAATAATAGGATTATGTATTTAGTTCGCATTTAATCATTTTGTAATTCCTGGGCTGAGCCTCAGTCATTTTAGTGATAAGCTTATCAAAAATCGAGCTCAAAAACCCTCTCCTATTAAAGCGGAAATGGTATTCATCCAAATACTGTTGCAGGCGATGGTCTCCACATTGATGATGTACGCCTCTTAGCCAGCCCTTGATATTCATGATATGAATATGTAGCATCGGAAAGCCGGCCCCTTTGTTGCTTTTCTCTTGTGTTATCGCCCAATCTTTTCCTAACGGCAAATAACCGCGCC
>NZ_SOZE01000050.1 GCF_004519315.1 Mucilaginibacter psychrotolerans
GCGCCTGCTTCCGCTTCATCCCGCAAGGCAAATGTAAAGCGTATTCAGGATTAATCTATATTTGTAAATAACCGTTAGGACTAAAGTAAAAAAGTGTAAACTTTTTTCAGGACGAGACAGATTGCCATGACAAACTAATCATGTAATCAGGAAAATCATTTGTCGGAACCCTGACAGTATTTAAAGATTGTCATGTTAGAAGAATCAGGTAATCCAATAATCAGGAAAATCAAGGTTCAGACAATCAACGAAATTATTTAATCATTAAAATCAACGGTTCAGAAAAAAGCAATAGCGATAGTAGCGGATACCGGCCATTGTGGCTAAGGCCTGTGCAGTATGAGCGTATAGCGCGGCCCGCAGGGATTGCCATAATTTATCATATCAGGCACAATTACCAACCCCAAAATCTTCGCGCTTAAGCGCCTTTGCGCCAAATAAATCTCCCAACAAATTCCTTTCAGATAACAATCTCAAAAAAACAGCGTATATTACACGATTTGCATAAACTGAACACCACCATAATACCTATTTTTGTAACTTGGTGGTTCAATTTGCTTGCAGCCCGCTGTAAATATCAATGAAACTTAAAAAACACCTGATGCGCGCAATAGCGGTTGTGTTAGTACTATCATCATTGATGATGTGTGCGAAAAAGAGTGATAAGAAAGAAACAGGAAGCTCAACGCCCGACACGATTGACCAGATACTGGGTAAGCCCGACGAGACTGGCATCGCCTGTACCTACACTGTTAAGCCTTCGGAATGGTTTGTGGATGGTACCACTATACCCGCAGGTTCTACCATCTGCATACCGGCCGGCACAAGAGGTGCGCTGTTGCTTAAGAATTTTAAAGGCACAGCCGCAAAGCCGATTATAATTATCAACAAGGGCGGCAAAGTTACTTTTACCGAACCAGCCACCGCTTCATACGCCTTTAAAACCCAGAACTGCCAATATTTTAAGATAATGGGCAATGGTGATGCTACTACTGAATATGGATTTGTGGTAAACGGTGGCAATATCGGCATGACGATGGACGACCTCAGTTCGGATTTCGAGATTGCCCACGTAGAGGTACGTAACCCTGCCTTCGCCGGCATCATGGCCAAAACCGACCCAAGTTGTGATGTAGCCACCCAGCGCGGCCATTTTACCATGAGCAATGTTAGCATACACGATAATTACGTACACAAAACAGGCGGCGAAGGTTTTTATATAGGTAATTCATTTTATGCCGATGGCGTTTCGGTGGCTTGCGGCACCGTTTTGCCGCACGATGTTACTAACTTAAAAGTGTACAATAACCGGGCAGACTCTACCGGCTGCGAGGGCATACAGGTAGGAGCGGCCATCTCCGGTGCGGAAATTTATAATAACACCGTTACCAACCCGGGCCTCACACCCTTTGCCAGCGGCCAAAACAACGGCATACAAATAGGGGAGGGCAGCGGCGGCAAATGTTATAACAACCTTATCAAAAATGCGCCGGGCAATGGCATCATCGTATTGGGCCTTGGCGATAATTTGGTATACAATAATATTATCCTTAATGCCGGAGGCCACGGCATCTTCGCCGATTCGCGATACACGCCGGGGCCGCAGTTTCAGTTCATTAACAATACCATCGTGTCGCCGGGGCAAAATGGCATCAGGCTGAATTCGGAGGTCATCCATATGAATATCGTTATCAATAATGTTATCATCATCCGCAGCGGCGGGGTTGCCATATCGCGCAATAATAGCTCGGTTAAGCTCACTTCGCTCAACAACTATATTAATACAGATGTGACTGCCTGCAAATTCGTAAACTATGGCACGGGCGATTTCCATTTGCAATCTTCCTCGCCATTAATAAATGCCGGGGCAGATGCGACGGCATATGGAGTAAGCGCAGATTATTACGGTACCCTGAGGCCGGCCGGAGGCACCTTTGATATAGGCGCAACCGAGCAACAGTAAATTGCACTATACTTATGTTTAAATATTAATTCTGGTAATCTTTCTATTAACCTTAGCGATTGGTTTGTTAATTCCGTCATGCTATTTTTTTAATTTGACAACTGTTAGAAGTAACTATTATGGGCACACTTTCGTACAAGTGATAGCATTTGCAGATAACCAGTAAAGCAATTTAGCGGCGCGCGGTCATCAGCATTATTTGTAGGTAGCGTGATTAGTTTACGATGGAAATGAAAAATTACTTAATGCGCCTTGGGGCGATTGTATTGGTTGCGTCAGCTTTTATGGGGTGCACAAAAAATGCCGATAAGATAAATGGGCTGAAGGGTGCTAATAAACTGGCCCTGGCAAATGACGGAGCGGGTGAGATAGCTAATACCAATACCTACACGGTTAAACCTAACGAATGGTTTGTAGACGGTACCAACATTATGCCGGGCACTATCATCTATATCCCGGCAGGTACAAGAGGAGCCTTGTTACTAAAAAATCTGAAAGGTACGCCCGAAAATCCTATCATTATTACCAACACGGGCGGCAAAGTAACCTTATCTACATCCACAACTGCATCATACGGGTTTAAAACACAAAATTGCCGGTATTTTAAAGTGCTCGGTACGGGAGACCCTGCGGTTAAATACGGCTTTAACGTAAACGGCGGGAATATCGGCATGACGATGGACGACCTGAGCAGCGATTTCGAGATTGCTAATGTGGAAGTACGTAACAGCGGTTTTGCCGGCATTATGGCCAAAACCGATCCGAGTTGTGATGTAGCTACCCAGCGTGGGTATTTTATTATGGATAATGTGCAAATACATGATAACTACGTACACAAAACCGGCGGTGAAGGCTTGTATATTGGTAATTCCTTTTATGCCGAAGGCAGGCAGCTTTCTTGCGGAACCGTTTTGCCACACGATGTTACTAATTTAAAGGTGTACAACAACCTTACCGACTCTACCGGTTGCGAGGGCATACAGGTAGGCAGCGCTACTCTTAATTGTGAAGTGTATAAAAATATTGTGAAAACGCCCGGGGTATCGCCGTTTGCCAGTGGGCAAAACAACGGTATACAAATAGGAGAGGGTACAGGTGGTAAATGCTACCGCAACCTTGTAAAAAATGCTCCCGGGAATGGCATTATCGTTTTAGGGCTTGGTGATAATTTGGTTTATGATAATATCATCATAAACCCTGGTGTGCACGGTATATTTGCAGATTCGCGGTTTACACCCGGGCCTTATTTTCAGTTTATTAACAATACAATTGTAAATCCTGGTATGTACGGAATCAGAATGAACTCTGAAACCATCGCTATGAATATCGTTATTAATAACCTAATTATAGTGCCTTTGGCCGCTAATGCCATCAATCGTATGGATAGCGATGTTAAGCTTACCTCATCAAATAACTACGTCGCCAAAACTATAAGTCAGGTGAAATTCCTGAATTTCTATGGAGATAATTTTAATTTATCGTCCCGGTCGCCGATACTTGATAAAGGGATAAACGTTTTATCGTATGGTATATCTGTAGATTATTACGGTCGCATACGCCCTTCCACCGGGCCGATAGATCCTGGTGCTTCAGAGTATTGATTTGCGGTAGGAATCAGCTAATCAATACTCTGAATACCGTATTGAAAATTTTTTACATCGAGCTTTAGTGTTTTAATAAATATTACTATATTTGCACCTCTTTTATAAGAAGTATTAATAGCAATGAAAAAAGATCTGCATCCATCAAACTATAGGTTAGTTGTTTTCAAAGACATGTCTAACGACTACTCTTTCATAACCAAATCATGCATCGATAGCCGCGAAACCGTAAAATGGGAAGATGGCAATGAGTATCCGCTGATTAAATTAGAAATTTCCCACACTTCGCACCCGTTCTATACAGGTAAGATGAAGTTGGTTGACACTGCCGGACGTATAGACAAGTTCCGCAGCCGTTACAATAAAAAATAAGTGTTTTTTAAATAAAATATTTACAAGTTCCCCGCATAGCGGGGGACTTTTTTTATTTTTGGCCCATGGCAATCATTCTTTTCGACGATAAGGCCCGCAATACATTGCTGCCCTTAACATTCACCCGCCCGGTTGCCGATCTGCGCATAGGTATCCTTACCATTGCCGAAAAATGGGGCAAATACCTTCAGCTGGATTATTCTTTCCATACGGAAAAATACCTGCAAGGGAAGTTCCCGATGGTTGCTGATAGCGATAATTTGTTCATCAACGGCTCGGTTTGCCCGGATGCTGAATTGGTGGCGATCATAAGCGAATTACAGACGGGGGAGGCCATTGCGCTTGATGATGTCTTGCTTGCCGTACGCCTTAAGATGGCCGAAGCCAAAAGCTTTTTGCCGGAGGTTTATTTGCCAGGTGCATTGAAATACGACAGAGAGGTAACCCGGATTGTGTACCCCGAGCATATATTCAAAAAGAATGATGACGAGCTAAGGAAAGACTTTGCACTGCTTACCGATGGCCGAAGCAGTGCCACCCTCAGCAGTACCAATACGATTATCGGTGATGCTTTTTTTGCCGAGGAAGGCGCATCTGCTGAATGCTGCACATTTAGCACCCTTAACGGGCCAATTTATTTATCGGCCAATACCGAAATTTGGGAAGGTACTAACATTCGCGGGCCTTTTGCTATATGCGAACATTCGCAGTTGAAGATGGGCACTAAAATATATGGCGCAACCACAATTGGCCCCTATTGCCGTATAGGCGGAGAGGTAAATAACGCCGTGGTATGGGGCTATTCCAACAAGGGTCACGAAGGTTATCTGGGCAACGCCGTAATAGGCGAGTGGTGCAACCTGGGGGCCGATACCAATAACTCCAATCTCAAGAATAACTATTCCGAAGTAAAGCTTTGGGATTATACCAGCCAAAGTTATCGTGATACCGGCCTGCAGTTTTGCGGCCTCATTATGGCCGATCACGCCAAAAGCGGTATCAACACCATGTTCAATACAGGTACCATAGTGGGTGTTAACGCCAACGTTTTCGACGCAGGCTATCCACCAAAACACATACCCGATTTTAGCTGGGGGGGCGCAAATGGCTTTGAGGAATACGCTTACGATAAAATGATGGAAACCACGGCACGTGTATTTGCCCGCCGGGAACACCGTAGCTTCGACGAGATTGAGCAAGCTATATTAACCGAGGTTTTTGAGTTGACGAAGCCTTACAGGGAATTTTAAAGAGTCCATAGTCGATGGACGATAGTCCATGGATTTTGGAAAATAAAATTATAAATAACACTGAATGGACTATGATCCATTGACTATTTAAACTAAACATTAAACAATACTATGGACAATTGACTATGGTCCATGGACTAAACAAACAACAATGAGAAATAAAATCGTAGCCGGAAACTGGAAAATGAACCTTGATTACAGCGAAGGCCTGGCCTTGTTTTCGGAAGTGGTAAACATGGTTAAGGATGAGGCAACCGGCAACCAGCAAGTGGTGGTATGCAGCCCCTTTATTCATTTACACAGCCTGGCAGCTTTGGCAAACGGCTATACTAACGTTGCCATTGGCGCGCAGAACGCTCACCAGGCAGATGCTGGCGCTTACACCGGCGAAATATCTGCAAAGCAGGTGAAATCTACTGGTGCAGAATACGTTATCCTGGGCCACTCAGAGCGTCGTCAGTATTTTGGTGAGAGCAACGAATTGCTTGCTAAAAAAACTGATTCAGCACTGAAGAACGGTTTAATACCCATCTTCTGCATCGGCGAAACCTTGGCCGAACGCGAAGCAAACACCCATTTCGATATCATCAAAAACCAACTGGCCGAAGGTGTTTTCCATTTAGATGCGCAAGCATTCGGTACCATTGTTTTAGCTTACGAACCGGTTTGGGCTATAGGCACAGGCGTAACTGCAACTTCTGCCCAGGCACAGGAGATACATGCATTTATCCGCGCAGAGCTTGCGGCTAAATACAGCCAGGAAGTGGCCGATGTTACGACCATATTATACGGCGGGAGCTGCAACGCAAAAAACGCAGCCGAACTGTTTGCCCAGGCAGATATTGACGGCGGCCTTATTGGCGGCGCCTCGCTAAAATCGCGCGACTTTACCGATATCGTAAAAGCGTTTAATTAATTGTTAGAGGCTGGAGGTTAGTTAAAACATGGATTAGCGTTTTCTGCTAATCCATGTTTTAACTAACCTCTAATCTTCAGTCTCTGATCTCTATCCCATGGACTACTACGAACTCCTTTTTACCACCATTACTACCGAAGATTACCAGCAGGATTTACTGATTGGCGCACTGGGCGAGATAGGTTTCGATACTTTTGAGGAGGTTGACCTTGGCTTTAAAGCCTTTATCCCGGTTGGTGATTTTAATCAGGAAATGCTTGATAATCAGTTAGCTGATTATCGGGAAATGTTTACTTTCAGCTATGATATTACCCTCATTCCGCAGAAAAACTGGAACGAGGTTTGGGAAAGCAACTTCGAACCGATAGAAGTTAGCGGGCAGGTGTTCGTGAGGGCAACGTTCCATCAGCCAAAGCCCGAGTTTCCCTATGAAATCGTTATCGACCCTAAGATGGCCTTCGGAACCGGCCACCACCAAACCACCGCCATGATGATGCAGCTGATGCTGGAGAACGATTTCGCAGGAAAAAAGGTGTTGGACATGGGCTGCGGTACCGGTATTTTAGCAATCTTGGCGGCAAAGTTAGGGGTGGCGAAAATCGCTGCAATTGACTATGATATAGTATGTTATGAAAGTACTATCGAGAATTCGGCATTGAATAATATCGATAATATCACCGCCTTATGCGGCTCCAAAGAGGCTATCCCTGATGAGCAATATGATACCATACTGGCCAATATTAACCGCAATATTCTGCTCGATCAGATGGAGACTTACGCCCGTGCATTGAAGCCAGGTGGCGAGATATACTTCAGCGGTTTTTACGAAACGCCCGATCTGGATATTATCACCGATGAGGCCCGCAAGTACAACCTCAAATACATCACCCATAAAAAAGACAAAGACTGGGTAGCTGCAAAATTTATTTTATAGGATTACACCGATTGTAGGAAAATGATTACACCGATTTTTTGCTCGGTGTAATCATCCTCAAATCAGTGTAATTACCAAAGAAAATCAGGTAAAAATCGGTGCTTTTCTTTGGTTATCTTTAATAACCTAATGTAAATCTACTTTTTACGAATTGGTTGTTTTCCAATTCATCAAAAATGGCAACGGCCAGGTCGGCAACCGAAATATCGTTTTTGCCATGCTCGTCAAATACCGGGTTTTCGGTACCTAGGCGGAACTTGCCGGTACGTTCGCCGGGGTGCAGGTTAATGGCCGGACTCAGGAATGTCCAATCCAGTTCTTCTTCTTTGCGCAGAGCGGAGAGGTAATCGCGGGCTGCAGATGCGCCGGCATAATACTCTTTCGGAAACTGCGGAGAATCTACCAGTTGATGTTCGCCAATGTACAAGCTGCCTGCACCGCCAACGGTAAGGTAACGTTTTACACCTGCTTTTTTAGTAGCGGTTTGTATGCTGTCGCAACCTTTTATAAAATCGTTGTACAGGTTGGGGTTTGTCCACCCGGCGTTGAAGGTGTTTACAACTGCATCATGGCCGGATAATACCGAGGCTAATGCATCCACATCATAAACATCTGCCGATACTGCCGTTACACCTGCGGCTTTCTCTACTTTAGCACTGTCGCGCGCTATGGCAGTTACTTCATACCCGCGTGCTATTGCTTCTTTTACTACTGCGCTGCCTACAAAGCCTGTTGCGCCAACTACTGCTACTTTCATTGTTTGGTTTGTTTAATTGTAATTTAATATGTTACAGTTTCTCTTAAATTTTTTTAATCGAATTTGGCCACGAATGCCTTTAAATCGGTGTCGCCAAGCTTTTGCATCAGTGCCCTATCTATATCTATATACAAATCGCTGATGTGTTGATTTATTTGCTTGCCGATAGGGCAGGCAGGGTTGGGCTGGTTTTTGGCCTGTCCCAAAACGGCCTCGGGCTTTACGGTTTCGTATATCTGTGCAAGGGTTATCTGCGCAGCCGAGCGTGCCAGTGTGTACCCGCCGTTTTTACCGGCCTGGCTGCTTACCAGTTTGTGCTTGATCAGGTTGCTGAGTTCCTTACGTACCAATACCGCGTTTACATTGATGCTGCCCGCCATGTATTCAGACGATAGCACGCCACCTTCCGCGCTGCAAAGCAAGGTCATGATGTGTAGTGCTATAGGGAAACGTCCGTTCATTCTTTATTTGTAATAATTTTTATTACAGTACAAATGTATACATGTTTGCTAATAAATCAATACCTTTAATTCAGGCGTTACAAAAATGAAGCAGGCCTGACAATACACCTGCAACGATGCCGAAATCTGTACACTGTTTACTGTTAGCCCCGATGGTCTGGAGTTATTAATTATACCGATATGAAGACTTACCTTGTTCCTATCGACTTCTCTGAAGCCGCTTTCAACGCCGCTGATTATGCCGCTCATCTGAGCAAACAAACCGATGTAACGCACATCATTTTGATGAATGCCTACTATATTTCATCCTATGAAACGCTGCTGCCCGATCCCAATATGCTGATGCTGCGCGAGGAGGAAATAGAAGAAAACGCTGCCGACCGCCTGAAGGGTTTGAATAATTTAAAACAACGCCTGCAAAGCGAGGTGCGAGAGGGCGTTACTATAACTACCCGCCTAAACCGCTCGCATCTGCTACGCGCCGTGGTTGATACCGTAGCCAACGAGCATGCCGACCTGGTTATTTTAGGCAGCATTGGCAATAGCACCGTGCGCGAAAATAACGAGGGGATAGGCAGCCACGTTATCAAAATATCCAAGGCCTGCCCGGTGCCGGTTATTGTGGTTCAGCCCGATTATCGTTACCAGCCCATACATAAAGCCGTGGTAGCCTGCGATTTTAAACGGGTGAAAGAAAATCTACCTACAGAAGCGTTACATAAACTGCTGAGCAAATACCCTATAAAGCTGCTGGTAGTAAATGTTGACCCTAAAGGCAAACATGCTTATGCCGATGCCCAACAAATGGCCGAAGAAACCGCGCTGCATGCTATGCTGAAAGATTTAAAGCCCGAATACCATTACATTACGCAGCCCGAAGTAATACGCGGCGTACTCGATTTTGCCGCTAACCACAATGCACAGATGGTGATTGCGCTGCCGCACACCTACAGTTTCCTGCAATCGATACTTCACGATAGCATTTCCAAGCAGCTGGCTACCAGCTCATCGGTGCCGGTATTGTTGTTGAAGTAGCAGCTTGTGCAGTTTACGTACTATTAAAAATCGCTTGTAGAGATTACAGTTACGCCGCTTGGATTAGTAACATCGGCATCGTTTTCCGCAGTTATAAAGAACCTAACCGGGTCATAGTTGAGAACGGAAATAAACTTGGCGTTTCGTTCTGAAGAGAACCAGGCCTCGCTGCTCACCAGTTTTCCCAGGCTTTTAGTACCATTGTCTTTAGTTTGCACCCAAACTATGTAAAGTTTGCGCTCGGGCGTTAATCTGGATGGGGCTACTAAGTTCTCAACCTTAATCGTAACCTGTCGGTTGCCGTTGTCGTCTTTCCCTATTTTTACAGTGCCTACTGCCGAAGGCACAACCACCGACTTTTGGAACGTGATTGATTTTGAACAAGACGACAATAAGGTAACTACCCCCAAAATTAATGTAGTACTGAGAATAACGTTAAGTTTTAATTTTTTCATAAAAATGATTAGCTGTTGTTTACCAATGGGCGTATGTGATTTAATCTATAGTTTCACAAATTAAATATTACAAAAAGGGGGCCAAATATAGAAGTAGCAAATAGTTTGTGGCGATAGTGGGAATATTGAAGAAAAAAGGGACAAAACAGAAGCTTTTTAAGTATCGACCCATAGGCACCGACTGTGTTCATGCATAGATCAAATTACATCCACAAACATCCAATGCAAGATGAATAGCGTTCGGCTGAGTTTCCAGAAAACTATAAGATCTCGATTGCTAATTTCAGGAAAACTTTTGCTGTCGCGGGGGGGGTAGCTTTTTTCCGCCGTTGTTGGTGTTGTCACCAACAACTTTTTGCCGTTGGCGGGGGGCATCACCAATTATTTCTAAGAACTTGGTGTTTGTTGGTGACAACATCAACAAAGGCGCAACAAGGGCACCAACTGCTCGTGCCTAATTACTCGCAAAACACAGGTTAGGTAATTTTTTAATTACCCGCGTTCGCGGTAGGGATAGTAAGGGTTTGGGCGCAGGAAACGGGTTTGGGCGCAGGAAACGGGCCTGCCTGCCGGTAGGCTGGGCCGGAGCGCAGCGCAGCCCTGCATAGCCCGGCCGGTAGGCAGGGCCGCAGGCACCGCCCAAAAGCGCATTTGCTCTTTTACCATAGACACCAATAAAGGCGGAATAATAGCCCATGAATCAACAGGGCCGACTATCAACATACGTTCTGATGGAAAGTCGTCGGATTATTGCGTTTTTCTACCAACCAGGCATCCCTATGGGATGAAGAAAGCAAATTCGTTCCATGGGAACATCTGGTTGGTAGAATGAAAGATGCCGGTTTTACGTTCCGTCGGAACGTCTGGTGATTCTGGCTAATGATGGGCTATTATCCAACAAAGAATGCATCCCGGCACCAGTTCCTCAGTGCCGGTATTGTTGTTAAAGTAAATTCATTGTAGTATGTGTTACAATTTTGCCTTGCCGATTTGAAAAAGTGCATAGAATTGCATACATTTAACAGCTTAAACGATGGTTTTATAGTTGCGGGCCATGTATGAAAACACACCGTGCTCGTTAATTGTAAAAAGCGTGTTGCAGCCCCCAATTAATTTGAACGAGTTAACAAATATTTATTATAAATAATATTAGTAATTAGTTTATTATTCAAATGTTTCGTAACTTTATTAACTATTGAGAAACCCTATCCTAATTAACCCTATATGAAGACTCTTGGAAAAAAAATCCGGTTGTTGCGCCACCAAAAAGGCTGGAGCCAGGAAGAAGTAGCTAAGCGATTAGATATTTCTATCCCCGCATTCTCTAAAATTGAAACCGGAATTACCGATATCAACCTATCCCGTTTGGAGCAGATTGCTGCTTTGTTCGAGATGTCGGTAGTAACTTTGCTTACTTATAACGAAACTGAGCACGACCAGAAAATTGCATCAGAACTGGAGAGCGTAAACAAAAAACTGATGGACCGCGAAACTGAGGTGATTGATCTACAGAAAAAAGTGATCGAGCTTTTTGAAGAATTAAGACACAAAAAAGTTACGGCTTAAAACATATTAAGGTCCGGAATGCTCGTTCCGGGCCTTAAAACTTGCAGCGCATTGTTAAATGCTTTTTGCCAAATGTGGCACCCACAGCCGCATGGATGGATAGCATTTTCTCATTAAAATCGCCCACCCAGGAGAGTTCCAATTCGTCGTATTGCTTTAAAGGCAGTACATACTCTTTCAGCTTGATGAACAATGCAGACTCGAGTCCGTGGTTTTGGAACTTCTGCTTGGTACCCATTACAATGGCCCGCATACGCGATACGCCCCGCCAGCGGCGATACGCAAAAATCAGTTTGCCTAACAGGTTTAGTTTGCCATTGAGCGGTTTTATCATTTGGTTGGCATCTGGCAGTATCACAATGAACGATGCCGGCTCGTTGTTTACATAGGCAAACCATATCAGCTTCTCGTCCATTATTGCTTTCATCTTGCCGAAGCTCTCGATAATTGTGGCGCGGTCTATTGGCACAAAGTTTTCAAAATCCTGCCAGCCATCGTTGTATATCTCCAAAAAATCGGCGGCGAAACTATCTATTTCTCCTGCTTTAAGGTGCGCAAAGCTGTATCCCGGTTTCCTGATCACCCAGTTGGCAATTTTGGTAAATCGTTCTGAAAAGGGCGTATGTACATCTAAATGGTTGGTTATCTGCGCGTGTTGGGTAACAAAGCCATATTCCTCAAAAAAAGCGCGGTAATAGGGCGGGTGGTAGTTCATGCCATAAGAAGGCGGCGTAAAGCCCTCTACCAGCAATCCCCAAAAGTTATCGTTCTCCCCAAAGTTGATGGGGCCGTCCATAGCCTGCATACCTTTATCCTGCAGCCAGGTTTTCACGGTATCAAATAGGAGGGTGGCAGCCCCCTTATTGTTTACGCATTCAAAAAAACCCATACCGCCGGTGGGCTGCTCGTAGTTGTAAGCTTTTTTCTCGTTAATGAACGCGGCAACACGGCCAATCAAAGTGCCGTTATCATCCCTTAATATCCAGCGCGTTGCCTGCCCATGGCTATGGAAGTTATTTTTGGAGGGATTGAAAACGGCTTCGATATCATTATCTAAAGGGCAAACCCAGTTGGGGTCGTTCTTATAAATAATGCGCGCTACATCCAGGAATGCTTTTTTATCGGCTTTGCTGTTAACTTCGGTTGTCTTCATCAGCTATAACAAACGGCCCTTTTATAAAAAAAAGCACCCAGTGGGCCACTGGGTGCTTTGCAATATGTTTTAAAAACCTGTATTAGTCGTCGTCTTCGTCATCATAAGGGTCAAAAGAATCAAATCCGCCCAGGTCGTCAAGGGGCACGTCTTCATCGAAATCATCATCGTCATCCGCTACTTTTTTGCCGGGTTTTACATCCTCATCAAGGTCATCATCTTCATCGTCGACTACTTTCTTAGTAACAGGTTTTTTTGGAGTTGCCATTTTAATAAATGTTTATTTGTTAAAACTTATTCGGTTAACCTAATTGTTTTAGTTTAAAGGTTGGGCTGTTTAGTTAGCCGTTTGTAACAGTAAAAATAATTAAAATCATTTTCAATAAAAATATCTTTTGAATTTATTCTGTAGCCTCGCCTATAGTGCTGCTGCTCTCCGTAAATTCCTTTAGCTGTGGTAGTTCGGTGATGTTGTTGATGCCAAAATAGTCCATGAAGAGGCTGCTGGTGCCATATAAGATGGGTTTCCCAACGCTTTCGGCTTTGCCGGTGATGGCAATTAACTCTTTTTCCAGCAGTTTTTGTATGGAATAATCACAGTTTACACCGCGTATCTGCTCTACATCTAACTTGGTAACGGGCTGTTTGTAGGCAATAATGGCGAGGGTTTCTAAAGCGGCCTGGCTCAGCTTCTTTTTAGAACGCTGCAGTTGCAGCAGGCTGATAACCGGGTGAAATTTCTTTTTGGTGAGGAACTGATAGCCGTTGTTAATTTTTACCACTTCGATCGCATACTGGCTTTCGCCATATTTCGCGCGGATAGCATCAATGTGTCCGTTGATCTCGTCGGCATTAAAATCGTGCTCGAACGCAGCCTGCAGGCAGTATAAAATTTCTTCCATACGGATACCCTGTTCAGATGCGAAAATGAGTGCTTCGATGTGCTGCGCGATATCTTCCATGCAATTTTTTAAGTCCGAAAGTCCGAATATTGGGAACTCCGAAAGTAAGAAAAAGTTAGGAAGGGGGGAAGCAGGGAAGTCAGAAAGTTGGGGAGTAAGAAAGTAAAAAGGGTATAATATCGAATGATGAATTTCGAATGCCGAATAACGAAGTTTTTTACAATACTTACTTTTTTTACTTCATCATTCGATTTTGGACATTCGTTGTTCGACATTCAAATCAAACCCAGTGATGTGCCTCTATTTCTTCGGCTACGATATCTAAAACCTGCGGATCAACCGCACCGCTGTCCTTACAAATTTGAAGGATGTGATTGTCGTCGGGGTTGAAGCCGGCTACAAATACACCGTTTTGGAACACATCGAATTTACAGGCGTGATGCTCGTAATGCGGATAATCGTATATCTCGAATTGGAAAGTTTCGTCGTCTTTGGTGATGTTGAGGAGGTGGCTTTTCATGTAAGGGTAACAGGAGAGGGGCGGGATTTGTTTTCTGATGCCAACTTACTCTCCCCATCGTCATTGCGAGTATCCATCAGGGGGTAACCCTGAAAAAAAAGGTTATGACGTGTAACGATGTATACTGATAATCAATAACTTAAAACCACGTCATTATATGGAACGAAGCAATCTCTACGCAAGACGAGCCACTATTCAAGTCGCTCTGCTCATCGGGAGATTGCTTCGTGCCTCGCAATGATGTTTTGGTGAAGGCCTCACACCAGCAGCGCCTAATAATTTATCACCTGCTCCTCAATCTCTACCGGTACATCGCGCCACTCGTATTTTTGGGTGCGCAGCTGCGGTTCGAAACCGGCTTCCTTGATAGAATCCTGTATCCCCTTTGCGGTAAAGCGATGCGGTGCGCCTGCGGCAGATACCACGTTTTCTTCTATCATGATAGAGCCGAAATCATTAGCACCGGCGTGCAGGCAAAGCTGTGCAACCTGCTTGCCCACCGTTAACCAGCTGGCTTGTATGTTTTTGATATTGGGCAGCATAATGCGGCTTAAAGCGATCATGCGGATGTACTCATCGCCGGTTACGTTGTTGGTGATGCCGCGCACTTTACGCAGCAGTGTACCATCATCCTGAAAAGGCCATGGGATAAAGGCCACAAAACCGTAATGGCCTTCTGGCTTTTCGGCTTGTACTTCGCGTATCCACACCAAATGCTCAAATCGCTCTTCTATCGTTTCTATATGGCCGAACATCATGGTGGCCGAACTTGGCAAATTCAACTGATGGGCTGCACGCATTACATCTAACCATTCTTTACCACCGCATTTGCCTTTGGAGATGAGGCGGCGTACGCGGTCGTTCAGTATCTCGGCTCCTGCGCCAGGCAGGGAATCCAATCCTGATTCCTTCATAGCTTTCAGCACATCGTAATGGCTCATGCCTTCCAGCTTAGCTACGTGCGCAATCTCCGGCGGCCCTAAAGAATGCAGTTTCAGCTTAGGGTAAAGCTGTTTCAGTTCGCGAAACAGATCGGTATAAAATTGAAGACCCAGATCAGGGTGGTGGCCGCCTTGCAGTAAAAGCTGGTCGCCGCCATAGCGGAAGGTCTCTTCTATTTTCTTTTTGTAGGTCTCTATATCAGTAATGTAAGCATCATCGTGGCCGGGGCGGCGGAAGAAATTACAGAACTTGCAGTTGGCAATGCAAACATTGGTGGTGTTTACGTTACGGTCTATCTGCCAGGTAACTTTGCCATGGGGCACCTGTATCTTGCGCAGCTCGTTAGCGGTGTACATCAAATCGGCGGTTGAGGCGTTGTTGTAAAGATAAACCCCTTCTTCCAGGCTCAAAAAATCGAAAGCTAAAGCGCGCTGCAACAGATCGGCTGTATTCATATACAAATATACGTGGTAGGAGGGGAAATATCTGAACCGCTGATTTTTTTGATTTAAGGATTACAGTGATTTTTGATTTGCATTGGATAAATTTGTTCAGTCTAAACCGTAATTTCATGAACAGAACGCTTATCATTTCTTCACTTGTTGTTTTTTACTCCTTCACTATACGAGCTCAAACATTGCCAAGTTGGTTTACGGATAGTTTTAAGCAACAAAAGTTAGATGTGGAATTCCGGTTGGAGGCATTTATAAAGCCCGCGTTTTTATAGGCAGACTTTGATGGCGACGGCAGTAAAGATATTGTTGCCTTGGTGATACACAAAAAGACATTGAAAAAAGGGATATTACTAATCCATCGGAATGGAAAGAAGGCATATGTTTTTGGGGCAGGCATCAAATTTGGAAAACCCGGTTTTGAAGACTACGACGACCTTAAATGGATGCACGGATGGAAGATAAACAAGGACAAATTTGTGCATGAAACCATTTTCGCCAATGGCGATATTGAAGGCTCAAAGAAAGTTCGAATACGCCATCCCGGGATTTCTATTTGGAATTGGATGGACGGCGCACCGAATACAGGCGGTACGCTTTGTTGGGATGGACATAAGTATCTGTGGATACATGAGGGGGAATAAGTAGAGGCCATTACTTCTCCATTCGCAGGAACTTGTGCTTGTAATCGAAAAAGCATAAAGGTTGTATCGGCTTAACAAAGAACTGATTTATACATAAATCTGGTTAACCTATAACCAATGAAACGAAAACCAATTGCCAGATTTTACTTCCCCGGATTAATCAGCCTGGTACTTTTGCCGTTGATGTGCTATGGTTATTTTGCGTATCAAAGCAACCTTAGCAGAATGTCGGGTATTGATATTGCTTTTGCCGATGACGATTTTTTTTCACGGGTAAAATTTAATGTAAAAAATTTCGAAGCACACAGCACAAATCTTCTAATAACGGGCGACGCAAAACAAAATAAGGTCACTTTATTTAAGTTAACGGCGTTGTGCAATGAACTTATCAAGAGGAATAATTATGATTCGGGAGTAACCATTACTTTAACAGATGAGGCCAACTATCAGGATTTTATTAATCTGATGGATATCGGGTTCAAAACTAACGTGACGTTTGCTCCTTTCAAAAATAAGGTATATTTTCTGGTGCCCAAGCCTATAAAAGAAGCTAAAACGCCATATTTTATATGCGGTAATGTATCACACGTTGATGCCCAAAGCAAGTATTTACCCATAGAACAATTTTTTAACATAAATGCTGTGAGGCTATGGCCGTCATCAATTGCATTTGTGTTAATGATGTTTTTTTCCATCCGGGACAATCGCTATATAACTGCCCACCGCTAACTGTGAACTACTTCCCCCTTATCCAGCCTTAAAACCCTATCCACACTATCGGGTATCTCGTGCTGGTAATGGGTTACGTAAATGAGGGTAACCGGGCTGATGCTGCAAATGGTATCCACAACCATTTTAAAATGGAGTTGTTGATGGTCGTCCAAACCCTGGCAGGGTTCATCGAATATTAATAGGGCGGGGTTTTTAATGAGCGCCCTTGCTAATAAGCACAAACGCTGTGCGCTGGCAGGGATGTTTTTAAGCAGCACCCGGGCGTATTGATCTATTTCCAAAGCCTTCATCCAGCTTAAGGCCAAAGCGGCCTTTGCCGGGCTGCTCGGGCGGAATAATCCCAAAGTATCGTAAAAGCCCGATTCTATCACCTGCAGGCAGGAATTATCAGTAGGAAAGTACTGGTACAGCTCGGGCGATACGAAACCTATTTTGTTTTTGATATCCCAGATGCTTTCGCCGCTGCCGCGTTTACGGTCGAACAAAACGATATCATTCGCATAGGCCTGCGGGTTATCGCCGTTGATGAGGCTAAGCAGCGTGCTTTTACCTGCGCCGTTGGCGCCCAGCAGGGCCCATCTGGCGCCCGGGGCAATGTGCCAGTCAATGTGGTTAAGGATAGTTCTATCGCCATACCGAATTACGACATCGCGCATGCGTACAATTTCGGTGTAAGTATTGGGCGGCGAATTGGTGTGGATGAGTGCAGCCAGAGCAGCGGTATCTATATTGGGTCTGTTGGGCTGCGCGGCCAGGTTTGCCAGGAACTCGGCTTTGCTTAAGCTTTGGCTGATGCTACCATCGGCCAAAACCGCAACGTTTTCAATCACATCGGGTATCTCATGTGCCGAGGTGGCCATCACCAGCGTAATGCCCGATGCGCTAACCTCCTGCAATAGCTGGTTAAAGTATTGGCGGGTTTCCACATCAAGCCCGGTAAGCGGATTATCCAACAGTAATAGTGTGGGGTTTTTAAGCAGGGCGGCAGCAATCATCAGGCGTTTAGTTTCGCCGTTAGATAGTTTGATCACCTGCTTATCGCGCAGGTGCTGCAGGTTTAGCGCCTGTATAGTTTTTTCGAACGTCCAGTATGCGGGTTGGTGCGTATTGGTTTTTATGGTGCCCAGGTATTGTTGGGCCGTAAGTGCATCTTCCGAATCGGACGAATTATAGCGTTGCTGATAATACAGGTTACTGGTGTTGGATAGATTTTTGAAATGATGGCGCGCGCCGGCAAATGCAATATAAGGGTGATGATCTACAGCCGGAACGTTGTCACCATCGGTAAATGCATAAACGATTTTTCCGCTGCTGATGCTTTGGTTGCCGGCTATTACCTGTAGTAGCACGCTTTTGCCCGAGCCACTTTTACCGGTTATGGCCCAATGCCCCCCCTGATTTACATTAAAGCTTAAACTGTTGATTACCTGTGCCGCGTTGAATTTTACGCCGACGTTGTTTAGGGATACTAGTAAATGCATATAATTTATAGCCGGCTAATTTACATGGTTTTAGGCAGCAAGCCGTAATGCCTTAGCACATAAATAGAATTAAGTGTATGGTTTGCATTAATTAATAGTTTTTTTTATTCCTTAGAACTTATATTTAACATAATTTTCATCTTTTTTTCATAAATCCTTTTTAATATCAATCTATATTCTTTAAATTAGATTTCCTATCTGAGAAAAACATCTTTACTTGAGCCGGGGCGATCTATAAGCCTAAATGAATTTTTTACGGTGCTTTGCGCCTGCTAATTTTTTTGAGATGAATTTACTGTCGATCCTCGAAACAGTTGTACCATTGTTTGCTGCGAGCTTGTTTATTGTACTGATTGCTGTACGGTTTTTACCTAAAGAAGCCGGCAATATAGATGAAAGCTAAGCTAAATACCCGCCTGCTAATTTAGGTGCGGTTCTTGTATGGTATGGTGAATAAAAAATTCATCATAACCTACCATGAAAAAATTACCACTATTATTATTCTTTGTGGCCATGTGCGCCCTCAGCAGCTGTTCCGTTATCGGCGGTATTTTTAAGGCCGGCGCAGCAGTTGGCATTATAGCCGTTATCGTAGTCATCGGCATTATCCTTTGGATCATTTCTGCATTCAGGGGGAAGCAATAACATTAGCTTTTTGTTCAAATTCTAAAATGTTGTTTATGCGATAAAACGATGTTTTTTAGCAAGTTTTATTAAAAAAGATAAAGCGTAAACGTACGCCAAAGCAACCATGGAAAAACATCAAGTAAAAACAAAAAAAATGAATTTGCTTAACTAATTAAATTAGTGTTAAGTTTGTATGTGCTAAAGAGCAGGGGTGTTCTTTAGTCAATAGATAAACTCTTCGGATTTTTCCGAAGGGTTTTTTTTGTTTGGCTATCGCAACTACTAGTTTAGTATAGACCTATAAAAAGTACTATTGACTTTACCACCCATGTAGGCACCGGGTACATACTTGGGGCCTTATTGTTTTACAAGCTTATTGTGAAATAGGTATTGTTTTAAAATAACCGAATTGCATTCGAGCTTTACGAATTCAGTTCGGTTGTCATATAATTCTTATTGCTTACTTTTCGTTTACCATTAAAACATACTGACAAAGTGCACCGGTGGCCGAATCTGAAAGATTACCGCCTAAAGAATAGGAGCCAGCTTCGTAATCCTTTTTATAGATATTCATGGTGGCAAGCTTCGGGTCGTTTACGGCCAGGTTTTCGGCTGTTTTGGTGAAAATTTGTAACCATGCTGGTAGCCTGTTGGCACGAGGGTCGTAAGCTACGTAAATAGTGGCAGGCCTGTTAAGTTTGAAGGATACCAAAGTACTTAACTTACTTAGCTTGTCATCATTCGCGGTTTTAATTAATGATGCGTTATTTAAATAGGCTGGCATTGATGTTATTTGATAAACCCTGTCGGTATAGTAAGTGCTACCCACGGTCATTTTAGCGGTTATTGGTTTAGCAGTGGTATACCCAACTACATTTGCAAGCAAATCGATTACACCGGGTGCCGCTGAGGGTTTACTTATCTCAGGGTTTGAGCCTATGACCTGTAATTTTTCAAAAGTATTGGCTACCATTTTGTTTATCCATTTAAGATAGGGTGTAACCCATTTAGCTATCCCGTAGTTTTTTTCTGCGCCGTTTTTATAGGGCTCATCAAACAACTCGTACACCAGTACCGCTTTAACGGTTGGGTTGGCTTTGCACTTTGTAATGAAACTTGTCAAGAAAGTATTTTGGTCTGATTCCAGTGTGCTTAGATTATCTGCCCTGAAATTGGTTTCTGTAATCCATATCGGCTTATCTGGAAATAATTTATTCAGCGTAAGGGTTATATCGGTAATATTTAAGGATTTTGCTCTAACAATAGCTGCCTCCATATCCGAATACCAGTGGTAGGCCAGTACATCAAATTTCACCCCATTGGTTTCGCAGAACTTGATAAAGCCCCAGTGAACCCAACCGGCCGATATCATGGTTTGTGCATCAGGGTCGTTGGCGTGTATGCCTTCGCTCATGCCTTTAAGGTAAGCAGCCGCTATACGCAATTTGCTTAAATTGTAATCTTCCGTAACACGGCCATCCTTGCCCGCTAAAAGTGTTGCCAAATCTATATCGTTCCCCATATCATAAAACTTAAATACAGATGCGTATTTGGCTGCAAAGTTTCCGCCAAGTGTTTTTCCTTTTTGGTAGGCATCCATTTCAGAATCATTGTAGCTAAGTGTCCTGGGCGTAAGCATCGGAAGCAACGTTATTTTGTTTGCTGCTGCCGCATCTAACAGCGGTTGCAAAACTTTTGGGACTGTGCATGTACCGTCACTTGTAGACAGGATGTTAATGCGGTAAATACCCATGCCCATCTTTTTGATCATATTAACCTGATCGGAAGCCGGTACATCTAAGTAGGCAACGTCGCCAAGGGGATGGCCGTTTACACCTAAAATAAAAGGAGCTGATAACGTTGACGAAAGCTGAATTGATGTGGTTTCGAGCTTTGCAGATGCCAATGATGATGGTGGGGTAGTGGTCTTTTCATGGATAAAAGAATCTTTTTTGCAGGATGCGAGTAAGCTGGCAGCACATACCAGTGCAGTTAAACTTTTAAGAGAGTTTTTAATCATTTTGGGGTGTTTGTTTGGTCAATAGATTGATCAGTTTTACGGAATGATTAACTTGAAAGTTTTTGTTTTTTTCTAATATTGACAAATAAAGTGGACAAAAGGTGTATTTATTTCACACACTTTGAGCATTAATGGATACATAATTAATTATTGTTCTTATAACGAAATTATGTATTGTAGAAAAATTGTAACCAAGTAAACATATATTTAAGTTTTAGGAAATTTAGCAAACAGGTGTACAACTTAAACGGATAAGATAGCTTAATTGGCTTTAAAATTGTCTAATGCTCGGATATATGAGTACTATGGAGAAGCACTACGGACAAATTGTTGAATATATCGTTAGGAAGAATGGCTACAGTATTACTGACCTAGCTGTAGAATTGAATGTTAACAGACGAACTATCTATAACTATTTTCAAAATAAAACGGTTAAATACGATGTTATTTATAAAATCGGTTTAATCGTTCGACACGATTTTTCAAAAGATTTTCCGGAATTATTTACGAGCGATCAGTTTGAAATAAACCAACGCTCAAGACCTGTAGTTGATTCTTTGTCAAGCGTTTCATCAGATAGTAATTATTGGCAAGATAAATATATTCAGTTACTTGAAGCTTACAACACAGCACTTACCGAAAGAATTGCCAAAAACAATCAGCCTCAATTAGCAGCAGTGAATTCTTAAAGTTATCACACTGTGGTAAATAGCTTTTTTTTATATGAGGTTAATAAGTTTATCCACCTTAAAATAAAGTACGTACCCGGTTTTTGAGTTTACCTGTGTTTTTTATAATTGTTTATTACATTGAAAACCTCATCCCACATTTGGGCTGATTTCTCTTTTTGAACTTTGCTCTTTTGCAGGAGCTTTTCACATAGCTGGTATCGATAAGATGGTTGTGCCAAATTAAATAGTAGCGTATTCAAGGTTTCATAATTTATGAGATCTTGTACTAACCCCTCGTGAAAATCATACTCTTTTAATAGCATTACATACTTATGCGACCAGCTTGTGGTAACGCATGGCACGCCTTGACTTAGCGCGCTTACCACGCCGTGGAAGCGGGAACAAACGATGAATTTAGCAGTAGAGATAATGCCTTTTATTTCGAGGGGATCTTCCATCACTATGATGTCTAACGGCTGGGTTAAAAAGCTGTTAACATCTTTTGCTACCTGGTGATCTTTTACGCCTTCATGAATAAGAAAATACGGTTTCAAACCAATGGCAATTGTTTTATCGATAGCGTGTTTTAAAAAACTGATGTATACATCCTGGTTTGCGCTCTTGCTTTCAACTATCTTATAATTTGGTATAATGGCAACCTGATATGTCTCAGAATCAAAACCCTCGGGCACTTTGCCATTTATTAGATTTGTAAAATCGGGCGATTGTTTAATGTTCTGAAATGTAGCTATGTTCTGCAAATGCCGGTACGATTCTTCTTCACGCGCAAACAAAAGATCAGCGTTCAAAATAATCTTTTTCATCACCATTTTAAGTTCTGCAGCATTAAACGGGCCAAAAGCCTGCGGCAGCAGAATTACCTTTTTTCCTTCATTATGCCATTTACTTATTTTGGAACCTAGTCGGCGGCTGGCATAGGTAGCGCCCCACTGATCGCCGAAGGCAAACCCTGATCCATCCAACACGATATTAACTTCGCTTTCGAGGTAATAACCTGCTATACGGCGAATTAAGCCAGGTATAAACGCGCCTATTCTATTTGATCTGTTGCTACTGAACTTTATTTTGATACCATTTTGCAGTAATTTGGCTTTGGGCGTTTTAGCACCTATCTGCATGGTCAGAATTGCCTCAGGAAATTTTTCGCGTATCTTTTTGATGATGGCCTGCATCATTAGTTCTGCACCTTTATTCACAAATTCAACACCGCGTAATTCTATTATCATAATTGTAAAATGAGTTATTAATGTACCTACGAAGCCTTTTTTAGCAGAAGTTTGAGTTCGTGCCCTATCATAAACCATACAACTGTGCCATAGGCCGCAAACAACAGCAAGCCTAAAAACACGAAATGCAAACCCAATAGATCGCCAATTAAATAGGTGACTATGGCTGCGGCAGACGCTACCAGGCATGGGTATAAAGCTTTTAGCAACTCGGCGCTGGATATTTTAACTGGTAGTAAGAAGTTAAAGGTGAATTGAGCTATAACAATCAATAGGAATTTGTTGAATAATATAGCTACAGATGCACCTAAAATTCCATAGTATATGGTTGCATAAGCAAGGGTAGGTACAAATATGGCGGCTTTAAGGATCTGTAATTTCATATCCAACTGCGGTTTACCAAGCCCTCTGATAAGCGCTGTATTCCCGCTTACAATCATTTGAAACATTACGGAAACCGATAGAATTTGCAACGGAACGATTGCTCCTTGCCATTTTGCACCAAATATATAGAACACAAATGGTGCGCCCAGTAATACCAGGAATAGCATGATCGGGAATATCAGCAGGCAGTTGATTTGTACAACTTTAAGATAGTAGCGTTTGAGTGCAACCGGCTCGCTTTGCTTTTTACCGTAAATAGGATACATAACATTGTTAATGACGGCCATAATTCTGCTTCTGAATGTATCCGTAATTACAAAGGCAAATGTGTATGTACCCAAGGTTGATGCGCCAAGTAGCTTACCTATCAGCAAGTAATCTACATTGTTATAGCAGTACGTAAATACATTGGCACCTGCGGTATATATCCCAAAACCGAAAATATCCTTAAAAGCTTGTTTCCCCCATTGGAATTTTGGTAGCCATTTGGTAGCGTTGTAATAAAGCGGCATGGCTATAACCACGGTTGCAATTGCATTAAAAACAAGAGCCCAAATACCTGCACCGCTTAGTGCCAGTATAATGGCTATACAGCCCGCAATGATGTTAGATGTATTATCTACGATGGCAATTTTTTTAAAATTCATTTGCCGGGTAAGCTGAGCTTTATGTACAAGATTAACCGGGCTGAATAATATACCAATGCTTATCACAGGGACTATAAACTTTAAGTACGGTTGGTTATAAAAACTGGCAGCTATAGGGCCTACGCCCACAGCTATGATCACATAAAGCGCTATCGACCAGGCAACTCCTGTCCAAAACGCTGTGTGGTAATGTGTTTCTGTTAGGTTAGCTTCTCTACGCTGAACAAGGGCGGCTCCAACGCCAATATCATTGATAACTTGTACCAAACCTGTAAAAACAGTTGCCATTCCTACCAGGCCAAATTGCGACGGCAGAAGCAGCTTAATTAAGATAAGTTTTACAATAAATGCAAATGATTGATTAACAATCATTTGTAGTGCTGTCCAAATTACACCAGACTTGATGAGCGCTTTATCTGTTTTAGCAGTGGGTTCAATCTGTTCCTTAAAACAGTTAATAGTAGGTTCATTAGTGGTGGCCATATTCAGCTTCTATCTTGTAATATTAGCGATATTATGATACACGGTAATCTGGCCAGGATAATGTGTGCTCATTATGTATAAAGTGGAGTAATAATAACCTGCGTGACCGCTGTAGGCATTCTAATTACAAATTCAGAAACTTCAATCAAGTTAAGAGGTGTTTTGATTTTTTTAAATTGTTTTAACTCCAGAAAAATTAGCAATGTTTTATCGTTTTTTACTTATTAGTTTAAAAAAGATGGATAAAATGTGCGAAACGTTGCGAAATTGGTAACCAAATTTCCATTTTCATCGTAAAAGTTGTAATTAAATACTTACTTTGATGACTATTAATTAAAACTATGGCGCTTAAAACTTACTTAAAAAATCAGTTCCTCTTCGGATTCTCCGTAATTTTATTCCTCTCGGCGTGTAAAAAAGAAGTTGATGTGCAGCCGAATGAAGAGGGTTTATCTCCTAAAATAGCTTTACGGTCCGACCTATTGATGGCATCCAAATCTTCAGTTGCTGAGATAACAAGCAATAGTAGTATATTAAAATTGGGAATTAATGGCCATCTGGGCGACGCACCGTATTTAAAAGTGCCATGGGCTAAGCAAATTGCCATGATTAAAGAGCGCGGCATGTCCTATTATCGCATAAACGTACAAACCAAAGCCGATGGTAGCGCTTCTTCGTCTGTGCATTTGAATGCATTGCAAAAAGCGGCAGATGCCGCAGGAGTGAAAATATTGCCGATGTTATACTTGCGTACGCTTGACTACAACAAATCAGAAGCGGAAAATTATAAAATGGGTAAGGATTTAGGTGGCCGATTTGCTGCTAAGTACGGCAAGTATTTTGTTTTTTACAATTTGGGGAATGATGAAGAGCTTCCTCTGATCTATAAAAACAAAACCGGTATGAAACCCGAGCATTACGACCCTGTAAAATTTAAGGCTGCAGCCGCTTATTTAAAGGGAATGGACGAGGGGATCAAAGCAAACGACCCGGATGCTAAAACACTAGTAGGTGCAGGATGGCTGCATTTTGGTTTTTTGCAGATGTGCGTCGATTACGGCATTAAATTCGATAGAATAGCTTATAATTGGTATTCTGATATGGAAAATGCTGCACCAAAAGCTCCATATTTCATTACAGATATTACCCAAACACTTACTTCGCTATTTCCTGATAAGCCCATTTGGTTTACAGAGTACAACTACAGGTATAAAGCCACCAGCCTAACTAATGAAATTGATCAGGATGAGTTTGTTAATAGGTTTACCGCTAAATGCAGGGCTAATCCGAATGTAAAAGTGGCCATGGTATATGAACTTTTTGATGAGCCTTATAAAAGCGTTCAGGAATCTTCTTACGGAATTATTAAATGGAAAACTCATTACGATATTTGGGAGGACAAGCTATTATCAAAAACCTTTCTCTCAAACTTGTTTAAATAGGTCATTCGTCGATAAAGATGTTTACTTATTAGATAAGCGCATATTTTAAAAACGCACTACACTTATAAATCATTTTTGCCTAATTGGTGATTTTAATTAGCCAATTCATCCTGTTTTTTCTGGGGACAATATCCTGATTTGTTTTTTATGACTGTGCAAATTATACCCGGATCAATATCCACGCAATTTATTGTACCTGCTGTATTTATATTTTAATGTCGTCCAGGCTTTACAAAACCATTTCCATACACCGAAGATGCGGCAGTAGCAGTAAGGGCATATTTGGTCTAAAATGTTATTAACCAAAAGTGTATAATCGGACATTTTTGGGACAGAAAAAAAATCACTATCGTATTACAGTGTCATAAAAGTAAATTTGATTTACTCAAATTTAAATACCATGACAGCGTCAAGACCAATCATATGGGTGATAGATGATAGAGACCTTGATAGCTTTATTTGTAAAAAGATCATTAGTAATATAGTGAAGGATACGGTTATCGAAACTTTAAACGATGGCCAAACCGCAATTGATAGGTTAATGAGATTGACTAAAATGCAATTGCCATTAATGCCCGACTATATTTTCCTGGATATTAATATGCCGGATATGGACGGATGGCAAATTCTTGACGAGTTTGACCGATTAAAGATTTTCCGCGACAAAACCGTTCATATTTTTGTTTTATCATCGTCTGTTTATGTGAATGATATTATCAAATCGCAAACTTACCCTTTAGTTGAGGACTTTATTACCAAGCCAATTACGTCGGAACGCGTAAGAACAATTTTCACTGCAGCCTAAGATGAAAAAGGGCGCTTATCCTTTATTTTTCGTTTTTACTTGCATGTGTGTGGTCGTGCAACAAAGAGCATATTCAAAAAATAGCCCCAGCAGATAAAAAAGGCCACGAATTGTGGCTTGTAAACGGGCCTAATTCCTTTTACAGTGAAAATTCCGCTGATATTTTTTGTGGCATTGATAGAGACCCTTCTGGTAAAACTTTTTGGTATACCGGCAAATCAGCGTTATTCCAAACCATTCCCTTAGGCGGCGATCAGGTTCCAATCGTCTTAACGGTACAGGGGACACAGGATTTTAAAGCAATATGCACCAGCAATAATGGTGTGAAATATTTAGCTACTTCAAATAAAATGTTTAAGTACACAAAATCAGGCGTGTCTGCGGCAATTTTCCCTGGTTTTTCGTTCACAAATATTACTAGTATCGCAGCCAGTGGAGACGGCTATAGAATTTACGTAGTAGACAACGGAAACATAAGGATGATTAGTAACGATGCTAAATATCCAAAGAATATTATAACAGTATTGAACGGGCAACAAGTTGCGGGGATAACCTTATCCAATAGCGAAAAGTATATTTATTTTACTACAACAAACAAAACGGTTAACAAATTGGCGCTGTAAAAAATACCTGTTAATTGTTGCTCAGTAGCAACAATATGCATTGCATGTCGTCACCAGGAATTAAAAGGCAAGGGGAGACTGCGTGTTCACGTGTATATATATTCAAGCTCGCGATTTTTACGAACGAAGTAACGTTTTTAGTATAGAATTACTGTTGATAAACACTTACCGCGATAATGTCAGAGCCAAAATCAGTTGACAAAAGCTCAATGTGAAACATGTGAGAAATATTTTACGTTATAGAAGCAAAATGGAGATTTTATAATTTCGCAAATTTATTTCGTTTAATTTCAACAGTTAAAGGGCAATTGAATTATGAATGGCAAAAAGGCAAAGAAGGTGATATGCTACTTAAATTAGTGCCTTCGGTTAAACTATAGAGAAAATCTGTGGTCGGTAGTGTTTTACATGACAATTATGCTGAGATAATATGAATAAGGCAAAGAAGAAAATATTGATTATTGAGGATGATCAGGAAACCCTTGAGGTATTAAAAACAATACTGGAAGATCAACATTTCGAAGTGGTCGGCTTAGAGCGATCTGACCATATTTTGCAACTGGTAGAACAACACCACCCCGATTTGATACTTACTGATTACTTGCTTTGGGGAATGAACGGCGGCAAAATTTGCAGTGTTATAAAAAGCCATAAAGATACATCGCACATCAAGGTGGTGTTATTAACCGCCTATCAGGATTTTGCCATGTCTTTCGGTACTTTTGGCTTCGACGCTTTGCTGAGCAAACCGTTTGAGATAAAGAAATTAATCAAAACCATTAGTAATTGTTTGGCAGCGTAGCACACTTCTGAATATAAATTAAACGGCCGTGCAAATTATAATTGTACGGCCGTTTTCATAAACGGGTCCTTTTTACATTGTTGTTTAAAAGAGCGTTATCTTGCGAATAGTATTACGTGTATCTGAAACGAACAAAGCCGTTTCGCTATTGGATAGGGCCACATTTGCGGCGACAACATCTGCAGCCGCACCAACGCCGTCTCTGCCGTCTGCCATCGGGAGGGGACCAGTGATTGTAGTAATTGTGTTTCCCACTATCTTTTTTACAGCATTACTTTCGGCGATATAAATGGTGTTGCCGTCTTTGGTAACCGCTATTCCGCTTATGAAAGTGAACTTCTCATTTGGAAAGAGTTTTATAATTTTACCTTCATTTGTAACCTTAAATAGTTGGGTAGCCGTACTCACGTATTTAACGCCGTTAGGGCCGGTTCCTATCCCTCTTAATGATTCATTTGGCGCAAGTAATGATGAGAAATTCACTACGTTCCGTTGAATGGTAGTGCCGGTAATTCTGCCAATGCTATTGTAACCTACAAACCACATAACACCTTTACTGTCTTTCTCCAGATCCAGGTTAGAATCGCTGTTTGTAATACGGTCGTAAACATCAATGCCTTTCTCCTTATTATAAATGCGAATGCCATATCCTGTAGAAACAATATAAAGTGTGCCTCCCGGCGAAATGCCTACCGCCTCGGGTAGGAGCCCTCCACCAGTGTCCTGGTTATAAGATAGTGCTTCAGTGTATACATTGTTTTGCACCGTAATTTTTCTTATTGCACTGTTAAGGAAGTCCGCAACATAAATGCTGCCATCTCCATCAACAGTAATGCCGTGGGGTTTCCAAAATTTAGCTTTTGGCCCTGGGCCATTTACCAGGTAGGGTTCAGACCGCGAAGGTTCGAAGACCCCGGCGATGGTTCGTATGGTATAAGGGGCAGCCACCGCATCAATAGCTGGTTTGCTTATAGCCAATTCATCGGCATTACTTTGCTTGCTTGGCGGGGACGACACTTCTTTTGTACAGGAGGCAACCACACAGCCAGCGATGAGCAGCAATGATGTAGCGTTTTTCATATTAATGGTTTTAGTTAACATGAAATTACACGATTTCTGCTCAGCTATTTACTATAATGGTTGCTTGTGCCCTAAGTTGTATAACTTGAAAAATGTACTTTACTACCCACCACCTGTGAGTTAATTATGGGAGGGCAAAAAAGGTGATATTACACATGGTAGTATACAACCGTGGTTTTAGCATTAATTTGGCTCTTTTTATGCTAGCTTATCGTCAAATAATTAGCACTATGGAAATTAAATCTATAAGCATTTTTGCAATAGCGGTACTCTCGCATTTGCAGGTGCTTAACGTTTACCCTACGATAATAAACACTCCTACAGCGAAGATAACAGTTGAAAACAAGTTTTCGATAGCTGCGCTCACCAAAAATATTGAGTTTGCGTTTTGCAAGGCAAATTTACCATCGGCAGATGCTATACAACTTAATCAACTTGCACAATTTCTCACACAAAATAGGTACGCTATAGCTTTACGCGGTCATGCAGATGCTATTGGTTCATATGTGGGCAATTGGAAAATGTCTGAGGCCCGTGCGAATGGGATAAAGGCATATTTACTAAATAAAGGCGTTTCCGAAGAACGAATAGTAACTACGGCTTTTGGCAGCACAATTCCTATAGCTAATAATAAAACCAGCAAAGGCAGGCAGAAAAACCGCCGGGTAGAGATCATATTAAAACAAATAGGAACAGAATAGATGGCTGCTATAATAATTCGTTAAGCAGCGATGTTTGTGTTGAGGTGATATCTATAATGTGACGTTCAAAGATCTGAGTAATTTCGGTTGATTTTTGAAAAAAAGGTTCAACATAACTTAGTGCTATTAACAACACAGTAAGCGTATTCAGTAAATTACCGATAAAAGCTTTGTTGCCCGTGTAATTAGTATCCGCCACACTGGTAACAGAAATCATCGAGGAGAAGTATTGATAAGTATCAGCTATTTTTTTAAAGGCATTTTTTACGCGTGATACTGCCGCATAATGGCTAAGGTACGCAATTGCTTCGTCAAAGTGGAACTCGTAGCTTTCGAATTTTAAGGTACCGTCGATGTTAAAGTATGCACTATTATCTTGCTTTAATTCTTTAATTTCCGCGTCTATTTCGGCCTGAACAATACCGAATTGTTTACCGTAAGCCGAAATGTTTTTGATGGAGTTTAATAAAATAGCCGTATTGATACCTTCAATATACGATGTGAGCTCATCGATGCCATTTGCTTTTTCTATTAGATATACCACATCAACAGCCTTGGTTATCGCTTCTTTCAATGGTAGTAGGCTACCCTCCGGCAAATTACCCAAACTGCCGATGGTTGATCCAATTGCTGCCAGATGTTGACTTAGCTGCAAAAAAGAATTAAACAAATAGGCGTACGGATCTTTTTCAGAACCTTGCGACTCTAGTTTTGAAAGATAATTCTCAATTAAAAAATTGTTTAACTGTGCTAACTGGAGGCGCAAGTTACTTGATAATTCGCTCATTCATTGGGGAAATATGAGCGAAGATAGGAACTTACTTCAGATTTTTATAATTATAAAATTATACCAACTATAGATAATCAGCTAACAAAATTTGTACCGGATGATTGTAAACTTTAATCATTCAGTTAGCCAGAATAGCGCTACTTTCCTGCTTAGTGTTCTCCTGTTTATGAATACGTTTTAACAGCGCTTCATTGTAAATTTCTAAAAGAGCTAGATATTTGTTTTTCCAAATTTCTTCACCAACTAAATTGTCGCTTGAAATTGCTTTTAATACGGTATGATTCGCCTGTTTATAATTCGGGGCAAAGTCGTCAGCGGAAAAAAATTCTGGAAACTCTTTAGAAAAATCGTGCCGTATAACTTTTCCGATTTTAAAGATGACGTCGCTTTTCAAAAACTGATTTTGAAAATAATTATATATAGATCGCCTGTTTACATCTAATTCGGCAGCAAGGTCCGTAATGCTGTACGCATTTTTCCTTACCAGGTATTCTACAATTTGTCCGTTGTGTTTTTCCATATGCATATTTTTGTAAATGAATAAACATATATTAAACCATTTGATAGGTTTTCTTTCGTTATTGTAGACGGAGAAAGAATTACTTTGTATTTAAATGCCCGATAAGGTGTAGATCAATACAAAGTAATTCGTTGAAAAACTCCTGATGTAGGTTCAAATTTTTTTATTTATACCACATAATGGTGTAAATACAATAGCACATAGCAAATCCTACATCCTGGTTTTCAAACAATTTTTAAATGGCGATCAGCAATTCTATTGTACTCGTTTAAAAGCGTCATATATTTATTTCTCCAAAAATTTCCTTCTTCGCCTAACAGCTGCTTGTGTTTTGGCTGGTTGATGATGTTAAAGTCATCACTGGAGAACATCTCGGGAAATTGCTGTGAGAAATCATGGCGTATGATACAGCCGATGCGAAAAACAATATCCTTTTTGATTTTCTCATGAGTGAACCAATTATATAACGTCCGACGGTTAACATTCATAGATTTGGCGAGGTCGCTTATGTTATAATCATTCTTTCTTAGCGTGTATTCTATAATCTTTCCATGGTGCTTATCCATATTAACCCTTTAGTTCTTTATGTTTTCTACCAGTAAAATTATTAAATATGCACGAAATAAAATTGCTTGTGATTTATGTTGTACGCCTGTATACATAATTTGTCCAAAATCGTTGCTAATTGTCAGTCGCGGATATCATAGCTAAAATTAACTTAAAAAGTGCTTATTGGCTTAACTTATACGGGTTATTCGGACTAATAATCGTTTTTTCCTGTTTTTTACCCTTTGTTTGATAAATTTTTTATTTTATTTGGTAACAATCGTTGGCGTTAAAACGTATAAAACTGTACCTATATTCAATTAGATGAAAAGATTAATCGTAGCTTTAAAAGCCTTCAGCGCTATCATGATGAACAAAGATGTAAGCTTAACCCTTAGGTACGGAAAAAAAGCGCAGTTAAACTTTGAAAAAGGCTGTTTCGCTGAGGCTTCAGATTTCTTAAACACATTGAAAAAACGTGATAATTTCCCTGATCACATACTCAATCAATACAAAGAAGTACTAACCGATTACAATTATAAAACTTACACGAATAATTGATCGCGTTGCATTACGCGGTTATTTAAACGAGACATAACATGTACTTTTTTAACTTCTAACAACGCCATTAATTTGAAAAATCAGTATTGCTAGCTCGTTTTTTTCTAGTGTTAACAATCACGTCTCTAATCTGACATTAGCAATTGTATCAATGTGCCGTAAACCCAACCGCCGTTATACATTTTAAGGGCAGTTTAATCAATCTGCTAAAGCCCGGTTGTATTTAAAATACCTTAGTGTAAATTAAATCAACCCGCTATGAAAATCAGTTACGCCACCTTTTACACAATTTTAATTGGCTGTTTACTTTCAGCTTGTACAAAGGAAAAGGCCTTGTTATCGCCGTCATAGGCTGAAATTAGTACCGACAACAAAACTTTATTAACAACCGGCGCTGTAACACCGCTCACCGTAACCACAGTTGCAGGCAAAGTAAGGGATCAAGGAGAAAAGTTGGGGGGAAGAAAAGATTAAGCATAGATTTTAGCAAGTCTGAAGAGGAAAAAGGTAGTATCTCTAACGCCTCTTGAAGTAGCCCTGAAAGCCTTGATTTTTGCG
>NZ_SOZE01000051.1 GCF_004519315.1 Mucilaginibacter psychrotolerans
ATTACCATCGAACAACAGCAAGTCGAACAACTGGCTGCCTGACAGCTTCCGGAAACGCTTGACCGCTCCCGAGGATAAAGCCAACTTCCTTAATAGGCCCTCATTAAAAACCTCATTACTAGTAGATTGTAGTAAATTTCCCAACTTTTGTGTCTCGATTCTTGCGCTAAAATCATTTTTTTACCCTTAAGTTGACGGCTATGCCCTGAAGGGGAGACTTTGGCTTCGTCCGCCTTACTTTTTCAAGCCCTCCCTACCGGGGAGGATTTAGGTGGGGCTTAAAAGCAATGGTAGAACGAATCGATTTTTCTTAACTTAATGACATTGGTCGCGCGTGCCCCATAGATTTCACGCTACCGCCAACACCAGCTAATCCCAACGAATTGTATTTCCGCAATACGCCCACCGCTTCCTGTGCGAGGAGCAAGGTTTCGATACTTATGATTACCCCACCAATATTTCCAGCAAATTCAAATTCAGTAAAAAAGACTATATTTAGCCAATCAACCAAACTAAATCACCTTTAACCTTCCACACATGGGAATCGGAGCACCTGAACTAATCGTTATACTTATTGGCGGAGTAATTTCGTTTTTTATTTATTTTTTACCTTCCATACTGGGCAGGCGCAAACATAATTTTACTGCTATATTTCTCTTAAATCTCTTTTTAGGTTGGACCGCTGTAGGCTGGATAGTCGCATTGATTTGGGCGCTGTCCAATGATGCTCCGCCTGTTTATATTAACAACATGCCGCCGCCGCCACAATCAAAAAGCAAAGCTGATGAACTGGCAAAATTAGCCAAGCTGCACAGCGATGGGGTACTCACTCAAGAAGAATTTGAAGCGGAGAAAAGGAGATTGTTATACAATAGTTAGTCATCAGACTTAATCAAGAAAACCATTAGAATTTCCTGGACACCCACAGCTAAAACCGGCGCAAAAGTTGGAAAAGGTGGAAATTATCTTGAAGTCGGAGAAGGGGGGATCGAAAAGTGCCCGGACGAAATTCGTAGATAAACGCTTTGTAAAAAAAATGTGGCTGAGTAGCTGTTTTTATATGTAGCCATATCGCTGTTTTTTTATGGTTTGTGGCTGGATATAATTTTTATGTTCAGCCACAACTCATATAGGGTAGGTAAGAATTAATAAAACCCGATTCGATCAACTCTTCCAGTAGAACGGTTAATGTGCCATTCCAGATTTTATTTAAAATTCATCGAACATACCAGAAGCACCGGTGATGGCACCTGGCAGCGTCTTTCTGCCTCCCAAAGTTGGAAAAGCTGGAGCGGAGGGGCATTTGAGAGTGTTTGTCTGAAGCATATTGCGCAGATCAAATACGCACTGGGCATCAGCGGTATCCAATCTGATGAGTCGATATGGAGATTTGTTTCAGGTGAGGGCAGGCCTGGGGCGCAGATAGATCTACTGATCGACCGCACTGACCACTGCATAAGTATCTGTGAAATGAAATTTTCAGCATATGATTTTACGATCGATAAAAAATATGCAGAGGAACTCCGGAATAAATTACAGGTTTTCAGTAGCGAAACAAAAACCAGAAAATCATTGTTATTGGTCATGATCACCACATTTGGTGTAAAACACAATATTTACCATTTAGGATCAGTGCAAAATGAAGTAGTTATGGAAGACCTGTTCACTGCACCTTAACCATCAATAACAACCGCTGTTTATATTAACAACATACCGCCTGCGCCACAATCAAAAAGCAAAGCTGATGAACTGGCAAAATTAGCCAAACTGCAAAGCGATGGGGTACTCACGCAAGAAGAGTTCGAAGCGGAGAAAAGGAGATTGTTATCCTAAATTTAATCACTGATGAACGGATGTGAACCGGAGATCATTGGAATGCTTTTAGTGCTTGTGCTGCGGTTCGTACTTTATTTTCTGCCGGCCATATTGGCCAGGAAGTGATCATACATCGGCTTAGCATGCCATGTTCACGCGTGAACACCCGGATTGAATTTAATGCATTGTAAATCAAGTAGTTTAAAATTAATTTAACTATCAATAAATCAGCTATTTAGCTACGGGTTGATTGACGAAAATCTTATAATATTCAATAAATCAATTAGTTAGTAAAAATTTCGAACGGGCGAAGTGTGTTCATGAACACTGAACAAACGCGGTTGCGCAGTATCAGCTTGGACAAGATTACCGCTCAATATTCCCTGTGCTAGAGCATGCCGGCCCCCACCTCATACCAGCTGATATCCACCCCGCCGTAATTGCGCAGCACGTCTACGGCTTCCTGGGCCAGGCGTTCGTTCTCGGTGTTAATGTTCATTACTACCTGCGGACCATAGGCTGCGGGTACAAACTCAATATCTCCTTCGAGGAATTCGTTGCCCAGCAGGTATTCGTAGGCATCTTTGGCGTGGTCGCGGTCGTCGAAAGTGGCGGTGGCTATATGTGGTGTCATGCAGGGGATAACAGCATACTTGCTCATTTGTTTATTCATGGAGTCATTAGATCATTGATTCATTGGTGGAAGGTTTCCGGTTAAAATTTCCAACCACTCACTACTCACCACTCACTACTCACCATTCAAACACTCACCATTCAACCACTCACTATTCACCGCCAACACTTGCTTTCTAAGAAAAACATAAATTATTAATTTCTTTTTTTGTAACTTTTGAACTTATTTTTAAATGGTTCGTATAAACGGTTGAATACCAATTGTGAACTTTTTTGTTAATCCCCCGGCGTTAGATGTATAAACGTTTATTTCTGCTAGTACTATTGCTAATTGTGTTGAACAGCTATGGTCAAAACCAGAGCCTCAAGTTTGAGCATTTAGGCAAAAAGGAGGGCTTGTCGCAGATAAACGTGGGCTGCATTTTACAGGATAGCCGGGGTTTTATGTGGCTGGGCACCCGCGATGGGCTCAGCAAGTACGATGGCTACACCTTCACCACCTTCCGCCACGATCCGCAGGATACTTCAACAATCAGCAGCAGCATGGTCGCCGATATTGCAGAAGACAAAGAAGGCAACATCTGGATAGCCACCATTATTGGCCTCAACAAGCTGGAACGCCGAACGGGGCGCTTCGTCAAATACGGTCATAAGGAGGGCGACCCCAATTCGCTCTCGGGTAATATCCTCAACAAACTCGCTACCGATGAAAACGGCAACCTGTGGGTGGCCGGTCAAAACGGACTCGACTACCTGGACACCAAGTCCAACAAATTCACCCGGCATTACCGCCATAACCCGGCCAATACCCGTAGCCTCGACGATAATAAAGTAAGCTATGTGTACCGCACCGCGAATAACCGCATATGGGTGGGCACTACCGGCGGTGGCCTCAACCTGCTGGATAACGACAAAAAAGGGTTCACCAAATACATGTACAACGCGGCAGATCCGCATAGCATATCGGGGAACTTCGTAACATGCATCTTCGAGGATAGTAAGCAACGGCTGTGGGTAGGTATGCAGGGCGATGGGCTGAATATGCTTGATGTGAAAACAGGCAAATTTACCCGTTACAAACACAACGATACGGATAAGAATAGTCTATCGGGCTCTACCATCTACAGTCTTAATATGGATGAGAGCGCCAACCTGTGGATAGGCAGCGAAAACGGGGGGCTCGGTATCTTCAACCCCGACACCCAAAAATTCTACACCTACATGCACGATGATATCGACAAGAACAGTCTCACCGGCAACACGCTTTATGCCATCACCAGGGACAGGCAGGGTAATATGTGGCTGGGTGCGTTCAGCGGTGGTATCAACGTGTTCAAGCGCAGCTCCGGAAGCTTTACCCACTATCGGCATAGTTCGTTACGCAATAGCCTCTCCAACGATTTCGTGCTGGCCGTTTACGAAGACCCCGAACGCAACGTTTGGGTAGGCACTGATGGCGGGGGCCTCAACAAGTTCGATTATAAAACGGGCGATGTTACCCACTACACGCATCGTCCCGGTAAGAACAGCATTACGGGCAACTTTGTGCTAACGGTGAGCCAGGACGCAGACGGCGATTTCTGGCTGGGTACCTGGGGCGATGGCCTCAGCATCTTTAACCCCAAAACCGGGGTTTTTACCAATCTTAAAAACCAACCGGGCAGCCACAATAGCCTTCCAGGCAATAACATTTACGCGCTGATAAACACTAAAGACAAAACTACCTGGATAGGCACTTACGACGACGGGCTTAGCCACTACGATAAAAGAACAAAGCAGTTTACAAACTATAAATACGACCCGAACAACCCGCGCAGCATCAGCAGCGATAGGGTGTACTCCCTGCTGGAAGATATCCACGGCAATTTGTGGGTGGGCACCTTTGATGGCGGACTCAACCTTTTTGATAGAAAAACGGGCACCTTTACCCGCTTTAAACACAACGCACTTAAAAATAGCATCAGCGACGATAACGTGCCCGATCTTTTTGAAGACCACAACGGCAGTATATGGATAAGTACTTTCTCGGGCCTTAACCAGTTCGACCCGATTACTAAGCACTTTACTACCTACACCAAAAAGGATGGCCTGCCAAGCGACATCATCTACGCCACCCGCGAAGACGACGACGGCAAGCTATGGATAAGCACCAACAACGGCCTATCCGCGTTCGACCCGGCAACGCGCAGTTTCAAAAATTTTTCGGTTGAGGATGGTTTGCAGGCCGATGAATTCAAGTCGCACTCGGCCTGGAAAGGCGCATCCGGTAGGTTGTACTTCGGGGGCGTAAACGGCTTCAACGCGTTTTCGCCCGGGCAAATATTGAAGCCCGAAGGCTTTTCGCCGCTGATGATCACCTCTTTCCAGGTGTTCAACAAAAAGGTGCCTGTCGCTAAAAACAGCACGGATGCTTCCCCCCTGAAACAGGAAATATCAGATGCTAAAAGCATCACGCTAAACTATAAACAGTCGGTTATTTCGCTGGAGTTTGCCGCGTTGGATTTTACCTCGCCCGATAAAAAGCAATATGCCTACATATTAGAGAATTTCGATAAGGAGTGGAACTTCGTGGGTTCGCGCAATGCGGCTACCTACACCAATTTGCCTGCGGGCACTTATACTTTTAAGGTAAAGTACCAAAACATGGCGGGGCTGTGGTCGCCGGTTACTCAGGGTTTAACCATCATAGTCCAGCCGCCTTTCTGGCTCACCTGGTGGTTTAAGCTGCTGGCCGTGCTGCTGGTGGTGGGCAGCGTTATAGCTATATTCAGGCTACGCGTAAGCGCGATAAATGCGCAGAAAACGATACTGGAGCGGCAGGTAGAAGAACGTACCCAGCGGCTGGGCGAAATGAGCAATGCAGAACGTGCCTTGCGCCAGGAAGCAGAGAAATCGCGGGAGGATGCTGAAAAAGCCAACCAGGCCAAAAGTGTATTTTTGGCTACCATGAGCCACGAGATACGCACACCCATGAACGGGGTAATGGGCATGGCTACGCTTTTAGGTAATACACCGCTGAACCACGAGCAGCAGGAATATACCGAAACCATCAAAACCTGCGGCGATTCGCTGCTGAACGTGATCAACGATATACTCGATTTCTCCAAGATAGAATCGGGTAATATGGAGCTGGAGGAGCATGATTTCGACCTGCGCGATTGCATCGAAGCCGTGCTGGATGTATTTGCCGAGAAAGCCGCCCGCACTAATATCGATCTGGTGTACCAGGTTGAGCATAACGTACCAGTACAGATCATTGCCGATGCATTTCGGCTGAGACAGGTGCTGATCAACCTGGTGGGCAATGCTGTAAAGTTCACGGCCAAAGGTGAGGTGTTCATCTGCGTGAAGCTAAAGGCCACGAACGATAATCATGTTGAGCTGCAGTTCGAGATACGCGATACGGGCATCGGCATCCCGCCGAATAAGCTCAACAGGCTGTTTAAAGCCTTCTCGCAGGTAGATTCAAGCACCACCCGCAAGTATGGTGGCACCGGCCTTGGTCTGGCCATCAGCGAAAAGCTGGTTAGCCTGATGGGCGGCCATATGGACGTAAAGAGCCAGGTAGGCAAGGGCACCACATTTATGTTTACGATAAAAGCCAGGCCGGGCGTAAAAACGCAGCGCAATTATGTGCACCTGAACCTAGCAGAAGTGCAGAACAAGCGCATTTTGGTGGTAGATGATAATCAAACCAACCGCGATATACTGGAAGAGCAACTGAAACAATGGGATTTTGTGCCTGTAATGGCCGAAAGTGGCGAGGTGGCATTGAAAGCCCTAGAAGGCGACGAGCCTGTGCATCTGGTGATATCAGACATGAACATGCCCGTGATGGATGGCCTACATCTGGCGCGCAAGATACGGGAAAAGAACTCAGTGCTACCCATCATCCTGCTTACCTCGATGGGTAACGAGCAGAGTAAGAAAAACAAACACTTGTTTAACGTTGCTTTAACCAAGCCCACCAAGCACCAGGTACTTTACAAGCATGTAATTGAGCAACTAAAGCTGAATATTGAAACCAAAGACGTGGTCCAACCGGTGCAAACGCCGTTCTCCGAGGATTTTGCCAGGCAGCACCCTATCAACATCCTCATTGCGGAGGATAATGCCATCAACCAGAAACTGGCCAAATACATCCTCAATAAAATGGGCTACAAGCCCGATATAGTTGAGAACGGGCACGAATGCCTCAACGCCCTCATCAGCAAGAAATATGATATGGTTTTGATGGACGTGCAGATGCCCGAGATGGATGGGCTGGAGACCACCCGCTTCATCCGCCAGAACATGGATCACCAACCCGTAATCATTGCCATGACAGCCAACGCCATGACCGAGGACCGCGACCAATGCCTGCAGGCGGGAATGAATGATTACCTAAGCAAGCCCCTCAAACTGCAGGAAATAATGAACGCGCTGGAAAAATGGCAACCCAACAACAGGGCTATATAAGTTACGCTATAATTTAGATAACTTTACCCCAACTAAACATCATTTATGATCATCTCACAAACTAAAATGTTCCGCGTTGCAGGTCTGCTATTATTGTTTTTTGCTTTTACTTCGATAACTGCCAAAGCTGTGGCCTCCAGCGGATATTACTACCAGATAAAGATTTACCACTTCAAAGATAAGGCGCAGGAGCAAGCTACCGACGCATACTTAAAGGATTATTACCTGCCGCAGTTGCACAAAATGGGCATGGCCAATATAGGCGTATTTAAACCTGCGGATACCGACACTGCCCGCCGCACCTACGTTTTTGTACCATTCAAAAACTGGAAGCAGTTGGAAGGCTTCGAGCGGAAAGTTATCGACGCAGGCGATGGTGCTGCAACCGCCAAAGATTACCTGGATGCAGGCTACAAAAGTGCGCCTTACACCCGGCTGGAAACCATTGTGCTTACCGCATTTGCCACACGGCTTTTCCCTGTTGCGCCCAAATTAACCGGCGACAGGGCTGCACGCGTTTACGAGTTACGCAGCTACGAAAGCCCAACCGAAAAATACCACATCAACAAAGTAAAGATGTTCAATAGCGGTGAAACCGATCTTTTCGACCGTATTGGTTCTAACGCGGTATTTTATGGGAGCGTAGTAGCTGGCAGCCACATGCCAAACCTGATGTACATGACCTGTTACGATAACATGGCAGACCGTGACAAACATTGGCAGGCCTTTAGTGCCGCACCTGACTGGAAAGCACTGATAGCCGACCCACAGTACAGCAACAATGTATCTAAAAACGAGATTGTTTTTTTACATCCTACTGAATACTCTGACTTCTAACCGCACCTAATGAAGCTTGAAAAGCGCGAATACGACGCCGTTATAGTAGGCTCGGGCCCTAATGGGCTTGCGGCGGCTATTATGATGCAGCAAAAAGGCCTTTCGGTACTGGTGCTGGAAGCCAAGGATACGATTGGGGGAGGCCTGCGAACTGCGGAGTTAACCTTACCCGGGTTTAAGCACGATATCTGTTCGGCTATCCATCCGTTGGCTGCTGCCTCGCCTTTTTTTAAGACTTTACCACTGGCCGATTTTGGCTTGGATTTTATTTACCCGGATGTTGATGCCGCCCATCCTTTAGATGATGGTACGGCCGGCCTGTTAAAAGGCAGCGTAGCAGAAACTGCCCGTTTACTAGGCGCGGATGAAGCCGCATACACCAAATTAATGACCTCCGTAACGGAAGCCTGGCCGCAAATAGATAGCGATCTTTTAGGTCCGCTGCATATACCCAAACATCCTTTGGTAATGGCTGGTTTTGGGCTAAAAGCTATTCCGCCTGCTACTACATTAGTAAGCGGCTTTAAAACCGCACAAGCCAGGGCGTTAATAGCTGGCATGGCGGCGCATTCAATGCAACCGCTTAGCCATGTTACCACATCGGCCATAGCACTGGTGCTGATGGCCGCAGGGTATTTGGGAGGCTGGCCTATCCCAAAAGGCGGTTCGCAAAGCATTGCAAACGCTTTGGCAGCGTATTTTACCTCAATAGGAGGCAAAATAGAAACGGGCACCTATGTAAAATCCCTATCGCAGTTGCCATCCGCGCATGCGGTGTTATTCGATATTTCGCCAAAGCAACTGTTGCAGATAGCCGGGCATCAGTTCTCGGCCATTTACAAATGGCAGTTAGAACGATACCGTTACGGCATGGGCGTTTATAAGGTTGATTGGGCGCTGGATGGCCCCATCCCGTTCACCGCCGAAGGTTGCAGGCAGGCGGGTACCGTACACATCGGCAATACCTTCGAAGAAATTAAAGCTGCCGAGCAGCAGACCTGGGCCGGCCAACACCCAGATAAACCATTTGTATTGCTGGCTCAACAAAGCCTGTACGATGCTTCGCGCGCCCCGGAGGGCAAGCACACGGCATGGGGATATTGCCACGTACCAAATGGCTCTACCCAAAACATGACGGAAGCCATAGAAAAGCAGGTTGAACGCTTTGCCCCGGGCTTCCGCGACAGGATACTGGCCAAACATACCATGGATACTACACAGATGGAGGCCTACAACGCCAACTACGTGGGCGGCGATATCAACGGCGGGGTAATCGATATCGGGCAGTTGTTTACACGGCCCGCATTACGTTATTCGCCCTACAAAACCTCGGCAAAAGGCATCTATTTGTGCTCTGCATCAACCCCTCCGGGGGGCGGGGTGCATGGCATGTGCGGTTTTTGGTCGGCAAAAAAGGCGCTAAAAGATGTGTTCGATATTCCGGTTGATAGTTTATAGATTTACCTCATGAAAGTTAATAGATCCTTGTTGGTAGTATGCTTCGCTACGTTGTTCAGCATTGCATCCGCGCAGCAAAAAAGCCCATTTAAGCCGCAGAGAGCTTTATTAGATAGCATACAAAGCAATTTTAAGCTTGCAGATGACCAATATAAATACATGGCTACGCTATTGCAGCCCGAGCAATTTCCTAAAACTTTTCATCCCGAAACGGGTAAAACGGAAACCAGCAATTCGGGCTGGTGGTGCAGTGGCTTTTATCCCGGCACTTTGCTCAAGCTGTATGCGCAAACACACGACGAAGCCCTGAAAGCTGAGGCTAACCGCATCCTGGCTGTTCTGGCACAAGAGCAATACAATACGCATACGCACGATTTGGGTTTTATGATGTATTGCAGCTTCGGCACGGCCAACCAATTGGAACCAAAGCCCGAATACAAGCAGATACTGATCAATAGCGCCAAATCGCTCTCTACCCGTTTCAACCCAAAGGTAGGCTGCATCAAATCATGGGATTCTAAGCCATCTGATTTCTTGGTGATCATCGATAATATGATGAACCTCGAATTGCTTTTCTGGGCCACTCGCGAGACCGGCGACTCCAGTTATTACAAAATTGCAGTTACGCACGCCAATACCACTATCAAAAACCATTATAGGGCTAATTACAGCTCATACCACGTCATCAATTACAATGCAGAAACTGGTGCCGTACAGGAAAAGAAAACCGCGCAGGGCTTCGCGAACGAATCGGCGTGGGCAAGGGGACAAGCCTGGGGCCTTTACGGCTTTACGGTAATGTACCGCGAAACCAACGACAAAAGATACCTGGAGCAAGCAGATCATATCGCCGGTTTTATCCTCAATAACCCCAACCTGCCGGCAGATAAGATACCCTATTGGGATTACAACGCCCCCAACGTCCCCAACGCCCTGCGCGATGCCTCGGCTGCTGCCATAACCGCGTCGGCTTTGTTAGAGCTTTGCCGCTACAGCGACAAGTCTTCTGCAAGCAAATACTTCAAAGCAGCGGAAAGTATCCTGACGACTTTATCGTCTAAAACCTATAAGGCACAGCTTCAAACCAACGGCGGGTATATATTACAGCACAGCGTGGGCCATTTCCCGGCAGGTACAGAGATTGATGTGCCGCTAACCTATGCAGATTATTATTTTGTGGAAGCGATGGAGCGGTATAAAGCGTTTGCAGGGAAAATGTAAAAAAATAGTTGGTTTTTTGCCAACTATTATATATATTTGATTTCTGCAAATCAAAAAGCCTTTGTTAATCTACTGGCGTATAATAACCACAGCTTGACCTACTGATGCAAATTATCGCTCAAAAAAAATTACTCGATTTTGCGAAGAAACATGCCGATGCGACAAATAGCTTAAGCGTTTGGAGGAAGGTTACTCAGGATGCTAAATGGGAGAAAAGCCTGGATGTATTAAAAGATTTTCCTAAAGCCAGCATTATCCCTAATAACAGGGCTAGATTTAAAATTGTTGGTAATAAATATCGGTTGATAGTGGAGGTTGATTACGCGAATGCAATTGTAGAAGTGAGATTCATTGGAACTCATGCAGAATATGATAGGATTGACGCGGCTACCATTTAAATGTTTTAAGGAGATTGAAAATGAGCAGAAAAATACAATGGTTTTTAATTGAAACCGAACAGGATTATGAGCAAGCAATGGAACGGTTCGAGGAAATTAAATACGCGCCTAACGACAGCGAGGAACATAGAGAAAAGCTCTTACTGGTACATTTAATAGAGAGTTACGAAAATAACCTTTGGAATTTACCGGAGGTTGATCCTATTGAAATGATAAAAATCCGGATGGATGACTTTGGTTATAAAGCTGCCGATTTAGCCAACGCCTATGGCGACAAAGGTACGGTTAGCAAGGTGCTTAACTATAAACAGCCCCTCTCATTAAATATGATACGTAAGTTTAGCGAGCTTCTGCGTTTGCCTGTTTCAGCGTTGATAAAAGAATACCAGATTGCGGAATAGTCCCCTAATTCACCGCCTTTATCTTTATCACCAATTTTAGCCCGGACAGTCTGGACATTTTAAGTAGGAAAGTTCGAACAAAATGATTGAGCCGATCTGTATTAATAGATAGATTAATTCGGTTTTAAAAAAAGAAACTGGTTTGCGTTTAAAAAGGTAGCTATACAACAGCACGAATATAAATGCAATAAATAACGGGAACATCAATAGATCGGTCCAAAGTAAAAGCATGCCAAAGAATCTTGCTTCGCCCTGTAAATTATTTACATTATGCAGGGCTACCAAAATACACAATACCGAATTCGTTGCAAATACGATCCGCAGAATTGATTTAAATATTTGCATTTCTATTCATTCTTGTCTTTAATGTCTCCGCATATTCCCCCAATAAGGGAACCTGCGGCAACGTATGCTATTAATTCACCGCCCTTATCTTAATAACTAATTTCTTAACCTTGCCATCGTTTCTTATGCCTGGTGCATGCAATTCGCCAGGGAAAAACAGGAAGAAAGCATCTGGCCTTGCGGTATAGCTTTTGCCTTTGGTAAAGTAATTCTCCACATCTTTTGTGGCATCGTAAGGCTTCGTTACCGCAACCGAGTCGCCTTTACGCTGGGTGTAAATTTTTTCTTCGCCTTTAATCAAATAATGCAGGTCGATATAGTTTTTGTGTATCTCGTAACCGGCGCTGTCCAGCTTTTTTGGCTCAGGCTCAGTGATCATCGCGAATATATTGTCGCCATCTATGGGGTATTTGCCCGGTGCCATCAGTTCCAGGTTGCGGTCGCGCAAAAAGGCAATTACTTTATCCCAGCCGGTTTTGTTGGCTTCGTATTGTTTGGCAAACTCCACTACGTTCAACGGCTGCTCCGGGTTTAATTTTAAGCCATTCGCCCAAACGCGTTCTTTAAGCCATGCCTTGGCGGTTTTTTCGGTCCACACGGTGCGACCACCCTGCGCCATGCAAACGTTTGCGACGATTAAAAGGGCTATAAGCGTAAACAAGCTTTTGTAGGCTGATAAATGTTTCATAGTTTAGTTTGATAATTAGCACCCGGCATGCTGGCATTAAAAATAGCTTTTTATATACTATAAATATAAACAAATCTGCCTTGAAAGTATTACATAGCGTACACCCTGAAGACTTTAAAAACTACCATACCCAACAGATTCGCGACAGGTTCCTGATTGATAAACTGGTGCAACCAGGCGCCCTCAACTGCGTTTACACCCATTACGACAGGATGATTGTTGGCGCGGCAAGCCCTGCAGATAATCGACTCGAGTTGCCTAACTACGCCAACCTGCGTGCAGATTATTTTTTGCAACGCCGCGAGATTGGCATCATTAACGTAGCCGGCGATGGCGAGGTAATTGCCGATGGTAAAGCATACGCGCTAAAGAAACTCGACTGCCTGTATATCGGCAAGGGAGTAGAATCGGTTACGTTCACCAGTGCAGATCCATCGTCTCCGGCGGTATTTTATCTGTTGTCTGCTCCGGCACATGCTTCGTACCCAACTACGTTGGTAAGCAACGATGAGGTAGTAAAGGTAAACGCAGGTAGCACTGCCATGGCCAACGAGCGTGTCATCAACAAATACATCCACGCCGAAGGCATCAAAAGCTGCCAGCTGGTAATGGGGCTTACCATACTGGCGAACGGTAGCGTTTGGAACACCATGCCGTCCCATGTACACGACCGCCGCATGGAGGCCTACTTTTATTTCGACCTGCCCGAGGGGCAAAAGATATTCCATTACATGGGCGAGGGCCACGAAACCCGCCATATACTGCTGGATAATTACGATGCGGTAGTTTCACCGCCCTGGAGCATACACTCGGGTAGTGGCACATCCAGCTATAGCTTTATTTGGGGCATGGCCGGAGAAAACCTCGATTATACCGACATGGACGCACTTGCAATAACAGACATCAGGTAAACACAAAATAATAAGAAATTGGAAAACAAGTTTTCATTGGCCGGCAAGGTTATTATAGTAACCGGCGGCACGGGCATTTTAGGTAATGCATTCATCAAAGGGATTGTAGAAGCAGGCGGCGCAGTGGGTATTTTGGGCCGTAACGAGCAGGTAGCCGAAGAACGTGCAGCTGCGATTAACGCAGCAGGCGGGCAGGCCATCGCGCTGATAGCTGATGCTATGGACGAGGCACAGCTGATTGCCGCAAAGGATAAGATACTGGATAAATTCGGCAAGATAGACGGACTGGTGAATGGAGCAGGCGGCAATATGCCCGATGGTGTTTTGCAGCCCGAAGAAGACCTGTTTGCCATGAAACTAGATGGTATGAAAAAAGTGGCCGACCTAAACCTATGGGGCACGCTTATACCTACCCAAATATTCGGGCGGGAGATAGCGAAGACGGGTAGGGGGAGCATCGTTAATATATCCTCCATGAACTCCAAAAGCGCGGTGACCAAGGTGCTGGGCTACAATATGGGCAAGGCTGCCGTAGATTGTTACACCCAATGGTTTGCCGTAGAGTTGGCTAACCGCTATGGCGATGCAATCCGCATGAATGCGCTGGCCCCTGGCTTTTTCCTTACCGAACAAAATCGTAACTTACTTACCAAGCCGGAAGGTGGCTATACGCCAAGGGGCGAAGCCGTTATCCGTAACACTCCTTTTAAACGCTTCGGTCACCCGGATGAGTTGATTGGCGCGCTGGTATGGCTACTGAGTGATGCCTCGGCCTTTGTAACCGGCTCCATGATTTGCGTGGACGGCGGATTCTCGGTTTTTAGCGGCGTTTAATAAAATGAAAAAGGCAATTGTTGTTTGCTGTGCGTTTGTACTGCTTGGCTGTTTAGCTAAAGCGCAGGTTACCGTTACGCTGGATTATTATTTTAACCACGAAACGCATAAGAATGCCGCAGGCCAACCCGAACGTTTCCACTATTTGTGGGAGGATAAAAGCCAGACCGGGTTCTCTATCCTGGGAGACGAATTCATCAAGCAAGGCATGGGACTGAAATCGCTGGAAGAAGCACCAACGTTGGCTAACTTGCGTAGCAGCAACATCTATATTATTGTTGACCCTGATAGTAAAAAGGAAAACGCAGCGCCAAATTACATGAGCGCAAGCGATGTGGTTGCAATAAGTACCTGGGTTAAAAAAGGCGGTGTGCTATTGATGCTGGCCAACGATAGCGCCAATGTAGAGCTGCCGCATTTCAATACGCTTGCCGCGCAGTTCGGGATGCATTTTAACGATGATATTCAAAACCACGTGATAGATGATGCCCATTTTGAGGATGGTGCGGTAATTACTGCGGGCAACCCTGTATTTAGCACAGCAAAAAAAGTATTTTTAAAAGATGTTTGCAGCATCGGCCTAAGCGGCAAGGCAACGCCGGTTTTAACCAATAAAGCAGGTGCAGTTATCATAGCCAAAACGCAGTATGGTAAGGGATTCGTTTTAGCCGTTGGCGACCCATGGCTGTATAACGAATATGTAAACGGCAGGCTGCCCGCAGGTTTCGGGAACGATAAGGCTGCAGCGGATATCGTGGCTTATTTAATAAAACAAGTAAAAAGATAGTATGGGCAAAGGCCGTATAGAAGCATTTAGTGATGGTGTAATCGCCATCATCATCACCATTATGGTGCTGGAGTTGAAAGTGCCGCACCACGCCGATATCGAGGGGCTTTTACCATTGTTGCCTGTATTTATAAGCTATGCGCTCAGCTTTGTGTACGTGGGCATTTACTGGAACAACCACCACCATATGTTCCATGCGGTAAAATCTGTAAACGGTGCGGCCTTATGGGCCAATTTGTTTTTCCTGTTTTGGCTGTCGCTGGTACCATTTGTTACCAGTTGGATGGGCGAGAACCACTTTGCCACCTGGCCGGTTGTATGCTACGGTGTGGTATTGATTATGTGCGCTATTACCTACACCATTTTAGCAAGGGTGCTTATCCGACACCATGGCGAGCGCTCGCTGCTGGCGCGTGCGCTCGGAGGCGATTATAAAGGAAAGATTTCGTTGGGGATATACGCAACAGCGGTGGGCGTGTCGTTTTTTTACGCATGGATTGGTTTTGCGCTATATGTGGTAGTTGCGTGCATTTGGTTTATACCGGATAGGCGTATCGAAAATAAAATAGGGCATGAGGAGGGCCCGATAGGTGGCTAAATTTTTTGACGAACTCAACGATAAACACCGCGAGTTTATCGGCGCACAGAAGATATTCTTTACGGCATCTTCCCCCTTGGATGCTGCAGGGCACGTAAATCTATCGCCCAAGGGGATGGACAGCTTTAGGGTTCTGTCGCCTACGCGCGTTGCCTATATGGATATCAATGGCAGCGGCAACGAAACTTCGGCGCATATGTTGGAGAATGGCCGTATTACCATCATGTTTTGTGCATTCGATGGCCCACCCAATATCCTGCGCCTGTATGGTAAAGGCTATACCGTGTTGCCGGGGCATGAGGAGTGGGGCGAACTATCCGCACTGTTCCATCTGCCGCTGGCTGCCAGGCAGGTAATTGTGGCCGATATACACAAGGTACAAACCTCTTGTGGCTTTGGCATCCCATACTATGAATACCTGGGCGAACGTGACCAGGCCATTAAATGGGCCGAAAACAAAGGTGCAGAGGGCATAGAAAAATACCAGGCCGAAAAGAACCGCACCAGTATGGATGGCTTGCCTACGGCGATGTACGACGAGTTTTAAAATCCCAAACCCAGGGCTTAACTGAAAATTCGCGATTTTTTATTGTGCAGCATTCTTATGGTGTGTTCTTTCATAAAAAATATGTAAGGTGGATAAAATAAGGTAATTTAGGTAACCACAAACCTTAAATCTGATGACACCCTCCACTACCGAAAAAAATGAATTAGGACTTCTTAATTTAATTGTGTTTGTATTATCAATTTATGTGTTATGTGCATTGTTGATAGACACAGTTGTGAAGTTACCGAAAGAAACCTCTATTTTATTAGCCTATATAGATAATGCCATTTGCGTCTTTTTTTTCGCTGAGTTTTGCTTGCGGTTTTACAGGGCTGGTAACAAGCTAAAGTTCATGCGTTGGGGTTGGATTGATTTGGTATCAAGTATTCCGGCAGTGAGTTACCTAAGGGCTGGCAGGGTTTTACGCTTAATTCGATTGCTGCGCTTAATTCGTGCGTTTAGGTCTACCCAACAGTTTCTGAAGCATGTTTTTAAAAATAAAGCTCAAGGTGCTTTTACATCAGTAGCTACACTGGCTGTATTGTTGATCATCTTTTGCTCTATCGCTATTTTGCAGGTGGAGAAAGATCCCAATAGCAATATTAAATCTGCTGAGGATGCAATTTGGTGGTCTTACGTAACTATAACTACAGTTGGTTACGGTGATAAATTTCCTGTTACCACCGAAGGACGCATTATTGCAGCCGTGCTTATGACTGCCGGAGTAGGGCTTTTCGGCACGTTTACGGCTTTCATTGCTTCCTGGTTTGTGGAAGACAAATCCCTGCATCAGGATGCCTGATTACTGGCGGCACCCAAGCCCTAATCCCATTTTGGTTGTTATCGCCGAAAATTCAACGGTTTTCTACATCAACTCCTTCATCAATTTATCAAAAGCTTCTTTCAGTTCCGCCAGCTCGGTTTCTACCTTGCTTAGGCGAGCTTCTAATTCAGATGAGGAGCGGCGCACAGGTTCTTCGGTAACGTCATCTTCGGGGATGGTGCCGCCAAGCAGGTGGCGGTAGCGCACCTCTTTTTGGCCGGGGCGTTTGGGCATCTGCTCTACATAGGGCATATCGCCATCGGCTAGTTTCTCTAAAATGGTTTGCACCTCGTCCAGATCGTCGAACTCATACATCCTGCCCGAATTGGAGTTGATCTCGCCTGGGGTAAGTGGACCGCGTAAAATGAGCAGGCATATCACCGTAACTTCTGATGGTACCACCGGGAAAACAATACCGAAGTTGTGTTTATATTTAATGGCCCTGCTGCTGCCGCCGGTCGCCGTGGATATCAATCCCTTGCGTTTCAATGTATCCAAAGCAAGTGTTACCTCATTGTCGCTGTAATCTACCACCGGCTTTCGCGATGATTTTTGGTTGCAGGCAACGGTAAGTCCGTTCAGCGTCATCGGGTAATAATCGGGCGTGGTTTTGCTTTTTTCCATCAGCGAACCCAAAACGCGTAACTCGGTATCGGTTAAAACAGGTAAAGATTGTGGCGTATCCATACGCGAAGATAGTTAACAGTTGGCAGTTTTCAGTGGGCAGTTAGCGGATGTTAGTTTGCCGGTGAAACGCAGATTTGTCAACTTTTTAAAAGTTGACAAATCTTAAAAGCTCTCGGTAGTAAAAAACTGCCTGCTGCAACCGTCAACTGCAAACTGATACCTATCTTCGCCACCATGACGATAAGCATTTTAGGTTGCGGATGGTACGGATTGGCACTGGCAAAGGCGCTGGTTGCGGATGGCATAAAGGTAAAAGGTTCTACCACTTCGGCGGAGAAGCTCACCATACTGGCAAATGAAGGGATAACCCCATTCCTTGTCGATTTATCCGATGGTTCGCCTTTAAATGCCGATTTTTTTGAAGCTGATATCCTCCTAATCGCTATACCGCCTAAAGCACGCTCCGGCGCAGGGAGTGAATATGTGCCGAAGCTGCAACGCGTTATAGATGCTATCGGCAAATCAACCCTTAAGAAAGTGATCCTCATCAGTTCCACCGGTGTATATGCCGATTTGAACGGGCATGTTGACGAGCAAACACCGCCTCAACCAAACACGCTATCCGGGCAGGTGCTGTTCGGGGCCGAAGAATTATTCAGGCAACAAACAGGGTTTAAGACAACTATCATCCGCTTCGGTGGCCTGGTTGGCCCGGGCCGCGACCCGGCCAGGTTCTTCGCCGGGAAAAAGGATATTCCTAACGGATTGGCCCCCATCAACCTCATCCACCTGGACGATTGCATCGGCATCACCAAAGCCATTATTGCACAGGATATCTTCGGCATAACCATCAATGCCGTTGCGCCGCATCACCCCGAAAAAGCGGAATTTTACACGATGGCTGCCGCTAAATCGGGATTGGAGTTGCCTGTTTTCTTGCCGGAGTTAAAGGAGTGGAAAGTGGTAGACAGTGTAGCAGTAGGGCAAAGGCTGCATTATATTTATGAAATTCCAAATTGGTATGAGTGGCTGTCATAATCAAAGCCAATTGTTTTAACCACTCTGTCATTCCGAGCGAGCCAGGGGAGGCCCGAGGGTAGTGGCGCGACGAGGAATCTTCTACATGCAGGCTTCGACTATGCAAATCCTTAATGCGTTGTGCCATTGCGCAGCGTAGAAGATTTCTCACCCTCTTACGCACATACCCCGCGCTTCAGGGTTCGAAATGACAAGTTGGGGGAGTTCCCTTACTGTATCCCAAACGGCCTGTTCTTAAAATAGGCAATCTTCAACTCAAACATTTCGGCCATTTTGCCGGCGCGCCATTTGGCCTCATCGGCTTTTTCGCCTGTAAATAATTCATCTACCGTTTTGGTGAACAGGGCCATCCAGGTTTCAAAATGCTCATGTGCTACGGGCAGTTTTGCATGAGGCGGGAAGGGGCTGCCAAAATAAGTATGTTCGCCCAGTAACACGGTTTGCCAAAACCGGTACATCTTTTCGAGATGAACGGCCCAGTTATCCTGTATCACTTCGTTAAAAACCGGGCCGAGTAAGGTATCTGCTTGTATGCGTTCGTAAAAGGTATCAACCAACAGCTTTACATCGTCAATCGTTAATATCGCGGGTAGTTCATCCATATTTATTTCACCACAAATTGATAAGTGCCGGCAGTGATGGCATAATCTTTAACGCTGTTTACCAATTTTCCGTCTAAATAAATCTTTTTATCCTGCGGTAAGGTAACGCTTGCTGTGGTATTTGCCGGGACGGTAACTTTATATTCAACTGTATTGCCATTGCGTTTCCATGAAGAAATAATCTTGCCATAAGGGCTGGTATGCGCTGCTTCGAACTGGTTTAGCCCTGCTACGAAATTCGGTTTCAATACTACATGCTTAAAGCCCGGCTGCTTTTCGTCCGGCGCTATGCCGCCTATGCCACGGTAAAGCCACGCGCCAATACCGCCGAACATGATGTGGTTGAGCGATATATCGTTCTTGGCATCTATGGCCCAGTTCTCGTAAAGCGTGGTAGCGCCGTTCACCATCCACCAGCCCCAGGATGGGTAGGTTTCCTGCGCAGCAATTTTGTAAGCAACATCGGCATAACCGTTATCGCTCAGGGCGTTCATGATGGCTTTGCCGCCCAATATCCCCACATCCAAATGGAAGTTATCAGCTGAAACGCGTTTCGCCAGATTAGCCGCCACGCGTGCTTTGAATGCATCCGGCACTATGCCCATAAACAGCGGCACGCTCAGCTCGGTTTGCAATCCTGTGTTGTAGCTGCCGGTTTGCACGTTCAGGTATTTATCGTTAAACGCATTTTTAATTTTGGCCTGCAGGGCTGTGTATTTGGCATAATCATCGGTCTTGCCCAGTAGTTTGGCAATTTTGGCGAGGATAGTTACATCGGCGTAATAGTAGCAGGTAGAGGTGAGCTCTACTGGTGAAACGGATTTTACCGGCACCCAATCGCCAAGTCCCCAACTGCAAAGGCCCGATGGATAAAGCTGATCGATGTGATTTACGTAACGGCGGATATTATCGTAATTATCGGCCAGTATTTTCTGGTTGCCGTAAAACATATAAACGTTCCACGGAATCATGGCCACGGTGCTGGTCCAGTCCGGGCCGTTGCCCCATTCGTAACCCCAGCCTGCTGTGGGAATGATGGAAGGTAAAACGCCGTTGGGCTGCTGCTCGTCGCGATGGTCGGCCATCCATTTCTCGTAAACGGTGATGCCGTCGAAATTATAAAGACCTGTTTCTGATGCGATGATGGCATCGCCAGTCCAGCCGTTCTTTTCGCGCTGAGGGCAATCAGTTGGGTAGCCGAAAAGGTTGCTGAGGTACGAGTTATTGGTGGCGTACCATATTTTGTTAATGGTTGGGTTAGAGGTATTCACCTGCCCAATGGGGGCAACATCGCTATGCATAAAATAGCCGGTAAGGCTTTCTTTGGTCAATTCGATGGGGGCGCTGCTGCTTATCTCTACGTATTGGAAGCCCTTGTAATTGAACTTGGGCATAAAGGTTTCGGTTCCTTTGCCACTCAGGGTAAAAATATCTACCTGGAAAGGGTCCTTATCGTCGGTAGGGCGGTAGTGCAAATCGATATTGGAAAGGTCTACATGCCCGTCTTTATACAGCCTTTCGCCATGCTTCAGGCGGATGACAGTGCCTGCTTTGCCGCTTACGGTTATCTTGCTCACGCCGGAAATATTCCTCCCCAAGTCAAAAACATAATTCCCATTATCCATTTTGCTTAGGGTTTTAGCCGAGATTTCTTCCACCGCGCGGATAGGCACCACCTGTTGCGATACGATGTTCTGCGATGGAGTGGGGCGGGCAAAGGCCTGTTTCCATTTGGTATCGTCGAAAGCGGCGGTGTTCCATCCGGGTTGATCTAACCGGGCATCGTAATGCTCGGCCGTATAAATGCTGTTGAGAGTTATGGGGCTGAGATCCGTTTTCCAATGTTCGCTGCTGGTGATGGTGTCGAAAGTGCCATCATCGTAAGTTATCCTCAAATCGAGGCAGAAGGTGGGCCGCGCGCGCCATGATGCCAAATGGAAATCCCAAACGGCTGTGCTTTGGTGATTGTACCATCCGTTGCCCAGCAATACGCCAATGGCGTTTTTGCCGGCAGCTATCTGTGCGGTCACATCGTAAGTAACGTAAAGCGTACGCCTGTCGAAGCGGGTGTACATGGGGTCCAGCCGGTGGTTGCCAATTTTTTGGCCATTGATATAAAGTTCGTATAAACCCGCCACGGCGATGTATGCCCTGGCCGATTTTACCTTTTTGCCGGTGCTGAATGTGGTGCGGAAGTAGGGGGTGGGCTTTACGTTAAAGCCATTCTGATCGCTTATCCAGCTGCCCTTCCAGTTGCCCATGCCCATCATACCGGTTTCGAAACGGCTGATGGCCGACGGCGTTGCCTTTACGCCGTTTTTATCCCAGGTAGTAACTTTCCAGTAATATTTGGTAAAGGGCTGTAGGGCTTTTCCCTGGTAGGTCGCCAATATATCCGCCGAAACAATTCTGGCGGTCGCCCAGGCTTCGCCGGTGCCCTTGCTAACTGCTGCTGAATCCATACCTACGATGATTTGGTAGGCCGTTTGCACAGCACCCTGGCGGTTATCGGCTATCATCCAGCTTAGGCGCGGATGCGGTGAATCTACTCCGAGCGGGTTTACCAGGTATTCGCAATGCAGGTTTACGGGTTGGGCGGCAAATGAATTAAGGGTGAACAGAAAACAAGCAAGCAGAGAGGTGAGTAATTTCATGGGATGGCTAATATCGAAATTAGCGCGGGGCTTAGCAAGGAAAATACAATGCTTCGCATCCTCATCTGTCTGCTATGGCTTCAGGACAGTATAGACGCGATATTTTGCGTTTCTAGGTCAGAAGATTTACAATCTCTTTATTTTGATGTCCCTGAACCACACGTCCGCGCCATGATCCTGTAAGGCTATATGGCCTTTTTTGAAAGTGCCGAAGTCGGGATAGTCCTTGAATTTGCTGTCGGCGATTAGTTTTTTCCAGTTATCGGTCCATAGCTTGGTGGTTAGCACCTGCTCATCGTTGATGAAAATGTTAAGTACGCCACCACTCACCAGTACCACGGTTTTGTTCCATTCGCCTGCTGGTTTAACGTGATCTTTGCTTATCGATAGCAGGTCGTACAAGTCGCCAGCGCGATGTTTAATAATTGCACCGTCCTCATTTTCCCTATTATCTGCTATCTGTGTTTCTATGCCGGTGTGCCAGCAGTAGGGGTATTTTTTAGGGTCTTCGTTCACCAGAAATATGATACCGCTGTTACCCGCTCGCGATATTTTCCACTCCGCGCTAAACTGAAAGTTTTCATATTCGCTATCGGTAACCAGGTCGCCTCCGTTTTTGGTTTGCCAGTTGCCTTTTTGCGAGGCATCTAAATGGAGCACGCCGTTTTCAGCTTTCCAGGCTCTGCCGGCTTCGGTTTTGCCATAGGTGTGCCATCCTTTGGTTGTTTTGCCGTCAAAAAGGGGTTTCCATGTGGTATCGATAGAGGTGGTGCTATCTGTATTTGCCGCAGTATTATTTTTTGATGAATTGCAGCCGCTCATAATCGCCGCCGCAAATATCAACACTAAAAAGCTTCTCATAGTACTTAGTTTATCAATCTCACAAATCGTTACAAATTCCCTTTTTTTATCTCGCTTACCGCGTAGGTTGCCGCACGTGCGGTTAGGGCCATATACAAAATAGACGGGCTTTGGTTGCCCGTGCTGGCCATACAAGCCCCATCGGTAACGAATACGTTTTTACAATGATGCATTTGGTTCCATTCATTAAGCAGCGAGGTTTTGGGGTCTTTGCCCATACGCACACCGCCCATCTCATGTATATCTAACCCGGGAGCCTGCTTATTGTTGTAGGTGCTAATGTTTTTGCATCCGGCTTTTTCCAGCATTTCGCTGGTTTGAGTAAGGAAATCATTAATCATCCGTTCGTCGTTATCATCATAACTTACGGAAGTAACCAGCAAAGGGATGCCCCACTGGTCTTTTTTATCTTCGCTAAGTCTAACGTGGTTGCTTTCCTTAGGTACGGTTTCGCCCTGCAGGTAGGCAAATACGTGCCATGGGCCCGGTTCGCACATATCATCTTTATACTGGGCGCCAACCTGGCCCTGGCCGGTTTCGGGTGTGTGTTGGTCGCGGTAGGCGTTCATAAACGTGGTGTAGCCGCCGTAAAAATCTGTTTCCTGTTTGTGCAGGTTGCGGAAGTTGACCAGTATCAGGTCAGTTGGGTTGCGGCCGAAATAATATTTGTCCAGAAAGCCGTCGATATCTGCCGAAACCGAAGCGCGGTAATTATGAAAAGCAATGTACTTGCCCAGTAAGCCGCTGTCGTTGCCCAAACCATTAGGGAAACGGTTCGATTTGGAATTGAGCAGCACCAGGTTGCTATTAAGTGCCGAAGCATTCAGGAAGATGATGCGTGCCTTATATTCTATCACCTCCTTGGTGTTGGCATCTATCACGCGTACGCCCGAGGCTTTGCCCAACTTTTCATCATAAATAATAGAGTGGACCACCGAATGCGGGCGGATGGTGAGGTTTCCTGTCTTTTTCGCCCATGGCAAGGTGGAACTCACCGAACTGAAGTACCCGCCGAATGGGCATCCGCGCATGCACATATTACGTGCCTGGCATTTACCGCGGCCCTGGTCCAGGTGTACCTGCTGCGGGTCGGTGAGGTGTGCCCAACGCGCATGCACCAGGTGGCGGTCGGTATAGTTTTCTTTTAATTTTTGCTTGATGTGGGTAAGCGGGGCGTTCATGTCGAACGGCTTCATAAACTCGCCGTCGGGCATGGCCTCCAGGCCGTCTTTATTGCCGCAAATGCCGATGAATTTCTCTACATGGCTGTACCATGGCGCTACATCTTTATAGCCGATTGGCCAGCCGATACCGTAGCCAAAACGCTCGGGCGCGGTGAATTCGAAATCGCTCCAGCGTTGGGTGGCGCGCCCCCAGGTTAGCGATTTGCCACCTACCTGGTACCCGCGTATCCAGTCGAAAGGCTTTTCCTGTATGTAGGGGTGGTCGGCATCTTTTACGAAGAAGTGGTCGCAATCATCGCCATAGCCTGCTGCTTTGGTTATCAGCGGGTTTTCTTGCTGCTGTTGCCGGTTTATGCGGGCGCGGTAGCGAAATTCCCAGGGTGGGGTGGTAGCAGTGGGGTAATCTTTGATATGCTCCACGTTGCGGCCACGCTCCAGCACTAATGTTTTTAAACCTTGTTCGCAAAGCTCTTTTGCCGCCCAGCCGCCGCTGATGCCCGAGCCGATCACTATCGCATCGTACGTTAACGACGCAACATCATCCTTCAAATTTACCGACATGTAGTTCCTGTTATAATTGGTATTATAAAGATGAGGAAATTAATTGTGAAATGTGATTATTTAACTGAGTTGTGGAAGGGCTTTCACCCGTTTTTATGTAACAATTTGATGAGGAATTTGCGAGGATGAGCGAGGCCCCGGCATCCAGCCCCAACAGCTGACCGATGCAGTAAGCTGCGTTAAAGTTATCGCCGGCACCTGTGTAGCTGGTCGGGTTGGCAATAAAAACCGGCGTAGCGGAATAGCTGCCCGATGTGTCCCCGGGGCCAGCAATATTTTTGAGGTGTGGAAGATGAGTGTATCAATATCAAGAGCTGGAAAGAATGCGTAGCCCGGCGCTTGTAGCTCGTCCGCAATTTCCAGCCCTGCGCATACATGGTTTATGATGAATGTTTCAGTTGTGAAGCTGCGCCTTCATCCAGCAGGATGCGGGCATTTTTTATGGTTTGCAGGATGGAAGCCGGTACAGCAGTGCTCATTTCGCTCTGCAGACTCTCTGCAATGATGCCTGCTTTTTTCTCACCTGAAGCAATCAGAACGGCCCATTTAGCTTCAGAAAAATGTTTTAAGCCGAGGGTAATCCCCTGCGTTAAAGCCGTTTCCTGCTTAAAGTATTTCTGACCCACTTCTACAGTGATGGGTGCTAATTCTGACAGGTGCGCGTACAAGTCAAACGGGGTACCGGGTTCATTCAGGCCCAAATGCCCGTTCATTCCAATGCCAACGATCATGATATCCAGCCCGCCGTGGCTGCTGATGAAATGGTTGATGCGCTCGCATTCGGCCGTAAGATCTTCGGCTTTGGCATCGAACATCACCACCCGCTCCGGGTCAAAATCGAGATGGTCGAAGAAATTGGTGTGCAGGTAATGCTTGCAACTGCCGTAGTCGCGCTCGTCCATGCCTACCCATTCGTCCAGCCCGATGATGGTGCATTGGCTAAAATCGGCTTTGCCTGCTTTGGCGTATTGTATCAAATATTTCAGCATCCCTGTTGGCGATTCCCCTGAAGGAAAAACAATCAACGACTTAGGCTTTACAGATAAATATACAGCAACCAGATCGGCTGCTGCGCGGGACATATCGTCGTTGGTGGGGTATATGGATATTTTCATTTTTTCTAGTCTTTTTTTAACCGCAGAGGGCACAGAGAAAGAAACACAGAGATTGCACAGAGTTGGTTCATTCAATATGTTTAGCACGCAAAGGCGCAAAGACGCTAAAAATTTTGCTTTGCGACTTGGCGTCTTTGCGTGAACTTACTATTCTTCATTAACATAATTCAGCCACAAATCTACCGGCTTAGCCACTTTAGCACTAAACGGTAAATTAATCTTTTTGCCTTGCCCTGCCGATGCATAAGCCGCGTAGATCAGTTCCATCACAGCGCGGCCATCGTCGCCGGTTACCAATGGCGTTTTATCTTCTCTTACGCATGCTATAAAGTGCTTCAGTTCGTGCGGGTAGCCCTGGTTAAATACTTCCTCAAACACCGTGAAGCTCCAGCCGGCTGTGGTATCGGCTTTTTCCATGGCGTAGCCATAACCTTCGCGGCTATAGGTGATGGCTGCGTTCCCCATAAACAGGTCGGCATATATAACGCCGCCGGTGCCGTATATCTCGCATTTATCGTCCATGCCGCCGTGTTTGGCCCAGCTGCTTTCGGCAATGCAGGTTACACTGTTCTCAAATTCTACTATCACTACGGCGTTATCTTCGCCTTTAGTACGGCCCTTATGGAAAACGGTATCCATGGTAGCGTAAACGCTTTTTACTTTGGCGTGGTTGGTCATCCAGCGGAACCAGCCCAGGGCGTGGCAACCCATATCCATCAGTACGCCGCCGCCTGCCAGGTTAATATCGTAGAACCAGTCGGTATGCGGGCCGCTGTGTTTTTCTGATTGTTTGAGCATATACACCTCGCCAATGGCACCTTCCTTTACCAAATGCCTTGCCCGCTCATATTTTGGCGCGAAGCAAAGTTCCTCGGCATACATCAGCTTTACATTATTGGCCTTGCAGGTGGCTATCATTTCATCAGCTTCTTCCAGCGTTACGGCAAGCGGTTTTTCGATGATGATATGCTTGCCTGCTTTTGCTGCTTTGATGCAGCATTCGGCATGGAGGTAGTTGGGTACGCAGATATCCACTACCTCGCAATCGGTATTGGCAAGCAGTTCATCCACATTGCTAAACCATTGCGCAATGTGGAATTTCTCTGCGAAGGCTTTTGCTTTTTCCGGGTTGCGGGCGTAAACGGCCACTACTTCGGCCTCGGGGATAAAACGATGATACGATTCGAGGTGGATGTCGGAGATAAAACCGGCACCCAATATGGCAACTTTGGTTCTTTTCATCATGTATAATTATAGGTATTTCATCTTTTTAAGGTAATCCACCCAAATTACATAGGCTTCGGGTTTCAGGTGCAGCCCTTCGTAGGTGTACTCATCCTTTAGCCGGCCGTTCCTATCGGCAAAAAGCTGGGTGAGGGTGATGTAGGTATAATTCAGTGCCGAGGCGTTTGCTTTTAACATGGCGTTTACGCGCGGGATATGCTCTGCCTTATCATAATGCTGCGGGAATTTGGCATGCAGCGTATTTAGCGGCAGGATGCTTTGCACATATATTTTCGTATTCGGGCTTTTGGCGTGTACCTGCTTTATGATCTTGAAATAATTGTAAGCGATGACCGAATCGGGGATGTCCTTACCAATATCGTTGATGCCGATGAGGATGAATAGTTTTTTGGGTTCGCGGTCGGTAATATCGTCCAGGCGTTTCAACAAGCCGAAGGTAATGTCGCCGCCGATGCCGCGGTTGAGCACAGTGCTATCATTCAGCAGTTTGTCCCAGTTGCCCATCTCGGTAATACTGTTGCCCAAAAAGATGGTTACACCTTTAACAATGGGCTGTTTGGCAAATATGGCGAGGCGTTGCGGTGTGTGCTCGGGTATAAAAGGGATGGTATCGAACAGGTTTTGATTGGTCGGTTTTTGCTGCGCCTGTGCCATAAAAGGCAACACTAGCAGCAGGAATAAATATTTCATCGTAGTTTGTAATTGGCGATTTAAAAATACAATAAAATGTCAATCGCTAATTGTCTGAAACTCGAATTTAATGAATAGGATTATGTATTTAGTTCGCATTTAATCATTTTGTAATTTACGGGTTTAGCCTCGGTCATTCTGGTTATAAGTTTATCAAAAATTGAGTTCATATGCCCCCTTCTGTTAAAACGGAA
>NZ_SOZE01000052.1 GCF_004519315.1 Mucilaginibacter psychrotolerans
TTTCCGTTTTAACAGAAGGGGGCATATGAACTCAATTTTTGATAAACTTATAACCAGAATGACCGAGGCTAAACCCGTAAATTACAAAATGATTAAATGCGAACTAAATACATAATCCTATAATTCTATTTTTTAATCATTTTTGTTTGATTAATGATAAGAGACTATGGACTGAGTATTTGTTTTTATACTTCCCTAATCAGTTACCAATGTTTGCGCAAGGCATCGTTTTATATTATCTGTTATACGGCAAAGATAGCATCAAAATGAGCTCAAAACAGCTAATGGTTATATCTATTACACTGCTTGTGGGACTTGCTGCCCCACAAACGCAATTGGTGCCCGAGATATTCTATTACGGATTAGCCTTTTTAGTATTAGTGATCGCATTACGTGGCATCCGCTCGAAGTTGTTGTTTAATTTGTTCTTCTTATACATCGGTGAAATCAGTTATACCTTGTACTTATCACACTGGGCCGTAATTTATTTTGTACGAAAGTTTAAATTGATTAACCTATTTTCGGTTTACAATGAACCATTGGCTGTTGGCAACTTCATTTTAAACTACGGCATAATTTTAACATTCAGTATTGCCATATCAACGCTACTACATTACACCATTGAACGACCTATGCAAACCTTAGGTAAAAAACTAAGCAAGAAGCGGGTTAAACCGGCTTTAGACGCGGTTTAAAAACTAATAAGTATCCTTGATTAAATCTGCAAATGTTCCGTTGAACTTCCAATACCATATTTGGCTTTGAAACAGTCCGCTATTGCTGCAATACTCTGCAAACAAAAAGCATTTGTTATCAGCTGTTTGTATAAAGAAAGGGTCGGCTAATTGGTCTGTAGGTGAAAACGGATGGGCTTCTATCGCAAAGAGCGGCGCTTCTCTTACGACACACGTAACAAGGTCCACAGAAGTGCTGTAAGCCAAATAATCAGGTAGCACTTGACCAAGTACTGGTGAGTAATGATAAAATATATGCCATAAGCCGTTATCATAAAAATGATGTGCGCCGCAATAAGCTCCAGCATTATCAGGCTGAAGATATGGTAAGCTATTTACAAAAGTCCAACCGCTTTCCAAGCTGTTAGAATTAAAGCGGTGAAGCTTCCAGATATTAGAACTACTATCCAATATCTCTACTATCATTTCATATTTACCATTAACCTTAAAAGGATAGACACTTGTATTACCACAGCCTGCACCACCAGTAACGGCTGAATAATTTATGACTTGACCCAAGTCAGTAAAAGTTATTCCATCACTGGATTTGTATAGATATACAGTTCCATTTACGTAGCCGTTAGTTGCATAACAATAGTAAAAACCATTTGATTTTACTACCATAGAACAATTGGCCTGCCTGCCTGCTGGTGCGCCACCTGCGCCTTTACCTATAATAGCCACCGGGTTAACAGACCAGGTGCCCTCTAAATCGCTTGCTGTTGCCAGATACATGCAGTTGTCGTCTGCCGTTCCATCACTCCCGGTAAAGTAAATCTTAAATGTGCCGTCAAATTCCTGAATTATCGAAATCTCTAAAACGCCTTTATAGCCGACACCCAAAGCCGATGGCAATAATTTAGGAATGCCGGTTATGGGCATAAGTCGGTTACGCAATGTCGGAACTGTTCCGTTAAACATTAAGAAAGGTAATACGCTCATCTGATTATCTCCCCCATGCTGTCATTAATGTAGCCAAAGCGGCGTCAAACGCATCCATTTTAGCGCCTGTCATGCCTTTACCGATTGATATAAAACCGATTTCCTGATCGCTGTAAGTCTGTAGCGTTGTACCTCCGATATCCCCGGCCCCAAAAGCTGCAAATTTCACGGAAGACGCTAAAACAGGATTTAGGGCACTTATCTCAAGTGCATGAACACCGTTTCTAAACAGCTTACAATCATTTCCTAATCTGGATAATATGTAACGGCCGCTTGGATCGGAGGGTGCGTAAGAACCGACATAAACGCCATCAATATCATAATAGCCATTCGATTGTCGAGGCGAAATATAAGTATCAACGACCTGGCCACTAGTCACACCCCTTATGCCTACAGCATCAGTACCCGCGCTAACTGTTTTTCTTAAATATGCACATAGGTGAATATTGTCGCCGCTGCCTAAATCGTCGATAGACAATCCTAAGTCCATCCATCCAGTAGAACCGTCTCCGGTGCTTCCTGTTGAAGCATGCGTAATAGTGCCATGAAGTACTCCGTCATGCCCGCCTTTAAAACTTAAAATATTAGTAGCTGCCGTACCACCTTCTAACAACCACATCTCGGTTATAGAATTATAAACATTAGCCGTTTTTAATGCAGTAATAAAATTTTGAACGGCTGTTTTTCTCGGAGTAGAAATACCATACCCGGCAGTAAGCAAGCGGGCTGCCCAGGCATCTATTTCATGCGGGTATTCGTCCGCATTTTGGAAAATGGTTAAGTTATAGTTATAGCCGTCAAACATATAAACAAATATGTTTACCACATGTAATGTGTTAATATAGTTACCTGATGTAGATGCTTTGTTAAAAGCAGAAAAATCAACCGTATGAACTCCATCTGCTATTACCCTCTGTATAGCCCCACACCCGGCTACAGCCCCGGTAGGGTCTGGGGTAACGGTGATATTAGTAGTCATTATATGCTGCGCTATATTGGTTATTCCCGCAGTAAAAGGTACGCTTTGGGTATCGGCTATTTGTACAGGCAGGGCACTATCACCACCCCCGCCCGGCGGTGTCACCCAATGCGTATCGTTATTCGCATTTGAGTTTTTTGCTAAAATTTGCCCGGTTGTGCCTCCTGTTGGTACGCCCGGCCCTTGCGGGCCTGTAGCGCCAGTTGCTCCGGTGGGTCCTGTTGGTCCTGTCGGGCCTGTGGCACCGGTAGGTCCTTGCGGTCCTTGTGCTCCTTGGGGCCCTGTTGCTCCATCATCGCCTTTTTCTCCCTGCTCGCCAATGATAGATATTCCGTCGCCCCAGGCTCCGCTGGCTTTTGTACCGAAAATGGTTAATGTATTGGTGTTAATGTAAAAATCACCATCCGAGCCATCGGTTGAGTTGGAGGGGTTTGTGGTACCGCTAAGTACACTTTTCCCGGCCTGGCCGGTATCGCCTGTTTCGCCCTTTTCGCCGCGTGGGCCTTGCGGACCGGTTTGCATAGAAAATACCTGGCCCCAGCTTCCTTCGCTTTTTAAATAGAAAGTGCCCGTAAGGGTGTTGATATAGGTGTCGTTGTTTTTGCCGGTGTTTGATGCCGGCAGGCCTGCGCCGTACAGGATAGTGCCATCTGCTCCATTTGTTTCAGGGAGCGTGTAAACAACAGACCAGGTGCCCGATATTTTTTGTGCAAATTGTGAGGTGTTGGTTTTCAGGAATACATCACCATTTTTGCCGGCGTTATTTTGCGGCAACACCGTGCCGAAGGTTATAGAGGCGCCCGACGAAAAGTTGGCGGCCAGGTATTGCAGTAGTGTGCTTATAGAGAATTGATAATCGACACCATTATTTACCAAAATGGAGATATCGTTTGCCCCAATGCTGGTGAGCACGGGTAGTTCGCTTATTTTTTTATCAGTTGCCATAAATTAAGAATTCGTTGGTGAATTGATGTGCGCTGTAATTATCTGCCGGGCAATTAAAATCCGATTTGTCTACTCCCCGTATGCGCGGACCCGGTTGCCTGGCACTCTTGTTTTTTTGATTATAATGCCATGCCGGGAAATCCTCCTTATGGTCTATTAAAAATCGTTCGGCCTCATTGGCGTAAGCGTTGGCCGTACTCCGTTGTTGCTGCACCAGTTTTGCCAGATCTTTTGACGGCAGGGCATCGGCGTTTTCGTGTTTTTTAATTACCGGGCCCGTAGCCGAATAATGCACAGCATCTGCTTCTATAAACCTTGCGAAAGCGAAATAGGCCAGGACAGGTTGCAAGCCTTGATGTAATACAATATAACCTTGTTCGTCCAGGTATTCGCTGCCGTTGAGCAGATCCTTGTAATGCTGGGGGGCATCGTCTTTAAGCGTGCCATCTGCATCTAGGTGCTTTATCAGGTCGTAATACAGGGCATAACCTAAAAAGGGTTTCAGGTCAAGTTCCTGCGCTTTTTGGATGAAGGTTTTCATCCGTTCGGGTTTTACGTTGGTGGCAATGTTTTCGTATCGCTGCAGGGTGGCGGGGATTATAAGGTTTAGCATAGCGCGGCCCCCCAACCCCCTGAAGGGGGAGCTGTTAATTTATTATACATAATTTGAATTTTAAATTGATGTTCATTGAATAGCATGAGCAACCACTAAGCTTGCGGCCCACACATCGCTTCTGCTTCCGCCGGTTTAAAGCCGTAAGCGTAAATTAGGGCGGCTATTTTGTTTTCTGTTGGGATGGTAGATTGCAGTAGTTGATTTACAGCCGCCCCGGCTTTAAGGCCAATATTGTCATCAGATACATTTGCCGGTACTGGCACTATCCGCCAGTTGTTCGATGGGTTGATGGCCGTGTAATAATGGCTAAAAATTTCTTCCAGCGTTTCGCTTAGTTCCTGCCTGTCGGCGGCCGTGTTATCGTTAAACTCGCTGATGGCCTGTTTCTTTTCGCTGCCATTGCTTAAGCCCGATGATTTCTCCGGATTGATAAGTTCTTTCGGCACCGAAAAACCTTTGATAATCCTGGCTTCTACAGATCGTTCCGTAATCTCGAAAAGCTTATCGTTGTTTTGGATAGCATAAGGCTGAAACTCGGGTTTGGCGCTCTCGTCCTCGTATTCAATCACGATGATCTTTTGCGCACTCTTAGCGCCCTGAAAGGTGCCTAAATCCCGCTCCAACTGCGATGGCGTGTTGTTGCCGCTGCCATTATCTGTACTATTGTCAGCCTCTTCGCGGCGCGATTGCATGAACAACATGGTTGAAGGCAGGAAACCGGTGGTTACTTCGCGGTTGTTAAAGATTTTGATACCGGCTTCAGTTTCGAAATCTTCCCAAACACTGTCGGCCTCTATCAAAGGGTAGTCATCAACCTCGGGGTTGAAATAGTAGAGCTGCCCCTTGTATTTATCCCAACCACCTGCTGTTTTAACCTGCTGCCTTATTGTAGCCTCATCTGGGTTGTACTTATCCAGAAAGGTAATCTTGCTGCGCATAATGTTCTTCCAGGTTTTGCGGCCCCAATCGTTGTAAATGGCAAACTTGCCGGCAGTATCGGCATTGTCGATATCGCCCATGCGCACGTCTTCGAATTTTACATAGTTTACCGAAGCGATTTTGAAGTTGGCGTTATAATTTACGTGGATGGCGAAACCGCTAAACAGGGCCTTATCCGTGGCAATAGCTTTTAATAATTTAGCCAGGGTAAGCCCTTTATGGTTAATTGCTGCTTTGCCAACCGCCACGTCTTCCAATCCATTGCCGGCGATAAATTTTGCCCGTTTGTTCCAGCAATCTTTGGCCGTGGGCGATTGCGCCACCAACTCCAGCATGCGCTGTGGATAGGCGTTATCCATATCGTAGTTGAGGATGCCGAAGGTTTGATTGGGCCTCACCAGGATGCGCCTTTCTATTTGTGGTAAGTAGGTTTTCATATTTTTTGATTACACCGATTTTGAGGATTGATTTCACCGATTAACACCGATTGTTTTGCAGGGGCGATTCGCTTTCTTTTGGCTTTAAGCTTTCGGCTTTTCGCTTCTTCCGAACTTTTTGGTTTCACCTCTTGTGGGTTAGCCACAAACAACCCCGTTATATGCGGGTATTTTTGCAGATACCATTCTGCTTCTTCGTCGGTAAGGTTATCGTTGTTATGAACTGCCGGCGAGCCTGGTGCAAACTGATGATTGCCCGGTTTTAAAATGTATTTTTTCATAGATTGGGTCATGGAGTCGTTGCTTTACTTCATTGCTATGAAGTCATTGAGTCATTGCTTCGCAGTCATTGGGTCATTGCTTTGCAGTCTTTAGATACCGGCAACTTAAAAAATGACTCAATGACTCAATGACCCAATGATTAATGATTTTCTAAGCTGCCAGTGCTTCCAAAGCGGCAAGCGTGCTGGCGTATGTTGCCGAACCGCTGCCCGAGGCTATAGATACTGCGCGTGGCGGGTAAGGCTCTTTCAACTTATCGGGATTAGTAAGTTTGATTTTGTAACCACCATCCAGAGTTTCGTCGGCTGCGTTGCGTTCTGCTTCTGTTACGATGAGGCCGTTCACGGCACCGAACAATTCGATGGCCGAATCGCTATCCTTATAGTTGTTTACTGCTATAGCGCGTACACGGCCGTAGCCCATGGCCATCAGCTGTGCCTTTACATCTACCGATAAGCCTGCGATGTTAAAATCTATCTCCTCGGTATAGCGTGGGCCTACCTGTGTTTTGGCCAGCTTACTCATGGTGTTGAAGCTATTGTTGGTTCCCTCGAATTTGTAAACTTTGGCACTGCCCACTGCGGTAAGGCCGGTGATGATGAGCGGGTTGGCGGCATCGTAAGTTAAGGTGATATCATCCTGGTTAAAGATGTAAACCACATCTTCTATACCGGAGGTAATTGGCTCGCTGGTGCCAAGGCCGAAGCCTGCGTTGATTTTATTGTAGATTGACATTTTTGGTTTATTAAGTTGAATGGTTGATTAGGTGAATGGTTGTGTTAGTTGATTAAGCCGGGCGTTAAAACCACTCACTTAATCAACTCAATCAACCACTCACTATGCGCTTAGGTAGAACAGTTCGTTTGCGAATTTGAAGTTTACCGCTGCTTTCATGCGGGCCTTCATGCGCACCACGTTATCGTTGGTGTAGGGCTTCATGTAAACGGTGGAAAGTTCGGAAGCATCGCCCAAAAGATCTACGCCCAGAAACAGGTTTGAGGAGCGGGCACCCAATATGGTGTTTGCCTGCCAGTGGTTCATAATCTGTAGCGGCAAGCCCAGGTAATCCATCTTTTTCATATCGGTAAAGGCATTGATTACGTTCAACGCTTTGTTAGCTTGTGCCTGTGCGTAAGCATAACCTACGTGTAAAGGGATTTGCAGGTTAAAATCCTCCTGGATACGGTCGGCGGGGTCTAGCTGGGCGTAAACGCTGCCCAATACCTGTAATACGTTGCTTACGTTGATATAGTTTATGGTGGCCGCCGTAGCGGTGTTGCTGAAGGTTGCCGGTTTACGGCTGTTTACCTCATTGTAATTGCGCACCAGTTTAAAGGTGGTAGCACTTTGTATCTGGATAAAGTACGATTGTTTTTGGATAGCAATACCACTACCACCGTTTGTGGTATCGCGGATGCTGCCGGTAACATTGGTAATGGTTACCACGTCGCCGTCGGCCAGGGTACCGGTATCTGCTACGGTTACGATGCCGTTTGCGTCGATAGCTGTTGCAGCCATTGATGTAGATGGTTTTGTAAGGCCAACTTTATACACGCCGGATGCTGCTGCAATACTTGGTAACAAGCCCGGGAACGCAGCGGTGAAAGAGGCTTCTTTTGTGGAAGATTTACCCAGCCAATACAAGCGCTCGTTGGCAATTTGTATTTTGGTGAGGTAACGCTGCACCATAAAGTCGCTTAAATCTACCACTCCTTCATAATCCTGGAACGAGCCGGGTTTAAGGCTTTGGCCTTCCCATGATTGGATGAGTTTATCCCATTGTTCCTGTTTCATAAACTCGTAAACTACCGGGTCCAGGTAGCTTTCGGTTTGTAGGGTGGTGGTGCCCTGGTCGGTAAATATGCCGCTTGGGTCTTGCAGTACCACGTCGTCGTCTACATCAAGTATTACTTTGCGTGCCTTTACGTCGTTAATAACGGTTAGCAGCCCGCGCTTTACCGAGTCGGCCTCCAGCAGCGTGCTTGCCATAAATCCTGCCAGCGCTTCGCCGGCATAGGTGTTGTTTGTAAATGTGAATTGAGCCATGTTTAGTTAGAAATGTTTGAAAAAGTTAGAAAGGTTAAAAAAGTTGGAAGGGTTGGAAAGGTTGATCGGTTGTAGAGGAAAGGGAGTTGATGGGATGGAAAAGCAAAAACTTTTTTAACTTTTCTAACCCTTCTAACCTCTCCAACTACTTCGCCACCGCTTTCCTTACCGCATTTTGGGCCAGGGGGCTTTGGGGGGCAAAGAAGGGTTGGGTTTCGGTTTTGGCCTTGGCGCTGCGTTTAGATCCTTCGGGTGTAAAATTGGATTTGATCTCATTTTTGATCTCTTCCCGCGTTTGCTTCAGGCGCTTACCTGCCTCTTCCAGTGCAACCTTTGCCTCGTTTAGCAGGGCGTTCTGGGCATGTAGCCTGGCCTTCACCTGTAAAAGGCGGTTTTGTATTTCGGCAGGTTTTTTCGGCATTTTCGGTTTTTCGGTGGGCATATCATCTTCCTCATTGCCGGTTTCTTCGGTTTCAGTGCTGCTCAGTTTTTCTACCTTACCTTCTTTAATGGCCAATTGCTGCCCTTCGGGCGTAGTGTAGGTGTCGGTAGTGGCGGGTGTGCTCATGTCTTCGTCCTGGTAAACCTCCGTGCCTTCGCAAAGCTCGCCGCTGTGGTGCAGGGTGCCTTTGTCGGTAATGGTGTGCTTGTTTACCACTTTCTTAAAAAAGTTCATGATTTTATCTAAAACCGAGGAGGTTTTTTCGATCAGTTCTCTGTTGTCCATATTTGTGTTGTTTTGTTTGTTTAAGATTTTGTTTACGCAGCGTTGGTAAACCGCCGGTGCGGTGTCGGTATATTTTTTGATGAGGGCACTGTTGATAACGGTATCGGTATAATCTTCTATGGCATCTACAAAGCCAAGGTTCAGGGCCTGGTCGGCAGTCATCCAGGTAACGGCATTGATCAGGCTATTTACCGTTACACCGTCCAGCCCCGATTTGTCTATATATATCTGCGCCAGGCGCGATTGTACTACGTTCAGCATCTGTACATCCTTTAAAAGCTCATCGGCATTGCCGCCGCTGCCTACCATGGGCTTGTGTATCATGAGCAGGGCGTATTTACTCATTACTATTTTTTTGCCTGCCATGGCCACTACCGAGGCCGCCGACGCTGCCAGCGCATCTATGTAAGTGGTTACGTTGCCCGGGTACTTTTTCAGCAGATCGTATATGGCAATGGCATCGAAAGCACTGCCGCCAACCGAGCTGATATGTACCTCAACGTCTGCGCCGGCAGCTGCATCGAGTTGTGTTTTGATGAATGCGGACGAGAGGCTCCCCGAGCCAATGCAATCCGTTTCGGTATCGTATAGGTATATTTTCATTTTTTTTTGATTACACAGATTTTGATGTGATTTCACCGATTCCACCGATTTTTTTGATTTCACCGATTGTTTTGAAGGGCCTGGAAGATTGTCTGAACCTTGATTTTCTTGATTTACCTGATTGCGTGATTAAGGGATGGGGTTAATCTTGTTGAATCCTGTTTGTGTTTGATATGCTGATTGGCATAGTTTCTGGATTCGAATTTTGTCTGAACTTTGATTCGTAGGATTTCTCTGATGACCTTGAATAGAATCTTTTAGTCCTTTAATCAGGTAAATCAAGGTTCAGACAATGGAACTATACAAATATCGGGACTAATTTCTGTTGTGATGGTGACAGGGTTTTGTCAGTGAGCGAATTTGTCTGAACCTTGATTTTTAGGATTTCCCTGATGACCTTGATTAGAAATCTTTTAATCCTTTAATCGAGTAAATCAGGGTTCAGACAATGGAACTATACAAATATCGGGACTTTAATTTGTTGTGATGGTGACAGTGTTTTATCAGTGAGCGAATTTGTCTGAACCTTGATTTTTAGGATTTCCCTGATGACCTTGATTAGAAATCTTTTAATCCATTAATCGAGTAAATCAGGGTTCAGAACTGAACTATACAAATATCGGGACTAATTTCTATTGTGATGGTGACAGTGTTTTGTCAGTACTTCTATTTTCACCGATTGCACTGATTTTTTGATTTCACCGATTGGGATTTGATAGGCAATCAACGACATCATTTAATCATTCAAATCAGCGGTTCAGATCGTGTCCTCGAAGCTATTCAACGCACGCCATATAGTGCGTTCATCTTTGCCGAATTTTGCCTCTGCCTCCAGCACTGCCTGGTTTTTGGTGATGCCGCGTACCTGCATCTGGGCGTGTACCCACAGGTAAATTTCGCGGTAGCTGAATATTTTACTGGTGATAAAGCCAGCCTTATACATGGCCGAGAACGTGCCGTTATCGAATAGTGTGTTTGCTGTTTGGATGTCCATTAGCCCCTCCCGTCCCCTAAAGGGGATGCTTTTTGATTGGTTAAGTGATTGTACTGGTTAATAAATTCTGTTCCCCCTTCAGGGGGCTAGGGGGCTACAAATTCACCCTGTTCACTGTTTGGGCCAGTATGTTCTGCTGGTTGTTTACATCTTTCACGTCCACATAAATAGGGGGGAAGTTGTTGATCATTTGGTAGGCGAGGGTGTTGGCCAGGTCCTTTACGTCGTTCATGGGTTGGTTGTAGTAGCGATTGGCGTTGCCACCATCGGTAAATATGCCACCTACAGCGTAACCCTTGCCCATATTGGGCACTGAGAAGTCGCGACCGCCATGGGCAACGTTGATAGCGCTGACCAGGTTACGCGCCCATGGATTGCGCATGGCCTCAGACACCACCACGGCTTCGCCGCTGCGCAGGTAGGCGTTGGTGTTATCGGTACGGCTGTAGCCGGGGAGCAGGGCGCCGCGGCCATCGGAAAAGTACTGCCCGCCAGCAGCGAAGCCTGGCTTTTGTTTGGCGATGGTAGCAATGGAGGCGGCACCCTGGCCGGCTATGAACGCGGCCTGCGCAATGGCCAGTGCCTGGCCAATGAATGGCAGATGTGCATATCCCTCAAAAGAACCGACGATGCCTTTTTTGGTACTGATGATCACATCGGCTATGGAGGTAGCCTTTTTAGCCAGGAAGGCGGCTTTGTATATCGCCGAATCTTTTTTGGTATTGGCCAGCACGGCGTTGATGTATTTATCGCCGGCGTGGATTTTGGCGTTGTTAAGTTGCTCTTCAACTGCTGCCTTCTTTTTGGCGAAATCGCTTTCGATAGCGGCGGTGTCTTTGCCTGTTTTTTTTGCCGCTGCCATGGCTGCCTTATACTGCATATCCAGCAATTGCTGTTGTTGTTGTAGCGCTCTTATAGGGTGGCCGCTTTCTTCGCTGTTTTGAATACTGCCGCTTAACTTAGCCTCTTGCCTTTGTTCATTCGCATCGGCTTTGGCTTGAATGATGTCAGCCTCTTTTTTTGCTTGCTGCGCCAGGAAATCCAAATGAATGGTGTCAGCGTCGTTTTGAAGCTTTCGCTCACGTTCGATGGCTTCCTTTAAAATTTCTGCTTCTGCAAGCTTGCCGTTTATTTTTAATGCTTCTACCTCTGCCTTCTGATTTACGACGTTAGTTTCCGCCTGCTTTTTACGCGTTTCGTATTCGGTGTTTTCGTCATCGGTTTCTTGTTTTATGCGGGCCAACGATTGCTGCGTTGCGTCTTTTATGCTGTTTATCTTTATTTCATTTATAGTTTTTTGATTAGCGGCGAGTTTGTCCATGTCTTCTTTTTCAAATCTTGCGGCTATTTGCTGCAACGTTGCTATACGCTCGCGTTCCAGTTGCTCAAAAACGGCTTTGTTGGTTTTGTGCGCGTCCTTCAGCTTTTCAAAATGCTGGTTTGCTTGCGCTACCTCTCTGGCATAACCATCAAGTGTTAGCATCGCCATCCGGCTTTGCGAATCTAAGAGGGCTTCCAGTTCCCTATTCTTGTCCGGGCCGTCAGTTTTTGATTTGTGATGTCCCGTAATATCGGCCACACTGTAATTAGCTAATTCTTTTTTCGCCTCCTTTATCCGTTTGATAATAGGCACCGCATCTTTTTGGAATGTTTTGGAATGCGAATCCAACCTATCTAATTGCGTTTGCTGGTCGTCAATTACGGTTTCCCAATATGCTTTGTTTTGCGCCGGATTTATTATAGGTTTAGGGGCATAGCGTAAAAGCGATTCTGCGAGGGTTTTGTCTAATTGAGTTATTTGGTCCGTTATTATCTTATCCCTTTGCACCATCGCTGCAAACTTATCATCTGCGGCATCTTTTGTTGAGTAGCTGGAAGTTAGGGTAACGCCAAAGCTGCTCGTAAAACTGTTACTAATTTGTTCGTCTTTTTTTTTACCGGTATTGTAGTCGTTTTTATCTTGCTTTGCTGCATCGTATTCTGGTTTTAGTTCGAGGCGCTGTTTAACCAATTCGATTCGCTTAGATTGTATAGCTTCTTCCATAGCGCGCCTGTTTAGCGATTTTGTGTACGCATCCATTAAAGCCGTGCCCTCTTTGGTTTTTATATTCTCAAGCGTTAGGTTTTTCAGATACTCAGGTGAGAGAGCGTTCAACCTCTTTATCGCTTCCATCCTGTTTTCTTTCGACAGGTTTTCGTTATTAGCTACATTAACCAACATTTGAACTTCTGATATTTCGCCCGATATATTTTCTACATATTCAGTCATCACTTCCTGGTAATTTTTAAGTTCCCTTGCTGCTTGTTTGGTTTTTTCGGACTGGAACACTTCACCCAAATAATCCAGTACGGCTGGCCCATAAGTAGTTATTAAAGTAAAAGCTGCCGAAGCGAGCCCCAACCAGCCCGATAATGCCTTTTTTGATATGTCCATCAGTTTTCCTGCTACCTCCAATACGTCGGAAAAGCTTTTATAGGTGTCTGCCAGGTCTTTTATCGTGGTTTTAAATTTGGCACCCCAGGTAACTGCTTCTTTGCTTTGTTCATTTTGCTTCAACATGGTTTTGTTGAGGCTATCTACAGCGGTTTTTAAGCTATCGAAGGCGGCTTTATACTGCGGTATTTGCTTTACGCTATCTGCGTTGATATTGATATCAACATTAATTGTTTGGTCTGGCATAGCAATATGTTTTATATTCTAAATGGCATAATTCAACTCAGCGGAAATGACGCCGTTGGCTAATTCGAAAAATGTTTAATCTTGGATGTTGGTTAATTTGCCGTTATCGAAGTAATAATATTTCGTGTGGTTGCTGTAAACCCACTGTTCGTGCACTGTGTACGCATTGGTAGAGCGGTTTATCTTTTCGGGTTCGCCTTCAATTAACAATACGATGTTTTTATTCATACCGATATAAACGTCGCCTTTTTTTATTGTTTTGATGAGCGATGGTGTGAGGTGGTACGTTAGTACAGGGTCTTTAAGGAAAAAACCGTCGGTAATACGATTGCGCTTTTCGAAAACCGTTTTCCCGTTTACCGTATGGGTCATATATTCTTGATAATTAGCTGAGGTGTTAAAATCGGTATCGAAAAAAACAGTTGTACCATTGGCAACCTTTGCAAATATCCGGCACGGATTAAAAGTAGTGCCCGAAAAGGAAACCCTTGTTATGGTTGCGGATGTAAACCGTAAATCGGTGTTGCCAAGTTCGCCGTACGTTTTGTTTGCATCGTTATAGGTACCCAGTTCCTTGTTTTTAATCCAAACTCTTTTGCCAATGTTCAATTTACCTAAAGAATCAATTGAAGAACGCATTGCTTTCGTTCCGTTATTGATGATGTCGTTAACAGCGGCTTCGTCTTCAATGCAAGTTAAATCATAAAAATCGGGCGGGTAATAGGTGCTCAAAACGTAAAATGCGTAAAAAGTACCGATATCTTTATTGTAAAGCTGTATGTAATACGCCAACCTGCTGCTGTCATAAGCGGCTGCGCCGGTGCACTTAAAAACTTTATCAAAAATTAAGCTATAGTCGGTACCTCTACCGTTTTTTAATGGCATTACGTAACGGTCTTCCTCACCAGGCTTTTTATTTATATTATAAACAAGTGAAGTTATATATAGATCAGTCCGGTAGGGCTTATTCAGCTTAAAAGTCTTGCCAACAAAATCTGCGTCGGTAACTTTTACCCACGGCAACTGACCGTACGAAAAGGAAGATAACAAGCACAAAACAGTAATTATAGATAGCTTTTTCATAAGTGATAGATTTTATAGTTAGGGTTTAGGATGCACCTTTAAGTAATGTTTGCTAAAAATATTGGTAAATATAATTATGTAAAATGTAAGAAGCAAACGTTTTTTTTAAGTATTGAAAAATAAAAGCTTGTAACAACAGGCTTCAAAGGCCATTCAATTTAAAAGCAAAAAACATGGTTAATAATATAAAAAAGGAGGACATATTGGTTATTACACAAGAAAATGCTGCCTTCAGCATTTTCTTTTACGCTGATGATGCCAACGAAGAGGTTGAGCCTGGCTTTTTTGCTTAATCAGCCCCACTCAACCCTCCCGGGAAGGGAGTGCTTTAAAAAGTCTCTCCTCCAGGTGAAGACAATAGAGGGGCCTACCCCAGCTTTACCAGCTCTACCCTTACCGGCTGCCCTTTGCGCCAGCTGTCTATTTTATTGATGTAGTAGTAGGCGCTATCCTGCTCCAGGTATATGGGGATGAGCAAATCCAGCTCCAGTATATCGCGCGGGTTCAGTATGAAGTAGCGTACTACTTTTTTGGTTTGCTGCAGTATCTTTTCCAGTTCTGGGTAGTAGGCTTTACGCAGATCTTCCCAAAGCAGGCTGTATTCCTCGCCGGATTTGTAGAAGTAGGGTACCGATATATAATCGTTCACGTATTTATCGTTAGCGGGGTTGCCATCGGTAAATTTGACGGTTTTGCCGCCGTAGTTACGCAGGTCTATCTTTTTATCGATGAGTATCCTTGGCGATACGCCGATGCTGAAATCATTATCGGTGCTGCCGTCCTCTATCATTTTTATCAGCGCGATGCTGTTGCCGATGTATGGGCGGTTTTGGGTGGGGGCAAACTGGCTCTCGAACAAATCCGCGCTGGCCGGCAGGGTTTTATCCTTTACGTTTATCTGGCTATCGGCGAAGCCTTTCGGTACTACGGCGTCGTCTTCCTTGTATTTCAGATAGTTCACCTGGGCGTAGTTGCCAAGCTGAAAGCTAATGCTCTTGCCCTGGTCAAGGCATTTACGGCTCCAGTTTTTGGCAATGGGTATATTGCCTACAATATCTTTGAACGACGCAAAGTTGATACTGCGGGTGTTGCTATCGGTTTGGCAAACTATGCCGAAGCGTTGTAAAACATCTTTAAGCAGGTCTTTCTGGGTAATATCGGGGAAGATGCGTTCGCATTGCACATCCTGCCCATACAAAACCTGCTGGCTGGTGGGACTTATTTCGAACGTTGCGCCGGCGTAAAGCGTAAACTGTGAGGGGCGTTTCTCAAAGAACTCATACCTAACGTTTATCTGATCGCCAATGGCCATGTCTGTTTGTGCCGATACAATGATGTTCTCAGGTTCAACATAGCCCAATAACCCTCCGCCCGATGTGCCCGGCACCCGGGTAAACGTGGCAATATCTATGGTGTGTTCTACCAATATCTCGTCGGCTTCGGTTTGCTTATGGATGGAAATTTTTAAATATGATCCGTGCGTCGGGTCGGGTTTGCCCTGGAATCTCATCCTGGGGATGGTTACTTTAATAACAACGTTGCTGATCCGTTTGGAAATGAAGGTATTGCTACCATTATATTGGCCCGCCTCGTCATTATTGATGATGGTGAACGGAATGATGCCTTTATTGCCGGCAGCAGTAAAATGAGAGACGGAAAAATCCGCCCCGGTGGTGGCCAGCAGCCCGGTGGGGTTGGGGCGGTTTTGGTAATCGGTGCCGTGGTTAAAGGCATCGTTGCTGAACTGAGCAATGAGCAGTGGGTACAGCGGATTGCTTAACAGCGAGCCGATTGCTTTATACCCAACTGATGCGACCATCAGATCGATAGCGGTTTTGATAAAGAAACCGGGCCTTAGGTTACGCACGTTTACATCGTTATTGCCCGTGGCATTGTACACCAGGTTGCCATAATCTACAACGGGCCATATCCAGCCGCTGGTGTGTGTTTGTGATGCAGCTACGTTATCCACGTTCCAGGTGTGCTGGTACGGCTCGAAAGGCGTGTTGATGCCGTAGGGTGATGTGGCATCGCCCATTTCATAAAGCTTACCGCTAAGGGCATCAAAAAAATCAACGTTGCCACTAAGTACAGTAAGCGAAGCGCTATCGTCTTCCACGCCGTTCAGTACAGCTATCCCGTTTGGGATAATCTCCAGCCCGTCCTGAACAATTTTTGCTTCGTAATTATCGTAGGGTTGTTCATTGGCAAATGCGATATCATCCGGGAAGCCCAATATCTGCCGGTTCCGTTGCGTTAAGGGCAGCTTAAATTGGTTACTGGTATTGCCCTGCTGGTTTTTTACCTCGGCCAGGTTGTTTATCTGGAAGGTGAGGGCAATCGGGCTATCGTCGGCCAGATCGGCTAGCTGGTTGTTGATGTATAGTTGCATTTGGTTGGCGGAAAGTTAAAAAAGTTAGAAAGGTTGTAAGGGGTTAGAAAAGTTAAAAAAGTTGGAAGGGTTGGAGAAGCTGGAAGTGGTTGGAAAAATTTAAATGTAAAATATCTGGTGTTGGGGCACTTTAAATCTTTTAAAGCTTCTAACTTCTCCAACTTTTCTAACCCTTCTAACTAACTTACTGCCCCTGTATATTAATTGCCGGCATGTTAAAAGTTACACTAAAGGGTGCCTGGCCGTTGCGGGTTTCGTACTCGCTGTAAGTGGCGGTATTGATGATTACCGTTTGCCACTTCACCGGGTTTTTGTTGACCAGCAGTTGCACCTTGGGCGAGTATTTGATGCTCTGCAGGCCCTTTATATCGGCTACCGATAAATCCTCGGCTACCACTTTCATCTTTTGCCCTGCCGATTTGCTGATCACATCTTCTATGCCTTGCTGGTTTTCCCAGTCGGTAACGTAGTTTTTAATGATGACGGCATTCTGCACATCCAAACTTATTTCCTGGTTAAAAACAAAACGGTAGTAGTTCCAGCTGCCGGTTAGGCCTATCCAGCGCAGGTAAACCGAGTTATCGTCTATAGCATCGTCTACCCGTATGGTTTGGATTTGGGTGAGGGTGTGTACGCCATCGTCATCGGTGTACTTCAACGTTAAATTGATGTAATAAACCTCATCAGCGAACCGGCCGCTTAATAGTAACCTGTTTAGCCCGGCTTGCCCGTTTACGGGGATAATGCCGCTGTTTTGCCTGGTGGTGACCAGTTTACTTCTCTCCTCGTTAAGTAAAGCGCCACCATCGGCTGTTAAAAGGTATCCCGTTTGCGGTCCACCCGGTAGGGGCATGCGGTTAATATCCAGCAGGGTGTACGCACAATACACGTTGAGCCCGTCCATCTCCTCAGTATAAATGAAGCCAACATCAAAGGGATAACCGTTACTATAGGCCGGTTCGGCAAAATCTGTTATCCATTTAGCCCGGGGTAAGCCATCGGCAAGGTGGGCAAAAGGCACATAAGCCGCCAGGTTGCCGCCGTAGCGCTCGCCCAGTTGCTTTGCAGCATACAGCACGTAATAGTTGTGGCCGATGGGTATATATGCTGAGGTTTTGGTCACGCCATCTTCATCCCATTCCTCGGAGTAGGCAATCCGATAGCTTGCGCTCAGGTCTTCGTCATGATAGGTGTTCTGTGCGTAATTGCTGGCATCCTGCGCCTGCAGCAGGCTCTGCGCAAAATTGGATATGTCGGCTTTTACCAGGCCGCTGGCATCGGGCCGGTTGGTTGATGTAATGGTTCTGGCTATGCCGGTTTGTTTATCGGTATAGGTTATCTGCGTAAGCACTTTGTAATACGGTCGCATCTTGTTGATGTTGATGAAGCCAGTTCCGTTGCCTGCGAAGGGTGTTTGTATAGTGAGGTAGGCATTGCCGGCAACTTTTTCCACCCCGTAAACGCCAATGTACGGTGCGGCGTTTACATATACTTTATCGCCGGGCAGTAAAGTCGGTTTGCCTGAAATGGGGTTAAGCACGGTATTTACCTGCAAAGTGGCGTAGCCCGTCATGGTATCAGGGGTTGCTGCAATAATGCCGAAATCCTTACGCTGATAGGTAAACACGATAGGATTAAAGGCGGCGTTCCAATGGGATGTATTGCCATCGGGCAGCGTTGCCGAAGGCCCCGAAACCAGCAGGCTGCTTAAGGTGGGCAGCAATACGCTCAGTTCGGCGTGGCAACCATTGCTATCGCGCACATAAACCGTTTTTACGCCACCGCTAAGCCCGGTAAACAGAGGCGATTGCTGGAAGGTTACGTTATCCAGGCTGTACTGGATGCCGCCATAGCTGCTGCCGGCATGCGCGGTTATCTGCCCGTCGTTTGCGCCGGTAGCGGTTTCGGGTTTGGTGATGCTGATGCTGATGGAGCTGATGGACAGGTCGCAGCCGCTAACTACAGGGTCGGTATCGCCGGTGCCGGGAATGAGCGAGATGATGCTGAAGTTGATGTAGAAATGATAGGTTTCTTCGCCCAGGTAATTGTACCGCCTATCGCTGAAAGTACCGGAGTAAATCATTTTGCTTTGCCCCGAAATAATTACCTCCTGCTGGCTTATGCTGCCGTTATCATCTATGCCGTAGGTTACCTTGCAGTTGTTGCCGTTTGCAGGTTCGTTGGTTACTGTATCGATAATGGAGATGTAAATATCGCCACGGTCGGTTTCGCCGCCGTTTTGGTCGGGGTAGGTTGATACCAGATTTAAGTAATCTATTTTTGCTATTAAGCTCATTTTATTGTTTTTGATTTCACAGATTTTAATGATTACACCGATTTGTAAAGAAGTGGCGGCTAAAACGCGTCGTAATACATGGTATTGAGGGTGATGGTGAGGCCTACACCGGTAGTGTTTGTATCGTACTTATTGTAAACAGGCAGGCATTTGGCTTTTTCGCCTGCTTTTATGCGGAAGTAGCGGCCTTCGCCATCGCGGTATTTAGCGGCTTTTACCATAAACTGGTTGGCCATTTGCAGGGCCTGCTGCACATAGGTTTCGTTTTCGGCGGTATATTGGCCAAACTCGGTCTTGTATAAAAACTCCAGGTAGAGGGTGAAAACATTGTCGACCGAGCCATTTACCTGCGGCGATACTACGATGGGCTGCAGCGGATAAAGCATGACGCAGGGGAAAGCGGCATCATCGGCCAGGGTGTTCAGTTCTTTTTCGGTGCCGTACAAAAAGCCAGGTGAGCCGCTAAGCGTTTGTACGATAGATTGGATTTGGTTGCGCATAGGTTAGTGGAGCCCCCCAACCCCCTGAAGGGGGAGCTTTTGATTTTATTCCCTCACTCCCCCTGAAGGGGGAGTGAGGGTTCACAGGGATTTTATGTTAATTTTAATTATTGTTACTGCCTAATGCCATTCAAAAACTCCCCCTTCAGGGGGCGGGGGGGGGCAAAAGTTCCCCCTTCAGGGGGTTAGGGGGCTCGCCAGTTCACTATACCTTTTCTGGTACTCCGCTTCGGTTTTATTCAGCAACAGCTTCGTGAGGATGCGTTCGTAGGGCATGGCCAGGATAAGGTTCCATTTGGTGATATCGCCCCCGGCAAGGGCGTTTACGGTGTTGATATACCTAAACTTTTCGAAAGCGTGTATGCCAGCCCTTTTTTCAAGAGATGTAACAACTGATGCCAAAAGCCGGTTTTCGGTTTCGATAAGTTGGGAAAGCTCATAAAAAAATGCTTGGCGATGGGCAGCGCCTCCGTTACCCATAGTTTTTTGATGACATCAGTAAAATTGGCGGCAGCGTATTCGTCGTAACTATTGCCCGTTGCCCTGCAATAAAAGTAATAGGCCAGTACTTTACAACAAGCTGTAAGCGAGGGGTTAAAATAATCCTGCCAGTTTTCTTCGCCATATTTTTTGATGTGGGCGGCAATTTCATCGGCTATTACATCACGTGCCGCCATAAATGCCCCGGCGGGCTCTACCGAAAGGTTTTTGAGTACATCAAGCGTCACCTGTTTTTCGCCGACTGTCAGCATAACGGTTTTAGGTACGGCATCGCTACTGTACAGGTATTTGATCTGGTGCGACAGGTTAAGCACCGCATCGGCAAAATCCATAAAGTCATTGGCATTGCTTACGTTTTGCAGTTCGGTTGCAGGCACACCCGATAGGATACTGATAGCGTCCAGGTCTTTCAGGTCGGGTGTATCCTGCAATTGCATCATTTGCCCTAAGGTTACTTCGCTTAGTTGTTGCGGCATGCTTATAAGGAGCCTGCCTTGGTTGGTTTTGAGTGTTTTTTGTATCATAATGGTTTGCCCCCCAGCCCCCTGAAGGGGGAGCATTTTGACAAGTTTAGTTTACAGGGATTAGATATAGTTTTGTTAAAGGCAGTGTGTAGTTCAGAAATTCCCCCTTCTCCATAGGAGTCCTTCGGACAGGGGGTTAGGGGGCTTACGCCATCCCTATAAGCTCTTCAAAAACTCCTCCGTTGGCTAACGGAGGCTGGGGGGCTGTTGCCTGCGGCAGTGTGCTTTTGAGGGTTTTGGGTGCTGCTATCTTTAATTTGTTGAGGGCCACGTAGCGTAAGGGATCGATGAGGTGGTTGCAGGCATCAATGGGTTGGTTGATGGTTTTGCCGCTCTTATCTGTTTTCCATTTGTATTTGCCCAGTTCTTTGCGCAGGTTTATGCTGGCACGCGTTACGTTTATTTTGTAGCGTTTCAGTATATCAATGGAGTGGACGATGCTATCCGCGCCTTTTTTTGCGGGCGTAACGTACCAGCCCATCCGTTTAAGTTCTTCTATCGTTTTCGGCTCTGCACTATCGGCAATAATCTCGGTATTTTTGCTGATGCCCGCGGCTTTGAGGCGTTTGGCTAAATCGGTATTGGTGAGGCCGGTTTCGTACAACACCTCATCTACCCAAAGCTCGCCGTTTTGGCGATACACCAGCAGGCAGCCTGATTCATCGTTGGTGAAGCCAAAATCGAGACCGGCGGCCAATAGTTTAGCATCCTGCGGAATTTCTTCGCATACGTACCAGTTGTTGAACACCAGCCCTTTTATTTTGCCGGTAAGGCCACGGGCGTAAACCTTCCATAGTTCTATATCTACGTCTTTCAGGGCTTCTACTTTTTTGCGGATGCTATCTTCTGCAAAGGGGTTATGCCTGTGGTCTGAAATGATGAGTTGCACCCCCGGCTTGCCAATAATATTTTCGTGCACCCAAAACTCGCTGTTTGGGTTATAATCAATGTAGATGCGCTTGCGCGTGCGCAAGGCCAACTCGGTATAAACTTCCCATTCAACGCCGTCGGCTTCGTTTATAAACAGGTAATCGCGCTTGCCCGATTTGGCATCCTGCGCATCGCTGTAGCTTCTAAACTCGATGATGCTGCCGTTATTGAACTCAAATATCCTATCGGTTTTGTTGTAGTTTTTTACCAATTGCTGCAAAGGGGCCGATGTAGCGTAAATGTTTTGCGCATCGCGCAGGGCACCCGCTTTAAGGTTGGGGATATCTTGCCCAACTACAGTAATTATCTGTGCGGAGGTCTCGCAGGCAAAACAAAAAAGAGCTTGCTCTATGGCGTATGTTTTGCCCGAGCTTGTGCCGCCCTGGTTAACCACCACATCGGCCACGGTTTTATAGTTATGATAGAATAGTTTGGATGCTTCCATTGCTTTAAAGCTTAGCAGTGCGATAAATAAGAAGTGAATTTGTCGGCCCGCTAAATAGCAGCGGGTGGCGGGGAGATAAAAAGGTATCGGTATGAACAGGGGGGAGCTGATTAGCTACAAGGCAACGTCTTTTTCTTTTTCGGCCAGTTTGGGGCCGCTATCCTGTATGTTGACGCACACATTAACCGATGTGTTGTTCGCAGATTTTGCTTCGTGTTTTTCGTGCCAACCCATGCACTTTAGCGCAAAAATGGCACCCGTAGGCGATGGCTTATGTAATTTCTTTTCGTACTCACAGGCAATACGCAGGCGCGCTTCCTGTAGTATTTTTTTATAAACGCCTTTTTGTTCGTAGGCTTCAAACTCATCGAGGCTTTTAAAACCAAGAAAGAGCGCCAGGCCGGTAAGCAGGGGAGGATCGGTTTTATCATCTGTGGTAATGCGGATCACGTTCGGCGATTCTTTTTTTCTATTTTTTAGCTGAGGCCTTTTTTCTGGCTCGGGGGCACCCTTTACAGAAAGGAAATACCGCTCAATGCGGTCGCTAAGCTCGGCTGCTGTGTAAAAATAAGTCATGATGATGAGATGGATATTTTATGTTTAAAATGCCGAACGGCATATTTTATATACAAATGTACGAGTATTTTTTGAAAAATGCTAATAATTTTAGAGCCTGTTTAAATTTTGTTCAATAATAATTTTATAGCACCGAGTTTGACCATATTTTCAGAAGTTTCAAGCAGCAGTTCATAGTTTCTGCATAACCTTCTATCGTTGTCGAACCAAGAA
>NZ_SOZE01000053.1 GCF_004519315.1 Mucilaginibacter psychrotolerans
CGAAAAAACCGACATCCAGAGAGCCAACAAAGTAAGGTCAACAAAGGGCTTGCTTGTACATGTCTTTGGCAAAATTGCCGCTGCCTTTATTTACCTAATATTTAACTCTTGATTCGCATTATTAATATATAAGTATAAATATATAAGATGTTTAATGAAGTTCAGTTGTCTGATGCGAAAAATTCGACATGATTTCGGATAGAGTCATCGGGGGAATTATGGCATTGCCTTCGGCCCGGGTGTTCCGCTCATACGCGCACATGGCCTTATTCACAGGCCGGTATCCGCTGCACCCCCTAATGCGGAACGACGTAAAGCCACAATATTTTCTCCCTCCCAACCCCGCCTCATCAGTAATTATTTACCATCTTTGGTAACATCCCTATTGATACTCCGTCCAAACAATACGCTTTAAAAATCTACCCCAATGATCAAAAATCTACTCGCCCTTGCATTGTTTACGTTATCTGTAGGTACTGCGGTTAACGCTCAAACCCTCAATAAACCCAAACTCGATAGCCTACTGGATGTGCTGGCGGCCAATAATAAAACCATGGGTAGCCTGGCCATATCGGTAGATGGTAAAATTATTTACCAAAAGTCAGTAGGCCACCTTGCGGTCGATGCTAAAACACCGGCAGATGCACATACCAAATACCGTATCGGTTCTATCAGTAAAGTATTTACGGGCGTTATTACTTTTCAGCTGATTGAAGAAAAAAAGCTTACGCTGGAAACCACGCTGGATAGATTTTACCCGCAAATCCCTAACGCCGCAAAAATTACCATCGCCCAATTGCTTAGCCACCATAGCGGTTTATTCAATTTTACTAACGACCCTGCATTTGGTTCCTACATGACTACCCCCACCACGCACGAGCATCTACTAACGAAAATTGCCGCCTTCAAGCCCGATTTTGAACCCGGTGCTAAATACGCTTACAGCAATACCAACTTTCTCCTGCTGAGTTATATTATCGAAAAAATAACAGGCAAGCCTTATGCCGAAGTGGTTAAGAAACGCATTATTGATAAAATTGGCTTAAAAGACACCTATTACGGCGGCAAAATAAATGTAGCCGCAAACGAAGCTTTATCATATAACTACGCCGGAAGCTGGAAATTAATGCCCGAAAGCGATATGAGCATACCCACCGGCGCAGGGGCTATGGTGTCCACACCTTCCGATCTCGATAAATTCATTGAAGCACTTTTTGCCGGGAAATTGATCAAAGCGGCAAGCCTGGAGCAAATGAAACCCACTACCGAAAACTATGGCATGGCCATGCACAAAATGCTGTTTAAAGATAAAACAGGTTACGGCCATGGAGGCGTTATCGACGGTTTCCTGTCGTCATTGGCTTATTTCCCCGAGGATAAGCTGGCCATATCGTACACTAAAAATGGGGGCAGCTATTCGCCGGATGAGGTATTGAAAGGGGCATTGGCAATCTATTTTAACCAGTCATACGTCATCCCTTCCTTTGTAACTGCCAAGGCCGAAAGCCTGGATAAGTACACCGGTGTGTACGCCTGCCCGGCTTTACCCATAAAAATAACGGTAACAAAAGATGGCAGCACACTTATTGCCCAGGCTACTGGTCAGGGTGCTTTTCCGCTGGATGCAACCACCACGCCAGATAAGTTTGTGTTTGATGCAGCAGGGATAGTGATGGAATTTAAGCCTGCTGATGGCCAATTTACCTTAAAGCAAGGTGGCGGCGAATACGTTTTTACCAAAGAAAAGTAAAGTCGGCCTTAACTGCAGTTCGGTGTTATTCGAACTGTAGTTCCCAGTTGTCTTCGCCGCCATCTACCATCCTGAAGATGGTTTTCTCTACCGAATATTTGCCATCTGATGATTGCAGGGTTACGGTGTCATGATCGTGATAAGTACTTGTTTCTTTGGGTACCATTAAGGCGGACATGTCTTCGGGGTTGCCGTTTACGATGATTGTTTTCACGATGGTTTGCTTTAAGTTTATAGCAGGACAACACGCGCGGGCGGGATAAGTTTTGAACTATTGTAGAGACGCAAGATATTTGTGTCGCAAAGCTGCCTCTGAGACGGTTAAGATTTGACAACTTTCAAAAAGTTGTCAAATCTCTCGGTCATGAATAAGTCTTGATTCTTGTCTCTTGATTCCTAATGCCCTTTCTTCCTTTTCAACAAACCTCCAGTGGTATCATCCACGCTTTGCTGTACAATGAAGGCCTGTGGGTCTATATTCAATATCTCACGTTTTATTAAGGGTACTTCCAAGCGGGTGGCGACTGTAAAAATGATTTCTCGCGGCGAATTGATGTGCCCGTCTTTACCGTAGCCGCTTTTGCCCTGGTACACGGTTACGCCGCGGCCAAGGTTTTGGGTAATGGCCTTGCGTATTTCTTCGCCCTTGGCCGATACTACCGTCATGCCGGTGTATTGCTCCAAACCGTTCAATATCAAATCAATCATTTTGGATGCAGAGAGATAGGTGAGTATAGAATATAAGCCCTGTTCTACGCTCAAAACATAAATGGCTGCCATAAAGATGAATACGTTGAGCGTAAGTATCACGTCGCTTACGCGTACGATCTGGCTTTTTTTGCTCACCAGCACTGCTGCAATTTCTGTACCATCAAGCACTGCGCCGCCGCGTATGGCCAGCCCAATGCCCGCGCCAATGAACACGCCACCAAACACGGCGGTAAGCAACTTATCGGGCGTAACATCGGGGAATTTTACAAAGGCTAACACCAATGCCAGCCCGCCTATGGCCAGCGCGCTGCGGATGGCAAAATTAAGCCCAAGCTTGCGGTAACCTAAAAAAATGAAGGGAACGTTGATGATAAAAATCAGGATGGGCAGGGGGAGGTGCGTAACGTCGGCCACTAAAATGGCAATACCGGTTACTCCACCGTCAATAAAATGGCTTGGCAGCAAAAAACCTTTAAGCCCCATACCGGCAGAGAATATGCCCAAAATAACTAAAACGGTGTCAATTAGTGCAGATTTGTATTTCATAAGCGTAGTGTAGATGTGCGCTTAAGGTAGGAAAAAAATCTGGCACGCCCCCTCTAAATCTCCCCCGGTAGGGGAGACTTTTGAAATTTCTTAAGGCCCTCCCTTTCGGGGAGGGTTTGGGTGGGGCACCTACCACCCGCTCTTCAAGCCCTCTTTCAGGGCTGCCTGATAATTCTCCAGATCGAACGAATAAAGGTAAGGGGCTTTATGCGCGCCGCCTTTGCGGGTTTGAGGCAGCTTGTTCAATATACCAAAGCCGAGAATACGGCGCTGGAAGTTACGCCTGTCGAGCTTTTTGCCCAGTATGGTTTCGTAAAGCTTTTGCAACTCGGGCATCGTAAATTCCTTAGGCATTAGGTTATAGCCTATAGGCTGGTAGCTAAGCTGCAAACGTAAGGTATCCAGCGCGGTGTTAAATATCAATTCATGATCAAGCAAAAATACAGGCAGGTCGTTAACATCGCGCCAGGCACAAAGCTCGCTGAATTCATCTGGGGTAGGTATGGCATCAGAAAAATCTACTAACGCATAGTAGCCGATGGATATAAAGCGGTGCGAGAAGAAGTTCCGCTCTTTAGGTACCATATCGTTGTACTGCTCGTTGTGTTGCCGGTTGCGGTCAGGGTCGCCAAATACATGAAACTGTTTCAAAAAAACCTTATCAATGCCGGTCCGGGTAGCCAATATGCGGTTAGCAGCGGTATCTATAGGTTCTCTTTTCTGCACAAAGCCGCCCGGCAACTGCCAGCCTTCCTCATTCTTGCTTTTCAGCATCAGCACCTTCATCTGCCCCTCATGAAAACCAAACACCACGCAATCTATAGAGATATGGTCCAGGTAAAGCTCAAGGGCATCGGCAGAAAATTTTTCCAGTTCTTCTTTAGTCAACATTTGTACTATTATACGAAAATACTTTGATTGTTTAAATTTAATATCTACAATTGTGTACCAATTACACCATTTATCAATACTTATTTAAGCGTCAATAATAACCAATAAGTTTAACAAACTGTTATTGGGATAGCATATCCCGCCGTGTTCATTTTGGCAAAATATAAATTAAGCTAGCGCAATGAAAATTTTATTTACAAAAAAACCTCTTTTAAAGATAGCGGCTGCGGTTATGATCGCGCTGCCCTTAGGCAATGCCACGGCCCAACAGCCAAAGCCCGATGCCAGGATGGATGCCTTTATCAATGCGTTGATGAAGAAGATGACCGTCGACGAAAAGATTGGCCAGCTTAACCTGGTTACCAGCGGTATGGCCATCACCGGTTCGGTTACCAATAATGGGGTGGATAATGGCATTGCTAACGGACATATTGGCGGCATTTTCGGCTTATACGGCATAGAAAATGTGCGCAAGGCGCAACAGCTGGCTGTAAAAAATAGCCGCTTGCATATACCTTTAATATTTGGGTTAGATGTAATACACGGGCACCGCACCATTTTCCCTATCCCGCTGGGCATGTCGGCCACGTGGGATTTACCTTTGATACAGAATGCCGCACATATTGCCGCAAAAGAAGCCACTGCTGAGGGCCTTAACTGGGTGTTTTCGCCGATGGTGGATATTGCGCGCGATGCACGCTGGGGCCGCATATCAGAAGGTAGCGGGGAAGACCCTTTCCTGGGCGGGAAGATAGCCGGCGCAATGGTAAGAGGCTACCAGGGTACAAGCCTGCGTAACGCCGATGCTGTTATTGCCTGCGTAAAGCACTTTGCTTTATACGGTGGGGCAGAGGCTGGTCGCGAATACAATACGGTTGACATGAGCCGCCTGCAGATGTACCAGGATTACCTGCCGCCTTATAAAGCAGCAGTAGATGCCGGCGCGGGCAGTATCATGAGTTCGTTCAACACGGTGGATGGTATCCCCTCAACGGGCAATAAATGGCTGCTTACCGATCTGTTGCGCAAACAATGGGGCTTTAAAGGTTTTGTGGTGAGCGATTATACGTCGCTGAGCGAAATGACCAACCACGGCCTGGGCGATCTGCCGCAGGTATCGGCAATTGCTTTGAAAGCGGGCCTGGATATGGATATGGTAGCCGAAGGTTTCCTGAACACCTTGAAGAAATCCTTACAGCAGGGCAAAGTAACTCAGGGCGAGATAGACCTGGCTTGCCGCCGCGTATTGGAGGCAAAGTACAAACTGGGCTTGTTTGATAACCCATACAAATCCCTTAATGCCGATAATGAACGTAAAGACGTATTTACCGATGATAACCGCAAAGCGGCACGTATAGCCGCCGAGCACTCGTTTGTGCTGCTGAAAAACGCCGGCCAGATATTGCCGCTTAAAAAGTCGGGCGGCACTATTGCCGTTGTTGGCCCGCTGGCAGATAACAAACGCGATATGCTGGGTACCTGGGTTATTGCCGGCGAGTGGGAAAAATCGGTAAGCGTATTAGAAGGGATTAAGCATATGGTAGGCGATAACGTAAAGCTCCTTTACGCTAAGGGATCTAACATTACCGATGATACCGAGTTTATGAAACGCCTGAATTTTGGGCCTGACATGGTATCTTTGGATACCCGCACCCCGCAGGAAATGATAGATGAAGCGGTTAACACCGCAAAAAAAGCGGATATTATTGTAGCTGTAGTGGGCGAAAGCCAAAGCATGAGCGGCGAATCGTCCAGCCGGTCAGACATTAGCATCCCCGAGAGCCAGAAGAATTTGCTAAAAGCGCTTGCTAAATTAGGCAAACCCATCGTAATGGTACTATTTAATGGCAGGCCGCTTACCCTAACCTGGGAAAACGAGAATGCAGCAGCTATATTAGATGTTTGGGCACCGGGCACCGAAGCAGGTAACGCCATTGGCGAAGTGCTGTTTGGCAACTACAATCCATCGGGCAAGCTTACCGCAACCTTCCCGCGCAGCGTGGGGCAGATACCTATATATTATAACCACAAAAATACCGGCCGCCCTTATACCGATGGCCCAACCAAATTCAAATCCAATTACCTCGATATTTCTAACGATCCGCTGTTTCCGTTCGGTTATGGCTTAAGTTATACCAGCTTTAGCTACAGCGACGTAAAACTTAATAAAACAAATTTAAAAGGTAACGTAACTTTAACCGCAACAGTTACCATAACCAACACCGGCAGCTATGCGGGCGAAGAAGTAGTGCAGCTTTACATCAGCGACCCGGTAGCCAGCATATCGCGCTCGGTAAAAGAACTGAAAGATTTCAGGAAGCTTAAACTGGCAGCAGGAGAGGTTAAAGAGGTTACGTTCAGTATCACAACCGAGCAATTGAAGTTTTATAACAGCCAGTTGAAGTACGATTGGGAGCCGGGCGAATTTGTAATACAAATCGGCACGAATTCGGCCGATACGCATAGTGCTAAGGTAAACTGGCTAAAATAACTGATGCCCTAATGGTTAAACACGGCTTATAAAAATGATTGCAAAATATGCCATTGTACAACGCAATGGCATATTTTGTTTATAAAACCCTTAAAACCATTTCCAGAAACGCTACACTTTTGCGCTAAAATCCCTTGCAGGTTAAAAAATAAAAAATTAACAAAAAAATAACCTCCCGGTAATTTGCGCTGATGGACGGCAGGTAAAAAGAGAGGCAATTTTCAAAAAAAAAGCACCCGCGTTAAAATTTAGAGGCTCCGCAAAACAAAAAGTTCAGCATTTGATATAAAAAGTGCTTTATAACAACTTTTTTACATTGTTAAGTTTTTATCAATAAGCCTTAATCGTTAACAGGTGATTAATAAAGTTTTTAAAAATTGTAAATTATCCTGCCAAACTTCTTAAAAAATAAATAATTCATAATTCTATATAACAAACTTGTGTAACCTGTACACTCTGTTTATATTAGATGCAGTACCATTATAAACTTTTCTGTAATTAGAAAAGCAACAAAATTTCGGGGATTTGAAAAGCATGATGCGGTCGTCAAGACGGGTCGTGCAATTGTAAACAGGAAAAAAATTAGACAGGGTAGTATCGTTATATGATTAAACTTCTACAAAATTTTCTTTTTCACAACTTCATGTATAAAGGGAATCTCACCCCTTTAGTGAAAGAAAACTGTTCGGGTTTTTTCGTATGCCTTCCTATTCTTAGTTACAAGCCCAAAATCATACACTAATGTAACCAAGATCTTAAATCAAATATATTAATCAACTAAATCTCAATCTCATGTTTAAAAGTTTACTCCTTAAAGGAAGAGTATTGTGCGTGCTATTATGCTGCATGGTTTCTTCATTGGTAGTTCAAGCCCAAACAAAACACACCGGCCGTGTAACAGGCAGCGATGACAAGCTGCCCGTTGTTGGCGCCAGCGTGCGTATCAAGGGCACATCTACCGGTACACAAACCGACGTTAACGGGCAGTTTACCATTAATGTAAGCGCCGGTAATGTTCTGGTGGTTTCTTACCTTGGGTACACCACCCAGGAAGTTACAGTAGGTGCAAGTGAAAACATCAGCATCGTACTGCAGGTAGCCGCCAATAGCCTTAACGAAGTTGTTGTAACGGGCTACACCTCGCAACGTAAAAAGGACATCTCCGGTTCGGTTGCAACGGTAGATGTGGCACAGGCCATCAAAGTGCCTGCAAGCAGTTCCGATCAATTGCTGCAGGGCCAGGCATCAGGTGTTACCGTAGTTACCCAGGGTTCTCCTGGTGCAGGTGCACAAATCCTTATCCGTGGTATCTCCAACTTCGCAAATTCTTCACCGTTAATTATTATTGATGGTGTGCAGGGTGGCGATTTAGGTAACGTTAACCCTAACGATATCGAGTCTATGTCGGTATTGAAAGATGCGGGTGCCGCAGCTATCTACGGTATTGCGGGTGGTAACGGTGTTGTTATTGTTACAACCAAAAAAGGTAAAGCAGGTAAATCGTCTATCACTTATGATGGCTACTACGGCACACAAAGGCCTTTAGGTGGTAATCCTTTCAATGTGTTAAACGCACAGGATTACTTAACCTTAGTTAAAAAGGTAGATCCTACAAATAGCTTATTTTTAGCTGATGGCTCTATCGCAGCTTACGGAGCACAGGGCCCGGGCGTAAAAGGCAACTTTGCAGCCGGCGATCCGAAGGTAGATCCTTCTAAATACCGTTTTGATGTATTTAACCCAAACAACGATTACCTTATCCAGAAGTACGATAATGGCCAGGGTACCGATTGGTTCCATGCGGTGTTCAAACCGGCTACTATGCAACAGCATACGGTAAGCGCACAGGGTGCGAATGATAAAAACGCCTATTACTTCTCTGCAGGTTACCTCGATCAGCAAGGTACGTTGATTAATACCTACTTCAAGAGGGCTACTACGCGTATCAACACTACCTTCAATATCAAAGATCACTTCCGTTTTGGTGAAAACGCTTCGTTGTTCTACACACTGTCTCCAAACGGCCAGGGTACTATCCCGGGCGGTAACCAGGGCGAAGGTAACTCCATATCCGAAGTTTACCGTATAGAGCCGCAGATACCTATTTATGATATCTCTGGTAAGCAATATGGCGGTACATGGGCAGGCCCAACTTCTTTAGGTAACGCTGTTAACCCTGTAGCTACGCAGGACAGGCAGAAATACAACACCGTTAAAAACTGGAACATACAAGGTACAGTATTTGCCGAAGCAGATTTCTTAAAGCACTTTACTGCACGTACAGCTTTTAGCGGTACTGTTAACAACCAGGAAAATTACAGCATCAACTACAGGCCGTATGATAGCGGTGAAGGCCATGGTGGTACCGAAAGCTTTAGCGAAAACGCCAGCTACTACAATAACTATAACTGGAGTAACACGGTGGTTTATAACCAGGCATTTGGTAAACATAAAGTTAACTTCCTGGCAGGTTATGAGCAAAGGGAAGAATTTGGCCGTGGCGTAGGTGGTAACGTTGTTAGCTTGCCGTCTTTAGACCCGGCTTTCGTTACCTTATCTGGCGGTACAGGTTCGTTAACAGCATACAGCTATAACGCACAGCCTATTACTCACCAGTCTTTTTTTGGTAAATTAGATTATTCGTATAACGAAAAATACTATATATCGGCTACATTACGCCGTGATGGTTCATCAAGGTTCGCAGCAGGCCACAACATAGGTTACTTCCCGGCCGTATCAGCAGCATGGAACGTAACTCAGGAAGACTTTGCAAAAGGCATCAACTGGTTAAATTCGTTAAAACTGCGCGGAAGCTACGGTGTTTCGGGTTTTGATAATAACGTGTCGCCATCAAATGCTTTCTCTTTGTATAGTCTGGATAAAGGTTCATCGTTTTACGATATCACAGGTTCAAGCAACAGCATACAGCAAGGTTTCTTCAACAGTACTATCGGTAACGCATCTACTACCTGGGAAAGGGATTACATCGCCAACATAGGTTTCGATGCAACGTTGTTCAATAAATTGAACCTATCAATCGAGTATTACCAAAAAAGATCTACAAACTTATTGTTCGCCCCGGCATTACCAGCAACAACAGGTGGTGCAAGTCAGCCTTCTATCAACACAGGCGAAGTACGTAACAAAGGTTTCGATATATCGGCTAGTTACCGCGATAAGATCGGTAGCGATTTGAATTTCAACGTTGGGCTTACGCTTACTACTTACAAAAACAACATTTACGATATACCAAATCCTTTCACTGTTGTTGGCAGCCGTATCGGCGATATCTCCCGCCAGGCTGAAGGCCACCCGGTAGGTTCGTTCTATGGGTATGATGTAATCGGTTATTTCGCTTCAGCTGCTGATGTAGCTGCTTCGCCAACACAGAATGATGCAGCTCCAGGCCGCTTCAAATACCGCGATGTTAACGGCGATAAAAAAATTACCGCTGATGACCGTACCTACTTTGGTAACCCTAACCCGGATTTTACTTACGGTGTTAACTTAGGCTTGAACTATAAAAACTTTGATTTAAGCGCTAACTTCTATGGCTCACAAGGTAACGACAACTTTAACTACACCAAATACTGGACTAACTTCTACAGTTCATTAACCGGTAACAAAGGTAACGACCTGTTGTACAACTCTTGGAGCCCAACCAACCTTAACCCTAAAGCACCAATTGCAGAAGCTGCAAGTACCTTTAGTAGTGCAGGTGTGGTTAACTCTTACTACCTGGAAAATGGTTCGTTCCTGAAACTGAAACAGGTACAAGTAGGTTACACCTTTAAATCGGGCCTTAAGCAAATTGGTGCTGATAAATTAAACGTATATATACAAGCTGTAAATCCGTTTACCATTACCAAATACACAGGTTTAGATCCAGAATTGCAGGCCGTTACAGGTAACAGCAGTGGCGTGGATTTCGGTAACTACCCAACCACCGAGCGTAAGTTTATCATTGGTGTACGCGCAACATTTTAATTAGAAGGATTTTAAAAAATTTTAAATATGAAAAAATTAAATCACAAATTGATCATTGTGGGCTCCATTGCCACCCTTGCCTTCTCTTTGTCGTGTAAGAAGTTTTTGGAACAAACGCCCACAGGTTCGCTAAATCAAATCGTTTTAGCAAATAAAGCAGGTGTAGATGGCTTGTTGATAGGTGCTTACGCATTGGTAGATGGTGTTTACAACGGGCAGGCCGGTGCAACCTGGTCTACAGGTACTGATAACTGGATTTATGGTAGCGTTGGTGGTGATGATGCGCACAAAGGTTCAACCCCTGGTGACCAGCCAAGTGCCGCAGATATTGAGGCACGTACCATGAACGGTGTTAACGATTACCTGGATCCGAAATGGAGAATGAACTTTGCAGGCGTACAGCGTGCAAATGACGTAATCCGCGAGATACCTTTAGTAAAAGACGGTTCAATGAGTGCAGATAACATTGCTCAGGCAACTGCCGAGGCCCGTTTCCTGCGCGGTTTCTACCACTTTGAACTGGCCAAGTTATGGAGGAATGTACCTTATGCAGATGAAAGTATTACTTATGATGCCGGTAACTACACCGTAGGTAACCCAGGCCCGATATGGGATAAAATTGCTGCCGATTTTGCAGCAGCAGCAGCAGTGTTGCCAGAAACACAGCCACAGGTTGGCCGTGCAAACAAATGGGCAGCTAAAGCTTTCCAGGCAAAAGCGTTATTGTACGATCATAAATACGCCGAAGCGCTTACCATCTTAAAAGATGTTATTGCAAACGGTAAAACTGCAGGTGGTGCTAAATACGCGCTGGTAAAATACGCCGATAACTTCAACCCATCTAAAAAGAACGGGCCAGAAGGTGTATTCGTAGTACAAACATCTGTTAAAGATGGTGCTAACGGCCTAAACGGTAACGCTGGTAGCACGCTTAACTTCGCCGCTGGTGGCCCTGCTTCATGCTGCGGTTTCTTCCAGCCATCGTTCAGCTTTGCTAATGCCTTTAAAACAGATCCGGTTACAGGTTTGCCATTATTGGATACCTACAACAATTCAGATTTGAAGAACGACCAGGGCATCAGTGAGTCTTCCGACTTTACGCCGGCTACAGAAACTGTCGATTCACGTTTAGATTGGTCAGTAGGTCGCAGGGGTATCCCTTACCTTGACTGGGGTATTCACCCGGGAAAAGCATGGGCTCGTGACCAGGACGACGGTGGCCCATACAGCCCTATCAAAAACGTTTACTACCAGGCAGCACAAGCTACAACTTCTGATACTTACGGCGGTTGGGCTGCTAACCAGGCAACATCAAACAGCTACAATGCAATCCGTTTTGCCGACGTAATACTGTGGGCTGCTGAGTGCGAAATTGAAGTTGGTACGCTTGACAATGCATTGGCTTACGTAAACCAGATCCGTACCCGTGCAGCTGATGCTACCGGCTGGGTGCATACTTATGTTGATGCTACTAAACCTACAGGCGGTTACACCAGCACTCCTGCTGCTAACTACAAAGTTGGTTTGTACCCTGCAGGTTCGTTTACCGACAAAGCTACTGCGCGCAAAATCGTTCAGTTTGAACGTCGCCTTGAATTGGGTATGGAAGGTCACCGTTTCTTCGACTTACAGCGTTGGGATGGTATCACCGGCGGCCCAATGGGCAATGGTTTCATGGGTGCCGCGATCAATTTCTATCTTGATCACGAAAACCACGTGCCAAACTTCCCTATCCTGCTGTTGAAACAAGCTAAATTCACAGTTGGTAAAAACGAACTTTATCCAATACCACAGGCTCAGATTGATATTACCGCAGGTAGCATCAAACAAAACCCGGGTTATTAATTCGTAACCAGTACTTTAATTATAAAGAGGGGGAGACTAACATCTCCTCCTCTTTTTTTATATTTTTATATTTGTGTACTATTGAATCCTATGAAACCTGTTAAGCCCATCCTATTCTTGCTGTTTTCTGTCGCTTTTTTTTCGTGTAAAAAGGCCACGCTTTTCGAGGGGATAGAATCGTCGCACTCGGGCATAAAATTCAATAACCTTATCGTAGAGAACGATACCATCAACCCGCTGGATAAGCTGAATATTTATAACGGCGGCGGCGTAGGTATAGGCGACTTTAATAACGATGGCAAGCCCGATATCTATTTTGTGGGCAATGCAGTATCAAACCGTATGTACCTCAATAAAGGCGATATGCAGTTTGACGATGTTACCGATAAAGCCGGCGTAGGCGGCAAAGGCGGATGGGGCAGGGGCGTAGCCGTTGTAGATATCAATAACGATGGCCTGGCCGATATTTACGTGTGCAACACGCTGTTGAACGAACCTGTAAAACGCATGAACCTGCTCTACATCAACCAGGGCGTAGGCAAAGAGGGCATCCCTACATTCAAAGAAGAAGCAAAAGCATACGGGCTTGATATCAACGTACACTCTACCATGGCATCGTTCTTCGATTATGATAACGATGGCGACCTGGATATGTACCTAACCGTAAATGAGGCCCAATCTACCGATAATACCAGCGCTTTCAGGTACCTGGCTACCGATGGTTCGTCGCGCAGTACGGGCAGGCTGTACCGCAACGATTACAACCCTGCGCTAAAGCATCCCGTTTATACCAATGTTTCTAAAGCGGCAGGCATACTGATAGAAGGCTACGGCCACGCAGCCACCATTGCCGATATCAACCGCGATGGCTGGAAAGATATTTATGTTACCAACGATTTTTTGCCCAACAATATCCTCTACATCAACAATCACGACGGTACGTTTACCGACCGCTCTAAAGAATATTTTAAGCATACGGCAACCAGTGCCATGGGCCAGGATATACAGGACATCAACAACGATGGCCTTGCCGATGTGTTTGAGCTGGATATGGATCCCGAGGATAACTACCGAAAAAAGATGTTTATGCCCGGCACCTCATACCAGTTGTACCAAAACTTCGATCATTACGGTTACCAATACCAATACAATCATAACACCCTGCAGCTAAACCAGGGCCCGCGCCTGGGGCAAAACGATTCTATAGGCGCACCTATCTTCAGCGAAGTGGCCTTTTTTAGCGGCGTTGCCCAAACCGACTGGAGCTGGGGGCCAATGATAACCGACTTTGATAACGACGGTTACCGCGATATTGTAGTCACTAACGGCTACCCTCGCGATGTTACCGACCACGATTTTATCGCCTTCCGCGAAGAATCGTTCGCCGTGGCTACCAAAAAACAGGTGCTCGATCAGATACCCATTGTAAAAATACCCAATTATGCTTTCCATAACAACGGTAATCTGGGCTTTGACGATGTAACTAAAAACTGGGGAATGGATATCCCATCCTTCTCTAACGGTTGCGTATATGCCGATTTGGACGGCGACGGGGCTATGGATATGATCATCAATAATATAGATGACGAACCTTTCCTGTATCGGAACACCTCGCGCGATAAGGAGAAAGCTGATAACCATTTCTTACAGGTTCAATTTAAAGGCGGGCCCCAAAATTTGGGCGGCATAGGTGCCTGGGCCGATATATACTACAATAAGGGCAAACACCAGGTATATGAGAACACGCCGTTCAGGGGGTACCTTTCTACCATCCAAAATATAGCCCACTTTGGTTTGGGCAAGGTTGATAAGCTCGATTCGGTGGTGATTAAATGGCAAAACGGCAAACAGCAAACGCTGAAGGACGTAAGAACCGACCAAACCCTTGTGGTTGATATCAAAAACGCCGGCGATGGCTATAGTTTTAATACTGCGCCTATCAATCAATCGTCCCTATTTACAGAGGTAACGCGCTCGTTAGGTATCAGCTATAAGCACCAGGCGGATGATTTTATCGATTTTAACATACAGAAACTGCTTTCGCATAAATTATCGGCCTACGCGCCAGCCATTGCCGTTGGCGATGTAGATGGTAACGGCTTCGACGATATGGTTTTGGGCGGCACCGCTAAGTACCCGGCACAGCTGTTTATACAACAGGCAAACGGCAAATTTACCCAACGCAACCTGTTGGCGGCTATTGGCCCCAATGATAAATACCAGGACGAAGGCCTGCTTTTGTTTGATGCCGACGGCGACGGTGATCTTGACCTGTACGCCGCAAGCGGGGGCTACGAAGACGAGTCGGGCTCAAAGTCTTACCAGGATAGGGTTTACGCTAACGATGGTAAGGGCAACTTTACCCTGCAACCCAACGCCCTGCCTGCAAACTTTACCAGCAAGCTGTGTGTAAAGGCGGTAGATTATAACAAAGACGGTTCGCTGGATCTGTTTGTATCGGGCCGTGTTAACCCATGGAATTATCCTAAGCCGGTATCGAGCTTTGTGCTGCGTAACGATAGTAAGAACGGGCAGATAAAGTTTACCGATGCTACCCCAATAGCTGCTAAAGGACTGAATAACATAGGTTTGGTATGCGATGCCGCCTTTACCGATTACGATAACGATGGCTGGCCCGACCTGGTGCTCACCGGCGAATGGATGCCCGTAACCTTCCTGAAAAACGATCATGGCGTATTCAAAAACGAAACGCCAACCACTGGCATTGCCGATAAATTGGGCTGGTGGAACACCATTGCTGGCGGCGATTTTGATCACGATGGCGATATAGATTATATTGTAGGCAATACTGGCACAAACACCTTTTACAAAGCCAGTGATCAGTATCCGGTATATATCACCGCTAAGGATTTTGATAACAACAACAGTTTTGATGCTTTTCCGTCGTTGTTTTTAAAAGACCGCGAGGGCAAGATGCAGGAGTTCCCGGCCCATACGCGCGAGGATATTGTTAAGCAAATGATCAGCATGCGTGTGCGGTATCAAAACTATAAATCATTCGCGGTATCAACCATGGATTCGGTACTTACGCCCGCTATGCGCAAAGGGGCTATCAGGTTAAAAGCTAATACCTTACAATCGGTTTACCTACGTAACGATGGCCATGGCAAATTCAGGATGTTGCCGCTGCCGGCCGAGGCGCAAATATCGCAGTTGGCAGGTATCGTGATAGATGATTTCGACGGCGATGGTAACCTTGATGTGGCACTAAACGGCAACGATTACGGCACCGAAGTAAGCACCGGTCGTTATGATGCGTTTAACGGCTTGCTGCTAAAAGGCGATGGTAAGGGCGGCTTTAAACCTTTATCCATTATGCAAAGCGGTATTTATATCCCGGGCGATGGCAAGGCGCTGGTGAAATTGCGTGGAGCGGGCGGGCAGTACTTACTTGCTGCCAGCCAGTTTAGAGGTGCCCTGAAAATATTCGAACTGAAGAAGCCCGTGCAAACCATTGCTTTGCAGCCAACTGACATGTTTGCCACCATCAGGTATAAAAGCGGGACAACTGCAAAACAAGAATTTTATAATGGACAATCCTTCTTGTCACAGTCGGGCAGATTTTTTAATATTGATGCTTCAATGGCTTCGGTGGCCGTAACCGATATTGCTGGCCACAAAAGGAGCATACCAATTAAATAACCTATTGCATTTAAATTATGAGATACTTTAAAGTATTATTTGTAGCCGCGTTTTGTCTGGTTATAGCGGGCTGCGTTAACAAACCCAAAATAGCCCTTAAAAGCGATGCCGATGTACTGCACGAAAATGTAGACCAGTTAACCCAGGTGATCATATATGATGTGTTTACGCCGCCCGTTGCCAGCCGCATATACGGCTATACCTCGCTGGCTGCCTACGAAGCCATGCGGTATGCAGACCCCAAATACAACTCCATAACGAGCCAGTTAAGAGGATTCAAAAAAATGCCCGAGCCCGAAAAAGGCAAAAAGTACAACTATGCTCTTGCTGCTACCAAGGCTTTTTTCACCGTAGCGCATAAGGTAACTTTCTCTGTAGATACCCTAAAGAAATACGAAACAAAGGTATTTGCCATGTACCAGGACAACCTGGATACAGCAGAGTTTTCGCGCTCTGTTGATTTGGGGGAGAAGATAGGCAAAGCCGTACTGGCCCGCGCCGCATTTGATAATTATCCGCAAACGCGTGGCAAACCGCGCTTTATAGGCAGCAGCGACCCTGGGAAATGGCGCCCTACTGCACCTGATTATTTGGATGGCGTTGAATATTGCTGGGGTACCATGCACACTTTCGCTATCGACACGTCAACGCAATTTAAACTGCCGCCGCCGCCACCTTTCAGCACAGATAAAAACAGCGAATTTTATAAGCAGAATGTAGCGGTTTATGAGCTTAGCAAGAAACTGACGCCCGAGCAGATAGAGATTGCCCGTTTTTGGGACGATAACCCATTCGTAATCACGCACCAGGGGCATTTGATGTTCGTGAACAAGAAGATTACGCCGGGTGGGCACTGGATAGGCATCACCGCCATAGCCTGTAAAAAAACAAAAGCCGATGGCGTAAAAACCGCGCAGGCATACGCCTTAACCTCTATTGCCCTGTTCGATGCCTTTATAACCGGCTGGCAGGTTAAATATGATACACGGTACATCAGGCCGGTAACCGTTATCAACGAAAAAATCGACCAGAAATGGTTGCCTATGCTGCAAACCCCGCCATTCCCCGAGTATCCAAGCGGGCACAGTGATATCAGCGCTGCATCTGCCGTAATACTTACGCATTTATTTGGCGATAATTTTGAATACGACGATACCAGCGACCTGCGTTATATTGGTATGCAGCGCCATTTTAAATCGTTTTTAAAGGCATCCGATGAAACATCCGTCAGTCGATACTACGGAGGTATCCATTACCTTAACAGCGTTAACGCAGGTGCCGAACAAGGCAAGCAGGTTGGCGAATATATCTGGAACAAGCTAAAGCTGACGAATTAATTAAGACAGCGTTACTTTTAACATCAAAAATGAAAAGGACCCTTTTGTTTACCTCCTGCATACTTTCAGGAGTATTAGTATTATCCATAAGCGCCATTTTCAATAGCTGCAAAAGCAACGTAGGGCGAACATATGAGCTAACCGGTGATACTTTGGCCGATGGTAAAGCATTGGTACAGCAACATTGCACCAAATGCCATGCGCTTGTACCGCTTGATGCGCTCACCAAAGACGTTTGGACGGTGCACACCCTGCCTGCCATGGCGCAATATTTTTCGATAAAAACTTACGGCTCCGATTTTTATAAAGACGAAAATGATACCAGCGGCATGAGCTTGCTTAACTGGCAAACCATTGTAGCCTATTACAGGAAAGCGGCCCCGGATACGTTGGTTGCTGCAAAGGCTCCTACGCCATTGTTGAACGACTGGGCGGGCTTTACGCTAAGGAAAGCCGAGCGTGCTTCGGATATTCCGTTTACCTCGATGGTAATGGCTAACCCTAAAACCGGCAATATTTATACGGGCGATGTAGTTACCGGCAATTTAACCGAATTTAACAACCAGCTTAAGCCTATTAACAAAGTAAATTTACCCTCGGCTGCCGTCAATCTTCAGTTTATAGCAGATTCTGCAGGGGTAAACCAGGCCATCGTATCGTGCATAGGCCGTATGGATCCGGTTGATTTCCCTAACGGTCGCGTATTTAAGGTTAATCTGGGCAGTACGCTAAAGCTTAATCAATTAGAAACCGACTTGCCACGACCCATACAAACCTTAAGTGCCGATTTTGATAAGGATGGTAAACAGGAAGTAGTGATATGCGCCCAGGGCTTCCACACGGGAGGTGTTTACCTGCTTAGGCATAGCGCCGATGGCAAGGGGTATAAGCGCACTTCCATTGCCGATTGGCCGGGCGCGGTGCAGGCCATTACCGGTGATTTCAACAACGATGGCTGGGCCGATTTAATGGTGCTTTACGGCACCGGCGATGAGGGCCTTGCCATGTACATCAACAATAAAAAGGGTGGTTTTGAGGCTACGGAGTTAATAAAATTCCCACCTACCAATAGTTCTACAAGCTTCCAGTTGGCAGATATCGACCACGATGGCGATTTGGATTTGGTTTACACCTGCGGCTACAATTTCCACGATTCGCGCATCCTGAAGCCTTACCATGGCTTATATATTTACGAGAACACGGGCAAATTCAGCTTTAAGCAAAAATGGTTTTACCCCATTAATGGCTGTAGCAAAGCCATAGCGGCTGATTTTGATAGCGACGGTGACCTGGATATTGCTACCATTGCCTTTTTTGCCGACATGAAAGATAAGCCTGCCGAAGAATTTATTTATTTTGAGCAGGACAAAGCGTTACAGTTTAAGCCGCATGCCATTCCGGTAAGCAAACTGGGCCGTTGGATGGCCATGGATGTTGCCGATGTAAACCACGATGGCAAGCCCGATATATTATTGGCCAACTATGCTACCGGCTTTTTGTTTCAGCCGAATTTTGCACCAAATTGGGATGAGCACACACCGTTCATTGTGTTAGAGAACCATACAAAAAAATAGGACAAAATATTAAAGCGTACCTGTTGAGCAAGCGAATTGATGTTAAAGAAAAATAGGGTATCTGCAAATAAACTAGCCTTTTTTATAGCCGCAGTAACAACTGCGGCTATAATTTTTTTTTACGGATGCACTAACACGCCACACGTAAACACCCCGGCAGAGAACATTGCCGATGGCAAAGTGCTGAGTTTGCAATACTGCAAAAGCTGCCACCAATACCCCGATCCCTCACTTTTGGATAAAGCCACCTGGGAAAATGGCATCATGCCTCAAATGGCCCTGCGCCTTGGCATACAGCAGGAAATGGGGCAGTACTATGTAGACAGCCACTCGGCCATGAGTTTAACCGACTGGCAAAAACTGCGCGATTTTTATAAAAGGGCAGCCCCGCAAAAACTTACCTTGCCCAAACCCGACACCACGACAGATTGGTCCATCTTTGGGCTTAAACTGCCTGCAAAAGTAAACCGCAAGGGATCGCCCGCCATGACTTCTATGATTGCCTTTAATGCTAATGAGGGTAAACTATACACGGGCGATGCGGGCAATAATCTGTTTAGTTGGGATGCAGGCCTGAAGGCAACTTTGGTGAAAAAACTGCCCTCGCCCATATCTTCCGCCAACTTTTTTAAGCAGCCCGATGGCAGCAATACGGGCGTTTTTACCTGCATAGGCGTGCTGCCGCCGAACGACTACCTTAAAGGTCGCCTGCAGCAGTTGACCCTGGGCAAGCCAAAAACAGATACCATGGTACTGGCGGATAGCCTGCCGCGCCCGGTGTTTACCGCCACGGGCGACTTTAATAAGGATGGTCGCAGAGATTATACCGTATGCGGTTATGGCAATACCACCGGCGGGCTGTACCTGGTAGAGCAGCAAGCAGACGGCAACTTCAAAAAGAAAATAATGCGGGCCGTCCCCGGTGCTATACAGGCCGAAGTTGGCGATTTTAACAACGATGGCTGGCCCGATGTGATGTGCCTTTTTGCGCAGGGCGACGAAGGCGTTTGGCTGTTTACCAACGATAAAAAAGGCGGCTTTACCCAACGTAACCTGTTGCATTTCCCGCCGGTTTACGGCAGCAATAGCTTCCAGTTGGCAGATATCAACGGCGACGGAAAGGAGGACATTATTTACACCTGCGGCGACAACAACGATTACAGCAGCATACTGAAACCCTACCATGGCGTGTATGTATTTACCAACCAGGGCAACTTTACGTTTAAGCAAACCTACTTCTACCATATCAATGGAGCATCCAAGGTAATGTCGGCAGATTTTGATGGCGATGGCGATCTGGATATGGCGGTAATTGCTTTCTTCGCCGATTTTAAGAATTACCCTGCCGAAGGTTTTACCTATCTGGAACAAACATCGCCAGGCAAATTTAAGCCGCACCGCGTACCGGTGAGCAAGTATGGCCGCTGGATTGCTATGGAAGTAGCTGATTTAGATGGCGACGGCGATAAAGATATCGTGCTGGGCAATTTCTCCATCTACGGCGATAAGCTTATCAACCAAAAAGATTTCAAACCCAACTGGGATATGTACAACCCCATCATCGTACTGGAAAATAAGGGGAAGAAGTAGTGAGTAGTGAGTGGTGAGTGAGTTGGGGTAAGGAGTCGCCATGCTTGTTTCAGCACCCCATCATAAAAGTAACCACTATGTATAACCATCTGGCACGAGGGCAGGGGCGAGGAGAGAACTTGTGCGGTATGCGAAGGCCTGCGCGTATCAACGGACCTATAGCCCGCAGCTTTTATTGAATTTTGTTTTTAAAACAATATTTAGCTATTTTTGATTGTGAGCACAAAAACACATACCACTCCCAAAAAGCAAAAGGAATCTCCGGTAAATCCCTTCATACAAATGATAGAGGATAAGAAGAGGATTGACAAGGCGACAGAAGAGGGGAAACCATTGTCTACGCTCAAAGGCATTAATTTTGTTAAACCTGTATGATTTAATTCCTTCGATCGAAGGTTTTCAATTTCTTAATCAGGCGCAGGACCTTTACAACGTATATCTAACAACCTACAGTTTACTGGACCCGGATAAGCCCGAAAGCTTGAATTATATCGAGGTTTATATGCTTGGATTCAGTTGTAAACGATTCAATTCGTTAAAGCCAGCTACTTTTGATAAGCGAACAAAAGATACTATATTATACATTTTTGACGGCTTTTTGAAGCAATATCCCGATGATGCGTTCGTGTATATTTGTGATAACAGCGATGGCCGGGCCAGAAATCGCAGGATAACTTTCGGTCGTTGGTTCAACGAAAGCAACACAGTTTATGAGCAGCATCATTTCCATATAAAATACCTGGACACGGACTGGTACAGTACGCTTCTATTCAACAGAAGCAATAATTACAAAAATTAGAATAAGGCGTTTAAGCAACCCATGATTTTTGCAGAAATATTGGTCCGGCCGCAATCATCGTCTTGACAAGGTTATGAAACATATTGTCAGGATACTTAAGCCTGTTGAACCGGTAAC
>NZ_SOZE01000054.1 GCF_004519315.1 Mucilaginibacter psychrotolerans
TTACCGGTTCAACAGGCTTAAGTATCCTGACAATATGTTTCATAACCTTGTCAAGACGATGATTGCGGCCGGACCAATATTTCTGCAAAAATCATGGGTTGCTTAAACGCCTTATTCTATTTAATAGTTAACAGAATACATTCTGCCAATTCGGTAATTCCATAAAATTCGAGTTCAGATAAATCCACTTGCATAATTATCCTATATTTGCGCCAACATTGTTTCCGTAGTTCAATGGATAGAATAATGGTCTCCGAAGCCGTTGATATGAGTTCGAATCTCATCGGAAGCACTACAAATGCCTCGCTTAGCATAGCGGGGCGTTTTGTTTTTTAACACACCTGTTTTTAACATCCGCAGAAACATTTACAGCTTAGCTTTGTAGCTATAATATTAAAACTTAAACACTATGGACAACGCATCAATCAACTACCTGCACGTACCGGCATTAACCGTAAAGGCCGATAACGGCAGAGAACTGGAAGTTTATTTCGAATTGATGAACGCAGCGCTACTAAACCGGAGCGATACCGTAGTTTACGCCATCTACCGAGGCAATAAGAAAGATGACAGCATTTTTAACCACCTCAGCATCCCCGGCGAAATTGGCGATAACATTCCGGGCCTGGATAACATCAATCTTAAGGATTATATGGGAGAGATAAATCTGGCCGGGAACGACGGATGGGAATATGAGGGGGATAAACTATCTAAAGCCGAGCAGCAACAAATTGCCGATCATTTAAGGATCAGCAACAATTAAAGCCTTTTTATAGATTGTTGGGCACTTTTTGGTGCACAGGCCGCTTGATCGTATTCTTTTTGAATCCGAAAAATGCAGCTAAAATCAGCCCTAATTTAAGCGCGATGTTTAAGTTCAGCGTACCTAAACCAATGCATGCGCCCATGATGAAACCAACAAAGGCCGATTTGTAAGAAAAGTTTTTTGCGAGAAATAGCATAACATTGTTTAGGTTGATTGATACGTTAAATTTAGTTTTTAAATAAAACATATCAAAGCCTAAACAACGGACCTGCGTATTAAGCGCTGGCTACCAACCTGCTTACGCTACGGTAAACATAGTTATTGAAGATATGCCTGCGGGCAAAGCGGCCCGGCGAATCGGCATTCACTAGTTTTACATAAATGGCACGGGGTACGTCGAAATACTCGTACTCGGCACCGTCTAAAAACTTAACGGTTAAAACCTGCGATTTGTACTCGTAGTCGGCTATGTTGGATGAGGTAGTGGTTAGGGTATAGTCGGCGATAGTTTGGTTGCGCGTTTCGGGTGCAATGCTCACCAGAAAATGGTAGGCTTCGATAATCGTCTTGCTTTTTTCTTCGGCCGCTTCCTTTTCCTCGGCACTATGCTGAAATTTATCAGGGTGCCAGGTTTTCATCATGCTGCGGTAAATGGTTTTCAGCTCCTGCAATTCTGCAGCTTCGGTAACGCCTAATAACTTCCTGTAATCAACTATCTTTTTCATGCTTGCGCCGTTTTTTTATTTTATTATTGATAATGAGGCAGATAAAAACCGGCGCTATTTTCCCAATAACGGCGCAAAGGTACGGTTTTTAACCCCGTTGCGCAAGGAAGCTCCAATTATTGTTCATATTGAAAGCCGCTTCAACAAAATTTAAATTACAATATGTAAACTTTGCTAACGTTTTATATTTTTACGGAAATCCTTATTTAACATGAAACTATTAAGATCATCCCTCTTCGTAGCCGCTATTTTAGGCGGTTTTGTTCTTTTCCCGGCTTGTAAAGCTAAAAAAGCAGTAGTAGCAGCACCGGCACCAGCTCCCGCCCCTGTGGTAGAAGCACCAAAACCGGCACCAGCACCTGCACCCGCTCCGGCCCCCGCTCCTGCGCCTGCCCCACCCGATTATAATTTCAGCAACATACAGTTCGAATTTAACTCGGGCATATTGCGTACCGATGCTTACCCTATTTTGGATAAAGCCGTGGCAGAAATGAAAAAAGACCTGTCGGTGAAATTCGTACTGAATGGTAACGCATCTGCCGAAGGCACAGCGGAGCATAACCTGGAGCTTTCTAAAGAGCGCGCTACAGCCGTGAAACTTTACCTGACCAACAGCGGCATCAGCGCTGATAACCTAACCGTAAAAGGCTGGGGCGAAAGCAAACCAATTGCCGATAACAAAACCGAAGCCGGTCGCGTTTTGAACCGCCGCGTAGAAATCAAGCAACAATAATTCTGCGTATTTAACATTTAGCAGAAAGCCTCAAGCCTAAAAACCTTGAGGCTTTCTTGTTGAAGCGCTCTGCGAAAAAAAATTATTGATTATACCAGCTATCGGGACTCAAGTTCCTTGTAACGATGTTTAAGCATCTTCATCATGTAAACGTTAATATCCCACTGATTGGCAACCGGCATTTTAGAATAGGGCAAAGCGGGCATATACGGATCCGGGCCAAACTCCGGCGTAATTGTTAACAAATCTGCCCCCTTGTTTAGCCGGTATTTCACTATATCATCCCACCAGTTAAGGTGGGCGGCTACTTCTGCTTTCCATTCATCAGCACGCGGATCAGATACCTGTGCCGACTGGCTGTTCCCCACCCTTGCATGGATATGTACCGTTCGGCTGATGGCAATTTCCATTGCTTCCTGCTGCTGTTCCAGCAGGCTTTCTGATACATTGCACCAGTGCGAAAAGTCGGCCGTGATCACCGCTTCGGGGTTATTGGCCAATAAATCCTTTGCAATATGAGCGGCGAATAAAGCTTTGTTGCGATGTGTTTCATGCGCGATGATAACCCCTGTATCGTCGCTTACCTTTTGCGCCACGGCAAAAAGTTCCCGGTTTTGATCCTCTGTAAAATAATCCTTACCGGTTTGCGCATCTATTAAAACCGGGTTTAGTGCAGCCAGGTGCCGTAAATGCGTTTGGTAACTTTGTTTATGCAAACCGAAATCCTGTTCAAACGATTGGTAATATTGCCCAATATATAGCAAGCCGTACTTTTCAAGAGCTGCCATCATCTCCGTTTCTTCTTCTTTATCGCCCGATAACGGAGATTCTACACCATCAAAACCGGCCTCTTTTCCCAATTTACAAAACGATTCCCAGGACTGGTGCGAACCCCATCGCGGGCAAAAAAATTTGATCTGCATGTTTAATTTTAATTAGTGTGTTTGATAAACTCCTCTTTTTTAGTCCACCTACTGCGCAATCACCGGCCCTTGCCGTTAGCGCAATGTAAGAGCATACCCCGCTTTTAATTTGCCATTTTACTATTGGCCGCCTTCGGGTGAGGTACTTCGGCGGCTCAACTCGCCGGTTGTTTTATCTTTAAGGATGAGAATAGTTGCGCCCGAAGGCAATATTTCTTCTTTAATCAAATAATGTTCTTCGTCGTAACTATTAAAGATTGCAGCCGGGGCACCGTCCTGCTCTCCGCGCCACTCCTCTAATTGTACTTTTTCCCAACGGCCTGATTGAGCAGATGCGTAAGCGGCATCGATAACCGCATTTACCACATAGCCATCGTAGAAGCTCTCCTGTGGTTCGCGGTTATTTTCTATTGATTCAAACATATCGGTAAACATATTGGTGTAGCCCAGTTCGTGCACCTCATCCCCCACGGGAAACAACCAGCCCGAACTGCTTTCGGCTTTTTCGGCCACGTAGCCACCACTTTTACCGGTACTGAACATTTCGAACCCGGTTCGTAAAAAATTATTGATCCAAAGCGTGCCTTCTGTTCCCTGCACCTCGTCGCGCAGGTCCATGCCGCCTCTAAAGCACCAGCTTACTTCAAACTGGCCAATAGCGCCATTAGCATATTTAACCAGCCCGATGGCGTTATCCTCCGCCTCTATCGGGTGTACCTGCGTAGCGGCCCAGCACATTACCTCCACCGGCTTTATTTCTTTACCAATGTAATTACGTGCAATCTCAATACAATGGCAGCCCAGGTCCACTATAGCGCCACCTCCCGATAGTTCTTTATTCCAAAACCAATTACTATGCGGCCCGGGGTGCGCCTCGCGAGATTTTGCCCATAATATACGACCAAGACTCCCGGCTTTTATACTTTGTAAGGATTTTAAAAACTTGGGCGAGTAGCAAAGGTCTTCCAGGTAACCGCCCATAATGCCGGCAGCTGTTACCAGATCGAGCATTTGTTTTGCTTCTGCGGCAGTGCGGCCAAGCGGTTTGGTGCATAGTACCGGTTTACCCGCCTTTGCGCAGGCGGTTACAGCAGCAAGATGCAGATCGTTAGACAAGGCAATAATTACCACATCTACCTCCACGTGGGTAACGGCCTCATCCAGGTTGTTGCTAAAATGAGGCACCTTGTATTCGGTTGCCAGTGTTTCGGCGCGTTCAATACTGCGCGAGTAAATAAGGGTTACAACGTCTTTACGGCGCTGGCTTATCAGGGATTCGGCATAGAACCGGGCAATAAAGCCCGATCCTAATATGGCTATTCTCATTTGGTTTGGTTATTGGTTAAGTGTTAAAAATATCAAATTTGGTCCAGCCAAAAGTATTTCTGATGTATTGCACACATACAAATCAGCTGTTGGGCATACACCTCTATAAACGCCTCTCCTGTTAAATACCCGGAGGCGCTAAAACACTTCTTCTGTTAAAATTTTTCGTGTTTTAGGTATTAACCTCCTGCTCCCACCCGGTCTCTTTAAGCGCGGGGTCGTTTTCTTTTTTTAGAAAATCTGCTTTAGACAGTGATTCAGCTTCCCATTGCAGTATCGCGTCATCGGGTACTACATCAACAGGCGTGCGCCATGATGTGGATGTTTCGTTGTAGGCGAGATTAGATTGCAGACTGTAGCAGGAAATAATTGACCAGCGGGGATGATCTGACAAATTAGCTTCTGACCGGTGCAACAGGTTACTGTGAAAAAATAGTGCATCACCGGGTTGCAAATCGGTGTACACCAATTCCATGGTTTTTAGAGCGTTATTTACCATCTGCATGTCTGCGCCTACTTGTTCTCCGGAAAACCCGTGGTTTACACGGCCAATTTTGTGAGAGCCTTTGATCACCTGCAGGCAACCATTCTCTTTATTGGCGGGCGTTAGTGCTACCATTACGCTGATGAGTTCGTCCGGAAACATAAACTGGTTCTTATACCAGTAACCATAATCCTGGTGCCACTCCCAGGCGCCGCCTACTTTTGGCTCCTTTTGCATCAATTTAGAATGGAAATGGCAAACCCTGGCCTTATCGCCCAGCAACTGCTGTACCGCGGTTATGATCTTTTGGCTGCGGGTTAAATACCCAAACACATCGTTGCCCGATGTAAACCATAGGGATAATTTACTCTTCTTTCCGGATTGATCATTTACGTCAAGCGCGTTGTTGCGCATAGCATGATCATTTATGGCTGTTTGATAAAGCTTATCAACTTCCCGGGTAGTGCAAAAACCTTTTACTACGAGATACCCCTGCTCATGGTAAAGTGATATCTGCTCCGGACTTAATTTAGTGTTTAACATATACCTGGTTTTAATATGAGCCAAGATACCCGGCTGCTAACACATGCGCTACGTTTTTTATGTTGTAAACCGATACTTTTATAACATTGATTTTTAAAAAGCAATAATAACACGCATAATTGAGTTATGAAACCAGTATTGGAATACTTGCCCGGGAATTCGGGAGAATCGTTCGTTACCAAATTTTTCGATTATAATTATTACCCAACACCCTGGCATTTTCACCCCGAGTATGAACTTGTGCTGGTAACCGAAAGCACGGGTAAGCGATATATAGGCGACCAGATAAGCGATTTCAGGCCCGGCGACCTGGCTTTAATTGGCCCTTACCTGCCGCATACTTATAAAAACGATCCGCAATATTTTGAAGCACTTTCTACATTAAGGGCAAAATCAATTGTTGTTCATTTTAAAGAAGATTCCTTCAGCGAAAACTTTTTTACGTTGCCCGAGGCGCAAAAAATTGCCGCATTATTAGCCCGGTCTGTTAAAGGGCTGGCCGTAAAAGGCAAAACGAACGGGGCAATCAGCGAAAAAATGCATATGCTGATTGATGCACAAGGTTTAACACGCTGGCTATTACTTTTAGATATTTTGAACGTCCTCTCGGAAAGTAAGGATTTGGTGTATATCTGCAAGGGAATAATAACCGGGCAAAATCAGATGGAGACGATGAGGATGAATAAAATAATCGACTTTGTGATTAAGAATTTTAACAGGGAAATATTGCTTTCGGAAGCATCAGATCTGGCTAATATGACTCAAAATTCATTTTCCCGTTACTTTAGCCAACGTACCAGGAAATCGTTTACCAGTTTTGTAAACGAAGTGAGGCTTAGTCAGGCAAGTAAACTTTTGATCGAAACTGCTAAAAGCGTAACGGAAATATGTTTGGCCTGCGGCTTTAATAATTTATCAAACTTTAACAGGCAGTTTAAACAGATTTACCACATAAACCCTGTGAAGTTTAGAAAATCGTTCATCAATCAGTAATTGATCGTATTCCATTATACAAACATCAAAGATTAACTGGCCAAACCGAAAGACTGATTTATTATTATAAGAACAACAAGAGGCTGTATCATAAATACATTTTAGGCATTTTAATCGAAATTAAATTTGGCTTTGTGTTCTTTGCGTTTCTCCATTTGCGGCCTTTGCGGTAAAATTCTACAAAGATTGGCATATAGTTTAGCACAAAAGGCACAAAGCCTATTTTGACTGAATTTAGTTTTTGTTGTTTAACGCTGGTTTATGATACAGACTCTTATTCCTTTGTTTAACTTAAAGCACGTACCGCATACTCGTGGCAAATTTCCACCTCAATTACCGCATCCGAGCCGAAATCTGCAAAGTTTTCAAAGTGCTACCGCAACAAATTGAGCGTGGCGAGTAGTGAATAAAGGGTAAAAACCTGCATGTAAACAATAACTATCACTTTAAATTTAACTTTTCGATAAATGAATGCAGAATTTACAAGCTACACCAATCTATTATCATACCTTTACCCACTGTACATGGAAGAAAGAAAATATTTAACTACCTGGAAAAGGTATATCCCCGTTATCCGCTTGCATTTAAAACGAAGCCTTACCGAAGAGCAGAGCTTTAAATTAAACATAACCGATTTCGAATCGGCGGGCGACCGCGGCAAGTCTGGCTATACCTTTAACCTAACCATGGAGAATGGTAAGGTTACAAATAACGTCAGCGGATCTGCAGTAGCACGTGACCTTTACGAGGCGCTTAAAGACGATGAAACCATCAAAGCCTTTTTGCAGGACAGGCATGTGAAGATGTCGGTTGGCAAATCTTTTGTGCTGAGCATCAAAACAACACACATTTCTGCCTATAAATAAACGGGGGCAGCTTTGTCAACTTTTTCAAAGTTGACAAAGCTTGAAACTATTGCAGTGTACTCACCGCAGGTTGCTACACTAAACCCAGCGATAGGAATTGCAGTGAAAAAACCCGCAGCGAAGGGCTGGGTTGCGCGGCAGCGCGAGGATTTTCAACGGAAAGCCCGGCCTGCCTGTCGGCAGACAGGGCCGAAGGTATCGCCCAAAAAAACCTCACCACATCGTCTTTGCGAGGTGCGGCGTGGGATAAAGCGCGGTGGGGCGACGAAGCAATCCTCAATAAGCAGAGCCGCTATACAAGTCCGATTTGCTTGCCGAGGATTATTGATATTTCAATTTTTCTTTAAGGTATCAATGTGCTTCCTTCGGTCGGTTGTCCACGCTATCGTTAGCAACGACGTGTTGAAGAGGCATCCACCTCACTCCCCTTTCTTCTCATCAAAATTATATCTGTTCATCAGCTTTAAAAGCACCCCATTTGTCCAGCCGAAGCCGTCTTGCAGGGGGTATTCGCCTCCGCCTGCCGTTAGGTTGGTATCAACCACATTATATTTCTCCAGCAGCTTGCCGGTTTGTTTAAACACACGGATATTGAGGTTCATCCAGCGGGCGGCGATGTCTCTGGCCAGTTCGTGGTGGTTGTAGTTCTCCAGCCCGTCAATTGCCATATACTGCAGGGGTGCCCAGCCGTTGGGCGCATCCCATTGCTGGCCGCTGAAGTTGAGGGTGGTAACCAGGCCGCCCGGTTTCAGGAAGTTGGCCTTCAGGCCGTCGGCAATCTTTTTAGCTTGTACAGCTGTAGCAATCTTAAATTCCAGCGGGAACACTGCTGCGAGTGTTGGTATGGCGTTGCGCTTGTTAGTTGTCCAGTTATAATCATTGAACCAGTCGTTCTTCTCGTCCCAAAAATATTTCAGGATAGTTTTTTTGCGTGCGGCTGCTTTACTTAAATAGAGCATAAACTGAATTTTATTACCCTTTGCCTGGTAACTACGGGCAATGGTCAGCTCCATATTGTACATGAGGCAGTTGAGATCTACAGGCACCAGATCGGCAGTTTGTATGGTGCCGATTTTAGCAGGATCGGTAAACCAGCGGCTGCTGAAATCCCATCCCGATGCTGCTGCTGCACGGATATGGTGATAAAAATCTGGCAGTGCCTGCGTGGTAGTTTTAGCGGCATCCACATCTTTGATGTATGATTCCTCGCGCGGCTGGTCGCTTTCGTCCCAATAGCGGTTCAGTATGCTGCCGTCTGGCATGCGTACGGCGCGATGTGCAGCCTGGCCCTTGGCAAGCGTGGCAGATTCCAGCATCCAGTAGTTATATTCTTTGATCAACTGCGGCTGGTACTTCATTAATACGCTGGTACCTTTGCTTTTGGCCAGCAGGTTCACCATCATGGCGAAGAACGGCGGCTGCGAACGGGTGAGGTAATAGGCACGGTTGCCGTTGGGGATAAAACCGTAAGTATCTATCAGGTAAGCAAAGTTATCGATCATGTTTTCGATCACATTTTCCTGGTGGCTCTGCTGCAGGCCCAGCATGGTAAAGTAACTGTCCCAATAATATATTTCGCGGAAACGCCCGCCCGGTACGATGTACGGATTAGGCAAGGCGGCTAATGAAGATAGCTTCGAGCCGGCATCTGGCTTGCGCTGCAGCACCTGCCAAAGGGTATCGATATGCTTGCGGATGCCATCCTCGATATTGGTTTGAAAGGCATGGGTAGGCGAAGCAGGCGGCGTAAAGTTTGACAGTAGGAACTCCTTCAGATCGAACCCGGTCTTGCCCTTTTGTTCGTTGTACGATTTCATGATCTGGCTGGGCTCGAATTTCGGCGTACAGTCTACAAAGGTTTTATTATCGGGGAAGATATCCGACGATTGTACCGCTTCGAACAAACCGGGGAACAACTGGCGCGGCGTTTTTTGTTGAGCGTGCGCATAGGTGGTAACCAATACCAAAGCAATTACGAAGATTTTCCTGAACATAGTATAGCCGTTTATAATGGTAATAACGAGCTATAAATTTAGGATATTATGCACTAACCACAAGGGTGCAAATCAAATTGCCAAAATTGATAAAGCCTCCTCTAAATCTCCTCTGGTAGGGGAGACTTTAAAGAAATTTTAAAGCCCTCCCTGCCGGGGAGGGTTGGGTGGGGCTCCTTCGTGGCCGGTAATTTTTGCGGGCTCGTTCAGATCCAGGAAATAGCAGGTAACTCTATAGATGATGTAAACAAACAGCGGAGCCGCCAACACATCAATGGTGTAGTGGATGTGCTGTATCAGCAATAAAACGATTACCGCAATCATGGCAAAAAAGCTGACGATCTTATCGCTACGCTTGTTTACGCATAAAAACACCAGCATCATGGTAGAGGTATGGCCACTGTAAAAAAGATCTTTGGTAATTACTGCGTTTCCGTAAAAGATACCCGTAATTGGGTCAATAAGGTGTACCATGCCGTGTGGAGGATCGAGCGCGAAGATGGTAATGGTGATCATGCGCGAAAGATTCACGAAGAACAGCGTCCAGGCGTATTTGATGTAGATGTTGGGGTCGTACAAGGCACGCGATACAATGAGCACACCCATGCTCCAGATAATGGCAAAAATAAGTAGCGATACATTGTAAGCCGGTAGGTAAGCAAGCACCCAATCGTTCAGCACAACACCATCGCGTTTCTCTATCTGCCCGAAAAAGAAAGGCATTGAGGATAATATGACAATGGTAAGGATAGACGCCAACAATATTTTAGAGCGGGTTTCCGGCGTTTGCAGGGCTTCAACCCAAATTTCTTTTATTGTACGGTTATTATTTTCAGGCACTATCTACTACAATATTAATCAGGGCTGCAAAGTTAAAAAATCGCGCGAATATTAAACCAGCGTTATCTTATTATTAGATTAAGATAACTTAAGGCCGGTTTTGCCGCTTTGTCGCACAAAATTTCCGGCTCAGGTTTTTTATCTGTACCTTAAAGGCACATTAACGATTGGCTTTGGAAAACACAGATTCAAAACAACTGAAGCGGGTGCTAAAACCCCTGCATTTATGGGCGATAGCGGTGGGGTTAGTTATCAGCGGCGAATACTTCGGCTGGAACTTCGGCTGGAACGTATCGGGCACCGTAGGTTTCCTCATCGCCACGGTAATTGTTACGGTAATGTACGTTACTTTTATTTTCAGTTATACCGAACTCACCACTTCTATCCCCCACGCGGGCGGCGCCTTTGCTTATGCCTATCGCGCCATGGGGCCTTTTGGCGGTCTGATTGCCGGGTACGCCACCCTGGTAGATTTTTTGATTGCCACGCCGGCCATCGCGTTTTCGCTGGGCGGGTACCTGCACTTTTTGCACCCCGCCATCGGCGTAATCCCATCGGCCATGGCCTTTAATGCTATTTTTATAATACTCAATATTTACGGCGTAAAGGAGTCGGCCACATTTTCGGTGTTCATTACCATTTTGGCGGTTATTGAGTTGTTGCTTTTTATGGGCGTGGTTGGCCCGCATTTCAAAATGGACAATTTTTTAACTGATGCCATGCCCTTCGGTTGGAGCGGCGTTTTTGCGGCACTACCATTTGCAGTATGGTTTTATCTAGCCATCGAAGGCGTAGCCATGGTTGCCGAAGAGGTGGATAACCCCAGGCGAAACATCCCCCGGGGCTACATTTACGCATTGGGCACGCTGGTTATTTTGGCCTTTGGTGTAATGATACTCACCGGTGGCGTTGCCGACTGGCACAAGCTAAGCAGTATTGCCTACCCCCTGCCCGAGGCCATTAGCCTGGTGCTGGGCAAAGGCAGCGGACTCACACAGCTTTTTGCCAGCATAGGTCTGTTCGGGCTTATTGCATCCATACATGGCACAATCATCGCATCGTCGCGGCAGGTGTATGCTATGGCGCGTAGCGGTTATTTACCAAGGCCGCTGGCCAACGTGAGCGAGCGTTTTAAAACGCCGCATTGGGCCATTATTGCGGGCGGTGCAATCAGTTTTGCTGCTTTGTATATCTACCAAAAACAGCTGGACCAGATCATCATTCTATCAGTATTGGGAGCAGTAACCATGTACATGATGAGCATGATCAGCCTGTTTGTAATTCGTCATAAGGAGCCTAAGTTGGAGCGGCCCTTCGCCGCCATATTTTACCCGGTTTTCCCGGCGATAGCTTTGCTTATTGCTGTTATCTGCCTCATTGCCATCGTTTACTATAACCTACAGCTAAGCCTGATATTCTTCGCGGGACTGGCTATTGCCCTTGCCATTTTTATGCTGATGGGCAAACACAAAACCAAAATTATGGACGATGAAATGCTATATGCCAGTTAGCAGTAGGCAGTTTGCAGTGGCCGGTTTGCAGTTTGCAGCATTTAAAACAACCACTCAAACTCACCCAATTAACCACTCACCATCCATCACTCACTAAATGCCCTACCAGCACACCATCCTCGGTAAAGTTTACAGGTTCGATAGCCTGCGGGTGCTACTGGCCAAAGCTTCGCCGCATCGCACCGGCGATGTGCTGGCCGGCTTAAGCGCAGGCAGTTACGAGGAACGCGTTGCCGCGCAGATAACTTTGTCGGACGTAATGCTGACCGATTTCCTGAACGAGGCGATTGTCCCATATGAGGACGATGAGGTAACCCGGTTGATTATGGATAGCCATGATGCCGCCGGCTTTAAAACTATCAGCCACCTTACGGTAGGCGGCCTGCGCGATTGGCTATTGCTGAACGAGACCGATACCACTGTACTGGATAGCGTAGCAGATGCCCTCACACCCGAAATGGCCGCCGCCGTGTCGAAAATCATGCGTAACCAAGACCTTATCGCGGTAGCAAAAAAATGCGAGGTGGTAACTCGATTCCGCAACACTATCGGTCTAAAAGGTCATTTTGCTACCCGCCTGCAACCCAACCACCCTACCGACGACCCGCGCGGCATTGCCGCAAGCCTGTTAGAGGGACTGCTATACGGCAGCGGCGATGCCTGCATCGGCATAAACCCGGCTACCGATAGCCCTGCCGCCGTGCTGAAAATAGTGATGCTGATAGACCAACTGCGGCAGCAGTTCGATATCCCTACGCAATCCTGCGTACTGAGCCACATTACCACTACGCTGGAATTGGTCAATAAAGGTGCCCCTATCGACCTGTGTTTTCAGTCCATCGCCGGTACCGAGAAGGCAAACACCAGCTTCGGTATCAATTTAAACTTATTGGAGGAAGCCTACTCGGCGACCATGTCGCTCAACCGCAGCACGGTTGGCCAAAACGTAATGTACTTCGAAACCGGGCAAGGCAGCTGCCTATCGGCCAACGCCCATTTCGGGGTAGACCAGCAAACTTGCGAAGCCCGGGCTTATGCCGTCGCCAAAAAATTCAAGCCGCTGCTGGTAAATTCGGTTGTGGGTTTTATCGGTCCCGAATATTTGTACGATGGCAAGCAGATTACCCGCGCCGCATTGGAGGACCATTTTTGCGGCAAATTGCTTGGGCTACCTATGGGCATGGACGTTTGCTACACCAACCACGCGGAGGCCGACCAGGATGATATGGATAACCTGCTTACCCTGCTGGGCGTAGCGGGTTGCAATTTTATCATGGGCATCCCTGGGTCCGATGATATCATGTTGAATTACCAGAGCACGTCTTTTCATGATGCGCTTTACCTGCGAAAGGTGTTGGGCCTTAAGCCCGCGCCCGAGTTTGAAGCCTGGCTGATTCGGCAAGGCATTACCGATGCTGATGGCAACCCCAATAAGGGCGGGCCCGAGGCATTCCTAAACAAAACGAAATCGTTGTGGCTAAAATAGTAAAGCATACCCCCAACCCTACCGAGCCTTTGAGTTTTTTGAAGGAGTTTACGCAAGCGCGTATAGCCTTGGGCAGTACAGGCAGTAGCATCCCAACCAAACCGTCTTTGGAGTTTAAGCTGGCGCATGCCCACGCCCGCGATGCCGTGTATTCGGTGATGGATACGGAAGCCCTGGCCGACGAGCTGGAACAATTTCATCTCCCTGTGCTGCAATTGCATAGCCGGGCTACCAGTCGCGAACAATACCTTCAACGGCCAGATTTGGGTCGCCTGCTGGATGAGCTTTCCGTAAACCGCCTGGCCGACCAGCTGGAAAACGACGGCATCGTACTCATACTCGGCGATGGCCTATCCGCAACCGCCATCAACCAAAACGCGCTGGACTTATTAAAACTACTGATGCCCAAACTGCAGTCCGCCAAACTGAAACTGGCGCCGCTTTGCCTGGTAGAACAGGCGCGGGTAGCCATTGCGGATGGCATTGCAGCGGAACTGGGCGCTTCGCTTTCGGTAATACTGATTGGCGAGCGACCGGGTTTAAGCGCTGCAGATAGCATGGGTGCTTACCTCACCTATATGCCAAGGCCGGGCCTTACCGATGATTCTCGCAATTGCATCTCCAATATCCGCCCCGAAGGACTACCCGTTGCGCAGGCCGCCGATAAATTATTTTACCTGATACAAGAATCGCTCAGCCGCAAATTGTCGGGCGTGGCCCTGAAAGATAATGAGGGGCTTTTGCCGAATGAATAATTATCTCGGGTATATTCCTTGCGGGAGTAAATTATTGTATATTACAACTTTAAATCACCTCGCTTATCATGGCCGCCAAAAGTAATTTACAACAAACCCCCGCCGAGTTTTTACGTACTATTACCATTATCCACCTGGCATTAGCTGTAGGGCAGATACTTTTTGGTCTTGTAGTATTATTGCTTAACAAGCGGATCATTATTAATGTACGCTACACCAACGACCCGCTGGTATTTGCGGTTCCCCTACTGGCGGTGATCAGCTTTTTTTTGAGTAACTTTTTATTCAATAAACTTTTGAGTAGCGGCATTAAAGATGATAGCACCTTAAAACAAAAGCTGTTATGCTACCAAACCTCGCTTATAGTAAGGCTGGCCTTGTTAGAAGGTCCCTCCCTATTTGGTATAGTTGCTTTCTTTATTTCCGGGCAGTTGTTTTTCCTGCTCATATCTGCCGCGTTGGTGGTTTATTTCATCTACATCCGGCCAACCAAGGCTAATATCGAAGAAGTATTGAATCTTAATTATGAAGAAAAAGCAGCGTTTAGCAGTAGCAAGTTATTATCCTGAAGTATGTAGGCAGGTGCCAACCAAACCCATTGCAAAAGCAGATTAGTTCTTCCGCATTTCTGCCTTACGCATCGGCATCACATCAATAATGGCATACAGCTTTTGTAGCGGTAGTAGCTTGTTACTCCGATATTTCTCGCCGCCATCTTTACCGGTAAGCACAATGGTAAAATTATCCTTAACCTGTGCTTTCCTAAAATCGTTGGCATTCGCATCATTGTAAAATATGGTTCGCACCACAACATCACGTTCCAATAAGCCCGCTTTATCCTGATCGAATAACTGTATCTGCTGTTTGTACTGCGGCTCATTATCGCTTTGCGCATAAATGGTCAACACTCTTTTGTTGCTTTGCTGGCCCACGGGCAACAACATCATAACGAATATTAAAAAGTGCATAGCTGGTTTTTTGATAGATAATAAACAAAGATGGCAATTTGTTTAAAACAAATATAGCGCTAGCTTGAAGCACAAAGCCAAATTAATTTTGAGTAAAATACCTAAAAGATATTTATGAAACAGCCTCTTTTTGGGATACCTTTTTCGTTGGCCTTTAAGCCTTTATCACAATAAATAAAATTCAAGGATATTATTTCTTTTTTCACCAAGTACCACAACTGCACAAAATAAAAATCCGTAATTTGTAGCAGACCCCAATTGATACTTATGCATATTAGTCCCTTCCCGCAAAATGAAATGGACAGAATCATCAGCCTGGCCGATTACGACCTCGATTACACCAGTTTCCAGGATACGTTTAAGGACCTGGCCCGTTTAGCTGCCACGGTTGCCGGTACATCTATCTCCCTTGTTAATCTCATCGATTCTTTTACGCAGTGGACGGTTACCAACCATGGGCTGGATCTTGACCAGATGCCCCGAGAAGATTCGGTTTGCCAGTACACCATATCGGTAACTGAACCACATTTTGAAGTGAAGGACCTTACCGGCGACGACCGCTTTAAAGATAAATTCTACGTAGTAGACGAGCCAAAGCTGAAGTACTACTTTGGCATTCCGCTAAAAAACGAAGAAGGCCATAACTTGGGGGCACTTTGTGTGCTAGACAGAGACCTGAAAACCCTATCGCCTGAAAAGATTGAACTGCTGAAGATAATTGCCGATGAAATAGTAAACCGGTTAACTACGCACAAAACGATTACCGGCCTCAAAACCAAACTGCACGAAGCCAACGAAACCAGGAAGAAAGTGGCGCATGATATCCGTGGCCCACTGGGCGGCATTATTGGGCTGGCACAGGTGATAAGCGAGCAAGGGCACGAAAACGAAATAGAAGAAGTACTTGAATTCATTAACCTGATACAGCGCAGCGGTCGTTCATTGCTGGAACTTGCCGACGAAATACTAGGAAATGATGTGCCCAGGGTGAAAGAACTGAAAGCCGATGAATTTAACCTGCTTGTATTTAAAGATAAGCTGGACAAGCTTTACAAGCCGCAGGCGCTCACCAAAAACATTGCCTTCGTCATCAACACCTCGGTAAACTCGGCAACCATTCCCTTCAGCAAAAACAAGCTGCTGCAGATAACAGGCAACCTGATATCCAATGCCATGAAATTTACGCCCGGGAACGGCAAAATAACGGTAGACCTGAGCCTGAAGATAGAAGAAACCCGCAACCTGCTGCAAATAAACGTAACTGATACGGGCGTGGGCCTAAGCCAGGAAGCTATCGATAACATATTGCAAGGCAAAGCTACCTCTACCGACGGTACCAGCGGCGAACAGGGCTACGGCTTCGGTCTGGCGCTGGTGAAGCACCTGGTAGATAGCCTTAAGGGCACTATGCGTATTTATTCGCATCCCGGCCAGGGCGCAAATTTTGAAGTACTATTGCCACAGTCGCAAGCTTAAATACTAAATAAACAAGGGCAGCTAATTAGCCTTTTTGGCGGCTGCCCTTATCTTATCCTGCTCGCGGCTTATCTCCTGCATCGCCTGGGCTAAAAACTGTTTCCCGTCAGCACCTAGAACTGCAACACCGTCACCTCCATCATATTTGTACGTTACTTTGCCTTTGCTATCGTTTTCGGCTTCAATCTTACGACCGTTACGTTCAAATTTCACGTAACCTCCCTTGGATATATAGTCTATCCCGGTTTTATCCTTACTGAAAACCACCTGGCCCGAATATTCTATCCGTTTGGTAGAGCCGTTATCATCCGTTTCGATTACGGTGGTGCTATTTTGCCTGCATGATGTTGTGATGGCCATCAATGCTAACCCCAGCACCACAGCCTGCATTTTTTTATAACTGTTCATATTTGTAATTTTTTATTTAAAACAAAAATAAACATTACATGGTATTATGCAATACATAGTACTAATAAAATACAATATTTATTATAATATACTTATAATCAATAAGATAATTTCTTAAGATTTTCCATAATTACGCTTTAACATATTATCAATCTTAAAAAGTGGTAGTGCTCCATAATTTAAGACGTTCTTTTTTTTAAGATGCGCGATAACGGTTACAATACAACACGCACACTTTCGTGCATTATCGCCGCAACAAAAAAAAGGCCGGGCATCTAATGCCCGGCCTGCACCAATTCCCAACTATATATTAACTATTTAACTGGCAACGTAATTACCTGTTTTTGCAGGTTCCAACCTTCTAACAGCACTGTAGGGGTTTTGCCGCCCAGTTTGGCGATGGGGGCACTAACCGATACGGTAATGCTTTCGTGCGGGGCAAGCGAAAAGTAGTTGCCCGTCCAATAGCTGGGCATCACTTCGTCGCCATTGCTCATCAGTTGCGGGCGCACGAAGAAAGCCACCTTATCAGATGTATTACCGAATGTGATGGTCCATTTATTTTCGCTTGCACCTTTCTCTGCTTTAATCACTTTTGCAGTTACCGTTGCAGCTTTCAGCGTATTCAATGCATTAAAATCGTCGGTAGCCGATAGCCAGTAAACATTATGCGATAGTACTTTTCCGGCGGCATCCTTTAGGTTAAGCACCACGAAACTCATGCCCTTATTGCCGGCCAATACGTCTTTCAGTTGTACCACTTCCTGTACACCTGTTTGGGCGAGGCCTACGTGCGCCACCTTTATCGATTTGATGAGTTTGCTATCTACATCGTAAACATCAGCAGTGGCGGTTAGGCTACCGGTAGCTTTGTGCATGCGGTTGATGACGGCCACACTGCTGTTATCGTAATTATACTGGATGTGTAGTGGCTCGCAAGCGCTTTGCATAGCGTAGTAGCCTGCGTTTGGTTCCAGGTACCAATCGTATATTTGCCATATAACGCTGGGTAGCGCGGCATTCAGCTTCCAAAGCATTACGCCGCCGGTTTCGTTCAGTTTATGACCATCTGCTTCGAAGATACCGCGGTAGCCGTTATCGTTCATCAGCTGCATCTTATCGCTGAACTCAACCATGGTTTTGGGTTGGCCATAGCGACTCACCATTTCGTTGATGTACTTATCGTATCGGCCCGCTCCGGTAGCCGCATCGTGGTAGCCCCAGCTATCGTTCAGCGGGAACGGCAGTTTAGTATCCCAAACCAGGTTGGGGATTATCCTTTTGAGGGTAGTATATGGCGGTTGCGACGGCAGGCCTGTTTCATCCTTAAACACCCAATCCTTACCGGCATTGGCCAACGCGTAATAATCTTTAGGGTCCTTCCATTCGTAGGGACCACCGCTGTACACACCCGATGGCATATCATCCGGCCAGGAGCCTTTCCAACCTTCGGGCAATTTTGCAAAGCCCGATGAACTAGGGATGAACGGGCGCGTGCCATCCAGCGTGATGATATCGTTGCGCATTACATCGTACAGTTCTTTGCGTGCGTGGCCCTCGTTGCCGCCGGTCCAAACCAGCAGACTGGGGTGGTTGCGTATGCGGATGATGGTGCTCTCTACGTTGTTGATGAACACGTTGCCCTCCAGCGGCCAATCGGGCGAGCCTTTGAATTCGCCCTGGGTATCGCCTGTTATCCAAAAATCCGACCATACCATCTGCCCGTACTTATCGGCTGCGTTCCAAAAGGCATCGGGCTCGGTAACACCGCCACCCCAAATACGCACCAAATTCACGTTGGCGTTGCGGCACAGGTGCATTTCATAATCGTATCGTCCCGAATCGCGGTTCACCATCATATCGGGCACCCAGGCCCCTCCTACCAGGTGCACATTCTGGCCGTTTACGAAAAACTTGCGGCGCACAAAACCGTTCACGGTTTCGGCTTTTGAGCTTACCGTGCGTATGCCGAAAACGAATGTAGTATCATCAGAAATAGCCGTTCCGCTGGCGTATTGAAGGCGGATGCGGTATAAATTGGCCCTGCCATAGCCATTTGGCCACCACAATTTTGGCTGTTTGATGATTAATTGGCCGATGTTATCGCCGCTGAGGGCCACCACTTTGCCTGCGTTCGCCGGCACGGTGATACTTTGCGTGAACTGTACCGGTGCACCTGTGAAATTCTCAGGTTTTATACTGATGGTAAGTTTGCCGGTGTTGGCGCTATTACTATGGTTAGATAAGGTTAAGTTTAGCGATAGCTTGGCCACGCTGGTATCGGGTAGTTTGGGCAAATCGGTAACTAATTTTGGTCTGCCGATGGTAACGCCGCCTGTGGTACGCAGGAATACGGGTTGCCATATACCCATGTTACGGTCGCGCACAGGTGGGATCCAATCCCAGCCTGCCGAGCAAAGCATGGTAACATTTTTGCCGATATCGCCGGTTGGCCCCCCGTTTTCGTAGAATGGGCCAAGGGCTTTCAGTTGCTCTTTTGCAGGATAACCGGGATAATCTAACGGGTATATCTTTACAGCCAGCGCATTATCGCCACCAGCTATTATTGCCGCACTCACATCTAAATTATGCTCGGCAAACATACCCGCCATTTGGGTAGAATCGGCTATTTGTTTGCCGTTTACCCATACCGCTGCACGATAATTTATCCCTTTGAATATCAGCTGGAAAAATTTGCCTTTATCTGCCGCCGGCACTTTAAAGGTGGTGCGGTACCAGTAAGGCTTTTTCCAGGGGTTGGGGTCGTTGGGCAGGTGGCTGTATTGCTCCAGGTTGTACTCTTTGTTAAACTGGTCCGATGCATCGGGTATCAGCATATTGTTGAGGCCCTGGTATGGGTCGGTGTAAATCTTATTGGCAACCAGGCCGGTAAGTACCGTAGATGGTACTTTTACCGGGAACCAATACACGCCCGAATGATATTTCGTGCCCGAAAGTTCAGCGCCGTTTTCTTTGATAAGCGAGGAGGATTGTAAATCGAAGTTAGTGAGCTTTACCTGTTTCACCTGCTGGGAAAAAGCGGGTACAGTCAGCAAAGCGTTTAACAGAATGCCGAAAGCGGCTGCGTAGAATAGTTTCTTCATCAGTAATAGTTAACGAAGTAAAACTACGCTCAACGCGGGCGAAAAGAGTGTACTTATTTATCAATTGGTTATACTATTTGGACTGATGCTTGGTGGTGGATGTTTCAACCAAAGGTAGTTTACCGTGAATCTGCGGCTAGGTTTTTTTTAAAATCAAGATATTTTATCCTTCACTTAATAATTGATTTATCGTAAAATGATATGCGTCGATAAAAATATTTTTGTTAGAATAAGGCGCCTGGGTATTGCTAATAATTTTAGTATATTTAACCTATAGATACCAAACAAGCTAAAATTATGTTTCAAGGATTAAATATACTGGAGTTTACTGAGAAATTCTCAACTG
>NZ_SOZE01000055.1 GCF_004519315.1 Mucilaginibacter psychrotolerans
TTCGTTGATACTAATTCCGCTAAACATAGTAAGTTATTTAGCTTAAATATACTAAATAACTTACTGATTATCAATAATTTATTAACAAAAAAACGCTTTGCGAACTAAATACATAATCCTAATAAATAATTTTTTTTGTTTGTTTCAGGATGAACATTAATGGTATAGTTATGTTAATTTCGCATAGCATCTAGCAGATACCCCCTTAATTACCGATACGCTAACATCAAAAATAAACACGTTTTCTTCCGGGCATGGAAAGTAATAATTACCAGGGTTACCTTCAAAACAACACTATTTTTAAAGTACTTATAGAGGAATCTGTTTCTCCTGTTGGGCTGTATGTGGGGCGGGATATGGTGATCAAACTGGCCAATAAGGCTATTTTAAAGGTTTGGGATAAGAGCGAAGCCGTTATTGGCAAAACTTTTCGCGAAGCCCTGCCCGAGTTAGAGGGGCAACCCTTTTTTCAATTGCTTGATGATGTGTACACAACAGGCATTGCTTACGAAGCACACGGTGAAAAGGTAGATTTGTTTGTTGACGGGCGCATGCAAACGTATTATTTCAACTTTACTTACCAGCCCTTAAAAAACGAACAGGGAGAAGTGTGGGGTATAATGAATACCGCGTCAGACGTTACCGAACTGGTGCTTACCCGCCAAAAGCTGGCGGATAACCAGGAACGTACCCGCTTTGCGCTGGGATCGGCAGAATTGGGTACCTGGGACCTTGACCCCGTTAACGATATTGTTACCTGGGATGCCAAATGCAAACAGCTGTATGGTTTTCCGGATGGTGAGGAAGTTTTATCTTACAAAGAGGTTTTAAAATATATACATCCTGAGGACAAGGAACGGATAGATAAAACCGTACAGGATTCGCTGATACCACCGCAGGGGGGCTTTTACGAAAGCGAGTTCCGTACCATTGGTGCAGGCGATGGTGTTATCCGCTGGCTGCGCTGCCGGGGCAAGGCTTACTTTAATGAAGCGGGCCGTTGCATCCGCTTTGCGGGGACCGCCTTAGACATTACCAGCGAGATAAAAGACAAAGAAGAGCAGCGTAAGCTGTTAACACTGATAGACCATAGCTCGGATTTTGTAAGTCTGAGCGATATAGACAGTAATGTTTATTACGTAAATGCCGCCGGTCGCGAAATGCTGGGGATGGATGCCGACGCACCTGTTTTTTTACCCAGTATTGATTTTATTGTACCCGAAGAAATTTCGCGGGTAAAAGACCATATATATAAAGCCATAGAAAAAGGTGGCCGATGGAGCGGCGAGGTAATTTACCGCCATTTTAAAACCGGCGAACCCATACCGGTGCATGGTACATCTATGCGCATATACGATCCCATTACCGGTCAGCCGCAGGGAAGAGCTACAGTGTCGCGCGATTTGCGCCGCGAAATTGCGGACCGGCAGGCCCTGATCAATAGCCAACAATTACTGCTAAATATTACCAGCGCCGCACCTGCCGCGCTATGGATGAGCGACGAAACCGGCATGATTACCTATGCCAACCAAACCTGGACAACTTGGACCGGGCAACCCAATGAAGAGGTTTTAGGAACGGGCTGGCTGGAAGCGATACTGCCGGAGGACCGTATACGTGCAGCAGAAAAATTTCTGAACGATTTGGAAGAGCGGCGGCCCTACGAAGTAGACTTTAGATTGCTTTTTAAAGACGGCAGCGTGCACTGGTGCATTGCAACGGGTAACCCGCAGTATAATGAGAGTGGGGTATTTGTAGGCTATATTGGTGCCTGTACAGATGTTACCGAGAAAAAAGTAATCGATATTGAACTTGAACAAAGCAATGCCGAGCTGAATGCGCAGATAAAGCAATTCGAATTTGTTACCGATTTTATGCCTGTGCAACTATGGACGGCTAAAACAACCGGCGAATTGGATTACCTGAACAAACGCGCAATAGACTTTTTGGGGTTGCCGGAGGGCGATATTATTGGGCCAAATTGGCTGGAGCAGGTACATCCGGATGACCGGGATGCTTGTGTAAAAACATGGGTATCGTCATTAGAAAGTGGCAATTTGTATCAGTTCGAGTTTCGCCTGCGCGATAAGGACGGTAACTACCGCTGGCATCTGTCAAGGGCCTTGCCTTTTATGAGTGATGGCATTATCTTAAAATGGTTTGGTACCAATACCGATATTCACGAGCAAAAGGAACTACAGCGGCAAAAAGATGATTTTTTGGGCATAGCCAGCCACGAATTGAAAACACCCGTTACCAGTATTAAGGCTTATGCCCAGGTGCTTGGCGCAATGTTTGTGAAAGAAGGCGATGCCAAAAAGGCTGCCATGGTAGAGAAGATGGATTCGCAATTGAACCGCCTGACCAACCTGATAGGCGACCTGCTTGATGTTACCAAAATAAACTCGGGAAAGATACAGTTCAATAAAACCTGGTTCGATTTTAATGATGTGGTGCGCGATAACGTGCAGGATTTGCAACATACTACCAATAAGCATACGCTGGAAATGGATTTTGCGGAAACAGGCGAGGTTTATTCTGATAAAGACCGAATTGGGCAGGTGATTACCAATTTAATTACCAACGCTATCAAGTATTCTCCCCACTCGGATAGGATTATAATTAGTACCAAAATTGAGGGTGCGGATGCGGTAGTTCGCGTGCAGGATTTCGGCATCGGCATCCCCGACGATAAAAAGGATAGGGTATTTGAGCAGTTTTACCGTGTTAGCGGCAGCAAACAACATACTTTCCCCGGTTTGGGGCTTGGGTTGTACATCTCCTCGGAGATAATAAAGCGCGAGGGCGGTAAAATGTGGGTTAACAGCGTAGAAGGAAAAGGGTCCACTTTTTGCTTCTCATTACCTGTAGATGGCCAGAATATAACAGCGACGAAATAAACCAAATACATTTAATAGCACTACAGATATTTAGCCGAAAAATATTTACACACTGAAATGAAGCAAAAAAAGATAATGATTGCAGACGATGATCCGGGGATTGTGGACGCTGTGGAGATGCTGCTTGAGTTTGAAGGGTATCAGGTAACCAGTACTGTAGACGGCGCTACCGTGTTGGACATGAAAGACGAACTGCCCGACTTGCTGCTACTGGATATATGGATGAGCGGCGAAGATGGCCGCGATATTTGTAAAAAACTGAAAAGCGTGAGTGCTACCAAAAATATACCGGTGATCATGATATCCGCCAGCCGCGATATCAAAGAATCGGCCCTTGCAGCCGGTGCCGACGATTTTTTGGCCAAGCCCTTTGAAATGGATGAGTTGCTGAAGAAGATTGAGCAACTAACGTAGCCCCCTCTAAATCTCCCCCGGTAGGGTATACTTTATTTCGTCATTATGTCTAGTTAAATATCGAATAATGAACTTCAAACGCCGAATAATGAAGTGTTTTGACTTCGTTATTCGGCGTTTAGCATTCGGTGTTCTACATTGATTTTCTCGCTTTTCAAAAGCTCCCCCGTCAGGGGGCGGGGGGCTACGGCTCCCTCGTCAGTCCCTTATTCTTGTCCTCACTTCTCCAGGCTTCATAATGCAGGCCGGGGGTAAGCCAGTACAGCAACACCACGCGTGAGTACCTGTAATTGAATGGCGATAACAGGAATATTACCCCCATCAAAATACCCACATACAACCAGGGCGAATCGGAATGGGTGAGTATATAAGTGCCTACGGCAAAAGTTACCATCTCGGCAACATTAAATGCATAGCTTACAAACATGGCTACGTACCAGTATCCCGGTTCGCGTTCGTAGTGCAGACCGCAGTGAGAGCAATCATCATGCATTTTTTGCCCCGAAAATTGATATGTACTGGTAGAGAATATATCGCCACGGCGGCAACGCGGGCATTTGGCTTTTATGCAGCCTTCAAAGGCTGATATAGGTTTGGCGGGTTTAATGTTTTTAGTGTCCATGGCTAAGGGTGTGTTTGCGGAATTCTTCGGGTGTTTGCCCGGTGTATTTTTTAAAGAATTTGGTAAAGTACGAGTTGTCGGCAAAGTTTAGCTTATCGGCAATGCCGGCAACATTCATATCCAGGTTTACCAGCAGGCGTTTGGCTTCCAGTATCACGCGGTTGCGTATTACTTCGCCGGAAGGTATGCCCAACATATCATTGCACAGGGCATTCAAATGGTTGGGCGTAATGTACAGCAGGGCGGCATAATCTTTTGGCAGCCGCAGTGTAGAAAAATTCATGTCAACAAGCTTGCGGAAACTTTGCAGCAAGGTATAGTTATAATTTGGTGCGGGCAATGGGTTTTTGCTTTCGCTTTGGCGGGCTACCATAATAAATAGCTGCAGCATCAGTGCTTTTATCATATCCATGCCCAGGCTGCCGGTTTGGCTGCTTTCTTGTACCAATTGCTCAAACAAAGCAACCGTGGCTTGTTGGGAATCGCCGCTTAAATTTATGACTTCATCATCTATGTTCCCACTAAAAAAGGGCAGGTTGTCCAGGTAATCGGGCCTCAGCAAAAACGATTGGAAGAACGAAGCCGAAAAGTTGATAATATAGCCATCTACCGGCCCCTCAAAACTCCAGCTGTGTACCTGGCCGGGTACCATAAAGTATATCTGGTATGGCTTTACCGGGAAACTTTTAAAATCGATGGCATGCGTTCCGCCGCCTTCGGTAAAAAATACCACATGGTAAAAACTATGTTTATGCGGCAGGCTGAGGTTTTGGTGCTTCTGCAGGTAAGGCGCAAACCGGCTGATGAGTAAATCATCGTGCTGATGGTCGCTCAGCGCGCAGATGTCATAAACCGGGAATGCCTTTTTCATGGTACAAAGATACCTAAGCAAGGCAAACTGCAGTGGTGATTTATATCACTAATATGGTATTATTTACTGATAAGTAAATAGAACTAATCGTGTTTTATTCAACCACAGCGGAAACAGAGATGGCGCAGAGGCACACAGAGCTTTGCAAGTTGGTGAGTTTTTTTAGCTATTTGAGAGATCAGGTGCATGATTTTTAAAATAGACAGTTTAATTATTAACTTTATGATAACCTCTAAACCAAAATTCTTCTATCAAATGGCAAACGACGATCTTCATCATGGTAATTTAAACGGCTCGGGACATCGACACTATGTTGAGTTTTATTTCCATTGCTGTTTTGATGAGTTGTTGAGAAATACCTGTGATTGGGAAAGCGAATTATCCGGAACCGAAATATTAGACGTTTTTAATTTTCTGGAGATTGATTTCGACAGGGAATTGGTTGTTAAGGGTTATAACAACCATTTGAATCATTCTGTTGAAGTTTTTCATAGCAGGCTCGATGAGCGAGTCTTTGCATATTTCGATTTGCAAAAAGAGCCGACCGATCAAAATGACATGTTTTTTCTTGGAATTAGTTGTACCGCAATACAGGAACCAACTGTCCATGAAATGCTTTTGAAAATATATAAAAAGCTCGGAACAACGTCTGCTTTCAGTTTCGATATACGAAACAAAATCTTATACAACAAAGTATTTCATAGCACCTTTTACTTCTATAAACTCGATCAGGAGATGTATAAAAGGAAAATGAATCATCACAATTTGATGCACCATTAACTTTACTGCTATTGATTCCGATACATATCTAGACCTAACTACCTTCGTGCTCTTTGTGTATAGCCACCATGCAAATCTTTGCGCTCTTTGTGGTTAAAATATCGCCAAAACCTTTATATTTTTTTAATTTCACCCCATGCTTACTAAACCCGATAGCCTTATTTTTGATATGGACGGTACCCTTTGGGATGCCGTAGATACCTATGCGCATTCCTGGAACGTAATGTTTAATGAACTGGGCCTCGATAAAAAAATAGATCGCGCACAGCTCGCCGGTATGGTAGGCTGGGAGGGCAAAAAGGTAATTGAAGTGATATTACCCGAGTTTGAACCCGATAGGCGGTGGGAAATATACGCCCAGGTAAACGAGAAACGCAAATTGCTGATACCGCAGATGGGCGGCATTTTATATGATGGCGTAAAGGAAGGCCTGCAGCAATTGGCGCAACATTATCAGTTGTTTATATTGAGCAATTGTGCAGCAGGCGTTATACGTCAGTTTATTGATTGGGCCGGTATTGATGCCCTTATCAAAGATGAGATTGCCTACGGCGTAAACTTTATGCCCAAGCAGCACAATATCAAATTGCTTACTGATAAATACGATTTAAAGAACCCCGTTTACGTGGGCGATACTGAGGGCGATGGGCATCAAACCCGCCTTGCGGGCATCCCTTTCGTATTCGTAAGCTACGGCTTTGGCCAAACGGACGATTACGATTTAAAGTTTGATAATTTTAACGCGCTCACGCATCATTTTTTAAACTTATAGGCCGCAATTGCGTTAGCTTTGTGTATATAAAAACATACTTATGAAAGGCCGTATATTCACTATTATTAGTTTGGTAGTCATCCTTGTTTTGGGTGGCGTTTTCTACTACAGTTATTACTTTGTATTTGGCGAAGGCACCAAGGCCGGCACGCTCAACTATTTTGTAAAGAAGGGTTATGTGTTTAAAACTTACGAGGGGCGCCTCATTCAAAGCGGCATACGTACACAGGCGCAAGGTGGCGGTATACAATCCAATGAATTCATGTTTTCGGTTACCGATGAAAAAGTGGCCGATAAACTTAACCACAGCGCAGGCGCCACCATGGATCTGCACTACAAAGAATACCTGCACACCCTGCCATGGCGCGGCGTAAGCGAGTTTGTGGTAGATAGTGTGATGACCGTAATGCCTGCAACACCAACGCTGCCGTAATAGGGCAAGATGATTTTGAGTTATGGCAGATATTAATACAGCGGATCGGCCTTGCCCGAGTTTTGCACCAATATTTTGCTCAGATCATATTGGCGCTCTATCTCGTCGTCGCCTTTTATCAAGCCTTTGTCAAACAGGTAAGTGAGTACTTCTTCAGCGTTTTTTTGGTGGGTTGCTAAATTGGTTTGCGGGTCGTGTTGCCAAAGTTTTTGGGCCACTTGCGGGGCAGTGGCATATTCCAGTTGCGCAAGGGCGTACACCACATTATCTTGCAACGAAGCCGCTGCATCGTACTTATGCGGTACATGCAGCGGCCTGTATTCTTTATAAAAATCCTGATCGGGGCTATCCATGGCTATACTTCCTGCTTTTCTTTAAGTGCTACAGAATCGCGCAGGGCTTTTATGGCATCGTGGGCCATCTTTAGTCCGCCAAATTGGTTGCTTAACATACTCAGCACTTTCTCGTCTTCCCAAATCAGTTCCTTATCGTCAAGTGCCCTGCGATACGAGCCTTTTGCAATGTCCTCGCCGAATTCGCAATCAGACAGTACCGAGTGGTCGTCGCGTTTGCTGAAAGCGGCCCTTACGTCTATCCAGGCATGGTAAAACTTGCCCGAAAGCGTAGTGCCTTCCACCGGCGAACCGCCCAGTAAATGGATATAGTCGTTCAGTTCGTTAACGTAGCCTTTGCTTTGGTCGGCGTAGCCTTCAAACACGGCCTTCAGGCTGAGGTCGTCGGTGCCATCAATGGCTTTTTGGTAACCGGCTGCGCGGTCGTTATTCACTTTCACCAGGTCATTCAACGCTGATATTTGGTGTTGGATATGCTGTAATGTTCCCATTTGTATGTTAGTTTTGGTTAAATAACATAACACTTTGGTTAAATGTTTTCACAACTGGCTAATTTATGCAGCCTTGCCCGCGATGTAAATATCGGCCTTCTTATTCACCTTGCGTGCACGGTAAGGGGTTGAGTTCTTTTGCACGGCGTTGCCTTTTGCTAAGCTTGGCTGGCGGGCCCGCTCGCGAATAAGGCGACTATGGCGTGTCTTTAAAACGTAACGGTTACCCCAATGGTCGTAAGAACCGGTGAGGGCTGTTATGCAGCCTACCATAAAAGCAGCCATCATAGCTACAAACAGGTGGAGGGCGGTCGTCAGGAATCGCGCCATTGCATTAATTTATAAGTTAAAATTAAACGCAAGGCATTTTCAAATTATTGCCCAGGACCCTGGGCTATAGCATTTCTGTTAGCTATATAGCGTTTGTTCTTCGGTATAATAGGTTTTGCGGCTGGCTTCTTTTATCAGGATAGGCGCGCCGGTTGGGCTGTTTTTCTTCTTTGCGTTATGTATCAGCATAAAATCGCGCACCTCGCCGTTGATGATATCGGGGTTCGACGCAAGGATTTTTTCCTCCGCATCTTTCAAAACCGAACGGATGGCCTGGGCCAGGTCTTTTATTTTCTCAGCAGGGATTTTGTTTCCGGCCGAGAAGGGCGAGATACCGGCGTGCCACAGTATTTCATCGGCATAAGCATTGCCAATGCCTCGGATAATCTTTTGATCCAGAAGCACGGTTTTTACCGCCGTTTTGGTTTTGCACAGCTTTGCGCTCAGGTAATCTACGCCTGCCTTATCATCAGCCGCATCCGGCGCTTCTTTTTCTTCGGGGTTGAGGGTAGGGGTGGCAATGCCCTGGAAATCGGTAAGCACCAGGCCGCTGCCATCGGTAAACAATAGTTCTATGATGCTGTATTTATTGGTGTTTTTTCCCTCGAAAAGGAAAAGTTTGCCGTGCAGCATCAGGTGTAGGGCCAATATATCGCCACCGCCGAATTTGATGTAAAGCTCCTTGCCATCGCGGTAAACCTTTTGTAGGGTTTGGCCGGCCAGTTGGCTTTGCAAGACTTCCGGGCTTACATTAAGTTTTTTAGGATTGTGTACAATAACCGCTTCAACGGTTTTACCGTGCAGTTTTTTATGGAGCGTATAGCTGAAGGCTTGCAGATCGGGCAGTTCGGGCATGGTGATGATTTTTTTACAAACGTACTTAGGCTTAGGATGATTTACTAATTTTAAAAAAATGTATATTTGGTAATGGTAAGAACGATTATAAAATCTGCAACAAAGAGCATTTCTATTGAAGTGCCGGCAGATTACGTGGGTAAGGAGGTAGAAGTAATTGCCTTTACTATTGAAGAAACTCGTCCCGAAGATGCCACGGATATTATTTTGACACATTTTGCCAGTGAGAAAGCCTTAGCAAAAGATTGGTTGAGCCCCGAAGAAGATATTGCATGGCAAAGTTTGTAAAAGGCGACGTGGTTATCATACCGTTCCCGTTTTCTGATCTATCGGGCTCGAAAAGAAGGCCAGCCTTGGTTTTGGCCGATTTACCGGGCAATGATATTATATTGTGCCAAATAACAAGCCAGCAAAACGCTGATGCTTTTGCGGTTCCCTTGATGTCTTCAGATTTTACAAGCGGCCAGCTTCCTGTATCTTCCAACATTCGTCCTACAAGGATATTTACTGCCGACAAGAATATGATTATTAAAAAAGCTGGGAGCGTAAACACACTAATCGAAAATAAGGTGTCGCAAGTTTTGATAAAGTTATTTTCGTAAACATTAATGCCTCAATTCAATCAAGCAAAACAATACTGAAATACCTGCTTTGCTCCCAATCACCATGAAACTGCTCCGCCTCCTATTGCTACTTTTACTCCCCTTCAGCACCCTTCACGCTCAGGATACCGCCGTAGTAAAACATCAGGCAAACTTAATAGCGCAAGCCACTTTCAAAGGGGATTATGAAACGGTTATTGCATACACCCATTTCAGGCTAGTGGCCATGTCGGGCGGGAAAGAGAAGCTGCGCCAGCTGATTACCGAGCGGATGAAGGAGTTGAAGGACCAGGGCATTACCGGATTTAGCGGCACCATAGGTACCCCCGGTAAATTTTACCTGGCAGGCAACGAACTGCATTGTTTGCTGCCAGAAGATATCATTCTCACCACCTCCGTTGGCCGGTATCTAAGCCGGTCGTACCTGCTGGGCGTAAGTAGTGATAAAGGAAAAAACTGGACTTTTTTAGACGTAGGCAGTATGTCGGCGGACATACTGCACCAACTGCTGCCCAATTTTAACGACGATTTAAAGATACCACCGCCGGTTAAGCCCGAATTTTTGCCGAATTAATTCCCTGCTGTAGATAAACAGCTATAATTTTCCATAAATTAGGATGGATTTTAATACCATAGCCCCCAATTATGCAACGACGGAATTTTTTGAAAACAGGCACGCTGGCCGGCCTCAGCATCACCGCCTTAAGCGCGGTATCGTGCAGCCCATCTACAGCTACCAAAACCGATTCGGATGCTCCAGCTGCCGATGATTTTGAACTGAACGAGGCGACTATCGACGGGTTGCAAAAGATGATGCAGGATGGTAAGCACACCGCCCGCTCTATTGCCGAGCTGTATTTAAAGCGGATAGATGCCATAGACAAAAGCGGGCCAAAACTTAACGCCGTTATCGAACTAAATAAAAGCGCATTGGATATAGCCGATGGTCTGGATAAGGAACGCAAAGCCGGCAAGGTACGCGGCCCGCTGCACGGTATCCCGGTGCTGATAAAAGACAATATAGATACGGGAGATAACATGCATACCACTGCGGGCTCCCTGGCATTGGCCGATCATTTTGCGAAACAGGATGCCTTCATTGTACACAAACTGCGCGAAGCAGGTGCCGTGATATTGGGCAAAACTAACCTGAGCGAATGGGCCAACTTCCGCTCCTCACGCTCTACCAGCGGCTGGAGCAGCAGGGGGCGGCAGACCAAAAACCCATATGTTTTAGACAGGGGTCCAAGCGGCTCAAGCTCGGGTTCCGGCTCGGGGGCTTCGGCAAACTTATGCGCTATTGCTATCGGTACCGAAACCGATGGATCGGTAGTATCGCCGGCATCGGTCGCCGGGTTGGTGGGCATCAAGCCAACGGTAGGTTTACTGAGCCGCAGCGGCATTATCCCCATCTCTGCCACGCAGGATACGGCCGGCCCAATGGCCCGTACTGTGCGCGATGCTGCCATTTTACTGGGCGCTTTAGCCGGCGCCGACCCTAACGATAGCGCCACCCTGAAAGCCAAACCAGAAAAAGATTATACCACATTTTTGCATGCCGATGGCCTGAAAGGCAAACGCATCGGCTTTGAAAAGATAGAACATGCCAACGATGGTACGCTTGCCCTCGTTAAAGAAGCCAAAGAAACCCTGATAAAGCAGGGTGCTACTATTGTAGAGGTAGAAGTTTACAAAGCGTTGGAACCGGCGGGCCGCTCGGAGTTCCAGGTGCTGCTGTATGAGTTTAAAGACGGCGTAAATAAATACCTGGGCAATGGTGGAGCCAAAGTTAAAACCCTGGCCGATGTAATTGCGTTTAACCAGGCAAACGAGGCTACCGCCATGCCTTTTTTTAAACAGGAGACACTTATTGAGGCCGAAACAAAGGGCGATCTCAATAGCAAAGAGTACATAGATGCCCTGGCAAAATCTACAGGGGTGAGTCGCACTGCTATAGATAAGATATTAACGGATAACAAGCTGGATGCCATCTGCGGCCCCACCAACGGCTTCGCCAGTTGTATCGACATTGTCAACGGCGATTATGATAACGGTTTCTCGTTTTCGACACCTGCAGCAATGGCGGGATATCCGCATATCACCGTACCGATGGGGGCCTGGCACGATTTGCCTTTGGGGCTATCCTTTTTCAGCACCGCATGGAAAGAGGGCGAACTACTTACGCTGGCCTACGCTTATGAACAGGCATCGAAAAAAAGGAAGAAACCGGAGTTTAAGGCAACTATGGAGGCGTAAAAGGTGTTTCGAAACCGAAACACGGCGGGTGTTTCACTCGCCAAAAAGTAAAAAATTACATTTTCGCAACTTGATAATAATTAGTGAATTACAGCATTTATGTCAAGTTGAGGGATATTTTAGCGTGTTTCATCTTTTTTGCTAAAATATTGATAATCAGATAAATTTATTATATGGTTGTTTCGCTTCCAAAAAGCGAAACAACCATGTTGTTGAGTGCGATTTGCTCGAGGCCTTTTTCCAGCCCACCTGCCAAATAATAAGCTTTATTGTTAATTTTGTTTTGATGCCAACTGCCCACTGATAACTGCCAACTGATGCCGCCGCCCATCCCAAAGAAGATATTAGCACGCCAGCACGAAATCACCACCGATTTCCTGCGCGAGCTTGATAAGCATCTGGACGATGTGCTGCAGGAAAAGCGTACAGATATGTTCGAGATACGCGATTTCGCGGAGATATTGCATATACACCCTACACACTTAAGCAATACCATCAAACTAACCACGGGCAAGGCACCTTGTTTCTTCTTCGAGAAACGGATCATGGAGCTAGCCAAAGGCATGCTACAGCAAAATATACCCATCAAGGTAATTGCCTACACCCTCACCTTCGATGCCTCTAACTTCACCAAGTTCTTCAAACGCTTCGAGGGTGTTACGCCCAAGCAGTATAAGGAGCAACTGGTGTCTGAATCAGAATTCTCGGAATTTTAGAATTTTCAGGATGCTTGGTAACCCCAGTTATAGACATTGCGGGTTAAAGGGAAAACATTAGTAATCGGTGCAATCACGTAAAATCGGTGAAATCCCCAAATAATCTGAAACTGTCACCATTTATTCTGAACTGTTCACCATTTTTTAGCGCGTATTTTGCTGCAACTTTGCATCATCATCATCTAAAAACAAAATAATGGAACCGACAAACAAAATTGCATTAATAACGGGCGGAAGCAGGGGCCTTGGTAAAAACGCTGCATTAAAGCTGGCTGCAAAAGGTAACGACATGATCATCACCTACCGCAGCAAAAAAGAGGAAGCCGACGAGGTAGTGGCCGAGATAGAATCGCTTGGCTTAAAAGCTGCTGCGCTGCAGATAGACACGGGCGTTGTATCCTCTTTCGAGGCATTCAAAACAGGATTAACCGATGTGCTAAAGGAAAAATGGGGCCGCGATACTTTCGATTTCCTCATTAACAACGCGGGGATTGATGCCGCATCGCCATTTGCCAAAACCACCGAGGAGGATTTCGATAACCTGTTCAACGTACACTTCAAAGGCGTTTACTTCTTAACCCAAACCCTGCTGGGTACCATTGCCGATGGCGGGCGCATCATCAACCTTTCTACCGGGCTTACCCGCTTTGCTACGCCGGGTTATGCAGCTTACGCATCTATGAAGGGCGCTATAGAGGTATTTACCAAGTACCTGGCCAAAGAGTTGGGCAGCCGTGGCATTGCCGCCAATTTGGTAGCACCGGGCATCATCGAAACGGATTTCACCAAAAGGGCATTCGATAGCCACCCGGGCATGCACGATTTCATCTCGTCGATAACTGCATTGGGCCGCCCCGGCCAGCCAGACGATATCGGCGGCGTGATCGCTTTCCTGTGTTCGGAGGATGCACGCTGGATAAACGCGCAAAGAATAGAGGCTTCGGGCGGTATGTTCTTATAAGCAAGCTTACGCACAAAATAAAGGGTTGCGCAAAGGTATATAAAATGGCTCTCGCGCAACCCTTTCTGCGTTTTTATGGATGCATCGGCGCAAAAGTTGCTGGTATATATTCTTTCGGTTAAATAACCTACAGAATTCTAAATCTGCTTATCTTGCCAAAAATTATAGCATTATATGGAATTTGGCCGTGTAACCGAAGAGCAACTTAACCTGGTAGATTTTACCCTGCCGCCCAATCCCGATTTCACGCTGGAAACCTTGCGCAACGCAAGCAATAACCAGCCACTTCAAGTGCGCGCAGGCTGTGCCAAATGGGGCAGGAAGGAATGGGTAGGTAAGATATATCCGCCCAAAACCAAAGACGCGAACTTTTTAGATGAGTACGTAAAGCACTTCAACTGCATAGAGCTTAATGCTACTTTTTACCAAACTTACGGCGCGGCCACCATCAGTAAATGGAAAGAGAAAGCCGATGCCAGTCCCGATTTTAAATTTTGCCCCAAGTTTTCGCAAAGCATAAGCCATATACGCAGGCTGAAGAACGCCGAGGAGATTACCACCGCTTATTACGAAGGTATTATGGCCTTCGGCGATAAACTGGGGCCGCTGTTTTTACAGCTGAGCGATAATTATACGCCCAAAAGCCTGCCCGAGCTGACCGCCTACCTAGAAAGCCTGCCTACCGATGTACCCGTATTTGTGGAACTACGGCATAAAGATTGGTTTGGCGTGCCCGAGAACAAAGAAGCCGTTTTCAACCTGTTTAAACGCCTTAATATCGGCAGTATACTCACCGATTCCAGCGGTCGCCGCGATTGCCTGCACATGATGCTGCCCACCCCGCATGCATTTATCCGTTTTGTGGGCAACAGCCTGCATCCCACAGATTACAGCCGCTGCGACGAATGGGTAGACCGTATTGTAGAATGGAAAGAACTCGGCTTGCAATCCGTTTGGTTTTTTATGCACCAGCACGATGAACGCTACAGCCCCGAGCTGTGCGATTATGTGATAGATAAGCTCAACCAGCGATTGGGGACTAACCTGCTGCGACCAACTTTTATCAGTAAAGATGATGGCCTTTCTGAAGCGCCCACGCTGTTTTAAAAAATCGGGTTAGTCAATCGGCACGTCTTTTCGAAGGAGAGCGCGGTGGGGAGATAGAGAAACCTTGTTTATGTCAGCTAATTTACACAGTAAATACCATGCGCGTCTAAGAAAATCGTTTTACTGCTTGCAAGAGAGAGTTATCTATCGCTTTGTTGGAAATGACAATCTTAAAATCATCTGCACATTTGAAATTTGGCATCTGCACATCCGGCTCTACATATCCGCAGCGCGTGTACGGCTGCGTTTGATGTAGTTACGGAAATCCAATACAATACCAGCGAAGAAGTAAAATATCAATGGGAAACCTACCGCCAGGAACGACGAGTAGATGAAGAATAATCTTATTTTGGCGATAGACACGTTGAAACGTTCGCCCAGGTAAGTGCATACCCCGAAAGAGTAGCGCTCGAAAAAGGTGATGATCCGTTGTAACATATCAGACTGGTTTTAATATTTTTATACCAACGCCGCAGTGCAGGCATTTCTTATAAGCACAATAATTGTTTTTTAGTTCTAAAAGCGCCTGTGATTCAAATGCGGTGAATATATTTACCCCTAAGGTAGTAAATTCTTGCGTAACATGGTTATTCTCAGCAGGAATATTTTCTAAAAGCTTTAAGGCCCGGCTAATGTAATATTGCTGTTGCATGTGCTTGCCATAACTAAAAAGGAACAAAGCCACCGTATTAAGCAGTACGGTATCTACCGATGCCTGCCCGAAATGCTTGGCCGCAGGCAGCGATTCCTTATCAAAACGGTAATGGGTTTCCCAGTAGGGGTGCACTTCTATGCCGGAAAATAACTTGCGCAGGTCTTTCACCTCCTTTACCTCCAGTATTTTCGAGAACAGGTGGCTGCTTTGTACCACCAACGCTGCAAACTGTGCCAGCCGCACGGTGGGGAAATTTTGCGGTCGCATCCGCAGGAATTTCCAGAGGTGGTTTTCTATTGGGTTGATTTTAAGTTTTTTGCGCAGGTAGTCGTATTCTTTTTTCAGGCTGCGGGGGTATTCATCCACAGGCTCACCGTCCAAAAATCCGGCCTGACCAAATATCAGTGCCTCTATCTGCAGCGGGTTGTTTTTATGCTTCGCAAGGAAGTTCTGCGGCAGCGATTTGGCAAGCAGCTCGAAAGGTAACGCATTGGTTTTGAAGCCGAAATTTGCCGCCAGGTATTGGTAAAAGGTTTCTTCCCAGTCGCCACGGTTGAGGGTCAATGCTGCGTCTACAGCTTCTGCTCGTTTTTCCAGGCGTTCTACCAGCACGCGGGTTAGCCAGTTTTGCATGGTGAGCGGGTCTACACGGCCAATGCTGGCCTCGCAGGGGATGACGCTTTGGTTACCGAAAACCAGGTTATGGTAACGCTGGTATAGGTCGGCACTGATGCGGTTTTTCAATTCCAGTGTTGGCAGGCGGCGGCCGTTGGCAAGCGTAACCGGCTGGTCGTCAGTATATACTACGTGAAGGATTACGCTATCGTAAGCGCCATCGCCAGTATGGCCATGGCGGTGCCAGTCGGAAGAGCTGAGATGTAATTCGGCGTTGCCCGCCCAGGTAGTATCGCCGATGCGTATGCGGGCATTCTGAAAATCGGGACCAGCATGGGTGTTATGCTGCCCGGCAGAAAAAATCTCCAGCTCTTCGCCCTCGGTAGTGCGCAAATCCAGCCTGTCGAAGAGGCGGAACTTCCAAACGTAGTGCAAAAAATCTTCGGTGAAAACCATGAGACAAGGTAGATGTTTTAAGCCTGTTTTTGCCAAAAAAACTGTCGAAAATTTCCGTGTTTTTGCCACAATAGCCATAAAAAAGGGTCGAATTTACTGCTCCGACGTTTTTTTTTGTTTTATATTATCGTAAGCCGCCGAAACCCCGTTGCAGAGGTGCGGCCCAGATGAAAAAACGTCTTCGGTGATAGGAGTGGGTGTACAGAGATTGCCCTTGTTTTTTCGCCAACAAAATAAGCTGTAACATTACGGTTGGGATTTACGCTCATTCACAACTTAAAAACCAACACAATTAATGGTCAAGAAATACTCCGTCCTGATAGGTATCGTAATATCTTCTATCATCGCGGCAATAGCCGTTGCGGTTTACCCCGGCGGTTCCAGGGTAGACCAATACTCCATAGGGTTTAGCTGGGCGCACAACTTTATCAGCAACCTGTTTGCCGCAAAAGCGTTGAACGGTGCAGAAAACGCATCCAGGGTTTGGGCGAGCCTGGCCATGGTGCTTTTCCCTATCAGCTATGCTATCTTCTTCATCCATATGGCGAAGAAAATACCGGATAAAATTGCCGGCTTTATCCTGAAATATGCAGGACTGGCCAATATCCTTTTTACTTTTTTGACCATAATACCACCCCTGCACGATTCCATGCTTATCGTTTCGACTACGCTGTTTTGGACCGGCATCATCGTTATTACGGCTATCATCCTGAAAACAAAACTTCGTTTTTTTAAATTCCTCTGCGTAACCGCTGTTTTGGTTTTTTACTATGGCGTGTACCTATGGGGTACCAGTAATTGGGAGTTGCTGCCGGGCATCCAGAAAGTCAATTTTATCGTGCCTACGCTACTCATCCTCGGGCTGGAATACTTTACCAAAAAGGAGGATTTTGCTCATATAAAAACGGGTAAAGCAAAGGCGTAGGTCTCATCCTCTAATCCCACAAATCATGGTTCAGAATTAAATTTATATCTTGCCTATAAAATCAGCGCTTTACCAATCATGACAGCATCTGCCAATTCACACACGCCCATCACCACCGCAAGCCGCATTAAATCTATCGTAGGTGGTTCGCTGGGCAACCTGGTGGAGTGGTACGATTGGTATGTGTACTCCGCATTCTCGCTGTATTTTGCAGATGCATTTTTCCCGAAGGCGAACCAAACCGTACAGCTTTTGAACACCGCAGGCATATTTGCCATCGGTTTTTTGATGCGCCCTTTAGGTGGCTGGTTGATGGGAACCTTTGCCGATAAGCATGGCCGCAAGGCCGCCCTCACCTGGTCGGTTTTGCTGATGAGCGCAGGCTCGCTTATCATCGCCATTACGCCCGATTATAACCACATCGGCATTGCCGCCCCTATATTGCTGGTGTTCGCCCGCATTGTACAGGGTCTTAGCGTTGGCGGCGAGTACGGCACCAGCGCCACTTATCTCAGCGAGATGGCCGCCAAAAAGCACCGTGGCTTTTACTCCAGTTTTCAGTATGTAACGCTTATTATGGGTCAACTTTTTGCCCTGGGTGTGCTGGTGTTGCTTCAAAGGGTGTTTTTAAGCGATGCGCAACTGCATACCTGGGGTTGGCGCATCCCTTTCGGCATTGGGGCCGTGCTGGCTATTATAACCATGTACCTGCGCCGCAACCTGCACGAACCAGCCGCGTTTACACGAAAGGCTGCCTCCGAACAGCATCATAGCAACCGGGGCACCATCAAAGCCTTGATGCAGCACCCAAAGGCCGTATTAACCGTTATAGGCCTTACCCTTGGCGGCACGGTGGCCTTTTATACTTTTACCACTTACATGCAGAAGTTTTTGGTGAATACCAGCGGCTTCAGCAAAGACACGGCAACACTGGTATCAACTCTTACGCTGTTTGTTTTTATGCTGGTGCAGCCCCTGTATGGTTACATCTCCGACAGGATTGGCCGCAAGCCCATGCTGAGGCTTTTCGGCATATTGGGTACGCTTACTACTATCCCCATTATGATGGCGCTAAGCCATACCAAAAACGAATGGACAGCCTTTGCGTTGATCATGGCTGCGCTGCTCATCGTAAGCAATTATACCTCTATCAATGCTGTGGTAAAGGCCGAGCTTTTCCCGGCCCATGTACGCGCCCTGGGCGTAGGCTTCCCTTACGCTATTGCGGTATCTGTTTTCGGCGGCACGGCGGAGTACGTTGCCCTGCTGTTCAAAAACGCCGGTCACCAGGAGTGGTTTTACTGGTATGTTACGTTGTGCATAGCAGTATCGCTGGCAATTTATATCACCATGGTGGATACGCAGAAGCACTCGAAGATAGAAGAAGACGACCGCTGATTGTCTGAACCGCTGATTTTAATGATTACGCAGATTGCGTTGATGATTTTTGTCTGAACCATGATTCACCCGATTAATGGATTAAAGGATGTCTGAACCGCTGATTTTAATGATTACGCTGATTTCGTTGATGATTGTTGTCTGAACCTTGATTCACCCGATTATTGGATGTCTGAACCGCTGATTTAATTGATTGAATGATTTCGTTGATGATTTTGTCTGTCTCGTCCTGAAAAAAGTTTACACTTTTTTACTTTAGTCCTAACGGTTATTTACAAATATAGATTAATCCTGAATACGCTTTACATTTGCCTTGCGGGATGAAGCGGAAGCAGGCGC
>NZ_SOZE01000056.1 GCF_004519315.1 Mucilaginibacter psychrotolerans
CCGTTTTAACAGAAGGGGGCATATGAACTCAATTTTTGATAAACTTATAACCAGAATGACCGAGGCTAAACCCGTAAATTACAAAATGATTAAATGCGAACTAAATACATAATCCTAAAAATTCATTTATGGAAAAAATAAACAAGCGGATCATTACCTGCAGCGATGGTACCTGGAACAAACCGGGCGATGTAGACGAAGGCGCATATGTACGCACCAACGTTCAAAAAATATTCGAGGCTATTTGCAACGAAGACGGAAACGGCGTAAAGCAAATAAAATATTATGATGAAGGCGTGGGCTCTACAGGCAGCGAACTACGGCGCATTATAGATGGCGCCACCGGTTATGGCCTCGACGAAAACATCTTGGATGCCTATAAGTTTATCATCTGGAATTATGAGATAGGCGATGAAATTTATCTTTTTGGCTTTAGCCGCGGGGCCTACACCGCCCGTAGCCTTGCCGGGCTTATACGCACTGTTGGCCTGGTAAAAAATAACGACCTACGGTTAATACAACAGGCCTACGATATTTACCGCGACCGTAACGATCCGGATAAAAACCCAAACGGAAAAACGGCCGAGCAATTCAGGTTGCAATATAGCCAACCAGTTGAAGTGAAGATAAAGTTTATTGGTGTGTGGGATACCGTAGGCGAATTAGGCATTCCATTTATGATGATGCATAATAAGGAAAAGTACGAATTTCATGATACTACCCTTAGCAGTTATGTTGATTTTGCCTATCACGCCCTGGCTATAGATGAGCAACGCAAAAGCTTCGAACCTACCCTTTGGGAACAAAGCGATAAAGCCAGGCAAGCCGGCCAAACAATGGAACAACGCTGGTTTGCAGGGGTGCATTCTAATATTGGCGGGGGGTATGCCGATGAAGGTTTGAGCGATATAACGCTTGATTGGATGATAAAGAAAGCTGCCGCTACCAATTTGGCCTTCGAGCAGGGATACATCGATGGACAGATCAAGCGGAACAAGGCAGGCACGCTTTACGATTCAAACAAGCCGCCATTTTCATTCATCGGCGCGCACATACGGGAGCTATTAACAAACCCAAATGCCAACGAAACCATAGATGATTCGGTTTATGAACGCATGGCGCTTGATTTCAGTCCCGAAGAAGGGTACAGTCCCGAAAACGTGCCCGTGCGGCCTTAATACTCCACAAATTCTTCATCCGGGTAGCACCATAGCCAGCGTTCGCCGGGTTGGGCAGATGCTATTACAGGGTGATGCGTAGCGTGGTAGTGCTTAGTCATGTGGGTGTTTACCGATTGGTCGCAGCAGAGGGTTACGCCGCAGGTTTGGCAGGTGCGCAAGTGGAACCAGGTATCGCCGGTTTTAATGCATTCTTCGCAAACTTGCTCGTCGCTCAGTTTTACTTCGGTAATGGCTTGTAAGTGCTGGCAAAGGTTAGAGTCGTTCATAGGCGGATGTTTATAAGCATAAAGATAATAATTGTCGGCAAATAAATTACCCTGCCGCTTCGGTCCGGCGGCCCAAATAGGGCAACTATTGGTTCATCCACACCTTATAGTCGGGCACCCGGGCTTTGCTGACGAGTATTTGTTCGTTTGGCTGAGGCTGCACCTTAATAGATAAGCGACCGTTAAAATAAAAGTCAACCTCGGTAACAGCCTTGCGGTTGATGATGAATTGCCTGTTGGCTCGGAAGAATTGCTGCGGATCTAACTGTTGTTCAAGCTGCTCCATCGTAAAATCCATAACGTACTGCCGATCGTCGGTGGTGCGGGCGTAAACAATCTCATTGGCGGTGTAAAACCAGGCAATTTTTATGGCTTCTACAGGTATCAGTTTCTCGCGGAAATGCACCAGGAACGAACGTTTATACGGGTTGCTTAGTTTATGCAGTTGCTCAAGCAAACGTTCCACATCGGCGGTGGCATTTGCGCTGGAAACTGGTTGCGAAACCAGGCCTCTGTATTTGTTTAGCGCGGTGGTTAGTTCCTGCTCGTCGAAGGGTTTCAGGATATAATCAATGCCATTATTTTTGAAGGCAGTAAGGGCATGTTCGTTATACGCCGTAACGAAGATAACCGGCCTGGTGATCGCCGTTTTTTTGAATATCTCGAAACTCATGCCATCGGCCAGGCTGATATCCATAAAAATCAGGTCGTAATTGCTGTTGGCGGTGAACCAGCTTACAGCATCCTTTACGGCTGGAAGGCTTACCATAACGTTTATGCTATCATCAATGCTTTGCAGCATATGTGCCAGGTTACGGGCCGTTGCGGCCTCGTTCTCTATTATTACTATTTTCAATTCAGCCATGGCCTAGGGGGAGCATTACGGTGAAGGTTTCGGTGTTTTTTTGAATGTCTATTTCCTGATGCATCAGTATCCTGAAACGCTCGCCCAGGTTAGCCAGGCCAATGCCGCTGCTTTCGGCGGCTACGGGTTGCAGGTTGTTGCTGATAGCCAATTTATCGCCGCTCATTTCTATCACTACTTTTAGTGGGTGGGCCGGCGTTGCTGCGTTGTGCTTGGCCGCGTTTTCTAACAATGGTTGCAGCGAAAGATGCGGCAGGCGATAATGCAGGTACGGTTCAGGTATATCTATGCGTAGAGAAAAGGCCTCCTCTAATCTCATCTTCAATAGCTCTGCAAATGAGGCTACTATCTGTAGCTCATCGGTCAGCCTTACCAAATTCCCCGTCGGCTTTTCCAGCGTGTAGCGAAACACCTTGGAAAGGTGCATAATGTATTGCTGCGCCAGTAATGGATTTTCGCGCACTACGCCCGATAAGCTGCTTAACGAGTTGAACAAAAAGTGCGGGTTCAGTTGCTCTTTCAGCAGTTCCAGTTCTGCAACCGTATATGCGTTCTTCAGTCGTTCGTTTTCTTGCTGGTGTTGTTTTGATGCGCGCATCAACAGGATGATTTTGATGAGGATACCCGTCAGCAAAACAGCCAGCGCAAACCTGGCTGTATATGCCGCCCAATATATTTGCCTAAAGCTATCATCATCATGGAAAACACGCCGCTGAATGCCGCCGAAAAAAGCCATGAAAAAAAATGCGATCAAAAAATTGATGCCGGCATACACCAGATATTTGTTTTGGTTGCGCAGCGTAGCAAGCCAATGCTGCTTTAAGTTAAGGTAAAACATTAGGTAGCAGAACGAAAACTGAGCCAGTACCTGATAAGCAAACTCGGTAGTGTTGAAATGCCAGTATTGTGCCAGGATGCCGTTCTCTCGCAGGGCAAGCAGCTTACCCACATTCAGCATTAGTGCCAAGAGGGCCGAGCTGTAAAGGCATATCTGTTTCTCGGTTTTATCCATTTGGTAAATTTAAAGGAATATGCCGGACATACCGCAAAATAAAAGGCGAAGCGGATAAATATGGGGGCGAAGTTTTGCCCTATATCAAAAAAACGCGATAGACAAGCGGGAGGAATGCATGCCGAACCCGGCAATAACGCTGCGGCAATTGCTAGCCAGCATAGAGGAATTCACCTTAGCAAAGTCTTGCACTTAGCTGCCTTTGCCGATTAAGCTTGCGGCGAAAAGCATAATAACCGTTTTTCGGGCTATTCAGTTCTATTAGTTTACCGGGGCAATGGTATCCGTTACATCGGTATCGGTAGCTTTAGCCTCTTCGCCAGTAGAGTTGGTGTTTTTATTCGCAATCTCTGCGGTTATATCGCCCGTTTTAATGTGCAGATCCCGCTGCGGGAAGGGTATTTCTATGCCCTCTTTGGCAAAGGTTATGTAGATGTCGGTCAGGATGTGGCTCTTGAGTGATAGCCAGGTGGTAATATCAGCTGCCCAAAACAGCAACCGGAAATCTACCGAACTTTCGTTTAAATTATGCACGAAAACCAGTGGAGCCGGGTCATCCATAATGTCTGTCCGGTTGCAAAGCAAATTGGTCAATGTGTTTTTTACTTTCTCAATATCCGAACCATAGGCCACACCGATGATGAGTTCGATGCGTCGGTTGCTGTTGCTCAGCGTCCAGTTGATCACATGGTGAGATATCAGATCGCCATTGGGGATAATCACTTCCGCGCCATCGCTGGTGGCAATTTTACTACTGCGGATGCCGATTTCCATAATGGTACCGCTGCGCCCATCCACTTCAATGATGTCGCCTATCTGTATAGGTTTCTCAAACGCCAGTATAAGCCCCGATACCAGGTTGTTCACGATGTTTTGCAAGCCGAAACCAATGCCAATGCCAAACGCACTGATGATGATGGTGATTTTATCCAGCGGGAACCCGGATGCCGTTATGGCCAGTAAAAAGCCCACGGCAAATACCGCCAGTTTAATAAGCAGGGTAGAGGTGCGGTTTTTCTTTTTCAGCAGATCGATGTCGGTGCCGCTCCTGCCAGCGACATCGTACAGGTAGCTGATGATTTTTGCTACTACGGATGATAACCATATCACCGCGATAAAAATGATGATGCTTTGGAAAGTAAACTGCGTATTGGTACCACCCAGGCTGCGATTTTCGGTCAAAAAGTTTTTGATGTAAGTAAAAACCGCATCTTCCACACTCAGGTTTTGGGTAAGCATAATTAACCAAAGCAGACCGGCTAGTACGGTTAAAATACTGCGGAATTTGGTTTGCAACATCTTGAAATCTATAAACGAGCTGAGGCTATTGCTGTTTTTATTCGCTTCCAGCTGCAGAAAAACGCTTTGCATAATAATCTGCACCAGGTAATACATACCCAGCGCCAGCCAAAGATTGTAAACCGCAGTAACGCCAAGTATTTTTGAAAGCGTAACCCGCCCGAAAACATTGCACACACCCGATCCTATAAGCAGGATGATAAAAATGCGCAAAATAACCAATGTGTAAGGGAGGTAATCTTCGGGTGCTTTTTTCACCATCAGATAGAACCTGTGGGTTACGAATGTGGTAGCTAAAGCCAATAGCAACACGATAACCCTATCCGTATTGCTTACCTCTACAAACAGGTTGCTTAAGCTATAAACTAACGTAAAGCAAAATAATACGGCCAGATACCTGAATAGCTGTGGTGGGCAGGTTTTCCTTACCAGGTATAATATAGAGCTGGTTAACACCGTGAAAAAGATTTCCAGTACCACTACCGGCGGGTGGTCGTAGAAGTTTGGTACAATGGCAAAAGCCACAATCAAGGCCGAAGCTACTGGGTAGATTGATGCATACTTAGCGTGGCCTAAAACCGTATGTGGCGATTCTTTTATCCTGAGCAATTTGCGGCGGTTGGTGTATATCCAAATGTAAAATAGTACCAAAACCAGTACGCCGGCAAAATGGATAAACGGGTCGCGGGCAATAAAAAACCCGAGCAAGCGCATATTCATATTCACCGTTTTAGTGACCGCTGTTTTAAAGGTGCTCTCGGTGTTTCTGTCCATTTCCCAAATACTGTTGTTCTCGTCAGACAAGGCCGATATGCTGAACTCCCGTATTTTCAGGTCTATTTGGTCTCGCAGGTCTATCAGGGCTATGTACACCGATGCGGTACGGTTTTGCAGCAGCCCTATTTTAAGCAACAGCGTTTTATTAGTGGCATCCAGCTTTTTATGCTTGCCATCAATGGCTACCTTTTGTTTTAGGAAAGAGGTGGCCAACCCGCTATCTGCAGGCATTACCTTAAGCGATGAGTCTTTAGACATTAACGCCAGTTCGTTTTGGTTTTGTACCAGTTTGGTGTTGATATCGGTAAGCCGTTCCTGCCAGGTATCCAACTGGTCGTCGCTGCGTGTAAGTATGTCGCGTATGGCGTACAGGTAGCGCAGGGTGCTGCTGCGGTCGTTATCTATGAGCGTTTTTATCAGCGCTACCCGCTTTTCAAACGCCGGAAGTTTTTGGCTGATGTCTACCGTATCTATATTCCTCGACAGGCTTGTTTTGATCTGGTTGAAAGAGGACGTGTAATATTCTATCTTTTGTAGTAAGGTATTTACAGATGTGTCGGACTTTTTAAAGCTCCGCATCATCGAATCGCGCCTTAGGATAGACTGGCGCAACGAATCGCGGACGCTCAGCTTCCTGCCTTTTTTGGAAGATTGCTGCGCAAAACCAGTCCCGGTAAATAATGTAAACAGAAATAGGAGGAAAGCTGCTATTTTGAGGGCTTTATTCATGGGAGGGGCTAAGCATAAACAATGTGGAAACACCCAATATCGAAAAACGTTTTAAATATCTACGTTTAAGCCAACAGCAGGCTCTCGATACCCAACCGATAAGAATGCATGCCGAAACCAGCTATAACACCTTTACAATTTGAGGCGAGCATAGAGCGATGCCTGAATTCCTCGCGCTTGTAAACATTAGAAATGTGCACCTCTATCACCGGCGTAGTGATGGCCGCAATGGCATCTGCAATGGCGATGGAGGTATGGGTGTATGCCCCGGCATTAATCACAATACCATCAGCAGTAAAACCAACCTCGTGCAGTTTGTTGATAATTTCGCCCTCCACGTTACTTTGGTAATAACTTATGTTGATGTTTGTAAAATGTTTCTGCAATTCGGTTAAATAGTCCTCAAAGCTTGCGCTGCCATAAATAGATTTTTCGCGCACGCCAAGCAGGTTTAAATTTGGGCCGTTTATAATTTGTATATTCATTTGTTTCAAACTTAGGCATAAATCATCAAAACTAAAATCTATTGGACCAGGCCACCGCAATAAAAGGATTTAAGGCTTATTTGAAGCTGGAGCGGAGCTTATCTATAAATTCTATTGAAGCTTATACAGATGATTTAGATAAGCTGTATCAATATGCTGATTTGCAGGAAGTAAAAAAAACGCCTAAAGATTTTTCTTTACACGATTTGCGCGGTTTTATTGCCTGGTTAAATGAGTTGGGCATGATACCCTCCAGCCAGGCGCGCATTATCTCAGGCATTAAAGCTTTTTACAAATACCTGCTCATGGAGGATTATATCAAAGCTAATCCGGCTGAATTGCTGGAGACGCCGAGGATACGGCGGAAGCTACCGGACACCCTTAGCCTGGAAGAAATAAACCTGATGATTGGAGCCATCGACCTTTCTAAACCCGAAGGGCCACGCAATAAGGCTATACTAGAGGTGCTTTACGGCTGCGGCCTGCGCGTATCAGAACTTACCGAGCTGAGGCTTTCGAATCTTCATCCCGAGATTGAATTTATCAAAGTAACGGGCAAAGGCAGCAAGGAAAGGCTGGTACCCATAGGTGGCGAGGCCATCCGTGCCTTACAGATTTGGAATGAACTGCTGCGTGTGCATATCCCTATAAAAAAAGGAGAGGAGGATATGGTGTTCCTCAACCGCCGCGGCAAACGGCTAAGCCGGGTTTATGTATTTATGATGATAAAAGAATTAGCGGTAGCCATCGGCCTAAAAAAAACCATCAGTCCGCACACCTTCCGCCATTCCTTTGCAACGCATTTGGTAGAGCGCGGAGCCGACCTCCGCGCTGTACAGGAAATGCTGGGCCATGAAAGCATTACCACTACCGAAATCTACACGCACCTGGATAGGCAATACCTCAAAACGGTAATTACCGACTTCCACCCGCGCAACTAAACTTACTCGGCAACTTTTTGCCGGTCGGGTATTTCATTTGTCCCGGGTATGTTTACGTCATCGCCATCTGCGGTGCCTTCCTGGTAGCTTAATCCGGCTTCATTATAGTTGCCTTTATCTTCATTATTATCCTTTTGCGGACCGGTATTTTCGGTATCTGATTGCCCGGTATTTGCAGCATCTGCCGCCTGGGTGTAATTTGGTTGGCCCAACTGGCTGGCATCTTTAAAGTTGTTGTTTTCCGGGTGCTCATCAGATGGTTCGGTGCGGCTCATGTAACCATTGTTATTGCCCACCAATTGCGAAGGGTTATTCTTGTCATCGCCCGATGGTGTGTTGCTGTTATGGCCGAAACGCTGGCCTCCCGCGGGCGAGCCTTCCATGCCGGGCTCATCGCCGGTTTTTGCATCGTCTTCGCCGCCGAAGAGGAAAGGACGTTTCAGGTCTTTTTCTTCGAGGTTGTCGTCGTCTTTTACCTGATAAGCGTTTGGTTGGTTATTTTGATTGGTTTCCATTTTGTTTATAGATTGATGTTTTTGATAAAGGATTGAGGGTGTAGATTTGTTTGTATTTTTTAATTAGTAGTTAATTATTAATGGCCTGATATGACATGAATAAAAATTGCGTCACTACTATGAATTATACAACGTAACGTTTTTGGTATGCCTCACGAAAATCAATTCGTGAAATTCGTTTTAATTGTTTTCAATTCGTGTTTACTCAATTCGTGAAATTCGATAGAATTGGTGAGAATTCGCGTTCTTTCATTTAGTTTTGCTCCAACCAATTATTTACCATGAATAAAATTGTGAGCGGTGCCGATGAGGCCATCCGCGATATTGAAGACGGCCACACGCTGATGCTTGGTGGCTTCGGCATGTGCGGCCTGCCCGAAAAATGCATTTTAGCTCTTGTGAAAAAAGGCGTAAAAAACCTCACCTGTATATCCAACAACGCTGGGGTCGACGATTTTGGCATCGGCCTGTTGCTCCACCAGCATCAGGTGAAAAAGATGATATCTTCCTACGTAGGTGAGAACGCCATATTCGAACAACAGCTGCTCAGCGGCGAACTGGAAGTAGAACTCATACCGCAAGGTACGCTGGCCACCCGCTGCATGGCGGCAGGTTACGGCATGCCGGCCATATTTACCCCCGCTGGCATCGGTACCGAGGTTGCCATAGGTAAAGAGATACGGAATTTCAACGGCAAGGATTACCTGATGGAGATGGCTTTCGATGCCGATTTCGCCATTGTAAAAGCATGGAAAGGCGACCGCATGGGTAACCTGGTGTATCGCTCTACCGCCCGTAACTTTAACCCGGTAATGGCCATGGCCGGCAAAATCACTATTGCCGAAGTAGAAGAACTGGTAGAGCCGGGAGAACTGGACCCGGATAATATCCATACGCCCGGCATTTACGTGCACAGGATTTTTCAGGGAGAGAATTACGAAAAGAGGATTGAACAACGGACGGTTCGTAAACGGGATAATTAACAACCATAACCCACAACGTCATTGCGAGGAACGAAGCAATCTCTGCACAGAACAAGTAAGAACGCAAACCCGCTCTGCTTACTGGGATTGCTTTGTGCCTTATAATGACGTGTGAGTAAAACATACGATCATGCTAGATAAAACAGGAATAGCGAAACGCATCGCAAAAGAAATAAAAGACGGCTACTACGTAAACCTGGGCATTGGCATACCTACGCAGGTGGCCAATTACATACCGGAAAATATCGACGTGGTGCTGCAATCGGAGAATGGATTACTCGGCATGGGCCCGTTTCCATGGGAAGGCGAGGAAGACCCCGACGTAATTAATGCCGGCAAGCAAACCATCACCATGCTGCCCGGCTCGGCTGTGTTCGATTCGGCGATGAGCTTTGGGATGATACGCTCCAAAAAAGTAAACCTTACCATATTGGGCGCCATGGAAGTATCCGAAAACGGCGACATTGCCAACTGGAAGATTCCCGGTAAAATGGTAAAAGGCATGGGTGGCGCTATGGACCTGGTGGCATCTGCCGAAAACATAATCGTGGCGATGCAGCACGTAAACAAAGCCGGCGAATCGAAACTATTACCAAATTGCACGCTACCTTTAACCGGCGTAAACTGCGTTAAAAAAATAGTTACCGAACTGGCTGTGCTTGATGTGCTGCCCGGTGGGGGCTTCAAACTATTAGAACGTGCACCTGGCGTAAGCGTGGAAGAAATAAAGAATGCAACGGCCGGGAAGCTGATTATTGAGGGGGATATACCGGAGATGGTATTGTAAACACATGCAAGGCCGGTCGGTTGAAACCGACGGCAATGAAGGTGGGATGATGATAGCCAGCGCTCCACCTTCATTGCCGTCCCATTTATGGGACGGGATGGCAGAAGAATATTATTACTTTTAAATTCCAACCTAAAAACCTTTCAACCCAAAAGAATGCATTACGCAATATGTACCTACGGCACCCGGGGCGACGTACAGCCCTACATAGCGCTGGCTTTGGGGCTAATGCATAGGGGAAACCAGGTCACCGTACTGGCTCCCGAAAATTTCAAGGATTTCGTAGAAGGGTATAGCGTTCATTTTTATCCCCTTCACGGCGATGCGGAGGCTATCCTACAATCCGAAGAAGGGCAGCGGGTATTGAAGACCGGCAACATTGTAGCCATCCTGAAGTATATGCAAGAGGCTGGCCGCCAAATACAGCCTATCGTAAATCAGGATTTACTAACCGGTTGCGCTGAAGCGGATGTTTTAATATCGAGCGTATTGGCGGTGATATGGGTGCGAACCATTGCAGAAAAACTTGGCAAAAAATGGGGACTGGTACAGCTTAACCCACCATCCGCCCCAACAAAGGAATTTCCGTTTGCAGGGCTGGCGTTCATCAATTGGGGGCCCTACAACCGGTTTACTTATTGGCTGCTTGGCAAATTGTACTGGCAATTCAATAAGGACGAACTGAATAAATTCAGGGCCTCGCTCGATTTGACGGCCTTTACGCTGGCTGATATGAAAAACGACGCTACAGCAAATCACCTGGACCTTTATGCCTTTAGCCCGCAACTGATACGCCAGCCTGCCGACTGGAACAGTAATACCCGTATTACAGGTTTTCTTACCCTGCCACCCAAAATCCGGGAAGCCAACAAAGCCGAAACATTGCCTACAGGATTGGTGGAGTGGTTGCAACACCCCGATAAACCGGTGTACATAGGTTTCGGCAGCATGCCCTTGCCCGATGTGGATAAGATAACGGCGATATTGCAGGAGATAAACCAAGCTACTAACCTGCGAGTTTTGTTTTGCAAGGGTTGGTCGCAAATACCAAAGCTGCAAAGTCATCCCAACTTATTCGTGGTAGATAAAATTAACCACCAATGGCTATTACCGCAATGCAAAGCAGCGGTGATCCATGGCGGGGCGGGAACATTAGCTGCAGTTTTAAAAGCAAAAATTCCCGTAATCATCTCCTCTGTATTTGGCGATCAGGTGTGGTGGGGCGATATCATCCGGAAGAAGAAACTAGGCTTACATATCCCTTTTAAACAATTGACCGTAGCTAAACTGATTAAAGCCATTAAATTGAGCCAGTCAGAAGAAATAAAACGCAACGCCGCCGAAACAGGGGAGGCCATAAACCAGGAAGACGGCCTAAAAACCGCGCTCGATGCTATTGAAAGCTATTTCGCTAATCCTTTGTAAATAGTACCTCTCTAACGTTACAACAACCTTTCTAACTTTTCTAACCTTTCTAACCGCGCCAAACCCTATCTTTACCGCATGAACCACCTGATAGCTCCTTCCATTTTAGCTGCCGATTTTGGCAACCTGCAACGCGACGTTGAAATGATGAATAACAGCCAGGCCGACTGGATGCATTTCGATGTGATGGACGGCATGTTCGTGCCCAATATCTCCTTCGGCTTCCCTTTATTGAAGGCGGTAAAAAAGCACGCTACCAAGCCTATCGACGTGCATCTGATGATCGTAGACCCTGATCGCTACCTTAAGGCATTCGCAGAGGAGGGGGCGTACAACATCACGGTACATTATGAGGCTTGCCCGCACTTGCACCGGACTATTCAGGCAATAAAAGAACTGGGTTGCAAGGCTTCGGTAGCCATCAACCCGCACACGCCTGTTATGTTGCTTAAAGATATCATTGCTGATTTAGATATGGTGTTAGTTATGTCGGTAAATCCCGGCTTCGGTGCACAAAAGTTTATACAGCATAGCTATACCAAAATAGCGGAGGTAAAGGAGTTGAGTCAAAATTATAACCCCCAATTATTGATAGAGGTTGATGGGGGAGTTGACATTACTAACGCGGCTAAATTGCTTAAAGCGGGCGCAAATGTGCTGGTGGCGGGCAATTCGGTGTTTTCGTCAGCCGACCAGGTAGCGGCAATTACTCAGCTTAAGCAGGCCAGTGCTTAGTCTGTAACATTTGCCTGGTTCGACTTGTCCTATGTCAACTATTTCTAAAAATTATAAAAAATGTCTACAGGCTTTGTAGGATTTATTAACTTCGGCACTTCAAATTACAAAGTTGATAATCAAACATCAGCATAAATTAAACTCATAATATGAAACACAATTTCGGTGCCGGCCCCGGCATATTACCACACGAAGTGTTAAAACAGGCTGCTGCGGCAGTAATTGATTTTAACGGTACAGGTTTGTCTTTGCTTGAGATTTCGCACCGATCGCCGGAATTTGAAGCAGTATTAGACGAGGCTGTTAAATTGGTAAAAGAACTGTTTGAAGTTCCGGCAGGGTATTCGGTATTGTTTTTACAGGGCGGTGCCAGCACGCAGTTTGCTTTGGCACCATACAATTTACTGCCCGAAGGTGGCAAGGCCGCGTACCTGGAAACAGGTGTTTGGGCTAACAAGGCTTTAAAAGAAGCCAAATTTTTTGGCGAGGTACAGGTAGTTGCAACTTCAAAAGAAAGCAACTTTACTTACATCCCTAAAGATTATGAAATACCTGCCGATGCAGCTTACTTCCATATTACCTCAAACAATACCATCTACGGTACACAGTTGAAACAGTTCCCTTCATCATCGCCTATACCAGTGGTTTGCGACATGTCGTCAGATATTTTCAGCCGCAAGGTAAACGTTGCCGATTTTGGCCTGATATACGCCGGCGCTCAAAAGAATATGGGTCCTGCAGGTGTTACCCTGGTTATCGTAAAAGATGACCTGCTTGGCAAAACAGGCCGCAAAATACCGGCTATGTTTAACTATCAGGTACAGATAGAAGGTGGCTCGATGTACAACACGCCGCCGTGCTTCGCTATCTACGTATCGATGTTGACCTTGAACTGGCTTAAAGCTAAAGGTGGCGTTGAAGCCATAGAAAAAGAGAACGATGCGAAAGCAAAGGTACTATACGAAGAAATCGATCGCAATCCGTTCTTTAAAGCCGTTGCCGCAACCGAAGACCGCTCGCACATGAATGTTTGCTTTGTTGCCGCTAACCCCGAGCACGAAAAACCATTCCTGAAACTGTGCGACGAAAAAGGCATCGTAGGCTTAAAAGGCCACCGCAGCGTAGGCGGTTTCCGCGCATCTATTTACAACGCATTGCCTATCACCAGTGTTTACGTGCTGATAGATGCTATGCAGGAGTTTGCTGAGAAGAATAAATAACGAACTGTCATTAATCATTGAGTCATTGGGTCATTTTTAGTATGGCAATGACTCAATGACTCAATGACCCAATGATAAAAAAGATGATCAAAATATTAGCCAATGACGGCATCGACCCGATCGGCAAAAAAATGTTAGAAGATGCGGGCTTTTTTGTTGAGACCAACAACATTCCGCAGGATGAATTACCTGTACGTTTACAGGAGTTTGATGCGATTACCGTGCGCAGTGCAACTAAAGTGCGTAAAGCCCTTATAGATGCCTGCCCTAATCTTAAACTGATAGGCCGCGGAGGCGTAGGCGTTGACAATATCGACGTGGAATACGCTAAAGAAAAAGGTATCGGTGTTTACAATACGCCTGCATCTTCATCTTTATCTGTTGCCGAATTAGTGGTTGCGCAACTGTTTACCGGTGTACGCTTTTTGCACGATAGCAACCGCAAAATGCCGGTTGAAGGTGGTGCTAAATTCAACGACCTGAAAAAGGCTTATGCTAAAGGCATTGAGCTGCGTGGAAAAACATTGGGTATTGTAGGCTTCGGTCGTATAGGCCGCGAGGTAGCAAAAATTGCAATTGGCATTGGTATGGATGTTATTGCTTACGATCTTTTCCCTTTCAACCCCGAAGTGGAAATTGTTTTAGGTACGGGCGGTACCAAGGTTAACGTAACTGTTAAAACAGCCACGCTGGATGAGATCATCAAAACGGCAGACTTTATTACCCTGCATACACCTTTTATTGATAAAGCCCTTATTGGTGCCGAAGAATTGGCGCAAACGAAAAAAGGCGTTAAGCTCATCAATATTTCACGTGGTGGCTTAATTGATGAATTGGCATTGATCGAAGCATTAAACAGTGGCCAGGTATCATACGCAGCCTTAGACGTATTCGATAACGAACCAAACCCTCGTGCAGAGATTTTAGCTCATCCAAAAATTTCGCTTACTCCGCACATTGGCGCGGCAACCAACGAAGCGCAGGAGCGCATAGGGGTAGAGCTTGCTAGTTTGATTATCGGGCATTTTAATAAGTAAAAAGCCGCTTTAATAGTTTTTAACGCCTCTTGCCAAAAGCAAGGGGCGTTTTGTTTTACCACTTCGCTGTTGCGAGGAGCGGCGCTGGGATTGTGTGATGGGGCAACGTGGCAATCATCGGCGGGCCTATTCGGTTCGGTAGGTCAGCTTGGCCTGCCGAGTGTCTTCACCCAGCGTCAATTACTATGATGTTTTTCATTTTGTTGTTTCCTTTTCCGTATCTTGCAATAACCTACTGAAAGCCAATGAGAATCATCCAGCCACCCAAACCCGGCGATTACCCTCCTTATGCCGAAATGTATATGAAGCTGATACCGACAGACGGGATGGTGCTTAAATACCTGCAGAATAACTTTTACCGGGTGAAGGATTTGATTTACTCGCTACCGCCGCAGCATTTACTATATCGTTACGCACCCGGCAAGTGGAGCATTAAAGAAACATTGGTGCACATTATAGACGATGAACGCATCTTTGCCTACCGCGCCCTGCGTTTCGCACGCAACGAACAGCAAAATTTGGTTGGTTTCGACCAGGATAGCTACGCCAAATACTCCGGCGCTGATACACGCCTCCTGGACAATATCTTCGATGAGTATGAAGCCGTGCGACATGCAACCATCGCCTTATTTAATGGTTTGCCCGAAGAGGCATTTGATAGGTTGGGGCATGGCACCGGCACTTTTAACAATGCCACGGTGCGCGCGCTGGCCTACCATATAGCCGGGCACGAAATGCATCACTATTTTTTAATAAAGGATAAATATTTGAAGATGTAGCCTGGCTGACTGTACAAAGCGCATAAGCCTGATCCGCTGAATCTGGCCTCAGGCTTTGATATGATTCGCCTTGTTGTAAAGGTCTTTTAACGTTTGTATCAGAAGTTCCACGTTTATGGGGTTGTAGATTCATCAGGGTCATTACCTCCTCGCCATCGTTCGCCAAATCGGGCTGATAGGCCAGTTTGTTCAATATCCGGATAATCAGTTTTTGGTCCATGAGGTTATCTTCTGCAATCAGTATCCTGATTTTTCCAGTTGTTTCTTCAGGATGTGTAGATGGTTGAGTTATCACCTAGAATCAGCACCCGTTTGCCAAAGCAAGCTTTTTGGATCTCGTCATCGGTTCCGGTAAGCGGCGTAATGGCTTTCGTACAGCGTATATTGAATTTAAAGGTACTATCATGTATCAGTGCCTGCTTTCGGCCCTTATGCGGCTTCCCATTAGCTTTACAAGGTGCTCGCAGATGGCCTGGCCACGCACGTTGCCGCCGTATTTGCGGGTGATGGACGAGTCTGGCTGGTTAAAGGGCTTAAACAGGCGTTCAAAGTGTTCCTAAGCAATACAATTCCTGTGTCCTTAAAAGAGAAATTAATCTGGTATGCATCCTTATTAAGTGCTATAGCGGTAATATTTACTTATACCTGGCCTGGGTGTATAAACTTAATGGTATTGCGAATCAAGTTTATCAACAGCTGGCGTAACCGGGTGCTATCACAGTTGATGTAGGCGGGCAGGTATGCTGCAATATGGTAAACCAGGTCTAATCCCTACCTGGCCCAGCCAATAATGCATGTTATTTTAAGCACATTTATAGCTAAAGCGTTAATAAGAAAAAAATATTTAAAGCTAAGTTTTTGCAAATGAATTTGTTAGGATATCATCTGTAAATTCTTTCAAAAAAAGTTTTGTAACTTGATTTAAAATCCTACTTTTGCACACCCAATCAGACACGGGATGTAGCGTAGCCCGGTATCGCGCCACATTTGGGATGTGGAGGCCGCAGGTTCGAATCCTGCCATCCCGACAAAAGCGATACCAATCGAGTCGAAAACCCCTTAAATCGTATGATTTAAGGGGTTTTTCTTTTTATTTCAACCCAAGTTATTCAAGTAAAACCAAAGAAAATGCTGGATCAGTCCTAAAAGTTGGGGGATAGGATAAAATTTATTTGTTTTGCTGGAGGATAAACGAATACTAAAGCATTGCCAACACCACACGAAACCCTTGTCCGGTTGATCTTACCTGACGG
>NZ_SOZE01000057.1 GCF_004519315.1 Mucilaginibacter psychrotolerans
TGCATATATACAGGTATATAGCGATTAAATCGAGTGCTTTAGCCTTGGGAATCATTCTTAAAGTTTGATCTGGAAATCTTCTTTAAGATACTGATTTTCAGGGCTTTAACCAAATTAATAGGCAAATAAAAACCTCATAATCAGGCAATTATCTATTAAAGTTATCAACGTATTTTGACCCTTGATTCGCATTATTTACTATTCTTTATCAAACATATAAAAGGAGAAGTTGCTCTTTGCGCGATGTGCCCATGGGCATCCAGCCTTATAATTTTCGTACGTATCGAATCGGATTCGTTGCCGCCTACCGTTACGATGTAGCCGCCCTGCGCGTCGTTGCCTTTTTCGATAATAATAGCCGTGTGTGATTCATATTGGGAATGCGCGGCTGCATAAGCATAATTGAACTGGTTGCCATTGCGGTTGTTGTGCAGGATGTCACCTACCTCGGGCGCTAGTTCTGCGAAAGGATAGCCCCGGAAAACGCCATGGTTGGCGGTTCTATTTTGGATGGCGAAGTAAACGAATTCAGAATGCCTACCACTAAAGTGAAATTCGGCACTGGTTGCCCCCGCCTGTTTAATGCACAGGAAATAAATACAGCCGACCATGGTGTAGATACCCCTGGGAACGGACCTATGCCCGCCCAGTAATGGGAAATCTGTGTTTTTAGTGGGTCATGCGTTTCGGTGTAAGCGTGGTAGGCGTTGTATTGCCCGCGGGCAATATCAACGAGCGATTGTACATAAGGAGTCATTTTGTGTTAGGGTTTTAGATGGTGTAGTAAATTGCACTATGCAGCAGCAATAATGTATGGCAATGTACCTACGCTTTGCTTGGTTAACCACCGTGGAATAACCCTTTTTGTAACGTATTTATACGGTGGTAAATAAGCGTTTACCTTGAATGCCGGGAGAGGGAAAACCCTGTTGGCGACAACGCCAACAGGGGCGAAAAGGTTTAGAGAGAAGCAACAGCGGAATGCAAATATTTGCAATAGGATAAGAGCGTGCTGATACAGAAGGACGTGCCTTAAAAGGATCTTCCGCCTAAAGCTGTTACTGAGCGGAAGATCTTTTTTCTGGTAAAGTGATGTCTTACAAACTCGGGTCGAATTCAATAATCCATTCAATGCCGTATTTATCCCTAAACATGCCCGCGTAAGTACCCCAGGGACCTGCGCCTATAGGCCCTTCAACGTCACCACCTGCCGATAGGCCGTTGAATATTTGGTCGGCTTCTTCGCGGCTTTCTGCGCTTACAGCAATTTTCGACCGGTTTTCGCTCTCGCTTACACGACCCATAAATTCGGGTACGTCGTTGGCCAATAGCACATTGTTTTTGCCAAGCGGGAGAGCGATGTGCATTATTTTTTCCGCTTCATTTTCCGGCACCTGGAATTCGGCGCTTGCCAGGTCTTTGAAACGGATGATCTTGGTGAACTCGCCGCCAAAAACCGATTTGTAAAAGGTGAATGCTTCCTCGGCATTGCCGTTGAAATTGATCCAGGGATTAATTGCTCTCATGTGTTTTATGTTTAAATTGTTTAATTTTCTGTTTATTTCTTTGATAAGGTAGCCAACAGGTTCTCCAGGTTTACCAATGTTAGCTTAAATCCAATGGTGAAGCCTTCCAGCAAACTTTCCATCCGTTCGAACGATTCGTTGTAGATAGTGATACGCACCGTTGTTGTACCGTTCTGCTCGCTGAAATGGTAATCCCACTCCGATCCCGGCAATTGCCGGTTTTCGTCTTTATCGGCAAAGGCGTTATACATCTTAAAATTGGTTTTCGGGGTGATGGAAGTAAATTCCTGTACCGACCAACGCTCCTGCCCATCAGGGGCTATCATTGCATAAAACCGCTTCCCGCCAACTTCAAAATTCATGTATTTGGTTACGGCACGCAGGGGTGCAGGTGCACCCCATTGGTCCAATAATTCGGCTTTGGTAAAGGCATCCCATACCAAATCCTGTGCGGCATCAAACTCCCTGGTTATGAGGATAGTTTTGGCTGCCTTGTCAACGGTGAAATCAAATAGCAAATCGTTGTTCATTTTCCCTGGTTTTTAATGGTTGATAATACTTTGTCGAGCTGGTTGAACTGCGTTTCCCAGTTTTTCCTGAACTGGGCCACCCAAATGTCGAATTCCTGCATTTTTTTTGCGTTAAAGTGATAGTAAATCTCCCTGCCGCTTTGCTCGGGCCTGATCAGGTCGCACTCGTGCAGTACTTTAATGTGTTTAGAAACCGCCTGCCTGCTCATGTCGAAATTCTCGGCCATAGCATTTGGCGTTAGTGCCCTAAGTGCAATTAAAGTTAAAATAGCCCGGCGGGTGGGGTCGGCAATGGCCTGGAATATATCTTGTTTCATCATTTATGATTCGAATATGCAACTCTATGGTTGCAAATATATATGCAACTTTTAAGTTGCGCAAATTTATTTGAAAATATTTGGAGGGGAGGAGGGAGAATCTGGCAGCTTGGTGGCGAGTATGTAAGTATGGTTGTGTTGGGCCTATAACGAGGAACTGCGATGTTTAAAACATCCTACTATGGGATTGCGTTTTACAGAGAATAACGTATATTTATATTTGGACACTAAAAAGTTACGGTAATGAAATCAGTCACCAAGTTTAAAACATTCGAAGAACTGAAATCCCAGGAAAAAGGAGCGGTGAACTATGCATCGAGTAAAAAAAAGCACGATGCCTTTGAGGAATTCATCAAGACTGTTAAGACTTATCCCAAGGTTAATGGCCAATCCCAATAATCACCAGTGGAGGAGAATCTAAAAAGTAGTTTACTAGCCGTGTGTGAAACACTGCAGAAGCATAATGTGCAATATATGCTTGTTGGTGGCACGGCGGTTGCATTAAACGGTTATTACCGACTTTCCATCAACACCTCAGGAGTACTTACCGAAAAGCCTGACTTAGATATTTGGTATAATCCAACCTATGAAAATTATTTCAATATTTTAAAAGTCATACGGGATTTAGGCAAAGACATAACCGAATACCTCGACGAGCAAAATCCTAATCCTAAGGAGTCGTTTTTTAGGTTTGATTTTGAGGATTTTAGCGTAGATATCTTACCTGAAATTAAAGCCCCCATCAAATTTGCTAAGGCAAATAAAAATAAGCAAACAGTGTAGTTCGAAGAAATTCAAATTCATTTTATGAGTTATGATGATTTGTTAACCGATAAAGAATCAATGGCCCGAAAGAAAGATTTAGAAGATATAAAGCACTTAAAACGCATTAGAGGCATCAAATAAAGCTTAGTGCTGCTGTTTTATTCAAAACACCTTCCCACTTGTTCACAGTTATGGAAAATTTAGTTTCGAGATTTAAGCAATACCGGTTGTTGCAACTCATTACTTTTTCATAACGACAATTTGGTCAGCACCGGCTATTGAAATTGTCCGGCCTGTATACCCGAGCCAACATGGGTTTTATTAAAAACATTTTTAAGTAATCCCTGTTATTAAATGAGTGTATTAAAGAGCAGGGGTGTTCTTTAGTCAATAGTAAAAACTCTTCGGATGTGTTCCGAGGGGTTTTTTTGTTTTTAGCCCAACAAATAATGCATAAGCTACGTATACACCATAACTATTGACTAACGCACCCCTTCAGCCTCGGTTTTAAAAACCGGGGCTTTATTTTTGCCGCTTTTTGCCAACTCATTACAGTGGTAATTGTTTTTCTTTCATTAAAAACAACAAGGGCATCCGTGGTTACGAATGCCCTTGTTGTTTTATTAGTTAGGCTTACTTTTCTCTTACAACAATAACGTATTGGCAAAGCGCCCCGGTTGCCAGGTCCGATAGATTTGCACCTAATAATACGGTACCTGCGGGGTAATCTTTTTGGTAAATATCCATCGAAGCTAATTTCGGGTCGTCAATTCCGAGCGTTTCTGTAGCTTTTGTGAAACCCTGTAGCCAGCCTGGCAGCTTGGTTGCCCGTGGGTCGTACGCTACGTAAACGGTGGCCGGTTTGCTTATTTTAAAAGATACAAAAGACGATAGCTTACTTATCTTGTCATCATTGGCTGTTTTAATTAAATGAGCATTAATCAGGTATGCCGGTGCCGATGTTATCGTGTAATCCCTGTCGGTGTAATACGTAGCACCCAACTTTAGCGTTTCCGGCTGGGGCATAGTACTCGTGTAACCCACCAGGTTTGTCAGGAATTCGGTAACAACCGGTGGCGACTGCCACGCTTCAAAGGTATTGGCTACCAATTTATTGATCCATTTGGTATAAGGTATATCCCATTTAGCTATTCCATAATATTTTTCTTCTCCGTTTTTGTACGGCTCATCAAAAAGCTCATATACTAATACCGCTTTCACAGTGGGGTTAGCTTTACATTTTGCAATAAAGTTGGTTAAGAAAGTGTTCTGGTCAGCTTCGAAGGTGCCTAAATTTTTAGGTCTGCTGTTTGTTTCGGTAATCCATATGGGTTTGCCCGGAAACAAGCCATTTAACGTTACGGTAATATCGCTGATTTTGAGCCATGGCGACCTGGCAATAGCTGCCTCCATATCCGAGTACCAGTGGTAAGCAAGAATGTCGAAGTTAACGCCGTAGCTTTCGCAGGCCTTGATAAAGCCCCAGTGCAGCCAGCCTGCCGAAATCATTGTTTGTGCGCCGGGGTCAGCTGTGTGGATACCCTCGCTCATGCCTTTAAGGTAAGCTGCAATAACATGGAGTTTAGTTTGATCGTAATCTGCCAAAGCACGGCCATCTTTTCCCGAAAGTAAGGGCTTAAGGTCCAAATCATTACCCATATCATAATAGTTGAAGGCCGCTGCATACTTCGCTGCAAAATTACCGCCAAGGGTTTTTCCTTTCTGGTATGCAGTACTTTCAGAATCATTATAATCAAGCGTACGGGTGGCCAACATAGGCAGCAAGGTAATATCACCGGCTGCTGCAGCAGCTAACAGCGGTTGCAACACCGTTGGTACGGTGCAGGTTCCGTCGCTTGTGGATAAAATATTTATCCGGTAAATACCCATCCCCATCTTTTTGATCATCTCAATTTGTGCAGAAGCAGGCACATCTAAGTAAGCAATGTCGCCAAGCGGGTGGCCGTTTACGCCTAATACAAATGAAGCAGAAATACCCGATAGCCCAGCCGATGTGGTAGCTAAAGTGTTCGACGATAATTGCGGTAAATCCGCTGAGGTAGCTTCCGGTTGAAGCGCTGAATCTTTTTTGCACGATCCGAATGCGATGATAACGGCACATAGCAGTGCCATTAAACCTTTGGGGTGTTTTTTAATCATTGGGGTGTTTAATTAATCAATAGTTGTGTATTATTACGAAAGGATTAATAAAAATGTTGTCATTATTCATAGTAATTAAAATATTCATGAGATTGCCTGTCGTGAGCATGCGTCTGCTTCGGGCGTAAGCAACCTGTGCTTGCAATTAAAAAAAACTGACGGGTAGGGTACGCTTTGGCGTGGGTATGCAGCATTGGGAAGGAGAGGGTGCGCTTTTTTATTGAATTTAGATAAGGCCTACTTTGAACGCAGGTAGGAGAGTCCCACCGGTTAGACCGGCCAGGTTGAGTCTGCCCTGAAGTGATTAATCTTATTATTATTCGCCGATGCTGGCCGACGTGGGCGCAAGCGAATTTTTACAACCCGGCGTGTGCGCCCCATTTGTCGAGACATGAGTTCGAATGTTATCCGGTGTTTCTGTATATTTGATTGACAAAATGAAATATCTCAAAACCTTTCAAATCATAGCTATTGTGGCTTACTTTTCAATCTTTTTGAAAGGGCTAATAGTAGGTATCTTCTTCGTTTTTTGGCTTGTAGGCACCGTGTTTGATTTTGGCAACATCGATCAATTATTTGCGCTATTGGCAGTATCCGGCCTGGTGGTCATTTTTAAAAACCGGAACAAAAGCAGGACACTGCGAATTCTATTGACGGATATCTTGTGTTTTTTCCTTTTAGCCGCGCCTATCATCGGCCGCTTAACGGCGGTGTCTTTAGACATGTTTAATTATAACGAATTTATTATCCCAACAGGCATCTTTGTGCTGAGCTATCTGGTTTCGTTGGTGTTTTCCTGTCAACAATATTTAGATTTTAAAAGGGAAGAGGTGTAGAAATGATATCATTTCTGTTATAGAGCGCTAGGCACCGGCATCAGCAAGTAGCATTCCAGGCAAGTGTAGCCCATCGCCTAACCCAGCCCGGGTACCCGCGCCAAAGCAGTTGCTGCTTTCCCCTGCCCCCAGCACGTTTGTACGGTAGATAATCTATTACAGCAAATTATTATGGTTTGAGTTAAATTTACAAAAGGATAATCATGGCTTTTCATTAGCTTTACATCTGATCATCATCTTGTAAAACGCTTCGCAATGGCCCAAAGCCGTAGCGATGTCGCATTAATCGATGGCTGAGTAGCTTTGTCCCCCGCGTCAGGGGTTTAACAGGATGCCTTCCGGCTAATATTCCTTAAACATTACACGCTCAAACCCAAAGAGCTACCATACATTCCCCGGCAATAACCGGCACCATTTTATTTTGACCCTTTAAAGCATTTTTAATACCCGTATAAGAAATATGAAACAGCATCAATGCAGCAAAGACATCGCGGACGCGGCCAATAGTTGTTTCGAACAGGAAGTCTGCCGGTTTTTACGCAACTGGGTACTGCATCACGAAGCTGAAACCTTGCTGCGGTTCGACCAGCCTTTGGAGGAATACTTAATCAACGACGCGTTACGCGATTTCTTCCTCAATACGCAGCACCCGCTGCAGCGCTTATTAACCAACCGCGTTATAGCCTGTCACCTGGGCCGGAGGGCGGGAAGTGTATATTTCGATCCGTTGAACGGAGACCCTTTGCTGGCTCCTGCGGAGCAGCGCATCTATAACCTGGCCCGCCGGATGGATAGTGAGGGTATGCACGTTCCTTTCCGCTCGGTTCACCCCAACAAGCAGACGGAAGCCGGCGATATCGCAGACATCAGCACTTACCCCATCGATTCAGAACTCGTGCGCTATAATAGCGGCAATCATTTTACCAGCCGGCCCGCCAATGGGAATGTGTTTGATGAAAACAGCAAGCACTGCAGCGCAAAAGCTACAGGCAATTTGCAGGTGTTCTTTAAACGGGGATTTATGGAAGACCGCCTCCTGGATATCAAAACAATCATGGCCGACATGCGGGAGGTGGGCGAAACCGCGCTGCAATTTTTTGTGATCTGCAGCAGGCATTCGCTTAAAGAAGGGCATTTTGGGGCAGCCCTGGTGATCATGGATCCCGCGAGTCCCGACTTTCCCCTGCGTGTTTTGGTTTGTGATACCCTGCTTAAGGAACTGCCGCATCATCCACGCTGGTGGAATCATTTTATTGCGGAATTTGCGCAGGTATTCGGCGATGCGGTAACCGAGATCATCGAAGATCTTTCCCATCCGCTTCAGAAGGTGAATATTAAAGGGGATGACCCTTACCGCCACGACTGGGACTGCCCTTACTACGTGGCAAGTATGGCAAATGCATTGGCCGATTTGGTGATTAATGATCAACAACTTTTGTTAAACGGAAGCCTGTCGGCCATTCATGATGCGATGAAAATGATGATGACAGATTATTACCAGCAGGATGGTACTATCCGCGACAGGCAGGGGATTCAACAAGCCAACCGCTTAAAGCGATGGAACAGCGGACGCGAAGTAATCCGGGAGCTGTTGATTGGCATTAATCAGAAGTTATCCCCCTTTGACCGAAGTTTATAACGTCGCCCCAAAATAGCTTAGGCTTCCGACGCTCTTCCGTTGCCGCAAACGTCCTCCCTTGTGGGCCGTATGCTGAGTATGAGATATAGTGTTTGCAAGCATATTGCTCGGTGGGGTGAAGATAACAGTTCGCTACCTTTAAAGATTCGGTACGAGTACCCGCCGACTGGCCTGCGCGGCATACGCCAACATCAGCGGTCAGCACATTTTTTTTACCTACCTTACAACCTCTAACAATTCTACTTCCATAACAATAAGCGACCCCGGCTTTATTATGTTGCCTATTGCCTGGTTACCATAAGCAAGATTAGCAGGAATAAAAAACTTATACTTGCCGCCTGCATTCATTAATTGAAGCCCTTCTTTAAGTCCCTCAACCATATCTTTAAGTGATAAGGTAATCGGTTCGCCGCGGTTTATAGTGCTTTCAAAAACATCCCCATTAAGTAACGTGCCATGGTAATTTACCTTTATCAGGTCGCTAACAGTGGGTTTAGCCCCTGTTCCTGTTTTAAAAATCTCGTACTGCAAGCCGCTGGCCGTAGTAGTAACGCCGGGCCTCTTTTTGTTTTCAGCCAAAAATCTATCAGCTTCTGTTTTTGGGGTTGATGGTGCTGTGGTTGCAGGGGTAACTGGTTGCTTATTATTTGCAACAGGGGTAATTTTTACCGTATATTTAGCATTGCCTTCTGATTTTTTAACGGCTATAGAGGTAACAAGCAGCCCGGGGACCAATGCAACCGTTTTGCCATTTTTCCAATATTGGGTACCACCTTCGCCATAGCCGGCAACATAAACGTCATTTCCATCCGTGGCTATGTAATATGGGTCCGGATATTCCGGTGTTTTGCAAAGCACTGTTGCTACCCCATTTTTCCAGTACTTAACAAATCCCTCTTCATAACCTGCCACATAAACATCATTGCCCGAAACAGCTATAGAAGTACCTTTATCTTTTTCAAGGTCTGTTGGCCTCGGTACCCCTAATAATACTGTTCCCGTGCCACCCTTCCAATAGGCTACTCCGTGCTCTGTAGAGCCCACAACGTATATGGCCTTGTTTGCAATAACTAATCCCCTCGGTTCTAAATATACCGATTTGTCTATAATCTCTACACGCTCGCCATTTCTCCAGTATAAGGGCTGCGAGTATTTATGCCCGGCCATATACACATCGCCGTTGTCGTCTACCGCCACATATTTGGCGATGGAATGGCCAAGTCCATCCAGAGAAACCTTTACTGTTTGGCCGTTTTTCCAGCATCTGGCGCGCGCCAGATAGGTCATTTCATATTCCAGACCAGTTACATACACATCACCTTTAACAACGATAATACACGAAGCTATGCCGCCGTCTTTGCTGTTAGTAAGCCGAACTTCCTGCCCATTCTTCCAGTACACTGCTTGTCTATTATGGATGCCTGCCGCATAAACATCATTACCATCTATAAACATAGAGTAAACTGTAGATTGGCTTTCATCATCCACAAGCTTTACCAGTACATCATTTTTGTAATATGCTGCAATAGCCTTGGTGTTGTCTCCCATGTGAAATTCTCCGCCCACATAAACATCTGTTTGCTGTTGTGGTGCGGCAGGTTTACCAGCGGGCTTGCGCTGTGCATGAACAGTAAACGCCAGGGTGCAAAGCAAGCCTGCTGTTAATAACAAATGCCCGCCAATTGATATTTTTTTATTCATACCTTATTAATACTATCCAACAAGTTAATCATTCAAACCAGCATAAGCACACGTTGACGCGTGTGTAACGCAAGGCGAAAAAGCCACGTGCACGCCTGACTTCGTTTTTAAACACGAATACTATACAAAACTTTCCACTTTGCAAGTTTAGGCACAAGTACCGCTTCGCACAGTCCGTATACCGGCACCAGGGCGTGGCATGCTTAATTTAAAGGTTTTAAATTATTAAAATAACCTGACGAAAATAATATATAAACTAATTTTTTCATTCCTTCCAACGTTATTTCCTGCACAATTAATAAGCCCGGTATGGCTATGTAATGCTCGTCCTGTATATCTTGTTGCAATCTAACAGGGTCATAAAAGCAAACTTTATACATAAGGTTATTTGGTAATGTAACACGTACATTATCACAAAACCCTTTACTCCTTATTTCTTCTTCATATAATTCGATATCAAATTCAAAATCGAGAACAGGTTTATTTTCCATTGTTGGTTGTGGGGATTGTTTTAAAAGGCTTGGCGTTTTACAGCGTGGATGCGGGGGGGGCGTGGCGTAATCGTGACTTTCTTTATCAGAATCGGTTAATATATGATACCGCCCACTTTGCACGCGGGCACGAGTGGGCCATCACTTAGACCAGCCTGGAAACTCATGCCAACCTGCGCTACTACTTTCCCTGTGCGGCACAAGTTTGTAATGCTATCTGTTTATCCTATAAGTTGTTATGGTTTGCGCTTAACAAAATTTCTTGGGTAATAGGATATCGCAAACAGGAAATATTGTTGTAAAGCGTTTCTTGAATTTGTGATGAAGCGATTACCTTCGATCCTGTTTATTAGATTTTTGTTTTGCTTTAAAATGTCAAGGGCAGAAAACTTGAGCTCCACGTTGTTTCCTTTTAAGAATCTTTGTGATAAATAGGCATTCCAAATATTGAATACGTTGGACTTTACACCTGAAGAACGATTATCGTTCACATTGATATTGGTATTGAAAAATAATTTTTTGTTGATCTTATAGTTTAAACTTAAAGTATGTGTTAAAGTAGTGCCTTTAAAAGACGACTTAAAGTAAGGCTGTTCTGCTCGGTAAAAACTTAAGTTTTCACGGAAATCTAACGTCATTAATTCACGAAAGCCATATCCGGCACCCACTCCGATATTTATAATCAGGTTTTCATTAACTACCGACTGACTATTAATAAATGCCGGAATAAAGTCTTTGGTTATATTTCCAAAACCTTGTAATTTTAAATCGGAAGCGCTGTATTTGATTGCTTTTCGCACTTCCAAAGAACCATTTAAGGATCGGTAAGAATGCCCGTTAACCGCGTAAATTTGTTGTCTGCCGTCCGGCGATAACAATATACTATCAATAATTTTATTGTTTGAAAACTTTATGCTGCCATCTATCTGATAACTGAAACTGTTTTTTGTCTCCAGGTTTTCAAATGAATAAGACAAGCCGATATGTTGTACCCTTTCGGCAGATAAGTTTAAATTTCCAATCCTGAAATAATAAAACTGGGTGCTGTCAAGCAATGGTGCAAGTTGCTCAATCTGTGGAATGTTAATAGATACTTTTGTACTCATTACCAGATCATTTTTCCGCTTCCCAAAAATATGATTAGCCAGGCTGATACTGGCATCCGGAATGAAGGCAAAATAATTACGCCGCAAATTTTGAAATTCTTTCAGAGAGTTGTTATCGTATTTAATTGTGTTAAATGCGCCCCCAAGTTGAAAAATCAAGCTTTTCTCATACCGATCAGACAATCGTTTTACAATAACTTTAGAAAAATTGATACCATAAGTTGAATTAATCACGTCTGTTTGGATACGATTAGACGAGTAACTATTATTAACGTAAACATTGTTTTGGTTATCTTGAACCAGGTCTGTTCTGTTAACCCGTTCAATTCTAATATTGCTTACAATATTTGCGTTTAAGAAATACCTTCTTTTGCCAAATAAGAGTTGAGGAACGTCGTCAACTTTTAATTCCACTTGCTGATCGAGGTGCTTATCTTCAAATTGTCTGTTTCTATCAAAACTGGTAACAGAACCATCAATGTTGGATGTAAAAGCAGTTTTAAGGTTCGAAAACGAATTTTTAGAACGAAAATCGTTGGCATATGATACCGAAAAAGGAACAAATTTCTTCTTTTTTGTAGGACTATCAAATGTTGAAGGTGTATAGTTGTATTTTGAGAATAAGGAAAATTGACTTATTGTACTGCTTTCCGCGTATTCATCTCTACTGGAACTTAATGCCTCACCCAGGCTATTTGTCGAACTAATCTGATTTTGACTGTTGAGATCATAGGAAGAATTTGTGAGAGAACCCTGCACGTAAATAGCATTTGCATCTTTCAAATAATCGAAATTTACTGCAGTGCTGTTACTGGTTTTAGCTCTATCCAAATCTTCTATGCTTTTTTGAAAAATCGGATCCTTTGCCTCGCGGGTAGTTATTGCATCTATAATAGCATTTTCATTTGTTACCTTCTTTTGATAAAAATGATTGATTGATAGGCTGCTTTTATTCCTTAGCGTTGGAAATTCAACGAAATCATAATTTAATTTCAATCCTAATGTATTCGTTTTATTATTGCCGGGTAACTGAAAATTACTTTGATAACTCAAGTCTGTGCCCGAACTTTTGAAAGTGCTGTTTGCCAATAGCGTCTGTAAATCATTTGCAATCTTATTGGTATTGTTTGAGGCACCCGCTATGGATATTTGAATTTTTCGCGAATAGGCATTCATATTACCCTCTCCCTCATAACGTCCGTTAGTTCCCCGGCCAAAAGATACCTTTCCGAAAAAACCGGTTTCCATCCCCTTTTTTAATTTAATATTCATCTCTAAAAGGCTATCCAACGGATTTAACCGATTTTGTTCTTTTTTATAAACCTGAATGGTTTGGATAATATTTTTAGGGAGATTTTGAGTAGCCACTTTAAAGTCGTTGCCAAAAAATCGTTTTCCGTTTACGAGCAATGATTTTATTTCGCGCCCATTAACGGTGATCTGGCCGTCGTTCCAAACCGTTACATTTGGTATTTTCCTTAACCAATCATCCAGTACTGCATTGCTGTCTAATTTAAATGCGCCAGAATTGAATTCAAGCGTGTCTCCGTTCATGGTAACCGGCTCAACACCAATAAATACTTCCGCTAGTCCGATTGATTTTGCTTCCATGATGATGACACCCAGATCCAAAACATCGGTATGCTTATTGGGTTTAATTTCGATAGTTTTTGTACGATAGTCTACGTTGGAGATGATAATATGGTATGGGAGTGATGGCTTGAGTTTATTGAAGTTAAATACCCCATAACTATCTGTAATTTGGAAGGAAATTAGCGTACTATCGCCGCTAAATAATGAAACGGTAGCAGCGTTCAAAAAGTAATTAAGTTCAACATCTTTAACTTTACCCGTTAGCGAAAAAAGTTTCGCTTCCTGACTGTAACAGTTAAAAAATATACAAACGTTAACCAGCAAAATTATAGCAAAACGCTTACCCATATTATTTTGAAATGTGCGATGTAAGTACCACAACTACAGGATTGCTTACGGATTGATCGGTACTAAAGTAATTTTTAAGCGGCATGGGATAATCAACGCCCGAATCTTTAATTTGCGTTTTCAACTTTGCCATGGAAACACAGGAAATTGCTGTGTAAAGATTTGTGCCATCAAATGTTAAAAATCCCTTAGCGAGGAAATTTGTTCCAATTGAACTGTCGTTTACAGGGAGAAAATGAGAAATTTCGTCGGGAGTTATGTTTTGTAAGGAAATAACCTGGTTGCTTTTTAAATTATAAGCCAGTGTTTTTTTATTGGAGATTTGTTGAGCCAATGCATCCAAAGTGAGGAAAAGATAATCGCCGATAAGCCAGGTGTTTCTTAAACCGTAAACCATGTTTTTGTTTTTTTGTAAAAAATCCCATTTTTTCATTTTGTAAATGGAATTGGTTGAAAAATCGGGAGGGAGCGCAATTGAATTTGGGAGTAAAACACGATAATTCAATTTAACCCCGGTACCATTTAAGCTGAATATATCGTAAGAATAATAGTTATAGTACAGTAACTGCGTTTCATTAGCAGCTTTATCAAATCGATTTCCGCCTATTATAAAATCATCCTCAGCATATCTATCCTGTGCATAAGGCCAGTAGGTGGTGGAATCGCCCTTTGGGTTGACGATTAAAAATTCAAAATATTTTTTTTGATCGGCTGTATAATCAGGAATCACCTTAGTGCCATCTTTTAAAACAAAGGGCTTTCTGTACCCACCTATGGGGAACTTTTTTGATAGTGTACCATCTAAAGTAAACCGCAAAATATTTCCCTTCGAAACGATGTCGATATAATTTACGCCCGCTACCTTGTTTAAAGCGAAGCCGTTGAAAATATTTCCTTCGTTTGCAGCAGGCAGGCCATTGAGTGTTGCAATATTGCGGGCAGATATCCTATTTATAAATTTACCGGTATTGGAAAATATCAGTACCGACCAGGTATCAAAATCAAATATGATAAATTTATTATCCACCACTTCGAGCTGGGATATTTCACCGAATTGGCTTTTTTTTGTTGTTTCTAACGGAACGTATGCAATGCTGGTAAATAGTTCTTTTACCGGAACACCCCGCGCGGTAGCCGGATCGATCCTGAGTTTTCTGAACTGTGCCGAATCAATTTTACCGGTTTGCGAAAAGGCGCTTGGCTTTCCAAAAAGTAAAAACGGCAATAATACCAACAAGTATTTTTTCATTAGATAGCGTTTTGAACAATAAATTATATTGGGATCGCCCATTGTTTTTTTGTAATCAGATTCAGGTGCTTATACTTGATAGTTGCGTCGCTTTTGCTTTGACAAGCTTTGGCCTACAAATATTATGAGTAATAAAAATATTACATAATAAGTTTAGGTGTTTTTAAAAAGTAAATTAAAAAAAAAATTTTAGGTTTTGGTATTTCTTTGCCCTGCAAGATGATTTTACTTAATTCTTAATAAAGTGTTGTGATTTAGTGATGTTTTTTAATTATTGAATCCGTAACTGACTAACGATGTAATAGTCAAGCTGCTCTTTAAATTCGTTCCTTGGAATAAAGAAGCTATTTGCCTGTAAATTTTGATTGACGATGAAGCAATAGGAATTGTGTTCAAAAAAGCCGTCAAAGGGAAGCGTTTGCTTGTCAATCAAGTAAACATTTTTATTAGTCTCTGAAACTCTCTTCCATCTGATATAATCTTCAAATATTTGAAAATCTACAAAAACCAAAAAATCAAATTTTTTCTTTATTTCGTTCAATCTTTCTTTGTTTTTAAAAATTAAGTCAATACACACGTTACATCCAGAAGCTGAATAGCGTATCACGAATTTTTTTCTTTGATCTTTCATCAGCTTGCTAATTCGCTTATTTCCTTTATCTGTGTATTCGGTCAAATTTAGATTAACAAGCTCCGGATTCCCGATTTTGTAGTTTATGGCAAGCATTTTTTGCAAATACTCAATTGTTCCATTTTTAACACTCAAGCTGTCTTTTAGCTCGGATGTGTTTTGTTGGGATAGTTGTATTTCTTTTATAAACCTTTGCCTGTTAGAATATATCATAATAACTGATGCTACAGAGGTCGCTATAAATAGTAAGGTGTATTTATTTATCATGTTTTAATTAACTAATAGAATAAGGCGCCTGGGTATTGCTAATAATTTTAGTATATTTAACCTATAGATACCAAACAAGCTAAAATTATGTTTCAAGGATTAAATATACTGGAGTTTACTGAGAAATTCTCAACT
>NZ_SOZE01000058.1 GCF_004519315.1 Mucilaginibacter psychrotolerans
GCCGTCAGGTAAGATCAACCGGACAAGGGTTTCGTGTGGTGTTGGCAATGCTTTAGTATTCGTTTATCCTCCAGCAAAACAAATAAATTTTATCCTATCCCCCAACTTTTAGGACTGATCCGATTTGTTTTCATTTTTAGATTGCGCTTCTATATGTAAAGTGTAAAGTTCACCTTCTTTGGCCATGCTTGAAGCATTACTGTAGTAAATTAACTGATAAAGCATTTTGGGTACATTAAAGCTGTTTATACCAAATCTTAATGTGCTGCTAAGGTAGTGGAAATGGTTTCGATAATAAACACCTATTGGACTTTGCAAACATTTGCACGCAGTTTGAATGGCCGGGGAATAGGGATAACAAAAAACCCCTTAGAAGTTATCTAAGAGGCTTTTGAATGGTGGGAGTTACTGGGTTCGAACCAGTGACCCTCTGCTTGTAAGGCAGATGCTCTGAACCAGCTGAGCTAAACTCCCTTTTGTTTTTCTTTTAACTTGTGGATAGCTCCCTTCGTTTTGGGATTGCAAATATAGAAATTGCTTCTTTATCCGCAAAAAAAAATTTAAAATATTTTTAAGTTGTAGATAGTGAGGTTGTTGCATGGGCTTATACGGCCAGGTTTTTCCCCTGTCTGGGGTCTTCCGGCAAAATTTCCATGTAGGGGAAGTCGATATAATCAGCATACCATTGTATTGCACTCACCACATCCAGGGCATCTTCTGCCGATATATGGATGGTTTCGAAGGCATACAGCTTATCATGGGCATACCCATATAACTGTATTTCATTGTCATCGGCGCTAAAGCTATCGTTATTTAGACAATACACCCTTATCTTCAGGCTGGTGTCTCTCGAATGGATTACGTCCCGGCATGGATTTTTTGGGTCGGTGGCTAATAAATATACATTATAATCCATCTGCTGTGATATTAGGAGCTTGAACTGCAATTACCTGATAACAACTAATTACCTGCGATTGTGTTTTTTATAATGCAAATTATCTGTTGGGGAAAAGCGTACCATAAAGCGTGAAGCAATTTCCACAACGTTAATTACGCGGTATTTATAAAAGTGCCTTTTTCGTATAAATTAAGCCGTTTTGGGTTTCGGCATAAAGATTGAATTAGCGTTAATACCCTTCCAAAAGGGTGTTTTTCATAGGTAGATGTAGGGCCGGGATACTGCGAGAGTTTTCCGGCCTTTTTTGTTTTAAAAAGTTTACGCCTTTTTTAGCTACTCCCGTTTTGGCTAATAAGTTTATCTGCAAGTTCAATCCTTTAACTTAAATCATTCGTTAATCTCCATAGTTAAAACCTACAAGCTAATAATTGTACTTATGAAAACAGAAACAAACTTAGAAACAGGCGGCGTAAACATGGCCAGGCGGTCATTCCTGCGTTATGCCGGTGCTGGTGCCGCCGCGGTGGCCGTGCTGGGTGCATCCTCATGCCGTAAAAGCGATTACTATCCACCTACAGATACCAGTACTCTGCCTCACATTGATATTGGTACAGGCGATATCGGTATTTTAAACTATGCTTATGCCCTTGAGCAATTGGAGGCTGCATTTTACCTACAGGTAATTGCAACCCCTTATAGTGGTATGAGCAGTATCGAAACATCGTACCTTACCGATATAAGGGACCATGAGGTACTGCATCGCGATTTTTTTAAAGCAGCGATAGGCTCTGCTGCAATTGGTACCTTAACAACCGATTTTTCTTCAATCAATTTCAGCGACCGTACAAGTGTGCTTACGGCGGCTAAATTATTAGAGGATACCGGTGTTACAGCGTACGACGGCGCAGGGTATTTAATTCAAAGTGCTGATTATTTAACCATAGCAGGCAAAATTGTTTCGGTTGAAGCCCGTCACGCGGCATTGATATCTAATCTTTTAAAGGCAGGTAGCTTTGCAGATACCGACCAGATAGATCAGAACGGCTTAAATAAATCGGCAACCATTGCCGAGGTTTTGGCTGGTGCTAATGGTTTCTTGAAGACCAAAGTTTACGCTACTAATTTCAATTACCCTAAAGTTTAAAGTGCCATGAATTTATTTAATATAATCGACGAGATAGAAAAAGTTGATCCGGAGATACACGAAAGGTTAAACCCCCGCCGTGCCGCCATCAAAAATATAACCAGTTTTGGGTCTAAAGTGGCCCTTGCTGCAATGCCTTTTGCATTGGGTACTATGTTTAAAAAAGCCTACGGCGCGGCATCTACCACGGATATACTTGGCGTGTTAAACTATGCCTTAACGCTTGAGTACCTGGAGGCATACTTTTACAACCAGGGTACCGCCAGCGGTGTTATACCGGCTGCAAACAGCGCTTACATTGCCGAAATAACCGACGATGAAAACAAGCACGTTACTTTCCTGAAAAATGTAATTACATCATTAGGCGGCACCCCTGTTACATCGCCAACTTTTGATTTAACGGCTGGCAATAATAAAGGCAATGGACCCTTTAAAGATGTATTGACCAATTACACTACCTTTTTGGCAGTAGCACAGGCTTTTGAAGATACTGGTGTGCGTGCATACAAAGGTGCAGCACCTATTTTATTAGGTAACCAGGTAGTTTTAACCGCCGCCTTATCTATCCACGCAGTTGAAGCACGCCACGCTTCGGCAATACGTTTATTGCGCCATGATCTCGGCCACGACGCTAACATCCGCCCATGGATCGTAAGTACATCTGCAAAAGGTAACGATACGGGTGTTGCACTTATCGACGGAAACTACGCCGGAGAAGAAAATGTAACCCAGGGTGGTGTAAACCTGGTGACTGCATTAGGAGTGTCTACCGGTGTTGCAACAGCTTCTTTTGATGAGCCTTTAACCAAAGACCAGGTATTGGCCCTGTTGGTTGGTAGCTTTATCGTTACACCGTAAATCTTCCAAAAATCAACATAAAAAGCGGCTGCCCGGAATGTATGTTCCGGGCAGCCGCTTTTTATGTGCGCTATTTTAAAATAATTTAAGGTCGGGCAGGGCGCTGGGGGCGTTGCTGGTCTTGCTGCCTTTGTTGGTCGCGTTGCTGTTGCTGGCGCTGTTGTTCTGCCTGCTGCTGGCGCTGTTGTTCAGCCTGTTGCCTTTGTTGATCCGCTTGTTGCTGACGTTGTTGTTCTGCCTGTTGCCTTTGTTGATCCGCTTGTTGCTGACGTTGTTGTTCTGCCTGTTGCCTTTGTTGATCCGCTTGTTGCTGGCGTTGTTGTTCTGCCTGTTGCCTTTGCTGTTCAGCTTGTTGCTGGCGTTGCTGTTCTGCCTGCTGCCTTTGTTGCTCGGCTTGTTGCTGGCGTTGCTGTTCTGCCTGCTGCCTTTGTTGCTCGGCTTGTTGCTGGCGTTGTTGTTCTGCCTGCTGCCTTTGTTGATCCGCTTGCTGTTGGCGTTGTTGCTGGCGTACTTGCTCAGTTTGCTGTTGGCGTTGTTGTTCTGCCTGCTGACGTTGTTGATCCGATTGCTGTTGGCGTTGCTGGCGTACTTGCTCGGTTTGCTGTTGGCGTTGTTGCTCGGCTTGTTGCTGGCGTTGTTGATCTACCTGTTGTCGTTGCTGTTCGCGGGCCTGTTGTTGTTGACGTAATTGCTCGGCCTGCTGGTCGCGCTGTTGTTGGGCTTGTTGCCTTTGCTGATCGCCAACTTGCTGTTGTTGCTCGCGGCCCCGTTGTTGTTGGCGCTGCTGATCTGCCTGCTGCCTTTGTTGGCGCAGTTGCTCTGCCTGCTGATCCGTGGCTTGTTGCTGCTGTTGCTGATCGCGCTGTACCTGCATTTGCTGTTGTTGCTGATCGCGTTGCTGACGCTGCTGGTCGGCTTGTTGTTGGTTATTCACGTCGATAGGTCTGCGGGGCTGTCTAACGCCATCGCCTTGCTGCCCGTTGGCACCAGTGTTATCCGGCCTGCGGTTAAAACCGCCATTGCCCTGCTGCCCGCTTTGGTTTCCTGCGCCTTGCTGGCTGGTATTGTCTCTCCTGTTAAAACGACCGTTACCCATACCTTGCTGCCCGTTTTGGTTAATCTGGCCGTTGCCTGGGTTACCATTCAGTACCGGGGCGTTGATCCCTCCACGGTTATTAGGGCGTATAAAGCGGCTATCGTTAGAGCGCGCCTCATTGGCCAGTCGGGCTACGTTATCGCGCTGTGTAACCTGCCTATTACGACTATCATAACCGCCTATCTGCTGGTTAGGGTTTTGCTGCCTGTAGGCTGCACCATCTATTACGCGTTGAGGGCGTGCGCCTCTATCCCTGCGAATATCGGGCCTGTAAAAATTAACCGTATTGCGGTTAAAACTGTTGCGCGATGGTCGATCGATATTATTAATGGTGTACAGCCTTACCGGCCTGCGTGTATAACGCTGTATCTCGTCGCGGCGTGGGCCAGTTACATACACATGGTTGTTATACCGGTATGTATTGCGGATAAAGTTACTGCGCCCATAAATGCTGCGTACACGTGCATAAGGCACACAGTATTGATATACGTTTGTGTAATTAATATATGCATACGGCGCAAACGACCAGTAAAAATCAGGGGTAGTGTACGAATTGAAATAATCATCTTCGTATGATGCATTAAAGATTACCTCAGGTGTCATGGGTGCCCAGCCGTAATAGCCGTTGCTTTCTCTCCACTCCACCCAGGCGGGGGCCCAATCGTTTCCGGGTATCCATTCCCAGCCGTAATAATCGTCGTAAGTCCAACGGCCGTAATGGAAAGCGGCCCATCCCCACTCATAATCAGATACCCAGGTGTTACCATACGAAGTGTACACCCAATGCCCGTTGGTGGCATAAGGGCGAAAATCTTCGTCAACATCGGGCACCCATACGTCGCCGTATTTGGCATCGTACACCCAAATACCGTAGGGCGAAAGCTGGTCGTAGAACTCCTGTGTAGAGATATATTGGCCCTGGGCCTGTGCGGAAGTTTTTGCGGGGGCTATAGCCATCAATAGTATGGCTAATAGTGCTGTCCCCCATATTTTGGTTAATATTTTCATAATCATTCAGGTGTAATAGGCTTATTTGCAGGTATGACTTGCCGAAACACAAAACGTTTAAACAATAAATAGTTTTAAGCCTTATATTGTATAGCAAAATGCAGGCCTCCTTTTTTTCCCGCGGTAATACCAAAGCATTTTTCTTTTGATAATTTTGTACGCAATAATACAATACTTATGAGCACCGTAAACATTCCCCGTCTCGATCTTAATAACTATATAAACGGCACAGCCGAAGAAAAGAAGCAATTTTCTGACAGCATTGGCGCAGCCTTTAACCAAACAGGTTTTGTTACTATAACCAATCATGGACTAAGCAAAGAGCTGATGGATAAGCTTTACGAGCAGGTGAAAGCGCTTTTTGCATTACCCGAGGCCGTAAAACAGCAATACGAAATACCTGCCCTGGCTGGCCAGCGTGGCTATACCGGCAAAAACAAAGAAACTGCAAAGGGTTTTAAAGTGCCGGATTTAAAAGAATTTTGGCAAATAGGCCAGGTAGATCCTGAAGCTACCGCGAGCAAAAAAGATTACCCCGATAACATGGAAGTAGCCGAACTTCCCGAGTTCAATAGCACAACCGAAGAGGTTTACAAAAAGCTGGAAGCCGCCGGTAAGCACCTGCTGCGCGCCATAGCCGTTTACCTGGAATTGCCGGAGGATTACTTCGACGATAAGGTGGCGCATGGCAACTCTATCCTGCGTACACTGCACTATTTCCCGATAGAAAACCCGGATGCATTGCCCAATGATGCTGTACGTGCAGGTGCACACGAGGACATTAACCTGATTACGTTGCTTATTGGTGCCAGTGCCGATGGCCTTGAATTGCTCACCCGCGATAATGAATGGTTCCCGGTGACGGCTTTTGGCGAAGATTTGGTAGTAAACGTTGGCGATATGCTGCAGAGGCTAACCAATAACAAGCTAAAATCTACCACCCACCGTGTAGTGAACCCCCCGCGCGAGCAAATGAAGAACTCGAGGTTTTCGGTGCCATTCTTCCTGCACCCAAAATCTGATATGGATTTAACCAGCCTGCCATCAACCATAGATGCAGAACACCCTAAGGTTTATACCGACATCACAGCAGGCGAATACCTGGATGAAAGGCTGAGGGAAATTGGCCTGAAAAAATAAAATCCGATTTTCACCACAAAAGCCGCCGTTTATGCATATAACAGGCGGCTTTTGTGTTTGATGGTGTTTTTTTTGAGGCTTAACTTTAATGTGCGTCAACCGTGTCTGCAATTCGGTAATGGTTACTGCCATACACCAAGCGTTGCCTGCAGCAAGGTTGGCGTTGCGCCCAGTCGGCAGCATAAAAAAGGGTTTACTATCTACCAGTAGCGCATGGTGGCCATTTTTTTCGATAAGCCGGGGTAGAGAAGATGATGCCGACTGCCCAAAAACTTTGCTCACTGCTGCGATAGCCAATACAAACCAAATAGCGATAACTTTCAAAATACTAGATTTTGACCGGTGCATTAAATGAGGAAACAGCAGCCGCAGGGCCGACCAGGAATGTTAAGGTTGATGCAATAAATATTAGGCAAACGGGCATAAAAAATGCGCCCTGTATCTCACGCAGGGCGCACCGTTACCGATAAATCAATAACCTCAACTAATCCCAATCTCATGGTTTAACCATAAACCCGGATGGATACAACAAAAAACCGTAAAATATTTTTGCGGAGGAAACAAGATAGACGTAAGCCGCTTTTGCCTCGATAAAAGGCAGTTTTTAGCCGATGTGGTTTACTTTAAAGCAAAATGCCGTTAAATGCGGTAAAGCAACAGCGTTTCGGTGCTACCAGCCATCTGGAATGGCCCCTGGCTTTTGAAGCCTAATTTCTCCAACAGGTTTTTAGATGGGATATTGATGGGGAGCGTTATAGCACATAAAGCGGATAGCTGTAAATCCCGTTGCGCGTATTGAAGTACGGCAGCGGCTATTTCGTATGCATAGCCTTTGCCGATGTATTCAGGCATCAAGGCATAACCTATATCCGGGCAATCGAGTGTGTCGCGTTTGATAATGCCGCACATGCCTATGGGTTCCCCGGTGTCTTTGTCTGCTACTAAATAGAGCCCGAAGCCGTTATCGTGGTAACTCTTAATGGGGCCGTCGATAAGATATTTCTCGGCATCGGTAAGGGTATATACCTTTTTATCGCCTATGAATTTAAGCCAGCCCGGGGTATTGAGTAATTGGAGGATAAATGGCGCATCGGCGGTGCTGAGCTGCCGCAGGCCAAGGCGTTCGGTTTGCAGGATAAAGCTCATCTGAAGGTTAATCTACACTGACGGTTAGGCCCTCTTGTTGTAATATCTTGCGGTAAATCTCCATTTCGGTAAAAGAACCCTCTAATACGGCACATTTCCCTTCATTGTGCACTTTCCAGGCAATTTTTTCGCCCTGCGATTCGGAATAATCCAGGTACTTCATCATGCAGTAAATCACATGATCGAAGGTGTTATGGTCGTCGTTCCATAAAATGAGGCGGTGCATCTCTTTCAGCCCGGCCAGTATCTCTTCGAGGGTGAGCGTTTCTTCCTGTACTTCGGTTGACATATCAGGACAAATTTACTTAAAAAACTTCAAAACTAAAGCTTTAAGGCCAATTACTCCACCTTGTACCGGTACACCTGCCGGCCCAGGTTGCCATCCGTATCTATACCTTCTATAACCACCCGGTAGGTGCCCTTGCCGCCAGCATTAAAATATTCAAAGGAGGCCTTGCCTTGGGCATCTGTAATCACAAAGGGGTTCCAATAGATGGTGCTGCGGAGGTCGGCCAGTTGCTTGTTTACTTTCGGCTGGTCGTACTGTGGTGAATAAAACGTACGTGCTTTTAGATAGCCTTTAGGGTAATAGGGTTTGATGCCACGGCCAGCTACCGGTCCGTCGTAGGTATTGTCGTTTTCGTCGCCGCGCTTGGTGGTGATAACGATTACGCCATTGGCCGCCCTGCCACCGTAAATGCTGGTAGAAAAGCCGCTGCGCAATACTTCAATAGCGGCAATATCATTGTAATTGATGCTGTTGAGGAAGCTGCCGTCTACATACATACCATCCAGAATTACCTGCATAGGCCCGAAACCCCGCGTGGAGTAGGGGATACCGTTGCGGAATATAACACCCAGCAAGCGCCCCTGCAGGCAATCGCTCAAAAAGGCGCAGCCATAGTTGCGCAAATCTTTCGCCAGTAATACCTGATCGGCATTGCCGGGCCCGTTCAAGTTGGCCGAATGCTTGAGTGCTATCTTTTTCTCGCGGATGATTACCTCGCGCAGGGAAATTACATGGTTGCCCACGCCATAGCGCCGCTGCATATCGTAAAGTTGTTTGCTACTGGTAGCGTAAACGGATAAGCTATCGCTGATGCTTACCAGGATAGGCGCAGCATGCCCGGCTATGGTAGCAGGAGGAGCGATGGAATCGAAGGTGATAACCACGTCGCGTTTGTTCTTTTCTGTACGGGCCTGTATAATGAGGCGGATGCTATCTTCAAAGGCCAGGCCCGTGAACGCGAAGCGCCCGTGCGCATCGGTAAGGGTGTCTATCTGGTAAGTGGCGTTATCGATATCTATCAGTTGCACTTTGGCATTGGCTACAGGCTTACCGCCCGGCGTGGTAATGGTGCCCGATACCTGCAAAGCAGTCTCCGGCTGGAAGGCTACCGGTGCAAACTTGTCCTGCATAATGGACTTCCACTCAAAGCGGCGGTAGCCTTGCGTAAGCATCAATACATCCAAATCGGTGCGGGCTTTATCTCCCGGGTGATTGAAATAATAGGCGGGTTTTTCGATATAGCCCTTCAAATCCGATGTGAGCAGCAGGCTGGCGAGGATATTATTCTCGCTATCTTCATTTACCGGTACCCGGCTCTCGTCGATAACCGATACCGAGAAACTACCCAGCGCAGGCTTATCACCGCTGAGCGCGTTTAAATTTAGTTTCACCTTTTGTTGCGGGGCAGATGTGAGCTTATCGGCGGCAAGGCTTAATTTCAACTGCGGGCGGTTGATAAATACGAGGCGTTCGTTTAGTGGTTCGCCGGAATCTGTAAAGAGCGTGAACTGTACTATCCCCGCCGGGAATTTGCTTTTGGGGACGATGGCTGTAAACTCGCGGCTGCCCGGCGTGCTTCTGCCTGCATAATAAACCTTGCCCGCGCTTTGCCCTACCAGGCTTAACACGCGGTTGGGGTATTGCTGCATGGTTGCCCTTGCGGTGGTAATTTTTACGGAAAGGTTTTGCGCATCTGCATCGGTAATAGCGAGCGCGTAACCTGTTTCTGATGCGTGCGGAAGGCTGACTGTGGCTTTCGTTCCGTCGGCATAAGTTATGGCAGCGGTATAAGTTTCGCTTGGCATCGGCACAAAACGGAATACCCCCATGCCTAAATGACCGCTTTTGAACGTGGCCACCTGTTTGCCCTGGTTGTTGCTTACTATGCCGCTAACATCAAGGCCTAGGCCAGTGGGACCTATTGCCTTAAAGGCCATGTTGCAATCGAGACCTACGATCATCGAGCCACCCTCCGGGAAAAACTGCAGTGATGGGTTGGCAACTATTGCGCCCGACGGTACAGCTTTAGCCGGGATGCTTTTACCTGTAGTTACCGTATTGGCATTGCTGATGGTATTGATGATGCTGATTTCCGTATCGAAAAAATATTCGCTCCCTGCGTTGCGCATGTAATTGGTGTAAGCGCGGAGGTGATAAACCCCGGCGTGCAGGGTATCGGGCAGGGCAAAATCGCCTGCGGCGGTGCCTTTGTCCAGTTGGAGTTTAAGGGATTGCTTTATGGTGCCGGTAGCATCTGTGAGGTCTACGTTGAGTACGCCGCTAAGGGTAGTTAACTCGTGGTAACTATCGCTGGTAACATATGCTTTAAACCAAATATCGTCTCCGGCGGCGTAATAGGGTTTATCTAAATGCAGGTACGCTTTTTCTACGGGGTTGGTATCGGCCCATTTGGCCAGTTGTTGCTGTATTTTGCCGATGGGATCATCTATTGCCACAAAACCCAAAATAGCGGCTGCGCAAGCAACCAATAATACGCCTGGAAAAAACTTTTTAAATGCCATAACCTATTTAGTAAACGTACGATATTACAACGCTAATTGGCTGCAATACTTATACATAAACCAATATACGTTAAAACTTGTTCTTCCACATCATGCTTTCTACCGGCCGGGTAGTGGGCTTGTTGTATTTAGCGTTGCTTTTGGTATTGTAAAGGGTTTCTATCTCGCCCTCTACCACAAAATAAATCAGCTGACCGATAGGCATACCGGCGTAAATTTTAACGGGTTGCGCGCAGGAGATCTCCAGTGTCCAGGTGTTACAGAAGCCTACGTCGCCTTTGCCTGCGGTGGCATGTATATCTATTCCCAAACGCCCCGTGCTCGATTTTCCCTCCAGGAAGGGCACATGCTGGTGCGTTTCGGTGTACTCAACGGTTACGCCCAGGTAGAGGGTATTGGGCTGCAGCACGAAGCCGTCTTTGGGTATCTCGAAACCGGTTATCTCGTTATGTAATTTGGCATCCAGCACGCGGTCTTTGTAGGCAGCCAGGTGTTTGCCCAGGTGCACATCGTAGGAGTTGGTGCCCAGGCAGTCGCGGTCAAAGGGTTCTATGATGATGGTACCTTTTTCTATTTCTTCGAGGATGCGTTTATCTGACAATATCATGGGCTGGCATTGAGGGGTCAAAATTACCACAAATCGCCGGGGCGGGCAAACTATTGTTCTGCACAATTAACTAACAATTATGGAGAATTAACGGGGAGTAGAGACGTTTCATCGTGGCTATTTAACTCACCCCGACTCCGCTTCGCTGGTTGACCCTCTGCTCCGCAAAGAGGGTGACTAAGACGCAAAATATTGCGTCTCTACGCAAGGGTTATTTCAAATTACTCAGCACCACAGGTGCCAATGCCTGTACCCACAGGCTGTACATCCCGGCAGCGGGGTGTAAGCCATCACCTGCTGTAAGCGTAGCATCTGTGGACGTTTTGCTATATGCCGGGCCGATATCTACCCAGGCTACGCCTTGTTTGTTGGTTTCGTCTTTATTGATGAGGTTGAATTGTTCCACATCGTCGCCTATGGTCTTTCTGTCGTAACCGCTTGCGAAAGGCGTCAGGCCCCAATTGGGTATGGAAATAACGAACACGTGGGCTTTATCGCCATTGGCGTAATCGATAGCGGTACTTAAAAGCTTCGCGAACTCGCTGCGATACACCGCTTTGCTGTAGCCACGGTATTGGTTGTTTACACCAATGAGTAGCGTTACGATACTGTATTTTTTGCCTGCTGTGCCGCTGGCGTTAATGGCGTTGATTAACTCGTCGGTAGTCCACCCGGTACGGGCGACGATGGTTGGGTTCGCGGTAATGTGCCCTGCCTGCGTCAATTGCGCAGCCAGCTGGTATGGATAAGATTGGGTAGCATTCACAGCTTCGCCAATGGTATAGCTATCGCCCAGCGCCAGGTAAGTAAGGTTATCTGTTGCCACAACGGGCGGCGTGGGTGGGTTGCTGTTATTATATGTCACGGGTGCTTGTATTTGTTTGTTGCAACCAAAAAAGGCGCCTGTTATCAATATCGCTGCTAATAAGTGTTTCATATTACCTCCATACCAAACAATACGGAAATATGCCCGGTAAGGATTTTTTGAACTGCATTTAAGTCAACTTCGTGCCCCAGTTCCTGCTGCATACTGGTTACGGCCTTATCATCTATACCGCATGGGACGATGTTCTTGAAGTAATCGAGGTTGGTGTTTACGTTCATGGCCAGGCCGTGCATGGTAACCCAGCGGCTGCAGCGCACGCCCATGGCGCATATCTTGCGGGCCTTATCGTTATCGGCATCAAACCAAACGCCGGTATAGCCCGGGTAACGACCGGCGGTAAGGCCATAATCGGCAAGGGTGAGGATAACCGCCTCTTCCAGCGTACGCAGGTACAGGTGTATATCGGTAAAAAAATTATCGAGGTCGAGTATTGGGTAGCTTACTATCTGGCCGGGACCATGGTAAGTAATATCGCCGCCGCGGTTTATGGGGTAATAAACGGCATTTTTTTCCTTTAGGCCTTCCTCATCCAGTAAAAGATGTTCTGCTTTGCCGCTTTTACCCAAGGTGTACACGTGCGGGTGCTGGCAAAAAACGAGATAGTTTGGGGTGAGGATTTCTTCTACAGGCTCATCGCCTGCGGATACTAATTGCGCACGGTTGCGTATCTCGGTCTTCAGGGCCACAGTTTCGGCAAACAGCTTTTCCTGCCTTTCCCAGGCTGTTTTATAGTCGGTAAGGCCCCAATCCTGTAGTATTACTTTTTTGTTCTTCATCACGCTTGCTCCTTCACGTAGCCTATCATGTAATCTTCGTATTTGATGTAATTCACCTCGTAGGCTCTATCTAAAGCGCCTTTTTTTAGTTTGGCATCTACTACACCATGCCCTTCGAACGCAAATGGCTGCAGCTTGATATTATCCAAAAAGGATACCTCCTTTTGCCCGTAGCATTTGTAAACGGCCTCTTTGGCGCACCAGCATACGTATAGCTGGTCGATTTTATTCTGCTCGCGGATGAAGGCCAGTTCATCCGCGCTCATAAACCTGTTGGCAATACGCTCCACCTTTTCTTTGATCTGTTCTATATCGATACCTACGGGACTGGTCTTGCTGATCATCACAGCAGCATAATCGAAGGAATGGCTTAACGATATATGGTAGGGTAGCGTAACCAGGTAAGGTTTGCCATGGCTATCCACCTTGCAATCGATATATTCCTCGGTGCGCAGCATTTTGCGGAGCAGTACGCGGGTGCCCAGCCAGTGCAGGTAACGCTTGCTTTTGCTCAGCTGTTTGGTGAAGGCTTTTTCGTGCTCATCCAACTGCAGCTGGCTGTATAATTCGTCGGCTCCTTCTTCGATACGCCAGAGGGCAAACTCTGTATCATCATCTATCTGGTGCCGGTATGCTATTGCCATAAAAGTAAAGTTGCAAAAAGGAGGGCAAACTTATATCAAATAAATATAATTATTCGTTTTTATGCCGATGTAATTGTAACAGAGCGCATGCAAATACGTCATACCTGTACTAAACATCTATCGCCATGAAAAAGATATATATAGCCGCCGCCATTTTAATAGCCGTAGCCTTAACAGAAAGCTGCCGCAAGCAGCAAATAGAAGCCGGTATGGCCGGACAGCAGAAGACTGTTAGGAACTGAGAAAGCTTAAAGCGGAAAGCTTTGAGTCGTAACCTATCACTTGCATATTTGACTCACCCCGACGGCCCGCACTACGCGGGCGTCGACCCTTATATGTTTGTTTTTTTGAAAGATTTATCAATTTTGATGCTAAGGAGGGATCCCCCCTGGCACTAAGATGCCGACAGAGAGTTTCTCCTCCATCAAGTTGAGTTCGGGGTATAACTT